>CAVPHK010000011.1:0-166173 GCA_963704215.1 uncultured Flavobacteriaceae bacterium
GAAAACCGTGTAATAAAAAGGCAAAATCTGCTGCTGATTTAGGTGCTAAACCATAATTTTTAAAACGAAAATCTTCACCCATTGCTTCTGATGCATCCCAACGTAAACTAAAAGGTGGATTTGCTACAATAGCATCAAACTCTACTTTTTTAGCTGGATTCATTTCGTTTAAAATATCCCAGTCATTTTTTAAAGTATCACCGTGAAAAATTTCAAATTCTGAATCTTTTACACCGTGCAACAACATATTCATTCGTGCTAAGTTGTAGGTTGTTATGTTTTTTTCTTGACCGTAAATTCTACTTATTGTACCACCTCCAGTTGTTTTTCAATTTTATTTTTTACATTTAACAGTAACGAACCCGAACCACAAGCAAAATCAAATACTTTATTAAGTTTTTTCTTTTTACCTGCTTTTGGGTTTTGACTATCTAAGGTTACAATTTCTGAAAGAATAGTAGATAATTGTTGTGGTGTATAAAACTCACCTGCTTTTTTACCTGAACCTGCTGCAAATTGTCCAATCAAATATTCGTAAGCATCACCAAGTGTATCGCTATCTGTTGAAAATCTTGAAATACCTTCTGCAATTTTTTGAATAATTGTACAAAGCTTTTTATTTCTATCTTCGTAGTTCTTACCTAGTTTTTCAGAATCTAGATTGATTTCTGAGAATAAGCCTTTAAAAGCACTTTCAAACGATTCATTTTCTATGTATTTAAAACCTTTTTGAAGTGTTTTTAACAAATCTTCGTGTTGTGTTCGTGCTAGTTCAGAAATACTACTCCATAAATATTTTGGCTCAATAACATAATGCACTTTTCTACGCATTTGTTTTTCAAAATCTACTACATCATTTGGATTATCTTCATACCAAACTGATAGTGGTGTACGTTTGTCATTCTCTTTCTAATTTTGGATAATCTGAACCTAATTCTTTTTTTACCGAAGCTTCATAATTATCTGATAAATAACGTAAAAATAGAAATGAAAGCATATAATCACGAAAATCATCCGCATTCATTGCACCTCTTAAATCATTTGCTATATCCCAAAGGGTTTTTCCTAGTTCTTCTTGTTTTTGTTTTGCTGTCATAATTTGACTTTATTTTTTTAACAGTTCTGGTAAATTAAATTTGTATTTATCCAGAAAAGCATTTAGTATTCGTTTAAATAAATCTTTATTATCTTCACCCATTTCTACAGGTTCATAAATTGAGTACTTACCGTGGCTTAGTAAATTTAAAGCACGTTCATATAAAATGTCATCTTTGTCAATACCGTAAATACATTTACCAAAATCATCTAAGTCCAAAAAAGGTGGCTGTTTTTTCGAATATGCTACGCAATGAATTGAAATGATAGGTATTTACTTTTCCTGTTTTGTACTTGTTTTAACTCACTTAATATAGCTACGTGATGAAAGAATGGCGTATCGTCTGTTTTTTGAAGTGTATGACTTTCATCACCATTTTTATGTAATGAAATAGCGATTATGGTTAAATCTTTTTAATTCGTTGCACATTACATTAAAAAATAAACTATGATGTGAAGATACGACAATTTTTACTTTCTCATCTTCATTTTTCTCTATAGTTCTTTTCTCACCACCATCTTCAATTTCTTTTGTATACTGCCCTTTTTAATAATTTGGCTAAATCACTTGCTACGGCAATTGCGTTGTTATCATCAAGAGATGAAATTGGGTCATCTACATAAATATATTTAACCCAAGAATAAGAACTATCTTCTTCAGCATCTATTGCTAATTCGCTAATTGCCAAGAAAACACACCAAATAAAAATATTTTCCTCTCCTCTAGATATTTTAATATTAGTCTTTTATTATATATTCAGGTTCTTTATTATTAGGATTTTTAGCATTGTATTTTGGATTTTTAACTTGCTTTTTAAAGGTAATTCGCCAATTATCGTAATCAATGTCAAAATCGAATGTAGCATAACGTTCTAAGTAAGCAAATATCTTTTCTTCTAAGGCTAATTCTTTAAATCCATTAAAAAATTTAGATTCAGAGTTCATTTGTAAAACACGTGCGGTATCGTTTTCTAAATCATTATCCCAAACAAATAAATCTTCTGTAAAAGCATTAAAATATAGGGTGTCGCCAACTATTGTTTCTTCTGTTTTTGGTTTACCTTTTTTATCTAGTATTACTTTTCCTTTATTATCTTTTAATTCAACTTTTATTTTCTTTTTACCTTTTTCTTTAAAAGCCATTGAGGTTCTGGTTTTACCTGTACCATTATAGGCATAGAGCAAAATAAAATCATTGGTTTTTAAGTCATCTCTTAAACGAGTAACCAAACCATTTAACGTTTTATATTTAAATAGTTTTCTTTAAAGTACTCATACCGTTAACTCATTTACATTAGGAAACAATTGTTGCATTAAGCCTTTTTTATGGTTTTGTAAGGCTTCTAATTTTTGTGTTTGTGCTTCTATTAAATCATCTACACTAGATAAACAATTGGCTATTTTTTGCTGTTCTTTTAGCTTGGGCGGAAAAGTTACTTTTAATTTTGATGTTAATCGTTTATTAATTTGAGGAATTAGCCAATATATAAAAGTCTATTTTTGAATTGAATAATAAATACTCAACCTAATATATCGTAAATCTTATTTCTCATAATTAGATGCTAAATAATTTGTTGAATAGGAACTCAGCCTAATTGAAATTGCCAATTTCCATAATATGCATCACGAATAACAGTTTTCCTAGTAATTATATTCTCTTCACGGTATTAACTGTACAATCTTTGGATGTCTGAACCTTTATTTTCAAATAGCTGTGAATACAACTAGAATATTATTTTCCTTTATCAGCAGTATTGAACTTATTCATTGCTAGATATGAATCATTGAGTAACTTTAAAAATTTACCCAGTTTCTTTCTCCTCCCAATCTCCATCATTTTCAAACTCAGGAAAACGAAATTGTGGTTTGGTTTCTCCTTCTGCTGGGAAATAGCTGTTGCAATAAGCCTTTTTTATGGTCTTTTAATAGGTCTAGTTTTTCGGTTTCTGCTGTTATTGATTCATCTAAAGAGGATAGGCAATTGGCTATTTTTTGTTGTTCTTTTGGGTTTTAGTATAGGAATTATAATACTCTATATTTGCAAGATCAGCTTTTTTACAGTCATGATACTTTAACACCTTGAGCAATTTCTTTCTCTAGTGCTGAATTGAAATAGCCAATTGATATAAAAAATTCTTGAGTCGATTAATTTTACAATAATCTGATTTAGCTAATAATGTATTCATCCTCACCAATACAAACTTTAAATGGTAAATTATTTCTTTTGCATATGATCATCTGTACACTTCGAACAAGAATATCTCCAATTTCTAAACATTAATTATTATGCTCTATCTGTCACGTGAAATACTTCATTTATAATTGATACATACTTCTTTTAAAGTCTACATACCTTGCACATATGAAGATTCAAGCTATTTTCACATTCATTCAGACAATTATTTAGTGAGAACTTCATTTTACATAATAGACTATCATTATCAAGTATGTTTAATTCCCATTCTCCATCATTTTCAAACTCAGGAAAACGCAATTCAGGCACTATTTATTTTTTTTCTTTACTCATAAGCTTTTAATCCTGATATTTCTCGCCCTTGGGCTAGTTTTTTTAATAGTGGTACTAAGTCTTCCATTAAGGCTAATTCTTTTACTCTGCGGTCTTTCCAGCCTAATTCTAAAGGTGCTAATAAATCGGTTAGTTTTTCACCATCAAAAATCATTCGGTTCATAATTTCATCTACAAAGGCTTTTAAGACTTTCGTTTCCAATACCATGTTTTTTGGCAATGGCTTGTTAACTCTTTTGCTGATTTTTCATCTTTAAATTTTTGGTAACCTTTGCGTATTTCATCTTTCAGTTAAGCCATTACCCACTTCTAAAGTATTGATGTAATCAGTAATATCTTCTCGCTCATCCATTAAGTTGGCACTAGAGCTTAATAAATTAATTAACTGCTCACTTGTCATTTTTTGTTTAGAAGGTTTGTCTTGTGTGTATTTGGCAATCAAGCCAATAATGTAATCGTAATCAATTATGGCAGAAGCAAAGAGTACAAATTCAAAATCTAATTGTTGTATATCTTCTGGTGTCACTATCACCTTTTTCTTGTATTTCTTTTAAGTTGTTTGGCAGTTTCTAAATAATTGACTTTTAAATGAACGTAAATCATCTTTAGGCAATAATGTTTCAATGGTTTCTGCTTGTGTTTCTTCTAAATCGGTGTATTGGTCTAATTGTGTTTTTAATCGTTGTACTTCTTTAAAAGCGTTTATAAATTCTGCACGTGCAGCATCTCCTTTTAGATTACATACTTCAGAAGGTGTGCATTCCAAACCATTAGCTTCCATAAACTGATTTAAGCTTGCAACTGCTTTTTGGTATTTTTCAATTACCATAGGTGCAGGATCAACCATCCAAATTTCTTTAGCTTTATCTATCTTCACCAGAGAAAAGTATCATTGCTTTGTTTACAGCTTCTTCTTGTTGCTCGGAAATCCAAAATATTACCGTAAGGCTTGGTATCGTTTAGTACACGATTGGTACGTGAAAATGCTTGTATTAAACCGTGGTATTTTAGGTTTTTATCTACATACAACGTTTTAAGATATTTAGAATCAAAACCTGTAAGCAGCATATCTACCACAATGATCACATCAATTTTATTTTTGTGTGGATAATCTTTATTGGTATATTTTTGGTCTTTGATGCGTTGCTGAACATCTTGATAGTACAAATCAAATTCAGTTAATTGTATGATTGGTACCATATTGCTTATTGTAGTCGGCAATAATTTGCTATTAGAGCTTTTTTCTTTTTATCAGGTTCTACTTGTTGTCTTCTTTTTCTTGAGCTAAATCTTCTTGTAACTGTTGAATGTCTTTATTGCCTTCGGCAGGTGGAGAAAATACACAAGCAATATTTAACGGTGTGATAATCTTCATCTTCTTTTAATTTCTTCTGCTTGTAATTGCTTTGAAAAGTTCGTAATATTCAATGGCATCATTAATTGAAGCTGTTGCAAAAACGGCATTAAAACGCTTTGTAATGTGTTGCTGCATCGTGTTTGTCAATAATGGCATTTGCAACTGCCAGTTTGTGTCAATTATCTCCGGTTAGCTTTTCCTTCTGCTTTAAAATAGTCGATATGAAAACGTAATACATTTCTATCTTCTATGGCATGAGTAATGGTATAAGCATGCAATGCTTTTCAAAAATATCTTCTGTGGTTTTGTAAGATGCTTGTTTCACCTTCAATTGTTTTGTAAGTTGCATTTTCTTCAAAAATAGGTGTACCTGTAAAACCAAAAATTGTGCATTTGGAAAGAACTCTTTAATCGCTTTGTGATTTTCACCAAACTGCGAACGGTGGCACTCATCAAAAATGAAAACGATTCGTTTGTCGCTTAAAGGTTCTAATCTTTCTTTATACGGTTTGTCTATTGTCTTTTTCTTGTAATTGCGTTTACTATTCTGATCTAATGCTAATCCTAATTTTTGAATGGTGGTAACAATTACTTTGTCGGCATAATCGGTAGATAATAATCGTCTTACCAATGTTTCGGTATTGGTGTTTTCTTCTACACTACCTTCCTGAAATTTATTGAACTCTTCACGGGTTTGTCGGTCAAGGTCTTTTCGGTCAACCACAAACAAACATTTTTCAATATCGGGATTGTCTTTTAGCAGTGTAGAAGCTTTAAAAGAAGTCAGTGTTTTACCGCTTCCTGTGGTGTGCCAGATATAACCGTTGCCTCTGTTTTGGTGAATGCAATCTACAATAGCTTTTACCGCATAAATTTGATAAGGTCGCATCACGAGCAATTTCTGTTCGCTTTCTACCAATACCATATATTGGCTAATCATTTCACCCAACGTGCATTTGGTCAAAAACTTTTCAGTAAAATCGATCTAAGATGATGTGATTTTTTTATTGTCTTCATCTGCTAATTGCATAAACAGGTAAAAACTGTTCATCTGCATTAAATGAAAATGTTGGTTTTTGTTATTGGCAAAATAGAAGGTCTTGCTTCTATTGCTTACAATAAACAACTGCATAAAACACATCAACGAATTGGTATAGCCATTACCAGGATCATTTTTATAATCCACAATTTGCTGCATTGCTTTACGTTGGGACTAACGTCTAGTGTTTTTCAATTCAATTTGAACAACAGGCAAACCATTAATCAGCAGAATAATATCATATCGTATGATTGCTGTTTTCTGTATTGATGCGTAATTGATTGATGACTTCAAAGTCATTTTTACACCAATCTTTGATGTTTACCAAAGTGTAATGTAGTGGTGTTCCATCTTCTCGTTGAATGTATTGTCTTTCTCTAAATTTTTTAGAAGCAGTAAAAACATCAGGATTTACTATTTCTTCTCTTAGTTTGTCAAATTCAGTATCGGTTAAGTTTACTCTATTGAGTGCCTCAAATTTTCGTCTAAAGTTTTATTCTAGAGCATTTTAGTCTCTTATATCAGGACGATATGTATATTTTAAATCCTGTAGTCTTCCTACATAGTCCATATTCTTGATCTGCTTCGTTAACTTTGTCATTCAATCTTCCTTTATCAATTCTTTTACTTCCACCTTTAAAATTTTGCAATCTCAATACAACGTTTCCAATCTTGGTTGTCTTCTGTTTTGAGCATATGCGTTAACCATATTGTAGCTCTTTCCAAATTTTTCAGCCAACCAAGTTTGCTTAATTCCTTTCTGTTCCAACACTTCCTTAATTCGGTTCATTTCAGACGTTGTTTATTCAGTCACTAAAATAGTCAGTTTATTTTAAATATCTCAAAAAACTGTGTATAAAATGTAAATATTCTGTTTGGGTGGCGGTGGGGAAGGGCAAGCTCTTTTGGTTTTTCAGCGTTGGCTTTGAGCGTTGGCAAAAACCAAATGTGCTTGACCGTGCGGTGGCTCTTTTTTGTATGCACGCACAACGTTTTGTATATGGGCTGTGGCGTGGTTTTAGTACGGACGTTTCCAAACAATAATTGCCAGAGGAAAATCCGCAGGATTTTCCAAGTAGGCATGGACCAAGCCATAGCTTATATACTGTGTTGTGCAACGTTTTTTTTTGTTTTTCACTTTTTTAAATTTTTGTTCAGTTAGTTTTTCAAACGGTTTGTTTTTATAAAATCTATAGCTCGTAATTACAGAATCTATTTGTGTTTCAGTTCCGCCATTTTCGAGGTCGATTTCTTCCATGTCAATTCGGGTCAGATGATATGTTGAATCATTTATAAATCTTCCGTATTGGTCATACCCCTATTCCGTCTCCACCAGGTCCTGCAACGATATTGTCGCTCAATAGTTCATTTTTATAGTTGTAAATCAAATAATGTAAATCGTGGCAACACTTTCGTTCCTTCTATTATTGTTATGATTTTTTCACATTTGTCATTTTTTCTGGATTGAAAAGTATTGATAATTTACTGGATATATATTATCTCCTTTAGTCTATCGTTTTGAAAGTATTCAATAACTTTTCTTTGGATGAGAACGATTTTAGTTCATCCATTATTTTTCCTAATACCAACTTCTCAAATCAAATTCATTTAGGTTTGAGTATTTGATCATTTGGGTTAAAAATAGAGATCAGATTTTTTAATTTCAACAATCGGTTCAGCTTTCAGTTCAGTTGAGTCGGTCTCAATTGAGTTAGTCCGTTTATGCTCAGCCTTGAATTTTGTCAGATTCCGATTCCTTCTTTTTGTCAACACAACTGAAAGTCAGAAATATTAATATGTAGGTTAAAATTTTGTTCATTCGTCTAATGTTGCACAACGTCTCCGTATATGAAACGTAGCGTATAAAAAGACACTATCGTTTCGGATTATACACGAGCCGAATTTTTATTTTTTCTATTTATCTTTTAATTTTCTAAATATACAAAAATAAAAATTTGGCGGACTTAATAAAGAAGCAAAAACCTCTCGGAAAGCCTGTAATAGCTATGTTTTATATACATTGTTGTGCATAGTGCTTTTCCCCAATATGTTCAGAAACTGCTCCGCTTTTGCTTTGATTTCCGCAATCATTTTTGGGTCTTTATCACTTTCTCTTAAAGTCCAATACTTGTTTAAATTCCAACCCATTTTTCGTCCGTCTCCAGTTCCGATTTGCGTTATAAATCCCCCAAAACATAAATCGTCCCAAACTTCAAAATCCTTTCCGTCATAATTTTCTCCAATAGTTTTGTTTACGCTCTTAAAGTTCCAACTTTTTGGTTGAATATTCTTAAAAATCGAAATTATTACAGCATCAACTGGTAAATAAAATGAATCGGATTTTTCTAAATCGCTTGGTGCATCATTCCAAATTCGCAGTTCATTTGGATATTCGTTATTATGCAAATGAAAAATGCTTTTGGCAAATAGGGCAGAAGTCTTTTCTCCCCAACCATTTTGGTTTTTCATTCCGTTATAAAGTCCACTGTAATTATTCGGCTCGTTTCCATTCAGTTTTATCACGGTCATAAATCCAGAAAACGAATTCAGTAAAACCTTGTTTTCATAGATTTTTTTATAAAATTCGGCTAGATTGTCAATTTTAGGTTGGCTTTGAGTATTCGCTGTGTGGTATAATAACGAAATGACTTTTTCCGCTTTACTATTTTGTGGTTTTACAATTCCAGAGTAATATCTGGTTTGTAGTTCCTTATTGTAAATTCGGTTTTCAATTAGGAAGTCAAATATATTTTTTAGCGATTCTTTCAAATGTTAGTTCAGATGTTTTTGGGTATGTTGCACAACGTGGTTGTGTAAGGATAGTTGCGTGTTTAAGCAACTAACTTACTAAAAATGGAACCGAACCATTGGAAATTCCGCAGGAATTTCCGAGTAGGCAGTCCCAAGCAATTATTTTTACACGGTGTTGGCATATCGTTATTTTAATCTTTCACTTAAACTCCATCTGAAATCAATTGTTCTCAACGTGTCGCTTTCAAGTGTGAAGATGAACACTGAAGTATTTTCGAAATCTCCAGTTTTGATAAATCGTTTCCCTAAATCCGAATGTATTAAAGTGTCCACAGTGTTTGTTTTTTAATTCCGATTTTGACTGAATTCAAAAGGTTCTACATTCGGAATTTTAGTCCATTTCGAATTAGCTTTTTCGTTTATTAAATTCACCATTTTGAATGAATCCTTTTTTTGTTCCACTTGAAATTTCAGAGTGTCAATTATCTTTCGGTTAGAGAAAGGGTCTCTCAAATATTGAATCAGCGTGTCGGATTTGAATTCATAAGATGATAAATAGCTCAATCCACTTTGATATACAACCACGAATCCTGTGTCAGTTATATGAGCTTCGTAATATCTTTTTTTTCCGTTGAGTCCAAATTATACCAAACTCCGTTTAATTCAGATGTTCTCTTTCCTTTGTTTATGAGTAAAATCAGAATTAGTAAATAAGTTTGCGGTTTTTTCATAAATGTATGCCAACGTTTATGTATATGGAAAGTTGCGTGTTTGTGTGCGAGGATTTTCCGAAGGAAAATCAGATGCAAGCAAGCAAAGCAACTCACATTGGTTAAGCTAAAAATAGCAATTTTTTATATACGGTGTTAGCACCAGTTTTTTATGTATCAGTTGTTATGTCGTCCCATTCCTCTGCATAATAAGTCACCCAATTAATTGCATAGTGTCTTTCCATTATAATGCTTGGGTGAAATTCCAATGACTTTTTATTATTCAATTCCGCATTACGAGTTGCCCAATGAATTCTATAAATCAAATCAGAAAAGTCCAAAATTTCGCATGTCGTTCTTATTGTAGCTGATTTAATATATTCAGTTGGGCTGGACATGAACTTTGGTAATTTTGAAACTATTTCCAAAATTTCTACTTGTTCAATTGGAAGTTCAATTTCTTCTACTTTGTTAATTGCCCATAATAATACCCAAATGGCCTCCGAACGCCAAGATATATTAATATGTTCTTGTTCAGTCAATTCCTCACTTTTGAATAATAACTTTTCTTCAGGGGAAACTTTTCCCCAAAGTCTATTAGATTTTAAAAATTCAACTACCTCAAGTTTGGAATCTGGTTCTTCAGCAATGTAGTTCAGGTAAGTTAATACTAAAATCCTTTCAGCAATTTCTTCGGGTTTTCTAATTCGTACTTCATTTTCCTCCTCAATCATTGGAAGGTGTTTAATAAAAGGAACGTTAATTGATTTCAGGAACTTTTCCGTTTCTTTTTTCCTTTTCAGAGCAGTTTTTGGTTTTGAGTTTTCGGATTTGAAAATGTCTAAAATTCCCATTAAATAGTTGTTTTTTTCAAATGTGTGCTAACTGGTTATATGTTTACTTTTGTTCCTGTTTCTTTCAAAATGCGTCGGGATAATAGGAAGTTTTGTTCCTTATTATAATTATATAAATAGATTAAACGCATGGGTCGAATTTAAAATGTCTTAACTGCATATTATTTTGGTGATTCCATTGTACGAAGTCTGAAGCTAATGTAGATTTTTCTCACCATATAAGCAAGTAAAAGTTATGTAATATTTAGACCTTCTAGTTAATTAGAGGCTATAGGCAAAACAACATGAGCTGCTTAATGCAGTTTTTAAATAGCGTATAAGTTAGTTTCCACATTAATACCTCGCAATTACTAAATAAACCGAATTATAAGAGTACTTTGTAATTTAACGGAAACTGAATTTTAATATTTTTGTTTTATGCGTAGTAAAACCTTATGCTAAGGATATTTAAGAGCGGCCTTAGAATCTATTTTAAAGTTACTAAATGCTTGAAGCTCTTTTTTTATGTGTCTACCAGGTTGGTAATTAACTTTTACGCGTTTAATATCGTTTTTTGAACAGGCTTGGGCCATTGGTTGTGCCTCCGTCTCTAAGGCTATTTTAAAGCTGCCTAACCACATTAAATCTACTTTATCGCCAGCTTTCAAAGCCTTAATCACCTCTTTATTTAGGGCCGAAATACAGGCCACCACATCGGCGTGGGTTAAACTACAACTGTTGCTAATACGGGTGGCAAGTTCGTCCATGTCAACCGTTTGGTTTATAAGGGGTTTAAGATGGTAAACGTGTTCTGGGGTTTTGTTTATGCCATTGGCACGCTTAGAAATAGTACATGTTACAGCCATAAAAAATAGGAATAAAGTCTTTTGTATAATAGCATACCTATCAAATATAAAAATATTGTACAAAATATATTAACATAATGTACAAAAAAGAACTAATTGTTGTACATTAATTGAAAACGTGATGGGTTTTATTTTTTCTTGGTTACTAGGAGTTAAAGTCTCTTGTAGAGTTTTTAAATTCTATATATTTTTTGACAATAAAAAGTTTTGTTCGTCTTTCTTCATCTCCTGTAATTGCTTAACAGCATGATCTAAAGGACTTTTTATATCCAGTAAATCTTTGCGCGCTACATGCGTGTAAATCATCGTAGTTTCTGGTTTGCTATGTCCTAATAATTCTTGTATATGTCTTAAACCTACGCCACTTTCTAATAAATGAGTAGCATAACTATGTCTTAAGGTATGCGGTGTAATGGTTCTGTGAATTTTAGCCGCTTTGCAGGAGTTCGATAAAAATTTTCGAACACTACTTGCCGAATATTGATTTCCAGATGGTCCTTCAACAAAATACACCTTTGGTTTATAGGTTACTAAATAATTTTGTAGCAATGGCATAAAACTTTCTGCCAAAGTTACATACCGGTCTTTTCGGCCTTTAGCACTTTTTATATGCAATTGTTTTCTTTGAATTTGAAAATCTACAAGCTTTAAATTTAAAAGCTCACTTATTCGAAGTCCTGCCGAATAAATGAGTGCTAAAATGGCCCGATGTTTTAAGTTTTTGGTGCACTGAATGATGCTTATCATTTCTTCCTGCGATAATACCGTTGGAAGAATTTTAGATTTTTTAGGACGCGTTAAGGTTAAATTATCAATGCCTGTAGTGGGGTAAAAACTTATAAATAATTTTACGGCACTTATAAATTGCCGTTGCGTACTAATAGAATATTTGCGTTTTATAAATATATTTTCAATAAATAACTCAACATCTTTTGTTGTTAAATTTTCTGGAGGTTTTGTGCTATGAAATTCAATAAAATCTGCAATAAAAAAAACGTAAGTGTCAATAGTACTCTCGCTATAACGCTTGCCTTTTAAATATTTATAAAAACTATTTAATAGCGTTCTGTTTTCTGTACTTAATTTGCGCTCACGTTTTACTGGAAAAAATTCAGCTTTTTCAGCAGCTTTATCAAATAATTGACTGTTGTCTATATGCGCATGGTCTTTAAAAACCGCATAGATCGCTTTTAAATTCTCGGGATTGTTTTTTATATACCAGCTTTTTAATGTGGAACTCCAAGTGGCTTTAGGTAGGAGTCTCACAACTTCTATTAATGCGCCATCATACTTAAAACCAATAAGTATTTGGTGTTCGTTTCTATGCTTTTTTTTAGAAAGCGTTACAATTGGTAAATGAGTCATAATAGATTTATAGCAAATCTAAAAATATAAAAAAAATCGCAAATCACGAAATTACGCACATTATTTTAAGCCATAAAGTACCTGTTTAAAAATATCCTCTCGAGGGTTATCGAGAATCAATGTATGTTCATTCCACTATAGATTCTTGGTTTAGAATGTCCCCTTGAGGGGACTTTAGGGGTGTTTTTTCAATGAAGATAGCGAGCAAAGTTCTACGGGATGTTTTTTCAAAAAAAGTTGTAAAGCAAGACAAAAAAAACGTAGTTTTTATACCAACAACAAAGTTTCTTAGTTAGAATTGTCTCCTCAAGGGTTGTCGAGAACAATGTATGTTCATTCCACTATAGATTCTTGGTTTAGATTGTCCCCTTGAGGGGACTTTAGGGGTGTTTTTTCATCGAAGAAAGCGAGCAAAGCTCAAAGGGTTGATTTATCATGGCAGTCGTAAAACATAACGCTATTATTGGCGGTATTTATCCTACGTAATTTATTTATGGTTTCTTCGATAACTAATAAAACGCTGAACATATTTTTCTTAACATCTTCATTCGAAAATCGCAAAAATGTCACACCGTAACCTTCTAATGCTTGCTGTCTTTTAACATCGTAAGCATATGATTGTTCATGACTACTGCCATCAATTTCAATGGCTAAACCTATTTCATGACAATAAAAATCGACAATATAATCAAGCATGGGTACCTGCCTATGAAATTGAACACCATAACCCCGTTGCTTAATGTTTTGCCATAATAAAACCTCGGGAAGTGTGCTGTTTTTCCGCAACTCCCGTGCCAGTAATTTTAATTTTGGGTTATATGGAATTATTTTGTTTCTCATGTTTATACTTACACCCCTATAATCCCCTCAAGGGGATAATTGTTTCCGTTCCTAATTTATTAAGTATTTATAAGTAATAAATCGCGATTCGATCATTTTTATAAGTACTAAAACATCACACTCAGATAATCTTCAACAAACAAATCCAGAAGAAAACGACTTCAAAGATCTAAACTTTAAAGCCCCTCAAAGAGGAATGTCCCCTTGAGGGGACTTTAGGGGTGTTTTTTCAACGAAAATAAAGAGCAACATAAATACGCCTATTTAATGCGCCTCTAACCAGTCGTTACCAACACCCAAATCAATCACCAATGGCACTTCTAGGTTATAAGCGTTTTCCATTTCGGTTTTAACCAAAGTTTTAATACGGTCTAATTCTGGCTTAAACACATCAAACACCAACTCATCATGTACCTGCAACAACATTTTGGTTTTAAAATTTCCAGATTCAAGTTTATCGTAAATTCTAATCATGGCAATTTTAATAATGTCGGCAGCACTACCTTGTATAGGCGCGTTTACCGCATTGCGTTCGGCAGCACCTCTAACCACCGCATTTCTGGAGTTAATATCGTTTAAATAACGTCTGCGTCCTAAAACCGTTTGCACATAGCCATTTTCGCGCGCAAAGTCTATTTGTTCGCTTATATAGCTTCTAAGTTTAGGATAGGTTGCATAATAAGTGTCTATCAGTTCTTTTGCTTCACTTCGCGATAAATCGGTTTGATTACTTAGGCCAAAGGCCGAAACCCCATAAATAATTCCGAAATTAACGGTTTTGGCATTACTTCTTTGCTCGCGAGTAACTTCTGCAAGCGGAATATTAAAGACTTTTGAAGCAGTCGACGCATGAATATCTTCGCCATTCTTAAAAGCCTCAATCATGGTTTCCTCTTTACTTAACGCGGCAATAATGCGCAATTCTATTTGCGAATAATCGGCAGCAAGTAGCACATAATCTTCGTTTCGCGGAATAAAAGCTTTCCGCACCTGCTTACCTCGTTCGGTACGAATAGGAATGTTTTGAAGATTGGGGTTATTGCTCGAAAGTCGCCCAGTTGCCGCCACTGTCTGCATATAATCAGTATGCACTCTGCCTGTTAAAGGCTCAACCTGCGTAGGTAATGCATCAACATAAGTACTTTTTAATTTTGCTAACCCACGGTAGTCTAATACATGCTTAACAATGGGGTGGTCTTTTGCCAAATAACTTAAAATGTCTTCGCCGGTAGCATACTGTCCGGTTTTAGTTTTTTTAGGTTTGTCAACCAGTTTTAATTTATCAAATAAAATATCGCCCAGTTGTTTTGGCGAAGCAATATTAAATGTTTCGCCAGCTTCGGCATAAATTTTAGTTTCCAGAGATTTTATATCAATATCCAGCTGCTCAGACAACGAATTTAAAAAGGCTTCATCTAAATTAATACCTTCTAATTCCATGGCCGCAAGCACACGAAGCAACGGAATTTCAATATCATCAAACAATTTTTGGGTATCGGCTTCACCCAATTCTTTCTCAAAATGTTCTTTAAGTTGCAGGGTAATGTCGGCATCTTCAACAGCATATTCGGTTTGTTTTTCTAACGCAACATCGCGCATAGAAAGCTGATTTTTTCCTTTCTTCCCAATTAATTCTTCAATAGAAATAGGTGTGTAATTTAAATACGTTTCCGCCAAAACATCCATATTATGGCGCATATCGGGGTTAATTAAATAATGCGCTAACATGGTGTCGAACAACTTGCCCTTTACCGCAATGTTATATTTGGCTAAAACTTTAATGTCGTATTTTAAATTCTGACCAATTTTCTGAATCGCCTCGTTTTCAAAAAACGGACGTAATTGCTCAATTAGTTCTTGCGCTTCGTCTCTGTTTTCTGGAAACGGCAGGTAAAACCCTTTGCCAACTTCCCACGAAAAAGAAATGCCCACCAGTTCGGCGGTTATAGGGTTTAAGCCCGTGGTTTCGGTATCAAAACACACACTACTTTGGCTCATTAAATTTTTAATAAACAATTTGGTAGCCATACCCGTGGCAATGCTCTGATAAAAATGCGGGGTGGTTTCGGCAGTTTTGCGCAGCAATGTGGTTTCTGTTTTCGCTTCCGCGGAAGTAATATCGGCTCCAAATAAAGAAAATTGACCAGCTCCGGCCGCTTTAACTTCCTTGGGAGTTGTTTTTGTGTCCGTTGCTGCCGATGCATTGGCGGTAGAAACCGAAGCCGTTTCATCGTTTGAAGCAAAAGTTTTTTCGAAATTAGAAAGCAGTTGCCTAAATTCTAACTCCATAAAAATCTCGGTTACTTTAGGTAAGTCGGGGTGGTTCATTTCAAAATCTTTGGCATCAAAAACCACCGGAACATCTAGCATAATGGTAGCCAGTTTTTTAGAAAGCATTCCTAATTCTTTCGCGCCTTCAATTTTTTCTTTCATTTTACCTTTAAGCTCGTGGGTATGGGCTAAAAGGTTTTCCATACTGCCATATTGGGCAAGTAGTTTTTTAGCGGTTTTTTCACCAACACCTGGTAACCCAGGAATATTATCACTACTATCGCCCATCATACCCAGAAAATCAATAACCTGTAAGGGGTCTTCTACTTCAAATTTTGCTTTTACTTCATCAATTCCCCAGGTTTCATAACCACCACCAAAAACAGGGCGGTACATAAAGATATTTTCAGAAACCAGTTGTGCAAAATCTTTATCGGGCGTCACCATAAAGGTTTTATAGCCTTCCTTTTCGGCTTGTTTAGAAAGGGTTCCAATAACATCGTCGGCTTCAAAACCTTCCTTCACCATAATAGGAATGTGCATGGCTTTTAAGATGTCTTGTATGTAAGGTACAGCAATTTTTATGGCTTCGGGCGTTTCGTCTCTATTGGCTTTATAAGCTTCAAACATTTCTACACGGTCGGCACTTCCGCCTTTATCAAAACAAACTGCTAAATGGTCTGGACGTTCGCGTTTAATAACGTCTAAAAGTGAGTTCATAAAACCCATAATGGCCGAGGTATCAATACCTTTCGAATTAATTCTGGGGTTTTTAATAAAGGCATAATACCCACGAAAAATTAAAGCGTAAGCATCAACTAAGAAAAGACGTTTTTGATCGGACATAGTATTTGTTTTGATAGAAACCAAAACTACAAAAACTTATGCGTTAATTAGAGAATAATGCACATTTCGCGTCTAAGTTTTTAAAAATTCGAATGGAATTAAATCTTAAGTATAAGTTAAATACGCCATTAGTAATTCGTAATCTTTTAGATTACCATTATCTTTGATAAAAAAAATACTATGCTTCGTTGGATTGTCTTTCTAATTGTTTTTTTAATTATGGATTTATATGCATTTCAGGCATTTAAAACCATAACAAAAAATAATTGGATGTATTTATTATACTGGTTGTTAACTGTTTTAGTAGTTGGCAATTTTATTTATAGTTATGCTGGTTTTAATCGGAGTAATGGTTTTTCGCATGCCAATGCCTATGCTTTTGGCTTTCTTTTAGCCATTATGATACCCAAAATGGTGCTTTTAATAGGCATGTTTGCCGAAGATGTTTTTAGGTTACCTATGGCGGTGTACCGGTATGTTACCGAAGGTGATGCCGCAAAAGGAAATTACTTGGCGTCTCGAAGAAAATTTATAAGTCAAATTGCGCTGGGCATAGCTGCCATACCTTTAACATCTATAATTTATGGTATGTATAAAGGGAAGTACAACTATAAAGTTTTAAAATACACACTAAATTTTGAAGATTTACCAGAGGCGTTTAATGGGTATAAAATTACCCAAATAAGCGATATTCACTCCGGAAGTTTCGATAATTTAGACAAACTAAACTATGCCGTAAATTTAATAAACGAGCAACAAAGCGATGTTATTTTATTTACTGGCGATATGGTAAATAATAAGGCAGACGAGTTGTTACCTTATATGAACGTTTTTAATAAATTACAGGCAAAAGATGGCATGTTCTCTGTTTTAGGCAATCATGATTATGGCGACTATGCGCACTGGGAATCTCAAGAAGCTAAACATCAAAATTTAGAAACCTTAAAAACCTTGCAAAAAGAATTAGGCTTCGATTTGTTATTAAACGAAAGCCGATTTTTAGAAAAAAATGGCGAACGCATTGCCATAGTTGGGGTAGAAAATTGGGGTATTGGCGGCTTTAAACAAGCAGGCGATTTAAAACTTGCCTCAGCCAATATTAAAAGCGATGATTTTAAGATATTAATGAGTCATGACCCAACACATTGGGAAAAACAAGTAGTTAGTGATGATTATCATTATCATTTAACCTTAAGCGGCCACACACATGGTATGCAATTTGGTATAGAAATTCCGGGTTGGGTAAAATGGAGTCCCATAAAATGGCGCTATAAATATTGGGCTGGTATTTATAAAGAAATGGGTCAATATTTAAATGTAAATCGCGGGTTTGGCTATTTAGCATTTCCGGGGCGCGTGGGCATTTGGCCAGAAATTACAGTAATTGAACTTAAAAAAGGATCAGAAATCTCTTAAATAAAGTGCTTTTATAAGCCAAAAAATTGTTTATCTTTATTACAATGCATTATAAATAGGGCATTTATTGGTATTTTCGAAAAATTACGTAGGTTTGTATAAGTATATTTGACTAATAAACAAAAATGTATGTCAAAATTTGGGGAACTTATTGATGTAGAAATTCCCGTTTTGTTAGATTTTTTTACAGAATGGAATGAGCAATCTACTGCAATGCATGCGGTACTAAGAGATGTTGCCGCTGCACTTGGTGATAAGGCCAAAGTAATAAAAATTGATGTTGAAAAAAACGAAGAGCTTGCAGAAGCCTTACGTGTAAAAGCATTGCCAACATTAATTATTTATAAAGATGGCGAAATGAAATGGCGTCAAAGCGGCGAGCAGGATGCTAACACGCTTATTGGGATTATTCAGCAATACGTTTAAATTTCAGATTAGGACGTTCCCTTTATCCTGAAATAAGTTCAGGAACAGGTCGGGCTTTACGCTATATCTTTCTGCGAAGCAGTACCGAATTTGTTTCGGGATCTCATTATCGTTATGCATTCAGGTTCAATAAAAATGTATTGTTCCTACGCTTCACAAAAAGGATGCCGCTGCAATCCCTAACGCAAAACCAGCATAGGTTCTCATTATCATTCTTTTTACAGTATAAAGTACAAGAGGTTTTATAAAAAAATATGTAGTGTTAATTAAAACACTAAAGCTTCAAACGTAAAGCCCTTATTACTAAAATAATCTAACACCCTTGGTAAGGCGTATTGCATGTTTTTAGAAGCTTTCACGCTATCATGAAACACCACAATACTGCCGTTCGTGGCTTTAGATTTTACGTTATTAAAACAGGTATCTTCAGAGATGCTCTTTTCCCAATCAAAAGACAACACATCCCACATAATTATTTTGTACCCCAAGGCTTGTAGCTCTTTACCTTGTTTTGGGGTTATTTGTCCGTATGGCGGACGGAATAAATTCTGAATTCTGAATTCAGAATTCAGAATTTGAAGACTTATAATGCTTTCTGCTTTTTTAATGTTTTCTAGATACGCTGTCGCTTGAGTTTTCCAACCTTTAATATGGTTATGGGTATGGTTTCCTATAGAGTGACCATCTTTTAGTATATTCTGAAAAATATCAGGATGCTTTTCAATATTGTTGCCAATACAAAAAAAAGTCGCTTTAGCGTTGTAGTTTTTTAAGGTGTTTAATGTCCAGTTGGTGATTTCTGGCGTTGGACCATCATCAAACGTAAGATAAATAGTTTTCTCGTTAGTTGCGATGTCCCAAATATAATTTGGGAACATCTTTTTTGCAACTAATGGTGTTTTTACGGGTGTTAAGGTCATGCCTTACTCGGTTACATCTAACGTGTTATCTTGCACCGGAATATCTAATTCTTCATTTGGAGTACTTTCGCTATCGCTGCCATAAAAATGTTTAAACAGCATCAAATTAGTATTAAATATGTCGCCTTCTTTTTTGGCGAATTCCAGATCGTATTTTGTAATAACATCTACTAACCCTTTATAGCGTTGAATATCGGTATAAATATCTTCAAACAGCCTATCTTGATTAGCAAGCGTTAAACTGCTGTAATAAGCTAGATTCTCCTGATATTTTTTAGCCACTTGTTTGTAAAGTTTTTGGGCTTTTTGTTTATTTCCAACTTCGTAATAAGCCGTAATGTAAGGTTCTAATAAGGTGTAATACCCAAAATAATCTACAGGCATATTGGTCATGGCAATATCGGCAATTTCTTCTGCCTTATCAAGTTTGTTCTCAGTAAGTAATTGCTCCATAAGGCGCGCTAAATTACCTCGGTAGGTAATGGAGTTCTTGCGCGTTTCTGGGTCGTGGTAAATGTCTTTGCCACTATTTCCCCAATCCCATTTTTTAACTTTTTCGTACATTAAATCGCTATCAACACGTCCCATATCAAACGGGTTTGCTCTATCTACCGGCGTTTTTATAGGTATGAGTTTGTAACACATGCCATCAAGCTGTAAATAATCTTTCATCCAGATATAATCGTCGTCGCCAAAACTGCCTCCCGTAAAATAGATAGGGCGTTTCCAATCGTTATTAGCCACAATATCAAGCATGAGTAATCGGTTTTTGTACAAGGCATTTCCCGTAATATGAATATCAATATGCGGAACAATTTTATCGGCATCTTTGGCTTTTGCAATGCCATATTTTAAAACATTTTCTTTATTTACCGGTATTCTTAAAAATTCGGTTGGTAAATAACTCGCCGTTAAATCTTGATTTCTAACCTGCGATAAGTCTATTCCTTTTTGTTCTAAAATGTATTTATACTTTGTTTTAGGATTATTGCTAGCAATAAAATCTAAAAATTGTTTCACATATAAGGTGTCTTTTACAACAGGCTCGATAATTATATAATCGTTGGTGCCATATTTGTATAAATCGTGGGTTAATTGCGATGGAATCGGGTTGCTTTCATAAGCTTTACGCTTCATTTGGTCTATATACCAGTCTGTTTGAAATAAACTGGTATTAACAACACGCACATCGGTTCTATACCCTTCAATTTCTTGCGCGTACCATAATGCAAACGTATCGTTATCTCCTATGGTAAATAATATGCCGTCTTTGGCGCAAGAATCTAAATACATCTTTGCCATCGCTCTTGCGGTGTATTTATCAGATCGGTCGTGGTCGTCCCAATTGTTAGCGGCTAAAATACCAGGCACCAGAATAAGACAGATTACAGAAATTGCTGGGGCTAACAGTTTTGGTGTGACATACTCTTTTAGTGCGTCAAATAAAGCGTAAACACCAAACCCTATCCATAGTGCAAATACATAAAAAGAACCAACCACCGAGTAGTCGCGTTCCCGCGGTTCAAACGGACGAACATTAGTGTAAACCTGAATGGCTATTCCTGTAAACAGGAAAAACACCAGCATGGTCCAAAACAGTTTTCGGTCTTTATTAAACAAAAATAGAAAGCCTAAAAGTCCTAAAATAAATGGTAATAAATAATAGGTATTGCGGCCTTTATTGTTTTTAGCATCGCTGGGTAAATTATCTTGAGATAGTCCTAAAAGCTTTTCGTCTAATGGCTTTATGCCAGAAATCCAGTTTCCATGGTTATCATATTTTCCTTGAATGTCGTCTTGCCTTCCAGAAAAATTCCACATAAAATAGCGCCAGTACATATAGCCTAACTGATATTGAAACATGTAGGTTACATTTTGCCATAGCGATGGTTTTTCTACATCAATATAACCTTTATAGCGCGTTAAAAAACTGTTGTAATCTTCGTAATCAACATTACCGCTAGCAACCTCTTTTTTAAAGTTGTTAACCACGTTTCTAAGCTGATTTTCCATTTGGTACTCAGGCTTTAACTTAAATTCTAAATAGCCAGAAAACATCATATAATTTTCGGCATGTTCACCACTCCACATTCGTGGCAATATAGAAGCGTGTTCACTGTTGTAGTTTTGTTTTGCTTTTTTGTAATTGTTTACAATAACATATTCGCCTTTTGCATGGTCTTTTTCATATTTAGGTTTATCGTCTATGTAAGGATTATTGTCATCTAAATAGGCATATTGGTCTGTAAACTGCGGTCCATAAAACAAATGCGTTTCTGGATATTGTTCTAAATTATAATAAGCAAGTAATTCTCTGGCGCTCGACGGATTGTTTTCATTAATTACCACATCGGCATTCGCTCTTATAGGAAGCATTAACCATGTTGAAAACCCAATGATAACATAGGTTAAACATAAAATACCAGTATTTAGGTGTATCATCCCTTTTTTACTGCTGTACTTTAGAGCAGAAACAATTAATACAACCAATAATAGACCTGCAATAATAGATCCCGAATTAAAAGGAAGCCCAATAGAATTAACAAAGAAGATTTCAAAAACACTAAATATTTTAAGAATATTAGGTGCTAATAATTTAAATATAAAAAGTAAAATGGCTACAGAAACCGCATTAGCAATTATAAAATTTTTAATAGTAACCGTTTTATAGTTTTTAAAGAAGTAAATAAGACCAATGGCAGGAATGGTTAATAATCCCATAAAATGCACACCAAACGAAAGCCCTATAATAAACGAAATTAATATAAGCCAACGATTGCCTCGGGGTTTATGCATGTCCTGTTCCCAGCGTAAACCAAGCCAAAATAACACAGACATAATTAAGGTTGCCATGGCGTAAACTTCGGTTTCTACCGCATTAAACCAGAAAGAATCTGTAAAGGTAAAGGCTAAACTTCCTACTAAGCCACTTCCTAAAATAGCAATAGCTTTGGCATTCGTTATCTCGCTTTTGTGTGCAACAAGTTTTTTTAAGAGTAAAGTAATGGTCCAGAACATAAAGAGAATAGTGAAGGCGCTGGATATGGCGCTCATCATATTCATCATAAAACCTACTTGCTCTGGTTTAAATGCAAACATAGCAAAAAAGGCGCCCAACATCTGAAAAAACGGAGCTCCAGGAGGGTGTCCCACTTGTAATTTTGCCGAAGTTAATATGTATTCGCCCGCGTCCCAAAAACTTACTGTTGGCTCTGCTGTAAGGGTATAGGCGGTAAGTGCTATTAAAAAAGTAATCCATCCTAAAACGGTATTCCATTTTTTAAAATTGAAATTGGTCATAAAAAAACATGTTTGTTTGCATCGGCGAATTTAATAATAATTATGGTATTCAGTATGTTTTTAAGTAAACCTTAAGTAATCGTAATTATTTTTTTAAAAAATACTTGCTAAAATAAAACTTTGTACTAAATTTGCAGCCTCAATTACACATTGGCTTATGGTGTAACTGGCAACACGTCTGGTTTTGGTCCAGAAGAGTCTAGGTTCGAGCCCTAGTAAGCCAACATGATTGTAAATCCTGATTCTTAATTTGAGTCAGGATTTTTTTTTGAATTTGTATGAGTAAGTGGCGAGAAGTTTATATTGAGCGGCGTCGAAGTAAGCCCTAGTAAGCCAACATGATTGTAAATCCTGATTCTTAATTTGAGTCTGGATTTTTTTTTTGAGCTTGTAGGTGTAAGGGACGAGAAGTTTATTCGTAAGTCGCCGTGTAATAGAGCCCAAATAAGCAAACTGGGGCGTAAATGCAGATTAAAAATAGTTTTCAGTTTATATTTTAAAAGTAATCACAGGTCTTTTGGCATGATTTGCTAAATCTTCACTAATACTGCCGTTAAAGAAATGCGAAATGCCTTGTCTGCCATGGGTACTCATACCAATTAAGTCGGCCTCAATAGACTTGCAAAAATTCATAATACCTCTTTCAATAGTCATATCGCTGTAAATATGAATAGAGGTATCCGATAATTTGAAGGGTTTAATAAATTGCTGTATTCTGTCTTCGGCTTCTGCAGTGGTCATAAAATCAATGGGCGTATTTACTAATAATAAGTGTATTTTGGAACCAAAAATTTCGGCAAAGGCCATCGCTTTTTTAAAGGCGCCTAAGCTTTCTTCTTTAAAATCAGAAGCAAACACAAAATTTTTAGTTTTAAAAGTCTTGTGTTCGTTTTTAATAACCATTACAGGTGTTTCAGAGGTTCTAACAACTTTTTCGGTGTTGCTACCAATCAGCATTTCTCTTAAACCATCGGCACCATTAGAGCCCATAATCACCAAATCAATATGCTGTTTTTTACACACATGAAATACGCCTTTAAATATTTCTTGAAACTCTACATGTTCGTGTATTTTTATGTTTTTTAGATAGCTGTTGGCTCGTAATTCCTCAAACTGTTTTTGGGCTAGTTTCATAAAATAAACAGCTTCTGGTAAACTGGTGTAGCTGCTCATGGGATCTACTTGGCGCATGGGGATTTCCAATATATGCAATAAATAAATCTCACATTTATGCTTTTTAGCTAATTGGGCTGCCACTTTTAAAGCGTTTTCGGCTTGGACAGAAAAGTCGGTAGGAACGAGTATTTTTTTCATGTTTTTATTGCTGAGTTTATTCGAAATTTATGAAATATTACCGTAGTAATCAATAAAATATTATATATTTGCAGCGTTGAAAGGCAAAATTAAGTTAGAGGGGACGGGAAGTCCCCTCTTTTTATAATAAAAAATGTTTAAAAATACCGTTACAGAGTTATTAGAAGCTGCGTTACTAGAACGACCAGATTTGTTTTTAATTGATTTCACTATTCAAGGAGATAATCACATAAATATAGTAATTGATGGCGATAAAGGTGTTTTGGTTGAGGACTGCATGTTTATTAGCAGGGCCATCGAACATAACATCGATAGAGAAGAACATGATTTTTCTTTAGAAGTCATGTCGGCAGGAGCAACATCGCCTTTGGTAAACAAAAGACAGTATAAAAAAAACATTAAAAGAGAGCTAACGGTAAGAACAAATTCTGAAAAATTCGAAGGAACTTTAGCAAAAGCAACCGAAACAGAAATTACGTTAGAGTGGAAAGTTAGAGAACCAAAACCAGTAGGTAAAGGTAAAATAACAGTAAAAAAGCAAGCAAATCTTGCTTACGATGATATTGTAGAAGCAAAAGTGATGATTAAATTTTAATTCAATAAGAGTTATGGAGAATATCGCGTTAATTGAATCTTTTTCAGAATTCAAAGACGATAAGCTAATTGACAGAGTAACGTTAATGGCTATTTTAGAGGATGTATTTAGAAGTGCCTTAAAAAAGAAATATGGCGACGACGATAATTTTGACATTATTGTAAATCCAGATAAAGGGGATTTAGAAATTTGGAGAAATAGAGTAGTAGTTGCCGATGGCGAAGTTGAGGAACCTAATCATGAAATTTCATTATCTGAAGCTCGTAAAATTGAACCAGATTTTGAGGTAGGTGAGGATGTGTCTGAAGAAGTAAAAATTATTAATTTAGGAAGAAGAGCTATTTTAGCATTACGTCAAAATTTAATTTCTAAAATTCATGAGCACGACAACACCATAATTTTTAAGCAATTTAAAGATTTGGTTGGCGAAATTTATACAGCCGAAGTGCATCATATTCGTCACAGAGCCGTTATTTTATTAGATGACGAAGGGAATGAAATTGTACTTCCAAAAGAAAAACAAATTCCATCAGATTTCTTTAGAAAAGGGGATAACGTGCGTGGTGTTATTGACAGTGTTGAATTAAAAGGTGCTAAACCTACCATCATCATGTCTAGAAGCTCCCCAGTATTTTTAGAAAAACTTTTCGAGCAAGAAATACCTGAGGTATTCGATGGGTTAATTACTATTAAAAATGTTGTGAGAATACCTGGTGAAAAGGCAAAAGTAGCAGTAGATTCTTATGATGATAGAATCGACCCTGTTGGCGCCTGTGTTGGTATGAAAGGATCAAGAATACATGGTATTGTACGCGAATTAGGTAACGAAAATATCGATGTTATTAATTATACCAATAATTTACAATTATACATTACGAGAGCTTTAAGTCCTGCAAGAGTAACTTCAATAAAAATTAACGAAGAAACAAAACGTGCAGAGGTTATTTTAAAGCCAGAAGAAGTTAGTAAAGCCATTGGTAGAGGCGGACATAATATTCGTTTAGCTGGTCAATTAACTGGTTACGAGATAGATGTGTTTAGAGAAGGTGCAGAAGAAGATGTGGAATTAAGAGAATTCTCTGACGAAATTGAAGGTTGGATTATTGAAGAGTTTAGTAAAGCTGGATTAGATACTGCTAAAAGTATTTTAGAGCAAGATGTAGACGATCTAGTAAAAAGAACAGATTTAGAAGAAGAAACAATTAAAGACGTTATTAGAATTCTTAGAGAAGAATTTGAGGAATAACATATATTTGAGTATTTTAAAGGCAATTTATGGCTGACACAATTAGATTAAATAAAGTATTACGGGAACTCAATATTTCTATTGACAGGGCTGTCGATTTTCTAGAATCGAAAGGCGTGGAGATAGAAAAAAGTCCTAATACGAAAATTTCAGAAGCGGTACACGTAATTCTTTCAAACGAATTTCAAACAGATGCAAACAAAAAAGTGGCATCTAAAGAAGTTGGTGAAGCAAAATTGAAAGAAAAAGAAGTACTTCGTGAGCAACGAGAACGTGAAATTGAAGAAAGACAGAAAGAGGCAGCCATAAAAGAAGAAGTTATAAGAGCCTCTAAAACACTTTCTGGACCAAAGCAAGTAGGTAAAATTGACTTAGAGCCTAAAAAACCTGCTCCGGTGGCCGAAACTCCAAAACAGGAAGCGCCTATACAGGAAGCGCCAGTTGCAGAAGAAGCGCCAAAAGTAGTTCAAGAAACACCTGCTCCAGAAGAAGTTAAAAAGTCTGAAATTGTTCCAGACGCCGTGAAACCTGAAACTGCTAAAGCGCCTGTAAGTAAGGAGTCGTTTAAGCCTAAGCAAGAAAAAGCTGCAGAATCTAAAAAGCCGGAAGCAAATAAAACACTTAGAACAAATGCAGAGGGTGAATTAGTCCCAGTAGAGCGAGTTAAAACTAAATATCAAGTTCTTACAGGTCCAAAAATTGCTGGCGATAAAATCGATTTATCACAGTTTAATAAACCTAAGAAAAAGAAGGAAGATAAAAAATCAGATGCTAAAGGCGCCGATGGAGCTTCCGGAAATAAGAAAAAACGAAGACGTATTAGTAAAGTTGGAGGCGGACCAAATCAGTCTACAGACAACAGGGGTGGGAATGATAGATATAAAGGGAAGTCCGGTCAATCAAGACGCCCAGTAGTTAAAGAAGATCCAAGCGACGAAGATGTTAAAAAGCAAGTGCGTGAAACACTCGAAAAACTTCAAGGCAAATCGTCTAAAGGAAAAGGTGCTAAATATAGAAGAGATAAGAGAGATCAACATAGAGATCAAACTGAAAGAAATTTAGAATTAGAGGCAGCAGAAAGCAAAATTCTTAAAGTAACAGAATTTGTTACTGCAAGTGAAGTAGCTACCATGATGGATGTTCCGGTAACTCAAATTATTTCGGCGTGTATGTCTTTAGGAATGATGGTAACCATGAATCAGCGTTTAGATGCTGAAACCTTGTCTATTGTTGCTGAAGAATTTGGTTACGAAGTAGAGTTTGTAACTGCCGATATCGAGGAGTCTATCGAAATTTATGAAGATAAAGAAGAAGATTTAAAACCAAGAGCACCGATTGTTACTGTAATGGGTCACGTTGATCATGGTAAAACATCACTTTTAGATTATATTCGTAAAGAAAATGTAATTGCTGGAGAATCTGGTGGAATTACACAACATATTGGAGCCTACGGGGTTGAATTGGATAACGGACAAAAAATTGCATTCTTAGATACACCAGGTCACGAAGCGTTTACCGCGATGCGTGCACGTGGAGCTCAAGTAACAGATATCGCGATTATTGTGGTTGCGGCCGATGACGATATCATGCCACAAACAAAAGAGGCCATTGCCCATGCACAAGCTGCTGGAGTGCCTATTGTTTTTGCAATTAACAAAATTGATAAACCAGCTGCAAATCCTGAAAAAATTAAAGAAGGATTAGCACAAATGAATTTATTGGTTGAAGATTGGGGTGGTAAAATTCAATCTCATGATATTTCTGCGAAAGTAGGAACAGGGGTTAAAGAATTACTTGAAAAAGTATTACTTGAAGCCGAATTATTAGAATTAAAAGCAAATCCAAATAAAGCAGCATTAGGTACTGTTGTAGAAGCGTATTTAGATAAAGGACGTGGTTATGTAGCGACTATTTTAGTACAAGCAGGGACACTTAAAGTTGGAGATTATGTATTGGCTGGAAAAAATAGTGGTAAGGTAAAAGCGATGCAGGATGAACGTGGCAATAATGTTGTTGCTGCAGGCCCTTCAACACCAGTGTCTATATTAGGTTTAGATGGTGCACCACAAGCAGGTGATAAGTTTAATGTCTTTGAAGACGAGCGTGAGGCAAAACAAATTGCAGCAAAACGAGCACAATTACAACGTGAGCAATCGGTTAGAACACAACGTCATATTACTTTAGATGAAATTGGAAGACGTATTGCTTTAGGAGATTTCCAAGAATTAAATATTATCCTTAAAGGTGATGTGGATGGTTCTGTTGAAGCATTAACAGATTCTTTCCAGAAATTATCTACCGAAGAAATTCAGGTTAATATTTTACATAAAGGCGTAGGAGCCATTACCGAAAGTGATGTATTATTAGCTTCGGCTTCTGATGCGATTATTATTGGATTTAATGTACGACCAGTAGGTAACGCTCGAATGATAGCAGATAAAGAAGAAATAGATATTAGAACGTATTCGATAATCTATGATGCTATCAACGATCTTAAAGATGCTATGGAAGGTATGTTATCTCCAGAGTTTAAAGAAGAAGTTACAGGTACTGCAGAGATTAGAGAAATATTTAAAGTTACTAAAATTGGAAGTATTGCCGGTTGTATGGTTACCAATGGTAAGATTCTTAGAAACTCAGGAATACGTTTAATTAGAGATGGCGTTGTTGTCTTTACAGGTGAATTGGCATCCTTAAAACGATTTAAAGATGACGCTAAAGAAGTAACCAAAGGGTTTGATTGTGGTATGCAAATTAAGAACTACAACGACATTCAGGAAGGTGATATTATTGAAGCGTTCCATGAAGTGGAAGTTAAAAAGAAACTTAAATAAGTAAATAATACAAGCATAAAAAAAGCGACCCACGGGTCGCTTTTTTTTATTTTTCTAACCATCTATCTAACCATCTAACCATTATTTCTTAGGTCTAAAAATAAAGGCACTCGGAAATTTATTTTTAATTTGCTTCAACGCACGGTCTGCTTCTAAACGTGTTGTGAAATTTCCAGCCCATATTTTAAAATTGGGAGTTTCGTACTGTATGGTTGCTTTCCAGTCTGTAAAATTTAAATTAAAGTCCCGTTGTGCAGACTCTGCACTAGCCCGATTACCTGAATAGATTTGTATTTTATAGCGTTCAGAATCAGCTTCATTTTTATTCATTTCTTTTTTAATCTCCAGTAAATTGGTGATTTTACTGTCTTGTTGAATGGATAAAGTGCCTTGTTGCCCAAAAGAATAGCTAGAAGTTAGCAAAAAAGTAAAAATACCTAAAAGACTAATTCTTAATTTTAATAGTTTCATAATCAAATAAATTTATGCAAAAATATACGTTATAAACTTAAATTAGGCCTATTTTATTATTTATAATAATTCTAAATTAGCAATATCGCATCACTAAGATTTCTCAAATCGAGTTTAAATATTACTTTTGCCTGTGATTTTATAACTGTGATTTTTTTATTTAAAAAATGACAAAAGTCATACCAAAGTTAAGAAGTTAATATAACCAACAATATGAGAAAGGTGATTCACCGTATATTAAGTCAGAATATTCTTAGTTTAGGCTTAATCATTTTATTAGCGTTTTCAACAACTCTTTCTGCTCAAGGAGGAGATGCGGCAAAAGGGAAATCTTTGTTTAATGCCAATTGTGCTGCATGTCATCAATTAGATAAAAAAATGACAGGACCTGCATTGCGAAATGTAGAAGCACGTTTAGCAGATGAACAAGGTTTAGATAAAGCATGGCTTTATGCTTGGATTAGAAACAGTTCAGGGGTCATTAAATCTGGAGACGCCTACGCCAACAAAGTATACAACGAATATGGTGGAGCAGCCATGACGGCATTTCCACAGTTAAGTGATGAAGATCTCGACAATATCTTAGCGTATACAGCGGAGGTGAAAGCTGAAGCGCCAGCGGCTGCTGCAACCGGTGCTGCTGCAACCACCACTGCAACAGAAGGCGGAATTTCTAACGAGCTTATATTAGGAGCCTTAGCTATTTTGTTTTTCTTATTGGCAATAGGGTTGTATGTTGTAAACAAAACACTTCGTCGTTTTGCGGCGGCTCAAAATATAGAATTACCTGAAGAATCAAAAAGAATGCCGCTTTGGCAAGCATTTGTTAAGAATCAATTCTTAATGTTGGTTGTTTCAATATTCTTTTTATTAGCAAGTGCTTATTTTGTTTATGGCTACTTTATGCAAATTGGGATCGATCAAGGATACGAGCCGGTACAGCCAATACATTATTCGCACAGAATTCATGCTGGCGATAATGGAATAGATTGTAAATATTGCCATTCATCTGCAAGAGAAAGTAAACATTCAGGAATTCCTTCTTTAAATGTATGTATGAACTGCCATAAATCTATTTATGAAGTAGCTCCAGAAACATTAGCGGAAGGTGCGGCTATAGGTGTTGACTACAATGCTGAAATAAAAAAATTATACAAAGCCGTTGGATGGGATGATGCTGAACAAAAATATACGGGTAAATCGCAACCTGTAAAATGGGTTCGAATTCATAACCTGCCAGATTTTGTTTATTTTAACCATTCACAACACGTGTCTGTTGCAGGGGTTGAATGTCAAACATGTCATGGCCCAATACAAGAGATGGAAGTTGTTAGTCAATTTGCACCTTTAACCATGGGTTGGTGTATTGATTGCCATAGAACGACCGATGTAAATGTTAAAGATAATGCTTACTATACAAAAATTCATGAGGCTTTAGCTAAGAAGTACGGTAAAGATACCTTTACAGTAGCCGATATGGGTGGTTTAGAATGTGGAAAATGCCACTATTAATAAATTTAATAAGAAGTAATTCAATTATATAATATGTCATCAAACAAGAAATACTGGAAAAGTGTTGAAGAGCTAAATGAGAATAGTTCTATTGTTGAGACGCTAAAACAAAACGAGTTTGTTGAGCAAATTCCTGTCGATGAGTTTTTAGGTAATAAAGAAACATTGGGAGCGAGTTCAACAACACGTCGCGATTTCTTAAAATATGTAGGGTTTAGTACTGCTGCAGCATCTTTGGCTGCTTGCGAAGGACCTGTAGTAAAATCGATTCCTTATGTTGTGCAGCCAACAGAGATTATTCCTGGGGTGGCCAACTATTACGCAACTACAATTGCCGATGGTTTTGATTTTGCAAGTGTTTTGGTAAAAACGCGTGAAGGACGTCCAATTAAAATAGAAAATAATGCTTTAGCTGATACGAATGGTCATGCAAATGCCAGAGTAAACGCTTCGGTTTTAGGGCTATATGATAGTTTAAGAATTCAAAGTCCAAAAAAAGATGGACAAACTATTTCTTGGAGCGATTTTAATGCTCAAATAAGTGATAAATTAACGAGTTTAAGTGCTGCTGGTAAAGAAATTGTATTACTAACGCAAACTTTTGCGAGTCCTTCTACAAGTAAGTTAATTTCAGAATTTAAAGAAAAATACGGTAATGTACGTCACGTCATATATGATGCTGTTTCAGAATCTGCTGCGTTAGACGCTTACCAAGCAAAATATGGAGAACGCGGATTAGCTAATTACGATTTCTCGAAAGCTTCTACTATTGTTTCAATCGGTGCAGATTTCTTAGGAGATTGGCAAGGTGGCGGATTTGATGCTGGATATGCAAAAGGACGTTTACCTCAAGAAGGAAAAATGTCGCGTCATATTCAATTTGAATCTAATATGTCGTTAACTGGTGCGAATGCTGATAAACGTGTGCCATTAACTCCAAGCGAACAAAAATTAGCCCTAGCTAAATTGTATAGTTATGTTGTTGGTGGTTCTGTAACAGGTACGTTGCCAGATGCGGTTGAAAAAGCTGTAAAAAATGCGGCGGCTCAATTAAAGAAAGCGGGAAATGAAGGTGTTGTTGTAACCGGTATTCAAGATATAAATGCACAGACAGTCGTTTTAGAAATAAATGCATTTTTAGGCAGTAAAGCGTTTGATAAAGCAACGCCAATACAAACAAGACAAGGTAGTGATGCATCAGTTGCCGCGTTGGTTTCAGACATGAAAGCTGGAAAAGTAGGCGCTGTTATCATGAGTGGTGTTAATCCATTATACACATTATCTAATGCTTCAGATTTTGCTGAAGGATTGAAAAAAACAGAATTAACAGTAGCGTTTTCTATGAAAGTAGATGAAACGTCTTCTGTAGTTCAATATATAGGTGCAGCACCTCATTATTTAGAAGCTTGGGGTGATGTGGAAATTAAAAAAGGACATTACTGTTTAACACAACCTGCAATTCGTCCGTTATTTGATACGAAACAATTTCAGGAGGCTTTATTGGCGTGGACAGGAAATACAGTTTCTTATCATGACTATATAAAAGAAGCTTGGGGAACAAGCATTTTAGGAGGTAGTTCTTTCAATCAGGCATTGCATGACGGTGTTTTTGTTGGAACAATTGCTACCGAAACAGTTGCGACTGCTAGCGTTGAAGCGCCGGTAGAAGCACCAGTTGAAGCACCTTCTGGAAATGCAGCATCAACATTAGCGGCTTCAGTAAAAAAACAAGGATTAGAATTAACCTTATATACCAAAGTAGGTATGGGAGATGGCCAACAAGCCAACAACCCATGGTTACAAGAGTTTCCAGATCCAATTACAAGAACATCTTGGGACAACTATTTGACAGTATCGAAAGCAGATGCCGATGCATTAGGTTTAGTAAACAAACATGTTGCTAACGGTGCATTAAACGGAAGTTATGCGAAAGTGACTGTAAATGGAAAAAGTATTGTTGCTCCAGTTATTATACAACCGGGTCAAGCAAAAGGTTCTGTTGGTTTAGCACTTGGTTATGGAAGAACTATTGGGTTAAAGGAAGAAATGCAAACAGGTGTTAATGCCTATGCATTGTACCAAAATTTCAACACGGTTCAGAGCGTATCAATTGAAGCGGCTTCTGGAGAGCATGAATTTGCATCGGTGCAATTACATAATACTTTAATGGGTCGTGGCGATATTATTAAAGAAACGACTTTAGAAATATTCAATACAAAAGATAAATCTCATTGGAATGCGGTACCTGTAGTATCTTTAAACCATGTGGAGACTCCTGTAACATCACCAGAAGTGGATTTATGGGATTCATTCGATCGTACTGTTGGTCATCATTTCAATTTATCAATCGATTTAAATGCTTGTACGGGTTGTGGTGCTTGTGTAATTGCTTGTCACGCTGAAAACAACGTGCCGGTAGTTGGTAAAACAGAAGTACGTCGTAGCCGTGATATGCACTGGTTACGTATTGATAGATACTACTCATCTGAAGAAAGTTTCATTGAAGATAATGACAAGAAAGATGATATTTCTGGTTTAGGAAGCTCATTAAGTGAATTTGGTGAAATGGAAAACCCTTCAGATAATCCTCAAGTGGCATTCCAACCAATCATGTGTCAGCATTGTAACCATGCACCATGTGAAACAGTTTGTCCTGTTGCAGCAACATCTCATGGGCGTCAAGGTCAAAACCAAATGGCTTACAACCGTTGCGTAGGTACCAGATATTGTGCAAACAACTGTCCTTATAAAGTACGTCGTTTTAACTGGTTCTTATATGCAGGAAATGATGAATTTGACTATCATATGAATGATGATTTAGGACGTATGGTGTTAAATCCAGATGTGGTTGTTCGTTCTCGTGGTGTGATGGAAAAATGTTCTATGTGTATTCAAAAAACACAAAAAACGATTCTTGATGCGAAACGCGAAGGACGCGAAATTAAAGACGGAGAATTCCAAACAGCTTGTTCTGCAGCTTGTGGCAATGGCGCCATGATTTTTGGAGACATCAACGATAAAGAAAGTAAAGTTGCAAAACTTAAAGAAGATAATCGTATGTATCACTTGTTAGAAAGCGTAGGGACAAAACCAAACGTGATGTATCAAACAAAAGTGAGAAATACAACCGAAGCATAGATAAAGTAAAAAGTTTGAAAGTAAAAAGTTTAAAAAGATGTGTCTTTTAAGCAAGTAAACATTTAAACAAGGAAACAAATAAACAAATAAACAAGTAAGAAATGGCGTCTCATTACGAAGCACCTATTAGAAGACCTTTAGTTACAGGCGAAAAATCATATCACGACGTTACCGTTGATGTGGCGTTTCCTGTAGAAGGAAAAGCAAATAAACAGTGGTGGATAGTTTTTTCTATTTCCCTAGCAGCTTTTTTGTGGGGTATAGGGTGTATTATTTATACCATATCTACGGGTATTGGAACTTGGGGTTTAAATAAAACTGTAGGTTGGGCTTGGGATATTACTAACTTCGTTTGGTGGGTTGGTATTGGTCACGCAGGAACACTTATTTCCGCGGTACTTTTACTATTCCGTCAAAAATGGAGAATGGCAATTAACCGTTCTGCAGAGGCGATGACCATCTTCTCGGTAGTTCAGGCGGGATTGTTTCCAATTATTCACATGGGTCGTCCATGGTTAGGGTATTGGGTATTACCAATTCCTAATCAATTTGGCTCCCTTTGGGTTAACTTTAACTCACCGTTACTTTGGGACGTATTTGCAATTTCAACGTATTTATCGGTTTCATTAGTATTCTGGTGGACAGGATTATTACCAGATTTCGCCATGTTACGTGATAGAGCGATTAAACCGTTCCAAAAGAAAATTTATTCATTATTGAGTTTTGGATGGTCTGGTCGTGCTAAAGATTGGCAACGTTTTGAAGAAGTATCACTGGTACTTGCTGGTTTAGCAACACCTTTAGTACTTTCTGTACATACTATTGTATCTTTTGACTTCGCAACTTCTGTAATACCAGGATGGCATACAACCATTTTTCCGCCATACTTCGTTGCTGGAGCGGTATTCTCAGGATTTGCCATGGTAAACACGCTGCTTATCATTATGAGAAAAGTGTGTAACCTAGAAGATTATATTACAGTACAACACATCGAATTAATGAACATTGTAATCATGATTACGGGTTCTATTGTAGGTGTGGCTTATATTACGGAGTTATTTATTGCTTGGTATTCTGGTGTTGAGTACGAACAATACGCCTTCTTAAACAGAGCTACCGGACCTTACTGGTGGGCCTATTGGGCGATGATGACTTGTAACGTGTTCTCTCCACAGTTTATGTGGTTTAAGAAATTACGTACTAGCATTATGTTCTCATTCTTTATTTCTATTGTTGTAAATATAGGGATGTGGTTCGAGCGTTTTGTAATTATCGTTACCTCATTACATAGAGATTATTTACCATCATCATGGACCATGTTCTCTCCAACATTTGTGGATATTGGAATTTTTATCGGAACTATTGGATTCTTCTTTGTGTTATTCTTATTGTACTCAAGAACCTTCCCTGTAATTGCACAGGCAGAGGTGAAAACAATCTTAAAATCTTCGGGCGAGCGTTACAAAAAAATTAGAGAAGGTGGAGGAAGTTTAGTAGGTACTGGTGTAGATGCAAGAACCTCTATGGGAGTAGCAGCTTCTAAGCCAGAAACAAAAGCAGATAATTCATCAAAAGTTAGCGATTTATTAGGAAGCATTGGTGCGTTTGATGCGACTACACAAAAGGCAGATGATTTAAAGAAAATTAGTGGTATTGGACCTAAAATGGAAGAAGTACTTCACAGTATTGGTATTTTTACCTTTCTTCAAGTTAGCAAAATGACCAAAAGAGAATATGACTTGTTAGATGCTATTACGGAATCCTTCCCAGGAAGAGCAGAACGTGATGATTGGTCTGGACAAGCTAAAAAATTAATAAACTAGAATAGAGTCAATGGAAGCTTCAAAAGTTATTCACGCTATTTATACAGATGATGATGTTTTAATGTCGGCCGTTAAAAAAGTTAAGGCAGAGAGATATCACATTGAAGAAATATACACGCCATTTCCGGTACACGGATTAGACAAAGCTATGGGCTTAGCGCCAACAAGAATTGCTATTACAGCGTTTTTGTATGGTTTGGTTGGGTTATCGGTTGCTATTATTATGATGAATTATATCATGATAGAAGACTGGCCTCAAGATATTGGAGGTAAACCTAGTTTTAGTTATATTGAAAACATGCCGGCTTTCGTGCCAATTATGTTCGAATTAACAGTGTTTTTTGCGGCGCATTTAATGGTAATCACCTTTTATTTACGTAGTAGAATGTGGCCATTTAAACAGGCTGAAAACCCGGACCCTAGAACTACAGACGACCATTTTTTAATGGAGATAGCTATAGATGGAAATGAAAAAGAACTTGAAAGTTTACTAAAAGAGACTGGAGCAGTTGAAATTAATATAATTGATAAAGCGCATTAATGATGATGAAAGGCTCGATTAAAATATTAGTATTAGCCCTTGTAATAGTGGTGGTTTCATGTAAAAAAGATACAGCACCGAACTATCAATTTATGCCAAATATGTATGAATCTGAAGGGTATGAAACTTATGGAGAAGCTGCTTTTCCAAATGGTGTTGAAGCGCAGTTACCTGCCGATGGCAGTATTGCTAGAGGCCATTTACCTTTTGAAATTGATAACACAACCGAAGGGTATTTGTTAGCAAAAGAGACCTTAAAAAGTCCTTTAGATTCTACCCAGGTAAATTTAGAAAGAGGTAAAGTATTGTACGATATCTATTGTGGAATTTGCCATGGTGCACAAGGTGACGGACAAGGAAATTTAGTAAAACGCGAAAAAATTCTGGGGATACCTAGTTACGATGACACCGGAAGAGCCATCAACGAAGGAAGTATTTATCATACTATTTATTATGGTAAAAATGCGATGGGTTCGTATGCAAACCAATTAAAAGAGGAAGAGCGTTGGCAAGTTGTTTCGTATGTGTTAGATTTAAAAGCGCAACTAGAAAAATAAGAACGACAAGATTATTATAAAGATATGTATACATTTTCAAATAAATTAAAGACATTTTCTTTCATTCTAATGATTTTAGGAGCATTAGGTGTGGGATATGGTTTTATGACATCTCATAAATCTTTAGATGAAGTAAAAACATTACTTGCTGAAGAAGCTTCTGCACATGGTGATGGACATTCGGAAGAAGCTACGCATGCCGTTGCAGATTCTCATAATGCTCAAGCTGATGAAGCGCATCATGGTGACGATCATGCGAAACATGTTCAGCATCAAATCGCAAACAGACCTTGGTCTGCTTTGTACGTTGCCGCCTTTTTCTTTATGATGATTGGCTTAGGTGTTTTGGCTTTTTACGCTATTCAAATTGCATCACAAGCAGGTTGGTCTCCAGTTCTTTTTAGAGTTATGGAAGCTATTACAGCCTATGTATTACCCGGTGCATTAATTGTTTTAGCAATTGCTGTGGCTTCGGGTACAATAGGTCATTATAATTTATTTGTTTGGATGGACCCTGAGGTGGTTGCTCATGATAAATTAATTCAAGGAAAATCGTCATTTTTAAATTTACCTTGGTTTATAATTCGCGGATTAATATTCATCGCAGGATGGAGTTTATACCGCCATTTTGCACGTAAATTTTCTATTGCACAAGATACTGCAGAAGACACCAGTAACTTTAAAAAATCGTTTCGTATTGCGGCAGGATTTTTAGTGTTCTTTATCTATACCGAATCCATGATGTCTTGGGACTGGATTATGAGTGTAGATCCACACTGGTTTTCTACCTTATTTGGATGGTACGTATTTGCTAGTATGTTTGTTAGTGGTATTACTGTAATTGCATTAGTAACTATTTACTTAAAGTCTAGAAACTATTTAGAGTTTGTAAACGAAAACCATTTGCATGATGTTGCTAAATTTATGTTTGCGTTTAGTATTTTCTGGACCTATTTATGGTTTTCACAATTCATGCTTATTTGGTATTCAAATATCCCGGAAGAGGTAACCTATTTCGTAACGCGTTTTGCTGATTATAAATTACCATTTTTAGGGATGGTAGTTATGAATTTTGTTTTCCCAATTTTACTGTTAATGAATGCTGACTACAAGCGTGTACCTTATTTTGTGGTAATGACTGGAATAGTGATTTTATTCGGACATTATATAGATATTTTCAATATGATTATGCCAGCAACAGTAGGAGACAGATGGTTTATAGGTATTCCGGAAATTAGTGCTGTATTGCTTTTTGCAGGATTATTCATTTTTGTAGTGTTTACAGCCTTAACAAAAGCACCTTTACTTGTAAAAGGATATCCTTTTAGAAAAGAAAGTGAACAATTCCATTATTAATTAAGAATTAAATAAAGACGAACGATAACAATGACTGCTTTATTAACAATTATAGTTTTAGTATTTATTTTAATAGCCATTTGGCAAATGGTGAAGATTTTCGATTTAGCGCAGGCTAAAAACGAAAATACTCAGGTTGCTAACGATAAGGATAATAAAATAAACGGGTATTTAATGATGGGCTTTTTAGCATTCATCTATATCATTACCATAGTAAGTTTTGCAAAATGGGGCGACTTGCCTTTAATGTCTAATTCGGCATCAGAACATGGTCCAACCATAGACAATTTAATGGTTATCTCTATGGTAATTATTTTCTTTGTACAGACTGTTACGCAATTCTTATTACACTATTTTGCTTTTAAATATAAAGGTGAAAAAGGTAAAAAAGCGTTGTTTTTTGCAGATAACAACAAACTTGAAGCTATTTGGACAATTATTCCGGTAATAGTTTTAGCAGGATTGATTATCTACGGATTAAATACATGGATAAATATCATGGGGGTTGACGAAAGTGACGATCCTTTGGTAGTAGAATTATATGCACAACAGTTTAACTGGAAAGCTAGATACGCTGGTGCAGATAATACTTTAGGAAAAGCAAATGTGCGTTTAATTGATATAGATAGAGCAAATATTCTTGGTATTGATGAAGCAGACCCAAGTGCGCAAGACGATGTAATTACTACAGAATTGCACTTACCTGTGGGACGCCCAGTGTTGTTTAAAATGCGTTCTCAAGATGTATTGCATTCAGCCTATATGCCACATTTTAGAGCACAAATGAACTGTGTACCTGGTATGATAACCCAATTCGGGTTTACACCAACAGTAACGACTGCCGATATGAGACAAACCCCTCAGATAATAGACAAAGTCAAAAACATTAATAATATTAGAGTAGAAAAAAGTAACAAATTAATTGCTGAAGGCGGAGAAGCCTTAGAGCCTTATGAATTTGACTATTTGCTTTTATGTAATAAGATATGCGGAAAATCACATTATAACATGCAAATGAAAATTGTGGTTGAAACTCAAGAAGAGTATGACGCATGGATGAAAGAGCAAAAGGAATTCAAAAACTCATTAGTTAATTAATTAAAAAAGATAAAACGATATAAGATTATGTCATCACACGAAGATACTCACGCTCACGACGCTCACGACGACCACGGACATCATCACAAAGAGACGTTTGTAACTAAATATATATTTAGTCAAGACCATAAAATGATTGCGAAACAGTACCTTGTTACTGGTACCATTATGGGTGTTATAGGAGTGCTTATGTCTATGATGTTTCGTATGCAAATTGCATGGCCAGAAGAGCCTAATGTATTATTTGAAGCGTTATTAGGTAAATGGGCACCAGATGGTGTTATGGATGCCGATATCTATTTAGCTTTAGTAACTATTCATGGTACCATTATGGTATTCTTTGTATTAACTGCTGGATTAAGTGGTACTTTTAGTAATTTGTTAATTCCGTTACAAATTGGAGCACGTGATATGGCTTCTGGATTTTTAAACATGGTATCGTATTGGTTATTCTTTTTATCAAGTGTAATCATGGTATTATCTTTATTTGTTGAAGCAGGACCTGCAGCTGCTGGATGGACTATTTATCCACCATTAAGTGCATTACCTATGGCACAAGGTGGTTCTGGAATGGGAATGACCTTATGGTTAGTAGCTATGGCTATATTTATTGCATCATCCTTATTAGGTTCATTAAATTATATTGTTACTGTAATAAATTTGCGTACAAAAGGAATGTCTATGACAAGACTTCCATTAACTATTTGGGCATTTTTTATTACTGCTGTAATTGGTGTAATATCATTTCCAGTATTATTGTCTGCTGCTTTATTATTAATAATGGATAGAAGTTTTGGAACTTCATTTTTCCTTTCAGATATTTTTATTCAAGGTGAAGTTTTACATTATCAAGGAGGTTCGCCGGTTTTATTTGAACACTTGTTTTGGTTCTTAGGTCACCCTGAAGTATATATTGTTATTTTACCTGCGATGGGTCTGGTGTCTGAAATAATGGCATCTAATTCACGTAAACCAATTTTTGGATATCGTGCCATGATTGCTTCAATTTTAGCCATTGCATTTTTATCTACCATCGTTTGGGGACATCATATGTTCGTTTCAGGAATGAATCCGTTCTTAGGATCTGTATTTACATTCACTACCTTATTAATTGCGATTCCATCGGCTGTAAAAGCATTCAACTGGATAACAACACTATGGAAAGGAAATCTACAGATGAATCCTGCCATGTTATTTTCAATAGGGTTTGTATCTACCTTTATTACTGGAGGTTTAACAGGAATCATTCTTGGAGATAGTGCTTTAGATATCAATGTACATGACACGTATTTTGTGGTAGCACATTTCCATTTAGTAATGGGTATTTCAGCACTTTACGGTATGTTTGCTGGTATTTACCATTGGTATCCTAAAATGTTTGGACGTATGCTAAATAAAAACTTGGGTTATATCCATTTCTGGATAACTGCAGTTTGTGCCTATGGTGTATTTTTTCCAATGCATTTTATTGGTATGGCAGGATTACCACGTCGTTATTATACCAATTCAAATTTTCCATTATTTGACGATTTAGCTAATGTAAATGTAATCATTACCATTTTTGCTTTAGTTGGTGGTGTTGTACAGTTAGTGTATTTATACAATTTCTTTACCAGTATGTTTTATGGTAAAAAAGCAGTACAGAATCCATGGGAATCTACTACGCTAGAATGGACAACTCCGGTAGAACATATTCATGGAAACTGGCCAGGAGAAATTCCTCATGTACATCGTTGGGCATATGATTACAGCAAACCAGGACACGATGTCGATTTTGTGCCACAAAATATTCCGCTAAAAGAAGGCGAAGAAGAACTTCAACATTAAAAAACAACATATTTTGTAATAAAAAGACCACCTAATTAAGGTGGTTTTTTCGTTTAAAAGCATTTTTTTTCGATTAAATGTAAAATTTTTTGAAAAATATCGTTGAAATACAAAAAAATCAGTTAAATTGCGCCATGTGTAAATTGTAAGATTAATTCTGTTAAGGATTTTAATAGGATGAAAACAATTTAAACTGGCTATAATTAACCTGAATCTAAAATATTTCAATTATGATAACAAAACCCTTAATTAGGAATGCCTTTAAAATAGCATCCTTTGTTTTTGTTTTTTTATGGACAACGTTTGCAGTTAATGCACAGTGTCCTGCTCTCAATCCTACGCCGCCTACATCACCGATATGTAACGCAACAGGATTTAAAGTTTCAGACTTAAATGCGTATGCAGTGGATATGGGTGGTGGTATTGCTTGGTATACAACAAGTACCGGCGGAACCGCACTTAGTTCTGGACAATTAGTCACAGAGCGACGGTATTATCTCGATACCAATCCAGCAAGCTGTGCTCTTAGACTGTTTGTTGATATTGATTTCACCATTAATCCTACCGGACAAATCTTAGATAAGGTGTATTGTAGTAATGAAAATGCTACGATTCAAACTTACATCGATGATGTACTTACAACCTATATACCTTCAGGAGGCTCTGTTAGAATCTTTAATGATTTAGCTTTAACCAACCAAGCTAATACAACAACTGTGATTCCAAACGGATTTAAAACCTATTATGTTGTTTTTTATGCTGGGCCAAATGGCACGGGTTGCTCAAGTCAAATTGAAGTAGCAAAAACAGCGGTGTTTGTATCACCTCCAGATCCAACACCTTCTAACCCACAAATGTTTTGTGCTAGTGATAACCCAACTATTGGTGACTTAAATACTGGAACTGCATTTGCAAATTACTATTGGTATTCTAGTATTGACACGAATGGCGTCCCAACTTCAGGTGATTTAGCATTAACTACACCATTAGTTAATGGAAGTACGTATTATATTCAAGTAGATAACGGATGCGTTAGTAATGCAATTCCGGTTACCGTAAATATTGATACGCCTGTTGAGCCTGGAACTTCAGCTTCTTTAGAATATTGTAATGATAGTTTACCAGCAAGCGATTTTAATTTGTACGATTTATTAGGAACCCCAAAAGTAACCTCAGGATCTTGGTCAGGACCATTAGTAACTTCTGGAGGACACCTTGGCACCGTAAATATTTCTACATTGACTGCCGAGAACAATTATGTATTTACATATACTGTGCCTAGTGCCGGTGTATGTCCCGATGGTGTGGCAACGGTTTCCATAAATGTTTATCAAGTTTATAGCTCAGGAACAGTGTCTGCTGCAAATCCTGCCTCTTTTTGTGTTGCTAATTTACCATCATCATTCGATTTATCTACCTTAATAGATAATGAAGACGCTGGCGGACAATGGACACAAGGTGCAACCAGTTCTGGAACCGTAATTACAAATCCTATAGACTTATCAGGATATACTCCTGCTACCTATAATTTTACATATACTCAAAACGTATCAAATCCTTGTCCAGAGCAATCTACAACAGTACAAGTAATTGTATTGCCAAATCCGAATGCAGGAGTCGCAGTGAATCAAACATTTTGTGAAAATGATTTAGCAGCGAATTCACCATTCGATTTATTTACTGCCTTAAGCGGTCAGGATAATAATTCAGGAATATGGAGAGATGCTAGTGATGTTACCATTTCTAGTTCTTTAGATCTAACGACTTTAAATGTAGCAGGAAGTCCTTATTCATTTAATTATACTATAGATAACGGATCTTGTTTCGATACTGAAATTATAACAATAACAGTTGAACCAGCACCAGAGTCAGGAACGGTAAACGCTCCTGCAGAATTTTGTCAAGGATTAGCACCAGCGAGTTATAATTTATTCGATTTATTAACAGATGAAGACCAAACAGGAACTTGGTATTCAGGTTTAGATACAACAGGAGCGGTAGTTGCAAATCCAGTAGATTTATCAGCATTAATACCAGGTGATTACAATTTCACTTTCGATGTGGATGCAATAGGAAGTTGCGACGATGTTTTAGTAACAGTAATGGTAACAATCAATCCTTTACCAAACACAGGAACCGCAACACCAGCAGTATTTTGTGAAAATGATTTAGCAGCGAATTCACCATTAGATTTATTTGCTCAATTAGCTGGCGAAGATACTGGTGGAACATGGACAGACGATAATACAACAGGTGCTTTATCAGGAAGCAGTGTTAATTTGAATAGTTTAGCCATTGGTTCGTTTAACTTTACATATACAATTACAGATGTAAATGGATGTACAAACAGTTCTACCGTTGTAGTAACTGTAGAAGATGCTCCAGAATCAGGAACAGTAAACACTCCTGCAGAATTTTGTCAAGGATTAGCACCAGCGAGTTATAATTTATTCGATTTATTAACAGATGAAGACCAAACAGGAACTTGGTATTCAGGTTTAGATACAACAGGAGCGGTAGTTGCAAATCCAGTAGATTTATCAGCATTAATACCAGGTGATTACAATTTCACTTTCGATGTGGATGCAATAGGAAGTTGCGACGATGTTTTAGTAACAGTAATGGTAACAATCAATCCTTTACCAAACACAGGAACCGCAACACCAGCAGTATTTTGTGAAAATGATTTAGCAGCGAATTCACCATTAGATTTATTTGCTCAATTAGCTGGCGAAGATACTGGTGGAACATGGACAGACGATAATACAACAGGTGCTTTATCAGGAAGCAGTGTTAATTTGAATAGTTTAGCCATTGGTTCGTTTAACTTTACATATACAATTACAGATGTAAATGGATGTACAAACAGTTCTACCGTTGTAGTAACTGTAGAAGATGCTCCAGAATCAGGAACAGTAAACACTCCTGCAGAATTTTGTCAAGGATTAGCACCAGCGAGTTATAATTTATTCGATTTATTAACAGGTGAAGACCAAACAGGAACTTGGTATTCAGGTTTAGATACAACAGGAGCGGTAGTTGCAAATCCAGTAGATTTATCAGCATTAATACCAGGTGATTACAATTTCACTTTCGATGTGGATGCAATAGGAAGTTGCGACGATGTTTTAGTAACAGTAATGGTAACAATCAATCCTTTACCAAACACAGGAACCGCAACACCAGCAGTATTTTGTGAAAATGATTTAGCAGCGAATTCACCATTAGATTTATTTGCTCAATTAGCTGGCGAAGATACTGGTGGAACATGGACAGACGATAATACAACAGGTGCTTTATCAGGAAGCAGTGTTAATTTGAATAGTTTAGCCATTGGTTCGTTTAACTTTACATATACAATTACAGATGTAAATGGTTGTACAAACAGTTCTACCGTTGTAGTAACTGTAGAAGATGCTCCAGAGTCGGGAACAGCAAATGCCGCAATAGAATTTTGTATTGCTTCAATTACAACAGGCCAAACATATAATTTATTTGATTTGTTAACAGGTGAAGATCAAGCAGGAGTTTGGATTGATGATGATTCATCTTTGGCTTTATCAGGAAATTTAGTGACCCTTGATGGGCTTGCTTCTGGAATATATAATTTCACTTATGATGTTAACGCCATTGGAAGTTGTGATGACGTATTGGTAACAGTTACAATCATAATAAACGATACACCAGCGCCAACGGCTCCCGCAAACCAAGAATTTTGTGATGCAGCAACTATAGCAAATTTATCTGCTACAGGAACTACGATTCAGTGGTACGACAATGCAACAGGAGGAACGGCTTTATTGGGAACTACTTCATTAATTAACGGAGAAGATTATTTCGCAACACAAACCGATGCAACATCAGGTTGTGAGTCTTCGGTAAGAACAGCAGTGACTGCAACCATATATCAATCACCAAAATCAGGAAGTGCCATCGCAATGGCAGATTGTAATACCAATAATGCTGTCGATTTATTTACAGGATTAGACGGCACACAAGATGCAGGAGGCGTTTGGAGTAACGATGACGGCGTGGGAACTTTAACAGGAAGTACATTTGATGCTACGGGAGTTATACCTGGAAATTATCAGTTCACTTATTTGGTAACAGCCTCTGCACCATGTGTAGATTCGAGCACCACAATAACTGTAACTGTTGATGGGCCATTAAACGCAGGGACTAATAATACTTTAGATGTTTGTAGTAATAATGGAACAACCGATTTATTCACTTTAATCGGAAGTGCCGATACCGGAGGAACTTGGTCGCCAGCAATGGCAAGTGGAACCGGGGTATTTGATCCTTTAGTTGATGCTCCAGGGACCTATATTTATACGTTAACAAATGCATGTGGAACAGATACAAGTGAAGTTGTAGTTTCAGTAACACTAGCGCCAAATGCAGGAACAGATAATACAGCTGCCATTTGTGTAATTGATGGTCCAACAGATTTATTTACTTTCTTAGGAACGTCTGCACAAAGTGGAGGAACATGGTCGCCAGCATTACCAAGTGGTACCGGAGTATTTAATCCGAGTGCTGATACACCAGGTATTTATACTTATACCGTGGCAGCAGTTTCACCTTGTTCTCCAGATTCTAGTGCACAAATTACCGTAACCGTTAGTGATTCTCCTCAAATAGTTGTGTTGGACGCAAATCCATCCTTCTGTTTAGTTGATACTCCAACTGTCGCAGATTTGGCAGCAAGTATACAATCTGTGGGAACAGTTAATTGGTATACCGATGCTACATTAGCAACACCTTTAACACAAACAACTGCCTTAACAGATGGAGAAGATTATTTTGCAACGCAAACTACAGCTTCAGGATGTGAATCGTCAGTAAGCGTTCAAATTAATGTAACAATAAACGATACACCAACCCCAAGCTTAATAGATGCAAGCAAAGAGTATTGTATTAATGATGGTCCAACTATAAACGATTTAACGCTCAATATTTCAGAATATAATGCATCATCAAGCAATGTTATATGGTATGACGCTAGTGTAGATGGAACCATGATTAGTGATTCTGAAACACTTGTAAATTTAGCAACCTATTATGCGGCTTTAATTGATGCCATAACAGGATGCGAAAGCAGCGTACGATTAGCAGTAACACCAGATTTAACGTCTTGCGGAGAATTATTTTTACCGGATGGATTCTCACCTAATGGCGATGGTGTAAATGACACCTACGAGGTTAATAATTTAGATATTCTTTATCCGAAATTCGAAATGCAGATTTATAATCGCTACGGCAATATTGTTTATAAAGGAAATGCGTCAACCCCTCGTTTTAATGGAAGATCAAATCAGTCACGAACTACAGTAAAAGGCGATTTGCCAGTAGGTATGTACTATTACATTTTCATATTTAACGATGGAGAGAACAAACCAAAACAAGGAAATTTATACTTAAGCAGATAATTTTAGATAAACAAAATTTAGAAAACATGAAAAATTTAAATATATATCATAAAATAGCTGCCTTAGTAGGATTGACATTAATGTCTTTTCAAAATTTCGCGCAGCAAGACCCTCAGTTTACGCAGTACATGTATAACATGAGTGTCATAAATCCAGCTTATGCAACGCAAGAAGCAGCCATTTTAAATATGGGTGGATTATATAGAACACAATGGGTGGGAATGAAAGGAGCCCCAAAAACAGGAACCTTTTTTGCCCATACACCAATTAACGACAAAATAGAAGCTGGTATCTCGTTTACCAACGATAATTTAGGCGATGTAGTTCAGGAAAATAACATTTATGCAGATTTCGCGTATGTGTTACCAATGGGCTTAGATCGTGGTAATTTATCTTTCGGAATTAAAGCCGGATTCACATTCTTTAATGTAAATTTCGATGGCTTTAATCTACAATCTGGTAGTGCGTCAACCGATGTGGCTTTTAATGAAAACATTAATCAAACATTCCCGAATATAGGTATTGGAGCATTTTATTTTACTGATAATTATTATATTGGATTCTCTGCTCCTAATATGTTGAATTCTAAGCATATTGAAACCGAAAATGGTGTGAAAGCAACAGGTGTTCAGAGTATTCATTATTATTTAACAGGTGGTTATGTTTTTGATATCAATAGAGATCTAAAACTTAAGCCTGCATTTATGGCTAAATCTGTTAAAGGTGCGCCTTTAGCATTAGATATTACTGCGAATGTTTTAATAAATGAAAAACTGGAAGCTGGTTTAGGATACCGTTTAGATGATGCCATTAGTGGGCTAGTAAGTTTTAGAGTGATGCCAGATTTAAAAATAGGCTATGCTTACGATTTTACTACCTCGAACCTCGGTGATTACAATTCAGGTTCTCACGAAATATTTATTTTGTTTGATATTGATCTATTCGGATTTAGAGGTGGCTACGATCGTTCACCAAGATTCTTCTAACCATAAAGACTAAAAAGAGATGAAAAAACATGTATACATACTTGCAAGCCTTTTATTCGTTAGTGGAATAGCACTAGCACAAAAAGGAAACATAAAAAGAGCTAATAAGCTTTTTGAAATGAGGGCTTATATTGAAGCAGCCGAAATGTACGAAACTAAAGATCGTACCCAAGAAGTGCTTCAAAACTTGGCAGATAGTTATTACTACAATACCAATCTGCAAAAAGCCATTAAAACCTATAGAGAGTTGTTTGTTAACTATGGAGATTCTATAGATATAGAATTTCATTTTAGATTCGCACAGGCTTTAAAAGGTGTTAAAGATTATAAAGAAGCCGATATTCATTTAAGCAGATATTATAACCAAAAAATTAATACACTTGCTTATATCGAGAACACCGATAAAACCACACCACATACGTTTAAGTTAGAGCAAATAGCCAATGAAGCTTCCACAAATAGTGATTTTGGTTTGTCTTTTTTCGGCGATGATAAAGTGGCATTCGCTTCAACCAGAAATACCGAAAGCCCATCATACGCATGGAATAAATTACCTTATCTAGATTTATATTCTGCAACACTTACGTTAGATGGAAAACTAGAAAATGTAATGCCTTTTTCAGAAGAAATCAACACCGATTCTCACGAAAGTAATGCTGCATTTAGCAGAGATGGAAAAACCATGTATTTTAACAGAACTATTAATACGCGCGCCAAAACCGAAGAAGAAAAAATTGCCCATGTTCAGATTTTTAAAGCAGAAATGGTAGGTGAAAATTGGACTAATGTTACAGAATTACCATTTAATTCTTATCAATACAGTTGTGAACATCCATCGATTAGTAAAGATGGAAAAACGCTTTATTTTGCCAGCGATATGCCAGGAACCATTGGTGGTTTCGACATTTATAAAGTAGCCATTAACGACGATGGCACATACGGTACTCCAGAAAATTTAGGACCAAATGTGAATACAAAACATCGCGAGCAATTCCCGTATATTAGTGATCTAGATGTGTTGTATTTCGCGTCTGATGGTCATTTAGGCTATGGTGGATTAGATGTCTTTAGAAGTAATTTGGTAAATGGTACTTTCGATAAACCTATAAATTTAGGAAGTTCAATAAATAGTTGCATAGACGATTTTGCTTATACTATCAGAGAAAAAGACAATAAAGGCTTTGTATCTTCAAACCGAAGCGGATTCGATAGAATATACGGTTTTGCTAGAGACGAGAATATTTTAACCAAATATTTAGTAGCTGGTTTGGTACAAGATAAACATAGTAAGGAGTTACTTCCTGGGTCTTTAGTTACTTTATTTGATGAAACTGGAAATGTTATACAAGATTCTATTGTTGGTACAAAAGCAGACTATTTGTTTAAAATTGAGCCAAACAAAAAATATAAAATCAGAGGAACTCGTAAAGCCTATATTCCTCATGACGTAGAGTTTTCAACGAATAGCGAAGGAGAAGTTCAACACAATATTTACTTAGTTTTAGAAGCGTTTGCAGATGCTGAAGAGCGCGTGAAACAAAACGAAAAAGGTGATGTGCAAGTTGAATTAGATAAAATTTATTTTGATTTCGATAAATCAATAATAAGGAATGATGCAGCAACAACTTTAAATGTATTAGTCGATTTAATGAAAAAATACCCATCAATGGAGGTAGAAGTGTCTGCGCATACCGATGCCAGAGGTAACGACCAGTACAATTTAGATTTATCTAAACGTCGTGCAGCCTCAACTTTAGAATATTTCGTGAGTAAAGGCATTGAAAGAAACCGATTGAAAAGTATTGGCTATGGAGAAATGCAACCACTTAACAAATGTGTAAAAGAAGATATTTGTAGCGAAGAAGAATACGATATTAATCGTCGTTGCGAATTCACAATTTTAAATTAAGCCCCAAATATTACCAACCAAATATTTTTGATAAAGCCTTTCTTTAATTTAGAAAGGCTTTTTCTTTATATTTGCTTTTGTTGATATTCCTAAATTAGACAGGAATGCGATATCGAAGTATTTAAATTGAAATGAAATGTCACCCTGAGCGCAGTCGAAGGGTATCTGCTATGAACGAAAACCTAGATCCAACAAACGAAAACTTTTCACCCGAAGAATTAGACGTCGAAAAAAAGTTAAGACCTTTATCTTTTGATGATTTTACAGGTCAGGACCAGGTATTGGAGAATCTTCAAATTTTTGTTCAGGCAGCCAATTTAAGAAGTGAAGCATTAGATCATACCTTGTTTCATGGCCCTCCAGGATTAGGGAAAACCACGCTGGCGCATATTCTTGCTAACGAATTGAATGTTGGCATAAAAATAACATCTGGTCCTGTATTAGATAAACCTGGAGATTTAGCAGGTTTGTTAACTAATTTAGAAGAGCGTGATGTGCTGTTTATTGATGAAATACATCGACTCAGTCCTATTGTAGAAGAATATTTGTATTCGGCAATGGAGGATTACAGAATAGATATCATGATTGAATCTGGACCAAATGCGCGTTCGGTTCAAATTAACTTAAATCCATTTACTCTTGTAGGTGCAACCACACGCTCTGGTTTATTAACGGCTCCTATGCGCGCGCGTTTTGGTATTCAAAGTAGATTACAATATTATAGCACCGAATTATTAACTACCATATTACAGCGAAGTGCCTCAATTTTAGATGTGCCCATATCTATGGAAGCCGCTATAGAAGTTGCCGGAAGAAGTCGTGGAACACCCCGTATTGCGAATGCTTTATTGCGTCGTGTGCGCGATTTTGCTCAAATAAAAGGCAACGGTAGCATTGATATAAAAATTGCTAAGTACGCATTAGAAGCCTTAAATGTAGATGCTCATGGATTGGATGAAATGGATAATAAAATTTTATTAACTATTATCGAAAAATTTAAAGGTGGTCCTGTTGGTATTTCTACAATTGCAACCGCAGTAAGTGAAAGCACAGAAACTATAGAGGAAGTTTACGAACCTTTTTTAATTCAACAAGGATTTATCATGCGAACTCCTCGAGGGCGCGAAGTAACCGAATTAGCATATAAACATTTAGGGAAAATAAAGGGGCCTATTCAAGGCGGGTTGTTCTAAGGCCCCTCTTAATCTCACCAAATGGGGAGAATCTATTGCGTAAATGAAGCATGTAAAATTAAGATTATATACTCCGTAAATCTTTATGTTTTTCTCTAAAGTGTCTCTGTGAAAGAAGTATAAATAATAAATAATTGAGCTCTAAATATAAACATACCAATCTAATAAAAGCCGAAGCTAAACGCCTCGGTTTTTTGTCTTGTGGTATAAGTAAAGGGCAATTTTTAGAAGAAGAAGCACCGAGATTGGAAAAATGGTTGAAGAACAACATGCACGGGCAAATGCAGTACATGGAAAACCATTTTGATAAACGTTTAGATCCCACAAAGTTAGTAGAAGGTTCTAAATCTGTTATTTCTTTATTATTGAATTACTATCCTACAGAATCACAAAAAAAAGACAGTTATAAGCTGTCTAAATACGCATACGGAACCGATTATCATTTCATAATAAAAGATAAATTAAAATCACTTTTAAACTTTATTCACGAAGATATTGGCGAAGTTCATGGGCGTGCTTTTGTAGATTCCGCACCAGTTTTAGATAAAGCCTGGGCTGCAAAATCGGGTTTAGGCTGGATAGGAAAACACAGTAATTTACTAACGCAACAAGTAGGGTCGTTTTATTTTATTGCAGAACTTATTATCGATTTAGAATTGGAATACGACTTCAGAACGACCGATCATTGTGGAAATTGCACCGCTTGTATTGATGCATGTCCAACCGAGGCCATTACCGAAGCTTATGTGGTTAATGGCAGCAAGTGTATTTCCTATTTCACTATCGAACTTAAAGAAAACATCCCATCAGAATTTAAAGGTAAATTGGATGATTGGATGTTTGGATGCGATATCTGTCAAGATGTATGTCCTTGGAATCGATTTTCGAAAGCACATAATGAGCCATTATTCAATCCGCATCCCGAATTATTATCCATGACCAAAAAAGATTGGGAGGAGATTACCGAAGAGGTATTTAGAAAAATATTTAAAGATTCGGCAGTAAAACGGACAAAATTTTCAGGTTTAAAACGGAATATTAATTTTTTAAAAGATTAACAAGAGTCTCTTATTACCAATTCAGTTTGCATCACTATTTTTTGAGGTTCAATTTTAACGCCTTTTTGTTTGCAATTAATCTCATGGAATAACAGATTGGCCGATTGTTTGCCCATTTCAATTCCATGCTGTTCAACTGTTGAAAGGGATGGCGTAATAACAGAAGACATAAACCAATTACTAAATCCAATTAATGCAATTCTGTCTGGAATTTTAATGTTATGGTCGTTAAAATATTTTATAGCTCCAATAGCCAGTAAATCATTCACCGTAAAGAGCGCATCTACATTTTCTCCATGGTCATTTAATAGATTTTTAGCGTTATTATAACCGTCTTCAAAATCTGCATTATTATCGCAGAGATATACAAGGGATGCATCAAATTCAATATTATTGTCTAGTAAGGCTTGTTTATAACCCAAAAACCTATCGATAGAGTTTTGCGGGTTTAAATCACCTCTAAAGTGAGCAATTCTTTTGCATCCTTTTTTTATTAAATAAGAAACAGCTTCATAGGCGGCTTTTCTGTCGTCAATAATCACTTTAGAACAATTAACAGTTTTAGCTATTTTATCGAATAGTATTAAAGGGATGTTATTATCAATTATTTTTTTTAGGTGATCGAATTTATGTGTTTTATTGGAGAGTGAAATTAAAATACCGTCTATGCCCTTGCTAACAAGCAAGTCTACTTGTTTTTTTTCGAGTTCGTAATCTTCGTTAGATTGCATTACAATAACCAAATAATTATTTTTTTCTGTAATCTCAAGAATTCCTTTTATTACTCGCGAAAAAAAGTAATGAACGTTATCTGGTATAATAACACCTATGGTTTTTGATTCTTTCTTTCGCAATCCAAGTCCAAAAGAATTTGGTGTGTAATTGAGTTTGGTTGCTAAATCTTTTACCCGCTGTTTTGTAATTACACTAACATCTTTATAATCATTAAGTGCTTTCGATACGGTGGTTATAGACAATCCTAATTCATTTGCAATAATCTTTAAGGTAGCCGATTTCATAGTGCAAAAATTTTCATTAGTTCAATTTAAAACGAATGTAGTGAAAATTTAATTGCAATTATGACTGGAAATGTATTGATTAATACTAATGTTTTAAATAATAGTTTTTCTTTTCCAACCCAATTCCTTTTAGAGTTAAGGATTTCCATTGTTTTGGTAAAATTGGATTTTTTTGAATAATTCCTTCATCTGTTAAATGTAAACCTCCAAAGCCAAATAAAACGGTTTGCAACATGCCACCTGCTCCGGTTGCAAAATAAGGCTCATGCCCTGTAGCCGTTTCTGAAAGGGCTCCAAAAGGAGGTCTTTTGTTAGGCTCATAACTTTCTTTAAAAAGCCTGTAAGCATTATATACGTCACCCAATTGGGCATAAATTGTTGCCAATGCAGATTTCCCCATAGTTGGGCCATCAATTCTTATTTTGGGCTCATAATATTTTAAATCTTTAATTATGGTTTCTTTATCCTTGATAACATCCAGTGGAAATGCCAATAAGTTAACATCGGCCTGTTTTATATTTTCACCATCGTATTTACTGTGTTCCATGGTAGTTCCATCTGGAAATTTGTATAATTTTATATGCTCTGCAACAAATTCCCACATGGGGTTAGTGGATATTTGTAATTCTTTTGCAGCTAGAATAGCATATTTTAAAGTTGTAATGGCCGAACCATTTGTAAAGGCATTGTCATCAACATTTGGTGCATCTTCATTGGCCCCAACTACATTTTTTATTGAGTATGTGCCATCTGGATTTTTGGTAGCACGACTCACCCAATAATCGGCAATTTCTTTAAGCATAGGGTAGCCTCGTTCAATAAGCCATTCTTTATTTTTTGTAACTCTGTAATAATTCCAAAAGGCAATTCCAACATCAGCTGTAATATGATGCTCAAAAGTACCTGTTAAAGCCCATGCAGGTGTAGCTTCTTCTCCGGTATCATCACTTTCCCAAGGAAACATAGCGCCTTTGTATCCAAAATTTATGGCTTTTTCCTGAGCTTTTTTTAGTCGATCTGAACGGTAATTGACCAACGATCTTGCAATGTCTTGATTAAGTAATAGCAAAGGTGGATACATCCAAAGCTCGGTGTCCCAAAAAATATGTCCATTATAATTTTGTGATGATAATCCCATAGGGGCAATGCTTAAATTAGAATCGCCTCTACCAAATGCATAAAGATGATATAAAGCCAATCGAACATCTTGTTGGGTTTGTAAATCGCCTTCAATAATAATATCGCTTTGCCATAAGGTTTCCCATAAATCTGTATGTTGTTTTAATAAATCCAATTTTGGAGTTAGTAAATTAAAAATAACAAAGCGTTCAGATTCATTTTGAGGGTCATCGAAATCTTGTGTGGTGCATTGCGCAGCTGTCCACGCGAATTCAAGTGAAGTGTTTTTTTTGATTGACTTTTCAAAAGCTAACTGATTATTATGTAAACTCACTTTGTTATGACGAAGTTCTGGTCTTTGATTTTCTCGAGTAGAATTAATATTATGCCAAATAAAAGTGGCTGAAGTAGCTACGGTATGTCTTCCAAACTCGGTTTTTGCAACGGTTTGTAAAATTGGCATTGTAGTTTCTAAATCTTTTAAAACACGAAAAGTACTTATCGGGTCTTTATATGTCTCATTACTTTCAATTTTTCCAATAGCTTTGATTTTTATGTCTTTTAAGGCTTCAATTTTTATATCAATATAACTACTATACGGTACATTTCTTAAAGCATAGATAGTGTATGAAATTTTGGCTCTGTCCTTAAAATCAAAGGATGTTGTAAAACTTCCTATCTTCATATTTAAAGTTTGTTTCCAATTAGAAATGGAAGCTTCATCAATCAATTCATCATCAATAAAAAGGTCTAGATTTCCGAAATTCATGCCTTCTAAAATTCGACTTACACCCAATTGAGAAGCTTTTTCATAAACATTATTTAAAATAATTTGTTTAGTTTTTAAAGGCTCTTCTGAAGGTAAAACTCCAATTCGTCCATTAGCAATAACTATTCCGGTATAATTGGATTTATTGGTTGCTGAAATGTGCCATCCATCGTTTTGAGCAAATGAATATACGATATTAAGTAGTAAAAAAACTGACAAATAAAATCTCATAATTATTAATTTTTGTTTCATAATATGACGAAAATAGATTTTTTTTGTAGACAAAATTACAGATCATAAAGAAAAATAAAGTAATTAACCGAAATCGATTTCGATTTAATAGTCTAAATAAATGGTTTAATTAAAAGTTGTTTTGATTAGAAGGTTAGCTAATTTGCTATTAAACTGATTTTGTAAACTAATGTCTAAAATGATCTAAATTGGTCTATAACAGTTACTTTACAGGAGCTTTTCTTAGGTTTGATAGAGTATTAACTTTGTTGCCAACAAAAAATATAGGTGTTAGGGGAAACTTCCCATGCATTTCATCGTTCTGTGATTATGGCCATGGTTGTTTATGAAAGGTTATAATTATAAGGATTGTTTTAATAATTGTGTTTCTATTCTTGGGTGTGCTTTTTATAACGTTTGAAACTAGTTGCTCATTTTTTAAGATTTAGGTAAAATATCTTTGAAAAATCATGATAAAAATCATATTTTAGAAAAAAAAAGTTAATTTTAAAATGTTGATTTTTTTATGAATTGTAAATATATGAAATACAGTAACTTACAAAAAAATATTTTTTTTTAATTATAAATTTTTTAATATTTCAGTTTATTTTTTGTATAATAGGGAAAAATTAGGTCAAATGTTTTACTCGATTAAAGGCTTCGAAAACGTTTTCGGTGTTTTTTTTTGTTGTTTTCTACCAATATTTTTTGATGCGAATAAAAAAATTAAATCTTTGTTTCATATTTCCTAAATATTTTTTTTCAGTAATAGCCTTTTTCAAGGAGTTACTCTTACATATTAAACATATTAAATTAAACTAAATTAACTAGATTACAAACTAAATTATGAAAAACAAACTACTAAAAAAGCTCTTGCTTCCTTTTGCTTTGCTACTAGGAAGCTTTATTTATGCTCAAACGGTAACAGGTACTGTTTCTGACGCGTCAGGTCCGCTACCAGGGGTTAATGTACTCGTAAAAGGTACAACTACTGGATCAGTCACGGATTTTGACGGAAACTTTCAAATTAACGCTGTAAAAGGAGACGTGTTAGTTTTCTCTTTTGTAGGTTATAAAAGTAAGGAAGTTGCTGTTACTGGTACCAAGGTCGATGTAACATTAACCGAAGATGCTGCGCAACTAGACGAAGTTGTTGTTGTAGGTTATGGTAGTACAACTAAAAAAGAAATTACTTCAGCCGTTACGAAAGTCGGCGAGGAAGAGTTTAACAGGGGTACTATTAATAATCCATCAGAATTACTTCAAGGAAAAGTGGCGGGTTTAAGTATCTACAACAAAGGGGGTAATCCTAATGAAGATGCTGTAATTCGTTTAAGAGGTATTTCTACCGTAGGTTCTAACTCACAACCTTTAATCGTAATTGACGGCGTAATTGGAGCGTCATTAAACAACATTGATCCTAGCGATATTGATAGTATGACTGTCTTGAAAGATGGTTCTGCTGCAGCTATTTATGGATCTCGTGGTTCTAGTGGGGTAATCATTGTAACTACTAAAAGAGGTAAATCAGGAAAAACATCTGTGTCATATAATGGTTCTGTAGCATCGGCTTCAATATCTAACAGTATAGATAGGTTAAATGGTGATCAATTCGCTGCTGCTGGTGGAACAGATTTAGGAAACAGAACAGATTGGTTAGATTTAGTAACTAGAAATGCTGTTTCTAGCATTCATAATGTAGCAATTGATGGAGGTTACGATAACACTAACTTCAGACTTTCAACAAACTTTAGAGATGCAGAAGGTATATTGCAAAAATCTGGGTTTAAACAATTTAACACAAGATTACAGGCAACTACTACGATGTTAGACGATAAATTGAAAATTGATTTCAATGCATCTTACACAAAAAGAGATTCAGATTTTGGTTTTAATGAAGCATTGCGTTATGCTATGATGTACAACCCAACAGCGCCCGTTTACGGAGTTGATTCACCTTACCCGTTTAATCCAGTTCCTTTTGGTGGGTATTTTGAAACTTTAGGTTTGTTTGATAGTTTTAACCCAGTATCTATTATTAATCAAAATACAAATACAGGGCAAAGGAATGAGTTTACTTACAGTGCTAATTTTAAATATTCTGTATCGGATGCTATTTCATTAAATGCGTTGTATTCAGAACAAGAATCAAAATACACAAATAAAGAATACTACAAAACTACATCATTATTTAGAGGTAATGCCACTAGTCCTTTTCGTAAAGGTTTAGCTAGATTAAATACTGGTGATGATAAATCTAAATTATTTGAGTTTTATGGTGATTTAGGATTGGACCCAACCGATAAATTAAATTTAAAATTTACAGGGGGTTATTCTTGGCAAGAACAAACGTCTAGTAATTATTTCTTATCGGTAGGTGATTTTCCAAATGATAATATTAGTTATTTAGACGCTTTAGAATGGGCGCAAGATCAGAAAACCGCTGGCCAATTCACTGTGGATAGCAACAGATCTCCAGAAAATAGAATTATTGCATTTTTTGCAAGAGTGAATGCTACGTTTGACAATGCTATTTATTTTAATGCGTCATTACGTAGAGAAGGATCTACTAAATTAGGAGAAAATAACCAATGGGGTACGTTTCCTGCAGTAGGTTTAGGTGTTGATTTAAATAAATATTTAGAATTAAGTGGTGTAGATTTATTTAAAGTTCGTTTAGGTTACGGTGTTACAGGGTCGTTGCCTTCAGCAAGTGGTCTTGCACAAGGTGGATATGGTCCAGCAGGTGATTTACTATCTTCAGTTGCAACTAGACAACCTAATCCAGATTTAAGTTGGGAAGAAAAAGCAGAAACTAACTTTGGTATTGAATTTAATTCAGGTCGTTTATCTACTACTTTAGATATATACTCACGTAAAGTGTCTGATTTTATTTTAGGAAGAACTATTACTTCTGATGATTTGCCAGATGGTACTATTTTAATTAGTAATTTCCAAATTAGAAATAGTGGAGAATTATCAACAAAAGGTTTTGAATTAGGGCTTAATTACGACATTGTTAAAACTGCAGATTTAACTTATAATTCTGGATTGGTATTATCTAGCTATAAATCAACTTTAGATAGATTTGATACAAGAACTTTGAGAGGTAACTTAGGAGCTCCTGGACAAAACGATACGAATGTAATTTTAGTTTCTGAAGGTGAAGCTATAGGTGAAATTTGGGGGCCAGTTTTTACTGGAGAAGTTGTTGATGGAAGTCAGGTTTTAGCCGATGTAAATGGTGATGGTACTTTGCAAACAGCACAAGTAATAGGAAATGCTATCGATGCAGATGGAGATGGTGTAAGAGATGGCGATTTAACGAAATTAGGAAAAGGTATTCCAGATTTCGAATTAGGATGGTCTCATGCAATTAAATATAAAAACTGGGATGTTAATGCATTCTTCAGAGGCGCTTTCGGACATAGTTTGGTAAATAATTTTAGAGTATTTTATGAGCCAAGAGTAGGTAGTCAAGGATCTTATAATTACGTGAACACTAAATATGCTGATCCAGCAATTCAAAATGCGAAATTTAGCTCGTTATATGTTGAAAAAGCAGATTTCGTGAAATTAGATAACTTATCTGTAGGGTATACATTTGATCTTGGTGATGATAATAAATATTTTAAAGATATTAGATTGTCATTAAGTGGTCAGAATTTATTTACTATCACTGGTTATACTGGCGGAGATCCAGAGCCATCTTTACAAGATAAAGGGTCTGTAGATAATGGTGGATTCCTTGGAGCTACAGCCGATCCATTAACGCCTGGTATCGATAGAAGGTATAATTATTTCGCTTCTAGAACCATCACCTTTGGTGTAAATGTTAACTTTTAATTAAAAAAAAACTATGAGAAATATTTATAAATTATTTTTATTGTGCGGCGCACTTGTAACTGTAAGTGCCTGTACAGATTTAGATGAAAACTTGGTAGGTGAAGTTACCGACCAATTCAGCGGAACAGAACCATCCTTTGGTACTTTTGATGGTGGTGGATCAGGTCCAGCGGATGCTGTATCGTCTGCATATAATCAATTAAGAGAAGCAGGTTCTGCGAACCATGGTGGGTATTGGTCGATTCAATCTGTGTCTACAGACGAAATGGCTGTAACTCAAAAAGGTGGAGACTGGTATGACGGTGGTATCTGGATAGATATGCACAGACATACATTTGGAGCTACTAATGGTCCAATTAATGGAACATGGGGGCAACAATATTCTGCAATTGGAGCTTGTAATACGTCTTTAGCTGCTGGAAACTTAGATGCTAATCAAACGGCTCAAGTAAGAGCGTTGCGTGCTTTCTTTTATTACCGTTTATTAGATTTATATGGTCGTGTTAAAATATTAACAGAAGCAGGTGGAAATCCTCCGCAGTCAACAAGAGCACAAGTGTTTACATTTGTTGAAAATGAGTTAAAAGCGTCTTTAGGATTGTTACCAGCTGAGAGTGTGATTGGAGCAGATTTCTCTTCAAGTGATTTAGGAACAAGTCAAACACGTTATAGAATTAACCGTTTTGCTGCCGCAGGTTTGTTAGCGAAATTATATTTGAACGCAGAAGTTTATACTGGCACAGCTAAATGGGCAGAAGCTGCTGCAGCCGCAGATTATGTAATATCTAACGGTGGCTATGTTTTATGTTCAGATGGTTGCTCTGTACCAAACCCAGCTAAAAGACCAGCCGTGACGTCGGATCCTGATAATTTATCTGGTTATGCCGCTGTGTTTGCTCCTAACAATCAGAATAACCCTGAAATTGTATGGGCAATTGCTTATGATAATGTTTCAGGCCAAAATATGAACTTTGCGCAAATGACGTTGCATTACTCAAGTCAGTTTACATGGAATTTACAATCTCAACCATGGAATGGATATTCTGCTTTAGAAGATTTTTATAATTCTTATGATAGCGCTGATAAACGTAAAGCAGCTAACTTTATCGTTGGGCCACAATTAGATTATGAAGGTTCGGCTATTTTAGATTATGCTGCTACTGGAGGTGAATTAGAATTAAATTATACAGTAGAAATTAATGAGTTAGAACCTAATGCTTCAAGAAAAGGTGGTGCTCGTTTAGGTAAATTCAGTTTCCGTCAAGGGCAAAGAGATAATGCAGATAATGATATGCCAATTATTCGATTAGGTGATATATATTTAATTCGTGCAGAGGCAAATGCAAGATTAGCTGCTAACTGGTCATTACCATCAGCATTAAACGATGTTAATACTATTAGAGCTAGAGCCGGTGTTCCTGCTTTAGGATCTTTAACCGCAGACAGTTTCTTAGCTGAAAGAGGTAGAGAAATGTTTATGGAAGTAACACGTCGTCAAGATTTAATTCGTTTTGGTAAATTTAATGATGCTTGGTGGGAAAAACCAGCTTCGGCGTCGTTTAGAAATGTATTTCCAATTCCGCAAGAACAAATTGATGCGAGTGGAGGAACTTTAACTCAAAATCCAGGATATTAATTATAGTTTTTTTTTATTTTTAGCGGGTTGTCATAATTTTATGGCGACCCGTTTTGGTTTATATTTATTTCTATAAAATTGAAGTTAAAACATTATATTTTAGTCATAGTCGTGTGCTTTTCTTGTGCAAAAAAGGAAAAGGATACAAACACTCTTTTTGAAAAAAAAATAACCAAAGTTTCATTTGAGAATACTCTTATTGAGAAAGAGGAGCTTAACCCATATACTTATAAGAATTTTTATAATGGTGGTGGCGTTGCTTTAGGTGATATTAATAACGATGGCCTCCTTGATATTTACTTTACAGGGAACTTAGTTGATAATCAATTATATTTAAATAAAGGCAATTGGGAATTCGAAAACATTACAGAGAAAGCTGGTGTTGCATGTAGCAACGTTTGGTCTTCGGGAGTAACGTTTGTAGACATTAACCACGATGGTTATTTAGATATATATGTATGTAAAGCCGGCCCTCCAAGTGATAAGCATAACAGACATAATGAACTATTTATAAATAACGGCGATTTAACTTTTACAGAGAAATCTAAAGAATATGGATTAGATATTGTTGGGTTAGCTGTTCAAGCCAATTTTTTTGATTATGATAAAGACGGAGATTTAGATTGTTATTTGTTAAGTAATTCTATTCGGGCAGTCGGTAATTATGATTTAATAAAAGATCTCAGAAAAACACCAACAAATACGGGTAATCAGTTTTTAAGAAATGATAATAACGTTTTTGTAAATATTACACAGGAAGCTAATGTTTATTCCAGCTCAATTGGCTTTGGATTAGGGATTACTGTTAGTGATTATAACAACGACTCTTGGCCCGATATATTTATTTCAAATGATTTTTTTGAAAGAGATTATCTATATACAAATCAAAAGGACGGGACATTTAAAGAAAATTTAATTAATCAGTTCGAATCTTTATCTATGGGTTCTATGGGAGCCGATGCTGCAGATTTGAATAATGATTCCAAAATTGATATCATGGTAACTGAAATGTTGCCTAAAACCTTAGACAGACAACGTACTAAAACCATTTTTGAATCTTGGAATAAATATGACATGGAAGTTAAAAATGGCTATCACTATCAATTTTCTAGAAACGCACTTCATAGAAATATGGGTGATAGTACCTTTTTAGAAATTAGTCGATTTTCAAACGTGGCGGCTTCTGAGTGGAGCTGGGCATCGCTACTTTTTGATGCCGATAATGATGGTCTTAAAGATATTTTTATAAGCAATGGTATTTGTAAAGATTTATTAGATCGAGACTATCTGGTTTATATGGCTAATGATGATCAAATAAGGGAAATGATTAAAAATGATAAGCATGTCATGGAAAAATTAATAAACCTAATGCCATCGAAGCCAGTTCCAAATGTTGCTTATAAGAATCTTGGGGATTTTCAATTTTCCGACCAAACTAAAGAATGGGGGTTTGACGAACCGAGCTTTAGTAATGGTAGCGCCTACGGAGATTTAGATAATGATGGTGATTTAGATTTGGTGATAAATAATGTAAATATGCCTGCATTTATTTATGAAAACAAGACAGATACAACGCAACATAAGAGTATAACACTCAAGTTAAAAGGGAATGGTAAAAATACCAAAGCAATTGGAGCTAAAGCAGAAGTGTTTTATAATAAAGGTAAGTACAGTGTTTTAGAAAACTATCCGTCTAGGGGTTTTGAAAGCTCAATTTCAAATGATTTACTTTTTGGCGTTAATAAATCGGATAAAATAGATTCTTTGGTTATTACTTGGGCTACAGGAGAAAAATCGAAATATAATAATTTAAAAACCAATAAATCATATACATTTACTCAGCCTCAAGAGACCATTAACAACGATTACCTTCATGCTCGTGTGAGGGCTGTTCCATCAAAACAAGTTCCTGGGTTGTTTAATTTTAAACACACAGAAAAAAGTGTAGTCGAATTTAACAGAGAACGATTATTACCAGAAATGTATAATAACGAAGGCCCTAAAATGGCGAGTGCCGATATTAATAATGATGGTATTGAAGATTTTTATGTAGGTGGAGCTAAAGCCCAAAGTGGCTCGTTATTTTTATCGAAAGCAAACGGGGCATTTATTGAAATATTACATCCATTTGAGCTTAATTCTAATTCTGAAGACTCAGATGCTGTTTTTTTTGATAGCGATAATGATGCCGATTTAGATTTGTATGTTGCAAGTGGGGGTAAGTCCTTTTCCAAGTTTGATTTCTCGCTTAACGACAGACTGTATATAAACGATGGAAAGCAAAACTTTACTTTAAAATCAGGTGCATTATTATTCGAGGCACCAATAAGTACATCCGTTGTTTCGGTATATGATTTTGATAATGATGGCGACCAAGATTTATTTGTGGGAGAGCGATATAAAGTAGAAACATATGGGATACCTACTAGCGGGTATATTTTAGAGAATAAAGGTAACAATTCCTTTGTGGTTAAAAAGCCAAAGGCGTTGCAAAATATTGGACTGATTACCGATGCCACATGGGCAGATGTTAATAACGATGGCGTAAAAGATTTAATTGTTGTAGGTGAGTGGATGCCAATTTCAATTTTTATAAATAATAAAGGTGTTTTAGAAAACAAAACAATGCAGTATGGTTTAGATAAAACTTCTGGCTTTTGGAAAACCGTTAAAGTAGCAGACCTAAATGCCGATGGGAATTTAGATCTTTTAGTAGGCAATAAGGGAACAAATACATTTTTAAAAGAAGGCACAAGAATGTACGTCTCAGATTTTGATAATAATGGCACCGTAGAACAGATAATTTGCCACAAAATTGGAAATAAATACTATCCAATTTTAGATAGAGATGAACTTATTTCACAGATTGCAAGTCTAAAACATAAATTATTGTATTATAAGGATTACGCAAATGCTGATATAGACTCAATATTCAGTAAAGAGCAATTAAAAAAGGCAATTAAAGTTGATATAAATATGGTGGAGACATCGTTATTTCTAAATAATAAATTTAAATTTATAGCACAAAAATTACCTAAAGAAATACAATATTCTAATGTTGAGGCTTTAGAGGTTTTAGACGCTAATAAGGATGGTTATTTAGATATGGTTTTTGGAGGAAATCAATACTTAATTAAGCCACAATTTGGCAGACAAGATGCTTCACAAGGCTGGTTGGTTTATGGAAATGCGCACCGGGAGTTTAAAAAAATAGAATCCTTAAAAATTAAAGGTCAAATTAGAGATTTCAAGGTAACAACAATAGGAAAAAAGCAATATATATTAATCACCTTAAACAACGATAGTTTAAAATTTTATGAAGTCAATTAAATGTAATATACTCATACTATTATTAGTTTTATTAGTAGCATCTTGTCAATCAGATTATACCAAACTTGTAAATAAAGAATTAAAAAGTGGTGTAAAGAATGATGATATTTTTCATGGCTTGAAATTTGGTCAAACTAGAACCGACTTTTACAATATTTGCTGGGATCTTAACAGTAGAAGAATTGCAACACATGGGCCGGATAATAATTATGTTCAAACCATTTTATATCCTCAAGATACAACCCAAACAACTAAATTAATAAGAATGTTATTCTATGCTAAATTTAGCCCTGATAATATTGTAAGGTCCATGGATGTAAAATTCTCTTATGTGGCTTGGGCGCCATGGAATACAGATTTATTATCAGACAAGCTTTTGCCAAAGGTACAAGACACACTTATGAAGTGGTATCCGGGAAACAAATTTATAACCGTAAGGGATAATATTTTAGTAAAAGTAGATGGCAACAGACAAATTCAATTAGCCATAGATTCAGATAGAGATGTGTCAGTTTTAATCGAAGATTTATCATATAAAATCAAACAATTAAAGAAGTAAAGCCATAATGAAAACATATACTTATATTATTTGTTTACTTGCTGTTTTAATGTCTTGCAATAAAAAAGAAGCAGAAATTAAGGAATCAATTATTCAATTTGAATTATTGAATGCCGAAAATACTGGCATTAAGTTTAGTAATGATTTAGTGTCTACTGATGAATTTAACGTTTACAGATACAGAAACTTTTATAACGGTGGCGGTGTTGCAATTGGCGACATTAACAATGATGGGTTACAAGATGTTTATTTAACGTCTAATATGGGCGACAATAAACTGTATTTAAATAAAGGAAACTTTCAATTTGAGGATATAACAGACAAAGCTAAGGTAGCTGGTACAAGAGCATGGTCTACAGGTGTATCTATGGTAGATATCAATGGCGACGGTTTTTTAGACATCTATGTATGTAATTCGGGAGATGTTAAAGGCGATAACAAACAGAACGAATTTTTTATAAACAATGGCGATTTAACATTCACAGAACGCGCATCAGAACTAGGATTGGATGATATGGGTTTTTCTACACATGCATCTTTTTTTGATTATGATCTGGACGGCGATTTAGATGTATATTTATTAAATAATTCTTATCAGGCTATTGGCAGTTTTAACTTAACAAAAAATGAACGTCCAATTAGAGATGTCTTAGGTGGTGATAAACTTTTTGAAAATAAAGATGGTAAGTTTATAGATGTAAGTGCAAAAGCAGGTATTTATGGGAGTGTTATTGGTTTTGGGTTAGGTGTTACGGTTAGCGACATGAATAATGATAATTGGCCAGATATTTACGTTTCCAATGATTTTTTTGAACGCGATTATCTTTATATCAATCAAAAAAACGGCACTTTTAAAGAATGTTTAACATCGTCGCTAAATTCTATTAGTGGTGCCTCCATGGGAGCCGATGCCGCCGATATTAATAACGATGGTTACAATGATATTTTTGTAACTGAAATGCTTCCGAGTGAATATGATAGGTTAAAAACAGTAACCACTTTTGAAGACTGGAATAAATACCAATATAATGTAAAGAATGATTATTATCATCAGTTTACAAGAAATATGTTGCAGTTAAATAACAGTGATTTAACGTTTAGTGAAGTGGGAAGATTTAGTGGCGTTGAAGCTTCAGATTGGAGTTGGGGCGCATTGTTTTTCGATATGAATAATGATGGTTTAAAAGATTTATTTATTGCCAACGGTATTTATCAAGATTTAACCAACCAAGATTATCTTAAATATATATCTAATGAAGAGGTCATAGAGTCTATTGTTAGAAACAACAAACAAATCGATTATAAAAAACTAATAGATTTAATTCCTTCAAATAAAGTAAAAAACCATGCGTATGTAAATAAAGGCAATTTAAAATTTGAGCGCGAGGATAATGGCTTGAATACCGAAGGGTTTTCTAACGGTGCAGCTTATGGCGACTTAGATAATGATGGCGATATGGATTTAATTGTAAACAATGTAAACATGCCTTTATTTGTCTACAAAAACAATTTAAATACTAATGGTAATTATTTAAAAGTTATTTTAAAAGGAGAAGGTTTAAATAAACACGGGGTAGGTTCTAAATTAATATTAACCACCAAATCAAACACATATTATTTGGAACAGCAACCTGTAAGAGGGTTTCAGTCGTCGATGGATAACAGACCAAATTTTGGGTTTAAGGATAAAGAGAATTTTGCATTAACAGTTGTTTGGCCTTCAGGCAAGGAATCGAAACTTGTAAATTTACAAGCAAATAATACGATTACTGTAGAAGAAAAAGATGCTATTATTCCTTCTAAATCTGCATTAGATACATCTGTCAAGTCCAACATTTTTACCAAACAGGATAATACAATAGATTATGTTCACCAAGAGAATAATTTCGTAGATTTTAATATCGAAAGATTAATACCTTTTATGCGAAGTGCTGAAGGACCTAAAATGTCTGTTGCCGATATTAATAACGATGGTCAAGAAGATATTTTTATCGCTGGATCTAAGGGCAATGCATCGAAGTTGTTCATTCAGAAAAATAATAAATTTATTTTAGATAAGTCGCCAGTATTTAATAATTATAAAGAATCAGAAGATGCTGAAAGTGTATTTTTTGATGCTGATGGTGATGGCGATTTAGATCTGTATGTATGTAGCGGGGGTATTGAATTTTCTAAATTTAGTCCGTATTACTTAGATAAATTGTATTTAAATGATGGCAAAGGAAATTTTACCGTTTCAAATCAAATTCTACCAACACTTACTGGATATCATAGTAGCAGTACTGTTACTGCGGCAGATATTGATAATGATGGCGATATAGATTTATTTGTTGGAGAAAGAGCTATTCCAAATGCTTATGGTTCGCCGGGTTCAGGATTTTTACTGGTTAATGATGGTAAAGGTAATTTTACAGAAAAATCGAGTGCTTTAGCGCCTGAATTTAAAAATATCGGTATGATAACCGACGCTTTGTTTATTGATATTAATCGAGATAATTATAAAGACTTAGTAGTTGTTGGAGAGTTTATGGGTATCATGGTATACGAAAACCAAAAGGGACGATTTTCACTTTCAAAAAACAATAAACTATCTAATTTAAAAGGATGGTGGAATACACTAGAGCAATGCGATTTAGATAGCGACGGGGATATGGATTTGATTGCGGGTAATCATGGTTTAAATAGCAGGTTCAAAGCATCATCTAAGTCGCCTATAAAATTGTATGTTAATGATTTTGATAGCAATAGTTTTTTAGACCCTATTCTAGCTTTTACCAATAATGTAGGGAAAGAATACCCGTATGCACTTAGGCATAATTTAGTAGACCAACTAAAGTATTTAAGCAAAAAATTTCCAGACTACGAATCGTTTAAAAATGCCACTATTCAAGATATTTTCACCAAAGAACAACTTGATAAAAGTTTTGTTTTAGAAGCTAATACACTTAGCTCGGTTGTATTAATTAATGAAGGTAATTTTAATTTTAATGTAAAGGAATTGCCGTTTGAAACACAACTTACACCCATTTATTCAATTTCCACCGCAGATTTCGATAACGATGGTGATCAGGATATTATATTAGGAGGAAACTTAAATGGGGTAATGCCGGAATTTGGAAGATACGATGCCTCTTATGGCTATTATTTAGAGAATCTAGGAAAGGGTAATTTTAAATACCACAAAACTGGAAATGGTATAAAAGTAAATGGTCAAATAAGAGACATGAAAATTATTGATAAGAAAGTGTTTATTACAAAAAATAACGATTCATTAGTGGTTTATAAATATTGATATGATAAAAAAAACGGTCTTTATTTTTTTACTGATTTTAAGTTGTTCAAAAGAAAAGAGCAATAATTCTGGTGAAGAAAATAGTGCAGAAGAAGCTGCTTTTAATAATGTAGATTCTAAGAGTTCTGGGATAGATTTTTCTAATGATTTAAACGCGAAAAGCGATTTAAATATTATTGAGTATTTATATTACTACAATGGCGGTGGCGTTGCACTGGGAGATATTAATAATGACGGATTAGAAGATATTTATTTTACGGCAAATGAAAAACCAGATAAACTTTATCTAAATTTAGGTAATTTAAAATTTAAAGACATCTCAGAAACCAGTGGTATTAGCAAAGACGCAACATGGTCTACCGGTGTTACTATGGCAGATGTAAATAAAGACGGTTTTTTAGATATTTATATTTGTAAAGTAGGTAATTATAAAGGTCTTAAATCGAACAACGAATTATATATAAATAATGGAGACAACACCTTTAAGGAGCAAGCTGAACAATATGGTTTAAATTTTTCAGGTTTCTCTACTCAGGCATCATTTTTTGATTATGATAATGATGGTGATATGGACATGTATTTAATGAATCATTCAGTTCATTCGCCTTATTCGTATGGAAATTCAGAATTACGTCAAAAATCAGATAATCTCGCCGGAGATATTCTATATGAAAATGTAACAGAAAACAATCAAACTAAATTTATTGATGTAACTAAAAAAGCGGGTATATATAACAGTGCTTTAGGTTATGGATTAGCTATTGCGACTTCTGATGTTAATAACGATGGGTGGATGGATATTTATGTGGGCAACGATTTTCATGAAAATGATTATTTGTATATAAATAATGGTGATAAAACGTTTAGAGAAGCTAGTTCAGATTATTTTAATCATACTTCAAGATTTACCATGGGTGTAGATATTGCCGATATTACCAACGATGGCCATTTGGATTTGATAACACTAGATATGATGCCTTTTAATGCCGATGTGTTTTTAAAATCTGGCGGGGAAGATACAGACAAGGTTAATTTAATAAAAAAATCATTCGGATTCAATCAACAATACGCAAGAAACCATTTACAGTTAAATAACGGAAAGTTTTTTGTAGACGCCGCCTTAATTACAGAAACACATGCAACAGACTGGAGTTGGTCTCCGTTAATTTTAGATTATGATAATGACGGGTTGAACGACCTTTACATTACAAATGGTATTTATAAAAGACCAAATGATTTAGATTATATTAATTTTTTAAGCAATGTAGATTTTGCTAAGTACACAGAAACTTCGCAAGACAATTTAGAGCAAAAGTTAATTAATACAATGCCTATGTTAAATCTGCCCAATGTATTATTAAAAAACAATGGAGATTTAGCATTTAAAAAATCATTAGTAGATAAGAATAACACCGGAACCTATTCTAATGGAGCAGCATATGCCGATCTAGATTTAGATGGTGATATAGATATTGTGGTTAATAATTTAAATGAAAAAGCGTCTCTATTAGAAAACAAAAGCTCGCAATCTCGCAAAAATAATTTCTTATCTGTTAATCTCTTTGAAGCAAATAAAGGACTAAATACAAATGGCGCGAAAGTATATGTATTTGCTGGCGGAAAATCGTTTTATAAAGAACAAACCACTGTTAAAGGATTCCAGTCCAGTTCAACAAGACAACTTCATTTTGGGTTAAAGAACCTTAATAAAATAGATTCACTTAAGGTTATTTGGAATGATGGCACACAAACATTAAAAGACGATTTAAAGGTAAATACCATCGTAAACATTGATAAAGATAAAACAACTAAATATTACTATAAAACCAAGGTAATAGATCAATTTACACCTTTTAATTATCAGCACTCAGAAAACGACTATTTAGACTATGAACGTGAATCCTTAATTCCAGAAAAATTGTCTATTGAAGGGCCATCGGTTGTACGAGCCGATTTTAACTCAGATGGATTACAAGATTTGTTTATTGGCGGGGCCAGAAATCAGGCACCAGTATTATATCTCCAAAACAAAAAAGGCGAGTTTGTAATTAAAGACACACAAGCATTTCAATTAGATAGCGTCTATGAAGATGTAGATGCCATTGCTTTTGATATTGACGCTGATAATGATTTAGATATTTATGCCTTAAGTGGTGGTAACGACTTTCCGGAGGGCGACCCTAACTTGGAAGATAGAGTATATATAAATGATGGTAAAGGAAATTTTACCAGACTAAAATCGAAACTTTTAGCAACTAATGGAGGCTCTGTGTCAAGTTTTGATTATGACAAAGATGGTTTAGAAGATTTATTTATTGGTAATCGATCTATGCCCGGAGCTTATGGTTTGTCTCCTTATAGTTTTGTTTTAAAAAATAAGGGGGAAAATACTTTTGAGATTGTTGTTAAGAATCGCCTAGGAATGATAACCGATAGCCAATGGATAGATATTAATAATGATGGTAATGTTGAATTAATTCTGGCTGGCGATTGGATGCCAATCACGATTTTGTCGTACAACATGAGTAGCAAAAAATTTGAAAATAAGACAAGCGAGTATGGTTTAGATAAAACTAACGGCATGTGGAATGTTGTAAAAGTTGCTGATGTAAATAATGATGGAAAATTAGATATTATTGGAGGTAATACAGGGCTTAATTTTAAATGGAAAGCCTGTCAAAACAAACCAGTAAAATTATACTTAGATGATTTCGATAAGAACGAACAATTAGATCAGCTTATTTTTTATGATTATTTTGGGAAGTATGTGCCTTTTGCATCTAAAGACAAATTGGTTCAACAGATACCTTCGTTAAAAAAGAGATTTTTGAATTATAATACATTTTCTAAAGTCGAAACCTTGTTGGATTTAACTCAAAAAAATGAATCAGAAATTTTAGAAACTAAATATATCTATGAGTTACGTTCCATGATTTATTTAAATAATGGTTCAAAATTTAAGGGGACGCCATTTCCATATCAAGCTCAATTAAGTACCATAGAAGACATATTTATAGAAAATAATCAAATTATTTTTACTGGAAATTATTATGGTTTTATTACAGAATTAGGTGAAAGTTCATCAAATTCAGGAGGCGTATTAACTTATTCAGGGAAAAACGGGTTTATCTTTACAAGTAGTTTAAACTTGCCAAAATCTTTTAGTGGAAGAAAGATTGTAAAACTAAAGGATAATAAATTTTTAATTGTGGCAAATAATGACAAGTCATATATAATCAACAAATAATAAATAGTATATCGTATAATGAAGCAATTAATATCTAAAATTTATCTGTTTCTAATAATTGGTGTTTTAGCTAGTTGTAGTAAACCAAAAGAACACATTAATGTGTCACCCGAATTATTCCATTTATCAGTAGATAAAGTAATGGAAATTCAAATCCATGATATTTTTTCACCTCCTGTGGCAAGTAGAATTTTTGCATATCCAAACATAGCGGCATATGAAATTTTAGCACAAAAAAGTACGAAATTTAAATCTTTAGTTGGTACTGTAAACGAACTTAAATCTATCCCTAAACCAACGGAAAATGATGGTGTTAATTTAGAATTATCGGCGTTAATTGCTCATATGGAGGTTAGTAAGACTCTAATTTTTTCTGAAGAGAAAATGTCGAAATTACAAGATAGTTTATACACTGTCTGGACCGCTATCAATAAAGATGAGTTTGAAAAATCTAAAGCATATGCTTTTGAGGTGGTATCTCATATAAAGGATTATTTAAGTACCGATAATTATAGTCAAACACGTACCATGTCTAAGTTTACTGTAGATACTGACGATCCTTCGAGATGGCAACCCACACCACCATCTTATATGGATGGAATTGAACCTCATTGGAACGAAATAAGACCTTTTCTTTTAGATTCGGCACAACAATTTAAACCAGAAAAACATCCAGAGTTTTCATTGAAACCGGGAACACAATTTCATACCGAACTTATGGAAGTTTATAATGTAAGTAAAGAAATTACAAAAAATGGCGATGGTTCTGAAGAAATTGCTATTGCACGTTTTTGGGATTGTAACCCATTTGTATCGGTTACGAGAGGTCATTTTATGTTTGCTACCAAAAAAATATCTCCGGGTGCACATTGGATTGGAATTACCAAGATTGCATCCAGAAAGACAAATGCGAATGTAGAGGAAACGGTAAATGCTTATACCAAAACATCATTAGCTATTGCAGACGCGTTTATTAGTTGTTGGGACGAAAAATATAGAAGTAATTTAATAAGACCAGAAACTACCATCAATCAGCATATAGATCCAGATTGGTTGCCTATTTTACAAACCCCGCCATTTCCAGAATACACCAGCGGACATTCTGTTGTTTCTGGCGCAGCATCTGTAATTTTAACCGAAATTTTTGGTGATAATTTTTATTTTGAAGATGACACAGAACTTCCTTTCGGGTTACCAATTCGAAATTTTAGCTCATTCTATTCTGCTTCAAGTGAAGCCGCTGTAAGCAGACTATATGGAGGTATTCATTATAGAGCTGCCATTGATAATGGACTAAATCAAGGTAAAAATTTAGGACGATTTGCAGCAAATAAATTAAAAATTTAACAAATTCACTTTTTATTTCTAGCCTAAGGCATTCTTGAAATAATATTTGTTAACGACTCGTATTTAAAGAAAGCTATCTTTAATTACGAGTCGTTTTTTTATGTATTAAGGTTTTGAAACAATTTTTTCAATCTATTCGAAAACGATTTCGAATAAAAGATTGCCACTTTATATTTAAAAATGTTTATTATGTGGTATTAATTAAAGAAATTGTTAAGAATTACTTAAAAAGCTGTCATTCAATGTTGTTCCTATATTGAATGACATATATCGCCAAGAATTTTTACGGCGTAAAACAATTAATTATAGTAATATATGAAAATTATTATTTTATGCATATTAATAATTCCCTTGATTTTAGGTTGCTCAGATAATAAAAGTAAAATGCCTGTCGATACCGTAACACAAACATCAAAAAAATGGTGGAAAGAAGGTGCTATATATCAAATTTATCCAAGAAGTTTTAAAGATTCTGATGGTGATGGTGTTGGAGATTTAAGAGGAATTATTGAAAAATTGGATTATATAAAAAGTCTTGGAGTTACCATGATTTGGTTAAATCCTATTTATGCGTCACCTAATGATGATAATGGTTATGATATAAGCGATTATAGAGCTATAATGAAGGAGTTTGGTACCATGCAAGACTTTGATGATTTATTGAAAGGAATACACGAGCGAGAAATGAAGTTTGTAATGGATGTGGTTGTAAACCATAGTAGCGACGAGCATGAATGGTTTAAACAATCTAGAAGTTCCAGAGATAATCCATATAGAGATTATTATCATTGGTGGCCCGCCGAAAAGGGTAAGCCTAATTACAGATGGAGTTTCTTTGATGAAAAAGGTGAAGCCTGGAAATATGACGCACATACAAACGCCTATTATCTTCACTATTTCTCGCAAAAACAACCGGACCTTAATTGGGAAAACCCTAAAGTAAGACAAGAGGTTTTTGATATTATGAAATTTTGGGCTCAAAAAGGGGTGGACGGATTTCGTTTAGATGCATTCCAGTTTGTAAGCAAAGACACCACGTTTCCGGCATTACCCGAAGGGTATCAAAAAGAAGTTATTAAATATTATGGAATGGGACCTAACCTGCATTCATATTTAAAAGAAATGTATGATGAGGTTTTAAGTAAATACGATGTTTTTGCAGTTTCTGAAGGCGCAGGAAGCACTTTAGAAGATGCACATAATTTGGTAGATGAGGATAGAAATGAACTGCAAATGGCATATCATTTTGAGAGTGTAGATCTGGTAAATTCTTTAGAAGGCTACACTTTAGCTGAGTTTAAAGAAGTTTTTACCAAATGGGATACTTCGTTTGCAGAAAAAGGGTGGATTTCCATATTTCTTTCCAATCATGACGTGTCACGAATTGTTAGCAGGTTTGGTAATGATACTCCAGAATTTAGAGAAGTTTCTGCTAAAATGCTTAATACGTTTTTATTAAGTATGAGAGGAACACCGTATATTTATTATGGAGACGAAATAGGCATGACCAACATTAATTTCGATACTATTACACAATACAAAGATATTGCTGCCGTAAATGGATATAAAAAAGCACTTGCTGATGGAGATGATATGGAAGTTTTCATGAAAAAATTAAATTTTCTTTCACGCGATAATGGAAGAACGCCTATGCAATGGGATGCCTCAACAAATGCAGGTTTTACAACTGGAACGCCATGGTTACCAGTAAACCCAAACTATAAAGAGATTAATGTAGCAGCACAGCAAAAGAATCCAAAATCTATTTTGAATCATTTTAGAGAGATGGTGAAATTAAGAAGGAATAATGACATATTAGTTTATGGAGCATATCATGTTTTAGATGCTGCAAACAAAGAAGTTTATGCCTATACCAGAGTTATGGATGGAAAAAAAATGTTAGTTCTTTTAAATTTTACAGACCACGATTCTAGTATTGTTTTAAAAGAAGCTAAATATGTTGATACCATGCTTATAAATAATTATGAAAATCTAATTAATATAAATGGTAAAGTGACTTTAAAACCATATCAGGCAGTCATTGCCCAATTAAATAATAATTTAAATTAAAAATCATGAACAGATTAAGAATTTATTCACTCTTAACAATTGTCATAGCAAGTCTTTTAACAGCATGCAATTCAAAACAATCAAGCCTATCTATAAATTCGCCAGATAATAATATCTCGGTAGAGTTTTCATTAACCAAAACGGGTCAACCGTTTTATTTAGTAAAACACAAAAATAACGTAGTAATAGATACCTCGTTTATGAGTTTCGATTTTAAAAATTTACCTTCCTTAAAAGATGGTTTTAAAATTATAAATACAGCGGGTGGAGCTACAAACGAAACCTGGCAAATGCCTTGGGGGGAGCAATTAGACGTTGTTAATAACTATAATGAATTGGTAATAAGTTTAGAAGAACAAATACCCTCTAAAAGAAAACTCAATATCCATTTTAAAGTTTATGATGATGGGTTGGGTTTTAGGTATGAATTTCCAGAACAACCAAATTTAAAAGAGGTTTTAATTACGGATGAAAACACACAATTTAACTTAAATGGCGACCATCAAGTTTGGTGGATTCCGGGAGATTGGGACATTTATGAGCATTTATATAGCGAAACTAAATTCTCTGAAATCGATGCCATTTCAAAACGAAACAATCCTAATTTAAGTGCTACGTATATACCCGAAAATGCCGTAAATACGCCCGTTACCATGAAAACTGAGAAGGGGTTGTATCTAAGCTTTCATGAAGCAAATTTGACAAATTATTCAGATATGACCTTAAAAGTAGATACCAATAACTTAAATATGGTAAGCGAATTGGTAGGTTCTGAAAGATTAGGAGGAAAAGCTAAAGTTTCCCTTCCTTTTAATACTCCTTGGCGTACCATTCAAATTGTTGAAAGAGCAGGCGATTTATTAGAATCTAAGCTTATATTAAACTTAAACGAACCTAATACGATTGGTGATGTAAGTTACTTTACGCCCATGAAATATGTAGGCATTTGGTGGGAAATGCATATTGGGAAATCTACATGGGATTTAGAAGGAAGTCAAGATATGAATACCTTCACCTTGGGTAAAGTTGGAACGTCTCGCCATGGTGCAACTACCGAAAATGCTAAAAAATACATCGATTTTGCATCAGCTAATGGCATTAAAGGGCTTTTAGTTGAAGGCTGGAATACAGGTTGGGACCAATGGATTAATACCGATGACAGAGAAGGTATTTTCGATTTTATGACACCTTATGCCGATTACGATTTTAACGAAGTGATGGGCTACGCCAATGAAAAAGGTGTTGAAGTAATTATGCATCACGAAACTTCTGCGGCGCCACTTACCTATGAAAAGCAAATGGATGAAGCCTATAATTTTATGAAAACCAATGGTATGAATTCTGTAAAAACAGGATATGTTGGAAAAATAATTCCGAAAGGCGAATATCATCATGGTCAGTGGATGGTAAATCATTATCATAAAGTTATTGAAGAGTCAGCTAAAAAGAAAATAGCAGTTAATGCGCACGAACCAATAAAAGATACAGGAAAACGAAGAACCTATCCAAACGAAATATCGCGCGAAGGTAATCGTGGACAAGAATTTAATGCCTGGGCTGTCGATGGTGGAAATCCACCCAATCATTTACCAATAGTGGCGTTTACAAGAATGCTTTCAGGTCCATTCGATTTTACTCCCGGGGTTTTCAATATAAAGTTTAATGAGTATAAAAAGGAAAATCAAGTAAATACCACATTAGCACATCAATTGGCTTTATATGTGGTTATTTATAGCCCTATTCAAATGGCATGCGATTTACCAGAACATTATATGCCCAATGGAAAAATACATCCGGCATTTCAATTTATAAAAGACGTAGGGGTAGATTGGCAAAAAACCAAAGTTTTAGACGGTGAAGTGGGAGATTATGTTTATATAGCAAGACAAGAACGTACAACAGGGAATTGGTTTGTTGGTGGAATTACTGGCGAGGATGCTAGAAAAGCAACACTTTCATTCGATTTTCTTGAGTCTGGAAAAACCTATAGTGCTAGAATTTATAAAGATGGAATAAATGCACATTGGAATGATAATCCTCAAGAATATGTTATCGAAGAAATGGATTTAGTAAAAACATCTAAATTAAATATTCAATTGGCTCCAGGTGGTGGTTTCGCGATAAGTATTAAGGAAAAATAAATTAATAAATATTGAGAATAAATTAAGGACATGATAGGAGATAAATTAACATATCATTCAACCTACAAGCAAGTAACAAGTCTTGTTATGAATGATTTAAAAGAAAAACTAAATAATAAACATAGAATTTGCATAGCAGTTGGAGGCGAATCTGGTTGTGGAAAAACATCACTTACCTATGCGCTTTTAAAAGATATCGAAGAAGCAACTAAATTAAGAGGGTTTATTTTTCATGCAGACGATTACTTTATTTTACCGCCAAAAGACAACCACAATAACAGATTGGAATCTATTGCAAATGTTGGAACGCATGAAGTTCAATTAAAACTTTTAGATACGCATTTAAGCGATTTTAAAAAAGGAGAAACGAAACTAAATAAACCTTTGGTAATTTATGATGAAAATGTAATTCTTGAAGAATTCGTTAATAGTTTAGATTATGATTTTTGTTTGGTTGAAGGTACCTACACGATGCTTCTTGAAAACACGGATTATAAGGTGTTAATGGATATTAATTATAAAGACACACGTGCTTCAAGAATTGAGCGCGCTCGTGATATTATAGATGATTTTTCGGAGAAAGTTCTTGAAGTTGAACATGAAATCGTAAAAACACATACAGATTTAGCCGATATTATCGTAGACAAAACATTTCAAATAACTAAACTAAAAAATAGAAAATGAGTAAAAAACCAAGTTTATCGTTTTGGCAGATTTTTAATATGAACGTTGGTTTCTTAGGAATTCAATATAGTTTTGGTTTGCAACAAACAGCAATTAATCCTATTTTTCTTTATTTAGGGGCTCCAGAAGACATGTTACCTATTCTTAATATAGCTGGTCCGGTTACAGGATTAATCATTCAACCAATAATTGGAGCTATGTCCGATAAGACTTGGTCTCCGCGTTGGGGAAGACGAAAACCATACTTTTTAATTGGAGCCTTATTAGGGAGTTTAAGTTTATTTATATTTCCTCACAGCCCAGTGCTTTGGTTTGCGGTTGGATTATTATGGATTCTTGATGTTGGAAACAATATGGCAATGGAACCTTATCGCGCTTTTGTAGGTGATAAATTACCAGAAAAGCAACTTAGTTTAGGGTATCAAATGCAAAGTTTGTTTGTTGGCGCTGGTATTTTGTTAGCTAATGGTTCAATTGTTTTATTTCAATATTGGTTTGGGGCTGAATCTGTAGAGGAAGCAGGCACCATTCCGCAGTGGCTATATTATTCCTTTTTTATAGGGGCATTCTTATCATTAACAACCATATTGTGGTCTGTTTTAAAAACCCCGGAAATCCCCCCTTCGGATGAAGAATTGGAAGAAATTAAGCATATTAATGGATTACCATTTGGTCAGCGGGTATCAAAACCCTTTTTAGAAATTGTAGACGCTGTAAAAGAAATGCCCAGGTTTATGTGGAAAATTGCAGCAGTGTATCTGTTTCAGTGGTATGCACTTTTTATCTATTGGCAATTTACTACGCCATTATTTAAACTCACTATGGGTTACTCAACATCAGAAGCTGCATCTCAAGCTGCCAAAATGAGTTTAACATATAATATAGTAACTATGTTGGTCGCACTCGCATTAGTTCCGTTAACATTACGTTTTGGAGGTAAAAAAGTATACGCCTTAAGTTTGGTAGGCACAGCCATAGCTTTATTTTCTATTTCCTATATTTCAGATCCAACATTGGTGCTAATGCCTATGGTATTATTTGGAATTGGTTGGGCTGCAATGATGGGCATACCATATACTATGGTTTCTAAAATTGTGCCGCAAGAACGAAGAGGTGTATATATGGGTATTTTAAATATGATGATTGTAATTCCTATGGGAATTCAAACCTTAACATTTGGATCTATATATAAATATTTGTTAGGTGATAATGCCGTAAATGCCATGTTATTCGCTGGTGTATTTTTTGTTATTGCGAGTATTTTGGCGCTAAGGCTACAGCAACCTAAGTCTGTTGATGATGAAAACACTCAAGTAATTCCTTGAGAAGAATTGCATTAAACTATAATTCAGTTATAAAATGAAACACTTAAACATTAAAATATCAATATTTCTAAATTATTTTGTTTTTGCAATTTTGCTTAACAGCGTGGGAATTGTTATTGAAAAATCAATTGATGTATATAAAGTTACCGAGTCTCAGGCATCTGTTTTAGAAGCATTCAAAGACTTGCCAATAGCATTAGTGTCTTTTTTAATTGCGTCTTTTTTACCACGCTTTGGTTACAAAAAAGCAATGTTAACAGCGTTGGCCATTGTGTTTATTGGCTGTTTATACATGGTGTTTGGCAACACGTTTTTTCATACTAAAGTTCTCTTCTTATCAATAGGTGTTAGTTTTGCTTTAATAAAATTATCGGTTTATTCTTTGATAGGAATTTTAACAGATTCCAAAAAGGAGCATGCTTCACTAATGAGTTCTATAGAAGGATTTTTTATGGTTGGAATTGCATTGGCTTATTTTTTATTTCCTGCGTTTTATTCTGAGGATGAAAATTCTTGGTTAAACGTATATTACCTTTTATGTAGTCTTATTTTAATATCATTTGTATTCTTACTTTTTTCAAAAGTTGAATACGAAGTTGAAGCAATAGGTTCTAGTTTGATTGATGATTTAAAAGAGTCACTAAAATTAATGATTGTGCCTTTGGTTTTGGTTTTTATAGTTTCTGCGTTCTTGTTTGTTATGATAGAACAAGGTATCATGACTTGGTTACCTACATTTAATAAAAAAATCTTTAATTTTAACTCTGTTTTAAGTGTTCAAATGGCTAGTATATTAGCGCTTTCTCTTGCGCTCGGTAGGTTTGTTGCAGGCTTTTTAACAAAGTACATAAATTGGGTAGTATTAGTTGTTGTTTGCGTAGTATTCTCTGGCGGAATACTAATTTATATATTACCACAATTGCAGGGCGATATTCAATCAATTGGAGAAATTACTAGTTTATCTCAGGTTCCTTTACTAGGGTATATTTTGCCTCTTATTGGACTGTTCATAGCTCCTATTTATCCGTTGCTTAATTCTACCGTTTTAAGTTCGTTACCCAAAAATTTACATTCTCCAATGTCTGGACTAATAATTATTTTTTCGGCATTAGGAGGAACTATTGGTTCGAGAATTGTTGGTGAATTATTTGAAAGTATTGGCGGCGCAAAAGCTTTTTATTTTCTGTTAATTCCCATGGTGCTTTTAATAATTTTCGTTTTACTGATTGATAGAATGTCTAAGAAAAAAATAAAATAACATGTTAATTAAATTACATATCGATTCAAGTTTAAACAGCCTTCTTTTGCAAGAGGACACAAATGATGATAAAAAAATTACGGTTGATGATAACGGTCCAAAGGCATTTAAAGTTAAAACAAGTACTGGAGAAGATTATGTAGTTAAAGGAACATATTATCTTTCCAATCTGTTACAAGAATTGGCAATAGCAAAGCAAGATGGTTTTGAAATTGCTGAAATACCTTTGTCAAAAATTGAAGAAGAACCTGTTACACGGGTTTCCAGAATGATTAAAGATTATTTTTGGACAGCACTAACACGAACAATGGACAAAGATGGGGTAGAAAATCTTATTCACGATACAAAAAATGAAGCGCTGGCGTCAAATAAATTAAGAATTTATATTCCACATCAAGATAAAATTGCTTTTCATTATTATAAAAATCTTGAATCAGAGTTACCCATACAAGCCATTTTTCTTCCAGAAAATATAACACCGCAATTTGTTAAATCTATTAATAAAAAGCCAGGTATTTTATCCCTAAAACTTCAAGATAATAACGGTTTAATGGAAGGGGTTCCGTTTGTGGTTCCAGGAGGTCGTTTTAACGAAATGTATGGATGGGATAGTTATTTTGAGTCGGTTGGCTTGCTAATAGATGGAAAAGTAGAATTATCAAAAGCCATGGCCGACAATTTTCAATACGAAATTGAGCATTACGGAAAAATTTTAAATGCCAACAGGTCTTATTACTTAACAAGAACACAGCCTCCCTTTTACAGCAGTATAATTAAAGAAGTTTTTGAAATAACAAAAGATAAAGCATGGTTACAAAGTCATCTTCAAACGGCTATAAAAGAATATGAAACCGTATGGATGGTAAATGGTAATCGACTTACAGATAACGGACTAAACAGATATTTGGCTGAAGGACTTGGAATGCCACCAGAATGTGAAGAAGGCCATTTTGATTCTATTTTTAAATCATTTGCAGATGCTGAGGGCATTAGTGTAAGAGCTTACGAAAAAGGCTATGCGGATAGCACTATTAGTAACGATACTTTAGACGCCTATTTTACACATGATAGAACTGTTAGAGAATCTGGACACGATACATCTTATAGAATTGAAGGCCATTGTGCAGATTTAAATTTGGTTGAGCTAAATGCTATGCTTTATAAATATGAAATCGATTTTTCTGAAATCATTGCTGAAGAATTTAAAGGTGATTTTCAAGGATATACTGCTGATTATTGGAAAGTAAAAGCCAATTCTCGAAAAGAAGCCGTTAATAAATATTTATGGAACGATAGTAAAGGATTGTATTTTGATTATAATGTAAATTCAAAAAAACAATCCGATTTTATTGCAGCGACAACCTTAATACCATTATGGGCAAACTTATGTACCAGGAAACAGGCAGAAGCACTTGTAAAAAATGCCATTCCATTATTAAAGGAAAAAGGTGGAATAGCTGGCTGTACAAAGGCTAGTGTTGAGGAGGTTTCTAAAAATCAACCACAACGCCAATGGGATTATCCTAATGGTTGGGCTCCGCACCAAATGATGATTTGGAAAGGCTTGTTAAATTATGGATTTGAAGCAGAATCACAAGAATTAATTTATAGATGGCTATTTATGCTTACTAAAAGTGCTGTCGATTATAACGGCACAATTCCAGAAAAATATGATGTTGTAGAAGCTACGCATAAAGTTTATGCAGAATATGGAAATGTTGGTACAGATTTTCAGTATTTATCTCCAGGAGGTTTTGGCTGGATGAATGCGTCATATAAATTGGGAGTATCTTTATTAGACGAAAAATATATTTCAAATTTAAATCAATTAACAAGCCCAGAAAAATTGTTTAAATAAAAAGAGTAATTACAGTCAATACCCAAAATTATAACAAAATAAATATGTCGAAAGAAAATAAAATAAGCAACGGAGTAATGTTAAATGCTTACCCAGATAGTATTGGTAGTAAGTTAAAAGATACTATTTCAATGTTGAAAATGCCAGAATTTGAAAATGTTTTTTCGTTGTTTTATGTATTACCTACGTTCTTTAACTCAGATTTAGATAGAGGATTTTCTGTAATCGATTATGATATAAATAAAGAATTAGTTTCAATAGAAGATTTAAACGATTTAGAGGGTTTAGGCATTCAATTAAAATTTGATATTGTTTTAAATCACTTATCGGTGGCTTCACCTCAGTTTAAAGATTTGCTAAAGCATGGCGATAATTCTGATTACAAAGATTTTTTTATAAACTGGAATAAATTTTGGGAAGGAAATGGAACTTTGGGAGATGACGGTGTAATAATTCCTAAAAAAGAATTTCTCAATAAATTATTTATGAGGAAATCGGGTCTTCCTATTCTAAAAGTTATGTTCCCAGATGGAGCCGAAAAACCGTATTGGAATACCTTCTATCAGCAAATTACTTATAATAAAATAACGGAAAGCGATTTACAAAGTATTAAAAGTTTAAATAGTGGGGAAGCCAGATTTATCACGGATAAAATCAATAAGGCTATTATGGAAGAACAAGATTTAACAAATCTGGACTTTGAAGATTGTAGTCATGTTAAAAGCGACATATTGCAAATTGTAAATAAAAAACGTTCCTATTTAGGGCAAATGGACGTAAATGCCAATTCGGAATTAGTCTGGGATTTTTATGCTGAAACACTTCAGAAAGTTAGCAATTATGGAGGTAAAATTTTAAGATTAGACGCTTTTGCTTATTTGCATAAAGAAATTGGTCAGTCTAACTTTTTTAATAAACCAGGTACTTGGCAATATCTTGAGCGAATTAAAGAAATAGCAGACAAATTTAACTTAACCCTTTTACCCGAAATTCACGCAGAATATGGGCTTCATTTACATGATGAGGTTGCCTATAAAGGATATCAAATTTACGATTTCTTTTTGCCTGGGTTAATGATTCATACCCTTGAAACTGGGAATAGCAGTGCGCTTATAAATTGGGCAAAAGAGATTGTGTTAAAAGGTTACAAAACCGTAAATATGCTTGGTTGTCACGATGGTATACCCGTGTTAGATTTAAAAGGAAAAACAGTAAACGGTATTTATAATCAAGGTTTATTGGAAGACAACGCCATAGAAGCCATTATGAATAAAATCATGGAACGTGGAGGAAGAGTAAAAAATCTGTATGATCCAGAAGGAAATAAAATTTCTTACTATCAAGTAAACGCCACTTTTTTTAGCGCATTAGGTGAAAATGAACAAAAATTATTACTTGCCAGAGCCATCCAAATGTTTATGCCGGGGATTCCCCAGGTTTGGTATTTAGATATTTTTGCAGGTAAAAATAATTATGAAGCTGCCGATAAAGGCGGTAGCGCCGGACACAAGGAAATTAATAGAACCACCTTAACTCTAAAAGATATTGAAGCTGGACTTAAAACTAACATAGTGCGCAATCAATTGGAGTTAATAAGATTAAGAAATACCTCTAAAGCATTTTCGGGTTGGGTTAAAATTAATGATTCAGATGATAGTTATATTGACATTTTGTGGACAAATAAAAACGAATCTGCACATTTAAAAGCAAATCTTAAAACATTTAGTTTTATAATTGATGTTACAATTGCCGATAAAACTGAAAAGCTGGTTTATTAGTGTCGTATAAATTTAAATCGGATAGTTCTTGTATTTAACAGATTTAGATATGTTTAAATTTTTATGATTATTGTAATAAATTAGTTTAACCTTGGTTTATTAATTAGTCTTAAAATTAGAGAGATAATATAAATTACAAGTCCATACATAGTAGTTATTGAACTTACTTTTAGTCCGCCAACCATCATTTCTTGACTCACCTGCCCCATTTGTTCAATAGCTTTAAAAGCGCTATACAAACCTATAACTTGTCCTAAAATTCCAAATGATAGCGCTAACAAACCAACTTCCTTAATCCACTTCGGGAATTTCCAAAAACACACAATAACACCTAATAATAAAATGGTAAGTATGGTCATAAATAATGGACCACCTTGATAAAATAAATCTAACATAATTTTTGTTTTAAAGTTTACATTGCAATTTACTAATAATCGCCACCAACTGCCTATGTTAAATACTATTCTGGAGGTGTTAAATACGTTGTTTCAGCGATTAAGTCCTTGGTATCACGTCTATTTATAGCAATTTATTATATTTTTACGTTGTGACTAAATTCCAAATATATAATTTCATTTACTGGGTAATAGCCTCTTTTGTGCTGGCTATTTTGCTTCAAAATTCCATTCCCAATTTTTGGAATGCATGGTTAATAGCACTCTTTTTTTTGCCAATAGCTTTCTTAATTAAATATGGAATACAAAAAACAGCGCCATTAAGAGGATTCAAAAAATGGAGTCGTTATTTTTTTATCGCTATGGTTTCACTCTATTGGGGTTATATTGCTATTGCTTTGGCGTATTGGTATTTTTTAGAATTGAAAGCACACTCGATTGAAAGCACATTAATAAATCCGATTTTTATATGGATGATTATTGGTTTTTTTATACTTTTTGAAAGTGTTCTTTTTAAAGAGGAGAAAGGAATTATTAAAGAAACAATTTCAATATTTAGCGATAGAAAAAAAACCATTATAAAGATAGATAGTTTGGCATATATTGAAAGCAGAGGTAATTTTACGCTAGCAGTTCTTTTAGATGGAAGCAACTATAAAAACACTATTAGAATATCTGAATGGGAACAGAAATTAGATAAATTTATTCGTATTCACAGATCGTTTTTAGTAAATCCGGAATACTCTACTTTAAGTGGCAACGAAGTTATTGTTAACAACGAAATTAAATTGTCTGTATCAAGAAGCTATAAGGAAAAGGTTACAGCCTACTTTAAATAATTTTATGCCTTGTTTATTGTTACATTTATTCCTAAAAAAGTAAAAGACTTTCCTTAAAAACATTGGTGTTTTCTTTATTAGGATTACTATCTTTGTTCGTTAGTTAATAAATTATTTCCATGAGCGAAGAAAGTAAACGTAGAGAAGCCCTTATATATCATGCTAAACCTACGCCAGGCAAAATAAAAGTAGTTCCAACAAAAAAATACGCGACTCAAAGAGATTTATCTTTAGCCTATTCACCAGGCGTAGCAGAACCCTGTTTAGAGATTGAAAAAGACAAGAATAACGTCTATAAATATACAGCCAAAGGTAATCTGGTAGCTGTAATATCTAATGGTACAGCGGTTTTAGGGTTAGGAAATATTGGTCCTGAAGCATCAAAACCAGTTATGGAAGGTAAGGGCTTGCTTTTTAAAATTTTTGCTGATATTGATGTGTTTGATATTGAAGTTGGAACAGAAAATGTTGAAGAATTTATAGCTACTGTAAAAAATATAGCCCCTACTTTTGGAGGTATTAATTTAGAAGATATAAAAGCTCCTGAAGCGTTTGAAATTGAAAGACGCTTAAAGGCAGAGTTAGATATTCCTGTGATGCACGACGACCAGCATGGTACCGCCATCATATCGGCGGCAGCATTAATTAATGCTGTTGAAATTGCTAAAAAGAAAATTGAAGAAGTTAAAATTGTTATAAGTGGAGCTGGAGCTGCTGCTATTTCATGTTCGCGTTTATACCAATCTTTCGGTGCAAAACGAGAGAACATGGTAATGCTGGATAGTAAAGGCGTAATACGCAACGATAGAGAAAATTTAACTTCCGAAAAGGCGGAATTCGCTACCCATAGAAAAATAGATACTTTAGTTGAAGCCATGAAAGATGCCGATGTATTTATCGGGTTATCTATGGCAAACATCGTAACTCCAGAAATGTTATTATCTATGGCAAAAACACCAATTGTGTTTGCTATGGCAAATCCAGACCCAGAGATTGAATACGATATAGCAGTAGCAACCCGTAAAGATATAATTATGGCTACGGGAAGAAGCGACCATCCTAATCAAGTAAATAATGTACTTGGGTTTCCATTTATTTTTAGAGGGGCATTAGATGTAAGAGCGACAAAGATTAATGAGGAAATGAAAATGGCTGCGGTAGAAGCTTTAGCTAGATTAGCCAAAGAGCACGTGCCAGAGCAGGTAAATATTGCATACGGAGAAACACGTTTAACATTTGGTAAGGATTATATTATTCCGAAACCTTTCGACCCAAGATTAATTGTAGAAGTTCCACCTGCGGTTGCAAAAGCAGCCATGGATAGTGGTGTGGCAAAAGAACACATTACAGATTGGGAAAAATACAAAGATGAACTAAGAGAGCGATTAGGGTCTGATAATAAATTGATAAGGCTATTGTTTAACCGAGCTAAAACGAATCCTAAACGTGTTGTTTTTGCCGAGGCTGATCAATTGGCCGTTATAAAAGCGGCTCAAATTGTTTATGAGGAAGGCATTGCTACTCCTATTTTATTAGGAAGATTAGAAACGATAAAACATCTTATGGCCGAAATCGAATTTGACGCAGATGTGCTTATAATCGACCCAAAGGAAGAATTAGAAAACAATCTTAAAAATAAATACGCAAAAGTATTTTGGGAGCAACGCAAAAGACGCGGTGTAACTTTATATTCTGCCCAGCGATTAATGCGCGAACGAAATTATTTTGCAGCTATGATGGTACATCAAGGCGATGCAGATGCTTTAATTTCAGGGTATTCCAGAAACTACCCATCGGTTGTTAAACCTATGCTAGAAGTTATTGGTATGGCCGTAGGAAATCAAAGAGTGGCAACAACTAATGTAATGATGACCAAACGAGGACCTTTATTTTTAAGCGACACCTCCATCAATATTAATCCAACTTCAAAAGAGCTTACCAAAATTGCACAAATGACTTCTCATATTGTGAAGATGTTTGGTTTAGATCCTGTAATGGCTATGATATCGTACTCTAATTTCGGGTCTTCAACAAACGAACATGCTACAAAAGTTCGGGAGGCAGTGGGCTATTTGCATCGTCATTTTCCAGACATGGTTGTAGATGGTGAATTACAAACAGATTTCGCTTTAAACGCAACCTTATTGGAAGAAAAATTTCCGTTTTCAAAATTAGTGGGTAAAAAGGTGAATACTTTAATATTCCCAACTTTAGATGCTGCAAACATTACCTATAAATTACTTAAGGAATTAAACGAAGCTGTATCTATCGGGCCTATCATGATGGGAATGCGCAAACCAGTGCATATATTACAATTTGGAGCCAACGTAGACGAAATTGTTAATATGGCCGCCATTGCAGTTATTGATGCCCAACAAAAAGAAAAGCAAGTATTAGAAAAGGTAAAATCCAATTAAATGGGTTGTAAATAATTTTATTACATTTGGTTAGTTAACAAATTGCTATAAATGATAACACATATTCAAGGAAAACTTGTCGAAAAAAATCCAACAGATGTTGTTATTGACTGTAATGGAGTGGGTTATTTACTTAACATTTCATTACATACCTACTCGCAAATACCAGAGGGAGAACTTTTAAAATTATTCACACATTTACAGGTTAAAGAAGATTCTCATACCCTTTACGGGTTTTCGTCGTTAGCAGAACGCGAAATATTCAGGTTGCTTATTTCAGTAAGTGGTATTGGCGCCAGTATTGCGCGTACTATGCTTTCCTCTTTAACTCCAAAACAAGTTATAGAAGGTATTGCATCAAGCGATGTTGCTTTAATTCAAGGAATAAAGGGAATTGGAGCCAAAACCGCTCAACGTGTTATTATCGATTTAAAAGATAAAGTATTAAAGATTTATGATATTGATGAAGTTTCTGTTTCTAAAGGCAATACCAATAAAAATGAAGCGTTATCTGCATTAGAAGTACTTGGCTATTTAAGAAAACAGGCAGAAAGGGTGGTAGATAAAATTATTGCGTCACAACCCGATGCCACTGTTGAAACTATAATTAAACAGGCTCTAAAAAATTTATAATAGATTTTGAATATAACTAACCGCCACATTTCTAAATCAATTAAAAAATATTACGCATTAATTGTTGTATTTCTGTTTTCTGTTACCGCTTGGTCGCAGCAACCTACAGTGCAAGATTCTGTAAAAACAGGATACGATTTAGGCAACATTAAAACACCTAATCCTAACAATATCGAATCTAAATATACGTACGATGCGCTAACAGATCGGTATATTTACACAGAAAAAATAGGAAGTTTTAATATCAATTATCCCGTTATTCTAACGCCAAAAGAGTATTATGCTTTAGTTGCAAAAGAAAGTGTAAAAGCCTATTATAAAGAAAAGATTGATGCTTTTGATGGTAAAAAAGGAAATGTAGACGATGCTCAAAAAAACTTATTACCCGAGTTTTATGTAAAGTCAGATTTTTTTGAGTCTATTTTTGGTAGCAATACTATTGAAGTCGTTCCGCAAGGTTCGGTTGAAATGGATTTAGGAGTGCTGTTTTCTAAGCAAGATAATCCGTCGTTTTCACCAAGAAACCGAAGCAATTTTACCTTCGATTTCGATCAGCGAATCAGTTTAAGTTTACTCGGTAAAGTAGGAACACGTTTGCAGGTAACTGCTAATTACGATACCCAATCTACTTTCGATTTTCAGAACCTCATTAAATTAGAATACACACCCACCGAAGACGATATCATTCAAAAGATAGAAGTTGGTAATGTAAGTATGCCTTTAAATAGTTCGTTAATTACCGGCGCACAAAGTTTATTTGGTGTAAAAGCCCAGTTAAAATTCGGTAAAACAACGGTAACAGGTGTTTTTTCTGAGCAAAAATCGCAATCTAATTCTGTGGTTGCCCAAGGTGGAGGAACACTAGAAGAATATGAATTGTTTATTAGAGAATACGATGAAAATCGTCATTTCTTCTTAGCACAATATTTTAGAGATAAATATGATGCTGCCTTAGCTACCTATCCTTATATTAATAATGGCGGACTTCAAATAACACGATTAGAGGTTTGGATTACTAATAGAAGTAACAAGACCGATAATGTTAGAAATGTAGTGGCATTACAAGATTTAGGAGAATCTAACCCTAATAAAGTGGGTTCTGCTGTAACAATAACAGCCGCTCCAACAGCTTACCCAAACAATAAAAATAATGCCTTCGATCCTACAAATATAGGCGGTTCTGGTTCCCAAATTAACAGCGCCATTCGAGATATTGCAACCGTACAAACTGGTATTGCAGTATCTAGCGTTAAAGAAGGATACGATTATGCGAAACTTGAAAATGCCCGTAAGTTAACAAGTGGTCAGGAGTATGTGTTAAATACGCAATTAGGATATATCTCATTAAATCAACGATTAAATAACGATGAGGTATTAGCCGTAGCATTTCAGTACACATTAGGCGGAAAAGTATATCAGGTGGGAGAATTTGCGAACGATGGGGTAGATGCAACCAGTGTAACTACCAATAGTTCTGGCGATGTAACATCTGTTGTGAGTAGTAGTTTGATAGTAAAAATGTTAAAAAGCAGCATCACCAATGTAAATCAACCAGTTTGGGATTTGATGATGAAAAACATTTACGACACCGGTGCTTATAATTTAAGTTCAGACGATTTTAAACTAAATATTTTTTACAACGAAGCTTCACCATTAAACTATATAACCCCCGTTGGTACTACAGCGTTTCCAGCACCCGGAACCAACGAAGACCCTTTAAATGAAACACCTTTGTTACGTGTATTTAATTTAGATAAATTAAATATTAATAACGACCCACAATCAAATGGAGATGGTTTTTTTGATTTTGTTGAAGGGATAACCGTTTTATCTCAAACTGGAAAAATTATTTTCCCGAGCGCAGAACCTTTCGGAGAATACCTTTTTAACAAATTAGCGCTTGGCGGAAGTGAAGATTACGATAATACAACCACCTACAACGAAAATCAAGCAAAGTATGTTTACGATGTGCTTTATAAGCAAACCAAAACAAAAGCGTTGGAAGCCGTCGAAAAAAACAAATTCAAGTTAAAAGGAAGTTATAAATCTAGTGGAAGCGATGGTATTTCTATTGGGGCTTTTAATGTGCCTCGAGGGTCCGTTCGTGTAACTGCCGGTGGTCGCGTATTGGTAGAAGGGATTGATTATACCGTAGATTACCAATTAGGGAAAGTTCAGATATTAGACGAAGCTTTAAAAGCATCCGATACACCAATTGAAGTATCAACCGAGAACAATTCCGTTTTTGGTCAGCAAACAAGACGTTTCACTGGAATCAACGTAGAACATAAATTTAACGACAACTTTGTAATAGGCGGTACGCTTTTAAATTTAAACGAACGTCCAATAACCCAAAAAGCTAATTACGGCACAGAACCCATCAACAATACTATTTTTGGATTTAATGGAAATTACTCCACTAAGGTGCCATTTTTAACACGATTGGCTAACGCTTTACCAAATATTGATACCGATGTAGAATCTAACTTATCGCTGCGTGGTGAGTTTGCTTATTTAGCACCAGGATCGCCATCGGGCACGAATCTTAATGGTGAATCGACATCGTATGTAGATGATTTTGAAGGTTCTCAAAACGCCATTGATTTGAAATCGCAACTGTCGTGGTTTTTATCGAGTAGGCCATTAGATTTAACAGCATCTCCTGGAGATGATAATAATGGCATTCAAAATGGTTATGGAAGAGCCATGTTAAACTGGTATAGTATCGATCCTATATTTTATACAAGTCAAAAACCAAGTGACGTATCCGATAACGATTTGTCAAGTTTATATACCAGTCGTGTCTTTATTAAAGAGTTGTTTCCTGATACCGATTTGGTTCAAGGGCAAAATACGGTTTTAAGTACTTTAGACTTGGCGTATTATCCAAATGAAAGAGGTCCGTATAATTTCGATCCTGCAACAAGCAATAATGCTATCAATAATCCAGTTAGTTCTTGGGCGGGTATCACACGTCAATTAACTTCAACCGATTTTGAACAACAAAACGTAGAGTATATCGAGTTTTGGTTGCAAGATCCGTTTCAAGAAAGCCCATCAAATCCCGGGGGTAAGTTGGTTTTTAACTTAGGTAACATTTCAGAAGATATCATTAAAGATGGTAGAAAAATGTACGAGAATGGATTACCTAAAGATGGAAATATAGACCTCCTTCCTGTAACGGCTTGGGGAAGTGTGGTGCCTCAAAATCAATCTTTAGTATATGCTTTCGACTCTACAGGAGATGAACGCACAAACCAAGACGTTGGTTACGATGGTTATGATGATGCATCCGAAATTGAAGTCTTTGGTTCTAATTTTGGAAACGACCCAGCGAGAGATAATTATAGTTACTTTTTAAATACAACTGGCGATATTTTTGAACGCTATAAAAATTATAATGGGGTAGAAGGTAATACGCCCGATACCTTTACAGACACCAATAGAGGATCTAACACACAGCCCGATGTTGAGGATATTAATCGTGATAACACTATGAATACCATTGATAGTTATTACGAATACGAGTTGCCTATTACAAGACAGAATTTACCACTTACAGAATCAGATTTTAATAACCTTTCGGTTTCAAGCAATCCTTTAAAAGAATATATAGTCGACTTTAAATCGCAAACACGAACCCTAACTAATGGGCAAACTCCAGAAGTTAGATGGTATTTATTTAGAATTCCTTTAGAAGGTAGCCTTGCAAAAGCTGTTGGAGGTATTACAGATTTACGTTCCGTGCGTTTTACACGCTTATACCTTAAAGAATTTTCAGAACCAACAGTATTCCGTTTCGGAACTTTAGATTTAGTGCGAAGCGATTGGAGACGTTATACCCAAACACTGCAGGTAGATAAGGACGATCCGTCAGATGATGATACAGAGTTTTCAGTTGGTGTAATAGGTACTTTAGATAATGAAGGCAGTTATGAAAGACCTCCAGGAATAGAGTCTGAACAATTATATAATAACAATACCGTAGTCGAACAAAACGAACAATCGTTAGTTGTAAACGTATGTGGGTTAGAATCTCAAGATTCACGTGGTGTTTATAAAAATATCGATTTAGATATGCGTCAGTTTAAACGTATGCGCATGTTTATGCATCTTCAAGAAGAAGACACAGGAATTCCAAGTGGTAATACTGTGGTTGGATTTATTCGTATGGGTAATGATTTAACCGAAAATTATTATCAAATAGAAATTCCGCTCAAGGTGTCCGAATCTACTACGAGTCTCGGATTGTGGCCAGAAGAGAATGAAGTGAATTTACCTATTGATATATTAGGAAAAATTAAAGCCTTGGAAATAGCTAACCCAACATCGGCTACCGAAAAGCAGAAATTTTACGATGTAATAGATGGTGAATTGATTAATACACCTGTTGATGAATTTTCTACTTATACCATCGGGCAACATCGTGTTACTATAAAAGGAAATCCTAATTATGGGGATATTAGAACCTTAATGGTTGGGGTGAAAAATGGTATTGCCAACGGAGCGAATGATGCACCACCAGTAGCATCACCAGTTTGTGCAGAAGTGTGGTTTAATGAATTGCGATTATCTGATATGGATAACGAAGGGGGTTGGGCAGCTGTTGTAAGTTTAGATACTAATATTGCCGACTTTATGACGATTAGTGCAACCGGAAGACAAAGTACTTCTGGGTTTGGTAGTATCGAGCAAGGACCGAGCCAACGTAGTTTGGAAGATGTGCAACAATACGATGTAGTAACCAATATTAACGTTGGGCAGTTATTGCCAAAAAAATGGGGTATTCAAGTACCATTTAATTATGGACAAAGTGAAGAGTTAATTACCCCAAAATATGATGCGTATTATAGCGATTTAACGCTAGCATCTCGTTTGTCTGCTGCCGCTACAGAGGCTGAGCGCGAAACAATAAAAGAACAATCAGAAGATTATACCAAGCGCCAGAGTATCAATTTTATAGGTGTAAGAAAAACGAGAACTACCGATGCAAAACCGCGTTTTTACGACGTTGAAAATGTAACACTTAATTATTCCTATAATAAAGTAGAACATCGAGATTTTGAAATTGAAGATGCTGTAAATAAAACGGTTAATGTGGGCGCTAATTATGCCTTCAATTTCAACCCTATAAAAGTTGAACCATTTAAAAAGAACGACTCTTTATTTATAGGGAAATATTGGAAACTTTTAAAAGATTTCAATTTAAATTTATTACCAGCGAGTTTTACCGTTAATTCCAATATAAACAGGCAATTCAATAGGCAAAAATTTAGAGAGGTTGATTTAACAGGAGGAAATATTGGAATTGAAGAACTGTTTAGCAGAAATTACACCTTCGATTTTCAATATACCATTAATTACAAACTAACGGAATCTCTAAGTTTTAATTTCACAGCGTCTAACAATAACATAGTTCGTAATTATTTTAAAGATAATATCATTAATGGCGAGCAAGACGAAACACTTGATGTTTGGGATGGCTTTTTCGATTTTGGTGATCCAAACAGGCAAACGCAAAACCTAGGAATTACCTATCAGTTACCAATAAATAAAATTCCAACCTTCAGTTTTATAAATGCCACGTATCAGTATAACGGAAATTTCCAATGGCAAAAGGGTTCCGATTTATATGGAGAACTCGAAATAGATGGAGCTACCTACGATTTAGGGAACACGGTTCAAAACGCGAATACCCATAATATTAATACTTCTCTAGATATGAACCGGTTTTATAGATATATAGGTTTAGTGAAGAAGCCTCTTACTAGAGTTAGAACCAGACAAGCAACTCCCGGTGCACCTCCAGGACAGAACCAAAATAGAACCAATCAGCCACAAGTTAAAAACCAGTCGGTAACTAAGTTGTTAAATGCAGGGGTAGATATTTTAACAAGTATTAAACGAATTCAGCTTAATTATTCCGAGAACAATGGTATTTATTTACCAGGGTATTTAGAAACTCCAGGATTTATTGGCACCTTAAAACCAACTACCGGATTCACGTTTGGAAGCCAAAACGATATTAGATATTTAGCCGCAGAGCGTGGTTGGTTAACTTTGTATCCAGACTTTAACGAGCAATATACAACTACAAACACAAAGCAATTAGATGTGTCTGCAAGTTTAGAGCCCGTAAACGATTTAAAAATTGATTTAGTAGGAAGTAGAACCTATTATGAAAATTATACCGAAAATTATAATGTTACTAACGGAGTTTATAATTCGCTTACGCCAAATACGTTTGGAAATTTTAATATTTCTACGGTATTAATTAAAACAGCATTTGGAAAAAGCGACGAAACAACATCTGATGCGTTTAATGATTTTAGAGCAAATCGGTTGTTAGTGGCACAGCGATTAGCGCAAGAAAAAGGCGTCGATTTAAATGATGTAGATGCCGATGGGTTCCCAAAAGGGTTCGGAAAAAATAGTCAAGCGGTATTGTTACCTGCATTTTTAGCAGCTTATTCTGGGCAGGATGCGAATAAAGTTAAAACTTCAGCGTTTAGAGATATACCTATTCCAAACTGGGATTTAAAATACACAGGCTTTATGAAATTTGCTTGGTTTAAAAAGAATTTTAAACGTTTTTCACTTACACATGGCTATCGTTCTACCTATACCATCAATCAGTTTCAATCTAATTTAGATTATGTAAAACCAGATTTTAGTGAAGTATATGACGACCAACCTTCCGAAGTTTTAAATCAGTCTGGTAATTATAAAAACGAAACGCTATTTAGTAATATCAACCTAACAGAGATGTTTAGTCCGTTAGCGCGTATCGATTTCGAGATGCAAAACTCAGTTAAAATCTTACTGGAAATTCAAAAGGATCGTTTACTATCTTTAAGTTTTGATAATAATTTATTGACCGAAGTTCAAGGAATGGAGTATGTTTTAGGCTTAGGATATCGCATTAAAGATTTGCGTATTAATTCTAATTTGGCTGGACCAAGCAAGCGTATTGTAAGCGATTTAAACATGAAAGCCGATATATCGATGCGAGATAATAAAACCATTATTAGATATCTCGACTTAGAAAACAATCAGGTAACCTCAGGGCAAACTATTTGGGCGTTAAAATATTCGGCCGATTATGCGTTTAGCAAAAACCTTACGGGTATCTTTTATTTCGATTATTCGTTCTCTAAATACGCGATATCTACGGCATTTCCACAAACAACAATACGTTCTGGATTTACCATCAGATATAATTTTGGTAATTAGTAAACATTATATTTGAATTTAGAGTTTGAATAAATACATTTGTTGAATAATAGAATTTAAAACAAAAGAATGAGTATTCCAGCAGAATTAAAATATACAAAAGACCACGAGTGGATTAGTATTGATGGCGATATTGCAACAATAGGTATTACGCATTTTGCGCAAAGCGAATTGGGCGATATTGTGTATGTTGAAGTAGAAACGGTTGACGAAACCCTTGAAGCAGAGGCTATTTTTGGAACCGTAGAAGCCGTAAAAACAGTATCGGACTTATTTTTGCCATTATCGGGTGAAATTATAGAATTCAACGAAGCTTTAGAAGATGAACCAGAATTGGTAAATTCAGATCCATATGGTGCTGGTTGGATGATAAAATTAAAGATATCAGATACAGCAGAAATTGAAAATCTGTTATCTGCTGATGCTTACAAAGCGCTAATAGGTGCTTAAAAAACAGGTATTTTTAATAAGCATAATTTATACAGTAGCTTTAACGGCGGCTTGTTTAATTAGGCTTAATAATTTGCCAACTATAAAAGTTTCTTCCGGAGATAAAATATTTCATTTTTTAGCTTATTTGGTTCTAACTTTTTTATGGGTTAACACCTTTATTTATAAGTTTAAATGGAAAAAAGAAACTGCAATAATTTACGGAGCCGCAATTTGTATTGTCTTTGGTATAGTTATTGAGGTATTACAGGGAAGTGTAACATCATATAGATCGTCTGATATTTATGATGTATTAGCAAATATGAGTGGAGTGTTTGTTATGGTTATGTTTTTTTGCAGTAAAAAAAAATAGAACCATTAAAAAATAATAAACACTTGCTTATTTGACAAATAAATAGTTATTTTAGCAATCTTGAAAAACGAATAAATTATGGAGCTTAAAAAAAATCCTCAAGCAAATGTTGGACGTAATAGTTCACTGTATTTCGCTATTGGTTTAGCGTTAATGTTATTTTTAACAAATTTCGCTATTAATTACAAAACGTATGATAAAGCAGCGATTGATATTGGTCAAATCGATATGGATGCAGAATTAGAAGAAGAAATTCCTATCACTGAGCAATTACAAACGCCACCTCCACCACCTCCACCACCAGCTGCGCCAGAAGTTATTCAGGTTGTAGAAGATGAGAAAGAAGTAAAGGAAACAATTATAGAGTCTACAGAATCTGATCAAAAGCAAAAAATTGTTAAGGTAGAAGCTGTAAAAGTGGTAGAAGTTGAAGAAGATATCGACGTGCCATTTGCGGTTATCGAAAACGTACCAGTATTTCCTGGTTGCGAAGGTGGTAACAACGACGCTAAAAGAGATTGTATGTCTAAAAAAATATCAGATTTCGTAAATAAAAAGTTTAATACAGAATTGGCCAGCGAATTAGGTTTGTCTGGAAGACAACGTATTAACGTAATCTTTAAAATAGACAAAACTGGTGCTATAACTGGTATTCGTGCAAGAGCACCACATCCAGGTTTAGAAAAAGAAGCTGAAAGAGTAATTAGTCAGCTTCCTAAAATGCAACCAGGAAAGCAACGTGGTAAACCGGTAAACGTACCATATTCGTTACCAATTGTATTCCAAGTTCAAGACTAAAACAGTTTTTCTGAATATTCAGAAATCGTAATATAAAAGATCCCGTTACAGTTTTGTAACGGGATTTTTTTTTAGACTTGCCGATAGTTAATAGAAATAGTTACCAAGCAATACTAATTATTGACGGTTTAAAACATTCTTTTTTACAGGATACTTTAGCTTTTAATAAGCGCATTATTAAAATAATAGTATCTTTCAACTCAAAATTAATTTTCAAGAAATAATCATGAAACATCATGTTGTTCTATTCCTGCTTTTAGTTCAATTTAATTTATTTTCTCAAGGAAATCTAGCCTTCGAAAAGCCTCCTGTATTTCCAAATTGCGAGAGTTTAGAGATTTCAGAACTGCAGAAATGCTTCGACCAAAACATTTATAATCATATTTATGATAATTTTAAAGTGCCAGAAAGTGTTTTAAAACAAAATTATAAAGGTGAAGTCGTGGTTTTGTTTGAAGTAGATACTACAGGTTTGTTTAAGCTTATTTACATCGATGCGATGTACGATACTTTGAAAGCAGAAGCAAAAAGGGTGTTTGCGATGCTTCCTAAAATTACGCCTGCCACCTATAATGGTAGAAATACCTATAAACAATATTCAATTCCTATTAGAATTCCACTAATAAAGCAGCAGATATCAACGAATGATTTGTCAAAACAAAATGACATTTCACGAATGGAACAAGAAGCAAAATTAGAATTTGATAACATAAACAAGGCCGTAGAGACTTTTGAAAACAAAGCGTATTCCAGTCAATTAAACATTCCGTTTACCCATGGCGATTACGCTCGATTTGATAGAAATATGAACCTTATTGGAACGAATAGTCATACCAGTTCTAAACCATTTGTTTATCACGATGTTTCTAAATATTACGATTTCCAGTCTGAAAAGGACAAACTTTTAAAGGAAACGAACACCTGGATGGGTAGTAAATTATGGAACGCGCATTTAGTACAAATACAAGCTAAAGATTATTGGTTTTCAATAGACCCTATTCTTGATTTACAAGTGGGGAAAGATACCGAAGCCAGTTTTGGTAGTACTTATAATAACACACGTGGTCTTTTAATACAAGGTGGCTTGGGAGATAAGCTTAATTTTTATGCTACTGTTTTTGAAAGTCAAGGGCGATTTGCAAACTATGTAAACGAATATGCTGAAAGTTTAAAAGCTTTTGGGCCAGATCCTGCAATAATTCCGGGGCGTGGCATTGCGAAACGTTTCAAAACCGATTCGTATGATTACCCGGTGGCAGAAGCTTATTTATCGTATGCGCCAGCTAAATTTATTAACATGCAATTCGGACATGGAAAGAACTTTATCGGTGATGGATATCGCTCGTTGTTGTTGAGTGATGTGGCGAGTCCGCACCCATTTTTTAAACTTAACACATCTTTTTGGAAAATTAAATATACAAATACATGGATGTGGTTAAAAGATGTAAGAGATGAGGTCGTAGAAGATAAAGCCTTTTTAAGCAAGTATTTAGCGAGTCATTATTTAAGTTGGAATGTTTCAAAACGATTAAATATTGGATTGTTCGAATCGGTATTATGGACCAATAGTAACGATAGAGGTTTTGATGTTAATTATTTAAATCCTGTTATTTTTTATAGAGCCATTGAGTTTGAAACCGGACAAGGCGCAGGGAACGCCATACTTGGTGCTACTGCGAAGTATAAGTTTAATGATAATATAAATCTTTACAGTCAGTTTATATTAGATGAATTTTCGCTAAGCGATATAAAAGGCGGTGAAAAAAGCTGGAAAAATAAATATGGCTATCAATTAGGGGTTAAATATTATAATGCCTTTAAGGTAGATAATTTGTTGTTACAATTTGAATACAATAGAGTACGACCTTTTACCTATTCACACAATACGATCGTTTTAAATTACGGACACAACAATCAATCTATGGCGCATTTATGGGGTGCTAATTTTAGTGAAGCCATATTAATTGGTCGCTATCATTACAACCGATGGTTTGCGAATGCTAAACTAGTTTTTGGCGTGCGTGGTCTGGATTTTAATGATGGTACCAACGATTTTAGTTACGGTGGTGATGTGTATAGAGATTATAATGACCGTCCGTTTGATACAGGTGTAGAAGTTGGCCAAGGCATAAAAACTAAAATCTTTAACGGGAATTTACAAGCAGGTTATGTAATTAACCCCGCATCGAACTTAAAAATATTTACCGATATTACGGTGAGAAACTTTAACCCAGAAGCAGAAACCACAACTACATTTAAAAGCAATACCGTTTGGTTTAACTTTGGCATTAGAACCGATTTATTTAATTGGTATTTTGATTTTTAACAAATTCCTGCGAAGGCAGGAATCTCATTTTTAGTAAGTGAATTTCAATAGAGCTTCCTGCTTATTAGCACACAATTAAGGATTTTCCGTAGCGGAAATATAAATTTGTACAGTATTCTATAGAATAAAATAGGATGTTTTGTTGCAAATAGTTCATGTGCTTGGGTTGAAAACCTAAGCTGCGAGCAAACTTGCGTGAGGGATAGGAGTGGAAAGCCCACAGCGATCCCGATGTTTCGGGTAGCGTGGACTTGCAACGTATAGCCCGACCTGAAAGGGCACGCCCAAATAATTACTTCTTTCGGGTTAGAGAAATTTACCAGAAAAAACCATTGGTAAAAATGTTTTAAAAAGTATCTTTGCACTCGCCTTACAAAAGGTTTAATGTTAAAAACGATTGAGCAACACAAAAACTTCAGTTACAACAACTTCGGTAATTTCAGATTTTAAAGAAATTACTAAAATGCGTTTATCGTTAAGCGTGGTGTTCTCATCGCTGGCAGGCTATTTGCTCGGGGTTGACGTTGTAAGTGTTAAAACCTTAATTTTATTGGCTTTGGGTGGGTATTTTATGGTTGGCGCTTCGAACGCTTTTAATCAAATTATTGAAAAAGACTTAGATGCTTTAATGAAGCGTACAGTAAATAGACCAGTCCCCTCTGGCCGAATGTCTGTTAATACGGCTTTTGTAATTGCGACTGTTTTTACGGTATTAGGGATTATAATTCTGTATAGCATAAACAAGCAAACGGCTATGTTTGGAGCTATTTCTATTTTTTTATATGCCTGTGTTTATACACCGTTAAAAACTAAAACGCCGTTAGCGGTTTTTGTGGGAGCTATACCAGGAGCCATTCCTTTTATGTTAGGGTGGGTGGCTGCGACCGATAATTTTGGTATTGAACCAGGGACTTTATTCGCATTGCAGTTTTTTTGGCAATTCCCTCACTTTTGGGCCATAGGTTGGTTTTTGTACAATGATTATGAGAAGGCAGGGTTCTTTATGTTGCCAACTGGAAAACGTGATAAAGGAACAGCGGTACAAATTATTATGTACACTATTTGGACTATATTAGTGTCTATTATTCCCGTGTTTGGATTTACCGGGGCATTGAGTTTATCTATTGTTGCGGCTATAATAGTATTTATATTAGGATTGGGAATGTTATATTATGCGTTTCGATTGTTTAATGAAATGACAGAGAAAGCAGCAAGACAACTCATGTTGGTTAGTGTCTTGTACATAACATTGGTGCAAATTGTTTATGTAATTGATAAATTTATTGGATAACTATGGATTTAACACAAGGAACTTTAGAGGAAAAAAATAACAGAGCAAAAAAAATGATGCTTTGGTTCGGGATTATTTCACTAATCATGTCGTTTGCAGGCTGGACTAGTGCCTTTGTGGTAAGTAGTTCTAGACCCGATTGGTTAAAAGATTTTCAGTTACCACAGGCATTTATTGTTAGCACTATTGTGATTGTAATAAGCAGCATTACTTTTATGTTGGCTAAAAATGCATTAAAAAAAGACCAACGAAAAGCTACCATGCTATGGTTGTTTGTAACGCTTGTTTTAGGTATTGTTTTTATATTTAATCAATTATCTGGTTTTCAGCAAATCATAGATTTAGGCTATAATTTTACAGGTCCTACCAGTAATGTTACCATGTCTTACATCTATTTAATAGCTGTGGTACATATTTTACACGTGGTTGTAGGATTAATTTGTTTGATGGTGGTAATTTATAATCATTTTAAACAAAAGTATAGTGCGACAAAAATGCTTGGTTTTGAACTGGCTGCTACTTTTTGGCATTTTATAGATATATTATGGGTGTATCTCTTTTTATTCTTATATTTCGTAAGGTAGAAATTTTGTTATAAAAATGACTTATGTCATATTTTATAACGATTTTACTTTTGAAGAATCTTAAAATTTACGGGTGGATATTTTATTAAATAGATAAATTGTCTATTTTTGTCCAACTTTTAAACAAACAACCTTTATATGAGTACATCAGTTGTAAACACTGGAACAGAAGGAAAAACATGGGGAGGTGGTAATGAACCACTTAAAGCCAGTTACGGAAAAATGATGATGTGGTTTTTCATCGTTTCAGATGCTTTAACATTTTCGGGTTTTTTAGCAGCCTATGGGTTTTCAAGATTTAAGTTTAGTGAAACATGGCCAATTGCCGACGAAGTGTTTACACACGTGCCTTTCTTACACGGGCAAGAACACCCAATGATTTACGTAGCGTTCATGACCTTTGTGCTTATTATGTCGTCTGTAACTATGGTACTTGCCGTAGATGCTGGTCATCATTTAAATAAGGCGAAAGTAACGTTATACATGTTGCTTACTATTATTGGAGGTTTAATATTTGTTGGGTCGCAAGCATGGGAATGGGCAACATTTATTAAAGGAGATTTTGGTGCTGTACAAACAAAGGGCGGTAACATTATTCAATTTGTGAATACCGATGGACATCGTGTAGCGTTAAGAGATTTTGTGGTTGCTGCTCCAACTGAAAGAGAACAACACCAAGATAAAAATGGTTTATGGTTTGTTGGAGAAGGCTCTTTACCAAGTTATACTGTAAAAGATATTATTCATGGCCTAGAAGCACATCCAGAAATTTTAGTAAGAACTCAAACCATCGATGAGCATGGGAAAAAAACGGTACTTTCAAGAGAAGAATCGTTGCATCAGTTAAAAACAAATGGTAAGCGAGTAGTTGAAGGCGCAAACTTGCATGTAAACGAATATGGGTCGCCGCTATTTGCAGATTTCTTTTTCTTTATAACAGGATTTCACGGATTCCACGTATTTTCTGGAGTTATTATCAATATCATTATTTTCTTTAATGTTATTTTAGGAACTTACGAAAAACGTAAAAATTATGAAATGGTCGAGAAAGTTGGACTTTACTGGCACTTTGTAGATTTAGTTTGGGTATTTGTATTTACATTCTTCTACCTAGTTTAATAAGTAAAAAATATTAAAAATGGCACACGCAACATAAATTAGAAATCTTAAGAGGTTTAATAAAATTTAAAACAGTTACTCAAAAAATTTGGGGTGTTTTAATTCTTTTAACCGTTATCACTACTGTTGAAGTTGTTTTAGGGATATACAAACCAGAATCTTTAATGGGGTATTTTTTAGGAATGAAAATCTTAAACTGGATTTTCATTATCTTAACTATTGCTAAGGCCTATTATATTACCTGGGATTTTATGCACATGCGCGACGAAGTAAAAGCTTTGAGACGTATGGTGGTATGGACAGCAATCTTTTTAATTCTTTATTTAGTGTTTATCTTATTGCAAGAAGGTGGCTATATAGAAGGTGTTTACTCTAAAGGATTTATCAAACACGATTTTTAAATAATAAATGCACTAATTTAGTGTTAAAACATATATTTAGGCGGTTTTATAGACCGCCTTTTTTTATTTTTGCTCTACTTTTATAGTACTACGAAATGGATTTAAAAAAAATTGGCAGATACGTTGTTTTAGGGATATTATTTTTTTTACCAGTTACTTTTTTGTTGTTATTATATCCAGCCACTCACAATTATACACCCTTAGATATAGTTAATTCTTCGGTAGCAGATCTAAATGCATTTAATTCTTCTTCAGACGAAAAAGTGCGCTTAGAAGATCATATTACGGTACTCGGTTTTTTGGGTAAGTCGCCTTTAAGCAATAGCATAGCAGCGTCCAATTTAAAAGAACTGGTTTATGATAAATTTAAGGGCTTTAAAAAGTTTCAAGTTGTTGTAGTAGTGCCTAACGGGACAGAAGAAGCCGTAGAGAAGCTAAAAGCTGAAATTAGTTCTTATGAAGATTTAAGATTCTGGCATTTTGTTTTTGGAACCCCAGACGCTATCGAAAATGTATTTTTAAGTCTAAAGGACAACTATAATTTAGATGAAAGTTTATCAACAAATCAAGTATTTATAGTAGATAAAGATTTAAATCAGCGCGGGCGATTAGACGACCGGACCGATAATGAAATTTCAAGAAAGGAAGCACCTTATGCGTTAAGTTCATACAATTGTATTGAAGTAGCAGAAATTAAAAATAAAATGAGCGACGATTTGCGCATTTTGTTTACCGAATATAGACAAAAAAGGAAAGGTGAATTTAATTCTGATACCAGAAGAGCAAGTGATTTAAACGCAGTGGACAATTAAATTGTGTGTCAGGTTAAACGCAGTCATAATTTATACGTATAAGTAACTATAATTGAAAAGCCATGAGCAAAAAAACTAATTATTCATACATCGGGATAGCGTTTATTATTTTAGTGTTCGGAATTATTTTTGTTCCTAAAATAGTAGACAGAATTGTAAAAAATGATGTCACTCGAAATGAAAGTAGGAGCGATTTTAACGATTCTACAAAATCGGATTTGGCCTTTATTGAAATTAATTATGAACCAAAAAAAGTGCCGCCGTTTTCCTTTACAAATCAAAATGGAAAGCTAATAACCAATAAGGATTACGAAGGTAAAGTGTACGTTATAGAATTTTTCTTTACTACCTGCCCAACAATTTGTCCCAGAATGAACGCTAATATGGTTCAAATTCAAAATGCATTTATAGGCTTTGATAATTTTGGAGTGGCGTCTTTTACGATTAATCCAGAAATTGATACACCAGAAGTTTTAAAAGCGTATGCAGACCGGTATGGAGTTTCAAATCCCAATTGGAATTTAATGACAGGCGATCAAACAGAAATATACAAATTAGCCAATGAAGGGTTTAATTTATATACTGCAGTAGATGCCACGGTTGAAGGTGGTTTTGAACACTCCGGAAACTTTGCCTTAATCGATAAAAATGGTTATTTACGTTCAAGGGTTGTAAATGGGAACCCAATTATTTTTTATAATGGGATGATTTCTGAAGCCGAAAAAACCGATGACGAAGGGATGCCAGAAGAGATAAGTATTTTAAAAGAAGATATTAAAAAATTACTTAATGAATAATCAAAATGAAATTTTAGACGATAAGAAATACAATAAGCTAATTGTAGTTTTATCAATTATTATACCCGTGGCAGTAGCCATATTGTTTGGTATTAGAATACCAAATGTAGAGCCCTTATCATTTTTACCACCAATTTATGCTACAATAAATGGCTTAACAGCAGTAATCTTGGTTATTGCTGTTATAGCTATCAAAAAGAAAAACATCGTCCTTCATGAGAATTTAATGACCACAGCACTTTGGTGCTCTGCGGCGTTTTTAGTCATGTATGTCGCGTATCACATGACAAGCGATTCTACTAAATTTGGAGGTGAAGGCGTTATTAAATATGTGTATTATTTTATACTTTTAACACATATTCTGTTGTCTATTATAGTAATTCCATTTGTATTAATTACTTATGTAAGAGCAATTACTAATAATATTGAAAAGCATAAGAGAATTGCTAAGATAACTTTTCCTTTGTGGCTTTATGTAGCTATTACGGGAGTTATCGTATATATCATGATATCGCCATATTATGTGTAATTTCAAAACCAAAATCATTTTTTTTCTTGTTACTTGTTTCATTTTTTTTGAAACAAATGCTCAATGCGCAATGTGTCGGGCAGTACTAGAAACTGAAGAAGGTCAAACCGCAGCAGAAGGTATTAACGATGGTATTGTGTATTTAATGGCCATTCCTTATCTGTTAATTGCAGGTATTGCGTATTTTATTTATAAGAAATTCAATACGTTAAAGAAATAATAAAAAAGTTTTTTTAACACATATTGTAACATTTCTTTACTTACTTAGTCTAACTAATAAGTTTTAGGCTTGATTAATCAATCGATACAATGTTAGAAATTCATCAACTACACAAATCCTATCCAATAGGAGATTCCAAATTACATGTTCTAAAAGGTATAGATCTTACGGTCGAAGACGGCGAAATGGTTGCCATTATGGGCTCTTCGGGCTCTGGTAAGTCCACTTTGCTTAATATTATAGGCATGTTAGATGAAGCAGATTCGGGCGATTATATTTTAGATGGCTTGCCAATAAAAAACCTAACAGAAAAAAAGGCGGCGGTTTACAGAAATAAGTTTTTAGGATTTATTTTTCAATCGTTCAATCTTATCAATTATAAAAATGCTCTTAGAAAATGTAGCACTTCCATTGTATTATCAAGGAATGAAACGAAAAGAACGCCAAGAACTTGCCATGTTTCACTTAGAAAAAGTGGGTTTAACAAATTGGGCGCATCATTTACCTAAAGAACTTTCTGGTGGTCAAAACCAAAGAGTTGCCATAGCCAGAGCTTTAGCTGCAAATCCTAAATTATTACTTGGCAGACGAACCTACAGGAGCTTTAGATTCTAGTACATCTCACGAAATTATGGCGTTTATTCAGCAATTAAATGATGAAGGGAAAACCATTTTAATTGTTACACATGAGGAAGATATAGCCAACATGTGTAAGCGTATAGTACGATTACGTGATGGTGTTATTATGGAAGACAAGAAAGTAGAACAAGTAAGGGCAGAACAGTATGTTTGATTTAGACCTTTGGCGCGAAATATTTCAAAGCATCAATAAAAACAGAACTAGAAGTTTGCTCTCTGGTTTTACGGTGGCATTTGCTATTTTGTTATTTACCATTCTTTTTGGTATTGCTAATGGATTGCAAAACACGTTTAAAGAAGCATTTGGTGACGATGCTAATAACTCCATAGTAATTTTTCCGGGTAAAACAACGAAGGCACATAAAGGGCTTCAGGTAGGTAGACAAATTCAATTTAAAAATGAAGACCGAACATTTATTCTAGACGAATTTGGAGATAAGGTACAGTATATAACTTCTAAAGTTAATAAAAGTGTAAATGCTTCTTATAAAGGTGAAAAAAACACTTACGAAGTTAGAGGCGTCTACCCAGAATATATGTTTATTGAAAACAATAAAGTTAAAGAAGGGCGCTATATAAATCAGAATGATATTCAAAACAAAGCAAAAGTTGTTGTAATAGGAAGAGTTGTTGAAGATTATTTCTTTTTTAAAGAGGATGCTATTGGTAAATACATCAATTTAAGTGGTATTCTTTATAAGGTTGTTGGGGTATTTACCGATGACGAAGGCGATAATGAAGAAAGTGTTATATACATGCCAATTTCGACAACCCAATTTGTTTATGGAAATAACGATTTTGTCGATTTGATGCATTTAACCTACAATCCTGAACTCAATTCAGATCAAGCATTAAATTTCGGGACTCAGCTTACAAAAAAATTAAAAGAGCGTTTTTCAGTAGCTAACAGTGATCAACGGGCCATTAGAGTATTCAATATGGCACAAGGCACAAAAGCTATAGACCAAATGACCATGGGATTAACGGTTATTATTTTAGTAATTGGATTTGGAACACTTATCGCCGGAGTTGTTGGCATCAGTAACATTATGATTTTTATTGTAAAAGAACGTACTAAAGAAATCGGTATTCGTAAAGCTTTAGGTGCGTCTCCCAAATCAATCGTCTCCATTATTTTGATAGAATCTATACTTATTACGGCCATTGCAGGCTATGTTGGCTTATTAATGGGTGTAGGTGTGTTAGAACTTGTTGGTCCAAGTTTAAAAGAATATTTTATTAAAGACCCAGGTGTTAGTAATAGTCTTGTAATTGGAGCCACTATAACACTTATTACAGCAGGAGCTATTGCCGGGTATTTGCCAGCAAAGAAAGCCTCGAAAATTAAACCTATAGTAGCACTAAGAAACGATTAAGTATGTTGAAATTTTTATTCGATAGAGATACGTGGCAAGAAGTTTTCGATAGCTTTAGTAAAAACAAACTAAGATCTATTCTTACTATGGTAGGTGTTTGGTGGGGTATCCTTTTGTTAATTGGATTACTAGGATCTGCTCGAGGATTAGAAAACTCTTTTAATAGATTGTTCGGAGATTTTGCAACCAACAGTGTTTTTATTTGGGGTCAATCTACAAGTAAGCCTTTTAAAGGGTTTCAAGAAGGCAAGAGAGTGAGATTAACATTAACAGACGCAAAAAAAGTTGAAGAAAATGTTCAGGGTATCGAATTTGTAGTGCCAAGAAATCAGAATCAAACTACGGTGGTTCGAAATTTTCTTTCTGGAAGTTTTAGAGTTGCAGGAGATTATCCATTACTTGATCAAGTTGAAAAGAAAAAACTAATTCATGGACGCTTTATCAACCAAAATGATATCGAAGATAACAAGAAAGTAGCAGTTATATCGGAAGATATTTATAAACAAATATTTCAAAAAGATGAAGATGTTATTGGCAAATACATACAAATTAATGGTATAAATTTCAAGGTGATTGGTATGTTTGAAGTTTCAAATATTAATATGGGACCTCCAATAGATATTCATATTCCATTTACAACGTTTCAGCAAATTTACAATCAAGGTGATGGTATAGGTTGGATGATGATTACTGGAAAGCCAGAATTCGATATAGTTCAAATTGAAAATGACGCCAAGTTATTATTAAAAAACTTGAACGATATTCATCCTGACGATAAGCGCGCCTTTGGAAGTGCTAATGCAGGAGAACAGTTTGCAAAGGTTACTGGTTTTTTAACAGGTATGCAGTTTTTAACCTGGTTTGTTGGTATTGCAACACTCATTGCTGGGGTGTTTGCTATTGGAAATATTTTACTTATTACTGTTAAAGAACGGACTAAAGAAATAGGTATTAGGCGCGCTTTGGGGGCTACACCTTTTGAAATTAAAAGGCAAATTGTTGTCGAAGCAGTGTTTTTAACATTAGTAGCAGGAATCTTTGGTATAATAACGGGCGGCTGGATTTTAATAGCCCTCGATGCAGCTTTTGGGCAAGGTGACGAAGCTACCTTAGTAAACGCATCGGTTTCCATAGGCGTTGTATTTATTTCGCTAATTATATTAGTTATTTTAGGCACTTTAATAGGATTAATTCCTGCCTTTAAAGCCACAAGCATAAAACCAATTGAAGCATTAAGAGAAGAATAAACAATCAAGAAAAATAAAATGAATAAAACTGTAAAAATCATTTCGGTATTAGTAGTTGTAATACTGTTGGCCTTCGTATTAAAGTATTTTAAAGACGCCAATTCAAAAGCTATTGAAGACTTTAAAGTTGAAGAACCTTTTTATACATCTATAAAAACAAAAGCAGTGGCAACGGGAAAATTAAATCCTGAGGAAGAAATTGAACTAAAACCTCAAGTTTCTGGAATTGTAGATAAAATTATGGTTGAAGAAGGCGACATCGTTAAAAAGGGTGATTTAATCGCAAAAATTAGAGTAGTACCTAACGAGCAAAGTTTGGTAAGTGCTAAAAGTAGAATTGCATCAGCAAAACTATCATACGACAACGCCAAAATATTGAACGATAGGAACAAAACACTTTTTGACAAAGGGGTCATTTCTGTTCAAGATTTCGAGAATAGCAAGCTGTCTTTTGATCAAGCAAAAGAGAGTCTAGCACAGGCTCAAAACGATTATCAGATAATCAAACAAGGATCTATTTCAGGAGGAAGTTCCGCGAATACAAATATAGTCGCTCAAATTGCAGGAACTATTTTAGAAATTCCAATCCGTGAAGGCGATCAGGTTATTCAAAGTAATACGTTTAATGCGGGAACTACCATTGCATTTATTGCCGACATGAGTCATATGATTTTTGAAGGGAAAGTAGATGAAGCGGAAGTAGGTAAATTAAAAGAAGGCAAAGAAATAAAAGTAATATTAGGAGCTATTGGTGAAAAACAATTTCCAGCCAAATTAATTTTTGTAGCGCCTAAAGGAATTGAAGTTAATGGAGCCGTTCAATTTACTATCAAAGCGAATGTAACCATTGATGAAGGTACTAATATACGCGCAGGCTATAGCGCCAATGCAGAAATAGATATTGAAGGAAAAGATAGCGTTTTTGCCATTAAAGAAGCCCTGTTGCAATACAATCGTATTACAGAAAAACCTTTTGTTGAAATACAAACGGGCGACAATAAATTTGAAAAGAAGGATGTAACACTAGGCTTATCTGATGGTATCAATGTTGAAATTACAGAGGGTCTTAAAAAAGGGGACAAAATAAAAGTTTGGAATAAAGCATCTAAAGATGATGAAGATAAAGAAGAAAATGATAACTAATATTAGAACAACGAGTATGAAAAATCATTTTACAATATGGGCGTTCCTATTCGTATGCCTAACTATATCTGCCCAAAACAAAAAATGGACACTTCAAGAATGTGTAAATCACGCCTTGGAAAACAACATTACGGTAAAAAAAGGTGAGAATAACCTGTTAAGTATGGAACAAGATGTTATAGCATCTAAAGGAAGTTTTTTACCTTATGTAGGAGCAAATGTATCGCAATCGTTAAGTCTAGGGCAATCCGAATTATATGCGGGTAAATTTGAAGATAGAACATTTCATTCAACCAATGCCAGTATAAGTGTTTCGCAAACCGTATTTAATGGTTTTAGAAATCTCAACGCTTACAAACAGGCAAAATTAAGTTTAGAATCTAATAAACTTGGGTTGGATAAAATAAAGGACGATATATCTTTATTTGTTGTCAATGCCTATTTAAACGTGTTGTTTAACAAAGAAAATCTTCAGGTAGCAAAAGCACAGTACGAATTTAGTATAACGCAATTAGAGCAAGTTGAAAATTTAGTGAATGCAGGCGCACAACCTAGAGCAAACATTTACGATGCCGAAGCGACGCTAAGTAACGATGAACAAAGTTTAACATTGGCAGAGAACAGTTTAAATTTATCATTGCTTTCGCTTTCCCAACTTTTACAAGTACAATATGATGGGTTTGATGTAGAAGTAATTAATATTATCAGTCCGACGGAAGGCTTGTTATATAAGGATATTGCGCCAGTTTTAAATTATGCGCTAGAAAATAGAGTTGAAATAAAAGTAGCCGAAAAAAATATTGAGATCGCTAATTTAAGCACCGAATTATCGAAAGGCGGGTATTTACCAACAGTGTCTCTCGGTTATGGGTTTAACTCTGGGGCTAATTTTTCGAACTTATTTAGTTCAAATTCGTTTTTTCAACAAATCAATGAAAATAAAGGGCATAGTTTTAATTTAAGCGTTAATATTCCCATTTTTTCAAGATTTCAAAATAAAACTGCCGTGGCAAAATCTAAAATTCAGGAAGTCAATAGTCAACTTGATTTAGAGCAGGCAAAATTAGACTTAGAATCAAACATTCAACAAGCGTATACTGATGCGCAAGCGGCATTAAAAGCATTTTCAGCAGCTAAGAAATCATTGGCATCTCAAGAATTGGCTTTCGAGAATTCCAAAGAACGCTTTAATATTGGAAGCATGACCTCATTTGATTTAGAACAGGCAAGAGTTCGATTAATTAATGCGCAATCGTCTTTAATAAACGCTAAATATGATTTTGTTTTTAAGACAAAAGTTTTAGACTTTTACATGGGAAAATCATTAACAAATTAATTGTGATAATACTTAATATTGAAACAGCAACAACAAATTGTTCGGTAGCGCTTTCAAAAAACGGAAAAACTATTTTTTTAAAGGAAGATTACGATAAAAACTATTCGCACGCCGAACGTTTGCATGTGTATATTGATGAGGTTTTAAAAGAAGCTGGTATCGCAATTAACGATTTAAATGCGATAGCCATTAGCAAAGGCCCTGGATCTTATACAGGGTTGCGCATTGGTGTATCGGCTGCAAAAGGGCTTTGTTTTGCTCTAGATAAGCCTTTAATTTCAGTTTCTACATTGGAAGCTTTAGCACATCAAGTTTCCTGTAAAGAAGGCGTTATCGTAGCCATGTTAGACGCACGCCGAATGGAAGTGTATTCGGCAGTTTTCGATTATGATTACAATCGAATTCGCGAAACTAAAGCTCAAATACTAGATGAACACGCTTTTGATGACTATTTAGAAAAAGGGAAGGTCTATTTTGTAGGTAATGGTGTTGAAAAGACAAAAGAGATAATCAATCATACAAATGCTGTTTTTATTGAAAAAAAATTACCTTCGGCTAACGAAATGAGTTTGTTATCTGCTAAAAAGTTCAAAACAAACGACTTTGAAGATGTCGCCTATTTTGAACCTTATTATTTAAAAGATTTTGTGGCTTTACAACCAGGATCTTAACCTTGCTTTCTTATTTCTACATGATGCGGATATGGAATTTCAATGCCTGCAGCATCAAGCGCTAATTTTGTGTTTTCGGTAACTTCAAAGTAAACAGTCCAATAATCTTCTGCTTTACACCAAGGTCTAACTGCAAAGTTTACCGAGCTATCCGCTAAGGCCAAAACGTTTACCGTTGGTGCAGGAGTCTCAATAACCTTAGGGTGCGAGGTTAACACACTCATTAAAATGTCTTTAGTCTTTTTTATGTCGGCATCATAACTAACACCAAAAACCAAATCTACACGCCTTGTACCTTCTGTGGTGTAGTTAATTATATTTCCATTAGATAGTGAACCGTTAGGAATAATTATTTCTCTATTTGATAAACCGGTTAATTTGGTTGTAAAAATTTCTATTTTTTTTACAACACCTAACTCACCTTGTGCTTCTATTAAATCGCCAATTTTAAAAGGTTTAAATATCATGATTAAAACACCACCGGCAAAATTACCCAAAGAACCTTGAAGTGCTAGTCCAATGGCCAAACCTGCAGCAGCAATTATTGCGGCAAACGATGTTGTTGGCACACCTAGAGTACCCAAAAGTGTAATGACTAATAATATTTTTAAGCCCCAGTTTAAAAGATTTAGCAAGAATTTTTGAAGACTTTCTTCATAACTGCTTTTGGTCATTATTTTTCTACTGGCTTTTAATAGCTTTTTAATGACCCAAGAACCAACTATCCATATTACAATAGCCGCAATTACTTTCAGGCCATATTCTGTTGCTAAATCAATCCATTTTTGGGTGTCAATGTTTTCTAAATTCATAATTTAATTTATGATGTATTAATGTTAAAAAATAAAAATTTTATGAGCAAGCCATGTCAATTAAGGGTTGAGTTTTAAAGAATACAACTTATTAAAGCTAGTATTGCAGGTATTGCTTGAACATAAAAAAGTTTAATTTTCTTTGTAGAATAAGACCCATAAATACCTGCTATGGTCACACAAATTAGAAAAAATATTGCAATACTACTATCCTTTTGAATGATGGAAAAGAATAAACCTGAGGCTAAAAAACCATTGTATAATCCTTGATTTGCAGCCAAAACCTTGGTTTCTTCGGCAAATTCTTTAGATTTTAATTTAAAGGTTTTTATCCCTTTTGGTTTGGTCCATAAAAACATTTCTAAAACTAAAAAATAGAAATGTTCTACACCGACAATTACAATTAAAATTATTGTTAAAAGCGTCATTCTTGAATCATTTTAATGGCTTCATCTACTTCCGATACCGGTAAGTTACATACTTTATTTACACAAACGTAAATTAGTGTTTGGTCAGAGATATAGCGATTTAGTAATAAGGGCATATCGTTTTCATCGGTACTCCCAACTATTAATTTATTAGGAAGGTACGTTTTATTTAATTCAGCTAATTTTTCTTTAGCATCGTCGCCAACAATGGCCACTTCATAAAATGGATGTGTGTAGTTCATCATCAAATCTAACCAGTTTGAATAACTTGAAGGCATTTTAGGTATTTCAGATTTCACGTTATTCAAAATAGATATTGCAGTGTTTCTAAAATCTTCCTTGTCTAAATAATGAGACAATTTAAACAGGTTTTTAGCCATAATAGAATTGCTTGAAGGCATTACATTATCTCGATAATCAATACTACGAGCTATTAAATTACTTTCTAGATTGGAGGTGAAATAAAACATTTTGTTTGATTCATTAAAAAAATGTTCGAGAGTATAGTCTGTTAATTCTGTAGCTGTAACTAACCATTTTTCGTTTAGTGTTGCTTCGTAAAGTGATAAAAACGCATCAATAGTTGTAGCATAATCTTCTAAGTATCCGTTTATAGAACTTTGCCCGTATTTATAACTATGGTTTAAACCGCCATCTTTACGAATTTGGTTGTACTTTATAAAAAGGGCATTTTTTTCTGCCGCATACAAATAGTCTCTATCGTCTAGTACTTTGTATGCATCTAGATATCCTTTAATCATTAAGGCATTCCAAGAGGTTATGGACTTATTGTCTAATTTTGGTTTCGATCTATTCGTTCTAATATCATAAAGGATTTTCTTCCAGTTTTTGGCTTTTTGCGATAAAGCTTCTTGTGATATTTCGTATTTATTGATTAACGTAGAATCATTATCTTTTCTAATAAGTACATAGTTGTCGTTTTCCCAGAGGCCGTAATCGTTGAGGTTGTAATAATCGGAAAACATTTCGAAGTCATCATTTAAAATGGACTTAATTTTTTCTTTTTGCCATACGTAAAAAAAGCCTTCTTCAAGAATACCTTGTGGTGTTTTACTATCGGCATCTACAGAAGAGAAAAAAGAACCATTTTCGGCGGTCATGTCGCGGTTTATAAAATCTAAAGTTTCAACTACGACATTTTTGTACAAGTCATTTTTTGTCGCGAGATACGCGTTTGAATAAAGGCTTACTAGTTGTGCATTATCATAGAGCATTTTTTCAAAGTGGGGTATATGCCATTTGCTATCTGTAGAATATCTTGCAAAACCACCTCCCAAATGATCGTATATACCGCCATAGGCCATTTTTGTTAATGTTAAGTTTACAAAATCTTGTATTTTTTCGTCGTTATTTTGATAAGCATACCGCAATAAAAAGAGATAATTATTAGGCATCATAAACTTAGGTGTACCGCGCAATCCACCTTCATTATAGTCAAATTGATTCGACCAATTTTGTACTATTGTTTCAATAGTACTTGTCTCGAATACGGGCTCTTCTGTGTTTAAATCAACAAGGTCGATAGTTTTTAAACCTTTTTCCAGTTTGTTAGCTAAGGCATAAAGCTTCTTCGGATTATTATTATATAGTTTTGATATTTTGTTTATGGCCGCCAACCATTGTTCTTTATTAAAATATGAGCCACCCCAAACTGGTCTGCCATCAGGCAATGCAATGACATGTAATGGCCAACCAGTGCTACCCGTCATTAGTTGAACGGCATTCATGTAAATTTGGTCTACATCGGCTCTTTCTTCTCTATCTACTTTTATATTTATAAAGTTTTTATTCATCGTTTGGGCCACCAAACTATCTTGAAAACTTTCTTTTTCCATATCATGACACCAATGGCAAGCATCATAGCCAATGCTAATAAGCATTAATTTGTTTTCATCTTTGGCTTTTGTTAATGTTTTATCGTTCCATGCATGCCAATCAACAGGGTTATGCGCATGTTGCAATAAATATGGACTAGATTCATTTATTAATTCGTTGGTATATGGGTGTGTCACAATTTCTTTGGTCTCACCTTTGCATCCTAGAATACTAATGGCTAATAAAAATATAATGTATTTCATAATTCAAATTTAAAGAAAATTAGGAACAAAAAAAGCGTTCAATGATTGAACGCTTCGATTATTTTTTTTGTGAAATATTTAATCCACCTCGAAAGTGATTTTAGCATTTACTCTAAACTCTGTAATCTCGCCATTAGAAACGATGGCGCTTTGCTCTTGAACATACACAGAACGGATGTTTTTTACACTTTTTGAAGCGTGTTTTACCGCTTTTTTAGTAGCATCTTCCCAACTTTTGTCTGAGTTTGTTAAAATTTCAATAACTTTTAAAATTGCCATGATATATGATATTTATGATTATAATTATGCCGCTCCCATAAAGATAGCGATTTTTTGACACAATTATGGCAAATCAGTGATAAAAAGTTGGTTAAATATGTGATTATAAATGTTTTAAAAAATGATAGTTTATCCGTTAATCGCTTCAACCATATCCACTTTTTCTGGCAACATTTGTTTAAGCATATTTTCTATACCGCTTTTTAAAGTATAGGTAGACGACGGACATCCGCTACATGCACCTTGCAACAAGACACTTACGTTTTTGTTTTCAGGATTGTAAGAAATAAACTGAATGTTTCCACCATCACTTGCAACGGCAGGTTTTACATATTCTTCAAGAATATTAATAATTTCTTTAGAGACGTCGTCTAAATTATCAAATGCATTATCTAATTGGGTATTCGATTTTTTTAAAGTTTCAACCGCATTGGCAAGTACTATTTCCTTTCCATTTTCAATATAACTTCTAATAAATTCTCGTATTTCTATGGTAATGTCTTGCCACTCTGCAATATTATATTTGGTAATAGACACGTAATTCTCATCAATAAAAACACTTTTTACAAACGGAAAATGAAACAACTGGGTAGCTAAAGGCGATAATTTTGCATCTTCAATAGAGGTAAATTCAAACAGCGCAGTTACTATTTTTTTATTAGCAACAAATTTCATTACCGATGGGTTTGGAGTACTCTCTGCATATACAGTTACCGGAACTTTTTTAGTTTCTGACGCCGATTCAACAACTACCCCACCTTCGTTTAAATAAGACTCAATTTGTTCAGCCATTTCTTCTTGAACATCGGCCCATTCTACAATGTTGTAGCGTTCAACCGCAACAAAATTTGATGACAGATACACTTTTTTAACAAAGGGTAAATAAAATAATTGTTGTGCTAATGGCGATGATTTTGCTTCATCGATATTATTGAATTCGAAACTCTGATGGTTTGTTATAAACGCGTTTACTTCGAATTTTACAATGGTATTATTTGATGTTTCTTGCACGGAAACCTTGAAAGTATTCATTTCAGCTAATTTTTGACAAAAATACTAAAAGAAAACTTTAGTTATCCATATATTTGAGTTTTGTTGCCTCTTTTAAGAGTTAAATGAATAAAGGTTCAACTTTATTTTTTGTGTAAACAATTTTTAAAAATATAGGTGTTTTATAAAAGCTTCAGATTATAATCAAATGAATTTAAGGAATGGTTTAATGGCCGTATTTGGAGTGTTGTTTACACTTATCGCAAGTTCACAAGAAGGTCTACCAATTTATACCGATTATCTTACCGACAATTATTATTTAATTCATCCATCTATGGCAGGTGCCGCTAATTGTAGTAAAATTAGGTTAACTGCCCGTCAGCAATGGTTCGGGCATGACGATGCGCCTAAACTTATGACCTTAAGTGTTAACGGAAGAATAGGCGATTCCCCTTCTGGAGTTGGAGGCATTTTATACACCGATAAAAATGGGTATCACTCACAAACTGGAGCCTATGCTACGTATGCACATCATCTTATGTTTTCTAGAAGTGAAGCCGATTTAAACATGCTTTCTTTTGGTATTAGCGCAGGCTTTATTCAATATAAATTAGACGAAACCACATTTCTGTTTGATGGACCAGACCCAATTATTGAAGGGATAGTACAGAATGAAACTAATTTTAATATAGATCTAGGCGTATCTTATCATTTTTTAGATTTTTATGCTCATGGTACAGTAAAAAATGTTCTCAATAATGCAGGTGTTAATAACGATATTGAGATAACCAGTAATTTGAGACGTTATTTGCTTTCTACGGGTTATGTGTTTAATAAGTACGGAAGCGAATGGAGTTACGAACCTTCGCTCATGTATCAATACAAAGACGGTACAAAAGAAGCATCCATTGATGTGAACGCCAAAGTTTACAAAAATATGGAGTTTGGAAAAGTTTGGGGTGGATTATCGTATAGAACTAGTTTAGATGGTGCAGAATACCAAACAAGTTCTGGAGGCGTGGCCAGCCAAAAGCTACAACAAATCACACCTATTTTAGGTGTAAACGTGAATAATTTTATGTTTGCATACACCTATACCTATCAAAATAATGCGGTGGTTTTCGCTAATGGCGGATTTCATCAGTTTACATTAGGGTATAACTTTAATTGCAAAAAAGAAAAGTACAGTTGTAACTGTCCGGCAGTTAATTAATATAATAACTTCATTTAATATTTTCCTTTTACTATAGTTGTAATTATTTCAATTATTCTTTAAATAGATTTTTTGATTTATGTAATTTTGCAGCACATTAATTTAACTTAAAAAACATGCCAGTAATAAAACCAGTAGAAGGAAAATCACCTCAAATACCAGACGATTGTTTCGTAGCCGAAAATGCTACTATAGTAGGCGATGTACAAATGGGAAGCCAATGCAGTGTCTGGTTTAGTGCTGTTGTGCGTGGAGATGTTAACTACATAAAAATGGGTAATAAAGTAAATGTTCAAGATGGTGCTGTTATACACGCTACTTACAAAACAGCACCCACTAATATAGGCAATAACGTATCAATAGGGCATAATGCCATTGTACATGGATGTACTATTCATGATAATGTTTTGATAGGTATGGGAAGTATTATTATGGACGATTGTGTTATAGAAAGCAACAGTATTATTGCCGCAGGAGCTGTGGTAACCCAAAAGACTAGAGTGGAATCTGGTTGTATTTACGCTGGTGTTCCTGCAAAAAAAGTAAAAGATATTAGTCAAGAATTAATCTCGGGGCAAATAGACCGCATCTCTAATAATTACATAAAATATTCTGGTTGGTTTAAAGAGTGAATTTATAATTCCTTTTAAAAGGAGTCTCTTTTTGTTTGGCGTTACCCAAGGGTCGGGCTTTGCGCTATATCTTTTTTAAAGCTACGCTTCGATATCTTCAACCAAAACATATTTTGGTTTCGATAATCTGAAAAAGGATGTCGCTGCAATCCCTAACGCGCACTAGAATCGTTTAAAAATTTAATTTTTTCACTTCAAAATTAGACTCTAAAAGCGTTGTCATTACCTCTGGGTTGCCATTGGTAAAAAATTGGCAAGTTCCTTTTTTCTTGGATATGGTTTACTAATTCATGTTTTTCTAAGATGGCTTTAGTTTGTCGCGCAACCGCTTCGCCAGAATCAATAATTTTAACGTTATTAGGAAGTAAATCAATCAATAACGGAATTAAGTAGGGGTAGTGGGTGCAGCCTAAAACTAAATAATCAATATTGGCATCAATCATAGGTTTTAGGTACATGTTTAAAAGCGACCTCATTTCTTCAGAATTCAATTGGCCACTTTCTATAAGTTCTACAATACCTTCGCCAACTTGTTCAATAACTTTTATATGACTTGCAAATAACCCTGATGTTTTCGAAAATAATTCACTACTTAAGGTACCTTTAGTGGCTAAAATGCCAATAGCATGTGTTTTGGTTTGTAATGCGGCTGGTTTTATGGCAGGTTCAATACCAATAAATGGGATATGGTATTTTTGCCTAAGCGTGTATATAGCGTTTGTGGTGGCAGTGTTGCAAGCTACTACTATTAGTTTACAACCTTGCTTAATTAAATAGTCGCTATTTTTAATACTCAAGTCAATAATGGTTTCTTTCCCTTTAGGACCATAAGGCGCATTAGCACTATCGGCTAAATAAATAGTATTTTCGTTTGGTAAGAGCATGTTTATTTCTTTCCAAATGGACGTACCACCAACACCAGAATCGAAAATACCAATAGGTTGCTTGCTCATAGTTTTACAAAAATAAAAAAGCTGCCTTATAAAAGACAGCTTTAAATAATTTTTATAATATTTTTTATGAAACCGCTTTAAGTTTCTTTAATGTAGTCTTAACCAGCTTTTCTTCGGCATATCCTTTAGTAACATTTAATTTTTTATCGTTACTGCTTGGTAATTCAAACATAGCATCTGTTAAAATTTCCTCGCAAAGGGAACGTAATCCTCTAGCGCCTAATTTATACTCAATAGCTTTATCAACTATATAATCTAATGCACCATCGGTAATAGTAAAATCCACATCATCCATCGAAAACAATTTTTTGTATTGTTTAATTATGGCATTTTTGGGTTCTGTTAGAATAGCTCGTAATGTTTCGGCATCTAACGGATCCATATAGGTTAATACTGGTAAACGTCCTATAATTTCTGGTATTAAACCAAAATCTTTTAAATCTTTCGGTATAATATATTGTAACAAATTGGTTTGGTCTACACCACCATCGGCCATAGAAGCGCTATAACCAACAGCTTGCATATTTAATCGTTTGGAAATATGACGTTCAATACCATCAAAAGCACCACCAGCAATAAATAAAATATTTTCGGTATTTACTTCTATGAATTTTTGATCTGGATGTTTGCGACCACCTTTTGGTGGAACGTTAACAACGGTGCCTTCTAATAGTTTTAAAAGCGCCTGTTGTACACCTTCTCCAGATACGTCTCTAGTGATAGAAGGGTTGTCGCTTTTACGCGCAATTTTATCAATTTCATCAATAAAAACGATTCCTTTTTCGGCCTTTTCTAAATTATAATCTGCCGCTTGCAATAAACGGGTTAAAATACTTTCTACATCTTCACCAACATAACCTGCTTCGGTTAAAACGGTTGCATCAACAATGGCTAAAGGAACATTTAACATTCTGGCAATGGTTTTTGCCATTAACGTTTTCCCTGTACCAGTTTGACCAACCATAATGATATTGCTTTTTTGTATATCAATATCGTCTTTGGTCACTGGTTGAAGCAAACGTTTGTAATGGTTATAAACAGCAACGGACATTACCTTCTTGGTCATGTCTTGCCCAATAATATATTCGTCTAAAAAGGCCTTGATTTGTTGAGGCTTGCGTAGTTTTAATTCTGCAGATAAATCGCTGCTATCGTTTTGTTTGGATTCTTCTAGCACAATACCGTGCGCTTGCTCTATACATCTATCACATATATGCGCATCTAATCCTGCTATCAATAAATTCGTTTCTGGTTTTTTTCGTCCACAAAACGAACATTCTAATTCTTCTTTTGCCATTAATCTTTGTTGTTTTAAGGAGGGTTTTGTATAACAACCTCTTTAACAATTCTTTAAAATTACAATTTTTATTTTAATTTCGAGCTAATATTTCGTCAATCATACCGTATTCTTTCGCTTTATCGGCTTTCATCCAGTAATCTCTGTCGCTGTCGGCATATACTTTGTCGTATTCTTGCCCCGAGTGCTTACTAATTATTTTATAAAGTTCTTCTTTTAAAATAAGAATTTCTCTAGCGGTAATTTCAATATCACTGGCTTGACCTTGAGCACCACCTAATGGTTGATGAATCATAACACGAGAATGTGTTAATCCACTTCGTTTTCCTTTAGCACCAGCACACAGCAAAACAGCGCCCATAGAGGCGGCCATTCCTGTGCAAATAGTAGCCACATCTGGTTTAATAAACTGCATGGTATCGTAAATACCTAAACCGGCATATACACTTCCACCTGGCGAATTAATATAAATTTGTATGTCTTTATTAGCGTCGGTGCTCTCTAAAAACAGCAGTTGTGCTTGAATAATATTTGCTACTTGATCGTTAATAGCGGTTCCCATAAAAATGATGCGATCCATCATTAAACGAGAAAACACGTCAAAAATAGCAATGTTCATTTGGCGCTCTTCAATAATATTAGGTGTTAAGCTTGTTGGATACATGCTACTAATAATTTTGTTGTAGTACGTACTGCTAATACCTTGATCTTTTATCGCGAATTTTTCAAATTCTTTTGCGTAATCCATAGTTGTTACTTGTTGTTGTTTTACGTTAAATCCTTAATATTCAATTGAGTGATTCTAAAATGAAGATTTAAAAATTAATTTTAATCTTTGAAGCTAAATATACTCAAAAAATTAGGCGTTACAATTAGTTAATTATAACGCCTAAATATAATGAATTATTCTTTAAAAGGCACAGTATTATTTATGCCCGTAAACTTCTTTAACAAAGTTTTCGTAACTTAATTCTTTAACTTTAAGATTTGCCTTTTCTTTGTAAAGTGCTAATAGTTTTTGACTAACTAATTGTTCTGAAATTCGACGAGCTTCATCTTGATTTGATAAAATACGTGCAGCAATATCATCCAATTCTTTATCTGATGGATTCATTTGACCAAATTGAGCCATTTGCACTTTTATCATTTCTCTTGAATGATTTTTGATATCATCCATTGTTACTTGAATATTATTGTCTGTAATTAATTTACCTTCAATTAATTGATAGCGTAAACTCTTTTCAGATTTCTCGTATTCTTCTTTTGCCTGATCGCTATCTAATGGTTGCTCTCCAGCTGTTTGCATCCATTTTTGTAAAAATTCTGCAGGTAAATCGAATTTTGTGTTTTCAACTAAATACTCGGTTACATCGTTTAAAAGTTTTTGATCTGCTTGTTGTGTAAATTGTTTCTCGGCGTCTTCCTTAATTTTATCTTTTAATTCTGTTACCGATTTTACAACATCTTTACCAAATAATTTATCGAACAATTCTTGGTCTAAATCTGCAAGTTCACGCTTATTTATTTCTGAAATTGTAAATGTTACTTCAATATCTAAACCATGTACATCGTCATGACCTACTTTTAAGGCATGCATTAATTCATGATCGTCTTCATAAAGACCTTTGGTATTTAAAGAAATAACATCGCCTGTTTTGGCTCCAATAAATAATTTTGCGGTAGATTTTTCTTTAAATTTATCTAAAGTTATAGATACTTTGTTTTCAATTTCGCGCTCTTCATTTTTGAAAACACCAGTTATTTCACTATCTTTTTCTACAGCAGATTGCGATATTAATTTGCCATATTGTTTTTGAATACGCTCAATTTGCTCATTTATCATTTTCTCATCAGCAACAATATTGTACTGAGTGATAGCTGTTTTACCTGCTAAATTAACTTCAAATTCTGGAGCCAAACCTAGTTCGAACTCAAATGAAAACATATCGGCATCCCAATCTATTTGATCTTGTGCTTTTGGTAACGGTTGTCCTAAAACATCTAATTTTTCTTCGGTAAGGTATTTATTTAAAGCATCTTGCAATAATTTGTTTACTTCATCTACCAATACCGCTTTTCCATATTGCTTTTTAACCATTCCCATTGGCACGTGGCCTTTTCTAAAACCAGGAATGTTTGCCGTTTTACGGTAATCTGCTAATATTTTTTCTACTTTGGCACTATAATCTTCTTTAGCGATATCTACTTTTACAACCGCATTTAATGCATCAACGTTTTCTCTTGTAATATTCATTTTAAATGATATAAATCCTATTTTTAGGTATTTAACAAATAATGTTTGTTTCTTTTTTAAAATTGTTTAACCAATTTCGGGTTGCAAAAATATAATATTTTTACAACCCGGCAAAGTTTTTAACAGCTTGATTTAAAGCGGTTTTTTATCTTCTTTTAAAAGTGATTGCAGTAAAGATTCTAGAATAGAAAGTAGAATACTAAACAAAATAGCTGTCCAGATGCTATTTACCGAAAACCCGTCTATTAAAGTATCGGCTAATAAAATAATTAAAGCATTCACTATAAGTAAGAATAACCCTAAAGTTACAATGGTTATTGGAAGGGTTAAAATAATAAGAACTGGTTTTACTAATACGTTTAAAACTGCTAAAACGATGGCTACAATTATGGCGTTAATATATATGTCTCCGGATAAGGTTACCCCCGGCAGAAAGTGGGCCAAGGTGAATACTGCGAAGGCAGTTAATAAAAGTTTTAGAACTGTGTTCATAGGTTTATAAATAATTATTTGAATATAATGATATTTACCAACATATTTTGAATGCTATTTTTTTTCTTGTACATTAAAAATAATTGGTAATGAATAAGGAACTATTACTTCTTTTCCTCGCTGTAAGCCAGGTTTCATGATAGGTAACCTGCTGATAACATCTATTGCTTCTTTTTCCAATTTGGGGTGTGGTGCTCGTGCTTTTATATCAATAACTTTTCCTGTTTTATCAATTTTAAAAATAACATAGATACGTTGATCTCCCTTTAAACCAATTCCATAGGCTATTTTGGTATTGAAATTATTATGCACAAAGGCAGTAATCATTCTGCTCAAACAATCTCTTTTTTCATAATTTCCAGGCAATATTTCACACCCTGGAAAGACTGGAACATGCTCAATAACTCCATCAGGAATTGCGGTATGTTCTAAATCAATTTCATTTGTGTATTTCTTTAGTTTTCCCTTATTGAAATTAAGTGTATTTATAAAATTTCCAACAGAATCATATTGCGTCCACAAACCGTCAAAATCATTTTTTGAATAGAAACCTTTCCAAAGTAGCATGCCATTTTCATCATATCGTTTTTCTTCGCCATTCTTGGAATCCAACATATTTTGGCCCTCTAATTTTAATTGACCGTTCTTGTAAAATTGTTTATACGAACCTTCTTTATAACCATTAAAATAAGCCACCTCCCATTCTTTTGCTCCTGTTTCATAATATTGTATCCAGTTACCCTGTAGTTCGCCATTGGCATACAAACTTTCTATCTTTAAAGAATTATTCTCATAATACTCTTTATAGCCTCCAGACTTAATAAAATATTTTTTATTTTCTGAAGGAACTAAGGCGTAGATAGAATATGGTTTTCCATTTTCAAAATAATTTTTTGAAATTAAACCACCATTATGAGAACGTTTGGTTTCACTAAGCAAATTACTATTAATTGAAAATGTCTCTTCTATACCCGACGGTGTTCCATCGATATTAAAGCTGTATACTTTGCTTAATTGACCATTTTCAAAGTAATCTTTCCAACCACCTATTTTAGTGTTATCCTTATAAAAACCTTCTTTTTTTAATTGACCGTCTTTATAATATTCTTTGTAAGGACCGTCTTCATATTTAGGCTGTGAAAAAACGAAAAACGAAAATAAAACCAATATGATTGTTGTGAAATTCTTCATAGAACAAATGACTAAGTTTTTGTGCTAAATATAAGATTTTACTTTAAAATTTTATGAAAGACTATTACATTTATTACAGAAACGCTATCACAGCGTCAAAAAATTCTTTTGGGTTTTCTGCGTGTAACCAATGGCCTGCATTTGAAATAGTGGTGATTTTAGCTTTTGGAAAATGACTTACAATAACGGTTTCATCGTCAATACTAATATATTCTGAGCGATCTCCACGTAAAAAAAGAGTTTCTTTTTCAAAAGTTGCTTGCGATGGTAATGCTTCACCTATTTCGGCCACTTCTTCTTTTAATACCTCTAAATTCATGCGTAATGCAAGTTTTCCTTTTTCTTTCCAGTATAAATTTTTCAATAAAAACTGGCGGATTCCCATATCCGAAATAAAACGACTTAATACCGTGTCGGCTTCTCCGCGTGTTTTAATTACATCAAAATTTAAGGCGCTTAAGCCTTCTAAAATACCATCATGATGTACTGGGTAAAATCTGGGAGAAATATCGGCAATCAATAGTTTGTCAACTAATTGTGGGTATTTAGTAGCGAAAAGCATCGCCGTTTTTCCACCCATAGAGTGCCCGAGTAGTATAGTATTTTCAAGCTTGTGTTCGTCGCAATACTTTTTTAAATCTTCAACTAATACATCATAGTTAAACTCTTGGCTATGAAAACTATGACCGTGATTTCGTTGGTCTATTAAGTGAACCTCGAAAGGCGCTTCGGCAAATTGTAAACCCAATGTTTTCCAATTATCACTCATTCCTAAAAATCCGTGAAGAATAATAAAAGGTCTACCTTCGCCTATTATATTTGAATGTAAAATCATTATTTTAATTTATGTAAATACATTTGAATAACATTTTCTATTCCTAAATACAAACTTTCGGAAATTAAGGCATGCCCAATAGAAACTTCTAATAAATTTGGAATATGTTCTTTAAAAAAACGAATATTATCTAGCGACAAATCATGCCCAGCATTCACTCCCAAACCTAAGGAATTGGCAAGTTCAGCACTTTCCGTATACGGCTTAATGGCTTCTTTGTTTCCTAAACCATATTGATGTGCAAATGCTTCGGTGTACAACTCAATTCTATCGGTTCCTGTGGCTTTCGCACCTTCTATTTGTTTTAAAACTGGATCTACAAATATGGATGTTCTAATGCCATTTTGCTGAAATTCTTTAATAACATCGGTTAAAAAACTTTTATGTTTTAAGGTATCCCAACCTGCATTACTGGTAATGGCATCTTCTGCATCTGGAACCAATGTAACTTGTGTGGGTTTTACTTTTAAAACCAAGTCTAAAAACGAAGTAACAGGATTACCTTCTATGTTGTATTCGGTGAAAACAACGGGTTTTAGGTCGAACGCGTCTTGGTATCTAATATGTCTTTCGTCAGGTCTTGGGTGAATAGTAATGCCTTCAGCACCAAACCTCTGTGCGTCTTTAGCAAATTGTACAACATTAGGTAAATCTCCACCTCTAGAATTTCTTAAAGTCGCTATTTTGTTAATATTTACACTTAACTTCGTCATGTATTGCTTTTTTAAATGACAAAAATACAAAGTAGAAAAGGCTTATATACTTTTTTTTTGATTAATTTGCATTGAAATACAATACGGTAATGAATTTATCAAAATACATTATAAACGACATAAAACCACTTAATAGTAATAGCAAAATTAAAGATTTGCAATTGCTTTTTAACCAATTAACCTATTCGCATATTCCTATTCAGGACGATAATAAAATTTATTTAGGAAGTTTTTCTGAAACAGATGCCTATTGTTTTGAAGGCGAAAAATCGCTAATGGATTATAAATATGCGTTCGAGGATTTTTATGTTAGAAATACCACCCAATGGCTTGATGTTTTAGAGGTTTTTGCAAAAAACGCTACTAATATAATGCCTGTATTAAATGAAAAAAATGTGTATTTGGGTTATTATGAACTTAACGATGTGATAAGTTTATTTAGCGAATCGCCGTTTTTTTCTGGGCAAGGTGGTATTGTTGTTGTAGAGAAAGGTATAAACGATTATTCCTTTAGCGAAATTAGCCAGATTGTAGAGTCTAATAACGGTAAACTATTAGGCGCTTTTATTTCGAACATGACTTATGATCTTGTACAGGTTACTTTAAAAATAAAGAATGGCGGATTAAATGATATTATTCAATCCTTCAGACGCTATAGTTACAACATAATTTCTGGTCATGAAGACGATGGTTATATTGAAAGTTTAAAAGAACGATCAGACTATTTAGATAAATATTTAAACATATAATATGAAGGTTGCAGTTTTTGGACGCTTTTATAACGAAACTACAACAACTTCTGTAGAACGGTTATTCGATTATTTATTAAAAAAGAATGCCGATGCTTATATAGAAAGCGAGTTTTTTTATCTTATTAAAAAGGAGTCTCCAAATTTTGATGCTTATAAATCGTTTAAAACATTCGATACTTTAGATAAATCGTTCGATTTTTTAGTAAGTGTTGGTGGCGACGGCACCATTTTAAGAGCCATTATTTTTGTGAAAGATATGGGGATTCCAATCGTGGGTATTAATACCGGTCGTTTAGGGTTTTTAGCTACGATACAGGTTAATCAAATAGAAAAAGCCATTCAAAATATTATTGATGGTAAATATAAAATTTCTGAGCGCAGCTTATTATCTATTGAAACTTCTCCTGAAAATGATGAAATCAAAGTATTAAATTTTGCACTTAACGAAATTGCGGTAAGCAGAAAAAATACCACCTCGATGATTACCGTAGAAACGTATTTAAACGACGAATATTTAACATCGTATTGGAGCGATGGCTTAATAGTATCTACCCCGACGGGTTCTACAGGGTATTCGCTAAGTTGTGGCGGACCTGTAATTACACCAGACACCAATAGTTTTGTTTTGGCGCCTATTGCACCGCATAATTTAAGTGCGCGCCCGTTAATAATACCAGACTCTACCGAAATTCAATTACGAGTGGAAGGGCGAGAAGAAAGCCATTTAATTTCTTTAGATTCTAGAATTGCCACTTTAGAAAATGGTACTATTATAAAAATAAAAAAGGCCGATTTTAAAATTAAAATGATTGATCTTTTGGATGAAAGCTTTTTAGATACCCTTAGAAAAAAACTGCTTTGGGGCGAAGATAAACGCAATTAAACAATAATTTAATAGAAATACTGTTTTAAACTAATACAAATTGGCTCAAATGGTATTAGGCTAATCTTATTTATTATATTTGCAAACTTTTATATATTTATGAGGCATTTAAGCGTATTAATATTAAGTATTTTAACCGTTCAGTTAAGCTATTCTCAAATAAACGAATTAGGTGTTTTTTTAGGAGGTAGTAATTTTATAGGCGATGTTGGGGCTACCGATTTTATTTCGCCAAATCAATTAGCTGTCGGTGGAATTTATAAATGGAATAGAAGTAAAAGACACTCGTATCGGGCCTCGGTAATTTTTAGCGATTTAGAAGGTGTCGATGTTAATTCAGACGACCCAAGACGTATTCAACGAGGGTATGAGTTTTCAACCAAAATAACCGAAATTGCCGCCGGAATAGAATTTACGTTTATGGACTATGATTTACATTCTGGCGATAAAGTTGCTACGCCATACCTATACACAGGTGTAAGTGCAACACGTCACGACAACTCTTATTTTTTTAATGGTGTACAAACGCCCGAAAATAATTCAAGTTGGGCATATGGAATACCAATGGCATTAGGGTTTAAATCTAACTTTTTAGGAAATATAATTTTAGCTCTAGAAGTTGGGGCGCGGTATACATTTTCAGATGAATTAGATGGAAGTTTCCCAAGCAACCAAAGCAATCTCCCGTATAGATTTGGGAATATTAATAATAACGACTGGTATGTGTTTTCGGGCATTACCTTAACATATACATTTGGTGAAAACCCATGTTATTGTATAAATTAAAATGGATTTAAAGGAAAGCGTACTAAGCAGAACACTCCCAAAACACATTGCCATAATTATGGATGGTAATGGGCGTTGGGCGAAACAACAAGGCATGATGCGAGCATTTGGTCATGAAAATGGCACAAAAGCGGTTAGGCAAGTGGTTGAAGCTTCGGCCGAACTTGGCATTGAAAATTTAACACTATATGCATTTTCTACCGAAAATTGGAATCGCCCAAAACTAGAAGTTCAAACACTAATGAAACTATTAGTCACTTCATTAAAAAAAGAGATTAAAACACTTCAAGACAATAATATAAAACTCGCTGCAATTGGGAATTTAAACACTTTACCCAAAAAGGTCTTTAAAGAACTTCATGAAGTTATTGAGCAGACAAAGGACAATGCGCGAATGACTTTAACCTTAGCTTTAAGTTACGGTTCGCGCGAAGAATTGCTAAATACTGTTAAAGAGATTAGCATTAAAGTTAAAAATAATATAATTTCGCCCGAAAAAATTGATGAATTAATTATTAATGAGCATCTTTACACGCGAAATTTACCGGATGTAGATTTGCTTATTAGAACGAGTGGCGAACAGCGTATAAGCAATTTTTTACTTTGGCAAATAGCATATGCTGAGTTGTATTTTACAGGTGTATTATGGCCAGATTTTACCAAGCAGCATTTGTATGAAGCTATTATAGAATATCAAAAACGAGAACGACGATTTGGGAAAACAAGTGAACAACTTAGCTAATATTATACCTTTGACAACATTTTTAAAACGCTGCATTCTACCCTTGCTTATTATAAGCAGCATCAGTATTCAAGCACAAGAATTACCATACAGCAATGGCGAAAAATATATTTTAGGTGAAATCTCGGTTGCTGGAAACACTTCATTTAGCGAGCAAACTATAGTTACTTATTCTGGTTTAACAAAAGGAAAAGAAATTGCTATTCCTGGTGAAGAAATTGGCAATGCCATTAAAAAACTTTGGAACTCAAAATTATTTAGCGATATAGAAGTATATATAACTAACATTGAAGGCAATGTAGCTTACTTAGAAATTCGATTGTCAGACCTTCCACAACTTAACGAGTTAAAAATTAATGGTGTTAAAAAGTCTAAAGTAGAAGGTATTATAAAAGATAACAAATTAAATAAAGGGGTTAAAGTAACAGAAAACCTTATTACAACAACAAAAAACTTTCTTAATACCAAATATAAAAAAGAAGGGTTTTTAAATTCTAAAGTCCATATTAATACTATTGAGGTTAAAGATTCTATACCAACTTCTAGAGTTAATATGGTGTTAAATATCGATAAAGGCGAAAAAGTAAAAATTAAAGAAATAGTGTTTACAGGCAACGAGGTGTTAAATGATAAATTACTTCGTAAAAGCATGAAAAGCACAAAGCAAATTAATCGCCTTAGAATATTAAAGCGATCTAAATTTGTAGATTCTGCTTATCAAGCCGATTTAACAAGTGTAGTTGATAAGTATAAAGAGAATGGGTATAGAGATGCGCGAATTATTTCAGATAGTCTTAGTGTTAATTCAGATAAAACCATTTCATTACATATAAAAGTAAATGAAGGTAATCAATACAAATTTGGAGATATTAAATTTATTGGTAACACAGTTTATTCTAATGAATATTTAAGTAGAATTCTGCGTATTAAAAAAGGTGATACCTATAATGGGGTGTTACTCCAAAAACGTATTCAAGATAATTCTAAACCAGATGCGTTCGATATTGCCAATGAATATCAGAACAATGGTTATTTATTTTCAAATATCGACCCTGTTGAAGTAGGAGCTTCTAACAATGTTATCGACATGGAAATTAGAATCGTTGAAGGAAAACCAGCGTATTTTAATAATGTAACGGTAGTTGGAAATGATAAAACCAACGACCATGTTGTTTACAGAGAAATAAGAACGCGTCCAGGACAATTATATAGCAAAGCAAATGTAGTACGTACAGTTCGAGAACTTGGTCAATTAGGATTTTTTGATGCACAAGAAATATCGCCAAACTTTAACAATGCCAATCCTAATGAAGGAACTATCGATATGGAATATTCGGTAAAAGAAACTGGATCTAGCCAAATAGAATTACAAGGTGGTTATGGTGGCGGTGGCTTTATTGGAACCTTAGGGTTATCGTTTAATAACTTCTCTATAAAAGATATCTTCAAGAAAGATGCTTACAAACCAATACCAATGGGCGATGGTCAAAAATTAGCACTTCGTTTACAAGCGAGTCGTTTTTATCAAACCTATAGCTTCTCATTTTCAGAGCCTTGGTTAGGAGGGAAACGTCCAGTGCAATTTTCAACATCATTATCACATACAAAACAGTTTTTATACAATTATACCACGGGTAATGCAGACAAATCTAAAAGTTTTAACATTACCGGTATTACATTTGGTTTAGCAAAGCGATTAACTGTGCCAGACGATTACTTTGTATTGTCGCAAGCGGTTAGTTTTCAACGTTACGATTTAAATAATTACAATACCGGATTATTTACGTTTGGTGATGGATATGCAAACAACTTATCATATACCGTCGGATTAAATCGAAATAATACCAGTGTCGATCCGATTTATCCAACAGGAGGTTCAAAATTTGGAGTAACAGCAAAATTATCGCTACCATATTCCTTGTTTGATGGTGTAGACTATGAAGGATTGAGAGAAGAAAGAGATGAACTTACAAGTTCAGATTCAAGAGCAGCAGTAATAGATCAAGAATTTTACAAATGGCTTGAGTTTTATAAAATAAATTTTAAAGGTGAGTGGTATACGCAATTAGCTAAAGATTTAGTTTTAAGACCAAGTGTTGAATTTGGGTTTTTAGGAGCGTATAATAACGATAGAGGTGTTATACCTTTCGAGCGCTTCTTTGTTGGAGGAGATGGTTTAGGCACCTATAGTTTAGATGGTAGAGAAGCTATTGCTTTACGAGGGTATCCAAATCAATCATTATCAGATAATGATGGAGGTACGATATACAACAAATTCTCATTAGAGATGCGTTATCCAATTACATTAAAGGCATCCGCTAAAATTTATGGTCTATCATTTTTAGAGGCAGGTGCATCTTACACAAGTTTTAGAGATTATAACCCGTTTAATATGTATCGTTCCGCAGGATTAGGTATTCGTATATTCATGCCTGCTTTTGGGTTGTTAGGAATTGATTTTGGATACGGTTTCGATCCATTATCAACCGAAACAAAAGCGCATGGTTGGGAAACTCACTTTATAATTGGACAACAATTTTAATCGAAAAATTATTTTGGCACGATATTTTCTACTAACAATGTAATGTTTTAAATGAGAATTAAAATTTTTAAGATTAAAATTCGTTAATTTTGAAGATGCGATTCAAAAAAAGGGCAGAAGTAGAAAAAATCATCTGTCGATTTTTAGAATTTAAAAAAATTAAAAATTAAAACAGACCTAGATGAAAAATAACGTTCTTTTTTTACTGACATTAGTTTTTATGATAAGCCTTTCAATTAATGCGCAGCGAGGTGTTCGAATTGGTTATATCGATACGGAATTAATTCTAGAAAATGTTCCAGAATATCAAGAAGCCATGTCGCAATTAAATCAGAAGGCAGAAAAATGGAAGAACGAAATTCAGGCTAAGTTAAGTGTTGTTGAACAAAAGCGTAAAGATTTAAGTAACGAAAAGGCGCTTTTAACAAAAGAACTTATAAGTGAACGCGAAGAAGATATAGCCTTTGAAGAGAAAGAAATTTTAGACTATCAACAAAAGCGTTTCGGACCGAATGGCGATTTATTTATTCAGAAAAGACAATTGATGCAGCCTATTCAGGATCAAATTTTTGCCGCAGTTCAAGATTTGGCTGGGACCAAAAAATATGATTTTATTTTTGATAAATCATCTGATGCCGTGATGTTGTATTCTGCAAAACAATTCGATTTAAGTGAGCAGATTATAAGAAGTATTACAAGAAGTGCTAAACGAACTCAGGCAGAATCGAAGGCAGAACGAAAAGCAGCAGAAGCGGAAGATTTAGTGCCTGAAGTAAATCAGGAACTCGATGAAAGAGAAAAAGCATTAGAAGAAAAGAAGAGTGAACGTGAAAGTGCAGTAGAAAAACGTCGTCAAGAAATTTTAGCAGCACGAGAGGCTAAAAAATTAGAAGCCGAAGCACGTCGTCAACAAATAATAGAAGACCGAGCGAGAATTCAACAGGAAAAGATTGATGCCAGAAATGCAGCTAATAAAACGGATGAAGAAACGGAGCCTAGTACTGCAGAAGTAAAAAGTGACACAACCGCTAAAACTACTGAGGCTAAAGTTGAAACAGCAGGTGAAAAGGTTGAAGAAAAAGTTGAGCCAAAAACACAGGCACAACTTATTGAGGAAAATAGACTCAAAAAATTAGCCGAAAGAGAAGCACGTATTAAAGAATTAGAAGAACGAAAAAAGAAAATATTAGAAGATCGCCAAAAGGCAAAAGACAGTTTGAACAAAAAATAATAATTTATAACACATTAATACTATTTAAAAATGAAACAAATTAAAACCCTTTTATTAGCAACGGCATTATGTATTGGTACTGTAAGCTTCACCAACGCTCAAAGCAAGATTGCTCATATAAATACACAAGATTTAATTACGGCAATGCCAGAGATGAAAGAAGCTCAAAAACAACTTGAAACACTAAGTAAAACATATCAAAAAGATATTCAAAGTTCTATTACAGAGTTTCAAACGTTGTTGAAGCAGTACGAAGCTGAAGCAGCAACTAAATCTGAAGAAGAAAACGCAAAAAGAGGTCAAGAAATTCAAGAAAAACAACAACGTATCCAACAATTTCAGGCGGATGCTCAAAAAGATTTACAGAAAAAAGAACTTGATTTAATTCAGCCAATCACCGAAAAAGCAAAAACTGCTATTTTAAAAGTAGGAAGAGCTCAAGGGTTTGATTATGTTTTAGATTCTTCTCAAGGCACAACAATCTTAGCAGATGGTAAAAATTTACTAGATGACGTTAAAAAGGATTTAGGTATCTAATTGAATCATTTATTTAGAAATAAAAAAAACCACGCTAATTAGCGTGGTTTTTTATTTTTTATGGATGTTAATTAATAAAGGATGTTATTTTTATGTATGGTTGTGTTTTTAAAACTTATTTAAAAGTATTTCTATTTTAACAAGCCACCAAGACATTTATTTTGCTTTTAGATGATAAGACGAAATAATCGTTTAAAAACTTTACACTGCGTATTTAGTCGGATTTATTAATTATATTCTTGTTTTCATATAGCAAATTCAAGGCTTTCGAGCGTTTCATATAAATCACACCCACTTAAATAATCAAGGTTGAGTAACGCAAAATATTAGCAATTAAGTGCCAATAATTCGTTCATATAATCGCGGGTGTTAGAAAGTCTTGGGACTTTATGCTGTCCTCCTAATTTATTGTTTTGTTTTAACCAGTCGTAAAATAAATTTTTGCGTGCAATATTTATTTTTGGTTTATTAAGGGTAATGTTGTTGTATCGTTTCGCTTCGTAATCTGAGTTTAAGGCTTTTAAAGCATTATCGAACAACTCATTAAAATAATGAATATCTCTTGGAGGTGTTTTAAATTCAATTAGCCATTCGTGTGCGCCTTTTTCTTTGCCTTCCATAAAAATAGGGGCAGCTGTATAGTCTATAATTTCAGCTTTTGTGCGCTTGCATACTTTTTTTAATGCTTGTTCGGCATTTTCAATTATAAGTTCTTCGCCAAATACATTTATAAAATGCTTTGTTCTGCCAGAAACTTTAATTCTATATGGGCTAATAGAAGTAAATCTTATGGTATCACCAATTTTATAACGCCATAAACCTGCATTGGTGGTAATAATTACGGCGTAATTCTGGTTCAATTTTACCTCACTTAACGGAATTGCGGTCTCTTCGGCTGTTCCATAAATACTCATTGGTATAAACTCGTAAAAAATACCGTAGTCGAGCATTAACAATAACTCATTAGAATTGTTTTGGTCTTGGATGGCAAAAAAGCCTTCCGAAGCATTGTAAATTTCATAATACTTGAAATCTTTTTTCGAAAGTATTTTTTTGTATTGCTCATGGTAAGGTGTAAAACTAACGCCACCGTGAAAATAGACTTCTAAATTAGGCCAAACATCATGCAAATTTTGTCTACCTGTGGTTTCTAAAACATTGTTGAGCAACACTAGCATCCAAGAGGGTACGCCAGCCAAACTAGTTACATTTTCCTGAATGGTTTCGTTAACAATGGCCTGCATTTTATGTTCCCAATTGCTCATTAAAGAAACTTTATTGCTCGGGGTGCTACTAAATTCTGCCCAGAATGGCATATTGTCTATTAAAATAGCTGATAAATCGCCGAATACTGTACCGTTTTCGCGGTATAATTCTTTACTGCCACCTAATCGCAAACTTTTTCCAGTAAATAATTGAGACTCTTCATTATTGTTTAAATACATGCAAAGCAAATCTTTACCCGCTGCATAATGACAATCTTCAAGCGATTCTTCACTAACCGGAATAAATTTACTTTTGGCGCGTGTGGTACCAGAAGATTTCGCAAACCATTTAATAGGTGTTGGCCAGAAAATATTATGTTCGCCTTTTCTAGACCGTTCAATAACATCCTGCCAACCATCATAATTTTTAATTGGAATTCTTTCGGCGAAGGTTCTGTAATTTTTTATCGATGCAAAATCATATTGTTTGCCAATTTCGGTGTCTTTAGCAATGTCTATTAGTTGAAGTAATAATTCGTTTTGTACTTCGTTTGGATATTTTAAAAACAATTCGATTTGATGAAATCGTTTTTTTAAAAACCAGGAAGCAATCGAATTTACTATAGGTATTGGCATAATTATATTATCTTTCAGTTCTTAAAAATAATACTTTTTTTTATGACTTATCAAGGTGTTTTAACAAAAATGGAAACAGAATTTACAAGTCCAATTCAATACTATCTCGTATTTGAAAATGATTTTATAAACATGAACCAGTTATTAGAAAAAACCATTGCTATTCAATTTGTTAAGTACCAATGTTTAAATTGTGGTTTAGATAAACCAATTTATAGACAAGGGTTTTGTAGAAATTGTTTTTTTGAAATTCCACAGGCTGCCGATTGGATTATGCGACCAGAGTTAAGTACTGCACATTTAGACAAAGAAGATCGGGATTTAGAATACGAGAAGAAAGTGCAGTTACAACCACATGTGGTGTATTTGGCAAACTCCAGCAATGTAAAAGTTGGTGTAACAAGAAAAAGTCAGATACCAACACGATGGATAGACCAAGGGGCGCATGAAGCCATTGAGATTGTAGAAGTGCCTAATAGATACCTGGCGGGAATTACCGAGGTAGCGTTAAAAGACTACGTTGGCGATAAAACGAATTGGAGAACGATGTTGAAAAATGAGGTTGTGGATGAAAACTTGGTAGAATGGCGCGAGCGCCTAAAAAAATATATTCCAGACGAAGCTAAAGATTATTTTATTGAAACTAATACCGAAACTAATTTAGAGTTTCCTGTGGTTAAGTACCCCGAAACGCCCAAAAGTTTAAATCTTATTAAATCTCATTCCTACACCGGAAAGTTAACGGGCATAAAAGGGCAGTATCTTATTTTTGAAGATAACACCGTATTTAGTATTAGAGGTAACGAGGGCTTAGTTGTGACTATTTCTGTCGAAATTTAAGTTTTAGAAGAAATTCCTTTCTATATTTGTATGTATGCGATTAGTAATAATCGGCGTAATTTTTTTCGAAAAAAAGTAGAATTAATTTTAACTTTTTTATGATGCTTACTAATAAATTTATTGTTGTATTATTTTTGGGATTTTTATCTTTTGGTTATTCTCAGGTTAAATCTAAGGGCGTAAAATATGAACGAAATTCAGATAAATCAGTTACATTTAAATATGAGAATGATATTCCTGGAAGTGTATTTGTAATTTTAAAATTTTCAGGCCTCACCAATGCATCGTATGGTACAGTGAAAAAAACGATTACCGGTTATGTTGCAGAATTAGTTACGTTACACCCCAACAGGCCGAATGAAAATATTGGATTTGCCTATTCTTATAGAACAATTATGGGTAATGCCAATGCTAAACCCGATACGACTTTTATTTATGCTTTACCTTTTAAGGATGGCAAAAGCATAAAAGTTAAAAACTTGAATTATTTGGGAACGCGCTTTGGTAATACCGAACCAAAAAATTGGAGAGCTTTTCAGTTTTTAGCACAGCCTAACGATACCGTTTACGCCGTTAGAAAAGGTATGGTTGTAAAAATTGTAGATAATAATAATTCTGATGAAACCAAGGAATATAGTTATAATAGTAAATCGAATTCTGTGTATATAGAACATGAAGACGGAACGCTTGCAAAATATGATGTACTTAAAAACAATAGCTTATTTGTTAAATTAGGCGATGTTGTTTATCCCTCGAACCCACTAGCCATTGCCGGCACTTACGATTTAGAAGAAAACAGCCAGCTGCGTTTATCTATCTATTATCTTGATGATATGGTAATAGACATGGACTTTGACGAAAAAAGTAAGGAGGAATTTGGAAATAGAACACATATGTATGCTTATATCGACCCACTGTTTTGTGTTTACGGAAATGACAGGTTAAAACTGGATGCAAACGAAACTTATATGTCGGTTCGAAATGAAGCTTTAATAGAAGCAGAAATGAGCAAGCGAGAAAAAAAGCGTTTAAATAAATAATCAAAGACGTTTTATTGAAACAAAAAAATCCCATAAACAACTAGTGTAAATGGGATATTTTTTTTCGCCTAAAGCCTAAATATCTTCTTGGTCTCTTAAATTTTGAATATATGCCGCTTTTTGAATTTCACGACGTCTCTTAACCGAAGGCTTCGTAAAAAATTGAGCATCTCGTAAATTCTGCATTACTTTAATATTACGGTGTTTACGTTTGTAACGTTTTAAAGCACGTTCAATGTTTTCACCTTCTTTGATAATAATTTTTAACATGTATAGTTTTTAATCGATTTGTGTTTCAGGATTATCCTAAATACGTTTTTAATACTTTGCTTTTTGAGGTATGTCTCAATCTGCGAATTCCTTTTTCTTTTATTTGACGTACACGTTCCCGTGTTAAACCAAAAGCTTCTCCTATTTCTTCGAGGCTCATAGGTTGCTCGTTGCTTATGCCGTAATAATTTCGAATAACTTCTGCTTCTTTTTCAGAAAGTGTATTTAATGCGCGATTAATTTCAACATTTAAGGAGTCTTTCATTAAAGCATTATCCGGTCTTGGAGATTCATTTAAATTTACAACATCGTAAAGTGTTGAAGTTTCCCCTTCTTTTAACGGAGCATCCATAGAAACGTGTCTGCCAGCAATTTTCATAGATTGCTTTACGTCACTAACCGTAAGGTCTAGGTTTTTAGCAATTTCTTCCGGACTTGGTGGACGTTCGTGTGTTTGTTCTAAAAACGAATATGCTTTGTTTATTTTATTAATAGAACCAATTTTATTTAATGGCAGTCGTACAATACGAGATTGTTCTGCTAATGCCTGTAGAATGGCTTGTCTAATCCACCAAACGGCATACGATATAAATTTAAAACCTCTAGTTTCGTCAAAACGTTTAGCTGCCTTAACCAATCCAGCATTTCCTTCGTTAATTAAATCAGGTAAGGTTAAACCTTGATTTTGATATTGTTTTGAGACAGATACTACAAAACGTAAGTTAGCAGTTGTGAGTTTGTCTAAAGCTTCTTGATCTCCTTGTCGAATGCGTTGTGCCAGTTCTACCTCTTCGTCGGCGGTTATTAACTGTATTTTACTTATGTCTTGAAGATATTTATCAAGTGATTTAGATTCTCTGTTGGTAACTTGTTTCGTAATTTTTAATTGCCTCATATATTGTTTTTAAGTTATAAATAATATTATCTACAACTTAACTTTTTTATTGAGATAACCTAATAATTACGGAACTTTCTTCTAAAAACACACAAATTTATGTGTAAAATCTTATTTAACGGTATCTTTTTGCTTTTTCTTGCCGCTTAACAATCCCCCCAGCACATTTTTAACCGCGTCTTTAGTCGTGGCTTTGGTTTGAGTAGAATCTGTAGTGGTAGTTTTATTGCCACTAACAATACTTCCTAGGACATCTTTAACCGCACTTTTTTGTGCTGTTGATGCAGAATCTTTCTTCGCTTTATTCCCTGAAATTAAATCACCAAGCATATTGCTTACTTTGTCTTTACCTTGGTTAAGTAGTTTTTGCTTTTCAATTTCAACCAATTGTTTGGTTAAATTGGTAACACCACTTGTTAAATCTGTTTTTACAGAAGGTTTTGTGTAGGTTCCAGAAATATTTGCGGTGATGGGAATGGTAATATTTTTAGCCGATGCATCGTCTATTTTAGCAAGTAGTTTAGTTACATCGCTTCCTAGATATTTTGCAGGTACATTAAAAACAGCATTATAAGCCATAGTTTGGTCGAAATTATGTGAACCAGCCACTTCCATTTCGATATCCTGGTATTTAATTTTAAAAGGTTTTACGCTTACTTTGCCTTCGTTAAATTCAAATTTTGTTTTTAATTCGTTTAAATTCAATTTTTTAAAGTCTATAAAATTTAAAGAACTACTTAGCTGACTTAAAATTGCAGCATTTGTTGGGTCTATTGTTGACGATAAAATTTCGGCCAAAGCACCACCAGACAATGAGTTTAAATTTGGTGTGAAGTCGTCTGTTAAATTTCCTTTTAGGTTTAAAGACGTATTTAGTTTTCCTTGAATTACTTTGGCTAATGGTGCTAATTTTTGAAATAACTCAATCCCTTGAAAGGATTGGGCGATATCGAAACTATTAATACCTAATTCCATATTAAATGTGGGCGTCTCCGTTTTTGTTGAAACAATACCAGATAATGCTAACTGACCATCAAAAAGATTAGTTGTAAAGTTTTGTAAATTTACCTGTTCGTCTTTTATAACTAAAGTGCCTTTGGCGTTTTTTAATTGTAAGTTATCATAAAGTACCGTATTAGCTTGCGCGTTAATGGTACAATCTAAAAAAGCTGGAATTTTAAGAGATTCTTTAGTTGCAGGTGTTTTTTTATCGGTCTCTGTTTTGGTTGTGGTAGTTTCAGTATCGTCTGTCATAAAATCGTTAACTGCAAACGTGTTGGAATTCAAATTAAAATTACCTACAAGATTTTTGTTGCTAAACATAAATCCTAATAAATTTTTAATAGTACCGGTTGCATTTAAATCGCTCTTTCCTGTTTGCGCTTTAAAACTATTTAACGAAACTGTTTCTGGATTAAATGTTATGGCAGCTTCTGAAATAATTAGCGGACTTTTAAACTCTTCTGAAGCATATTTAAAATTACTTAAACTCATACTGCCACTATTTTTTATGCGCTCGTAGGCATTTTTCTCAATAGCTTCCATATCAAACGCCGTATTGACATTCGCTTTTAAAATACCACTTAATTGCGTTTTTAAATCGATAGGGTATACTTTCGATATATTACCCAAATTAAGTACACCGTCGATAGTAGCATTAACTAACATGTTTCCGGTGATATTTTTTATAGTAGCAGACGATTTAAAAACATCCTGATCTATTTTAAAGTTTAAGGTGTTTATATTAACATAGGTATCTTTTGTATAGCCAGTTTCGTTTTTAATTTCGGTGTCGATAACTATATTTTGAACACTTTTAGGTAAGGAAGGATATTTAAAAGAGGCGTTGTTAGATTTTATACTTATATCTAACGTTGGAATGGTTTCATCGGTCACCTTACCTTTTATGATGCCTTTTACTTTAAAATCGCCCGTTGTGTTTACATTTTCTATGTTTTTAGAATAGGTTTCTGGTACTAAGGCTAAGAAACTTTTAAATGACGATTCCGGGTTTTCGAAAGTAATATCTACATCCTGCCCTTCTTCTATTAATTGAACAAAGCCATGAAATTCAATAGGTAATTGATTAATATATCCTTTGTTTTCCTTGAAGGTGTATTTAGAGTTATTTAAGTCCATATCTATTAAAGCATCCAGCTTAATAGGATTGTTATTTAAATAATTAGAACCATCCATTGAAAGGCTAATTTTGGCGTCACTTTTAGTAATTAATTCCGACTTATCTGCCGAAAAGACCCCTTTTCCTTCGTGATTGAATTCTGAAATTTTAAATAGTATATTCGATTCTTGGCTTATGTAATTAATCGTACTGTTTGTAATTTTATAATCTTCAATATCAAAAGCAAAACTACTAGGTTCGGTTGATGCGTTTTCTTTTTCTTTGCTAATGTCGTAATTAGCAATTCCCTCGACATTAGTGATTAAATTAAGTAACACATTATCGGCATTTATTGAATTAACGATGATGGCTTCATCGGCTTTTTTAAATAATTCTTTAACCGACATGGTAAAGGCAATTTTTTTTGCACTCACTAAAGTGTCGCCTTTAAAAGGTTCAAAATTAGTAATCGCCAAATCGTCTATAGATACATAGGCCTGCGGAAAACTTTTTATAAAACTTAAATCAACATCGGTAAATTCTACCTTGGCATTCATATTTTCGTTAATAAATCGCTTAACCATATCTTTAATTTGCGATTGAAACATAAATGGAGCAGTCACTAAAAGTAGAATTACAATTAGTAAAGATATTCCTGAGATTTTAAGTGCTTTTTTCATGATTTGGGATTTTATTAAAGTACAAACAAAAATAACCAAAAGCTTGTCTAAAATAGAAAAATTAATAAAGATTTATCAGTTTTATAAGAGTTCTATTTCTTCATTTACTTTTAAATTAAACCTTCTTTTAAAAATATAGACGCCTAAATATAGCAGAGGCGTATCAAATAAAGCAATAAGGCTTTAAATAAAAAACCTGCTATAAGCAATCCACTAAATTTGTCCCATGCTATAATTTCAAAAGAACACAATAAAACTAAAATGGTTAGCGTATCTACAAACTGCGATGAAAATGTTGAAAAATTATTACGCAGCCAGAGGTGTTTGCCTTGAGTTAAGCGTTTCCAGAAATGGTAAATATGAATGTCTATAAATTGCGCAAACAAATAAGCTAACATACTCGCAAAAACAGCTAAAGCAGTGTTGCCAAAAACCGTAGAAAACATACTGTCGCCAACGGGCGACCAACTTGTTGCAGGCACAGCATTAGAAACAAAAACTATTAAAAGTGAAAATATAGAGGCGAAAATACCAACAACTACAATATCATTAGCACGTTTTTTACCGTAAATCTCACTAATTAAATCGGTGATTAGAAAGGTAACAGGGTAAGGTAAAATGCCTACAGAAAGTTCAAATAGCTTTGTTCCAAAAATTTCAAGATGAAATGGATACCAGTAAAAGAATTTTTGAAAAATTAAATTTGACACTACCAACGAGGTTATAAATAGGGCTCCAAGAACCATGTAAATACGCTGTGCTACTAGTTTGTCTTTAAGTGTCATATAAATTGTGAATAAATAGGTATCGTAAATATAAAAGAATAAAATTTGTTTTAGTTATTTTGCCGATACTTATGATGACTCCACAGATATTCTATATTGCCTTAGGAAGCAATAAAGGCGATAAATTTAAAAACCTTCAAGATGCGATTGATTTAATTCATACCCGTATTGGAAATATTTTACGCATTTCGAAAGTATATAACTCACCTGCGTTTGGGTTTGAAAGCGACGATTTTTTAAACGCTTGTTTAATAGTAGAAAGTCATTTGGAACCAGAAAAGCTGTTGCAAGAGTTATTAAAAATAGAAATGGATTTGGGTAGGGTTCGCTCTAATTCCAATACTTATGAAGCACGTATTATCGATTTAGATATTATTTTAGTAGATGAGGCTATTATCGAATCTGAAACATTGATTGTGCCGCATCCAGAAATGCATAAACGTAGGTTTGTTTTACTTCCCTTAAATGATCTTGCACCTAAAGTAAATCATCCTATCTTAAATAAGGAAGTTGCATTATTATTAGATGAATGTAACGATGATAGTATTTTAGAGCCTATAAATATCTGGTTGAAAAACACCAGTAAGTTTTGTGATTTTTCTAAGTACGATTTTATAGCCATTGAAGGTAATATAGGTGCCGGAAAAACGAGTTTATCTAAAAAAATAGCGCACGATTATAATGCGAAACTAATTTTAGAGCGCTTTGCAGACAATCCTTTTTTACCCAAGTTTTATAAAGATGCTGTTCGTTATGCCTTTCCTTTAGAAATGTCTTTTCTGGCCGATCGTTATCAGCAAATTAGTGACGATTTAAGTCAGCTCGATTTGTTTAAAGATTTTATTGTGAGCGATTACGATGTTTTTAAATCGCTAATATTTTCGAAAATCACCTTGCAGGAAGATGAGTTTAAGTTGTACAGAAAGCTCTTCAATTTGATGTATAAAGATTTACGAAAACCAGACTTGTATGTTTATTTATATCAAAATACCGAGCGTTTACAGGAAAATATTAAAAAGCGCGGACGCGATTACGAACAAAATATAGATAACGATTATCTAGAAAAAATAAACTCAGGTTATTTAGAGTTTTTAAAAACACAATCTGATTTTAATGTTAAAATAATTGATGTTTCAGAAAGAGATTTTATTGAAAACCGAAGTGATTATTTATGGGTTTTAAATGAAATATATGGAGAATGATTTTAGATTGCGATTTTTGATAGTATATAAATACGATTAAAACATTTTGTATAATATTGTAACAATCCTTCCTTTTTTGTTTCCAATAATATGTTCGTTTAAAATAGTTTCTTCTTTAATTTTTAAATTAAAAGGTGGTTTTAGTAGATTGACACCACTATTACGTTTTAGCCGAATACCTTGTCCGGAGATAATGTCTTTGTTAGGAACAAAGTCACCCAATGGTATATGTTCCGTTAGAATAATATACTTGTAATCGGCTATTTTTTTTAGGATGTTTAGTATTTCTGCGTTAGATACATGCTGTAATACTTGGCGTAATATTGCGCAATCGCCTATTGGCAGTTCATCCCTCGCAATATCTAAACAGTAAAATTCTAAGTTATCAACTTTGAAACTGTTCTTATTTCTATTAATAAGGTTTTCAACAATATCGACTGCAAAATATTTTTTTGTGTATTTGGTTAAGTGTTTGCCAATATTAAAATCACCACACCCTAAATCGGAAACAACTAAAGATCGGTTATGAGTTTCAAAAAATGCTTTTAATGCATCTAAATACGGGTTTATAATTTCAGGTTTGTGAGAGCCAATTCCAGAATAAAAGTCAAAGTCATTTCCGCCCCAAAGTTTCAGTTCATAAATCTGATTCATGGCGTCTTTTGTGGGCCAAGGTTTTTTATTTTTTTTCAAATTGAATACTCCATATTCCGCGTACTTCATTTTCAGAATAGCCAATTGCCATGTCGTTCGGGTATAACTTTAATATTTTTGAGCGAACTTCAGACGCGATGTTTTCAGTAGTTCCATGACATTGCAAACACATGGCATTGGTGGTTATAGGGTAATAAAAATGTATTTTATTGTCCTTGTTTATGGTAGTTGGCTTTATTTCCTGATTAGTAGCTATTTGGGTTTTGTAAAATTCGATATATTTTATTTCTTCGGTGTTGGCTTTATTTTCAGGGTTTCTATTTTTATCAGATACTCTTTTAATAATCGCGTTGTGTTTTGTAGACATGCTATCTGTTAGCGGAATGGCGTTTATACTGCAAAAACTTAATGCGTCAATCGTACCGTTTTTCTGAATAGCCTCTATTAAATTGAGTCCTAACACTTTTTTTGTTGCTAGGGCGTATTCTAAACCAATGTTTTCAAACGATTCATTTGTGTCTGCTGCAACATGTTCAACCTTTTTGTTGTTTTTGCAGCTTATTAAGAGCAATGATAAAACCAGTATTTGAATTAATTTCATAGTCTAAATTTAATAAAAACAAATATCATATTAATCATTTACTTAAATGATAACATATGTCACTTCAAAAATAATTTAAGTAAGTTTATAAATTCGTTAAGGAGATTGGGTGTTACTGCAATTAAAATTATTTCTTGTCTTCTGTGGTGTTATGGGTTTTTAACCATTCCTCACCATCTTTATCTACAAAGAAATCCATCCAAACATAGTACATTTCGTTATTAGCATCTACGCTTACAGAATGGCTTGAACCTCGCGGAATATGTAGTAATGAATAGGCGGGAAAATAAACCTGAGCTTCATCGGCATAAACAATGGTATTGTTGTTGGTAAGACCTAAAAATAGCTGCTCTAACATGGCGTGAACATGGGCACCAACTTTATCTGGTCCAATGGTTTTAACAGTACCCATAGCCACTCTTGGAATGTATTTATTAGGCAATATAGTTCTGCTGGTTGTTTGCGGACTTTTAATAGGTTCTGTGTAAGATTTACACTCTGTAAATTGTTTAAAATAGATATTTTCAATATGTTCTTTTGGGAACGTTTTAATATCTTCTAAATCTAATTCGGTTTGAAAAACAGATATTTTAACGAAATGAAGTGTGTCGTTTTCAACAGGCTTAAACATAATGTCTTTAACATTGTTTGGTAGCATGATGGTTTCAGGAACAATTTCATAAGTTTTACCGCCCGAAGTAAGATTGCCATATCCCTTAATAAATAAATAAATGGTTTTGTGTGTGCTGTTAGTTTCTACTTTTTGAGTCACATTACTAGTAATGGTAATATGCTCTGATGTTACTCCAGGGATTTCATCCTTTAAAATAGTTTTAGTCTGTTCTTGCTGGCTTTGGGGTAAATTCATGGAAAGAAATTCAATAGGAATGTCTTGAGCGCTAATGGAAGTAACAGACAGAACAAGAGCCGAGAAAAGCAGAAGAATATTTTTTATGCGCATTTATAATGATTTAAAAAGGGTTGTGTTTAATTGGTTTTTTGTTGAATTATGAAGTTGTAATATCTAGTATGAAATATGAAACTAAGAGGGTTTAATTAATTTTTTTCAATTTACTGAATAAATCCCAAACCACCACGCCGCAGCTAACAGAAATGTTTAAAGAGTGCTTTGTTCCAAATTGTGGTATTTCAATAACAACATCGCTGTTGCTTACTACATTTTGTGATACTCCTTTTACCTCGTTACCAAAAACCAAGGCGTATGTGGTATTTTGTTCAGGGGTAAACGTGTCGAGCATCGTTGCGTTTTCGGCTTGTTCGATGGCGCATATTTTTACATTTTCGGCTTTTAGTTTTTCAACCAGCTCAAGAGTGTTTGCAACATATTCCCAATCTACAGTTTCGGTACTACCAAGTGCTGTTTTTTGAATGTCTTTATGTGGTGGTGTGGCGGTAATGCCACAGAGATATATTTTTTTAATTAAAAAAGCATCACTCGTTCTAAATACCGAGCCTATATTGTTTAAGCTTCGAATGTTATCTAAAATAATAATAAGCGGTGTTTTTGTAATTAATTTAAAATCATCGACACTTAATCGGTCTAATTCGCTGTTTTTTAGTTTTCTCATTTGGTAAAAATATTCAAAAAAAAACTTCCTTTAAAAAGGAAGTTCTATAATGCGTTTTAAAAAAGATGTTAGTTAACTGCTTCTTTTGGTGGGTTAACAGTGCCTTTAATATGAATTATTTTTGAAGGTGCATTTACCGCGTTCGATACTAATGTAATGCTTTTGTTAAATGCGCCGGTTCGTTTAGTGTCATAATGTACTTTAATTGCTGCCGTTTTTCCAGGAGCAATAGCTTCTTTTGGCCATGTAGGAACAGTGCAACCACAAGATCCTGTAGCATTGGTAATAACTAAAGGTGTTGTGCCTGTATTGGTGAATTTAAATTCTCTGTTTCCATCCGAATTGTTTTCAATTGTTCCGTAATCTAAAGTTTCAGCTTCAAACTCAATGTTTGCTCCAGCTTTTTTTTCTGTTACTTGCGATTTTGCAACTTTTGCTTGCGATTGTGCAATCCCTGTAGAGACCACTCCTAAAATGGCAAAACTGCACAATAAAATAACTTTTTTCATGGTGAAATAAATTTTTAAGATTTGTGCTAACAAAATTAAAAAAACTTATTTGTTAGCATATTTTTTAACAGAGTTTTATAAAAGTTTTCTTAAAAAACGTCGTGATTATCGAATTTTAAGAATTAAAAAGAAGAACCAAGGTTTTTATAAACAATTGTAAATAACTTATGTGTAATCTACTTTATAAAAAATCAAAATAATGTTACTTTAGCATCCCTTGCACTAATTGTAAGTATAAAATAAAAAACTATTCCATTGGCAAAAAAAGTAACTCCTTTAATGAAACAGTACAATGCTATAAAGGCAAAGTATCCAGACGCCTTATTGTTGTTTCGTGTGGGCGATTTTTACGAAACCTTTGGTGAAGATGCGATTAAAACAGCTGGTATTTTAGGAATTATATTAACCAAACGTGGTGCAGGTAGCGAGAGCGAAATAGAATTAGCAGGTTTTCCGCATCATTCCTTAAATACCTATTTACCAAAATTAGTAAAAGCAGGAGAGCGTGTGGCTATTTGCGACCAACTCGAAGATCCTAAACTAACTAAAGATATCGTAAAACGTGGTGTTACCGAATTGGTTACACCTGGTGTTGCGTTAAACGATGAGGTGTTAATTTCGAAATCTAATAACTTTTTATGTTCGGTACATTTCGATAAAAAATATATTGGCGTGTCGTTTTTAGATATTTCAACAGGGGAGTTTTTAACCTCTCAGGGAAATGCCGAATACATTGATAAATTACTTCAAAATTTTAACCCCAGCGAGGTGTTAGTTTCTAAGCAAAAACGTACCACGTTTAAAGAAACTTTCGGGAAAGATTTCCATACCTTTTATATGGAAGAATGGGTTTACCAATCTGATTATGCCTATGAAACGCTCATAAAACATTTCAACACAAAAACATTGAAAGGTTTTGGTATTGAAGATTTGTATGAAGGTATAATTGCATCGGGTTCCATATTGCATTATTTAGGAGAAACGCAGCATAAAAAGCTTCAGCATATTGCATCTATTTCCAGAATTGCGGAAGACGAATATGTGTGGATGGATAAATTCACCATCAGAAATTTAGAACTTTACAATTCTACTAATAATAATGCAGTAACCTTGTTAAATGTTATCGATAAGACCATTTCGCCAATGGGTGGTCGCATGCTAAAGCGCTGGTTAGCATTGCCTTTAAAAAATGTTGATAAAATAAAACAGCGGCATGAAGTGGTTAGTTTTTTTACAAAAGAAACGGCGATACATCAAAAAATTCAGAATCATATTAAACATATTGGCGATTTAGAACGCTTAATTTCTAAAGTCGCCACCGGAAAAGTAAATCCGAGAGAAGTTATTCAGCTTAAAAATTCTTTGGAAGCCATTGTTCCTATTAAAGCGCTGGCTTCAAATTGCAACAACGAGTCTCTAAAAATTATTGGCGATACACTACAAGGATGTGATGTATTACGTGAGAAAATTAAAGAAATGCTTAATGAAGATGCGCCCGTTAATGTTTTAAAAGGAAAAACAATTGCTGCTGGGTTTTCTTCAGAATTAGATGAATTGAGAGGGTTATCGAAATCCGGAAAGGATTATTTAGATAAAATGCTTCAGCGTGAAAGCGAACGCACGGGTATTACCTCTTTAAAAATTGATTCTAACAATGTCTTTGGCTATTATATTGAAGTTAGAAATACTCATAAAGATAAAGTGCCGGAAGAATGGGTAAGAAAGCAAACCTTAGTAAGTGCAGAGCGCTATATCACAGAAGAATTAAAAGAATACGAAGCCAAAATATTAGGTGCCGAAGATAGAATTCTTTCTATAGAACAACAATTGTTTGCAGAGTTAGTAACCTGGCTTAATCAATACATAAAACCAATACAGCAAAATGCGTTTTTAATTGGGCAATTAGATGGTTTGTGTGGGTTTGCCCAATTAGCCAACGAAAATAATTATATATATCCAAACATAGACGATTCTTTTGAATTGGATATTAAACAAGGTCGACATCCCGTAATTGAAAAGCAATTGCCTATTGGAGAAGCATACATTGCAAACGATGTGTATCTTGATAGAGCAACCCAGCAAATCATCATGATTACAGGTCCGAATATGTCTGGTAAATCGGCTATATTAAGGCAAACGGCCCTTATTGTGTTATTAGCGCAAATAGGTAGTTTTGTTCCTGCTAAAGAAGCTAGAATAGGGTTGGTAGACAAAATATTTACACGAGTAGGGGCTAGCGACAATATTTCGATGGGCGAATCTACCTTTATGGTCGAAATGAATGAAACAGCTTCTATTTTGAATAATATTTCTGAAAGAAGTTTGGTGTTGTTAGACGAAATTGGTCGCGGAACCAGTACTTATGATGGGATCTCTATAGCCTGGGCTATTAGTGAATATTTGCACGAACATCCTGCAAAACCCAAAACGCTTGTTCGCTACCCATTATCATGAGTTGAATGAAATGTCTGAAACTTTTGGGAGAATTAAAAACTTTAATGTTTCTGTAAAAGAGTTGAAAGACAATGTTCTTTTTTTAAGAAAGCTGGTAGAAGGTGGGAGTGCTCATAGTTTTGGAATTCATGTGGCAAAAATGGCAGGAATGCCACAACAAGTTTTGCATCGTGCAAATGCTATTTTAAAGAAATTAGAGAAGTCTCATTCCAGTGAAGAGCTTACAGATAAGGTAAAATCGTTAAATGACGAGATGCAACTAAGTTTTTTTAATTTAGACGACCCGTTGCTCGAAAATATAAAAGAAGAAATATTACATATTGATATTGATACACTTACGCCTGTAGAAGCGCTCATGAAACTGAATGAAATTAAGCGTATGTTGGTCAAGAAAAAGCGTGCATAAAATAAATTTGATTTATTTTGCTAAAAGGCTTTGCATTTAATAGAAATATTTTAAATTTGCATCCGCAATAGAGATATTGCACGTTCTTAAAAAACTGCGAAAGTAGCTCAGGGGTAGAGCATCACCTTGCCAAGGTGAGGGTCGCGGGTTCAAATCCCGTCTTTCGCTCTGAAACTTTCTTAAAAACATACCAAGACGCTGAGGTGGTGGAATTGGTAGACACGTTGGACTTAAAATCCAATGGCCATTAGGCTGTACGGGTTCAAGTCCCGTCCTCAGTACTAAAGCCTTTATCTTTACAGATAGAGGCTTTTTTTATGCTTAAAATTTAATAACATTCAGCAACCAAATCGGTTATATTAATTCAGATAATAGGCAATTATTTATCTTAATACTTATATATTTGTAAAATTAAAAATTAAAAATTATGGAAAGTAAATACAGTAAATGGTATCATCCTTATAAAACATCTAAAGATTACTCAAAAAAAGCAGCCTATTTTAGTATGGAATTTGGTATAGACCAAGCTTTAAAAATATATTCTGGTGGACTTGGTTTTTTAGCTGGTTCTCATATGCGTTCGGCATTCGAATTAAAACAAAATATGATAGGTATTGGAATGCTTTGGAAATATGGGTATTATGATCAAGCTAGAAATGAAGACCAAACGCTTCGAACCGATTTTATTGAAAAAACATACGATTTTCTTGAAGATACTGGGATTGAAGTAGAAATAAAACTTCACGATAACCCGCATGTAAAAGTAAGAGCTTATGTTCTAAAACCTGAAATTTTTGGAACGGTGCCAATTTATTTATTAAGTACCGATGTTGAGGGTAACGATTTTATATCTAAAACGATTACAAATCATTTATATGACGCTAATAATTTAACCCGAATATCGCAAAGTATCGTATTAGGTATTGGTGGTGCTAAAGTGGTTGAAGCTTTAGGAGGCGCCGATATTTATCATTTAAACGAAGGACATGCGTTGCCAGCGTTTTATTATTTAAAAGACCAGGGAGTTAAGAAAAACCAAATGGTTTTTACTACACATACGCCCGAGAAAGCAGGTAACGAAGAGCATGATGCAAGACATTTAAATCGTTGTGGATTTTTCGGAAGAACGTATTCTGAGGAAGAACTAGGTAAAGAAATGGTGAATGGTGGAATGATAAACTATACAGTTTCGGCATTAAGATTCGCTAAAAAATCGAATGCGGTTTCAAAATTGCATGGGGTTGTAGCTAATGATATGTGGAAAGATTTTGATGGAATAAGTAAAATTATACCTATAACAAATGCTCAAAATCAATTGTTTTGGCAGGATAGTATAGTTGAAAAAACATGGAAAAAAGGAAATGCCAAAGCATATAAAGCTAGAAAAACCGAACTTAAAAGCGAATTGTTTCAAGAGGTTTTAGAGCAAACAGGCAAGCGTTTCGATCCTAATGTGTTAACATTTGTGTGGGCAAGACGATTTGCAGGCTATAAGAGAGCCGATTTGTTATTACATGATTTAGAGCGTTTTCACAAATTAATTTCAAATAGCAAATATCCAGTTCAAATTATTTGGGCAGGAAAACCTTATCCGTTCGATTATTATGCGATCGATATTTTTAATCATTTAATTCACCATTCTAAAAATCATGCAAATTTAGCGGTTTTAGTAGGCTATGAAATCGAATTGTCTAGAAAACTAAAATGCGGATCGGATGTTTGGTTAAATACTCCTAGAATTACCAGAGAAGCTTCTGGAACTAGTGGTATGACGGCTGCAATGAATGGTTCGGTAAATGTTTCAACCAACGATGGTTGGATACCAGAATTTGAAAAAGATGGTGATAATTGTTTTGTGTTACCCGCAATCGACTATAAATTACCTGTTTGGGAGCAAGATAAAATGGATGCAGATAATTTATACGAAATATTAGAGAATAAAGTTATTCCAACATATTATGATGCTCCAAAAAAATGGCAAGAAATTGTTTTTAAAGCGATGGATGATGTGATTCCAGAATTTTCTGCAAACACGTTAGCCGATAAATATTATAAAGAGTTATACTAAAAGTATTAAACATTCTTAAACGTAAATATCCAAACCCGAATTTAAATTTTGAATTCGGGTTTTTTCATTGTAACGCCTGTATCTTATTCCTGTCACTAATGTTAAAATTTTCAATTTTGTTTGAAGTTTCAAAATTATAATTATCTTTACATACCAGAACAGAACAGAACGGTTGGTCCTGATAATATGGATTTTGATTTAAATTTTAATAGCGATATTCCTAAATATCAACAATTAGTTAACGCAATTAATGATGCGTTATCTAATAATTCACTGTCAAGTGGCGATGCATTACCTTCTGTAAACAGCATTTGTAAAGATTATAAATTGTCTAGAGATACCGTTTTTAAGGCGTATTCTATTTTAAAGGATAATGGCGTTATAGAATCTGTGCCAAACAAAGGGTATTACGTTGCCAACGATACGCGAAAAGTGCTTTTGGTTTTAGATACGTTTAAGGCTTATAAAGAAGTTTTATATCATGCTTTTGTAAATAATTTGCCTAAAAATGTTATTGTAGATGTGCAATTTCACCATTATAACATAAATAATTTCAAGACCATTTTAAATAATGGTAAGGGTAAATATTACAAATATGTGGTGATGACATTTAATCATAAAGAAGTTTCTGGTGTTTTATCAGACTTTGATAACGACAAGCTTTTACTTATCGATTGGAATGTGTCATTCAAATACATCAAATAACTATGTGTTTCAGGATTTTGGTAAGTCTTTTTATGATGCTTTAGAAGGCGCAATTTCAGCTTTTAAAAAATATAAAAAATTGGTGTTTGTTTATCCAACCTTCACAAAACACCCAATTGAATCTGTTACTTATTTTAAAAAATTTTGTGAAATCCATAGCTTTAAATATAAGATTATAACAGATCCATCCGAATTTAATATCGTAAAAGATGAAGCATATATTAGTGTAAGCGATAGAATATTAGGCGTGTTTTTAGAACAATGCAGAACAGAAAATTTTGAACCTGGAACCGATGTGGGTTTTTTATCTTATAACGAAACACCCATGAAAAAATTTATATACAAAGGTATTTCGGTTGTTTCAACCAATTTTCAGGAGTTAGGAGCTACAGCAGCCGCTTTTATTAACCAACGATAAAACCATACAAATATATATACCAACTAAATTAATATTAAGAGAATCATTATAAATTAATTATGTACTATTTAGGATTAGATATAGGTAGTTCTTCCATTAAAGCTGCTTTAGTAGAAATAGCTTCAGGAAAGAGCCTAGGCGTGGTGCAAGAACCCGAAAAAGAAATGAGCATGTTCGCTCAAAAAAACGGATGGGCAGAACAAAAACCAGACGATTGGTGGCAACATGTTTGCAATGCCATTACACAAATTAAAAAAACAATATAATATATCAAGAACCCAAATTAAAGGTATTGGTATTTCGTATCAAATGCACGGTTTGGTTGTTGGTTGATAACGAAGGAAAGCCGCTTCGAAAAAGTATTATTTGGTGCGATAGTAGAGCTGTTGAAATTGGTAACAAAGCTTTTGCAGAGATTGGCGAAGATACCTGTGCATCACATTTGCTAAATTCACCGGCAAATTTTACCGCTTCAAAATTAAAATGGGTAAAAGAAAATGAGCCAGAAATTTATAAAAACATTTATAAATTCATGCTTCCAGGCGATTATATTGCATATAAATTTTCAAATAAAATAAATACCACTATTTCCGGACTTTCAGAAGGTATTTTTTGGGATTTCAAAAAAGATGATGTGGCCGATTTTCTTTTAGAACATTACGGAATTGATAAAGCATTAGTACCCGATATTGTTGATACATTTGGCGATGCAATCTCTAGTAGATGAAAAAGGAGAAGAAGAAAGCGGTATCGCAGCAGGAACACCTATTTATTATAGAGCAGGCGATCAACCAAACAATGCCTTGTCGTTAAACGTATTCAATCCAGGCGAAGTCGCTGCAACAGGAGGTACTTCGGGGGTGTTTTATGCAGTAACCGATAGTCTTTCAGGTAAAGAAAGTACGCGGGTTAATAATTTTGCACACGTTAATTATAAAAAATCGCAACCAAGAATAGGAAAGTTATTAAATATTAATGGTGCAGGTATTCAATACCGTTGGTTGCTTAATAATTTAGCGGTAAGTCGTTACGAAGAAATGAACAACTTAGCATCCGAAATTCCAGTAGGTTCCGATGGTGTTTGCTTAATCCCATTCGGAAATGGCGCAGAACGTATGCTAAACAACAAAGAAATAGGTACGCGCATCGTAAACCTTAATTTAAACAACCACCACAAAGGGCACATATGTCGCGCCGCCCTCGAAGGCATTGCCTTTTCATTTGTGTATGGAATGGAAATTTTAAAATCCGATGGTATCAAACCAACCGTTATTCGCGCCGGAAACGACAATTTATTCCGCTCCGAAATATTCGCCAATACAGTAGCCACATTAATCGAGCAAGAAATTGAAATTTACAACACCACAGGTGCCATTGGTGCAGCACGAGCGGCAAATTTACATAAAGGCGATTTCGAAAGTTTTGGAAAAGCCATTATCGATAACGACCATGTGATGACCTTCATGCCTTTTAAAGACAAAACCGCATATCAAGAAGCGTACAACAACTGGAAAACCGAATTAGAAATCATTTTAAACACAAAAAAATAATCAATAATCAATATAAAATAAGAAATAATTATAGGGCGTTACCACAAGGGTCGGGCTTTCGCAACTCGCTTTTTTTGTTATGTCACCTTGAGCGCAGTCGAAAGGTCTTTTAACAACAAAAAAGAGCTCAAACAAATTGCTCAATCCCTAACGCAAATCGTAACACCAAATAAACAATTAAACAAATAAACAAATCCACAGTTAAACAATTAAACATTAAAAATTATGGCATTGATAGGAAACAAAGAATACTACAAAGGTATTGGACGACATTAAGTTTGAAGGAAAAGAATCAGACAATCCATTAGCATTTAAATACTACAACCCAGACCAAGTGGTTGCAGGTAAAACCATGCGCGAGCATTTTAAATTTTCAGTAGCTTACTGGCATACATTCTGTGGTCAAGGGTCTGATCCATTCGGTCCAGGAACACAAAGTTTCGAATGGGATAAATCATCTGACGCCGTTCAAGCAGCAAAAGATAAAGCCGATGCTGCTTTCGAATTTATCACAAAAATGGGATTCGGTTATTACTGTTTCCACGATTACGATTTAATTCGTGAAGGCGCAACTTTTGCAGAATCAGAAAGCAGATTAGCCACCATCACCGATTATTTAAAACAAAAACAAGCCGCATCAGGTGTGAAATTACTTTGGGGAACAGCCAACTGTTTTTCAAACCCACGTTACATGAATGGTGCTTCAACCAATCCAGATTTTAATGTGGTTGCAAGAGCAGGCGGACAAATAAAATTAGCCTTAGATGCTACTATGGCATTAAATGGTGAAAACTACGTGTTCTGGGGAGGTCGTGAAGGTTACATGACATTATTAAATACCGATATGGGTCGTGAGTTAGACCACATGGGACAGTTTTTAGCCATGTGTAGAGATTATGCACGAGCGCAAGGTTTTAAAGGAAATTTCTTTATCGAGCCAAAACCAATGGAACCATCAAAACACCAATACGATTTTGATACAGCAACAGCTATCGGTTTCTTAAAAGAATACGGTTTAGATAAAGATTTCAAAATTAATATTGAAGTAAATCATGCTACGTTGGCACAACACACCTTTCAACACGAAATTGAAACAGCTGCAAAAGCAGGTATGTTAGGAAGTTTAGATGCTAACCGTGGTGATTACCAAAATGGATGGGATACAGACCAGTTTCCAAATAACATTCAAGAAACTACCGAAGCCATGTTGGTATTCCTAAAAGCAGGTGGTTTACAAGGTGGTGGTGTTAATTTTGATGCTAAAATCAGAAGAAACTCAACCGATTTAGAAGATGTGTTTCTAGCACATATTGGTGGTGCAGATACTTTTGCAAGAGCTTTATTGATTGCAGATAAAATCATCACATCTTCACCTTACGAAAAATTAAGAAAAGAGCGTTATGCTTCATTCGATTCTGGAAAAGGAAAAGATTTTGAAAACGGAAAATTAAATTTACAAGATTTATATAAAATAGCTCAAGAAAATGGTGAGTTACCATTAACTAGTGGTAAACAAGAGTTATTTGAAAATATTATTAACCAATATATTTAATCACTAACAATTATGAAAACACCAACTAACACAGGTTATTTATTAAAATTAACACTTAGTTGCGACATTAGGAGGACTATTGTTTGGGTATGATACAGCAGTAATTTCGGGAACCGTAAGTTCTTTAGAAAGCTTTTTTGTACTTCCTTTTGGCTTAGGTGAAATGGAAGCAAATGCTCGATTAGGGTTTGTTGTTTCTAGTGCTTTAATAGGTTGTATTATTGGAGGAATTTCTGGTGGAATTAGTTAGTAAAAAATTAGGACGTAAAAACGGTTTAATTTTAGCTGCAGTTCTATTTTTATTATCTGCTATTGGTTCTGCAATGCCAGAAATGTTATTAAAACCAATAGGAGAAGCCGATCATACTTTTATTTACATTTTTATTGTATATAGAATTATTGGAGGTATTGGAGTTGGATTAGCATCTATGCTTGTCACCTTTATATATCGCAGAAATTGCACCTGCAAAAATTAGAGGTAAACTGGTTTCTATGAACCAATTTGCTATTATTTTTGGTATGTTGGTTGTGTATTTTGTTAACTATTATATTGCCAAACAAGGAGACGATTCTTGGTTAAATACTGTGGGTTGGAGATGGATGTTTGCTTCAGAAATTATACCAGCATCCTTATTTTTATTTATGTTAATTTTTGTACCCGACACTCCACGATCTTTGGTTTTAAAGTCGCAACCAGAAAAAGCCTTAGATATTTTAACCAAAGTTAAATGGTGTTGAAGAAGCGAAAAAAATATTGGCAGATATTCAAAATACTGTGGTAAGCCATTCAGGAAAATTATTTTCTTTTGGTATAACGGTTATTGTAATTGGGAGTGTTATTATCTGTTTTTCAGCAATTTGTTGGTATTAATGTGGTCTTGTATTATGCGCCAGAAATTTTTAAAAGTATGGGTTCTGGTACAGATGTAGCTTTATTGCAAACTATTATTGTTGGTGCTGTTAACTTATTATTTACTGTTTTAGCGATTATGACAGTAGATAAATATGGAAGAAAACCATTAATGATTATTGGAGCCTTAGGTATGGCAGTTTCTATGTTTGCCTTAGGAACAACCTTTTTTACACAATCGGTTGGTATAGGAGCTTTAATTTTTATGCTAATTTATGTAGCTAGTTTTGCTATGAGTTGGGGTCCTGTTTGTTGGGTGTTATTGTCTGAAATTTTCCCGAATAAAATTCGCGGAAGAGCCTTGGCGGTTGCAGTTGCAGCACAATGGATTTCAAATTATTTAGTGTCTTGGACATTCCCAATGATGGATAAAAACACCTATTTATTAGAAAAATTTAACCATGGATTTGCTTATTGGATTTATGGTGTAATGGGATTATTAGCCATGTTTTTAGTATGGAAATTTGTGCCAGAAACAAAAGGAAAAACGTTAGAAGAGCTGGAGGAAGTCTGGAAAAAGAAATAATTCTATAATCAAAATATCCTATTTATAAAAATGACCTTCAAGAAATTGAAGGTCATTTTTGCTTTTAAAAGTCTCGTTCATTCAAAATGTTTTTAGCATTCAAAAAATAAGTTTTAGTACTGTATTATCTAGATACTTGCAAAAAAGGATGATTCTGTCATTTTAATAAGTTCCTATAAATCATTAAAATCCATGTAATTTTTGATGAAAATCTTCATAGAAAATTTAAAAATAATAATCGATAAAAGGTATAAAAAATCCTTTGAAAATAAAAAAAATTGCATTTCATCGAAAAAAAGTTACATTTCATGGATTTTTTTTATATTTTTGGTTTTTATTAATGATAAATTATTGCGGTTAAAAAATAGTTAGTGAATTAATCAAAACTGCAATAGCATACTAGGGGATTTCTTTTTTTGGGTTTAGAACATGATTTTGAGAAGGGTTAAAGAAGTTTTAATTAGTGTTAAAACAATTATTAATAAAACATAATTATAAAACTGAAAAACCGAATATTTTTAAAATCTCTCTAAGGAATGAAAGTCCCAAATCTAGTTGTCATGAGAAAAATCACCTTTTTTAAACATGTACTTTTTGTTTTATTGCTATTAAATGGTCTGCAATCTATTGCACAAAATTTTGTGCCTTTCACCCCTAGGTTTAATCAGGACGTTAAAGGAGATATTCTTTTAATAGGCAACAACATTCTCGGGCCAGATAATAATGCGTTTAACAATAATGGAACCTATAACCATCAGGTCAATATGAGATATATTGATATCGATACTGATGCTACTACATTTAGTTCCACGAGTGCCGATTTAATAATACCAAATCCTGCCTGTTACCAAATTCGCTATGCGGGATTGTATTGGGGTGCAGTTGCCCCAGGTACAGCGCCAATTAGAAATGTTAAGTTTAGAGGACCGACAGGAGGATATAATGATATAGTGGGAACGGTAGTTTATGATGCGGCTGGTGTTTCAGTAGGTAATAGTTTTCCATACGCATGTTATGCTGACGTTACATCTATTATAAATGGTTTAGCCTCCAATCAAGGAACATATACTGTTGCGAACGTTTCATCTGCCGAAGGCAGAACTGCTAGTTTTGGAAATGGAACAGGGTACTCTGCAGGTTGGTCTCTTTTTATAGTATATGAAGATCCAACACTTCCAGGTAAATCAATTACAAGTTTTGATGGTTTTAGTGCCATTAGTAGTGCCGTAAATTTAGACGTACCGGTATCAGGATTCCGTACGGTTCCAGCCCCTTCACCAGTTAGAGCTAATTTTGCCTTCGCAGCGTTAGAGGGTGATAAACCAATTAGTGGAGACAGGTTGAGAATAAATGGTACAAGTTTGTCGGCTACAGACCGTAATTGGAATAACTTTTTTAATAGTTCGGTAACCCAATTAAGTGGTTTGCCAGTTAATAATAGGAACCCAAACAGTACTAATACTTTAGGGTTCGATACTGGTATTTTAAATGTTCCAAATCCTAGTAATACGGTTATTGCAAACGATGCGACATCCGCCGTTGTTCGATTGGAGAGTTCACAAGACGCGTATTTTCCATATTTCTATGCGTTTGCTGTCGAAATTATAGAGCCAAAGATTGTATTAACTAAAATTGTAGAAGATATTTTTGGTAATGATATTGGAGGCGCAAATGTGACCTTAGGAGATCAATTAAATTATGTAATAGGCTTTCAAAATACTGGTAACGATAATGCTACTGAATTTACAATTAGAGATATTCTTCCTATAAACGTTGTTTTTAACTATCCTGCTGATATGGGTATTTTGCCTCCAGGTGTAACTGTTCAAAGTTATAACCCGGTGACAAGAGAAATTATTTTTAGTATAGCTGACTCTGTCGTAGAAGTAAACGATCCCGTATTAGAGATACGTTTTAGAGTTTCGGTTGTGCCTTTGTGTAATATGTTAAGTGATGCTTGTTCAAATAGTATTGATAACCAAGCTTATGCAACTTATAAAGGAGATACGAATCCATCTTATACAATTTCAGACGATCCAAGTGTTAACACTAATACTGGTTGTTTATTAGTGCCTAAAGCTACCAACTTTTTAGTTGGGGTTGACGATTGTTTATTTACCGGAACGGAAGTGCTTTGTGGTGCAACAGTAGAATTAACGGCGGCAAATGGGTACAGTTCGTATTCATGGTCAACGAGTCCAACTGGGACGCCTGTAATTGGAACAACTCAATCAATAACAGTTTCAAATTTAGGAACATATTATGTTCATAATACAGCAATTGCGCCATGTTTATCTATTAATCAGGAAATTACTGTAGTGCCTTTTGGTGGTGTTACTACCAATCCTGTAATTCCTTACGCAGATGAGGTTGTAATTTGTCCAAATGATGGAAAACAATTGCCTAATATCTTTTTGTGTGGTGCCAATGCGTCAAGAGAAATTACAACAGGTATTTCAGATGGATCAACCATTATTTGGGAAAAGTTAGATGAATCTAGTTGTGCGGCTGTTTTTAGTGCTAATTGCGCTAATGAGAATACTTCATGTACTTGGAATCAAGTTGGAACCGGGCCCGATTATACCGTAAACACTTCAGGACAATTTAGATTAACTTTAAATTATGCCGGAGGTTGTTTTAATCGTTTTTATTTCAATTCCTACCAGAATCTATTAAACCCAACAGTAACTACTCAAGACATTATTTGTACAACACCTGGTCAAATAACAGTAGGTGGTGTTCCGGGTGGTTATGAATATAGTTTAGATGGTATAACATACCAAGCTAGCAATATTTTTACTATCAACACGCAAAATACCTATACGGTTTATATAAGACAAGTTGGTGTAACTTCCAATCCTTGTATATTTACTGTTCCAGATATTCAAATTAGACGTAGAAACTTTACGGTTTCAACCATCGTGACGCCTCCACTTTGTAATGGATGGAAAAGGGACAGTGAGATTAGCAGCAAATGATGTTAGACCGCAATATACGTATTCTATTTATAGCGGGGCGACACTTGTAAATAGTGTCGGACCAATTACACAAGGGAATTATACTTTTGCAGATTTAAATCCTGGTACCTATAATACCCGTGTAGAAACTGAAGACGGTTGCGTATATACAGGTACAGCGACGATAACGAATCCTGCATTATTAACAGCTACTTCGGCAATAACAAAACCGTTAACATGTACAGATGGTGAGATTACCGTTTATCCAACCGGAGGAACTGCGCCTTATTTTTATTTTGTAAATAGTACGACAGTGTTTCAAGATTACCCAGAAATTGTGGTTACAACCTCAGGTGTGTATAATATAACTGTTGTTGATTCGAACAATTGTAGTACAACTACATCAATAACAGTTAATGCAACCCCACCGCCAGTTTTTAATATAACTAAAACAGACATTTTATGCAGCGGTTCTGGGAACACAGGTAGTATAAATATTAATGTAACAAATGCGAATGGTAACAGTTTGTTATATAGTATAGATAACGGAGCTACATTTGTTAGTTCTCCTACTTTTACCGGACTGGCTGATGGAAATTATGAAGTTGTAGTGCAATATACTACAGGTCCGGACGCGTGTACTTCAACACCGCAGACTATAAACATTGCAACGCTTCCAGCTGTAACAGCGACATCAACATTAACGACACCTTATACCTGTATAACTACGGGAACTATAACTGTTTCTGGAGTTTCTGGTGGAACAGCACCTTATACATATAGTATTAACGGTGTTACGTTTCAACCTGGACTTACGTTTTCTGGTCTAACAAATGGATTATATACTGTAACAGTTAGAGATGCGAATGGTTGTACATTTAATACGAATGCAATTAATATTGCGCCTTTAACACCACCAACCGATTTAACATTTAGTAGTTCGGCGTTAACATGCCCAACCAACACATCTACAGTAACGATAACTGGTACAACTGGCGGTTTTGGAGCCTTAGAATATCAAATAATAGCACCAGCAGGTGCTGTAACTGCATACCAATCTTCAATTACATTTTCAGGATTAGCGCCAAACACCTACACATTTCAGGTAAAAGATGCTAATGATTGTGTATATAACGAATCTTATACCATTACGCCTTTACCTGCATTAACGGTTGTGGGTCAATTGATAAATGATGTTACATGTTTTGGAGGTTCTAGCGGATCCATTAGATATACTGTTTCTGGTACTTCAGGATTTACGTATACTATTAACGGAGGCACATCAATTGCTGGTACATCGCCAATTAATTTAACAGGTCTCGCGGCTGGATCGTATGCTATCAATATTACAGATACCACCACAAATTGTCAAGCAACAGCTTCGGTAACGGTAAATCAACCAGTAACCCCATTAGGTGCTACAACAATTGCAAGTCCTATTACTTGTAATACTAATGGAAGTGTTGTTATTAATGCTATAGGTGGCTGGGGAGGATACTCTTATAGTTTAACGCAACCAGATGCATCTGTTTTACCTACACAAGGAAGTAATACTTTTAATAACTTAACACAAGTTGGCACATATATAGCTACTGTTACAGATTCTAGAGGTTGCGTTGTAACGAGTTCTTTTGCATTATCTACACCAGGTATTCCAACTGCAAGCATAAGCGCTGCCTCTAATTTTTGTTATGATGGTGTAACCGGTGCGTCGCTTATAGTGAATGCATCTGGGGGACAAACACCTTACGAATATAATATTAATGGCGGACCATATCAAGTTAGCAATACCTTTAATAATTTAGTACCAGGAAACTATACAATAAATGTACGCGATGCTTATGGATGTATTTTTACCTTACCAGTACAAACCATTGCTGCACAATTAATTGTAAATACAGTTTTAACTAAAGAATTAGATTGTACAGCATCACCAAATGCAGTAATTACAGGGACTATTGCTGGTGGTTACGCACCATTTACTTATGAAGTTTCTATAAATAGTGGTGCATATGCTTCATTAGGTTCAACAGGAACGCCATTCACATACTCAACTGCAACGGCAGCAACATATCAATTTAGAATAACCGATGCTAGAAATTGTCAGTCTGTTTCAAATGTTATTACCATAAACCCAATAACCAATCCTACAGTTTCAGCAACAACAACAAACGTAAGTTGTAATGGGGCTTCAGATGGAACTGCACAATTAGTTGGATCAGGAGGTTCGGGAGGTTATACGTTTAGTGATGATAACGTTACATTTACAGCTACATCGTTATTTACAGGTTTATCGAATGGGTCACATACGTTTTATGTAAGAGACAATAAAAGTTGTACTTCAAGCGTAACAGTGAACATCACCCAACCAACGCCATTAGTTGCAACAGCTAGTACAACGGCCTTTAGTTGTAGTGTAACCAATGCGAAGCAATCGGCAGTAATCACAATAGCGGTACCAACAACCGGAACAGCGCCTTACCAATATAGTTTTAATAATGGTGCAACATTTAGTTCAAGTAATACCTTAACGGTAAATGATAACGGAGCGGATCAAACCTTTACCTATGTAGTAAGAGATGCGAACGGCTGTTTAACAGTAGCGCAGAATATTACTTTAGCGCGATTAAATCCACCAACAGATTTAGCCTTTACTTCAGCAGCAGTAACCTGTACAGCGACAACAACAACAGTAACTGTAACAGCTACAAATGGGGTTGGCGCATTGCAATATGAAACTATTGCGCCTTCACCAGTTATTATAGCAAAACAAGGGTCTAATTTATTTGCAGGCTTAGCACCAGGCACATATGTATTTCAGGTAACCGATGCCAATGGCTGTTATTATTCAGAGTCTTACACCATTGCACCAGTAACGCCAATAGCCATTACAGGCACATTGGTTAGTGATGTATTATGTAAAGGCGATTCTACTGGTTCAGGAACTTATAACGTTTCAGGAAATGCAACAGTTGGTAATTATACATTTACATTAACAGCAGGAACATTAGGGACAGGAACCCTTACACAATCAGGAGATGTCTTAACCTTATCGAATGTAGCGGTAGGCACTTATACCGTACAAGTTACAGATTCAGCTACAGGATGTGTTGCCAATGCAAGCATAATAGTTAGCGAACCTGCGAATCCATTAACACTTTCTGTAACAAGTAATGTTAATGCGAATTGTTTTAATAGAGCACAGGTAACCGTATCGGGATCTGGAGGAACACCAAACTACACCTATGCCTTTGTTCAAGATGGCGCTAATCCAGCAGGACTTTATACCTCAAGTAATACGGCAACCTTAGACCCAATAGTAAATACAAATTGGGATGTTTGGGTGATGGACAATCAAGGTTGTACAACAAAATTAGATGTTGTTATAGCTACCGATGCCGTACCAACAATTAATCCTGTAGCATTACAATGCTATACAGGCACCCCAATATCAATCACTTTATCAGGCACCGCAGTTGGAACACCAACCTACAGTATAGGAGGAAGCTATCAAGCGAGTCCAACCTTTAGTATCAATGCTCCGGGAATATATAATGTGAGTATCAGAGATGGAAATGGATGTATTGCATCTAGAACCTTTGAATTAAGACCAGAATTGTTATTGGATGCTAATATGACGCAGGATTTAACCTGTGCCGTTGATGCAAGTATAAGCTTAACAGCAAGTGGCGGAACAGGAGTATACGCAACATATGAAGTTAGTTATAATAGTGGAGCATATGCTGCTTCAGGATCTACTTATACAGCTACAGTAGATGGAAATTATCAGTTTAGAGTAACCGATTCACAAGGATGTCAGGCGATATCAAATGTTATAATAGTAACGCCAAAAACAACGCCTACACAAACATTTACACAAACCAACGTGAGTTGTAATGGTAATAGTGATGGTAGTATTGTAGTAACGGCAGCCAATGGTATTGCCCCATACCAATACAGTATAGATAATGGAGCGACCTTCCAAGCATCGAATGTGTTTAATGGTTTAGCATCAGGAACTTATAATATTGTTGTAAGAGACAGTAAAAGCTGTATTTCTGTAGCTACAGTAGTAACGATTACCCAACCAACGCCATTAGTTGCAACGGCTAGTGCAACGGCCTTTAGTTGTAGTGTAACCAATGCGAAGCAATCGGCAGTAATCACAATAGCGGTACCAACAACCGGAACAGCGCCTTACCAATATAGTTTTAATAATGGTGCAACATTTAGTTCAAGTAATACCTTAACGGTAAATGATAACGGAGCGGATCAAACCTTTACCTATGTAGTAAGAGATGCGAACGGCTGTTTAACAGTAGCGCAGAATATTACTTTAGCGCGATTAAATCCACCAACAGATTTAGCCTTTACTTCAGCAGCAGTAACCTGTACAGCGACAACAACAACAGTAACTGTAACAGCTACAAATGGGGTTGGCGCATTGCAATATGAAACTATTGCGCCTTCACCAGTTATTATAGCAAAACAAGGGTCTAATTTATTTGCAGGCTTAGCACCAGGTACATATGTATTTCAGGTAACCGATGCCAATGGCTGTTATTATTCAGAGTCTTACACCATTGCACCAGTAACGCCAATAGCCATTAACAGGATTAAAATTGAGTGATGTTTTATGTAATGCAGGCAATTCTGGCGCTATTCAATTCACAGTTTCTGGTTATGCAGGAACGTATACAAGTGTTTTAACTAGTGGAGTAGGAACCTTATCTCAAGCAGGTAATACAGTTAATTTAACTGGGTTAATTGCAGATACCTATACTCTTGAAGTTACAGACGATATAACAGGCTGTACAGCAACATATACTATTACAATTAGTGAGCCAACTCCTTTAGCTTTTGGAGCAACAGCGACCAATGTATTCTGTACCAATGATGAATCACAAATTACTGTGACTGCAGCAGGAGGAACTGTAAGTTATACTTATGCGGCAGTAATATCTGGAAACCCAGCGCCTCTAGCTGCGGCTTATGGCAGTAGTAATGTGATAACTGTTGATACAAATTCGGCAGCAGATCTAGTTTGGGATGTCTATGTAAAAGACGCGAATGGATGTATTGAAATGAATACGGTTACCATTATTAGTGATGCGTTACCAACGGTAACTACACCACCGTTAGCTTCAAACCAATGTACAGATTCAACTGGATTTACTTTTACTGCTACAGGAACCGGATTAGCACCACTTACTTATAGTATTAATGGTGTTACTTTTCAATCTAGTTCAACATTTACAGTCAATGCCCCTGGAAGTTACACAGTAACAATTAGAGATAAAAATGGTTGTACAGCCATTAGTTCTCCAACAGTTGTTTACGCCCCATTGGATACGAATGCGATTTTAACAAAAGATTTAACTTGTTCAGTGCCTACGGATGCAACTATCGATGTGACAACTTCAGGAGGTAATGCGCCTTATTCTTACAGAGTAAAAATAGGGGCTGGCGCTTATGGAGGATCAACAGCATTTGCTGGAGCAACATTTACATATAATGCTACAACCGCAGATACGTATCAGTTTGAGATAACAGATGCTAATGGTTGTATTAAAGAAACTAATGTGATAACTGTTGCAGCTATAGTTCCAGTAACAGCTTCAGATACTCTGTAAATCCTACTTGTAATGGAGATGCTGATGGTTCAATTAGATTAACGGCAACGTCAGGAGAAGCTCCTTTTATTTATAGTATTGATGGTGGTGTAACATTTGTATCATCAAATGTATTTGGTGGATTAGTAGCGGCGACTTATAATTATGTTGTAAGAGATACTAAAGGTTGTGAAGCTACTGGTAGTATTGTATTAAATGATCCAGCTCCAATTGTTCCTATTATTGTAACAAATGGAATACAATGTAGTCCAAATACACCTGGAAGTTTTGATGTAAGTATAACATCAGGTGGAACCGCGCCTTACGTTTATACTTTATTTGATAATTCATTTACTCAGATTGCTACTTATACAGAAATAGCTTCTGCAGGTACCCCAGTGTGGAATTTTGGAGGTTTAAATTTCGGTGATTATTACATTACTGTTGTAGATGCTAATGGTTGCGAGTTCAGAAGTAATAGACTACGAATAGAACCTATTCCTTATTTGAATTTAACCAGTGCCATAGCTTCGGCGTCTTGTTTAACAGGAGTTGATGTTACTTTAAATGTTACAGGAGGTATTCCTGATTATACATATTCAATTTACGGTCAACCTGCAACGGCGGTTACAACATCTGCTACTTCTTACACTTTTTCGGGATTAGATCAAGGTACTACGTATGTATTTGAAGTTATTGATATAAACGGTTGTCCTTCTTATTTGGAAATTACCACACCGCTTATTTCGCCAATAATCATAGATCCATTAGTAGCAACAAATGTTACTTGTTTTGGCGCAAATAATGGTGAAATTACATTTACAGTTGATCAATATGATTTGTCTACTACAGATTTATACTATGAAGTACGTGATAATTTAACGAATACTGCAGTTATACCTGCAATAAATGGTCATTTAACTGGATTTAATCCTGGACCTGCCAATGGGACAATTACTGGATTACCAGCTGGCAATTATACTTTATTTGTTAGAGAATTTGATGGTACAACATTATGTAGTACAACTTTACAATTTCAAATAATACAACCAATTCAACCACTTGCTTCGACTATTACAGCAGAAGTAAATGCAAATTGTAATTCCGGAGCACAAATTACGTTAACATCAACTGGCGGAACTGGACCTTATAAGTATGCCGCTGGTGCGCCAGGATTTACACCAGTAGCTTTAGATTTTGGAACAAGTAATGTTCTTAATTTAGATGATGCTATCAGACTTAATTGGGATATTGTTATTGAAGATGCAAATGGATGTCAAGTAACTATAAATAAAACCATAACAAGAGATTTAGACCCAACAATTGATCCAGTTGCCTTACAATGTTTTACAGGAACACCTATTTCAATTACATTATCAGGAACTACTTCTGTTGGTCCAGTTACTTACAGTATAGGAACTGGTGGGGTTGCGGGTTCTTACCAATCTAGTCCAACATTTAGTATTAATGCAGCTGGAACTTATGATGTGTTTATTAAAGATGGTAATGGCTGTATTGCAACAACAACTTATGTAGTACAACCAGCATTGTTATTAGATGCAGATCTAACTAAAGAATTAGATTGTACTGCCTCACCAAATGCGGTGATAACCTTAACTCCAAGTGGAGGAACAGGAATATACAGTACTTATGAAGTAGATTATAATGGAGGCGGCTATGTTGGTATTGCAGGCTCACCATATTCTGCAGTATCAGATGGAACATACCAGTTTAGAGTAACAGATTCACAAGGTTGTGTA
>CAVPHK010000012.1:0-362572 GCA_963704215.1 uncultured Flavobacteriaceae bacterium
AATAGCTCGCCACCATAAATTTTATTATAACTGCAAAAGTAACAATAACCGTTAACACTACGCACGTAAAGTGTTTTCATGACAAAAATCATAGATAAAATGGGCTAATAATAGTAACTTAACGAAGTTAAACACATATGTGCAAAAGCTATGGGCGATTTAAACGTTTCAAAAATTAAAACGAAAAAAGACAGAGCTAATTATATACATCATATTTTAAACGATATTGAGGCGTTAGATTTAATGATAGAACGAGGTCTTTTTGAAGAAGGTGCATTGCGCATTGGAGGCGAACAAGAATTGTGTTTAGTTAATGAAAAATTTTTACCAGAAAGTAGGGGCATTGAAGTATTAGAAAGTATAGACGACACACATTTTACTACAGAAATAGGGAACTATAATCTGGAAATTAACCTTGATGTTTTTGAATTAAAAAATGATTGTTTTTCAAAATTACACAAGCATCTAGATTCTTTATTAAAAAAAGCCAAACAAGTTGCTGCTAAAAAAGATATTAAATTGGTGCTTACGGGTATCCTACCATCGTTAACCGTAGGTGATGTAGGCGAAGAAAACCTCACAAACTTAAAGCGCTATGAGCTATTAAATGAAGTTATAAAACGTCATAGAAATCAAAGTTTTAATATTCATATTAAAGGCGTAGACGAGTTAAACCTGTTGCACGATTCTGTGATGTTAGAAGGGTGTAATACCAGTTTTCAAATGCATTTGCAACTCAATCCCAAGGATTTTGTTGATAATTATAATTGGGCACAAGCCATTGCAGGCCCCATATTAAGTATTTGCACCAATTCGCCCTTATTATTTGGAAAAGAATTGTGGCGTGAAACGCGTATTGCTTTATTTACGCAAAGTATTGATACGCGAGCCAATTCGTATTTGTTAAACGAAAAACAATCGCGGGTAAGTTTTGGTCATAAATGGCACACCGGAAGTGTGTCCGATATTTTTAAAGACAACATTTCTAGATATAGAAGCTTTATAACCACTAATTTCTCGAAAGATAGTGTGGATATGATTAACAACAACGAAACCCCAAAATTAGGCGCCTTACGCCTTCATAATGGTACTGTTTACCCTTGGAATCGGGTTTGTTATGGTGCTTTTAACGGAAAACCTACTTTAAGAATAGAAAACCGCTATATTCCTGCGGGACCCACAACAACCGATGAAATTGCCAACTTGATGTTTTGGGTGGGGGTGATGCTCGGGAAACCTAAAAAATTCAACAATATCCATACCCAATGGGATTTTAAAGATGTTAAAACGAATTTTTTTAATGCGGCACGTTACGGTATGGCAACGCAGTTTTACTGGAATGGTGCCTTTATAAGCAGTCACGATTTAATTTTAAATGAGCTTTTGCCAATGGCTTACAAAGGCTTAAACAGCGTGGGTATTACACAAAAAGACACCGAGTATTATTTAAAAGTTATAAAAGATAGAGTAGAAGGTATAAGTGGTTCTGAATGGATTATTAGAAACTACCGTGAGTTACAAAAAAAATTCAAGCCTTTTGAAGCTATGCAAGTTTTAACAGCTAATATGTATAAAAAGCAAGAAATAGGCTATCCAGTGGCTACTTGGGGTAAATTATGTGAGTCTGATGAATCGCCAATTAAACAACAGCGTCTTGTAAAACACGTTATGAGTTCCGATATTTTATCGGTAGGTAAAAAAGATAGTATTGCATTGGTGCTAAGTATTATGAAGTGGAAAAATATTCATCATATGCCGGTTATTAGTAGCAATCGCGAATTATTAGGATTATTAAGTTGGACAGATCTAAAAGCGTTTACAGAATCTAAGAAAGGATTAAATGCATCGGTTCAAAAAATTATGAAAACAGATCTTATAACTATTGATGAATATACACCTATTGAAGCGGCTCAAAAAATTATGAAAACACATGCTATTGGTAGTCTTCCGGTAGTAAATCAAAATAAATTAGTAGGACTAATTACACATAACGATTTTTAAAAATATGATACACGTTTATAGTAAAGCCCTAGACAACAAAATAGCTGTAAACAAAATACTTGCACATATAAAAGGCCCAAAAAAAGGACCTACAATAGTATTTTTTGGAGGCATACATGGTAACGAAACTTCGGGTGTTTTTGCCTTAAAAGACGCATTAGATAGTATAAACCCTGTGCATGTGCATGGAACTATTTATGGTATTGTAGGTAATTTTAGAGCGCTGCAGTTGCAACAGCGTTTTGTAGACGAAGATTTAAACAGACTTTGGACCAAAGAGCGCATTATCCAAATTAAAAACAAAACCGATTTAAATACCGAAGAAAAAGCACTTTTAGAGTTGTTAGATATTTTAAATAATATTTTAGAAAACAATAAACCACCGTTCTACTTTATAGATTTACACAGTACCTCGAGTAAAACCCTGCCTTTTATAACAATTAACGATGCCTTAATAAATAGAAAATTCGCCAGCCAGTTTCCAGTGCCCGTGGTGTTGGGCATCGAAGAATATTTGCACGGACCATTGTTAAGTTATATAAACGAATTGGGCTACGTAAGCCTGGGGTTCGAATCGGGGCAACATGACGATTTGCGCGCCATTACAAACAATATTGCCTTTATTTATTTAAGCCTTGTCTATTCTGGTAGCTTAGAAAAGAAAGGCGTTTTAAAATTTAAAAGTTATCACGAGCAATTAAAAACCCAGGCCGCCAATATGGTTAATGTACTCGAGGTTATTTACCTGCACAGAATTAATCCTACCGATACATTTAAAATGCTTAATGGGTTTAAAAGTTTTCAACCAGTAGTAAAAGGAACACCACTTGCCATCAGTAACAGTGCCGAAATAAAAGCGGCCCATACAGGTATTATGTTTATGCCATTATACCAGCAACGCGGCGACGACGGATTTTTTATTATCAAGAATATTAACCCGTTTTTATTAAGGCTATCCATTGCTTTACGGCGTGTTAAATTTGATGGGTTATTGGTGGCATTACCGGGGGTTTCTTGGCTTAATAAAAAGGAAGGCATTTTGCAAGTAAACCTTAAAGTAGCCAAGTATTTTGCCAAATCGCTATTTCATTTATTAGGTTACAGAAGTAGACAGCTTACACCTACACATTTGCGTTTAAATAACCGCGAACGGGTTGCAAAAACGGCCATTTATAAAAAGGAAAAGTGGTATTAAAACCTTAAAGCAGGAACAAACGGCGTGGTTATAGATTAATTTTTTTTATTTAGAATTTGGTATGTTATTTTCTAAAAAGAATTCCTTTAGGCATGTACATTGGTCGTCTAAAAAATCGTTTATTTCTACAATAAATTCTGGAGTTTGTGCTTGCCTGTTAATGGTTAAATGAATCACTACAGTTTCTGGTTCGGGATTTAATCCGGCGGTAATGGTCCAAGCTAAAGCATTCGGACATTCTTTCAGCGCAAAACGCAACCCACCTCTAATATATGATCGGGTTAAAGTAAATTCACCCCAAATACCGCCAATTTGCGCTTCAGAAGGCGTTATATTTCCAATTACAAAAATATCATTTGTCAATAATTCTAATTGGTCTAGCGTGAATGTGTTTTGAATAAACTGCTCTTGGGTCTGAATGTTAAGAACGCGAAAAAACTCCATAGTTAATACAATTATTTTTTAATATTACAAAAAGAGGCTGCTAGTAAGGCTCAATGCCTGCAGGTCTTGATTATCTTTTGCGGTAGCCTCTTCTTTTTTAATAAGAAGGGCGACGCATCTGTTTAGTAAACTATTTATCTCCTTTGATGGGGCGTAGATTGACATACGTGAGAGAGCATCTACCAAATCCGATACATCGGTGCCATGAATATCTGTATAAGGCCATGCCTCGCCATTAATTACCGGGGCGAGATATTTAAAAGCCAACATTAAACTTTTACCGTCTTTGGTTTTATAGCGCCACATATCCAATCCAAGTTTATCGCCTACCATGGCAATACTAGTTAGCGCATCTAAATTATAACAGCTATAAAAAAAAGATCGTGTACGGGCAATTTCGTGCATTTGTTTGCCATCAACATCTAACTGCTGTTCTAGACTTTGTTGTGCCAGGGTTACCATGTCTTTCGCTAAGGTTTTATTACCTAAATACAAAGCCAAAGTTGCTACTTGGTATTTGTACCACGAAGCATGGTTATTATTTTGATTGTTTTCCGTTTTACCTAGGTCGCTTTCGGTTAACCAGGTAACATAATCTGTTAACCACTGATTTATTTTTTGCGTGTCGTTTTGGGTCCAATGTGCAGAATTTGAAAGTATCACGACAACGTCGGGAACTATGGCCGCAATAGATTTACCATCCAGAATCCCTGAGGACCGTCCTTTGGAATAACCAGGAACACTTTGTGCATATTCCAAATGTGGATACATGCGTGTAGCTTCATCTAGAAACCAGGTTTTTAACATACTGGCTGCTTTTTCGGCATAGCGTTCATCATCTGAAAAATAATAGGCAAGACTTAAGTTTTTTATGCCAGCAGTCATGGTGCCCAATCTTTTTCTATCTACCGCATCGGTTTGGGTATCGGGGTTGGTTTCGCCATCTTTTCGTATCCAAGGTAATCCTTTCGAAACTTCTGGATTTGGCCACCAATAACGACTGATACTTAAATAATCGTGTTTGTTTCCTGAGGGTGGCTCGATGGTTTTATCCATTACAGTAGGATTATTTATGTTGAGTAATTTGTTTGCTGAAGCAATAAGTGCTTTATAAGCATTTTGAGTACGCTCTGAAGCTGTGCCATCATGTAATTTTTGCTTCACTTTTGACAGAACAATGCTATCTACCTGTATATTAACAATAGAAAATCCTTTGGCGCTTAGTAATATAAAAAACGCAAAAACACAGGTATACTTTTCAACTTTTAACATCTTTTAATTTTATTTATTAAATACTGATAAGTTACAGATTACTAGGTTCCTTGCACTGTTGTAAAATATTGCAAGATGGGTTTTTAAAAGTACTTATTATAAATAAATAATCTTACAAGAGAAGCGCATTAATTTTTTCAAGCCAAGCATCATTTTCTGCCTTTTTTGCTCCATGATTTGTTTCTAGATCGTATTGCTTTTGTAATACCCGACATGCTTTATAAAGGGCATTATATTCGTCCCAATATGTTGAAAATCGTTTTTCTTTGGCAGATTTTAATTCAGCAAAGCGTTGTCTAATTTTTCGAGCATATATCTCTGCAATATCAAAATGCAGTTGCTCATGGTTTAATAAATCTACGTCTGCTGAAATTGTCCAAGAATGATTTTTATAAAAATTTGCATGAACTGTTAAATCCTGGTAATTCAAAATATGGTCTTGCGCATCTACTTTAACATTTTCTGGAATAATATCTATTTTATAACTGGTAACGGCGTAGGCAAAAATATTAGGATTCATGGTACCTTTATAATCATTCCATTGTAATTTATTGGTTTTACTCCACGAAATAATGCTATCATTAATAGATGTCTTATTTTCTTGAGAAAATAAAGAATTGCATAGTATGTAGAGTGCAAAAAATGTTGAAAACAGCTTCAAATTTTACTTTTTATTATTCTCTTTATTAATATCTGCCATTAAATTTTTAGGATCTATTTCTACACTTTTTACAGCTTTTTTTGCAGAAAATGTGTAGGTAGGATATGCCCAAGCCCAATCTTTTATAACGGTTGCCGTGGTTGGTTTTTCGCCACGCATCATTTGTAAAGGAATGTAAAAATCTTCGGTGCTTCCATCAGTATAAGTTACTGAAACGTCTATTGGCATAGGCATTAAACCAATACGCTCTAAAGTTACGTTGTTGCCTTCAATGGATTTTACAGCATAGTCGATGGTGTTGGTGGTTTGTGCAAAATCGGTTAAATACCAATCGAGTTCTAATCCCGAAACTATTTCAGCCGTGCGAATTATATCCAGCGGTTTAGGATGCTTAAACAGAAAGTCGTTAAAATATTTTTTAATGGTGCGTGCTAAATGTTCTTCACCCATAATATACCCTAATTGGGCTAAAAATACGGCGCCTTTACTGTAAGAGGCAATGCTGTAAGCTCGGTTATAGGTATAACGGTCTCCATGGGTGGTTAAGGGTTGTTCTTTGCCAGATTTTGCCAGATATATATATGCATTGTACGCGCCTTCGGAAGGGTTTTCTTTGCCATCGTTAAAAATATCGTTTAAGGCTTTATCTTCTATATAGGTAGAAAAACCTTCGTCCATCCATGGATGTTTCGATTCGTTGTTTGCTAACAAAAACTGAAACCAGGTGTGTGCCATTTCGTGTGCTACAACACCCTTTGTTAAACCTTCGTAGGTGCCTTCACCCAGCAAAAGCGTGCACATACCATATTCCATTCCGCCATCACCCCCTTGAATAATGGAGTATTGTTTGTATGGATAGTTTCCAACAAGGTTACTGTAATACTGCATAAACTCCACCGCTTTTGGCTGCATGCGTTTCCAGTTGTCTTTTTGCTCGCCGGTCATGGTGCTTTTATACAAAAAATGCAGCATCGGGCCATTAGGCACTTGCATGGTATCGTGAATATAATCAGGGTCTGCAGCCCAGGTAAAATCGTGCACCATGGGCGCTACAAAATGCCATGTTAGTTTATTGGTATTAGGCCTGTTAATCTTTCCAGTTTCATAACCATAACCAATGTCGTTAGGGTTTTGTAAGTAGCCTGTGCCACCAAGAATGTAGTTTTTATCGATGGTAATTTTCACATCAAAATCGCCCCAAACCCCATGAAATTCACGTCCAATATATGGATCGGCATGCCAGCCTTCAAAATCGTATTCGGCCATTTTAGGATACCATTGTGCCATAGATAAAGCGACACCTTCCTTATTATTTCTACCAGAACGACGAATTTGAACCGGTACTTGACCATTAAAATCCATATTAAAAGTGACACGTTCTCCGGGTTGAATTGGTTTTGCTAAATTAACTTCTAAAATAGTTCCTACCATTTCATAATTTAAAGCCACTCCATTTTGGGATAAGGCGTTTACTTTTATATAACCAATTTCGTTAGGTTGAAGTTTGCTTATGCGATCTTTTACGCGACTGTCTGGATCTGCAATGGTGCGTGAACGCACATCCATTTCGCTACCCGGTTGAAAAGCATTAAAAAACAAGTGATAATAAACACGGTTTAAAACATCGGGAGAATTATTGGTGTATACCAACGTTTGTTTGCCTTTATATTGATAGGTTTTTACATCCATATCAATGTCCATTTTATAATCTACATGTTGTTGCCAGTAAGCTGAGGTTGCTGTATTTTGAGAGGATTGAATGCTTGTTGTAGGTGATTGGGCATTGCTACAGGACCAAATGAAGCAAATACAAAGTAGGGAGAAAATAAAACGTTGCATGTGTTATTGTTTGAATGAGGTTATAAGTTACTTATGGGTATTTTTTAAAAAATCGTCGTAAAATAATAAAAAAATAGATTCTGAATTTCGTTCAGAATCTATTTTAAATGATTTAATCTGTGTAATAAACTGAAATAATTTCAGCTTAACAAACAAAATCTTAGTCTTTAATTTAATATTATTTAGACATTTGATCTGCCATAATTAAGGCATTGTAAGCATTTACAATTCGTTCCGATTTACATAATTCTGCAAATGGTTTTACATTATTTGTGTCGCCACCAACAATCACTTTTGTTTTTACAGGTAACCCAGAATTCATCAATATTTGTTTTACCTGAGCTGCCGATAATTTTGGATAATATGAACGAATTAACGCTGCAACACCAGCAACTGCAGGTGCTGCCATAGAGGTTCCTCCTTTTGTATCATATTCATTTTCTGGAGTCGTTGAGTATACTTTTGCTCCGGGAGCAAAAACATCTACGTTTGCTTTACCATAATTAGAAAAATTAGCAACCATATTAGAACCATATTTAGGCTCTAAAGCACCAACACGAATATAAGTATCTGAAATTTCTACACCATTAATATTATCATCTGGGAAATTAGGTTCTACATCAACATTATTGCTATCGTTTCCTGCAGCATGTACAAATAAAACGTCTTTTTCAGCGGCGTAAGCTATGGCATCACGTACCCAATCGCTATGTGGAGAAAAACTTTTTCCAAAACTTCCATTAATTACTTTAGCACCATTATCAACAGCATATCGAATAGCAAGCGCAACATCTTTATCGTATTCGTCGCCGTTTGGAACCGCACGAACAGACATAATTTTTACATTATTAGCAACACCATTTGCTCCTTTACCATTGTTGCGTTCTGCAGCAATAATTCCAGCAACGTGTGTACCATGACTTTCACTTTTCTTAACCGGTTTTACGTTTCCGTTACCATAAAATTTAGTGCTCATATCTTCTGGATCATCACCATTTACACGTCCTTTAAAAGATTTTGTTTAGGTTATAATTTAAGCGTTCGTTAATGCTTTCTAAACCTTCGTTAATTTCTTTTATAGCATCAGCTAAAGAATCCATACCGCTACTATACATGTATTTTGCAATTTGTACGGCTTTATTTAAATCGGCATCTTCAGATTTAATAGCATTTACATCTTCTTTGGTATAATCTTTTTTACCTAAATGTTTCGCTAGTGTTTCATCTGTGTTTGTAAGTTGCATATAAATTTGATCGTATTGTGTTTTTCTACCAAGCCATTTTTGGTATTCAACATCATAAAGTTTTTGTGCAGCTTCATAATCTGGATTTGAAGTATCTCCACTAGCTAATATGCGTACATATTCTAATTGCTCGTCGTATCCATCTCCTAAAAAGTTCCATCCATGTACATCGTCAATATAACCATTCTTATCATCGTCAATGCCATTATTTGGTATTTCACCTTTATTGGTCCACATTACATCGTTTAAGTCTTCGTGGTCTATATCAATACCAGAATCTATTACACCAACAATAACAGTAGCTCCTTTTCTGTTTTTAATAATTTCGGCGTAGGCTTTATCAACGCTCATACCAGGAATGGTATCTTTTACTAAGTCTAAATGCCCCCAGTTGTGTTTTTCTGCTTCGGTTAATTCAGAAATTTTTAAAGGCGTAGAATCAATGTTTTCAATTGGGGTTGATAGGATTGCTGCGGTGCCGCCACAACCCGAGAATAATATGGCTATAAAAGCCGTTAGTAGCATTGTTTTAATTGTTTTCATTTGTTGTTATTTGAATTAGTCACTTTTTTATTTGAATATATCTTGTGCCGTAAGGATATTACTTACTTTAAAACCACGTTCGGCAGCATTAATAGTTATAATTTCATTATGTGCATCGTGTTCCAAAAATAAATAATAGTTGTCTTTTGCCGCCGTAGTTAGAAATTTTTCTTTTTCATCGAGGGTTAATTAACGGTCTTGTATCATAACTCATTACAAACGATATTGGTAAATGCCCAACCGTTGGTAATAAATCGGCCATAAACGCTATGGTTTTATCTTTATAATTTATTAACGGAATCATTTGTTTATCAGTATGTCCGTCTGCAAAAAAGATATCAAATCCGAGTTCAGAATTTTTTAGTGTATCACCCTTTGGAAGTGCCATAAATTTTAACTGACCGCTTTCTTGCATGGGCATAATGTTTTCTCTTAAAAACGACGCTTTTTCCCTTTTATTGGGTTGTGTTGCCCATTTCCAATGGTCTTTATTAGTCCAAAAATTGGCATTTTTAAATGCGGGTTCGTAGCCCGTTTTATCATGGTTCCATTGGATGCTTCCACCACAATGGTCGAAATGTAAATGGGTCATAAACACATCGGTAATGTCATCTCGATGAAAACCGTATTTTTTAAGAGATCCATCTAAAGTTGCATCACCATATAAATAATAGTATCCAAAAAATTTATCAGACTGCTTATTTCCCATACCAGTATCAATTAATATTAACCGGTTGCCGTCTTCAATTAAGAGACTACGCGCGGATATATCAATCATATTATTAGCATCGGAAGGATTTGTTTTTTGCCATAAGGATTTAGGAACAACTCCAAACATAGCGCCACCATCAAGCTTAAAATTGCCTGTGTTAATAGGGTATAAATTCATAGAAATGTAAAATTATGAAAATTGTTACAATTTTACGGGAAAATTAAGATATTGTTAAGAGATTGAACCTGATATAAAGCATTTGCACAGAAAACAATAATTATTAAATTTGTTCACAAAAGGGTTTTTATAAAAAGTTAGAAAAAACCGTTGTTTTTTTAGTTTGGGTGAATAACGTCTTTAAGGCGTTTACCAAAATCAAAGAGAGCTTTTATTTCTTTGGTGCTTGCCAAACGTTCTTTACCAAAAAGCAGTAAACCTCGACCATTAGATTCTACATGATAATACGGGTTACATTCAAAAAAATGCGTGATTTCATCATTAAAAAAATGTTTTATAGCTTCTTCATTATCGCCTAATAAACGAAATCTGTTAGAAAAATCGGTATGGTTTTGAATAGGAATGTCTTTAAAACCGGCAAAGGCATACACTTTTTCTAAAAAACCTTCTCTATCTAAGGTAAATTCTGGAATGGTATTGTTTAATTTAATATGAAGCATCGTGGTTCTTATAACTTCTTTAGCAATAAATTCACCTTCAGAAAACTCAATATCAAACAACGATATGGTACTGTTATTATAGTTTAATACGTTGTAAATATGATCGATTGTTTTTGTGTTAAAAAACAAAAAATTGTTTAAGAAATCGACGTTATGAATATTTTTAGAATTATAGCTTAAATTATAATCTTTTGCCAAACTCTCCATACTTGTTTGTCGGCGCGTTAAGTTGTTTTTTATAATGTTTGGAACGGGGAGTAACCGCCTTAATGCAAATGGGTGCTTAGAATCGGTGTCGTGCATATCTAAACCAATAACATCAAAATGACCACCTCTCTTTTTAAATAATTCCTGATAGCTATGTATATTTTCCATAACCGTATGATCGACAAAACTGCATAAAGAAAAATCCACTATCACATCTTGATCTTCGGGAACTGCGTCTAGTTTATTCTTTAATTTATAATAATTTAAAAAGCTACAAAAGTGTTTTACGCTTACGTAGAAATTGTGTTGACCTTCCTGTTCGCGATACATTAAAACATTTGGTTTCAATACATTTTTAGCAAATAAAGAGATGTTTCTATTAAGAATGAAATGAATAATTAAAGTGGTAATTACACCTGCAAGGATACCAGTAATTAAACCAATTTTAAGAGTTACTAAAAGTGTTACAAAAAAGATAATGAGTTGTTCTTTACCTATGTATAATATTTTCCGAATCACTTTTGGCGAAGCTAATTTAAAGCCCGTATATACAAGGATCGCCATAAGTGCTGGAAGGGGAATGCGCTTTAATTGTGTGCTAAATAAACCAATAAACAATAATAAAAATGTGGCGTGAAAAAAATTAGAGGAACGGTTTGTCGCACCATTATTTACATTTACCGAGCTACGGGCAATAACAGTAACCACGTTTAGTCCTCCTAAAAGTCCACTAAAAACGGTCGCAATACCCAAGCCCTTAAGATCCCTATTTACATTCGATCTTCTTTTTTCGGGATCTAATTTATCAACAGCTTTAATGCTTAAAAGCGACTCTATACTTGCTATAAGCGTTATGGCAAAAACACTGCTCCAAAATGGAAATGAGGCAATCTTTGTAAAATTAGGCAGATGCATATCCTCTAAAATATTCTGAAATGTTGGAATACCCGAAATCATATATTGTTTCGCAATTGGGTTATCTTCATGTAATACCAATTCAAAATAATAGCTAAAGCCAATAGACAGAATAACAATCCACATAGGAGCGGGGATAAGCTGTAAATATTTATTTCTAATTTTAGAATAAAACATCATAATGGTCAACCCTAAAACCCCAGCCAAGGCAGCGTAAATGAGGCCTTCATTTTTATATTGTAAAGCATCGGCGATGGTAATGGGTGTTTCAAAAAGATAATCGAGTGTATCTTCTCGTTTTATTTTATGCGCCAGCATGATATGAAATTGCTTACCCAAAATTATAAGCCCGATGGCAGCCAGCATTCCTTGTATGGCAGATGACGGGAAAAAATCTGCCAGTTTACCCATTCTAAAAAAACCTAGAAGCAATATTAAAAACCCCGAACATATTATAGCCGCATAAGCACTTTCAATACCTAGTGCTGTAATAGCTACTAAAAGTACGCCTACCATACCATTTCCTGGTCCAGTAATAGTAACGTTACTTCCTCCTAAAATAGCTACCATAATACCACCAACTACAGCAGCAATGATGCCTGAAATAGGAGGGGCATCACTTGCCATGGCAAGACCCAAACCAAGTGGTAATGCTATTAAGCTTACCACAAACCCCGAAAATATATTTTGCGGTATGGTTTTAAAAAATATTTTTATTTTACTTTTTCTAGGACTCATTGAAGTATTAATACGTCAGTTGGCAATTCGGTTAAAATGTGTTCTATGTCATGCGGAAACAATCGGTCCCAAAATGTCATTTTGGTTGGCGCGTTCATAATTAATAAATCGGCGCGCGATATTTGCGCATAATGCCCAATAGAATACCCTTGCTGACCAAAAATGGGTTGCGTTTTTATGGTTATATTTTCGGTGTATTCTTTAGGAATGTGTGTTATAATATCTTTAATTCTTGCATTTTCTCTAAGTTTTATGCGTTCCTTTATAATATTGGTTCTACGTAAGGAGATATCGTCGTCTACTTTTACTTTTATTTCTTCTTGTTTAATTTCTTCAACTATGGTAAGTTTTTCTGCTTGCAATTGGTTTGCCACGTAAAATGCCGAAGCAATAGTACGTTCAGTTTTAGGATCCTTCAATCCGTTTACCACGATATGTTGACAAGGCACTCTATTTACCGAAGGTTTAATCAATAATAAAATAGAACATTTTGCTCTGCGCGTTAGTTTTCGGGCAATAGAACCCACATAGTATCTTAAAAAGCGCTCGCGCTGTAAAGCTCCTAGAATTAACAAATCAATGTTTTGTTCTTCAGTAGCTTTTAAAATAACATCAACTGGGTTACCAGATTTAAAGATTACTTCGTAATCTAAATCATCTTTTTTAAAAGGTGCCAAAATAATTTTAAGCGCTTTTATTTTGTCTTCAGAAGGTTCACCAACATGAATTAAAAATAATTTAGATTCAAAAAAAAGTGCAAGTCTAGCCGCCTCAAAGAGGTTTGCTTTTAAATTGGGCGAAAACGCCACGCCAATTCCAATACTTTTAAAAGGTTTTAAAGACACTCAGGTTGTAAATAAATTTCAAAAACGTGTAAGATAGTATTTTTTGAAAAACTGAGGCGGTTAAATGAAAATTAGATACAAAAAGTACTGATTTTATGCGTTATTGTGGGGTATTTAAAGAACTATGTAGATATTTAGTTTTAAATAATCTGTTTTTCTTATTTTAGACCATTCAAAATAAAACCGATTTATGCTAGAACTTGCAGGTATTATTATTTTAGGCATATTAGCACAATGGGTAGCATGGAAATTAAAAATACCAGCTATTTTACCGTTAATACTTATAGGCTTATTGGTTGGACCTATTGCTTCAGAGTTTTTAAGTGAAGATGGTAGTAAATGGATAGAACCCGTATGGAATGGAACAAAGGGGTTATTTCCTGGTGAAGGATTGTTTTATTTTGTGTCGCTCGCGATAAGTATAATTCTTTTTGAAGGCGGATTAACTTTAAAACGTTCTGAAATTAAGAATGTAGGCCCCGTTATTACTAAATTAATAACCCTTGGTTCTGCCATCACTTTTTTTGGAGCAGGTATTTTAGCACATTTTCTATTTAATTTAAGTTGGGACATTGCTTTTTTATTTTCTGGTTTAATTATAGTTACCGGGCCAACAGTTATTACGCCCATATTAAGAAACATTCCCCTTAAAAAAGATGTGTCGGCGGTATTAAAATGGGAGGGTATTTTAATTGATCCAATAGGAGCGTTGGTTGCTGTTTTGGTTTTTGAATTTATTAGCGTTGAAGGTGATAGTGGGTTTACAATAACGGCTTTAATTGAGTTTGGAAAAATTGTACTATTTGGAACCACCTTTGGTTTTACCTTTGCTCATGCATTAGCTTTTGCTATTAACAGAAATTTAATACCTCATTATCTTTTAAATGTGGTTTCACTTTCTACTGTATTGTTGGTTTTTGTTGAATCAGAACTTTTCGCTCACGAATCTGGTTTATTGGCGGTTGTGGTAATGGGTATGGTTTTAGGCAATGCGAAGTTAGACAACTTAAAAGAACTCCTATATTTTAAAGAATCTTTAAGTGTTTTACTTATATCTATATTGTTTATTCTTTTGGCAGCAAACATAAATTATGAGGATTTAACGCTTCTAATTACTTGGAAATCTGTTATGTTATTTGCAGCTGTGGTCTTTGTAATAAGGCCTATTGGTGTTTTTTTGTGCACTTTAGGTTCACCATTAAAAATTAATGAAAGAGTTTTTATAAGTTGGGTAGGGCCTCGTGGAATTGTTGCTGCTGGAATCGCTTCTCTTTTTGGGAGCAAATTAATTAGTCAGGGTGTATCTGGTGCAGAGTACATTACACCTTTGGTCTTTATGATTGTATTAGGAACCGTATTGCTTAATGCTACCACAGCGCGTCCATTTGCCAAACTAATAGGTGTTTTTCTCAAACGTTCTGAAGGTATTTTAATTGTGGGCGCATCCCTTTTTCCAAGACTTATTGGTAAATATTTAGAAGAAAATGGTAGGCATATTGTTTTAATTGATAGTAATCAAGCAAATATACAACTAGCGAAAGACATGGGGTTGGAGGCGCTTAACGTAGATATTTATTCTGATGTTCTACATGATAATATAGAACTAAGTGATGTTGGGTTTTTAATGGCACTTACTGGTAGTGGAGATATTAATAATTATGTTATTGAAAAATTTTCAGAACAATTTGGAGAAACTGGCACTTTTAGGTTAGTACATAGAGATGAAATTCTCGACCCTAACAATAGCCCAATAGAAGGCTTGTTTTCGCATACAGACGACTATATTTCGCTAACAGAAGTGGCTAGAAAATATCCTAAAATACACGAGATTGAAATAAAAGATCGCGAGCATTATGAAGAACTTATTGATAAAACAAAGCAAGATGTTAATATTATCCCGTTATTAGTAAAGGATAAACACGGTGTTTTAGAGATAATTCCTTCTTATAGTAAAAATGTAGGTAAAATAGAAAAAGGCTTCAAGTTGGTGTACCTTGGAAAGCCTTTTAATTTAAAATCTCATAAAGAAACGTTATAGTGTCTATGCTATTATATGGAGTTCTGTAAATTCTTTACTTACGATTATAGAATTATCTCCATTTAGTTTTACGTCTTCAAATAACATCTCTTCATTATTTATTTGAACTTTAGAAATTTTGAATGGTAATCCGTGGAACTTAATTTTTATAAGTTCGTAAGGAGTAATGTATTTACCTGATTTATATTGCTGTATAATTAGTGAATTCTCTTTGCCCACTAATTTAAAGTTTCTTAAACTGTATCGTCCTTTTATATAATCATAACCATCTTGAGCATCTTCAAATAGCTGCGAGGTTTCTTCACCCTGTTTGTAGTAAACATCTAAAACCAATTGATCTATTTCTTTCTCACCAACATATTGCTGAACTGGGTATTTAGGTATCATAGCGCCTTCTTTTACAAATATTGGCATGCTATCTAAATCGGCATCCACCCATAGTTCTTGCCCACCTTCAACCACTTCGTCTGTCCAGAAATTATACCATTTTCCAACAGGGAAGTACATACGTCTTCCTTTGGCATTAGGTTCTGTAATTGGACAAGCTAATATTTTTTCACCAAAAACAAACTCATCGTTTCTGTATTGGGTATGCGTATCGTTTTGGTCGAATAATACCAATGACTTTAATATTGGAATACCTTCGTTGGCATATCTCCAGAATGCGGTATATAAGTATGGTAACAGCTGGTATCTAAGTTCAATAAATTTTCTAACAATGTTAGTAACGTTAGCACCAAAAGCCCAAGGTTCTTGGTCGCCATGATCACCAGATGAATGTGTTCTACAGAACGGGTGGAATATACCTAGTTGAATCCAACGGGCATAAAGCTCGCCATTTGGCTGTTCGGCAAACCCTCCAATATCTGAGCCTATAAATGAATACCCAGACATGCACATGCGTTGCGCCTGAATATTAGCAATAGATAAATGCTCCCAAGTTGCAATATTATCTCCTGTCCAGCTAGAGGTATAGCGTTGCGTTCCAGAATAGGCTGCTCTGGTTATAACGAATGGTCGTTTTGGGAATGAGAATTTTTTAAGGCCCTGATATGTTGCTCTAGCCATTTGCATACCGTAAACATTATGTGCTTTTCTGTGGCTACAAGGGTTTCCATCGTAATCGTGTCTCACATCGTTTGGAAACGATTTACCAGGAACATCCATAACTGCAGGTTCGTTCATGTCGTTCCAAACACCTTTAACACCAATATCTTCAACCAGTTCTTTAAATAAATCTGACCACCATTCGCGTACTTCCGGGTTGGTAAAGTCTGGGAAATAACACTCCCCAGGCCATACTTTACCTTTCATGTATGGTCCATCGGCACGTTTACAGAAATAATCATTTTCTAACCCTTCTTTAAAAATAGAATATTCTTCATCTATTTTGATTCCCGGATCTATGATTACAATGGTTTTAAAGCCATCGTCTGCTAATTCTTTTACCATCCGTTTCGGATCTGGAAAGTACTCGTTATTCCAAGTAAAACATCTAAAACCATCCATGTAGTCGATGTCTAAATAAAGGGCATCACAAGGAATTTTTAATCTTCTGAATTTTTTAGCGATTTCCTTAACCTTTGCTTCTGGATAATAACTCCATTTACATTGGTGATATCCTAAGGTCCATAAAGCAGGTAATTCGTGAGGTTTTCCTGTTAAGTCTGTGTAAATTGAAACCACATCAGACATGGCAGGTCCATAAATAAAATAGTAATTCATTTCGCCACCTTGTGCCCAAAAGCTGGTAATATTTCTGCGTTCATGACAAAAATCGAAACTAGATCGGAAGCTATTATCGAAAAAGATGCCATAAGACTTATCATGATGTAAACCTGTGTAAAAAGGAATGGCTTTATATAAAGGGTCTGTGGTTTTAACATAGGCAAAAGAGTCTGTTACCCAATTATCAAAACGTTTTCCTTTCAGGTTATTATCAACCGGTTTGTCCCCCAAACCATAGTAACTTTCGCCTTCTTGAGCGGCTTTGGTCATTTTTACAATGTTACCACCAAACTCATAACTTTCTTCCCAATGAAAGCCTATTTCATCTTCACAAATTAGGGTTTTGTCTTTGGCGTCGAACAAAGCAATACGCATATCGTTTTTAGCAACATGGCAAATAATTTTTGAGGTTCTAATCGTGTATTTATCGGCTTCTTCTGTAACTTCAAGAAAATTATAGCCTCTGCTGGCGTATTTTGTTATAGCGTACGAGAAATCCTTTTCAAAAATGCCGGTTGTAGTGTATCTAAATCTTAAAACACTATCGCGTTGTACTGTAATTTGTAAAACAACATTGTTTTCTGAAGTAAACGATAAAGTGTCAAGATTTTTTTTGTAAGAAATTATGCTTGTAGGGAATAAATTCCCTTTATATTCTAATTCGGTATTTAAAATCATAGTATGGAACGAGTAATTAAGCGACGAAATTACTAAAAATTAAGCACGTACCACATTAGATTCTATTAAAAAAAATAGGCCGAAATTATCTAATTTACAATATAACAACTATTTATTTCACAACTTCCTAACAAATTTTATTTAAATTGAAAAACAGTAACCGCTAAAGGGGGAAGTGTTATTTCTACAGAATAATCTTTACCATTCCAAGCTTGTTTTTTGGCAGTCAATTCGCCGGCATTTGCAACACCGCTTCCTCCAAATGCTTCAGAGTCACTATTAAAAACCTCTACGAGTTTACCCTTTTGCGGCAGACCAATACGATAGTTATTTCTTACTGTTGGTGTTAAGTTGCAAACAACTATAACGTTGTCATCGGGTGTATTTCCTTTTCTCATATACGAGATTACACAGTTTTCGTGGTCACCATAGTTAATCCACTCAAAGCCTTCGCCTGTAAAAGCCTTTTCAAATAACGCAGGTGTCGATTTATAAAAGGCATTTAAATTTTTAAAATAGTTTTGGAAATCTTTGTGAGGTTTAAAATCTAATAAATTCCAATCTAAACTTTCTTGAAAATTCCATTCGTTATACTGTGCAAATTCGCCACCCATAAACAACAATTTAGTGCCTGGATGCGTAAACATGTAACCATATAATAAACGTAAGTTAGCAAAACGCTGCCACTCGTCTCCTGGCATTCTACCTAAAATGGAGTTTTTACCATAAACCACTTCATCATGTGAAAGCGGAAGCATAAAATTTTCTGAGAAGGCGTAAGCCAAACTAAAAGTAATATCATTTTGATGGTATTTTCTATACACTGGATCTTTTGCGAAGTACTCTAAGGTATCGTGCATCCAGCCCATCATCCATTTCATTCCAAAACCTAATCCTCCTAAAAACACAGGTTTTGAAACTCCTGGAAAGGCTGTAGATTCTTCAGCAATCATTTGAATATCGGGGAATGACGCATAAGCTTCTTGATTTAGTTCTTTAAGAAATTCTATAGCTGCAAGATTTTCTCTTCCGCCAAATATATTAGGTTCCCATTCACCATCTTCACGCGAATAATCTAGAAATAGCATAGACGCAACGGCATCAACGCGTAAACCATCGGCGTGGTATTGATCCATCCAAAATATGGCATTACTAATTAAGAACGATTTTACTTCATTGCGTTCATAATTAAAGATTAAACTTTTCCAATCTTGATGGTAACCTTTACGTTTATCTGGATGTTCGTATAAGTTTGAGCCATCAAAAAAGCCTAAACCATGAGCGTCTTCAGGGAAATGCGATGGTACCCAATCCAGAATAATTCCTATATCGTTTTGGTGTAATTTATCAACCAAATATTTAAATTCTTCTGGATACCCAAAGCGTGATGTTGGTGCAAAATAGCCTGTTAGTTGGTAACCCCACGACGGATCGTAAGGATATTCCATAATAGGCATTAATTCTACATGCGTAAAATTCATATCTTTTACATAGTTTACCAATTCGTCTGCTAATTCGTAGTACGATAGAAAACGATCTTCTTCCAAATGGCGTTTCCATGAACCTAAATGAACTTCGTAAACCGAATAAGGAGCATCTAAAGCGTTGTGTTTTTTACGCTTTTTCATCCAATCGGTGTCTTTCCATTTATAAGAATCGTCCCAAACTATTGATGCAGTTTTTGGCGGATGTTCACTTCGACGTGCATACGGGTCTGCTTTTTCTGTTTTTATGTCGTTATTATGGCTCTGAATTTTATATTTATAAATATTTCCTTGGCCAACTAAAGGGATAAATCCTTCCCAGATACCACTTGAATCCCAGCGAACGTTTAATTGGTGTTCACCTTCAATCCAATAATTAAAATCTCCAATAACCGAAACTTGTTTTGCGCTTGGTGCCCAAACAGCAAAATACGTTCCCTCAATACCGTTAACGGTGGTGATGTGTGAACCAAATTTTTCATAAAGTCTGTAGTGTTTACCAGCTTTGAAAAGGTTGATATCGAATTCTGTAAATAAACTGTGAACTTGTACTTGAGCCATATATTAGTGATTTATAATATTAGAAATCCCTTTTAAAGGAATGATTGCCCATTTTGGGCGCGAATTTAGTTCGTAACCGAGTTCGTAAACTGCTTTTTCTAGTAGGCAGTATTTTAAAATAAAAATACGTTCTTGGTTATATCCTAAGTTTAAATTAGCGTTTTGAGTTTCTGTAACATAAGTGCCTAAAAAGACACCCGTAATGTAACTATATAGTGTTTCTCCAACTTTAAATAAGTGTTCTTGTGGAATGGTGCTAAAACTGTCTTTGTTATTGAATAATGTCGCGTAAATAGCATAATGAAACGATCTGAACAAACCCGCCACATCTTTTAATGGAGGTTGTTTTACCTTTCTATCTCGAATGGTACTTTCTGGTTCGCCTTCAAAATCCAGCATATAAAAATCGTTGTCTTTTACCAGAATTTGCCCTAAATGAAAATCGCCATGTACACGAATGCGTTCACCCTTTAATTTGGTCCAATCGAAAGCCGTAAAACGCTTACGGATTTTATTTTTTTTGTTTAAAAAATCTTGTGCCAATTCTAAAGCAAGACCATCTAATTTATGTAAGTTGTTCTCGATAATGTTCAGCCTGTTTTGAAATTGATGAATCAGCCTGTTTTTTAGCCAAACGGTGTAATCGCCATTAAAACGAGACGGGGCAAAGGCTGTTTCTTCAAACTCAGAGCCTAAAGCTATGTGCATTTCTGCTGTTCGTTTTGCGAGCGTTTGAATTTGTTTAAAAAGGTTTGATCCTGCCCAATCTATAATTTGTGGTGGTACGTCTTCAATGGTTAAACGCTGATATAGCTCTGTTTCGGGAAAGGTATTTATAGAAATACCTTTTGCTTTGATATTTAAGAAAACTGTAAGCAACTCTTTAAGCATATAATCCCAGGCATCGCCTTGGTTTGGAACCATTTCTTGCATTAAAGCAATGGTAATATAGTCGTTATCTGCATCTACCAAATTGATGCTTCCTAAATACGACGGGGTATTTTTGAATTCTTTTTTTTCAGATAAAAAACGACTCATTTCATAATCGGGGTTTTTATCTGAAAAGATGCGTCTAAAAAATTTCAACACATATTTTTCGTTGTAAACAAGCGATGTGTTGCTTTGCTCTAAGCCCATAAAGCGCGAGGACTTGTAAACAGGATTAGTAAACGATAAACTTTTATGGTATTGTACTTTAGTGGTATCTTTTGGTAATGCCGTCGCAATTCTTTCAAACACCAATTTCCTAAAGGCTTCTAAGTTAACAGCGTCAATTATAAAACCTTTTTGGTTTTTAATGCTAATTGGTAGAATTCTGTCCTTTGGAGCAAAATTCTCGTCGGTTACGAAGGCAATGGGTAAAAAATAATGTTGGTAAAAGGCTTCAACAAAATCAACTTCTAAAATCAATCCAAAATAAATTTCACCGTTCTGCTGAATTTTAAAATATTCGGCTAATTCAATATATTTTATGGTGCTGGCTTTACCACCAAACCAACGTTGTTTTACAATATAAGCTTCTAAAACATCTGATAAAAAAAGTTTTAAAAAAGAACCATTATCTAATAACTCTTCCCACGATTCGTTAAAATCGTAAGTAGTTTGTAATCCATTAGATAATGATTCTTGTTGCATATTATTTAGTTATTTTAAAAATATGAAACGGTAGTGTTGGATGCAATTCAACAAAATTCCATTCGTTCGTCCAATTATAAATATTAAAGGTTATTAAATCTTTAATCTGGATATTATGTCCGGGATTAACGCCCAATTCATGTAGGGGAAGCTGAAGCGTACCTTGCTGTAAATTAAACGCGTCTAAGCTAATTACAATTAACACTTCGTTGGTTTTCGCGTCGTTCCATTTATAAAAAGCTATTAAATTAGAGTTTTCTATATAACAGAATTTTATATTATTGGTTTGCTGAAGCGCTTCATTTTCATGACGGATATAATTGATTTTTGAAATTATAGTGGTTAATTTATTTTCAATGTTCCAATCGTAATGTGTAATTTGAAACTTTTCTGAGTTTAAATATTCTTCACGTCCTAAAAGCGCATCGCTAAGCATATATTCGTAAACCGGACCATAAAGCCCAATACTAGAACTTAATGTTGCTGCCAGTACATAGCGTTGGATATGTTTTGATTCGTTGGCACCTTGCAAATGCATCGGGTTAATATCTGGCGTATTTGGCCAAAAATTAGGTTGCATGTATTCGCGAAGTTCCGTTTTTGTTAACTCTTCAACATATTCTGTAAGTTCGTGTTTATTGTTGCGCCATGTAAAGTAAGTGTACGATTGTGTATAGCCTTGTTTTGCCAATTGCGCCATTACTTTTGGTGCTGTAAACGCCTCGGCTAAAAATATAACATCGGGGTGTTTTGCTTTAACCTGTGCAATAATCCAATTCCAGAAATAAAAAGGTTTGGTGTGCGGGTTATCCACTCTAAATACATTGATGCCGCAATCTATCCAATACATTAAAATATCTAAACATTCGTCCCACAGCGCTTTGTAGTCTTCGGTTTCCCAATAAATTGGAAGAATATCTTGGTATTTTTTCGGCGGATTTTCGGCATATTGTACGGTGCCATCTGGTCGCCATTTAAACCATTGCGGGTGTTCTTTTACCCACGGATGGTCTGGTGCGGCCTGTAAAGCATAATCCATGGCAATCTCAATATTCTGTTCTTTTGCTCGTTGAATTAAGCTTTTAAAATCGTCTAAAGAACCCAACTGCGGATGAATAGCTTTGTGGCCTCCAAAATGCGACCCAACGCCCCATGTAGATCCTACATCGCCTTCAACGGTGGTAGTTGTATTGTTTTTACCTTTTCTGTTAACCTCTCCAATTGGATGAATAGGAGGTAAGTATAAGGTGTCGAATCCCATTTTGGCTACTCTGGGCAACAAGCGTTCGCAGTCTTTAAAAGTACCGTGTACTCCGGGATGCTCGGAAGCAGAGCGCGGAAAAAACTCGTACCAAGTACTAAAACGCGCTTTTTTTCGATCGACATACACGCGGAATTCTTTGCTGGTATTAACTAATATTTTTTGCGGATTACTATAAAAAATATGATGAAGACGGCCGCTTGTGGCTTCAATTATAGCTTCATCATAATTGTTTTTGTTAGGGAAAATATTTTTTAGATGGTCTATATACAGTTTGTCGTCGTGAGATAAACTATTGTAGATTTCATTTAAGTACCCTACGCCTTCTAACAATTCTGAATTTACATGTTGATTGTCGGCAATTTTTCGCTCTATACCATGTTGCCAGTTTAAAGCATAATCTACCCAAGCCTCTACTTTGTAGCTGTAAAACCCTTGCTTTTCAACGGTAAAAGAGCCTTCCCATTCGTTATTAACCGTAAGATGAATGCGGTTTTCTCGCCAGTTTTTTTCTCGTTCATGTTTATATAAAACAGCTGCCGCTAATACATCGTGTCCGTCGGCGAGAATATGTGCTTTTATATTTACTATTTCGTTAACAACACGTTTTATATAAAAATCACCTCCATTAATACTTGGAGATACATAATCTATTACAACTCTTCTTTGGTCTTGCATGGTGTTTAGTTAGTTTTAAGATAGTAAAAGTAGTAAATTATTAGTTTACTACTTTTTATAAAATATTTTCAAATAAGATAAATTATTAATTAAATAACATAGCCTACAGGAATTGTAGCGCCTTTTTTAATAACAACGATACCTTCCTTAATAACATACATATCGGTTTCTTTGTCTTCTAAATGTTTTCCACCTTCAATTCTAACATCATCGCCTATTCGACAGTTTTTATCAAGGATGGCATTTTTAATAAAGCATCGTTCGCCAATACCCATTAAAATCCGGATTTTAAAATTCTCAATTTCCTCGAGGGTTTCATAATAATCACAACCCATCATATAGGTGTTAATTATTGTTGAATCTTTACCAATTCTGGAACGCACGCCAATAACCGATTTTTCAACTTTAGCAGCGCCTATTATACAGCCGTCCGCAATAACGGATTTAGTTAGTGTGCTTCCCAAAATTTTTGAAGTTGGTAGCATTCGGGCGTGGCTATAAATACGTTTTGACTTATCGTATAAATCAAATTGAGGAATGTCGTCAGTAAGGCCAATATTGGCTTCAAAAAAGGAATCAATATTTCCTATATCGGTCCAATACCCTTCATATTGATAGCTTAAAGTTTTATGTTTTGCAATGTTTTGTGGAATAATTTCTTTACCAAAATCTATGGTAGAAGTGTCTTTCATTAATTCAACCAGTAGTTCTCGGTTAAATATATAAATACCCATAGAGGCTAAATAATTACGCCCTTGTGATTTCATGTCGTTACTAACTTCCGATGTCCATTCAGGCAATAAACTAGCGTCTGGTTTTTCTATAAATGATGTCACAACATTTTCGTCATTCGCTTTTAAAATACCAAAGGAAGTGGCATCTTTTGCATTTACAGGAATGGTTGCAATAGATATTTCGGCATGACTTGCTTCATGAGCATCAATCATTTTATCGTAATCCATTTGATATAACTGGTCGCCAGAAAGAATTAGGGCATATTCAAAATCATGGGTTAAAAAGTGATGCATACTTTGTCTTACCGCATCGGCAGTACCTTGAAACCACCCTTTATTTGTAGGTGTTTGTTCTGCAGCGAGTACATCTACAAATGCACTACTAAAGAAACTAAAATGATAGGTGTCTTTAATATGACGATTAAGAGACGCCGAATTAAACTGTGTTAACACAAAAATGCGTTTGATATCGGCATTGATACAGTTAGAAATGGGAATATCGACTAATCTATATTTCCCGGCGATAGGAACAGCGGGTTTTGATCTTGTTTCTGTTAAAGGGTAAAGTCTTGAGCCTTGACCACCACCTAAAATTATGGATAAAACTTTGTTATTTATCATGGTTATATAGTTTAGAATTATACTTCAGTTTAGTGTTAGGATTAATAGCAGTTAATTTAAATTAAAGATTTGTAAAGATCTTCGACTTGTTTTGCAATGGCACTCCAATCGAAATAATCTTCAACACGTTTTCTGCCATTTTTAGCCATTTTATTTCTCAAGGTATCATTATTAATTAAATCGTTAATGCCTTTAGCAAGGTCTCTTGAAAATTTATCTGGGTTAACAGGTTCGAACGGTGCTTCTTTTTGTTGTTCTAAAGGAATTAAAATACCAGTTTCGCCAGGAATTACGACTTCTTTTATACCTCCCACGGCACTTGCAACTACTGCAGTATTACATGCCATGGCTTCAATATTTATTATTCCGAAAGGTTCGTAGATAGACGGACAACAAAATACATCGGCGTGGGAGTATAATTGAATGACCTCCTGTTTTTCAAGCATTTTATCAATCCAGATAACATTGTTGCGTGTTTTTTTAACCTCATTAACCGCATCTTCCATTTCTTTACCAATTTCTTTAGTATCAGGAGCGCCGGCGCATAATATTATTTGCGTATCTGGGTCGATATATTTTATGGCGTTTACTAAATGGATGATACCTTTTTGTCTTGTGATTCTTCCCACAAACAAAACGTACGGTTTGGATTTGTCTATGCCATAGGCATCTAGCGTTGTGGTTTCTTCGGTTACAATATATTGTTGAAGGTTAATACCATTGTAAATAACCTTGATTTTACTCGCATCAACATTAAAATGTTTTAAAACATCTTCTTTAGTTTCTTTGGAAACAGCAATAATCGCATCAGCCATTTCAATCGCTGTTTTTTCTACCCATGAAGACGCATCGTAACCTCTGCCTAATTGTTCGCGTTTCCAAGGTCTTAATGGCTCCAGTGAATGCGTTGTAATTACTAATGGAATGCCGTAGCAAAGTTTAGCAACAATACCAGCAAATTGAGCGTACCATGTATGGCAGTGCACAATATCGGCGTCTATTTTGTCGGCATTCATATGAATAGCGGTGCTTAATGTTTGAAAAACCGATTTAAGCTGCGAATCTGAACCGTCGAAAACAGGATTATCATATGGAAACCCTTTAACGGTTAAATTTTTTGAATTTTCGTTTTGGTCCCCAAAACATCTTACTTCAACATCCATTAATTTAGCTAATTCTGCGGCCAAATATTCAACATGAACACCAGCGCCTCCATAAACATAGGGTGGGAATTCTCTAGTATAAAAAAGTGCTTTCATAATAATTTTTTAAAAATAAAAAGTGCAGATTTACACTCAATTTTGGTGATTTAAATTTATGGCATTGCTATAAGCCTTATTTTATAAAATATTTTTGTGAATACTTAGGATATAAAATAAGCACGAAAACAACTGCGCTTATAAACTTACAAAATAATTGTTAATAACTTTGTTGAAATTACATTTTTGATAAAAAATGAATAATAAGGAGAATTATTGAAATTATCTTTAAAAAAAGCAAAAAAAACAAGGCTATAATGCCTTGTTTTTTTCTTTTAAAAACAGATTTGTTAATTTTAATTAAAAATCTAGTCTATTTTTGGAATTTTGAAGCGGTAATTAATAACGATTTAAGCGTGTTAATCATTTAATTTTAAAACAGCCATAAATGCTTGTTGAGGTATTTCTACATTTCCTACTTGACGCATACGTTTTTTACCTTTTTTCTGTTTTTCTAAAAGCTTACGTTTACGCGAAATATCGCCACCATAACATTTAGCCGTAACATCTTTACGAAGTGCTTTAATAGTTTCGCGCGAAATAATTTTAGCACCAACAGCCGCTTGAATTGGAATATCGAATTGCTGACGTGGAATTAACTCCCTTAACTTTTCACACATTTTTTTACCAATATTTTGTGCATTATCGGCGTGAATTAAAGCCGAAAGCGCATCAACAGGTTGAGAGTTTAATAAAATATCTAATCGAACCAATTTAGAGGTTTTCATTCCTATTGGATGATAATCAAAAGACGCATAGCCTTTAGATACGGTTTTTAATCTGTCGTAAAAATCGAATACTATTTCGGCTAGAGGCATTTCAAAAGTTAACTCAACGCGTTCGGTAGTTAAATAGGTTTGATTTAATACAATGCCGCGTTTTTCAATACAAAGCGACATTACGTTACCCACAAAATCTGATTTTGTAATAATAGTGGCTTTTATATAAGGTTCTTCAACACGGTTTACGGTGGAAGGATCTGGTAAGTCTGACGGATTATTTACCACAAAAGGAACATCGGGATTTTTATTTGTAAAAGCGTTGTAAGAAACGTTGGGAACCGTAGTAATAACGGTCATATCGAACTCGCGTTCTAAGCGTTCTTGTACAATCTCCATGTGAAGCATACCTAAGAACCCACAACGGAAGCCAAAACCTAATGCAGCCGAACTTTCTGGAATAAATACCAGCGACGCATCATTTAATTGAAGTTTTTCCATCGAACTTCTTAGCTCTTCGTAATCTTCTGTATCTACAGGATAAATTCCAGCAAACACCATAGGTTTTACATCTTCAAAACCTTCTACAATGTTGGTGGTTGGATTGGCAAAATCGGTAATGGTATCACCAACTTTTACTTCTTTGGCAGTTTTTATTCCTGTAATTAAATAACCTACATCACCTGTTTTAACAGATTGTTTTGCTACTTGTGTTAGTTTTAAGGTGCCTACTTCATCGGCATAATATTCTTTATCTGTAGCAACGAATTTAATTTTTTGACCTTTTTTTATTTCGCCGTTAAAGACTCTAAAATAGGTTTCAATACCTCTGTATGAGTTATAAACCGAATCAAAAATTAAAGCCTGTAATGGCGCATCAGGATTTCCTTTTGGTGCTGGAATACGCTCAATTACGGCTTCTAAAATTTTATCAACACCAAAACCTGTTTTTCCACTGGCGTGAATAACATCTTCGGGTTTACAGCCCAATAAATCGACGATATCGTCGGTGACTTCTTCTGGGTTGGCACTTGGTAAATCTACTTTATTAAGAATAGGAATAATTTCCAAATCGTTTTCTAGGGCTAAATACAAGTTAGAAATAGTTTGTGCTTGTATACTTTGTGCTGCATCAACAATAAGTAAAGCGCCTTCGCAAGCAGCGATAGAACGAGATACTTCATATGAAAAATCGACGTGTCCCGGAGTGTCTATAAGGTTTAAAGTATATTTTTCCCCTTTATAAATATAATCCATTTGTATGGCGTGCGATTTGATGGTAATACCACGTTCGCGTTCCAAATCCATGTTATCTAGTAACTGGTTTTGCTTTTCTCTTTCAGTCACGGTACCAGTAAAATCTAACAAGCGGTCGGCAAGCGTACTTTTACCGTGATCAATATGTGCAATAATGCAAAAGTTTCTAATGTTCTTCATAAAGGAATCTCTACTTAAAAAGATGCAGCAAAGATAGTTTAATTATTTTCTAATTTCCTTAATCCTGCCATTCAGCAATAAATAAATTAGTATCACGTCCGCCACCATTGTTTCTATTTGAGGAAAAAGCTAAATATTTGCCATCATTTGAAAACACTGGAAACGCATCAAAGGTTTCTCCATGAGTAACGCGTTCTAAGTTTTTACCGTCGATATCAATCAAGTAAAGATTGAATGGAAACCCCCGTTCTGCTTCAAAGTTGGATGAAAATAGTATTTTTTTGCCCGACGGATGAAAAAACGGACTCCAGTTGGCATTTCCTAAAAAGGTTAATTGTTTTAAATCGCTGCCATCGGCATTACAAATATAAAGTTCCATGTCGGTAGGTTCTACAAGTCCTTCGGCTAATAAGTCCTTATAGTCTTTAATTTCTTGCTCTGTTTTGGGACGCGATGAACGGAATATAATTTTTGTTCCATCGGGTGAGAAAAAGGCGCCACCATCATACCCTAGTTGGTTTGTAATTTGTTTTACGTTGCTTCCATCAAGATTCATAGTATATAATTCTAAATCGCCACTTCGTGTAGAAGTGAAAACAATTTTATCACCTTTTGGCGATACCGTTGCCTCGGCATCATAGCCTTTTTCATGGGTTAATTGCTTTACGATATTTCCTTGTAAATCAGCCATAAAAATGTCGAAACTATCGTAAACGGGCCATATATATTTACCATTTTTACGCAAAGGTGTTTCAGGGCAATTGTTGTTTGCTAAATGGGTTGACGCATAAATAATATGTTTATTATCCGGTAAAAAGTAAGCGCAGGTGGTTCGTCCTTTTCCTGTGCTAACCATAGGGGGTGCTATACTGTCAAACGACTCGCCCAGGTTCATTAAAAACATTTGGTCGCAGCTTACATTCCATTTCGAGAAATTAGACTGAAAGACTAATTGTTTATCGTCGAAACTCCAATACGCTTCTGCATTATCGCCACCATGGGTAATTTGACGAATCGATTTAAAATGAACTTCTTCAGGATAAATTAAGGAGTCGGTCACAGTTTCGATTTCAACGGTATTATCTATGGTAGTTTTTACCACTTTTTTACAAGCAATAACAACAAAAAGTAATGCAATAAAGTATATACGTTTCATAGTAAATATTAACTAAATTTGTACAAAACTAACATATATAGATATGAAATATAGCATTATACTCGTTTTTTTCATCATTTTAGGCGCCTGTAAAAATGTAGATACTAAAGTAATTTCCATAAAGGAAGATGTCACATTTTTGTCTGATGATAGATTAGAAGGTCGGCAAACAGGAACCAAAGGCGAGCAAGCTGCGGCCGATTATATTGCAAATAGATTTAAAACCTTAGGCTTAGCGCCGAAAGGAACCGAAGAGTATTTGCAAAAATTTTCTTTTAAGCCTAAAACGAATCCGCATCAAGTTGTTACATATGCTGTTAAAGATGGCGATAGCACCATTACAGGAATTAATGTTGTTGGTCTTTTAAATAATAAAGCGGAAAACACCATAGTTATTGGCGCGCATTTTGACCATTTAGGCTACGGCGCAGAAGGGTCGTTGCACCGCGGGGAGCGCGCTATACATAATGGCGCAGACGATAATGCCAGTGGAGTGTCTGTGCTATTAAATTTGGCAACTAAACTTAAAAAAGCCAATACCAATAACAACTATCTGTTTATCGCTTTTTCGGGTGAAGAAATGGGTTTATTAGGCTCCAATTATTTTGTAAAAAATCCGACGATTGATATTAAAAAAGTTAATTACATGATTAATATGGATATGGTTGGTAGATTGAAGGCAGATAGTACCCTGGCAGTTTATGGGGTAGGAACCTCACCGATTTTAAGGCAAACCTTAAAAGCACATAACACTAAATTTAAATTAATTGATAAGGAATCTGGGGTTGGCCCGAGTGATCATACTTCGTTTTATAACGCAGATATTCCGGTGTTGCATTTTTTCACCGGTCAGCACGAAGATTATCATAAACCCAGTGATGATGCCGATAAGTTGAATATTGAAGGCATGGAACTAATTTCAAACTATATTTTCGATGTTATTTCAGATTTAGATAATAATGGCAAATTAACTTTTAGAAAAACAAAAAATGAAAGTGAAAATGTACCACGTTTTAAAGTCGGTTTAGGTGTGATTCCCGATTATTTATTCGATGGAAAAGGCATGCGTATTGATGGCATTAGCGAAGATAAACCTGCACAAAAAGCCGGACTACAAAAAGGAGACATAGTTATAAAAATTGGCGACAGTACTATTGTAGATATGATGAGTTACATGCGCGCATTATCTGCTTTCGAAACAGGGCAGCGTACCAGAGTAGTTGTAGATAGAAACGGAAAGCAAGTTGAGGCCGAAATAGAGTTTTAACTATGTAATTCATTTTCAATACTTTTGTTAAGCTTTTAATGGCGATTTAGCGCTAATATTTTTTATAATTACTTTAAAATTAACAAAAAAATAAGCTTATGAAAATTACCTTTTCGCTATTTGTTTTTGTTCTGGGAACCTTGGGTACTATGGCGCAAATTAGTGGTGCTTCACCAAAATTTGCATTACCAGGAAGTTTAAATGAATCTTCCGGAGCTATTTTTTTCAATAATAGGCTCATTACTCATAACGATTCGGGCGGTGAAACTAAGCTTTACGAACTAGATACGATTTCTGGAATAATAGAAAGAGAAGTCACCATTTTAAACGCCACAAATGTAGATTGGGAAGATATTACCCAAGATGAAACGAGCATTTATATTGGCGATATTGGAAATAATAACGGGAATAGAACAGATTTAAAAATATACAAGATTAACAAAACAGATTATTTAAGTTCTACCTCTGTTGCTGCCGAAACCATTGCATTTACTTACGCAAATCAGCTAGATTTTACTTCAAACACAAATAATACAGAATGGGATGCCGAAGCATTGGTGTCTTTTGACAATTTAAATTTAATGTTGTTTAGTAAAAACTGGGTAAATGGCACAACGCTGGTCTATGTTATTTCTAAAACACCGGGCAATTATACTTTAAATCCTTTGGAAGCGTCTTTAAATAGTGGCGGATTAATTACTGGAGGCACCTTTAACCCATTTACACGAAAACTTTATTTAGTAGGATATACCCGGCCGCTTCAACCTTTTGTGTGGGTTAGCGAAAATTATAATGGCAACAATATTTTTTCTGGAACAAACACTCAAACCATGCTTTCCATTTTTGGTACGGACCAAACCGAAGCCATTACCTATGTTAATGCGAACAGGTATTTAATGACTTCAGAATCGTTTTCACAATCCGTTGGGGGTTTTACTTTTTCAGACAACGCCAAAGTAATGGCATTTAGCACCAACGATGTTACTTTGTCATCAAATATGGGGTTTATAGAACATAAAAATATTATGTATCCAAATCCTGTAGATACATTTTTATATATGCAACACCCAGATATAGAGTCCATAGAAATATGCGATATCAAATCACTACAGGTTTATAAAGGAGAAGATAATATGTTAGATATGAGTACTTTTAGCAAAGGCGTTTATGTAGTAAAAATTAATTTTAAAGATCAGAGTTCAAGGCTAGAAAAACTTATTAAAAAATAAGATGTTTCCAAAATAAGCTGAAGATTCTTCAATGTTTCAGTTTAATTAAAAAACCTTAATTTTGCGCAAAATAAATTTACTTGGTAAAAATAGATAACATAGAACTGCCAGATTTTCCATTGCTATTAGCACCCATGGAAGATGTTAGCGATCCACCGTTTCGTGCCTTGTGCAAGGAGCAAGGTGCCGATGTGGTTTATACCGAATTTGTATCGAGCGAAGGCTTAATTCGTAATGCTGCAAAAAGCGTTATGAAGTTAGATATCTACGAAAAGGAGCGTCCGGTAGGCATTCAAATATTTGGAGCCAATTTAGAAAGCATGCTGCAAACCATAGATATTGTAGCAGAATCTAAGCCAGACATTATCGATATAAATTTTGGATGCCCAGTAAAAAAAGTAGTAAGTAAAGGTGCGGGTGCAGGCATTTTAAAAGATGTTTGCCTTATGGAACAACTTACTGCCGAAATGGTAAAACGCACCAATATACCTATAACCGTAAAAACGCGTTTAGGGTGGGATCACGATTCTATTAGAATTGTTGAGGTTGCCGAAAGATTACAAGATGTAGGTTGTAAAGCCATTGCCATACATGGCAGAACGCGGGCACAAATGTACAAAGGCCATGCCGATTGGAAACCCATTGCCGAGGTTAAAAACAACCCGCGCATGCACATTCCTGTATTTGGGAATGGCGATGTAGATACCCCCGAAAAAGCGGCAGAAATGCGCGACAGTTACGGATTGGATGGCGCCATGATTGGGCGCGCTAGCATAGGGAATCCTTGGTTTTTTAAACAAGTAAAACACTTTTTTAAAACGGGCGAGCATTTGGCGCCAATTTCTATAGAAGAACGCGTAGAAGCTGCTCGCAGACACCTGCAAATGGCTATAGATTGGAAAGGCGAAACATTGGGTGTTTTCGAAACCCGTCGCCATTACACCAACTATTTTAAAAATATTCCGCACTTTAAAGAATTGCGTACTAAAATGGTAACTAACGATCGCTCCGAGGATGTTTTTGCAGTTTTCGATGAGGTTTTAGAGCAATTTGCCAATTACCAGTTTACCGAGTAGAATTCAAATAACAGCAATCAAATCATAGTAGTTTTTAGGGCAAATGGCAAGCCACCGCGCTTTTCATTATAGTTTTGGCTCGATGCACGCCTCGCCAAAAGCTGCCATTGCAATCGCTTTTGCAAGCTAAACCCAAAGGCAAGTACTTAATTTAAGCCTGTTTGCCATTTTTTATGGCATCTCGCCCAAATTAATGCCCTTCTACCAACGATTTTGAAATGCGAACCGAGGCTATTTTAGAAGCAATAATGCCTAAAACCGAAATGGTGATAAATACAAGTATCAAGTTTCCGGCTTTTACGGTAACAGGGTAGGGAAGCGATGGCGTTATCATGACCAACGAAAATGTTTTTTGAAGAAAAATAATTATTAGGCTTACTATTAAACCAATAAAACCACCCACAATACTCAATAAACTGCCTTGAAAAAAGAAAATTCGGCGAATATCTCTTACCGTAACCCCTATGTTATATAAAGTATTTAAGCTTCGTTTTTTGTCGAGCATCATCATTATTAAAGACCCGATTACGTTAAAAAAAGCAATAATTAATACCAGTGTAAAAATTAAATAGACCGCTAAATTTTCGGTATTTAGCATTTTGTATAGTGCATCGTTTAATTGTGCTCGGTTTTTTAAAACGACTTTATTTCCTAAAATGTCTTGAATTTTTTGTTTTGCGATGGTTTCATCCACACCTTCTTTAAGTTTAAACTCAATAGCAGAAATTTGATTGGGCTGATAATTTAGGAGGATTTGAGCTAATTCTATCGAGGCAAACACATACGAATCGTTAAGCTTTTCGTTAACAAAAAACACACCAACGCTTACTGCTTTTATGCTATTAAAAGCATTTTTTGTTGAGGTTATTTGCCCTTTTCCAGGTTTTGGAACATATATATTAATGGGTTTTGTGAAATCTAAAATGCCAAGCGACAAATTATTAGAAATTCCCCAGCCCACAACAATTTGTCGAGATTCTTGTTCTAACCAATTACCGTGGTCTATAACCGAATCTATGGCTACAACATCTTGAAATTGGTTGTCAACACCTTTTAAGGTAACTAATGCGTTTTTGTCTTCAGAGGAAATTACAACACGCTCTTCAACAATTTTAGAATAATAAGCAATGTCTTCTAATTTGTTAAGATTCGTAATTTCGGTTTCGGTTAAAATAAAAGATTTTCCTTTGGCAGTTTCGGCTTTTAAATCTGGATCGACAACACTAGAAAATTGAATGGTAAAATCTTTTAAACCCGCAAAACCAGAAAGCACAATAAATAAAGAGGCGGCACCTAAAATAACACCCACAATGGCTATTATGGTAATAAAATTAATGGCATTGTTACTACTTTTAGAGCGTAAATAACGTTTGGCGATATAGAGTGAAACATTCATAAAATTATAGAATTATGAAAAATATAAATTTATAAGAATGTTTAAATCAACCATTAAAAAATCAATAAAATTTAGGGTTATAAGATTATTACGATTTTTTTCTTTTGTCTAGAATACTTGGGTCTTTAATAGGGTTTTCTTCACCTTTTAGAGACTTATCTATCTGGTCGATATACTCTAAAGAGTCGTCTATAAAAAACTCTAAGTTTGGCATTCGTCTAAGTTGATGCTTGGTTCGTTGTGCTAATTCGTGACGAATTAACGGCGTGTTAGATTTTATTCCAACAAGTAATTCTTTGGCTTTATCGTTAGGGAAAATACTCAAATATACTTTAGCTACGCCTAAATCTACTGTTACTTTTACTTTTGAAACCGATATTAAAATACCATGCATACCGCCCTGTGTTGCAGCACCTTGTAATACCTCTACTAAATCGCGTTGTAAAACCGATCCTATTTTTTTTTGTCTTTGACTTTCCTCTACGTTACTCATTTTAAAGCTTTAGAATGCAAAAATACGCTTATTTAAAGATTAAAGTACTTTTGGAATGTAAATTTTGTATCCTACGTTGAATAGGTATTTATTTATGATTTAGTAAAAATTATTTTTGTGTATAAAAACATGAAGGCAACAGAAGCCGTAATTGTTATCCTTCTCATTGAAGATTGACTAAATAAAAAGCTATAAAGTATGCGTCAGATTAATTTTTGTGTTATAGCAATTAAGGTTTTGGTAGAAATGTAAAACATAAAGGGATTTTAATATTTAAAACAAATTAAACACAAACAACATTGATAATAAGGTAGTTGGTTTTTACATACTAAGGCTACTATGGGCTTATAATAAATGCTTTTTAAAGAAATTATTTTTAAAGAAAAAATTTCTTGTAGAGTTATAAAAATAGTATTAAATTCGCAGCCAATTTCAATAGGAACATGATGTTTCTAAGAAATCGGTCCTATAGCTCAGTTGGTTAGAGCACCTGACTCATAATCAGGTGGTCCCTGGTTCGAGCCCAGGTGGGACCACAGAAACAATTAAAAGCCTTGCAGCAATGTGAGGCTTTTATTTTTAATAGAAATTGAATACATTTCGCTGAATTATTTTAGTCCATTTTAAAAAATATAATAATCAATATTATTACATTTCTTTTATATTCTAATTTACATATCTTAGCATCGTTAATAAAAAACGAGGGATTATTTTTTATACACAAATACTTTTTAGTAATAAGAATCGTTTTGATATAAAGAAAGAAAAGAACAAAATAGTGCGTTTTATCGCTAAAAAATGTCGTTTCATGGAGATTTTTAAGTGATTTCGAATCAGTTTATTTTGTTCGCACGCTTTTTTTTATACATTTGCTACCCAATGAAAATACAAAACAAAAGAATAATAGCCTCAATCTTATTTGTATTAATAAGTGTTGTATGTGCTGCTCAGGCTAGTCCACCACCACCTGGAGCTCCTCCTCCTGTGGGATTACCGATAGATGGAGGTGTGCTATTTGGTCTGTGCTGTGGCTTGTTTTATGGGGTTGTAAAGATGTTAAACCACAATAAAGCGAATTAACTTATCTTCCCTAATTCTAACAACTTAGCTACATATTTCCCTAATACATCAAATTCTAAATTAACTATCAGTTCCTTCTTTAAACGTGTTAAAATTTGTGTGTTCATAAGTATAAGGTATTATGGCCACACTAAAAGAATCGTTTTTAGAATCAACAACAGTTAAACTCGTACCATTTACAGTAATAGAGCCTTTTTCAATGGTTATATTATTCAGTGTTGGATCATATTTAAAGGTAAAAACCCAACTTCCATTAGCTTCTTCAATATTGGTACAAACCGCAGTTTGGTCTACATGACCTTGAACAATATGACCATCTAATCGATCGCCCAGCTTCATGGCGCGTTCTAAATTTACCTTGATCAGAAACTTTTAAATTGCCCAAATTAGTTTTATTTAATGTTTCTTTAATGGCTGTAACAGTGTATTCATCGTTATTAATGGCAACCGTGTAAGACAAACACCATTATGAGCAACACTTTGATCAATTTTTAATTCTGGTGTTATGGCACTTTTTATGGTGATATGAAGGTTGTCAAATTCTTCTTTTAAATTTGAAATAATGCCAATATCTTCAATAATTCCTGTAAACATATTATTATGTGTTTATTTAATTAAATTTGCATCATCAAAATTACAAACAAAAGTTGTTATTCTTAATGAAGAAATCAGAAAATATAATAGTTGGTATTTCAATTGGCGATTTAAACGGTATTGGATCAGAAATAATTTTAAAAACATTTGAAGATTCTAGAATGTTAGAATTTTGTACACCAGTTATTTTTGCTTCGGCAAAATCAATGAATTTTTTTAAAACACATTTTAATTCTGAAATTAATTTTAATGGTATAAATAATTTAAATCAATTAGTTTTTGGAAAAGTTAATGTATTAAATTTTGGAACGAACCTGTTACTATTGAATTTGGTAAAGAAGATGTTAAAATAGGCGAGTATGCCATTAAATCGTTGCAAGGTGCCACAAAAGCGCTTAAAAGAAGGCAGTATTGATGTTTTGGTAACAGCACCAATAAATAAGCATAACATACAATCTGAAGACATTTAAATTTCCAGGACATACAGATTATTTAGCACAAGAGCTAGAAGGTGAAAGCTTAATGTTTATGGTTACAGATACAGTTAAGAGTTGGCTTACTAACAGATCATGTTCCAGTAAAAGATATCGTAGACAATATTACTGAAGAGTTTAATTTAAAGAAAAGTTAATACTGTTTACAACTCGCTTATTAAGGATTTTAGATATTGTAAGACCAAAAATAGCGGTTTTAGGTATTAATCCACATACTGGAGATAATGGTGTTATTGGAAATGAAGACGATACTATATTAAGACCCACAATTACAAAAACTTAAAGAAGAAGGCAAATTAGTTTATGGACCATATGCTGCAGATAGTTTTTTTGGTTCAAACAATTATAAAAATTTTGATGCAGTAATTGCTACTTATCACGACCAAGGATTAATTCCATTTAAAACACTTTCTTTTGGACAAGGTGTTAATTTTACGGCAGGATTAAATAAGATTCGAACCTCGCCAGATCATGGAACAGCCTATGAAATTGCAGGAAAAGGGAATGCAGACGAAAATTCTTTTAAAGAAGCAGTTTTTACCGCAATTCAAATTTTTAAGAACCGATTTGAATATAATGAACTTACATCAAATCCCTTAAAAAAGAGCCATAAAAAGATATAAACAAAAAAATGTTTATAAGTAATGCTAGCGTAAATAAAAATTTATATATTTGCAGGCTCAAAATAGATGTGATAATGAAGCCATTTAAAAGAGTTTACAATTCCTTTTGTAGGATTAAAGATTAGGAAAACATCAATTTGAGTATAAAATAGATAAAACGTTCTTTGAATATTTTGAGTATGAAGAGTTTAATGATGTAAATGTTGATGTAAATCTTGATTTTAGATAAAAAAGCAACCTTATTAGAATTACATTTTAAAATTTCAGGTGCTGTAAATGTTAATTGCGATTTAACAAACGAACCTTACAACCAAAACATTGAAAATGAGTTTGATTTGGTTGTAAAGTTTGGAGATGAATATAATGATGAAGATACTGATATTTTAATTATTCCTCACGGAACTTACGAAATAAATATTCAGCAATATATTTATGAATTAATTGTTTTGGCAGTACCCATTAAACGAATTCATCCAGGAGTGGAAGACGGAACATTAGATTCAGACATACTTAAAAAATTAGAAGAATTAAGCCCAAAGATTAAAGAAGAAAAAGACATTGAAGAGGAAATTGATCCTCGTTGGAATACATTAAAGAAACTATTAACGGATAAATAAACATAAAAAATGGCACATCCTAAAAGAAAAATCTCGAAAACAAGAAGAGATAAAAGAAGAACACATTATAAAGCAACTGCGCCACAGATTGCTACATGTCCTACAACAGGAGAAGCGCACTTATACCACAGAGCACATTGGCATGAAGGAAAACTATATTATAGAGGTCAAGTTTTAATTGATAACTCTGAATCAGAAGAAAATGTCGCATAAATAACTATGCATGCATATAATAAAACGCTCACATGTGAGCGTTTTTTTTATGATATACTTTTTCTAAAAGTCAAAAACACTTATTTTGCATGTTATTTCGTGAAAATTTAGTAATTTTCATGAAATTTCGAGTTTTTTGATCAATTTTTAATGATTTTTTGTTCAATTTAACTATAAAGTTATGAGTAAAATCTCAGCAGCAATTACCGCTGTTGGAGCTTATGTGCCAGATTACGTATTAACCAATCAAATTCTTGGAAACTATGGTTGATACTAATGATGAATGGATTACTACAAGAACAGGAATTAAAGAGCGTAGAATTCTTAAAGAAGAAGATAAAGGAACTTCTTTTCTTGCTATAAAAGCTGCTCAAGACTTAATTAATAAAAAAGGGATTGACCCAAAAGATATTGAACTTGTTATTGTTGCAACAGCAACACCAGATATGAAAGCTGCCTCAACAGCTGCTTTTACTGCAACTGAAATAGGTGCTATAAATGCTTTTTCATTCGATTTAGAAGCTGCATGTTCTAGTTTTTTATTCGGAATGTCTATTGCTGCTAGTTATATTGAATCTGGAAAATATAAAAAAGTACTATTAATTGGAGCAGATAAAATGTCTTCAATTATAAATTATAAAGATAGAGCAACATGTATTATTTTTGGTGATGGAGCTGGAGCTGTTTTATTTGAACCTAATGAAGAAGGTTTAGGATTACAAGATGAATACTTAAGAAGTGATGGTACGGGCAGAGAGTTTTTACAAGCAACATATGGTGGATCTTTATACCCGCTAACACATGAAGCTTTAGACAAAGGAAAACATTATGTTTTTCAAGAAGGAAAAACAGTATTTAAAAATGCTGTTTTTAATATGGCAGATGTAACAGTTAAAATATTAGAACGAAATAATTTAACAAAAGAAGATGTTTCTTGGTTAGTAGCACATCAAGCAAATAAACGAATTATTGATGCAACGGCCAATAGAATAGAACTAGAAGAAGAAAAAGTAATGATGAATATTCAAAAATATGGAAATACAACATCAGCAACTTTACCTTTATTATTAAGCGATTACGAATCACAACTTAAAAAAGGAGATAATTTAATTTTTGCTGCCTTTGGAGGCGGATTTACTTGGGGCTCAATTTATTTAAAATGGGCATATAATTCACTAACACTAACCAACTAACTAAATTACTAAAATTATGGATATTAAAGAAATTCAAAACTTAATCAAATTTGTAGCTAAATCTGGCGCAAGTGAGGTTAAATTAGAAATGGATGATATAAAAATCACCATTAAAACAGGTTCAGACCAAGAATCAACAACGGTACATTACGCACCTATGTCAGGCACAAGCGCCACAATTTGTAGCACCACCTGCGGCCGAAACAAAAGCGCCAGTTGATACGCCAGCTCCAGCAGCAGAAAATTCAAAATACATTACAATTAAGTCTCCAATTATTGGAACTTTTTATAGAAAACCATCACCAGACAAACCAGTATTTGTTGAGGTAGGTCAAACCATTGCAGAAGGTGATGTGCTTTGTATTATTGAAGCAATGAAACTTTTTAATGAAATTGAATCTGAAGTTTCAGGAAAAATTGTTAAAATTTTAGTTGACGATTCTTCACCTGTTGAATTTGATCAACCATTATTTTTGGTAGATCCATCATAATTGAAGTTTAAAATTCCAAGTACATAAATTTCAAAATCCAATCCATTAGAACTTGTAAACAATTAGAACTATAAATTTTTAAACTCAAAAGTTATGTTTAAAAAAATATTAATTGCCAATAGAGGGGAAATAGCATTACGTGTTATTAGAACTTGTAAAGAAATGGGCATTAAAACTGTTGCTGTTTATTCTACAGCAGATGCCGAAAGTTTACATGTTAAATTTGCAGATGAAGCAGTTTGTATTGGGCCACCACCAAGTAGTGAATCTTATTTAAAAATGTCTAATATTATAGCAGCTGCAGAAATTACAAATGCAGATGCCATTCATCCAGGTTATGGATTTTTATCTGAAAATGCTAAATTTTCTAAAATTTGTGAAGAACACGGTATAAAATTTATTGGTGCTTCTCCAGAAATGATTGACAGAATGGGCGATAAAGCCACTGCTAAAGCAACCATGAAAGCTGCTGGAGTGCCTTGTGTTCCAGGAAGTGATGGCATTATCGAAACTTTCGAAGAGTGCGAAAAAATAGCTAAAGAAACTGGTTATCCAGTGATGCTTAAAGCTATCTGCAGGTGGTGGAGGTAAAGGAATGCGTGCTGTTTGGAAACCAGAAAATCTTAAAGATGCTTGGGATTCTGCACGTCAAGAAAGCTAAAGCTGCATTTGGAAATGATGATATGTACATGGAAAAACTTATTGAAGAACCAAGACATATTGAAATTCAAATTGTTGGCGATTCTACAGGAAAAGCATGTCATTTATCAGAAAGAGATTGCTCAATTCAACGTCGTCATCAAAAATTAACCGAAGAAACACCGTCTCCATTTATGACCGATGAACTTCGTGAAAAAATGGGTAAATGCTGCTGTTAAAGCAGCAGAATATATTAAATACGAAGGCGCAGGAACTATTGAGTTTTTAGTCGATAAACATCGAAATTTCTACTTTATGGAAATGAATACCCGTATTCAAGTAGAGCATCCTATTACAGAACAAGTTATTGATTTCGATTTAATTCGTGAACAAATTCTTAGTAGCGGCAGGAGTGCCAATTTCTGGAAAAAATTATACACCAAAATTACATTCAATAGAATGTCGTATTAATGCCGAAGATCCATTTAATGAGTTTCAGACCATCACCAGGAAAAATTACAACCTTACATGCTCCAGGAGGTCATGGTGTGCGTTTAGATACCCATGTTTATGCTGGTTATACTATTCCGCCAAATTACGATTCTATGATTGCCAAGTTAATAACAACAGCGCAAACAAGAGAAGAAGCCATCAATAAAATGAAACGTGCTTTAGATGAATTTGTCATAGAAGGTATAAAAACAACCATTCCATTTCACAGACAATTAATGGATCATCCAGATTATTTAGCCGGAAATTATACCACGAAGTTTATGGAAGATTTTGTGATTGAAAAACAGTTGAAGAATAAATAATTAAGACTCCGAAAGCCATTTCGGAGTTTTTTTATGGTGTTCCTTTTGCTTTTTTACGGAAATGTAAAAGTCAGGCTAGAGTTTATCGTGAGCGAATTCGAAGGGCTATATCTTTAGGTTTTGCTATTCCTGGAAAGGCAGGATTCCTTCAGTATAGGATACAGTTAAAAGTTAAGTTAGTTTTATACCCATAGAAAACCAAAAGAATGCCGCTCCTATCCTTAACACAAAACGCGTTTTCATATTTTAAATTCACTACTTTTACAACAACCAACAACCAACAACCAACAACCAACAACCAACAACCAACAACCAACAACCAACAACCAAAGTATGAATCTCTCTTATTGGGAAATAAAATCGTGGTTCACTAATGTCGATTATACGATTGTTGGTAGTGGCATTGTCGGATTAAGTTGCGCCTTGCAATTAAACGAGCAATATCCAAAGGCTAAAATATTAGTACTAGAACGAGGTATGTTGCCACAAGGTGCCAGTACAAAAAATGCAGGATTTGCATGTTTTGGAAGTTTAAGTGAAATACTTGACGACTTAAACACACACAGCGAAGAAGCTGTTTTTAACTTAGTAAAAAAACGCGTTGATGGCTTGCAATTACTCAGAAAAACCTTAGGAGATAAGGTTCTTAATTATCAAAATAATGGGGGTTACGAGTTATTTTTAAATAAGGATAATTTAATTGATTATTGTCTTTCAAAACAAGCCGACATCAATAAGATGCTTCAACCTATTTTCAAAAAGGACGTTTTCAGTATACGACCGAATAGTTTTGGATTTAAAAACATTAAAGAGCAGTATATTTTTAACCAGTTTGAAGGACAAATAGATACGGGTAAAATGATGGATGCACTGCTTCGCAAAGTCCAATCAAAAGGAATTAAAATTCTGAACAATATCACCGTTGAAAGCTTCTTAGAAGATTCAAATTCAGTAAAAATAAAAACAAGTACGTTTGAGTTTTCAACAGCTAAATTATTTATCGCCACGAACGGGTTTGCTTCTCAACTTATTGAAGAACCTGTGAAGCCAGCACGGGCACAAGTACTTATTACAAAACCTATTAAAAATCTTCATATAAAAGGGACGTTTCATTTAGATAAGGGATTTTATTATTTTAGAAATATTGACGATAGGATTTTATTTGGTGGTGGCAGAAACCTCGATTTTAAAGGAGAAGAAACAACCGATTTGGCACAAACCGAATTAATTCAAAATAAATTAGAAAGTATTTTAAAAACTGTAATTTTGCCGAATATTCCATTCGAAATAGAACAAAGATGGAGTGGTATTATGGGCGTTGGAAAGGATAAAAATACCATTGTTAAACCATTGAGTAATCACGTATATTGCGGTGTAAAACTTGGAGGTATGGGAGTCGCCATTGGGAGTATAATAGGTAAAGAATTAGCACAATTAATAAAATAGTATGATTAGAAAGTTTTTCAGGTTTATATATAAATGTATTCTTTGGTTTTTTGTCATTTCCATAGGGTTGGTTATTCTTTTTAAATGGCTACCAGTTCCTGTTACACCGTTAATGGTTATACGTACCGTTCAACAAGTATCGAGTGGCGAAAAAGTTGTTTGGAAACACGATTGGGAATCTATAGACAATATTTCTAAAAATCTACAGTTGGCAGTAATTTGTAGTGAAGACCAGAATTTTTTAAACCACTATGGTTTCGATATGAAAGCTATTGAAAAAGCGATTGCATTCAACAAAAAGGGGAAACGTACACGAGGCGCAAGTACCATTAGTCAGCAAACCGCCAAAAACGTTTTTTTATGGCCACATCGTAGCTGGGTTCGTAAAGGTTTAGAGGCGTATTTTACGTTTTTAATAGAATTGGTATGGTCTAAGGAACGTATTATGGAAGTGTATTTAAACAGCGTAGAAATGGGTAATGGCGTTTATGGCGCCGAAGCCGCTGCACAACATTGGTTTAAAAGGCCTGCCGCTAATCTCCGTCAGCAGGAAGCCGCTGCCATTGCTGCGGTCCTTCCAAGCCCGTTGCGATATAGAGCAAATCCAGCAACCAATTACATTCAGAGTAGAAAGAACTGGATAACCCGCCAAATGCGCTTTTTTGGTCCTTTAAACTACGATTAACAGAATGTGTTTAGAAACCAAACAAATCTTGTATGGGCAATGTGTAGATTTTGTTGAAAACAGGTTCAATACCATTCAAAACACCATATCCGAAATACAGGAATCTTTAACTTCTGAAACTAAAAGTTCTGCAGGCGATAAGCATGAAACAGGTAGAGCGATGCTTCAGTTAGAACGTGAAAAAGCAGGAAATCAGCTAGCCGAAATTCAAAAAATAAAAGAAAATTTATCGAAGATAAGCATTTCTAAAACTTCAGAAGTTATTGGTTTAGGAAGTGTGGTCTACACCAATAAAAGCAACTATTTTATAGCCATTAGCGCGGGTGAAATAAAGGTTGAAAACGAACTGTTTTATGCGATTTCATCAAACACGCCCATTGGGCAATTACTTTTGGGTAAAACTATGGGAGACGCGGTTTTGTTTAGGGAACAAAGGTTTAAAATTATAAACGTGCTCTAACCTATTTTATAATGGATAGATAGATGTCAGACCCTTTTTTCAATTCTGTTTCATTTTCAAAAAACACTTTATTTCCATTTGATTTGGCCTCAATTAGCCAATAAAATCCTTTAAAATACGATTGTACTACCATGGCTTTTAGATCCGACTTTTCAACAATTTTCAATTGATGCGCATACACCAATCCGTAGTTTTCAAGGTCATTAAATTCATCAAAAAAGGATGCTATTAAGTTGTTTTTCGAATTTTGATAAAGTTCATTCGGAGTGCCTATTGCCATAATTTTAGAGTCATGTAATACCATCATATTATCAGAAAAGGATAACACATCGTCTTTATCGTGAGTCGCAACAATACACGTAATATTGTTTTCTTTCAAGAATTTAAATAAACTTCGGCGCAGCGACTGTTTTTTAAAATTATCGATATGACTAAAAGGTTCATCGAGCAGTAAAATTTCTGGTTGTTTCGCAATAGCTCTGGCAATGGCGACACGCTGTTTCTGTCCGCCACTTAATTCTTTAACCTTAATATCTGCATAAGGTTTTAACTCAACAACATCTAAAAGTTCGTTGATGCGCATTTGCTTTTCTTCTGGATAAAAATTAGACAAGAAAGCACCAATATTCTCAGCAACCGAAATAAAAGGCATTAAATCGAATTCTTGAGCGACATATTTCATGTACGCCGGACCAATAATCAGGTTATGTTTTGGTCCCAAGATGGGATTCTCTTTCCAAAATATTTCACCTTCGTTTAAATTGTAAGTTCCGTAAAGCAACTTGAGTAAGGTGCTTTTGCCTGAGCCACTTTCTCCAATAATAGCATAATGTTCGCCTGCTTTTACAGAAAAACTAATATTATCTAAAATGGGCTGTTTTTTATATTTAAAGCTGAGGTTTTTTACTAGTAGCATAAAAGAAATAATGTCTCATTGAGCGCAGTCGAGTAGTTATAAAGCAGTTCTGTATTGCGCTGTAACAGACAAAATTATGGTTTTTATTTTAAGGATTGTTTTTATTTGGCAATTCTTTAAATCCCATATTGTATAATGTAAAGCCAAAAATATCGGCATACTGTTCTATAATTTTATTTACTGGCGTTCCAGCACCATGACCAGCATCGGTTTCTATACGAATTAAAGTTGGGTTTTTTCCGGATTGTTTGCTTTGCAATTCGGCAGCAAATTTAAAACTGTGAGCAGGTACTACACGATCGTCATGATCGCCTGTGGTTATTAATGTTGCAGGATATTCACCCGACTTAACGTTATGAAGTGGCGAATAACTTTTTAAATATTCGAACATTTCTTTAGAGTCCTCGGCTGTACCATAATCGTAAGCCCAACCAGCGCCAGAGGTAAATTTATGATAACGTAACATATCTAAAACACCAACTGCTGGCAATGCGACTTTAGCTAAATGAGGACGCTGGGTCATAGTTGCACCAACCAGTAACCCTCCATTAGAGCCTCCACGAATGGCTAAATAATCCGATGCGGTATAGTTATTTGAAATTAAAAAGTCCGCAGCCGCGATGAAATCGTCAAAGACATTTTGTTTTTTCATTTTTGTGCCAGCATCGTGCCACAACCTGCCATACTCACCACCACCTCGTAGGTTAGGAATGGCTAAAATGCCTCCTTGTTCCATCCAAACCGTATTTGCTATACTAAAAGCAGGTGTTAAACTGATATTAAAACCGCCATAACCGTACAAAATAGTTGGATTGGTGCTGTTTAATTTTAAACCTTTTTTATGGGTGATTATCATTGGTATTTTGGTACCATCCTTCGACTTGTAAAATACTTGAGTGCTTTCGTAATTATTGCTATTAAAATCAATCTTTGGTTTCCAATAGAGCGTCGTTTCACCAGTTTGAGGATTGAATTTAAATAAGTTAGAGGGCGTATAGTAATTAGTAAACGTATAGTATAAATGCGCATCATCTTTCTTTCCACTAAACCCACTAACAGTTCCTTTAGCAGGAAATTCAATCTCTTTAATTAATTGCCCTTCATAATTATATTGTTTTACATTAGAAAACGTGTCTACCATATAGTTGGCAAAAAAGTAACCACTACCTTTTGATGGCGTTAAAACATGGTCGGTTTCGGGTATAATGTCTTCCCAGAATTCTGGAATTGGGTTTGCAGCATCCACCGAAACGATTTTTTTATTTGGTGCATTTAAATTTGTTACCAGATAAAGTTTACTCCCAATATTATCTATAATGGATGTATTGCTATCTGTGTGGTTTAAAATGGTAATAAACTTACTGTTTGGTAGCGATAAATCTTTGATATATAGTTTGTTGCCAGATGTTGAGGTGCGGGGATTTATTATTAAAAATCTATTGTCATCAGTAACATTGGCATATATATAACGGTGTTTTTCTTCTGGAGTGCCACCATAAATCAAAGCGTCATTTTTTTGAGACGTGCCGAGTTTATGATAATACACTTTATGCTGATCTGTTTTTGCCGAAAGTTCACTTCCTTTTGGTTTATCGTAACTTGAGTAATAGAAACCTTCATTTTTATACCATGCAATTTGGGTAAACTTTATGTCTATTAACGTATCTTCAATTTTATTTTTTGTTTCGGTTTCAATAACGATTATTTTTCGCCAGTCACTACCACCTTCAGAAATGGAATATGCTAAAAGGCTACCATCTTTTGTAAAACTGAGTCCGTCTAAGGAGGTGGTGCCATCTTTAGAAAATGTGTTCGGATCTAAAAATACTTCACTGTTTTTATCGTCTAGCTTTCTGTAAAGCACATCATGGTTTTGTAAGCCATCATTTTTGTAGAAATATGTGTTTTTCCCTTCTTTAAAAGGCGCACCTACTTTTTCGTAGTTCCAAATTTTAGAAAGGCGCTTTTTTAATTCGTCTATATACGGAATTTGCTCTAAATAGCTTGAAGTACAGGTGTTTTGAGAATTCACCCAAGTTTCGGTCTCTAAGCTTTTATCGTCTTCGAGCCAGCGATATGGGTCTTTTATATCAATACCAAAGTAGGTATCCACACTATCTACGGTTTTTGTTTCTGGGTAATTCAAAGTTATTTTTTTGTTTTCTATTTTATGATTTTTACAGCCAAAAATAAAAACAACTGTAAAGATTGAAAATATTATTTTTTTCATGATTTTGAAACCATTTGTTTTTTCAAAAATAATGAAAAAAAAAGCTTCTGTGGTTAAGTACAGAAGCTTAAAATATAAAAGGTTAGTATAATTACACTAATTTATTATCAATTAAATATTCTGCTATTTGTATGGCATTGGTAGCAGCTCCTTTTCGTAAATTATCGGCAACAATCCACATGTTTAGGGTGTTAGGTTGCGATTCGTCTCTTCTTAAACGCCCTACAAAAACGTCATCTTTATCATGCGCTAAAATAGGCATTGGGTAGCTATTGGTTGCCGTATTATCTTGTAGTACAACACCCGGAGTTTCGCTTATAATGCGTCTAACATCTGCCAAATCAAAATCGTTTTCAAATTGCACATTTACAGATTCTGAATGACCACCAGCAGTAGGAACACGAACCGCTGTTGCAGTTACCGAGAATGTTTTGTCGTTAAAGATTTTTTGAGGCTCTCTCGCTAATTTCATTTCTTCTTTGGTGTATCCATTTTCTAAAAACACATCGCAATGTGGCAATACATTTCTGCTAATTTGGTATGGATACGCCATATCGCCTTCAATACCAGCAATTTCGTTTTCTAATTGTTTTACAGCTTTTACACCGGTACCAGAAACCGATTGATAAGTAGAAACAACTACGCGTTTCATTTTATATGTTTTATGAAGTTGCGATAATGCCAATACCATTTGTATGGTCGAGCAATTTGGGTTTGCTATAATTTTATCGACTTTTGTTAACTCGTTGGCATTAATTTCTGGAACGATTAATTTTTTAGTAGGATCCATTCTCCAAGCCGAAGAATTATCGACAACAGTAGTGCCAGCTTCAGCAAATTTTGGAGCCCATTCTAAAGAGGTATCGCCACCAGCCGAAAATATAGCTATTTGTGGTTTGGCAGCTACAGCATCAGCTAAGCCTATTATGGTATATTCTTTATTTTTATAGGTTAATTTTTTTCCAACAGAACGTTCAGAGGCAACTAATAATAATTCAGTTACAGGAAAATTGCGTTCAGCAAGAACTTTAAGCATCACTTCGCCAACCATTCCAGTGGCACCAACAACAGCTACTTTCATTTATATGTAATTTTAAGATTCAATATTATTTTCTGGGCAAAACTAATTATTAATTCTATTTTAAAGCGAAAAAAAAGCCCTTGTTTTAATTAAACAAAGGCTTTTTAACAACAAATAACACAATGTTATTTATTTAACACAATGTTATTTTTTCAATAAATCTCTTATTTGAATCAATAATTCTTCTTGTGTAGGTCCTGCAGGTGGTGCTGGAGCAGCTTCCTCTTTTTTCTTCGTTTTGTTAATACCTTTTATAATCATGAACATAACAAATGCTACAATTATAAAGTCGATTAAACTTGTTAAAAAGCTCCCGTATAATACAGCAATTTCGCCAGTTACAGCTCCAGTTTCATCTGCAACTCCTGGTGTTATTACATATTTTAAATCGTTGAAATCTGAATTGAAAATTAATCCAATTAATGGTGATACAATTCCAGCGGTAAATGAGGTAACTACTTTGTTAAAAGCAGCACCCATAACAAAAGCAACGGCTATATCAACCAGGTTGCCTTTCATTGCAAAATCCTTAAATTCTTTAAGCATAAATATTAATTTTAATGGTTATAGTTATAAGACACCAAGATAGCGAAAAAAGTCACAATTCTAAAAAGAAATATATTTATTGACCTAAAAATGTGCGTTTTACACGCTGTGAGATACCGGTAATAAGTTCGTACGAAATGGTGTTAGCGGTTTCTGCTAATTTTTCTGCGGTTGTGTTTGGTCCAAAAACAATAACTTCATCACCTTCTTCACAGTCAATATCGGTAACATTTACCATAATCATATCCATACACACATTTCCTAAAATGTAGGCACGTTTATTATTAATGATTACATAACCTTTGCCTTTACCGTATTGCCTTCCAATACCATCGGCATGCCCAATAGGTAGTGTTGCAGATTTTATAATAGAATCTGTTGTATAAGCACGATTATAACCTACCGAATCGCCTTTTTGAATGGTGTGAATTTGCGATATAATAGTTTTTAAAGTGCCAATTGGTTTGAAGTTTTTGTTCTCTATTTCCGAATTTCCAAAGCCATAGAGCCCAATACCAGATCGTACCATATCAAAATGTGCTTCTGGGTAATTAAGTATTCCAGAAGTATTACAAATATGAAGTAGCGGTTTATAATTTAAGACTTTTGTTATGTTTTCAGCGATTCGCTTAAATTTTTCTATTTGGCCTAAAGTAAATTCTTTCTCATTTAAATCCTCGCTCGCGGCAAGGTGTGAAAAAATAGATTTGATGGTAATAGCTGTTGTTTGCTTTATTGTTGTGCTGAGGTGTTTTACATCGGTTTCAGAAAATCCTAAGCGATTTAAACCTGTGTTAAATTTTATATGAACCGGATAATTGGTTTGATTTTCCGCCGAAGCAACAGCAATAAATTGGTTTAAAATTTTAGCGTTGTACAAATTGGGTTCTAAGCAATTATCAATTAAAGTTTTAAAATTGGCCGCCTGCGGATGCAGCACTAAAATAGGTTTTGTGATGCCAGCATTGCGAAGCTGTACGCCTTCATGCACAAAAGCCACTGCAAAGTAATCTGCGTTTAGATTTTGTAAATAGTTGGCAATCTGGCAAGCGTCGCTTCCGTAAGCAAAAGCTTTTACCACTGCCATAAATTTGGTATTGCTATTTAGTCTCGACTTTAAATGTTTAAAATTGTGTTTTAAAGCATTTAAATCGATTTCAAGTAAGGTTTCTTGTGCTTTAGGCATCTGGAGTATTTGATTTTGAAGACACTTCTTCGGCGTCATTCACTTTCATGTTTCTAACCTTGTCGCGCATCATAGCTTTGTAATAGGCTGCTCTACTTAAAGGTTCGTATTCGTCTACTTCGCCTAATAAAACTAAATTATCACTCTTAGCTTTGCGGTAACTGTATTGGGCTAAATTACCTGTTCTTGTACAAACAGCATGCACTTTGGTAACATATTCGGCCGTCGCCATTAAGTTAGGCATGGGTCCAAACGGATTGCCCTTAAAGTCCATGTCTAAACCCGCCACAATAACCCGAACCCCTTTATTGGCTAAATCGTTACAAACACGTACAATTTCATCATCAAAAAATTGGGCTTCGTCAATTCCAACCACATCACAACCATCGGCTAAAATAGGAATATTAGCTGCTGCTGGAACTGGTGTTGAGCGAATTTCGTTGGCATCGTGAGAAACCACCATGTTTTCATTATAGCGCACATCAATGGTAGGCTTAAAAATCTCAACTTTTTGTCTTGCAAATTGAGCACGTTTAAGTCTGCGGATTAATTCTTCGGTTTTTCCAGAAAACATGGAGCCACAGATAACTTCAATCCAACCAAATTGTTCTTTATGATTTACCGTATTTTCGAGAAACATTTTGTAATTTTAACACTAAAATAAAGCGGTTATTCGTTTTTATAAAGGTGGCGTAAATTTATTAAAAATCAAATGCCTACATAGCATTAATTTAAAAATTATTAAAATGAAGAAGAAGTTAGAGTCTGAATTGGTAAGTATAGCCCATAGAATTCTTAAACTTAAGGGAAAGGAAGATGTAATTAAAATGCACGCCGAAGTAGCGGTTTTATTTGAAAAATTATCGGTGCTAAAATTTGCTAACGAAAATCTGGATGCCGATTTACCCACAATTGGTAGCGGAACCTCGTTTTATGATACCATCAATAGCACTTTCAACAACAAAATTAGCGATAACATTGAAGTTGAAGATAGAATATTTGTGAATCTTGATGAAGTAGAAGACGATAGTATTATGGAACAGGGTATTGAAACCATTAAGGATATGGTGGCACAAATGCCAAGGGAAGCAGACGAGATTGAAGCCGTTATAGAAGAAACAGTGATTAAACAAAAATATAAAGAAACAGACTTTGAAGAAATAATGTCGGGGTTTAAAAACATGCCTGTTTTTGAACCGGTGACTAAAAGCCAAAGCAGCATTTCTACCGAAAAAAAATCTTTAAACGATAAATTAAAAGTTGGCGGATTTAATATAGGATTAAACGATAAAATAGCTTTTATAAAACACTTGTTCGATGGGAAAAGTGAAGATTACGAACGTGTAATATCTCAGTTAAATTCCTTCGATTCGTTTGCTAACGCCAAAGATTTTTTAATAAATATTGTAAAGCCAGATTATAATAACTGGGATAAAAAAGAAGAATTTGAAACACGTTTTCTTCAAATTTTAGAAAGCAGATTTAGTAAATGAGTAAACTCTATATTGTACCTACACCCATTGGGAATTTAAAAGACATGACTTTTAGAGCTGTTGAAGTTTTAAAGGAAGTCGATTTAATACTTGCCGAAGACACCCGTACTTCTGGAAAACTTTTAAAACATTTTGAAATTTCAACACACATGCAAAGTCATCATATGCATAACGAGCATAAAACAGTTGAAAATTTAATTCAAAAATTAAAAAGCGGAACCACCGTAGCTTTAATTAGCGATGCTGGTACGCCTGCGATTTCAGACCCTGGATTTTTATTAACCCGGGCTTGTATAGAAAATAATATTGAAGTTGACTGTTTGCCTGGAGCAACAGCTTTTGTGCCAGCATTGGTAAACTCTGGTTTGCCAAACGATAAATTTGTTTTTGAAGGCTTTTTACCCGTTAAAAAAGGAAGACAAACGCGCTTATTGTTGCTTGCAGAAGAAACTAGGACCATTATTTTTTATGAATCTCCACATAAATTAGTTAAAACTCTTGGACATTTTTGTGAGTATTTTGGAGAAGAAAGACAAGTTTCGGTATCTAGAGAACTTACAAAATTGTATGAAGAAACCATACGTGGTACCGCCAAAGAAGTGTTAGACCATTACACTAACAAACCACCAAAAGGTGAAATAGTTATTGTGGTTGCAGGAAAAAATTAAACAGCATGATTTTAGAAGAATTCAAAAATAAATTACAAAACGAACCAAAAGCTATGGAGTTTTCAGAAACCATGGCTGTGATAGACTCAATCTACAATTTTACGCCAACAGCTTTTAAAAATGGCGCATTACAAAACAATGCAGGTGAAAATTCTGGGTCTTGTAAACTATTTGCATTTGCAACTTTACAAGGTTTTACAAAAGAAGAAACCTTGGCTTGCTTTGGAAAATTTTATTTTGATGATGTCTTAAAAGATCCAAACGGTGCAGGACATCAAAACATTAGAAACTTTATAAAAACGGGTTTTGATGGATTAGTATTTAATGGGATTGCCTTGAAATTAAAATAAATTCACTCATTTATATAAATAAACCTTATCCGAAAAGAATAAGGTTTATTTAAAATAGCTATTTGTTAAGTTATTAATTTTTATAAACAAAAGAATTTGCGCCTTTAAAGGTTCTTGATAATGCCGGTGCTGTTGAGCCTTCTGGTTTCTCTAATTCAAATCCATAACCGTTAATCATTACTTTAAATTCGCCTTCTTCTGTAACATAGGAGAAGGCTCTTGTTTTACTGTCTTGTGTCGCAATCTGAAGGTCTTTTTTGTTAATGTTGAATCTTACTGTTTTAGTTTCACCAATATTTAAATGAATACGTTCAAATTTTTTCAAGCGTTTTAATGACGGCACAATAGAGGCATACATATCTCTGATATATAATTCTACCACTTCATCGCCATTTTTTGTGCCTGTATTTTTAACGTCAATGGTCACCGTTAAGTTATCATCACCTGTTAACACATCAGAACTTAAAGTAAAATTGGAATACTCAAAAGTGGTATAGCTTAACCCATGTCCGAATGGGAATTGTGGAAAATAACCCTCATCTGTAAAATTTCCAGGTGTTTTTTCTACATTCATTTCAGTCCATTTTAAATCATATGTCACGAAATCTCCAGAATTTCTGTGATAGGTATATGGAAGTTTACCTCCCGGATTGTAATCACCAAATATGGTTTGGGTAATGGCCTTCGCGCCTTCGCTTCCGGGTAAATATGCTAATAAAATACCATCTACTTCATCGGCAAATTCTGAAATTAATCTGCCTCTGCCTTCTATTAAAACCACAACAACTGGTTTTCCAGTTTTAACAGCAGCTTTCACTAATTCAATTTGACGTTTATCAATGGTTAAATCCTGAATGGCACCGGGAGATTCCGCATACGAGTTTTCACCAAGGGCCAGTACAATAACATCGGCATCAGGCACAGATCCTAATTGATAATTTAACGGATCTTCATAATTTGAAACGGATTGACATTTGATATTTTCTTTACCAAGCATGGCTTCAAATTCATCTTTAACAGATTTAGTATTCCCAAATAAATTTATATGTCCGTTAGTTTTATTATTCGCATCAGCTTTCCATGAAATAGTAGCATCGGCTCCTTGCCAAGTGTAAGACCAACTACCATGTAAAGAAGGGACATTATGAGCGTTTGGACCAGCTAAAACAATTTTTGAATTTTTTGAGAGTGGTAAAATATTATTATTATTTTTTAATAAGGTCATAGTTTGTAAAGCCGCATTTAAAGCAGCAACTTTATATTCGGGTCTTTTAAAGTTTATAAAAGCTTCTTTTTCTGGATAAGGATTATCAAAAAGCCCTAAATCAAATTTCAATTTTAAAATTCTTTTAACCGATTCATCCACCCTTGCCGAAAATTCCGGATCTTCCTTATACAGTTCTGCTGCAATAATAGCAAACTTAAAATCATGTGGTGTCATACTCATATCTATACCCGCTAAAACTCCGGTACGAATAGCTTCCTTTAAATTTGGAGATATATTATGTCTTTCGTGCAATCTGTTAATGTCTTCCCAGTCGGTAACCACAACGCCTTTAAAACCCAATTCGTCTCTAAGAACGGTGGTTAGTAAATATTTGTCGCTGTGCACTGGAATTCCATTTAATTCACCAGAATTTATCATGATGGTTGACGCGCCTGCATCAATAGCCGCTTTAAATTGGGGTAAGTAATATTCTCTTAGCTCAATTTCAGGAATATATGAAGGTGTTCTATCACGACCAGTTCTGGAGGCAGAATAGCCAATAAAATGTTTCATGCAAGAGGCCACAGATGTTACAGACTTTAAACCATCTTCTTCATAACCTACTACAGAGGCTACGCCCATTTTTTCAACAATATAAGGGTCCTCACCATAAGTTTCTGGAAAACGAGACCATAATGGCATTTTACCTAAATCAAAAACTGGGTCAAAATTCCATCTTACACCAGAAGCTCTTAATTCCTTGGCTGTTATTTTGGCGCCTTCTTTCGCGATTGCCGGATTACGAGATGCGGCAATACCAATATTATGAGGAAACAAAGTAGATTCTAAAGTAAAAGTCACACCATGTATAGCATCGAGTCCATAAATAACAGGAATTTTAGTGCCTTTATAGTCCTTGGTTGCCTTATCTTGAATGGTAGTGACAATATCCCGCCATTTTTCGACTGAATAAGCGTGATTAATGGAGTTTAATATAGATCCAACTTTGTATTTAGTAATAGCAATATCCAATAGATCTGCAGAAATAACACCTTCCTGATTTTCATAACCACCTTTAAGTATAACGTTGAGGTTTATTTGTGTCATTTGACCCACTTTTTCCTCGATAGACATTTTTGAAAAAACGGATTCAATTTTAGCCTCTGTGGTTTGTGATTGAGAAAAGCCAGTCTTGATAAATACTATAAAAAGTATAAAAGAAAAGATACCAACGCGGTGATTTAATAATTTGTATATCATGAGTTTAATAATTTGTTTAAAGTTAATTATGTTTCCCTTTTTCCCAACCATGTTTTCCTAAATACTGTTCGCCACTTTCTACGGCGCCGTCTTCAATAGTGGTTCCCATGCTATCATTCCATCTGTTCAAATAACCAAAAAGTGAAATAACCCCAAGCATTTCTACAATGTCGCCTTCATCCCAAAACTCATATAAACGTTTTTTTATAACGGCATCTACAGCGTTTGGTACTTGTGAGGCAGCCAAACTAAAATCTAGGGCAGCGCGTTCGGCATCGCTAAAAGCCGGATGCGTGCGGTATTCCCATATATTATCTAGTTGCTCCTGTTCTGCACCGTATCGTTCTGCAGCGCGTATGGCATGCGCTTGACAATATCTGCAACCCGCAGCATTACTAGAAACCCATGCAATCATTCTTTTTAAGGCTGAAGTTACACGTCCTTCGTTTGCCATAACCGCCTTGTTTAAATTTATAAACGCCTTAGAAATGGCTGGTCTATGCTGCATTGTGAGTACCGAATTCGGACAAAAACCCAGTGTTTCGTTAAAGAATTCGGCAAGTTTTTGGGTTTCCAAATCATGGTCTGGTGATAGTGGTGTAACTAAAGGCATATTTTTAAAATTTCGTGAAACTCAAAGGTATAATTTTATTAACTTTCATCAATCATTTAAAGGTTTTTATGAAAGTTATTTTAAGATCATTTAATTTAAAGTTAAAACATACATTTTCAATTTCTAGAGTATCATACAACACACAATCAACGCTGATTGTAGAATTAAAAGATGGCGATTTTTCAGGATTCGGGGAAGCTACCTCAAATCCATATTATAAAGTGACTGTTCAAAATATGATAGATGCCATTACGCAAATCCAAGCATTGATAGAGGCTTCTTCAAATAGTTCTCCTGTGGCATTTTGGCAACAAATGTACCCGCATTTAAAACATAACATGTTTGCATTGTGTGCATTAGATTTGGCTTACAACGATTTACATGCACGAAAACAAGGTAAAAAACTATATGAACTTTGGGGCTATGATATCTCAAACAATCCATTAACTAATTACACCATTGGCATTGATACAATCGAGAAAATGGTTTCTAAAATGAAGGATATGCCTTGGCCTATTTACAAGATTAAATTGGGCACTAAAGAAGATATTAAAATTGTTACCGAATTACGAAAACAAACAAACGCCATTTTTAGAATAGATGCGAATTGTGGCTGGACGGTTGATGAGACCGTTAAAAACTCTATAATATTAAAAACACTTGGAGTTGAATTTTTAGAACAGCCCTTAAAGGCAGATGATTGGGATGGACATAAAGAAGTGTTTCAAAAATCTGTGTTACCAGTTATTGCAGACGAAAGCTGTCAAGTAGAAGCTGATGTGGAGCGATGTTATAATCATTTTCATGGTATTAATGTGAAATTAGTAAAATGTGGTGGGTTAACGCCTGCCAAACGAATGTTGCTGCACGCTAAGGAACTTAACATGAAAACTATGGTGGGTTGTATGACTGAATCTTCGGTTGGTATTTCGGCTATTGCCCATTTATTACCGCTTTTAGATTATGTAGATATGGATGGCGCTTTACTGTTAAATCAAGACATTGCCAAAGGTGTCACTATTAAAAATGGTATAACACAATACAGTAATTTAAAAGGAACTGGTGTTTGTTTAATATAGTTTTTAGAGGTTTTGATACGTTATTTGATAAAATATCATTTTAACAGGTAAACCCTTTTATACTTTGGAGCATCCTAGTATTAAGGATTGGCTGATAATATAGCGTAATTTAACAACCAGATTTAATACAAAAGTATCAGCCTATTTATTCGTATTTAACATACAAGTTTTGATGGCTTAGTTAATAATTTAATACGTATTTTTGAGATTTCGAATAACCTAAAACTTAAAGAAATGACGAATCTAATAACAACAACTTGGTTGGGCAATATGAAGTTTGAAAGTACCAACCCATCAGGACTTAACTTGTTTATTGATGCAGGGCCAGAGAACGATGGTAATGGTGAGGGTTACCGTCCTAAAGCATTAATGTTATCGGCATTAGCGGGTTGTTCAGGATTAGATGTGGCATCACTAATAAAAAAAATGAAACTGGATGTTGCCGATTTTAAAATAGACATTGAAGCAAATCTTACCGAAGAGCATCCTAAATATTACGATAAAGTAGCCTTGCATTTTCATTTTTATGGCGATAATTTAAATGAAAATAAACTTCAAAAAGCAGTCGATTTATCGATAGAGAAATATTGTGGTGTTATGGAAATGTTTCGTCAGTTTGCAGCATTAACTATCGAAACACATTTTCACAAAAAATAAAAGAAAGAATTACAACTTGCTTCATTTTAACACAAAACTTTTCAATTAAACACATGCGTTGGACTTTAAAACCAAAACCTGAAACTAAAAAACTTGAGGCATTGCAAAAAGCACTTCAAATTGATGAGGTTTTAGCAATTTTACTATTGCAGCGTGGTGTAGAAACTTACGAAGATGCCAAGGCTTTTTTTAGACCAAGTTTAGACAATTTACACGATCCGTATTTAATGAAAGATATGGATAAGGCGGTAGCCAGAATTGAAAAAGCGATAGCCAATAAAGAAAATATTTTGGTTTATGGCGATTATGATGTTGACGGAACTACAGCCGTGGCATTAATGTCTTCGTATTTAAAGTCTAAATACAATTTGGTTTACACCTATATTCCTAATCGTTACGATGAAGGATATGGCATTTCATATAAAGGCATTAATTTCGCTTTAGAGAATAATTTTACACTTATAATAGCTCTGGATTGCGGTATAAAATCGGTAGATAAAGTCGCTTATGCCAAAAAATTAGGTATCGATTTTATTATTTGTGATCATCACCGACCTGGAGACGACATTCCAGACGCCGTAGCAGTTTTAGACCCCAAAAGAGACGATTGCCAATACCCCTATAAAGAATTATGCGGTTGTGGTGTTGGGTTTAAATTGGTGCAAGCACTCGCCAAAAACGACGGTAAGAGTATTGATGATTTAACAGAATACTTAGATTTAGTAGCTGCTGCTATTGGTGCGGATATTGTACCAATTGATGGTGAAAATAGAGTACTGGCATATTTTGGTTTGCTGGTAATAAATACAAACCCACGACCAGGTATTAAAGCCATTCTCGATAAAGTAGAAAAAACGGAGTTAACCATTACCGATGTGGTTTTTATTGTGGCACCCCGAATTAACGCTGCCGGACGTATGGAACATGGTAATTATGCCGTAAGATTGTTAACGGAAGAAGACGAAGCCTTAGCCAACAAATATGCTGAAGAGATAAACGATTATAATTTAGAACGGCGTGAAACAGATAAACAAATTACAGAAGAAGCTCTTAAGCAAATTGAAGAACAAAACGAACAGGACCGTCTTACTACTGTTGTTTACCATAAAGATTGGCATAAAGGCGTTATTGGTATTGTGGCTTCTAGATTAACCGAGACCTATTACAGACCCACGCTTGTTTTTACAAAAAGTGGCGATAAATTGGCCGCTTCGGCACGTTCTGTTCGCGATTTTGATATTTATAATGCTATAGAAGCATGCAGCGAACATATTGAACAATTCGGTGGCCATAAATACGCTGCAGGATTAACACTTAAAGAAGAAAATTATGAAGCGTTTAAGCAAGCTTTCGAAGATGTTGTTTCAAAAACCATAGACCGAAACTTGTTAACTCCCGAAATTAAAATTGACACCAAAATAGATTTACAAGATATTACACCCAAATTTTATAGAATATTAAAACAATTTGCCCCGTTCGGACCAAGTAATATGACACCTGTTTTTATGACCGATAATTTATTAGATACTGGTTATGGAAGGTGTGTGGGTGAAGATAAAACGCATTTAAGAATAACTGTTAAACAGCCACAATCAAATAGTTTAGTAGCTATAGGATTTGGCATGGGAGATAAACTAAATATTATTTCAACTAAACAACCATTTAAAGCCGTTTATTCTATAGACGAAAACGAATGGCAAGGCAATGTCTCGCTACAACTTAAATTAAGAGATATTGAAGCGTAAATTATGGCAACAACAGACCCTTATGCTGCTTTAAGAATAAAAGAATTCAACGTCTTTTTGCTATTGCGATTTGCATTAGTCTTTGGTTGGTCTATGCAGTTTATAATAATTGAATGGGAAGTTTATAGAATTACAAAAGATCCTTGGGCTATTGGTTTAATTGGTTTAATGGAAATTATTCCGGCGTTTACCATGGCTTTATTTGCGGGTCATATAGTAGATCAAAAAGAAAAAAGAAACCTGCTTGCCATCTGTATAGCGGCTTTTTCATTAATTAGTTTTGGATTATTTTTATTAACATGGCCCACAATAGTTGGGCAATGGTCTAACAAAACCATATTATATAGCATTTATGCGTTAGTATTTTTTGGTGGGTTTTTACGCTCATTTTTTGGGCCAACCATCTTTAGTTTGGTAGCACTTATTGTTCCCAAAAAGATATATCCAAATGCCGCTACCTGGAGTAGTTCTACATGGCAAGTGGCATCTGTTTTAGGACCTGCATTTGCGGGTTTTTCTATTAAATGGATTGGCGTGCATTGGGCATTATGTATTGTGTTTGGGTTAGTAATATTTTCTTTAATGGTGTTATTGTTTATTAAGAGGAAGCCCATATTGAATCCGAAAATTGGAGAGCCAGTTATTGAAAGTTTAAAAGAAGGTGTGCGATTTGTATTTAAAACAAAAGCTATTTTAGGCGCGATTTCTTTAGATATGGTTGCAGTTTTATTTGGTGGTGCTATTGCCTTATTAGCGGTTTATGCACAAGATATATTAAAGGTTGGTGCCGAAGGTTTTGGTATCTTACGAGCAGCGCCTGCTGTAGGAGCCTCTATAACAATGCTATTTACGGCATATCTTCCAATAAGCAAAAATGCAGGAAAGAAATTATTGGGAGCTATCTTTGGTTTCGGAATTTGTATTATTGTTTTCGGGTTTTCAACCATATTTTGGGTTTCGGTATTAGCATTATTTTTTAGCGGTGTTACCGATGGAGTTTCTATGGTAATACGTCAAACTATTTTGCAATTAAAAACGCCAGACCATATGCGTGGAAGAGTATCGGCGGTAAACTCGATGTTTGTAGGGTCTTCGAATGAATTGGGTGCTTTTGAAAGCGGTTTAACAGCTAAACTTATGGGAACCGTTAATGCTGTAATTTTTGGTGGTACGATGACGTTATTAATCGTTTTAACTATTGGAGCAAAAAATAAAACACTTAGAAACCTAGATTTAACCAAAGATTTGGAAGAACACAATAAAGATTAATATTCTTTTAATTCAAAAGTATCACCGTTAAAAACGCCGTACGTGTAATATTGAATCCAATCGCCAAGATTGATGTATTTTGAAGTATTATTAAGTGAAATTTCTAGAGGTAAATGGCGGTGTCCAAACACAAAATAATCGTAATGTTTTTGGTTTAATTTTTCTTTAGAGTATTGTACTAACCATTCGTTTTCTTCTCCTAGAAATTTCGCGTCGTCATCGCCAGAGATAAGTTTATTTTTCACCGACATGTATTGGGCAATACGCATCCCTATATCTGGATGCACCCATTTAAATAACCACTTAAATATAGGGTTAGTAAATACTTTTTTCATGCGTTTATACCCTTTGTCTCCAGGGCCTAGGCCATCGCCATGACCAATAAAAAACGTTTTGTTGTTAAAAGTGAATTCTTTAGGTTGGTGGAATACAGGGATGTTTAATTCTTCTGTAAAATAGCCATTCATCCATAAATCGTGGTTACCAACAAAAAAGTAAATAGGAATACCGGAATCTGATAATTCGGCCAATTTACCAAAGGTTCTCGTAAAGCCTTTTGGTACCACGGTTGAATATTCGAACCAAAAATCGAATAAATCGCCCAGCAAAAATATGGCTGCAGCATCGTGTTTTATGCTGTCTAACCAAGCAACAAATTTCTTTTCTCGCGGGCGAGAGGCTTCGATAGTTGGTGCTCCCAGATGGTTATCGGAGGCGAAATATATATTTTTTCCTTTAGGGATATTCATGTGGTAAATATAAATAAATTAGGCTCTTGTGTACGAATATTTATGTATAATACTGCACATGGGGTTGGTTGCGTTAGGGATTGAGGTCCCGAAGCTTCGGGATGGGAGCGCCTCGCAGAGTGCGACTTGCGAAAGCCCGACCTGAAAAGGGAACGCCAAAAGGTTAAATATTATCGTAAGCAAACCACTCAGCAAAAGAACTTTCGGTTTCTTGAAGCTTTAGGGAATGTAAATCGATATTTTCGGGTAAACGGCGCTTTATTTTTTTTGCAAAATCTATAACCATCATTTCGCTAGTTGGCTGATAATCTACCAATAATACATTGTGTCCGCGTTCTTCGAGTTCTTTAGCAAGCTCGATGTGAGGCGTGTTTTTATTGAAAACCGTAGCATGATCGAATACGTTAACAATCTCTTCTTTTACAATCTTTTTTAAATCGCCAAAATCTATAACCATGCCGTACTTTACATTGGTTTTATCTGAAATTGGTTTTCCTATAACAGTAACCGAGAGTTTGTAACTGTGACCGTGTACGTTTTTGCACTTGCCATCGTAACCGTAAAGTGCATGGCCAGTTTCGAAAGAGAATAGTTTTGTAATGCGAATAAAGCTCATTATAGATGAATTTAAGATGCAAAGATAATCGTTTTGTAAAAGCAATACGATTTTAGATTACATTTGACCGCTAATTGGCGTTTTTTATGAAATATCCAATATAAATGCGCGAATTATGAGTCATCTTTTTGAAGCTATTGATTTTGTTGAAAACTCACTATACGAACAGATAATTTCGGATATAGGAACACAGCAGTTTAGTATTGTTGAAGATTTTTTTACAAGCGATGAGGTGTTGCTTTTAAGACAATCGCTTATAGAAAAGTACGAAGAAGATGAGTTTAAAAAGGCGGCAATTGGTAATAGATTGAACGAAAGTATCGTAAAATCTATTAGAGGCGATGTTATTTTGTGGATGGACGAATTGAACGCAGATGCTACCGAAACAGTTTTTTTTAATAAGATTAACGATTTAGTTGGCTATTTAAATACCACCTGTTTTTTAGGGATTTTACACAAAGAATTTCATTACGCCATTTATCCTAAAGATACTTTTTATAAACGGCATATTGATACCTTTCAGAATGATGATAGGCGCAAATTATCGTTTGTTTGTTATTTAAATGAAGACGGTTGGTTACCGGAAAATGGCGGTGAATTGGTCTTGTATTTAAACGACAATGGCGCGGAGGTTGAAAAAGTTATTTACCCATTTCCTGGGTGCGTGGTAATTTTTGAAAGTCAGATTATTGAACACGAAGTAAAACCTGTAAACACCAAGCGCTTTAGTATAACGGGTTGGTTAAAAACGCGTTAATTAGCGTCTTTTTCTTCTGTTTACGAAATAAACAATTATTAAAACAAGGGCTAGTACTAGAAACAATCCGTTTCCACTTAAAAATGACATAATATCCATATTATTCTTTATTAATTCTGTTTTTATTGTATCTGTAAATAATATAAGCTAATAATACAAGAACCACAAAAGGCAACATGGAGCCAATAAAAACACCTATTTCATATTCTTTATTGGGTGCGTTTTGTATTTTTTCTTTAATGTTGATATCTTGCAATAAGGCAAAAAAAAGCTGCATATTTAAAGCTTGTTATTTTATGGCAAAGTTAGTGGTTTTGTGAAAGCGGTCTAAATGTTTTTCTAAATTTTGTAATTAATGGAATACCTCTGGCAATAATCCAGAATGTAAGTGCAATAAAAATACCATGTAGTTTATATCCTAAAAAATCTAACCAAAAAAGAAAAGGTATAAAAACTATGAACGTAGAAAACAGTAATACATTTCTTAAATGCTTCATGTTGCCTAAACCTTTAAAAATGCCATCAAAAATAAACGCAATGGCACATAGAGGTTGCATGATAAGAATTATCCAAAAAGAATTATAAAAAAGGTTTAAAACTTCGGGATCTTTCGAAAAAAGACGTCCTAACGGATAATAGAAAACAGCTCCTATTACAGCCATAGCAAAACCGATAATAATGCCGTATTTTATTAATTTATTACTGAGTTTAAGGAGCGCGCTATATGCTTTAGCACCCAATAATTTTCCAGATAAAATATTACCGGCACTGGCATAACCGTCTATAAAAAATGCACAAAAAAACCATAAATTTATAGATATGGTATAGGCAGCAATATATGCTGCCCCGTAACCAGTAGCAAAACGCGTAGCAAAATATAGTGTAATGTTTAAGGCTAAGGTTCTAACAAACAAATTGAGAATCATGATAATGAATCGGTTAATTTCTTTATTTAACGGGAAACTTAATTTTAAAGGGATACTTGTTTTTTTAAGTAAATAGTAGGCCGATAATAATGCCATTAAGCATTGCGCTGCAAGACTTGCATAAGCCGCTCCTTTTATATTCATGGCAGGAATATAATTTTGAATTCCAAACACAAGAATATAGTCTAAAATAATATTGGTTAAGGCACCAATAATAGCAATAATCATGGGGTAATACGTGTTTTGTAAACCTCTAAACGTTCCAAAAACGGCCATAGTGAATAATGTAAAAGGAAAGCCAAAAACACGTATTCTGTAATAATCTACACTATAGTCTAAAATTAAATTAGAGGCATTATAAAGTTTAAAAATAGTTTCAGCGAAGGGATAAGTAGATAGAATAATTAATATACTTAACGACGTGATTATAAAAATAGCTTGAGCAGGTAAGTTTTTTATTTTTTCAAGCTTATTAGCGCCAACATATTGAGAAACTATAGATGAAATAGCACTTCGTGTTTGCCCTAAGACCCAAATAAGCATAGAAATGAATGCGCCCACAATTCCAACAGCGGCTAAAGATTCGGTGGCATTTACATTAATATTTCCAACAATAGCGGTATCTGTAATAGATAAGATAGGTTCTGATATGCCAGCAATTAAAGCTGGTATTGCTAGTTTGTTTATATGTTTTAAACTAATATTTATACTCATATAATAAGTTCGTAACAATAAAAAGGATACTCACTTTGTTTCGGGAAATAAATACCTTCTAAACGTGCATAGCCTCTTTGTTCGTAAAACCGTAAGTTTCTGGTGTTCTGTGAAAATGTATCTAATCTAATAGACTTTAAATTATTTTTTCTTGCATAATTCTCAGCAAAACACATAAGTTCTTGTGCGTATCCTTGCCCTTGGTAGTTAGGATGAACAGCCAATCTATGAATGTATAAATTGTTATTATTGGGTGTAAGCCATTTTAAGGGTTCGTAAAATGGATCCATAAAGGTTGAAATTGTAACGCAGCCAATTATGGTTTTGTGTTTTTTAAGAACAAACAATTCATTGCGTTTTACATCTTCGTTAAACACCTCTTTATTTGGATAGTGCTGGTTCCATTGAAAGATATTTTTTTCAATTAATTGAATAGCGCACGCTTTTGTGAGCTCTAAAATTTTATCGATATCGCTGTAAGTTCCTTTACGAATCATTTATTTGATTACTTTTGCATCAAAATTAAGCCGAAAATTTTTAATCATGAAAAATATATTAGTACCTGTTGGAGCTTCAACAAACGCCTTAAGTAATTTGCAATACGCAGTAGATTTTGCTGAAGCTTTTGGAGCAAAGCTTTATGTTGTTCAAGTGTATAATGTTTATACCAAAGCAGGGACCATGATAAAAATAGATCATATTTTGGAGCAAGATACGCTAGAATATTTAAACGATTTGGTGTCTAAGGTTAACACAAAGAATGTTGAAATTATAGTAAAAGCGCTTAAGGGGAAATTTATTGATACTATAGAATTAGCGTGTAAAGCAGCGGAAATTGATTTGATTTTAATTGAACCAAGAATTTATTCTGAAGATGAAGATTTGTTTTTAGGAAAAACTTCAGGAAAAATAGTTAAGCAGACTACAATCCCTACGTTAATAATACCTGACGGGTATGTTTATAAACCAATTGAAACCATTTTAATGGCGGTAAAATCGGCCATAATAAAAAAAGAAGGCGTATTAAATCCGTTAAAAGCAATTAAAGATAATTTTAAGGCTGTTGTAAATATTTTGTTAGTAAAAACACCTTTTTATACGGAGGGAGATTTTAATATTAACGATGAATTGTCTAATATTGTATCAGAAATAATTTATTCTGAAAACCCTACAACGTATCATGGTGTTTTAGAACATTATAAAACGCACAATCCAGATATGCTTTGTGTGGTTAGAAGAAAAAGAGGTTTTTTTATGAAAAAATGGGAGAAAAACCAGATTTACAAAAAAGATTTTAACAGTAGCTTGCCTGTTTTAGTGCTAAGCGAATTAAAATAAATTACTGGGGATGTAGCTCAGTTGGCTAGAGTGCTTGACTGGCAGTCAAGAGGTCGGCGGTTCGAGCCCGCTCTTCTCCACTTAAAAACCCCGTGTTGTTTATAAACACGGGGTTTGTTGTTTTTGAAAAGCCTTTAAGCGATTGAAGGTTTTTTTGTTTATTAAATGAAGATATAATTAGACACTCATTAAGTATCCGGTTAAATTTTCCTTTCTTTTTAATCCAATTTTTTTACGAAGGCGGTAGCGCGCAAGTTCAACACCTTTATTAGAAATATTCATTACTTCCGATATTTCTTTGGTAGTCATATTAATGAGTAAATAGGTGGCTAAATCGAGTTCTCTTGGTGTTATGTCTGGGTGTTTGTCTTTTAAACGTTTTAAGAATTCGAAATGAACGTTCTTAATGTGTTTTTCAAGATCTTTCCAACTATTATCTGCTTTAATTTCTTTAGAAATATTTTTCTTTAAGGCATTAAATTGAGCTTTGGTGTTTTCATTCACCGATTCAATTTCCATACTTTTAAGCTTTTGAATAATGCTGTTTAGTATTTTATTTTTCTTAACTACTTGAAGCGAGTTAGTTACTAGTTCTTTGTCTTTGGCATGTAATTTTGTCTGTAATTTATCTCTGTTTAATTTCTCAATTTCTTTTTCTAATAGATATTGCTCCTTTCTTATTTTAGACTCCTTTTCTAAATAAATTTTTCGTTGCTCGATGGTTTTGTAGTATTCTTTTTTGCGATATCTAATTTTTACCATTACCGAAACAAAATAAATTACTAATACCAGAAGTAAAAAATAAGATACATATGCCCCGTAATGTCTATACCATGGTGGTTTTACAGTAAATTTTAATGAATAAACATCAGATTCTTTACCAAAACTGTTTCTCACTTTAACTTTCATAGCATAATTACCCTCTCTTAGGTTTGTATATTCTTTAACATAGGTATTCGACCAATTACTCCAGTTGTCATCAAATGGAAAGAGTTGATAAGCGAATGTTAAATTTTGAGAGTTTTCAAATTCAGGTGCGGAGAATGTAAATTTTACATTATTTTGAGCGTAGGGCATAATGTATTCATGTTTTTTATCATTTGGATTGCCATGAATAATAGTGTCTTGGGCATAAGAAAAACTGCGAATATATACTTTTGGTTTAGCGTCAACACTGCTATTAAATTTCGAATCAAAACGTGCCAAACCGTTTGTAGTTCCAATAAATATATTGTTCGGGTCGTAGGTATTTATGGATAGATAATTATTAACCAGATTACCCGTTAAGTTCGAAAATATTGTCTGCGAGTGTTTAAAATTCCCATAATCATCTTTTAAATGAACACCCAACAATTCACCCGATAAATACCATAAATTACCATGCGAATCTTCTTTTGCATAGTTTATTTTTGGAGATTTGCTAAATAAATTGCTTAATCCAGGCGCTTCATTAAAAATTTTGTTTTCTTTAGAGTAGGTGTAAAAGTGATTTTGGCTTTCAAAATAAACCTGATTATTAATTTTTTGCAAACTATTAATAGTATTTTTATGGGGTTGTAGTTTAACAATTGTTTCTACAGAAGTAAATTTTTTATAGTCTTTATCCAGTTTTAATTTGTATAAACGCTGGTCTCGTAATAACCATAAAAAAGTATCATCTATTTCAAAAAAGTTTGTCGAATTCGTAAAGCCATCAATGGCGCCTTTATATTCTAAACCAGTTTTGGTTTTTTCAAACAAACTAAAACCACGATAGTTCGCTCCAATTATAAAGTTGGTATTTGAGGGTATTTCTTTAAATCCAAAATATCCTTGATTATCTAATTTTTTTATTACTCTATTGCCTTTTATAATATAAGCGCCATTGTTATTGGCGCAAACCAACTCATTGCCAATAACTTGAATATTCCACGATTGGGCGGTAATACCATTTACCATTGAAAAATTATTGTCTAAAAACGACCTGTTTAATTCATGATAAAAAACTCCCTGGTTGGTTGCTGCATACAAAAAATCATTGTAAACCGCCGACGCGTATACGGTGCTAAGATTATAACTAGAGTTAAAAAAGGTAAAAGGAGAGTTCTGATTTACAAAAGTGATACCATTATCTAGGCCTAACCAAAGATTATTTTTATCATCTACATACGATTTTAGAACCGTATTATTTTGCAACCCTTTTTTAATATCTAAATGCTGGGTTATCTTTCCATTTAAATCGCATATTATTATACCATTTAATACAGAATTTATTACTAATGCATTATTTTTAAGTGATGCCCCACCTAAAGAGCCGTTTTGTTTAATAAAAGTATTAGCCTCGGTATTCCAAGCTGTTATTTTTCCATTTTGGTAAATAAAAAGACCTTTCTCGAGAGTAGCAACGAGTAAGTTGTTATGTGGGAGTGAGAACATTCCCCAAACCTCAGAATTATTAAAAAAAGTGGAGCCTTTTAAAGGATGTAAAAATCCTTTTTTATATTCTAGAATCCCATCTTTTATGTCTTGAAAGTACAAGGCATCATTAACCACAAAAGAAAATTGAAAACGATTAGGCGCGTTTAATACGGTAATCTTATTTTTTCTATAGATATAAGCACTCATAAAAGACTGAAAAACAACTTCATCATTATAAACATGTATTTTCCAAATGAAATCAGATAGATTGTGACTAGAATCACTGATTAAATTCATTAAAGAAGTATAAACTAATTGGCCATTCGATCCGCTTTCAAAATAGCCGAATTCGTTGTAGCCGCCAACATATATTCTGCCAGAATTATTATCAACTTTAACCGATCGAACATCTAAGGAGTTTGGTATTCTGTAAACACGCCAAGTAAGACCGTCAAATTGTAAAAGACCATTTTGATTAGCAAAATAGACGTTCCCGTTCAAGTCCTGATCTATATCCCAGTTTTGTGTACCGCCTTTATAGTCACTCTTAATAAAGTTTTTAATACTAGGAATTCCTACGGCATTTATTTGAGCATGCGCTATAGAAACGCCAGTTATCACCCAAAGAATAAAAGCGTATAGCTTAATTAATTTCATAAGTGCTTTTTAGATGTCGTTCTAAAGAAACTATTTTAAAAAGTGATAGTTTAAAATGTGTTAAAAATGCTAAGTTATATGATTTTTTATAAATGTAGTATTTCAAATAAATAATAAATGTGTTTTTAAAATATATAAAGTGCTAAAAACAAATGAGATAAATTTTATTTTGATGTGTTTTAGTAGTGTAAAAAATTATAGTTTGATGTGTTTTTGTATAATAAATAAATTAATAAATCCGCAAAAATGATTTTACCTTAGTGTCATATTAACAAAATATTAACTCTAAACTAACTAAAATGAAATTAAACAAATTACATGTTTTATGTTTTTTAACTATTCTTTTTTCAGTTTATGTGCAGGCGCAAAACCTTGTTGTAAACGGAATTGTTAATGATGAAATGGGTATGCCCGTCCCTGGAGCAACTATTTTACTAAAGAGTACGAATAAGGGTACTACCACCGATTTTGATGGTAAATTTAGTATGGAAGTTCCTTCTAATGGTATATTGGTAATTAGCTATGTTGGCTATACCACTGTTGAAACTGCTATTAATGGAAAAAAACAATTTACAATTGCTCTCGTGCCTAATCAAGAATTATTAGACGAGGTTGTAGTAGTAGGTTATGGAACTCAAAAGAAAAGTGTTGTTACTGGTGCTATTTCTAGTATTAAGGAAGGGGATTTAGCAGAGCTTCCTATTACAAGAATTGAACAATCTCTACAAGGGCGTGTTTCTGGTTTAACAATTGCTGCAAATTCAGGTCAACCTGGTTCATCATCTACCATTAGAGTACGTGGTATTACTACATTTGGAAGTAATGATCCATTATGGGTTGTAGACGGTGTTGTAGTCGATGCTGGAGGCATTGGGTATCTTAATCAGGCAGATATAGCTTCCATTGAAGTTTTAAAAGATGCCGCTTCTCAAGCAATCTATGGTGCAAGAGCTGCAACTGGGGTAATTCTTGTAACAACTAAAAAAGGTAAAGCGGGGAAGCTTAGTGTAAACTATAATGGCTTTACTGGGGTTTCTTCTCCGGCAAGAAAATTAAACTTGTTAAACGCAACAGAGTATACTACATTAATGAATGAAGCATCTGTTGCAGGTGGTGGAGCAATAAAGTTTTCAGATCCATCTTCTTATGGAGAGGGAACAGATTGGCAAGGGCAAATATTTAATAATAATGCACAACGCTACAGTCATGAACTTAGTTTAAGTGGTGGGAATGATAAATCTACTTTTTACGCTTCTTTTGGAATTTAAATCAAGAAGGTATTGTAATGAGTGATATCTCTAATTACACAAGAAAAAATATCCGTTTAAATTCAACTCATAAAATAAACAATTATATCCGTTTCGGACAAACGGTAGGATATTCTAGAGAGAAAACTGTAGGAATTGGAAATACAAATAGTGAATATGGAGGACCGCTATCTTCTGCCATAAACTTAGATCCTTTAACACCAACAGTAGAAACTGACCCAATACTTGCAAATCAGGCGCCGTATTCCAATAGCGGTATTTTTAGAGATGCCAATGGAAATCCTTACGGAATTTCAACTCAGGTTGGACAAGAAATGACAAACCCTTTAGCATATCAACTTACAAGATTGGGTAATTACGATTGGTCAGACAATTTTGTAGGTAATGCCTATGTTGAAGTAAAACCAATGGAAGGATTGAAAGTAAGAACAACTCTAGGTGGTAAATTAGCATACTGGGGAGGAGAGAGTTATACTCCAGAAGCTTATTTAAATGCATCCAATATTATTTCTCAAAACAACATTTCGAGAAACACAAATAAGGGATTTGGTTGGAATGTTGAAAACACAATAGCTTATTCTAAAGAAATTAATAATCATAATTTTGGTATCTTATTAGGGCAAGGTGTTTATGTAGACAATATTACAAGTGGAGAAGGAGTAACTTATTATGATATTCCTGTGGATAATTATAAAGATGCATCTTTTAACTTTAGTGTGCCGACAGATCAAATTGATGCTTACGGTTATACTGGAAACGAGCATAAAGTTACATCTTTATTTGCAAGGTTAAATTACAATTATAATGAAAAATATCTTTTTACTGGTATTATGCGTAGAGATGGTTCTTCTCGTTTTGGATCAAATAATAAATATGGTGTTTTCCCTTCATTCTCTGCAGGTTGGGTACCATCTAAAGAAGATTTTTGGCCAGAAAATGATGTTGTAAATCAATTAAAAATTAGAGGAGGTTATGGTGTTACCGGAAATGATGCTATTGGAGATTTTCAATATTTAGCAACTATAGGTGATGGTAGAAATTATACTATTGGGAATTCAGGTGCTGTAACTATTGGGAATAGTCCAAATGCACCAGCTAACCCAGATTTAAAATGGGAAGAAACCAGTCAAACCAATATAGGTTTTGACGCGACTATTTACAAAATTTCAGATTATCTTTCGATTGTTATAACAAAACAACTACAGGAATTTTACAAGATGTTCATATTCCTGGATATGTTGGATCTACAGGAAGTCCAGTTGGAAATGTTGCCGATATGGAAAATAAAGGATTAGAAATCGAGTTGGGGTATAATAAAAGCTTTAACGAATTGAATGTTTCTATTAATGGAAATGTTTCATTCTTGAAAAATGAAGTAACATATTTAGGAAATGGAATAGAATTTTTATCTGGTGGTGCAACCATTCAATCGAGTACGTTTCCTATAACTAGAACTCAAGTTGGTCAGTCGTATAATTCGTTCTACGGATTTAAAACAGATGGTATATTCCAAAACCAAGATGAAATTAATTCATACACTAATACGTCTGGTGGACTTATTCAACCAAATGCAAGACCAGGAGATTTTAAATGGGAAGATATTGATGGTGATGGTTTAATAACAGATAGTGATAGAGATTTCTTAGGAAGTTCAATTCCTAAAGTAACTTTCGGATTTACCCTAAATTTAGATTATAAGAATTTCGATTTAATGGTTTTTGCTCAAGGAGCCAGTGGAAACAAGATTTTTCAAGGCTTAAGACGTTTAGATATTGGAAATGCAAATTACCAAACAACTGCTTAGGTAGATGGACAGGAGAAGGAACTTCAAACGATTTCCCAAGACTTACTACTAACGATACTAATAAAAACTTTAATAATCCATCTGATTTTTATTTAGAAAAAGGTGATTATTTAAGATTTAAAACCATCCAATTTGGATATGTTTTACCTAACCAAGTTATAGATAGAGTAGGTCTTGAAAAAGTAAGAATTTATGTAACAGGTGAAAATTTATTCACGTTTACTAAATACTCAGGATATGACCCTGAAATTGGAGGTGGAATATTTGGAATTGATAGAGGGTACTATCCTCAGGCTAAAACAGTTATGTTAGGAGTTAATTTACAATTTTAAAAAAAAGCATTATGAAATTTAAAAGTATAAAACTTACAACGTATAGCTTATTGATGTTTTTAACCATTATGTCATGTAGCGAATCATTTTTGGAAGTAGAACCTAAAGGAACTGCGTTAGAAGATAATTATTATCAAAATGAAAGTGAAGCATATTCTGGTTTGGTGGCAGTTTATGATTTGTTAAGAAAGCAATCGGGAGGGTTTGATAATATGATAGCATGGTTTAATGCAGGATCAGACGATCATTACGCCGGTGGTGGTGGTGCTACCGATGGTACCGGAATTCAATCCTTCTCAGATTATTCCATAAGCCAATCAACTATTCCTGTAAGTTTTTGGAACGATTTTTATCAAGGAATTTTTAGAGCGAATGTTTTATTGTCTAAATTACCAGATGTCTCAATGGATGATAGTACTAAAGCAAGATTTACAGCCGAAACTAAAGCATTACGCGCCTATTACTATTTTAAATTGGTTAGAATGTTTAAAAACATCCCATTAATTACGACACCCATTTCTTCAAGTGAAATTTATAATGTTGTTCAGGCAACTCCTGAAGACGTTTACACTCAAATTGAAACCGATTTAATCGATGCAATGCAAAGCTTGCCAAATACGGTGGTTGCTGCCACCGAAGGCGGACGATTCTCTAAAGGTGCAGCACAAGCATTATTAGGCAAAGTATATCTTTATCAAGGAAAGTCTTCTCAGGCAGCGACAGAGTTAGCGGTAGTAAATGGAACACCTGGAGGGACAAGTATATACGGTTATAAACTATTATCAAATTTTAAAGATTTATGGACTATCAGTAATATATATAATTCTGAATCTATACTAGAGATAGCGCATACTGATAAAAGTAACGCAGATTGGGGCTTTTGGGGTACTGGTGCAGACGAAGGAAATACATTAAATATAATGGTAGGCCCTAGAAGTTATTCAAGACCAAGTGGTTCTTCAGCACCAGATTATGCTTCTGGATGGAGTTTTAACGTAATTACTCAAAGCTTATACGATGCCCTTTCTGGCGATCCTCGTTTTGATGCTACTATTGCAGATTTAAAAGCATTAAAAACAGCAGGTCAAGCAGATTACACACCTGGATATTTAGACACAGGATATTTTCTTAAAAAGTTCATGCCGCTAACAACAGATGTTTCTACAGGTGGCGGTGCAACCGTTTTAAATTATAAGCAACATGTTTATGCTATTAGATTAGCCGATACCTATTTGCTAGAAGCCGAAGCTTTAGGCGGTACAGGCGCAAGAGCACAGGCATTATTAGATGCCGTAAGAGCTAGAGTTGGTTTACCTTCTGTTACTGTTTCTATTGATGCTATTTTAAAAGAAAGAAGATTAGAATTAGCAGGAGAAGGACATCGTTGGTTCGATCTTGTAAGAACTGGTAGAGCAGCAACAACCTTAGCTAGTAAAGGGTTTTCTGCAGGTAAAAATGAAATTTTACCAATTCCTTTAAAAGAATTAGAGAATACTAAGATTGTACAAAATCCAAATTATTAATTATTAAAATTGAAAAATTATGAACGTAAAAATAATATTCAATAAATACGCATATTTAATGTTTTTAGTACTTGGTTTAGGTACTATAATAGGCTGTCAGCCTAACGATTCTGTTGAAGGGAATGGTTTATCAGATTCTAATGTAGATGCTTCATTTACTATAACCCCGGTTGAAGGTGTCATTAACACTTATTTGCTAGAGTCGCAAACTACTAATGTTATCGCCTCCAAATGGGATATAGGTGAAGGAAGTTATATAGGTAAAATGAAAGAAGAAATTTATTTGCCCGATGCAGGTACTTACACTATTACCCATACCTCAATAGGTCGTGGTGGCGAATCAAATTCGTTAAGCAAAGAGCTTATTGTAGCCGAATCAGATCCTGTTGCTGGAAACCTTCTTAAAGGCAGTAAATTCGAGAGTGTTGATGACTATAATGAATGGACAATATTAAACATTAGTGCTTCTGGAGCCGCATGGTCTTACGTGCCGGGATATATTAATATTTCAGGTGGTGGATGGAGTCAGCAAGGTATTTACCAAGCGGTAGAAGTTCAAGCAAACAAGAACTACAAAATAGACATGAAAGTTTGGGGTGATGGTTCTTCAAATACGTGGTTTGAGGTGTATGTTTCTAAAACAGCGCCAGTTCAAAATAGCGATTATTCAGGCGATGTTCGTATGCAATTAAATACCTGGGCTGGATGCGCTACGTCTGCTTTTACTGGTAAACTTTCTGCAGTCGGCTGCGGTGGCTCTGGAAACGTTGTAAATTTTAGTGAAGCCGGTACTGTTTATATAATTATAAAATGTGGAGGTGAAAATATTGGTTCGACTGGAATTAACGTAGATAACGTAGAATTTAGAGGAAGCTTATAATCAATAAATTACCGAAGTTTAGTTTAGTTTAGTTGTTAGGGCAAATAGCCTATAATGCTTATATTGTAGGCTATTGCTTTAATAACACATGCAACTAAATTTTAATAAAATATTATTATTTTATTAAAAAGCTTAAAAGTGAATTGTTTTAAGAAATGATTGGTGTAATCGATTATGTAATCAAATTTAAATTGAATATAAAAAAATAAAAAAATGAATTTAAAATATGTTAAAATGGTTTTCATGAGTTTTTCTTTGGTAGCTTGTAATTCTCCTAAAGAAGAAAAGAAGAATTTAGAAGAATTGCCAATTCAAGCACAAGAATTTTCAACTGAAAACAAAACAATAACGGTATATACAACAGCCAGCGATACAGATTTTAGATTAACCATAACTGATAACCCATCTTTTTCTAAAGGCGTTCAACCCTTAGAATCAGAAATTTCGGTTTTTGTAGAACCTAAAAAAACATTCCAAACCTTTATTGGTATTGGAGGTGCAATTACAGATGCGAGTGCAGAAGTTTTTGCCAAATTAGGTTCTAAAAAACAACAGGAATTATTAACAGCTTATTATGATACCGAAAATGGCATTGGCTACTCGCTATTAAGAACAAGTATTCATAGTGCAGATTTTGGTTCTGGTAGTTTTACTTATATTGATGAAGGCGATAAAGAATTAAAAACGTTTAGTATAAATCACGATAAACAGTTCCGTATCCCCATGATAAAAAGAGCCATCGAAATGGCAGGTGGAAGTTTACTGTTTTATGTATCACCATGGAGTCCGCCCGCATTTATGAAAAGCAACAAAAGCATGCTTCAAGGCGGAAAATTATTACCAGAATACTATCAATCATGGGCAAGTTATTACGCTAGATTTATAAAAGCCTACGAGAAAGAAGGTATGCCAATTTGGGGGTTAACTATACAAAATGAACCTATGGCGACTCAAACATGGGAATCGTGTATTTATACGGCCGAAGAAGAAAGAGACTTTTTAAAAAATTATTTAGGCCCTACCCTTGAAAAAGAAGGCTTAGGCGACAAAAATATTGTGGTCTGGGATCATAATCGAGATTTAATGACCCAACGCGCCAATGTAATATATTCAGATCCCGAAGCTGTAAAATATGTTTGGGGTATGGGGTTTCATTGGTACGAAACCTGGGCTGGTGGCGATCCAATGTTCGACAATTTAGCAAAAGTAAATGAAGCCTATCCAGATAAAAAGTTGTTGTTTACAGAAGGTTGTAACGAAAAATTTGACGCAGCTAAATATCAGTTTTGGCCAAATGCAGAGCGTTATGGTAATTCTATGATTAACGATTTTAATAACGGAACGGTAGGCTGGACCGATTGGAATATTTTGTTAGACCAAACGGGTGGACCAAACCACGTTGGTAATTTTTGTTTTGCACCTATTCACGCTGATATTAATACTGGAGAATTAATATATACGCCTTCATATTATTATATTGGGCATTTTTCAAAATTTATCCGTCCAGAAGCTAAAAGAGTAAGTACAACTGTTAGTAGAAGTACACTAATAAGCACATCATTTTTAAATACTAATGGTAAAATGGTAACTGTAGTTATGAATAAAACGGGCGAAAAAGTAATCTACAATTTATTTGTTGGAAATCAGAAAACAGTGGTTGAGATTCCTGCGCATGCCATTCAAACCTTAGTTTATTAATTTAAAAACAGGCCTTTTTAAAATGATTTTTTTCAATAAGTATATTATGAATTTATGGTCTTTGTTTTTTGTTTTAGCCTTTATAAATTGCTCATCCTCGAGTGATAAAGAGGATAACCCAAATACAATAGAGCCTCCAGTGGCAACAACAAACGAGGTTGATTTTTGGCTAACTAAAGGCAATCAAAGTGTTCTTTTACAAAAACAATCATCTGTTTTAAGTTTCGGGACAGCATCAAATATTTATGCAAATATTGAAGTTTCTGATACTCAAAGTTACCAAACTATCGATGGGTTCGGGTTTACGTTAACAGGCGGTAGTGCACAGGTCATTAATCAATTGAGTGCATCTAAAAAGCAAGAATTATTGCAAGAGTTATTTGGAGTTTCAGACAATTCAATTGCTATAAGTTATTTAAGAGTTAGTATTGGGGCATCCGATTTAAATGCAACTCCTTTTACTTACAACGACCTTGCTATAGGTGAAACCGATCTTACTTTAGCTAAGTTTAGTCTTAGTAATGATGCAGAAGTGATTGCAACGTTAAAAGAAATACTAGCCATAAACTCGAATATAAAAATATTGGGTTCTCCATGGTCTGCACCAGTTTGGATGAAAGATAAAAATAGTTTTATCGGCGGTAGTTTACAGCCTCAATATTATAGTGTTTATGCACAGTATTTTGTAAAATATATACAGGGCATGAAAGCAGAAGGCATTAACATAGATGCTATTACAATTCAAAATGAACCTTTGCACGACGGTAATAACCCGAGTATGTATATGACGGCAGGCCAGCAAGCCAATTTTATTAAAAATCATTTAGGACCTGCTTTTGTGGCGGCAAACATAAGTACCAAAATAATTATTTGGGATCATAATTGCGACAATCCGCAATATCCCATTGAAGTTTTAAATGATACAGATGCTAATCCTTATATTGATGGGGCAGCATTTCATTTGTATGGTGGCGAAATCAGCGCACTTTCAACCGTGCATAATGCGTTTCCTAACAAAAATGTTTATTTTACAGAACAGTATACATCTTCTACAAGTGATTTTTCGGGCGATTTAAACTGGCACCTAAAGAATGTTGTTATTGGGTCTATGAGGAATTGGAGTAAAACAGCATTGGAATGGAATCTTGCCAATAATGCAGATTTTGGTCCTCATACAAACGGAGGATGTACAGTTTGTAAAGGCGCTATTACTATCAGTTCAAGCGAAAGTTTTCAAAGAAATGTAGCCTACTACATAATAGCACATGCATCAAAGTTTGTCCCAATGGGTTCAGTTCGAATAAATAGTAATATAAGCGGAAATTTAAACAATGTAGCATTTAAAACACCTCAGGGTAAAAAGGTGTTAATCGTTCAAAATGACGGCAATACAAATCAAGTATTTAATATAAAGTTTAATAATAAATGGGTAACAACCTCGCTCGATGAAGGTGCTGTTGGAACGTTTTCTTGGGAATAGCATCATAAAATTTTAATTTACTTAATGAAGTACATTGTTTTAATCTTACTTTTAGCAACATTTTCTATTGTGGAATCTCAAACTTTTTTACATCGCGATGGACAAAAAATTGTTGATAAAAACGGAAACAATGTGCTGCTTCGTGGTTTAGGTCTTGGAGGATGGATGGTCCAAGAAGGATATATGATGCAAACTGGAGAGTTTGCAGGACCACAGCATGTTATTAAACAAAACATAGAAAACCTTATAGGTAATGAAAAAACAAAACTATTTTATGATAATTATTTGGCCAATGGTATAACCAAAAGAGATATAGATTCTCTGGCCGCTTGGGGGTTTAACTCAGTGAGGCTAACCATGCATTATAATTTATATACGCCGCCGATTGAAGATGAAATAAATGGTGAAATCACTTGGATTGATAAAGGATTTCAATTGACAGATGATTTACTAGAATGGTGTGAGGCAAATAAAATGTATCTTATTTTAGATTTGCATGCGGCACCAGGTGGTCAAGGGAATGATGCAAACATTTCAGATTACGATAATTCAAAACCGTCGCTCTGGGAAAATGAAGCTAACCAGAAAAAAATGATTGCATTATGGCGAAAGCTCGCCAATCGCTATAAAAATGAGCCATGGATTGGTGGTTACGATATTATTAACGAGCCTAATTGGAGTTTTACAGGAGATAATAAAAATGGTTGCGACGAAACGTCCAATGCGCCATTAAGAGAGTTATTGGTTGCTATTACAAGAGCCATTAGAGAAGTAGACACTAATCACATTATTTTTATTGAAGGTAATTGTTGGGGAAACAATTACGAAGGAATTTTACCTGTATGGGACGGCAATATGGTGTTAAGCTTTCATAAGTACTGGAATTACAACACGATTAAGTCCATACAAAAAATGTTAGACTATCGTTCGCAATACAATATTCCTATTTGGCTTGGCGAAAGTGGAGAAAATTCGAATGTATGGTTTAAGGAGGCTATTAGTTTAGTAGAGAGTAATAACATTGGTTGGGCATTCTGGCCAATGAAAAAATTAGAAAATATAGCAGGCGTTACTTCCGTGACTAAAAACCCAGAATTTCAAATTATCAAAAACTATTGGAAAAATGGTGGCGAGAAACCTACTGAAGCATTTGCGTTTAATGCTTTAATGCAATTAGCCGAAAACTACAAAATCGAGCATCTAACATTAAAACGCGATGTTATTGATGCCATGTTTCGACAAGTAAAAACAAACTCTACAAAACCTTATAAAAAACATGCTGTTCCAGGGTTGGTTTATGCAACAGAATATGATTTAGGAAGCATTGGTTATGCCTATTTAGATAAAGATTTTATAAACTATAGGGTTGATACTGGTATAGCCGTAAAATGGAATAGCGGCAATACTATGCGAAATGACGGTGTTGATATCCAAAGCTGCAAAGATGAAAATTCAAATGGCTATGAGGTATGCGACATTAAAGATGGCGAATGGCTGCAGTACACCGTTACCGTAAATAAAAAGGGCATTTATAATGTACTAATTAGATACGCCAATAATTCTAAACGAGCTAAAGTGCATTTAGAAAAAGAAAACACACACATATCCAAAATATTTAAACTTCCTGCAATATCAAACAACAAAGATAGTTACAGAACGCTAACCATTCCAGACGTAAAATTGGAACAAGGAGAAAATAAAATTAAAGTGGTTTTTGATAAAGGTGGTTTTAATTTAAACTATTTAGAATTTAAATTAAATAATTAAAAGACTAATTAAGTTATTTAACTATGCATAAAATCAATATTTTCATACTTTTAATAGTATTGTTGTCTATGTTATCATGTGATGCTGATAAAGGGAACGATAATCAAGTACAAAACAATTTAAAACCTTCAAATTTATCAGTAGTAAGCACAGTAGTTGGTACCGATAGCAATAACCTTAATGGTGACGGTAGCGGAAAAGTTAATTTCACAATTTCTGCAACAAATGCAACTTCGTATAAAGTATTAATCAATAATGAAACCTTAGAGTTTACACAAAATACATTTAGTTATACATTTACTAATGGTGGAACCAATACTTATTCTATTATAGTTGCAGCTTATAATGGCGTAGGGTCTGTTAGTATTACTCATACAGTAAAAGTTTACGTGTATAAAGAGTTGCTGCTCGTGTGGCAAGATGAGTTTAATCAAGATGGCGCACCATATACTTCTAATTGGGGCTACAATACCGGGACTGGAGATAACGGTTGGGGAAATAACGAATCGCAATATTATACTAACAGACTAGATAATGCTAAAGTTGAAAACGGTGTGTTAAAAATAACAGCAATAAAGGAAGTTTATCAAGGTTCTTCATACACCTCTGCAAGACTTCTTACGGCCGGTAAGTTTGATTTTACTTATGGAAGAATTGATGTTCGCGCTAAATTGCCGGTGGGTGGTGGTGTTTGGCCTGCTATTTGGATGCTTGGTTCTAATATTAGTTCTGTAGGATGGCCAGCCTGTGGTGAAATTGATATCATGGAATATGTGGGTAACAATCCAGGGAAAATATCTAGCGCTATACATACAACTTCAAGTTCTGGAGCAACTGTTAATTATAAAGCTGTAGCTATTAGCAACGAAACGACCGAATTTCATGTTTTCTCCATGGTTTGGACGGCAGAAAGCCTAACTTTTCTATTGGATGATGTTGCCTACTACACATATTATCCAACAACAAAAAACAATCAAACTTGGCCCTTTTATAATAAGCAGTTTATTATTCTAAATATTGCCATGGGCGGAACTTTAGGCGGTACTATCGATCCAAATTTCACATCTGCAACTATGGAAATTGATTACGTAAGGGTTTATCAATAAAACGAAATTAAAAGAAATACAAATAGATTAAAAATAAGACAAATGATTAAAAAAAAGGATTTGAAACGAAATTTAATTGCAACAAGCATCTTGTTATTGGTTGTCGCTGCTTTCGGATTTTCTCAATCGAAAACTCAAATTGAATTAAAAGACAACTGGTATTATTTAAATGGGCAAAAGTTCTTTATAAAGGCCATTGGTTACGAAATAGGCGCACGCCCAGGGCAACATCCTTATGAAGATGCAAAGAAGGATGACCTGGAATTAATGAAATTTGATCTAGATAGAATCAAAGAAGGCGGTTATAACACCATTAGAACTTGGAGTCAATATTCTGAAGCGCAATTAAAACTTGTTCAGGAGTCAGGACTAAAACTTATTATGGGTTTAGAAATAAACCCCGAAGCAGATTATGGAGACCCAAAATTTATTAAGGACAGTGAAAAGGAATTAAAAAGAGTCATGAAATATGCTAAAAATTATGATTGCATCATTTCATACTTGGTTATCAACGAACCTCAAACAGATCATATTCATAGCGTAACAGGTAAAGCATTTGTTGACCTTATGAAACTTCTAATAAACGTTATTCATCAAGATCATCCTGGAATTCCAGTTACGCTTTCTGCCAATGCTATGATTAGCGATTATATGGATGAGTCTATATTTGATGTTTATGCATACAATTGTTACGACCACAATGAAGGCCAAACAGTAACCATGGGTTTTAAAGATTACATTAAAGGTTTGAATGAATTAAACGGATTAAATAAACCATTCATAACTACCGAATTTGGTTATTCAGTGTCACCAGAAGGGGGTATTGGTCAATATGGTTCTAATACTTTAGTTCAACAAAGCAACGGGTTGATTTCAAATTATCGAGATCTTATTGATGCTGGGGCTGTAGGTATGTGCCCATTTTATTATGCCGATGGTTGGTGGAAAGGTGGAGACAAATCGCTTCATAACATCAATCAGCCAGAAGAATGGTTTGGGTTCTGGGGCTATAAAGATGTAAACGATAAATATGGTTCACCTCGTCCGGTTTGGTTTGCAATGAGAGATTATATGAAGGGATTAATTATTAGCCCTAAAAACAAGTCTATACATACCAATACTCAAATTCCGTTAGAGCTTTTTAATACTAATGACGTTAAAAAAGTTGTTGTGAAATATCTTGATGAAGTGATTTATGATAAAAACATAACAAACGAAGGCTATTTTGCAGATCAATTAAAAATTGACCCTGATGGAATTGAAGATATGGAACTTGCTTTCGAATTTTATGACGTTGATAATAATATTATTAAAAACGAATCTATAATGATTCTAGCGTCAAAATCACCTTTTGAATTACCTAAATTAACTATTGAAGTAACTCCAGGAAAAGATTTAAACGAAGGAAAAATCGGGAGTATAAAAACCAAAATAGAAACCAAAGAAAATTTTAAATTGGTTGGCGAATTAAAATTAAGTTATAATACACACCTTGGATGGGATGTAGGACCACAGGCATCAATTTCTATAACTGATCAATTGAATAATAAAACCATTACAGCTGAAAATTTCTTTAATATCCCAGATAATTGTTGGGTAGTAAATGCATCTGCAGGAGTTTTTGTTCAATATGGGAAATTTATTTTTAAAATTCACGATCAAAAAATAATTTATAGAGGCGATTGGGCAAAGGAAGTTGGACGTAAATAAACAGTTAGTTTAGCATTATTCTATTTATTAAATAAAAAGAGTATATAAATAATGTAATTTAGTGGATTGGCAAAAAGAGTGGGTAACTTTCAAAAATTACCAGCCTTTTTTAGCGTTCATAGACGGAAGCCTAAATAATAATTTTTTTGTAGATGTCATTTGGTTTTTAATAATGGCGATTACAAGGAAACAAAATAACATTAAGCAGATTAAATATAAAAAGACCACACATTCAAATTAAAAACATAATATTGACCAACTAAAAAATTTAATATGTCTAAAAAATTAATATTTATAGCCTTTGTAGTATCCTTAGGAGGATTTCTATTTGGTTTTGATGCAGGAATTATATCTGGAGTCATGTCTTATGCAGGGCCGGAATTTAATTTAAGTGAAGGACAAGTAGGATGGGTTGTAAGTTCACCCTCATTTGCAGCCATGATAGCTATGCTTATTTCAGGCAGATTAAGCGATATAATGGGTCGGAAAAAAATACTGCTAGTAGTAGCATTTCTGTATGCTATTTCGGCTTTACTATCGGCTTATGCAACTTCTTATGAAATGCTATATATAGCCAGAATGATAGGCGGTTTAGCTTTTGGGGCGGCACTTATTTTAGCGCCCATGTATATAGCCGAAGTGTCTACCGCAGAAAACAGAGGTAAACTTGTAGCCATTCAGCAATTAAATATTGTTCTTGGCTTTTTTGCTGCTTTTTTAAGTAATTACTTTTTTAATAAATTCAATACACCAAACAACTCTTTTTTAACCGATGAAAATGTTTGGCGGTGGATGTTGGGTGTTGAACTAATTCCTGCTGTATTGTATTTTATGGCATTATTTTTTGTGCCACGAAGTCCGCGATGGTTATATTTAAAAAACAAGGTTGAGGAAGCAAAAAACGTATTAACTCAAATACATGGAAAACAACTTGGGGAGCGAGAAATATTAGCTATCGAACAAAATATTGATGCAGAGAAGAACAAATCAAAAGTGGTTATTAAAGATTTATTAAAAAAATCTTTACGCTTTATTTTAATGGTTGGGTTTGTAGTTGGTATTCTGCAACAAGTTACAGGAATTAACGCCGTATATTTTTATGCTACATCCATTTTTAAACAAACAGGAATAGGTACCGATGCGGCATTTTCTTCTGGAGTTTTGTTAAGCACCATTACCGTTATTTTTACTTTTGTAGCCATGTATTTAATTGATAGAATGGGTAGAAGACCTTTGCTGTTAATAGGTACTGCAGGAATAGCATTAAGTTTATTGTTATGCGCTTATGGTTTTAAGCAGGCAACATACCAGTTAACCTCTGCCGATATAAGTAGCTTTCAATTTGAAGGGGCCGAATATTTAGAACCTTTTGCAAATACCTTGTATGACAACGATGTCGATTTTAAAAACGATATGAAATTGGCTTTGGGAAATCAGATATACAGTAAAAACGACGGTGTCATTTTAGAAGCAGCTACCACTATGAATGCCACTTTAGTACTAATAGGAATATTAGGTTTTATAGCTTGTTTTGCCTTTTCTTTAGGACCAGTAATGTGGGTATTACTTTCAGAGTTGTATCCCATTAAATATAGAGGACTCGCTATAGGTGTTATAGCCTTTGTAAATTCATTTTTAAGCTCGGTAGTACAACTTATATTTCCGTGGGAATTATCAAATTTAGGTAATGCCATGTCGTTTTTTATATTTGGCGCCATTGCTTTCGTTGGATTTTTTATTTTATTAAAAATATTACCAGAAACCAAAGGAAAATCGTTAGAACAATTGGAACGTGAATTAGTTAAAAATTAACATCTGTAATGATGAAAAATATTTTTACAGCATGTTTTTGTGCCATACTTTTTATGGCTTGTAAAACGAATACATTTATAGAGAATACAACAAAACCAGAATCGCTTACTATAGAAAGAACTGTGGCAAAAGTAACATTAAAAAATACAGATGGGAATTACCAGTTATCAGTCAATAACAAACCGTTTTATATTCAAGGTGCCGGATTAGAATTTGGAAATATTCCAGCTTTGGCGAAACATAACGGAAATTCATTTAGAACATGGCGAACCGATAATGGGGAGCAAAGTGGAAAAGAAGTTTTAGATGAAGCTTTAAAGTATGGATTAATGGTAACTATGGGTATTGAAGTGGCAAGGGAACGTCATGGATTCGATTATAATGATGAGGTCGCAGTTAGAGAGCAAAAGGAAAGAATTAGAAAAGAAGTTTTAGAACTTAAAGATCATCCATCCTTATTAATTTGGGCCATAGGAAATGAACTAAATTTGCGAGCAACCAACCCAAGAGTTTGGGATGCCGTTAATGATATTTCTAAAATGATTCATGAAATCGACCCAAATCATTTAACAACAACGACACTTGCAGGGATTTCTCAACAAGAAATTAATTATATAAAAGAACGCTGTACAGATATTGATATTCTATCTGTTCAATTATACGGAAAGATTGAGAAATTGCCAGAATATTTAAAAGAGTTTGGTTATACAGGACCTTACATTGTTACCGAATGGGGCGCGACCGGACATTGGGAAGTGCCAAAAACCTCGTGGAATATTCCTGTTGAAGAAAATAGTACCTTAAAAGCTGCAAATTATTTAAAGAGGTACGAAATAGCCATAGCATCAGATCCGATTCGTTGTCTTGGGTCTTATGTGTTTTTATGGGGTCAAAAACAAGAACGAACACCAACGTGGTACGGCGTGTTTTTAGAAGATGGTAAAGAAACAGAATCGGTAGATGTGATGCATTATATCTGGAATAATAAATGGCCAGAAAACAGAACGCCTCAGGTAAAATCTTTTACGCTAAATAATAAAACAGCTTATGAAAGTGTTATTTTAGAATCACAACAAGAACAGGTTGCGGTTTTTAAGGTGGAGGACGTAGAAAATAATCATATCAATTATCGTTGGGAGTTGCTCCTGGAAAGCACATCTTTACAAGATGGTGGCGATTTTGAAGAACGGCCAGAAAGTGTAAAAATTCACATAGTAAGTGATAAAAATGGAGAGTTAAAATTTATATCTCCCAAAAAAGGAATGTATCGTTTGTTTGCTTATGCCGACGATGGTTTTAATCATGCTGCCACGGCAAATATTCCTTTTTTAGTTAATTAAAACCAGCCAAACACCTTGGGATTTTAGCATGCATTAAGGCAACAAAAAGGCAATACAGTGTTTTACAACTTCGTTTAACTTGACTCGATAAGTTTTCTTTCTGCCACGGATGTTGCGTCTCAAATACATGATTAGCGCCCTCAATAATAATCAATTTACTTTTAGGGTTCCATTGATGTAACTGTTCTGCTTCTTCTATTAAAACACTCGTATCAGCATCACCATGAATTATTAGATGAGGTGTTTTTAAATTGGTAACCGCACGTTTAATGGTAAATCGTTCCTCGTTGGCTTTAAAATCTTCGTAAAACTGATAGAAATGAGGCATTTGTTGTTTCGTTCGGCCATTAAGCACATATTTAACGCCTTCTTCTTTCCATGATTTTAAATCGCCAATGGTTGCTGTTCTTTTACCAAAATCGCAAACACCAGCTAAAGTAATCACATTTTTAATTCTTGAATCTTCTTCCGCTTTTATTAAAACAATTCCGCCACCGCGGCTATGACCAATAAGACTAAGGGTATTTACATCTGTTAGTTTAGTAACTTCCTTAGTGTTAAAAACCCAATCTATAACGGATTCCAAATCGTCTAATTCTTTGGTATAATTATTATTTCCAAAAGCTTCTAAATCTGGAAAATCTATGGGTTGCGCTACAGTGCCTCCATTGTGTGAGAAGTTGAATTTTATAAAATAGAATCCTGCATTAGCAAAAGCTTTTGCCATGAGATTCCAAGCACCCCAGTCTTTAAATCCTTTGTAGCCATGACAAAAAATGATAATGGGTAGCTTTGTTTTATTTACGGGGTAAGAAACATCAATTACAATTGGTTTTTGGTGTTTCCCATTAATAATGATTTGTTTTTGAGTGTCCATTTAAATGTCTTTTTCTGTGAAAGGGATATTCGGATTACAAATTTCTAAAATAAGTCGCTTTAATTCAACATTAAAGTTATCGAGGGTTTCGTTGGTTATCAAGAAATCTTTCTGAGCACCTCTACCAGATTTATCTTTTTTGGCAAATTTTAAAAAGCCTGCATTCAAATTTTTAAAGGAGATAATACCAGCTTCAACAGGAAGTTTTATTGTACCCATTAAATGCATCATATAAGCATAGCTTAGTACTTGAAAGGGCTTACTATATTTGTTATAATCGCTTGTAATAGCGTCCCACTCAACAATTTCAACATCGCCTTGTTCTACACTGCCTGTTTTATAATCTATAATTCTGGTAATACCATTGTATTCATCAACTCTATCTACTTTCCCAACCAGTTTTACAGGAAAATTAAGCTCGGGTATCTCTAATGTAACTTCGTTATTTGCTTCAATGGCGATAATTTTTATCTGATTTCCTGCTTTTAAATCGCGAATTTCTAAATCTAAAAAATTAGATACATAGCGTTTGGCAATTTCAAAAACAATTAGGTTTTTACCTTTGGTAATATCACCTTCTTTATATTCATTTTTAAAATGATAGCTTACTTTTTCTTCAGTATGAGACTTTAATTTTTTAATATTTTCTGCCGTTATAAAAGTGCCAAGGTAAGGTTTATAAAAATCTTCTAAAGTGTTGTGCACTACTGTTCCTAAGGTGTTGGCAGCTACGGTTTCTTCAACATCATCGTGTTCCTTTATTTTTAAAAGTTTTTGATTATAAAAATCGATTGGGTTTCTTATGTATGAAGTTAGCGACGACGGCGAAAACCCTTTTTCGGCGAGTTTAATAATTTCATTAACTAGGTTTTCGTTCTTTTCAACCGTTTGTAGAGATGTCTCTATAATGGGTACTTGCGGCGAAATAATTTGATGATTTATGGCATGTTTACCTTCTAATTCTAGTTGGGTAATAAACCTGCTTTTTTCGCCACCCGTTAATACGTCGGCTTCGGTATTATATAGAATATAAATATTTTTGGCGCGTTGTAAAAGTCTGTAAAAATGATAGGTGTAAACAGCATCTTTTTCTTTGTAGGTTGGAAGTTTGTTTTCCAATTTCACATCAAAAGGAATAAACGAATTATTAGTTTTTCCAGAGGGTAGTATGCCTTCATTTACCGAAGAAATAATCACGGTTTCAAAATCTAAAACACGCGATTCTAGCATTCCCATTATTTGTAATCCTTGTAAAGGTTCCCCTTGAAAGTCTAATGTTTCAGAGGTGAGTAATTCTTTATAAATACTAAACAGTGTTGTAACATCTTTTATATGGCCAAATTCTAAGTTTAATCGAGACAATTCATTAAACAATTCATTAAAGCGGTATAAATATTCCAACGGCAGTAAATTAGCGGCTTTATTGCTGTCTAAATTACTTTTTATAATTAGGATGAGTGCAGAACAGTTTTTTAGTGTATTTTCTATAGATAGGTCCCAATTTGAGAATAGGATGTTAAGGATTTCATGATGTAAAGGCGCTATTTGCTTTAGGCGTTCTGTGGTAACGTAAATAATATTGTTACTCTCTATTGTTTCTATAATTTTGGAAGCATAGTCTATCGAATCTTCATAAAACAAGGGTCTGATGAATTGATGCGCTATAATATTAATAACGTCTTTATAATAAAATGTTTTAGATGGGTTTTTATGAAGATGAAATAGCGATTCGAACAAAGATGCAAGTGGGATAGACTTTAAAGGAAACCCCATGGTTATATTTAAATCCTCAATATTTGGTGGAAGTGAATTTAGAACTGGAATTAATAAATTTTCGTCACCTAAAATTACCGCTGTGTTTTGAAGGGATTGATTTTCTTCTTTTAAATCGTTTAAAAGAGAACCAATAAATTTTGCTTGCCCAATGTTTTTAGGGACACCAAAAACCGAAATATTTTTTTTGGATGAATAATTATCTGTTATCCAATTAAAGGGATGGTTTTTAAAATATATCCAATTGGTTTTGTGCTGTCTCGTAAATAAGGCGGCATCATGACTTGTGTTATTTATAAATACCTTATCGATATCCCAATAAATATTAGCAATATCGTTTTGAAGTAATTCTTGAATAATAGTTTCTTCTGCCGTATTTAAGGCATTAAAACCTAAAAACACATGTTGTTTATTGGAATTGTTTTGAATGTATGCTTCCAAATTTTCAACAGCTTCTCTGTAAATTAAGCCTTGATATCCAATTTTTTTGTGTAATAATTGTTCTGTATAATGCTTGTAATAAACAGGAAGTTTTTTCCAGAAGGATAAATATTTTTTAACAAAATCGGTTTTGTTTTCTTCAAGCGACCAATGTTTTAAATCTTGAATGGCACTTAAATAATCGAAAATATTCTTTTGGGGTATAAGATACCTGTCTATTTCATTAAAATCCTGAAGTAAGATTTGTGCCCATTTTGAAAACGTTTCGAATGAATCGGGTTCAGATTCTTTAATTTGTTGAATGTAGGTGTTATAGAAATGGAAAAGTAGCTCGGAATTTGAAATTGATTTTAACTGAGACATTTCCTCAACAAACTCTTCAATACTGAGTATGTGTGGTGAAAAAATAGTTTGATTGGTAACTTTTGAAAGTTGATGTTTTAAAAAGAGACCTGCTCTTTTGCTAGGTAAAATAAAGGTTAAATTAGAAAAATTTACATCTCGTGATTGTAAATCTTTAAGCACATCAAAAATGAAAGTTGTCATTGTATAAAAATAAAAAACGCTTCGGATATCCGAAGCGTTTTTAAAAACTTATTTTTAAGTTAACTAGCTATAATTATTTAGCTAAATTAATTTCTACACGTCTGTTGTTAGCTCTACCTTTAGAAGTAGTGTTTTTGTCAATTGGTTTAGATTCACCGTAACCCATTGAAGATAATCTAGCTGCGTCTATACCATTAGCTACTAAGTAATCTTTTACAGAGCTTGCTCTTTCATCAGAAAGTTTTTGGTTTAATGCATCACTACCAACACTGTCAGTATGACCTTCTACTGTAAATTTAGAATTTGGATATTCATTTAAAATTTTAATGATATCTGCTAATACAGTTTCAGATTGTTTTTGGATAGAAGATTTACCTGTATCAAATAAGATAGTTTTAGCGTAAGCATTTAAAGTTTTTTGAACTTCTTCAGAAACTTCAGGACAACCGTTGTTAGCAACAGTACCTTTTACTTTAGGACATTTATCATCTTTATCTAATACACCGTCACCGTCTGTATCTGGCCAAGGGCAACCTAAGTTAGCAGCAGGACCAGCAACTGTAGGACATTTATCGTCAGCATCAGTTACACCGTCACCGTCAGCATCAGGACAACCAGCTAAAGCTTTTAAACCAGCAACTGTAGGACATTTATCATCTTTATCAGCAATACCATCACCGTCAGCATCAGGACATCCGTTTAACTCAGCTAAACCAGCTTCGTTTGGACATGAATCTTTGCTATCTTCGATACCATCACCATCAGTATCAGGACATCCGTTAAATGCAGGAATACCTTTAACGTCTGGACAAGCATCATCTTTGTCGTAGATACCATCACCATCAGTATCAGTTCCACCAAATTTGATAGAGATACCAGCAGTGTGTTGGAAATGAGGTGCTAAATAATCTTCGAAAGAATGTTTATAAGCAGTTTGTAATGTTAAACCGATGTTTTCGTTAAACCAGATGTTTAAACCAGCAGTTCCGTTTAAAGTACCAGCTCCAATTTCATCAATCCAAGTGTAACCACCACCAACTCCTAAATAAGGATCGATAGTTGTTCCTTCTAAGAAGTTGTATTTAATTGTACCGTCTAAACCATAGTAAGATAAATCATTTACTGATCCAGCGTTCCAATTTTCAACTTTATTTAGAGATCCAGCAACTCCAAAAGAGAAACCGTCACCTAAATTTTTAGATACAGAAATCGTTGATAAAGAAGGTAAAATATTCCAGTTATCTCCAACATTAAAGAAGTCTGTGAACATTCCGCCAACATCTTGCGTTGGGTAATTATCAACCGCATTTGCACCAATAGTAATTTGCCATGGGTTATTTTTGTCTTGCGCATTAGCGTTGCTATAACCAAGTATAAGCAACATAGCGAACATTAATCTGCTAAGATTTTTCATATTCAAAAGTTTAATTTTTAAGTGTTAATTGTAAACAAAAGTAAGTTGTTAAATTTTATTAACAAAGACAAATATATAAAAAAATCATTTATTTCGTTCTATAACGGCTTGTTCAGAATGATTTTATATAATATTTAAATTCTTACCTACCTTCGAAAATGCCAGAATAGCCTTGTCTAGATGTGCTTTGGTATGGGCTGCCGATAATTGAACACGAATTCTAGCCTTATCTTTTGGTACTACAGGAAAAAAGAATCCAATCACGTAAATACCTTCTTTTAATAATAAATTAGCCATATTTTGTGCTAGTTTGGCGTCGTAAAGCATCACTGGTACAATAGCCGAATCGCCGTCAATTATGTCGAAGCCAGCATTTTTCATTCCTTTTTTAAAATAATTGGTATTCCACTCTAAAGTGTCTCTTAATTTTGTGTCGTTTGCCAACAAATCAAACACCTTAATTGAAGCGCCTACAATAGCTGGAGCTAGTGAATTTGAAAACAAGTAGGGTCTGGAGCGTTGACGAAGCATGTCGATAATCTCTTTTTTGCCTGTTGTATAGCCTCCCATAGCACCACCCAAGGCTTTGCCAAGTGTACCTGTTATAATGTCAACTCTTCCTATTACACCTTTTTCTTCAAGCGTACCACGTCCCGTTTTACCTATAAATCCGGCGGCATGACATTCATCAACCATTACTAGCGCATCGTATTTATCGGCTAATTCACAAATTTTATCAAGCGGCGCCACAACACCATCCATAGAAAAAACACCATCTGTTACAATTAGTTTAAACCTGGCGCCATTTTTATCAGCGTCAATTAGTTGCGCTTCTAAATCTTGCATATTGCTATTTTCATAGCGATACCTGGCTGCTTTACATAATCGTACCCCATCAATAATGGAGGCATGATTTAATGAATCTGATATTATAGCGTCTTGTTCACCTAACAAAGGTTCGAAAACACCACCGTTAGCATCAAAGGCGGCGGCATATAAAATAGTGTCTTCAGTTTGATAAAAATGAGCAATCTTTTCTTCTAAAGTTTTGTGAATATCTTGTGTGCCACAAATAAAACGAACCGACGACATACCAAAGCCATGTGTATCCATTGTATCTTTCGCTGCTTGAATGACCTCGGGGTGCGACGATAAGCCCAAATAATTATTGGCGCAAAAGTTTAATACCGTTTCTCCTGTACTTAAGGTAATTTCTGCACCTTGTGCCGAGGTGATAATACGCTCTTCTTTATAAAGTCCGTTATTTTTTATGTCTTGAAGTTCTAATTGAAGGTGGTTTTTTAATTTTCCGTACATATTTTTGCGTTTTTAGCAAAGTTATACTTCTTTTACTGAAATATCATTATTGATGTAAACAAGAATCTTCTTTTTAACAGAAATTTTCATCTCCTCTAAAACATCTTGATAGAGTTGTAATTGTTGTGCATGCTTTTGGTCTTCTGTACCAGTTTTATAATCAATAATAACGGCTTCGTTATCGTTATTAACAACAATGCGGTCGGGTCTTAAAATAATGCCTTCTTTGGTAATAACATCGCGCTCGTTGTAAACCACATCGTTAATGTTGAAGAAAGTTGCTAGTTGTGAATGATTAACTAGTTCTAAAACCTGTTGTTTTAAAGTTTCGGCTTGTTGTGTAGTTATGGTTGCGTCGTTTATAAAATCATTCATCACAAAGTCAACATCATCTTTGGTCATTATTTTAGCCATGATATGATGTAAAATATTTCCTTTTTCGATGGCTTCTTTTTGACTGGTATCCCATAGTAAGCCAGATTTTGTAACCACTCTAATATTATGCGTTTCTTTTGAAGTAGAAATAAATTCAGGTTGAAGTGGGTTTTCTTTTGATATTGGTTCGCTTCGACTCGTTTTTGCAGAGTTCCCGAAGGTGTATTTAGATTCTGTTGCGCTCCAAACACTTAAATGTTGTAAATAATTGATAAATAACCCCGAGTATTTTTTGCTATTACCCTCGCCATTGCTCGAAATTTCTTTTGTTGAAATAATATAGAGTTGCTCGATTGCTCGTGTTAGGGTTACGTATAACAGATTTATGTTATCAAGTTCTTGTTCTGCTTTATGGTTGTTGAAAATTTCCAGTCCGCTATCACCAAAATATTCAAAATCTTTATTAAAGTTTAAAAGTGTGTGCGAGAAGCCATTGTAAATATCTTTGTTTATAGGAAACCATTCTTTGGGTTCTAATTCTCTATAAATATCTAAATCGGCATAAGGAAAAATTACCACCGGAAATTCTAATCCTTTCGATTTGTGAATGGTCATAATTTGTACTGCATTTTGCCCTTTTGGCGATACAATACTTAAGGTGTCTTTTTTCTTCTCAAAATAGTCTAAAAATCCAGAAATATCAGATCCCTTTTTCTGAGAAAAATCTAAAACAACATCTAAATAAAACTGAATGTAGGCATTCGATTTTTTAACTAAATTAAAGCTTCTAACAATGGTTTCGGCTAAATCGAACAAAGGGAGTTGCAGTAAATGATTACTTTCAATATAAACATGGAAAGCTTCGAAACTTTTAAGTAATTCAGTAAGATTTAATTTTAAATGCGAGGTATAAAAATTATGTTTATTCTCAATATTAAACAAACTGGTTAAATAGCTTAAAACCTTAATTTTAATTTCGTTGTTTTTTGGCTGAATTAAAAGCGACATGAGGTTGTTTATAAATCCGACTTCGGGCGAATTATTCAGCAATAGCGTTTCCGATGAAACAATTGGGATTTGATGCAGACTTAAATAATTTGCGACCGAAACACCTTCTTTTTTCTTGCGAACCAAAACACAAATGTCTTGGAGTTGAAAACCGTTTTCTTGACAATTTTGAATGGTTTTTAAAATAGATTCTGAAAACACTTCGTCTCTATCAACGTCTTTGTCAATATCTAAAAATAATAATTCAACATAGCCAGTATCTTCTAAAAAGGTGTTTTGATGAGCCGTTTCATAGAGTGTCTGATATTCTTTTTTAGTAAAAACTTGATTAGATAAATACTTGAAAAAGGTATTATTAAAGGCAACTATTTCTTTAAAACTCCTGTAGTTGGTAGGAAGGTTTTTAACTTCTTTTACTATTTGAAATGGGTTATCGTTATTAAACAAGCCTATAAATTGTTCTGCTTTTCCACCACGCCAGCGGTAAATGGCTTGTTTTGCATCGCCCACCAACATGGCGCTTCCCGTTTCTGCAGACAAGGAGTTTCCTAACAACGGAATTAAATTTTCCCATTGCAAAACAGAAGTATCTTGAAATTCGTCGATAAAATAATGTTTGAATTTTTCGCCAATACGTTCGTAAATAAAGGGTGTGGGTTGGTTTTTAATTTCGTTGCTAATAATGCTGTTAAATTCTGAAATAAGCATTTTGTTTTGCTCTTCTTTTAGAAATTTCAGCTCATTATTAATAGCGTTAAGAACCGATAGCGGCGTTATATTCTTGTAAAATGCCTTTATGAATTTATGATGAAAAACAGCTTTTTTGGTTTTATTAAAAGCCGTTGCTAATTGAGGTTGTATTTGCTCTATTATAGAAGCAATTTCTTTCGAAACTCGCTTTGGGTACAGTATTTTACTTTCAATGTCTTGTTGCCAAGCGGCTTCAAAATTCACATCAAATGTAGTGTTCGCTAAATTATTAAAATGTTTTGGCAAATAGCCTCCAGAAAAATCACTGTGCTCTAAACCAGCTTCTGTTATTAGGTTTAAAATACTTTGCGCAGTTTCAATAATGGTTGTTTCTAAAACCGAGATATCTTTTTTTAACTTTGTTTTAAGTGTATCAAAATCGTCTAAAGTTTTATCTTTTAAGGTTCCAATAAAAGGAATGTCGTTTTCGTTAACCAGTAATTTTGCAATCTTGTTAAAATCGAACGACACATCCCAACTTTTATCGTCATCTGCTTTTTCAATTGCAAAATCGACTAAAATTTTAGTTAAAGCAGTGTCTGTTCCGGCTTTAGAAATTAAGCTATCAACGGCTTCATTCAATAGCGCATCCTGATCTAATTCAACTTCAAAGTTTAGTGGCAATTTTAAATCGTATGCAAAAGTTCGAATTATTTTATGTGTAAATCCGTCAATGGTCGAAATATCAAAAGCCGCATAGTTATGTAAAATGGTATTTAATAAGGTTTTAGATTTTTCATGAAGCACCTGAGGTTTTGTTTGCGTTTCTTCGCAAATCGCATTAAATATACTATTTGGATTTTCTAAAATGTCTTGGTTAGAAAATTGCTTTAAAGTAGTTATAATGCGGTCTTTCATTTCGGCAACCGCCTTATTGGTAAAGGTAATGGCTAAAATGCGTTTAAAGTGTTCTTGATTATTCGACTGGAATAAAATTTTTAAATATTCTTTTACAAGTGTAAATGTTTTTCCGCTTCCAGCAGAGGCATTATAGATAGTAAAAGAAGGGTTTTGTTGCATAATTTTGAAATTTGCATACAAGATAAAAACTATCGATGAAGCTATAACAATTTATTATTTTTAATTGATGTGTTTTATGCGTAAATTTGAAAATAAAATAAATATTAATAGAAAAAAAAAAATTATGGCTTTCGAATTACCAAAATTAGGATATGCTTATGATGCTTTAGAGCCTCATATTGACGCAAGAACTATGGAGATACACCATACTAAACATCACCAAGGTTACACAAATAATTTAAATGCAGCCATTGAAGGAACCAATTTAGCTGGAAAATCTATTGAAGATATTCTTGCTAATTTAGATATGAATAACGCAGCAGTGAGAAATAATGGTGGCGGGTTTTACAATCACTCATTATTTTGGGATATAATGAAGCCTGAAGGGAAAGGGTATTTATCTGGCGAATTAAAAGATGCTATTATCGCAGCTTATGGTTCGGTTGATGCTTTTAAAGATGTGTTTAGTAAAGCCGCGGCAACGCGTTTTGGCTCTGGGTGGGCATGGTTATGTGTTCATAAAGGCGGTAAAGTTGAGGTTTGCTCAACTCCAAATCAAGACAATCCTTTAATGCCAGGTGTTACTTGTGGTGGAACACCAATATTAGGAATTGATGTGTGGGAACATGCATATTACCTTAACTATCAAAATCGTCGTCCAGATTACATTAATGCATTTTTTAATGTGATTAACTGGAACGAAGTAGAACGTCGTTACGCAGAAGCGAAATAATTCTTTTACACGTACAAAAAAAACGCCTAGAAATTTTCTAGGTGTTTTTTTTGTGCTTAAAATTAAATTTTTTAATGGTGGTATGGTTTTAAATAGTTAATTGTAGTACCTTAATGTGACTTTTTTAAAAAAGGGCAGTCAAAATAATATAATTAATTATAACTAACGTGAAAACTGAACATACAAGTCTTCTCACAGATGAAGAACTTGTAGAACAAATTGTAAAAACTAAGAACGATATCTTGTTTGGAGTATTATATGAGCGATTTGCTCATTTAGTATATAACAAGTGCTATGGATTTACAAGAACAAAAGAAGAGGCACAAGATTTAACTCAAGAAGTATTTGTTAAACTTTTTGTGAAGCTTCCTTCGTTTAGCGGAAGGTCTAAATTTTCTACATGGCTTTATGCGTTTACGTATAATTTATGTGTTGATTATGTTAAAAAAAATGTACTACAAAAAGTACATAGTAACGATTTAGACCCCGAGAATTATGAACAAGCTCACTTACAAATAGAAGTCGACGATTCTTCTTTATTTAAGTTAAAAGAAAAAAAGCTTAAAAAAGCTTTAGAAATTATTACTCCAGAAGATAAAATGATTTTGTTATTAAAATATCAAGATGATTTTTCAATAAAAAATATTATGGAGGTATTGGAGATTAGCGAAAGTGCTGTAAAAATGAGATTGAAGCGAGCCAAAGCAAGAATAATTGCAGCGTATAATACAATAAGAAACTAAAATGGAAAATCCGTTTAAAAAAATAGCCTCACCGCCACAAGAGGTGCCTGAGGAGTTGAAGCATAAAATAATGGCAGATGTGGCAAGAATAAAATTGTTTACCGATATAACAGATTTATTCACCTCTAATTATCCATCGGCGGCTAGCGCTTTTTTTGAAAAAAAGAAAAAAGAATAATAGAATTAAATTAATAGTAAACTATGGAAACCATAAAAAATATAAAGGATTTAACCTGGGAATCATTAAACCAATTGGCAATAAGCACATCCGAAATTGCTCCAAAGGTAATATCGGCATTATTAATTTTGATTTTTGGGTGGTTAATAACCAAATTTATAGCATATATTTTAAAACGATCTTTAACATTTGCGAAAGTAGATAAACTTACAGACGTTGTTAACGAAAAGAAACTGTTTGGGGACACCGACTTTAATTTTAATGTTACCAACGTAATTGTTGGTTTTGTAAAATGGGTTTTATATTTGGTATTCTTAATAATTGCATCTGATGTAATGAATTGGGACATAGTTTCCATAGAGATTGGTAATTTACTTCGTTACCTACCCAGACTTTTTAGTGCTATTGCTTTATTTATGATAGGACTTTATATAGCAAATTTTATAAAAAATGCCATTAGTGGTTTGTTCCAAGCTTTAAACTTACATGGTGAAAGAGCCATTAGCGCTTTAGTTTTCTATATAATTATAATTACTATTACAATAACAGCATTAAATCAAGCTGGAATTCAAACCGAATTAATAACAAATAATCTTACTATTTTATTAGGAGCATTTCTGGCAACTATGGCCATTGCATTTGGGTTTGGTTCTAGGGAGATTATAAAAAACCTACTCTTTTCATTTTATACTAAGAAAAATTTTGAAGTGGGACAGACAATTACAATTGATAATATAACAGGAAAAATAGTGTCAATCGATAACATCTGTGTAAGTATTGAAGTAAAGGACGATATTATAGTGCTTCCAATAAAAGATATTGTAGATGCACGCGTAACAAAAAAAGGAAATAACAAATAATGAAACATATGAAAACAGTATTATACGCATTAACCATTCTAATATCTTTTTCGGTTACTGCTCAAAAAAAGCAGAAAGTTAAAGGCAATAAAGAAGTTATTGAAATTCAAGAAAATTTAGCACCCTTTAATCAAATAGAAATTATGGATGGGTTAGAAATAACTCTAATGCAAACCGATGTTGAAGGTTACCGTTTAAGAACAGACTCTAATTTGGTTAATGTTATAAAAATAAATGTGCTAGATAGCATTTTACATGTGTACGCTACACATAAAATAGTATCTAGTAAAACTATTGAGATTGATATAACTTTTCTACAATTAGATAAAATTGTGGTTCATGAAGATTCAAAACTTACAGGAAAAAACCTTTTTAATTTAAAGGCTCTAACAATGAGTACTATGAAAGCTTCAAATATTGATCTTGATATTAGAACGAGTTCTTTAGTATTACAAATGAACGGAAACGCTAAAGGGAAATTAAACCTTAATAGCGAAACTGCTTCTATTAAATTAAATGATAAAGCTAATTTAAAAGGAACCATTTCATCCAATAAACTTGAAGCTTTCTTAAATGAAAAATCAGATATGACTATTGAAGGTGATACCGAAGATTTTAATATTCAGGTAACGGGGTCATCAAACATGAAGGCAAATAATTTAAAAGCGACCAATGCTTTTGTAAATGCAGCAAACAGTTCAGACATTGCTATTTATGCAAGTAAAAATTTGAATCTTTATGCGAAAGGCAAAAGTAACATTTACGTTTATGGAAATCCCGAAATTAAAGTAGAGGGCTTAAACGACAAATCTCAAATTATAAAAAAGTAAAAAATATGAAATTTAAAACAATTTTAGCTTTGGTTTTTGCAACCATAATTGTCGTGTTTTCTATTCAAAACGCTCGAGTTATTGATATAAGTTTTCTTTTTTGGAAACTATCTGCATCAACCGTTTTAGTAATATTAGGTAGTTTTTTTATCGGGATATTAGTTGGCGTACTAATGTCTATAAAACGAAAGATAATTTAAAAGAATTGGTTTAATGGCAAAAATAGAATCTGTTTCAATTAAATCAATTCCAGATGTTATCAATGTTGGAGACGACATCAATGACATTACTATTGTTACAAAAATAGAGTTTCACTCTTTAGATGTAAGTTTGAAAATGGAATACTTATTGCATCTGTTGGTTTATGACATTCATGGAAACACAGATGTACCTATTATAATAAATAATTGGGATGAAAGTGAAGTAATAGGATTAGAGCAAGAGAATAAAGATGATTTTTTGGGAAGAAAATTTGTGCCCGTTTGTTCCGACGAAAAATTTTTAACAATAGAGACCCCCATAACCTTAAAATTGGGGAATATAAATGGCAGTCAGTCATTTTATAAACGCAAAATAGAAGTATTAGCTACACTCGTTCCGGCAATTGGTAGATCAACCAAATGGTCTCAGCCTTTTGTATGCGACTTAGTGTTTTAATGCAACAATAGCATAAAATTCAAGCCTCTTTAACTACATTGTTATAAGAGGTTTTTTTGTGCTTTAAATTTAGGAAAGTATATTAATTGAAAAAGGTGAACGAGTGTTCACCTTTTTGCCCCAAATCTACCATGAACTTAACCTACTTATGTTATGGTGCTGTAAATGTATACATGTTTAACAGTTTCAAGAAATATTTTAGTTAAACGACTTATATTTTGGCTTAAGCGGTTTTTAGATTTTATTAAGCTGTTTTAAATGTGCATTTAGGAACAAAAAGTGCATAAAAAAAGGCGAACGAGTGTTCACCTTTTTTTGCCCCAAATCTACCATGAACTTAACCTACTTATGTTATGGTCTGACCAATTTATGTGTAATTTATATAATTTGATTATTTATTAGATGAAACGCGTTTTTATCTGTTTAAATGCATTTTTAGCAATGTATTCGCACGGTTATCAACGATTTAATAATTAATAAGCACGTTCTTTATTGCCTTCGTAAAAGTTTATAAATGCACGGTTCACAACTCTATTACCACCTACAGTAGGATAGTTTCCAGTAAAATACCAATCTCCTAAATGTTCTGGACACGCTTTATGTAAATTGTCTACCGGTTGAAAAATAATCTTTACTTCTGCCTTAATAGTTTCGTCACTTAAAAGTTCTGCGATCTTATCAGAAATTTGCTCGTCGGTAAACGGATCATATATTTCCTTTACAAAATTTTGAACATATACATCTTCCAGTTCAGTTTGATCAACACATTTATCGTAAACTTCTTTTACAATATGGTATTTATTCGCGTCTTTTAATAATGCTAAAGCAGCTCTAAAAGCTACTAAGCCTTCAAGGTTAGCCATGTCAATTCCGTAGCAATCCGGATAGCGTATTTGAGGTGCAGATGATACCACTACAATCTTTTTGGGATTTAAGCGGTCTAACATTTTTAAAATACTCTTTTTTAATGTGGTACCGCGTACAATACTATCGTCAATTATTACCAAGTTATCGTTTGGTTTAATAACGCCATAGGTAACGTCGTAAACGTGTGCAACCAAATCATCGCGACTACTATCTTCGGTTATAAAAGTTCTAAGTTTAACATCTTTAATGGCAATTTTTTCAACGCGAATGCGCTCTGATAGTATTTCGGTTACCTTATCGGCCGAAATAGAGCGTTGACCATTAAGAATAGCATTTGTTTTTTTCTTGTTTAAGGAAGCTTCGGCAGTTTCTATCATTCCAAAAAATGATGTTTCCGCAGTGTTTGGAATATAAGAAAACACCGTATTTTTAGTGTCATTTTCAATAACTTCTAAAACCCTAGGCATTAATAATTTACCAAGCGTTTTTCGTTCTTGATAAATTTCGGCATCACTTCCTCGCGAAAAATAAATACGTTCAAAAGAACAGGATTTGCGCTCTAAAGGTTCAAGTATTTTTTTAATTGAAACTTTACCAGATTTTTTAGTAATAATAGCATGACCTGGTTCTAATTCCTGAACGTCTTCAAATTTTACATTAAAAACGGTTTGAATTACAGGACGCTCTGATGCAATTACAACAATTTCATCATCTTGATAGTAATAGGTTGGTCTTATTCCTGCAGGATCGCGTAAAACAAATGAGTCTCCATGCCCTATAAGTCCAGCCATGGCGTAGCCTCCATCCCAGTTTTTGGCGGCCTTTCTTAAAATTTTAGCAACATTTAAGCGTTCGGCAATTAATGGAGACGCCTCCATTTTATTATAACCTTCCTTTTTTAAGTCTTTGTAAATTTTTGCGACTGCATCATCTAAGAAATGACCAATTTTTTCCATTATGGTAATGGTGTCGGTATATTCTTTTGGGTGCTGTCCTATTCTTATAAGGTTGGCAAATAATTCCTTAACATTAGTCATGTTAAAATTCCCAGCCATGATTAAATTTCGGTGCATCCAGTTATTCTGTCTTAAAAAAGGATGTACACTTTCTACACTATTTTTTCCGAAGGTACCATAACGCACATGTCCTAATAGCACTTCACCAATATAGGGGATGTGTTTTTTTTGAAGTGCAACATCTTCTAGGTATTCTGGATGAGCGATAAATTCTTTATTAACTCTATCGTTTATTTGAGCAAAAATATCCTGAATAGGTTGTTGTGCAATAGAGCGTACCCGACTAATGTATCGTTCTCCAGGTTTTGTATTTAATTTTATACTTGCAAATCCGGCACCATCTTGACCACGATTGTGCTGTTTCTCCATCATAAGGTACATTTTGTTTACCCCATAAAAAGCGCTTCCATATTTTTCCTTGTAAAATTCTAACGGTTTTAAAAGTCTTATAACGGCTATGCCACATTCGTGTTTTAATATATCACTCATTTGTAAAGGGTTTTTGCTCTATAGGTGTCTTAAAGTAGATTTGCGAAAATGATAAATTATTATTTAAATTAAAAACGCGCTCTTTTTTAGAGCGCGCTGGTTTGTGATAATTTTATTTCAAATTGTGTTAATTTCTTAAACTGTAATAAACGCTTTTGAACTTCGTCGTGCTCTAAATTTTCCATGCGCTCTGTTCCAAATTTTTCAACACAAAATGATGCTAATGTAGACCCGTATATAACGGCATTTTTCATGTTTTCAAAAGAGAAGTCGTTGGTGCTAGCAATATATCCTGCAAATCCACCAGCAAAGGTATCGCCAGCGCCAGTAGGGTCAAAAACTTCCTCTAATGGTAAGGCAGGTGCATAAAAAACGTTGTTATTATGAAATAATAACGCTCCGTGTTCTCCTTTTTTTATGACCACATATTTAGGTCCCATAGTATGTATTTTTTTAGCTGCAACAACTAACGAATATTCGCCTGTTAGTTGTCTTGCTTCCTCATCGTTTATTGTAATTACATCTACACGTTTCATTACGTTATGTAAATCATCAAGAGCACTATCCATCCAAAAATTCATGGTGTCTAAAACCACTAATTTTGGTTTGCTTGTCATTTGATCTAAAACACTAGATTGGACGATAGGATGCAAGTTTCCTAACATAACAACCTCGGCATCTCGATAATTTTCTGGAACAACAGGGTTAAAATCTGCAAGCGTATTTAATTCTGTTACCAAAGTGTCTCTGGAATTCATATCGTTGTTATAACGACCACTCCAAAAGAATGTTTTACCTTCTTTTACAATTTCGATTCCAGAAATATCAATATTTTTATGAGACAACAAGTCTAAATATTGTTGAGGAAAGTCGCCTCCAACAACCGAAACAGCGGCCGAATCAACATTAAAATGAGAAGCAGCCAATCCTATAAACGTTGCAGCACCACCAAGAATTTTATCGGTTTTCCCGAAAGGCGTTTCAATAGCATCGAATGCTACGGTGCCAACAATTACTAATTTACTCATAAATACCTGTGATAATTTTGTGCAAATATAAGCCTTTTAAATACTAAGGCAAGAATATTTTTTTTTGAAAAAACGATTGTGACGTTTTATAAAATGAGGTGTCTTAAAAGGGATTCCTATTTATCAATATGTAAATTGGGGGCATAATTAGTTATATACCCTAATTTTAAAAGATAATAGGTTTTAGGTTGTTATTTTTCACCAAAATTATTAATATTTTATTATAAAATAGTACTTAAAAGTTCCAATTAAAACCTATCATAAAATACCGTGGCAATAAACCAATTGAATAGGAATTTGTAGACGTGTCATTATTCTGAAATATTGAAAAATCTTTAACGTTTGTAAGATTATTTGTTATGAAATTTATCTCATAATTTTTCTTTGGAATATAGGATATTTTTGCATCAATTAAAGAAATACTTGAAGCTCGTTCAATTAAATCTGGCATAAAATTATCTAATGACATTTCAGCACTAAAGCAATCTGAAGCATTATAAATTACTTTCAATTTGTTTTGAAAATACATATTTTCAAATTGATTTTCGCTAACTGTTTTAATACGTTTTAAAACAGATTCATTTTCAAAATTCCAATCATTTTTAAATGATGTTTTTAAAAATAGTTCAGATGTAAATGAATGTGCGGTGTTTTTTCTTAAACTAGAATTATTTACAATATTTTTATAATTATTTATTGAGTAATAAGAATTTGTTTTAACATTGAGCTTTAGAAATGGTATGTACTTTGTAAAATTTAAATTGAAGTCGAATGTTTCTAAATCTTTAGTAAGAAAGAAATAGTTTGTTATAATTATATTATCATTTATTTGAGAATTAGCAAAGAAGTTGCCTTTTTGCTTCAGGTAACTAAGTCCTACATTCATTTGTAATTGGTTAAACAAATCATAATTCGAATAAGTAAGATCATACACTTGATTGTTCTGTAATCTTAAATCAATTTCGTTTTTTATAATATTTCGATGACTTTGAAGAATATCATTACTAAAGAGTCGGTTAATAGTATTGGTGTTTTTATTCAGTGAAAAGCTTGTTTGAATGTTTGAATTTCTATTGACGTGATATGACAAGCTAAAAGAAGGTTCGAAAATAGTATTATTAGCTGTTTCTGAATCATTACCAATTCTATCTTTGAGAATTTGATTCAAATAGCGTATTGTAAAACTAGGTTTTAAAGAAAAAGCATTAATTTTTATAAGGTTTTCGGCAAAAGTATATACTTCTTTTGTTTCGTATTTAATATGGTTTAGGCCGTTTGTAAGTGTATTATTGTTGTTATTCAGACTTATAAAATTAGTTTCTAAAGGTTCTCCAATAATATTGCTACCAACAGATAGTTTGTATTTGTGGATTGAACTTGAGCCTAAAAAAGTAGTTTTTAGTTTAACATATTGTTTTTTCAAAGATATATTTTGTTCATCTAAATTCTCATTATAAATTGAAGGAGAGAGTTCTAAATGTTGCTTAATAGAATTTAAAGAACTCATAAAATTCACTTGTAATGCATTTTTTTCATTTATCTTTTTTGTGAATAATAGGTTTTGTATTAAGAATAAGTTATCTGACTCTTGCAATAAACCTATGTTATCTCTAATGTTTGAATTTATAAGGCTATTTGTATTAATAGACTCATCTCTGAGGCTTAATTTATATTCTAATAAAGTAGTTTTTGATAGGTAATAATCTAATTTTAAATCGCCTCGGTATTGTTTTGGCTTATTTGATATTTGTTTATTGTCAAAAGTTTGAAATTGAGTTGCATTTATAGTGTAATAATTTGCTGTTTTTTCAAAGTTATTTACGGCATCATCCAAATAGTAGAGATTTACTTTGGCTTTTAATAATTTACCAAAATTAAAAACACTATTATAATTGCTAAAAAACTGATTATTTATATTTGTACGTTTTTCATCAAATGACAGGAGTGATAAAGGCTCTGGGATAATTTTACTTACTTTATAGTTTATTTCTCTAAACAACTCTAAATTATCCATATTGCTTGAATAAGCAAACGGCGAATTATTTATTCCTACATTATTGTAAGATACTGCACCAAATGATTTAAAAAGTTTATTTATGCCTAATAAATTTATAGATGATTTTGACACTGCAATAGTATCTTCAGAGTGGCCAAAATTTAAATCTAAGCTTCCTGAAAAATCTAATTTGCCCGATTTTAATTTTAAGTTTAAAGCTACTTTTTCGCTATTCTCAATACCTTTAAGTAATTTGTTTTCCGAATAGTTTTCAATGGCCTCAACAGATTGTACAATATCTAAATTAATGTTTTTGGTTCCAACGGTGTAATTATATCCAAATAAATTATCGCCATCTAGCATAACCGTTTCAATAGATTTTCCGTTAAATTTTATAGTTCCTGTTTTACTATTTATTTCTATTCCAGGAAGCTTTTTAAGTAGGTCTTCAACCTTACGTTCGGTACCATCTTTATAAGATTCAACATTAAAAACAATGGTGTCTTTCTTTATTTCAAAAGGTCGCTTTTTAGCTCTAACTACAACTTCATTCAGTTCTGTTATTTTAGATTTGAACAATTGGGCATCTAGGGTAATATTAGAAGTATTATTTTTTGCATCAATAATTTCAGTATGTGTTTGGTAGCCACTAGAGGTGATTTCAATAATGATGTTTTCGGTATAAATGTTCTTTGTGCGATACGAAATCACTCCGTTTTTAAATAAATAATACTCTGCAATAATTTGAGGCGATACCGCTTTTTTTATTAATAAGTTTCCATTAATTGGATTAAATTGTTCATCATAAACCCGACCTTCAATTGTTATTCTTTGAGAATAACTTGATAAGGCTAATAATAATCCTAAAATAGTGAGTGCTTGTTTAAACGGTTGCAATTTACTTTCGTATAACAGATTAATTTTGTTTCTGAGATACGGTCTTTTTAAATTCTTTGTCGGCCGTGTAGTCCATATCGTCTTCTTCAATATAACGCTCAATACCTTTTCTTTGAGTAACAATACCGTCATAAAGTCCTTTTTCTGGACTGTAATTTCGAGCCAATTCGATAGCTTTCTTTTTATAAAGACTTTTGTATTCAGACCAACTTATCGGTTTATCGTTTTTAAAGGGATTTTCTATAGGTTTGGCAGCTATTTTTTTTGCCATTATTGTAGTTGCCTCAAATTCTATAAATAGATTATTACATTTTATGGCCAAAATCATTCCTGGTAAACCGTCATATTTCCACGGACCACCAACAGGTAAATCTGGACTAAACCAAGCAGTGTAATCTCTACCCCTAAATGTCATTGTTGCTAACTGGCATTTGTAACCTAATATATCTTTAATTTCTTCTTTAATTTCCCAATTAAAAATGTTTAAAGAATCTTTTATTGTAAAATATTTATCTGCAACATCTTGTTTATTAAACATTTCGTTTTTAAGATAATCTTTTAAAACGCATCGAATATTTTTCCCCTTGGGCGTATAATAGAAGCTTGAGTCGTCATCAGGGTTTTTACTTATGTTAACATCATTAGAATTTGATGGATTACAAGTATCAAATATTGAAATATTTAAATCAGGATAAATTTTGAGCTCTAGGCAAGCTTTAAAAGTAGTTGTTATATTTTCTGGCGAAATTTTTCGTTCATATTCTATTTTGTAAACCATTATAGAATCGTTTTGTGCTTGAACAAAAAAAATACTTAAGAATATGGTAATTAAGAAAAATACAGGTTTCATAATATTAATTTTAAAAGAACTGAATCTACATAGTTGCACATTCAGTTCTCGTATTTTAAAGTTTAATTTTTTATTGACCCATTTGTTCCTCTATATATGCTACTGCCATACTAATTACTTTTGTTTGGCACATTGCGCTGGCAACGCCGCAAAGTTCGGCTGTTGAAGAGGAACTAAAAGTTCTTGATTGACCAGTTTCGGTATTGGTCGCTGTAGCGGAACAACGAACTGTACACGCAACTTCTTCATTTACATTGTTTAGAGGAAAGTTAGATTTTTCAAATCCATCAGTTTTAATTGCTTCAAGATTTACATTTGCAAAACTTGTACCAACAAAAAGTAAACTAAAAACTAAAATTATTTTTCTCATATTAATAGAATTTTAAGCTTGATATGTGGTTTTATTTTAATTACATAGTCAAGATTGTTAATATTTAAGCCAACTCTATAAAGCCATTTCATTAAAACAGTAAAGCCAGAACTGTTTCAAATACTACCAATAAATTAATGAGAGAGAAAAAATAATCAGCGCTGATTTGTTGCAACATTTTAGCAGAAAACGTAAGTTCAATTGGCTTTTTTATCAAACTAAAATTTTCAACTAATCAAATGTAAAAAAAAAAACAAAATAAAAAGTTTTTTCTTGCTTTTTTTCTTATCTGTAATAAAATAAATCAAAAAAAATATTAAAGGTATTAATTATTTTCTACCAAAATCCGCAGGAATTTCACCCCAGGCTTTAGTTTCCCATTTTACAATAGTAGTATGGTAGGTATTGGTTTTCAGCCAATTGAGAGCGCGGTCTACCAATTCAAATAGGTTTTCGTTTTTTGGGTTACGATTTAATTTAGTATTACAAGTTTTCTTTTTTACCCAACTTATGGCTGTTTTAGAGTCGGTGTAAATAATTTTATCGCTATTGTGTTTTTTTAGCAATGCCAAGCCATGTACAATGGCTAAAAACTCGCCGATATTATTAGTGCCTTCTGCAAACGGACCTTGAATAAAAAGTTGCTTTTTGGTTTTGGTATCAACACCACGGTATTCCATAATACCTGGGTTTCCACTGGAAGCAGCATCCACTGAAATAGAATTGTAATTTGGTTGGCCAATTTTTTTTAATTGCTCTAAAGATAATTCGCTTTTAAAACTTGTCTTTTTTCCAACATAATCAAAATAGTTACCTTTAGATGCCTCTTTCGCAGCATCAAAACTTTCAAACGATTTATATTGTGCGCCTTCAAAATTGGTTATTTGTGCTTTACAATCGTTCCATGTTTCGAAAACACCGGTATGATGTCCTTTCCAAACGGTATAATATTTTTTTTTCTTTTTAGACATTTTATGTCATCCTGAACTTGTTTCAGGATCTAATCTATTTAAATTTCTAAATTCTATTTTAACCAAATTTTAACCAAGTCGCCCCGACTGTGCTCAGCTCGACAATTTAGTTCCTAATGTTATTTTAACAATTCTTCTACAATCTTCGGAAAATGTTCCATCTCCAATTCATGAATTTTTGCCGCAACATCTTCAGCAGTATCAGTTGGTGCTACCGCACATTTTGCTTGAAATATAATAGCGCCTTCATCATAATGCTCATTAACATAATGAATAGTAATGCCTGTTTCTGTTTCGTTATTTGCCACAACAGACTCATGCACATGCATACCAAACATGCCTTTACCACCATATTTAGGCAATAAAGAAGGGTGTACGTTAATTACTTTATTTTGGTATTCATTGAGAATAAATTCAGGAAATTTCCATAAAAAGCCAGCTAAAACAATTAAATCGGGATTCGAAGCTTTTAAAATATTAAGAACATCGTTGGTTTTTGTAAGTGCTATTTTGTTAAAAGACAATGCGCTAACTTGAAGTGTTTTGCATCGCTCTAAAACTTTGGCATGAGGATTGTTGGTTAGCACCTGAATAACAAAGGCATTACCGTTGTCGCGAAAATATTTGATTAAATTTTCAGCATTCGTTCCACTTCCGGACGCAAAAATTACAATACGTTTCATCAGTTCAGTTTATTTTAAATTAGTTTCAGATGTCAATATGTAAATCAAATTCTAAGGAATGATTTGCAAATTTTCTCAAAATTACATCTAAATACAAACAATAATGTTACTTTTATTCAGACAAAAAAAAGAATAAATAATAACAAATTAGTGCTTAAAATAAAATACTTAAAACTATTTTACTAAATTAGAATCACATTTTTGAATTAAAGATGTGTTTTAAAAATAAAGTTTTTTATTTTTGCCACTTAATTAAAACTTAAAATTAAAAGATTATGTCAGACATTGCATCAAGAGTAAAAGCGATTATCGTAGACAAATTAGGAGTTGATGAAAACGAAGTTGTAACTGAAGCAAGCTTCACGAACGATTTAGGAGCAGACTCTTTAGACACTGTAGAATTAATAATGGAATTCGAAAAAGAGTTCGATATTCAAATTCCAGACGATCAAGCTGAGAATATAGCAACAGTTGGTCAAGCTATCTCTTATATAGAAGCAGCAAAATAAGCAAAAACAATTTATGGAATTAAAGCGAGTTGTAGTCACGGGTATAGGGGCTTTAACACCTATTGGCAATACCAAAGATGAATATTGGGAAGGTTTAATAAGTGGAAAAAGCGGTGCTGCGCCTATAACATATTACGATACCGAAAAGTTTAAAACAAAATTCGCTTGCGAATTAAAGAACTTTAATGCTACCGACTTTATTGACAGAAAGCTAGCAAGTAGAATGGATAAATTTACGCAATATGCTATGGTGGCAGCAGATGAAGCCATTGCAGATTCTAAATTAGATATCGATTCTATAAACAAAATGCGAGTTGGAGTTATATGGGGAGCAGGTATTGGTGGATTAGAAACCTTTCAAGACGAAGTATTAAATTACGCTAAAGGCGACGGAACACCAAGATTCAATCCGTTTTTTATTCCAAAAATGATCGCAGATATTGCGCCGGGAAATATTTCCATTAAGTATGGATTTATGGGACCTAATTACACAACAGTTTCTGCATGTGCTTCTTCTGCGAACGCCATGTTTGATGCTTTAAACTCTATACGTTTAGGGCATTGCGACGTCGTGGTTACCGGAGGTAGCGAAGCGGCAGTTACTATTGCTGGAATGGGTGGCTTTAATGCTATGCATGCCTTATCAACTAGAAACGAAAGTCCAGAAACAGCATCTCGTCCATTTGATGGCACAAGAGACGGTTTCGTACTTGGTGAAGGTGCTGGTGCACTTGTTTTAGAAGAATACGAGTATGCAAAAGCAAGAGGTGCTAAAATTTATGCTGAGTTTATAGGTGGTGGGTTATCATCTGATGCGTACCACATGACAGCACCACATCCAGATGGAATAGGTGTTATTGCCGTAATGAAAAATTGTTTAGAAAACGCTGGCCTAAAACCAGAAGATGTAGACCATATCAATACTCATGGAACATCTACACCGTTAGGAGACGTAGCAGAATTAAAAGCAATTTCAGAAGTATTTGGCAGTCATGCTAAAAATATAAATATTAATTCAACCAAATCAATGACTGGGCACTTGTTAGGTGCAGCAGGCGCTATTGAAGCAATTTCGGTTATTTTGGCGTATGCAACATGGTGTTGTTCCGCCTACAATAAACCATACTACAGTAGATGAAAACATTGATCCGGAGTTAAATTTAACTTTAAACAAAGCTCAAAAACGCGACATTAAAGTTGGAATGAGTAATACATTTGGATTTGGCGGACATAACGCTTGTGTATTATTCAAGAAATTAGACTGAATCCCGAATGAAAAACATTCGTAACATATTGAATTCCCGTTTTAAACGCAACGGGAATTTTTTTATGGCATTAATTAAAATTTTAGAATTTAAACCTAAAGACATTAAATTCTATAAAAAAGCGTTTACACATCGCTCCATGAACATAAAAGATAGCAAGGGAAATGCTATTAATTATGAACGATTAGAGTTTTTGGGAGATGCTATGTTAAGCGCTGTTATTGCATCACATTTATATCTAGAAGTTCCTGCAGGCGATGAAGGTTATTTAACCAAAATGCGCTCTAAAATTGTAAGCAGAGAACATTTAAACGAACTTGGTAGAGAATTAAACTTAATTAGTTTAGTTGAAAGCAAGATACCTCCCGGTCAGTTTGGAGATAATATTCACGGTAATTTATTTGAAGCTTTGGTTGGTGCCATTTTTTTAGATAAGGGCTATAAGTACTGCGAAAAATTTATTTTCAAAAGAGTCATTATTCCGTATGTAGATATTGAAACTTTAGAAGGAAAAGTAATAAGCTATAAAAGTTTGCTTATTGAGTGGTGCCAGAAAGAAAAAAGAACCTTTAGTTATAATGTTTATGAAGACACTGGAAACGATGAGGTTAAACATTTTTCTGTTAAGCTATCGGTAGACGATAAAGTTATAGCCAAAGCCAGAGCAACTTCAAAGAAAAAGGCAGAAGAAAAAGCGTCTAAACGCGCGTTTTTTGTGTTTCAGAGCCAAATGTCTAAAATGATTTAAGGAATTCTTAAAATATAGGCTATTACTATAACGTTTTAGTAGATTTACCCATTAAGAATCGTTAAACTTTTATAATGGAAAGTTTTTAAATAGTATATTTGCGGCGTTTTATGTAAGTTATGACCGTTCACAAACTTATTCTAGATGATGTTTTTGAAGAAGTAGAATGTACTCTAATTGGAATTCATTGTACTATTGAAGATTATCGTTTAGCGTATTTGCTAAACAAACATTTAGGGATAAGTCTTTCGAGAAAATCATTAGATTTAGATTTTAATGAAAGAAAATGTGCTTTTTCAATTTTTGATTGGGAAGACACAAAACAACTTGAAACCTGGAGTTTGGTCTCGAACGTATTTAAAACAGAGGTATATCAATCGGGTAATCAATCATCTTTGTTCGAAACACAACAAAGTATTATTAAAACAACCCATTTAATACCAGAGCAAAAGGCTGTTAATTATTTTTTAAAAATAAATAACGCCTTCAATTTAAATAAAGAAAAACAAATTTTAAATAATATTATCAATATACCATTAGTTGCAACAGCTTTTAGTATTGATATTAACCAATTAAAATCCAAAGACAATTTAATTTTTAGCTAATGCCAATAAGAAAAAAAACCAAAATAGTTGCCACATTAGGACCCGCAACAAGCACAAAGGAAGTTTTAAAGGGAATGCTGGAAGAAGGAGCTAACGTTTTTAGAATCAATTTTTCTCATGCCGATTATAATGATGTAGCCGAACGAATTAGAATGATACGTGAGTTAAACGATGAGTTTGGCTTTACCGCAGCAATTTTAGCAGATTTACAAGGGCCAAAACTTCGCGTAGGAGTAATGGAAGACGATGTATTTGTAGAACCAGGCGACGAAATTATTTTCGCAACAGGCGAACGTTTTGTAGGAACAAAAGAACGTGTTTACATGACATACGAAAGGTTTCCGCAAGATGCAAACCCAGGAGAACGCATCATGCTTGATGATGGAAAACTACTTTTCGAAGTCGTATCAACCAATAGAAAAGATGAAGTTTTAGCGAAAGTTATTCAAGGCGGACCATTAAAATCTAAAAAAGGTGTAAATCTTCCAAATACAAACATATCGCAACCGGCTTTAACAGAGAAAGATATTGAAGACGCTATTTTTGCTATCAGTCAGGATGTAGATTGGATTGCTTTATCGTTTGTGCGTCATGCTGAAGATTTGATGCAATTACGCGATTTAATAGAAAAGCATAGCGATCATAAAATTCCAATTATAGCCAAAATTGAAAAACCAGAGGCAGTTACAAATATTGATAAAATCGTAGCACATTGCGATGGTATTATGGTAGCTCGTGGCGATTTAGGTGTAGAAGTTCCTGCTGAAGAAGTACCACTTATTCAAAAACAGTTAGTACTTAGAGCAAAAAAGGCTAGAATACCTGTAATTATAGCAACCCAAATGATGGAAACTATGATTACTAGTTTAACACCAACAAGAGCTGAGGTAAATGACGTGGCAAATTCTGTGATGGACGGAGCCGATGCTGTGATGCTTTCGGGCGAAACATCTGTTGGTGAATATCCGGTTCAGGTAATAAAGCAAATGAGTAACATATTAATGAGCGTAGAAAATTCTGCATTAATAAAAGTACCTCAATTACCACCTCATATTCGTACTAATCGTTATATAACAAAATCTATTTGTTATCATGCGGCGAATATGGCAAACGAAATCAGTGCAAAAGCGATTTCTACATTAACAAATAGTGGTTATACAGCATTTCAAATTTCGGCCTGGAGACCATTATGTCACATCTTAGTTTTCACATCAAACAAGCGTATTTTAACCCGTTTAAGTTTACTTTGGGGAGTTCGTGCATTTTACTACGATAAATATGTAAGTACCGATGACACGATTGAAGATGTAAATGAAATTGCTTGCGAACAAGGCTACCTTGAAGAAGGCGATATGGTAATTAGTTTAGCCGCTATGCCAATAGCTGAAAAAGGAATGGTAAACACCCTTCGAGTTAGCGAAATTACCAAAAAGAAATAAGTAAAGAGATATTTTAGCGTTACCCATTTTAATAAAGTGGGTAACGATTTTGATTTAAACCTGCCTAGATGCAGGTTTTTTTATGACTATAAAATTAGACAATCTTATATGCAGAAGAGCCGTTAAAACTCAAATTTTAATTGCACACTCACACTTTTTTGTTCTATTGGTTTTTTAGTTTCGGTATTTAAATTAGACATCGAAATTCCCAATAAGCGCACCGAATTACTCAGCTTTTCTTGATATAATAGATCTTTGGCGGTTTCTAAAATTAAATGCCAGTCGTTAATAAAATAAGGCAGTGTTTTGCTTCTAGTTTGCAATGTAAAATCGCTGTATTTTATTTTTAAAGTGACTGTTTTTCCAGAGACGTTAGATTTTAATAATCTTCGCGCCACTTCTTCAGCTATATGCGTTAGTCTTTCAAGCATAAACACTTCACTAGATAAGTTTTCGCTAAAAGTACGTTCGGCAGCTAAACTTTTTCGAATGCGGTTAGGTTTCACTTCACTATTATGAATACCGCGTACTACATAATAATAGTAGTTCCCAGATTTTCCGAAGTGTTCATCTAAATATTCTAAAGACTTCAACTTTAAATCCTTTCCGGTAAAAATACCCAGCTGGTACATTTTTTCTGCCGTTACTTTTCCAACTCCATAAAATTTACGAATGTCCAATTGTTCTAAAAAAGTGATGACTTCTTCAGGATTCACTGTTTTTTGTCCGTTAGGTTTATTATAATCACTCGCTACTTTAGCAATAAATTTATTTATAGAAATACCAGCCGAAGCAGTCAGGCCAATATCATTAAAAATACGTTCACGAATTTCTTTTGCTATTAACGATGCACTCGGATTTCCTTTTTTGTTTATTGTAACATCTAAATAGGCTTCATCAAGCGAGAGTGGTTCAACTAAATTGGTATAGTCATAAAATATCTTGCGTATTTTCTTTGATATTTCGGCGTATCTTTCAAATCTGGGTTTTACAAAAATAAGTTCGGGGCATAATTTCACAGCTAAATTGCCAGCCATTGCACTTTTTATACCAAATTTTCTGGCCTCGTAACTGGCAGCACTTATTACTCCGCGCTTTTCGCTTCCACCAACCGCCACGGGTTTTCCTTTTAGGTCTGGGTTATCCAATTGCTCAACAGACGCATAAAATGCATCCATATCTACATGAATAATTTTTCTTATTGGGAGAATCTCAGACATCTTGTAAAAATATAATATCTTTATCAAAAAAGAGAATTACCGCTATGGCAAAAACGGCAATTATACTAGGGGCAACAGGGCTAACAGGCAGTATTTTGTTAAAATGTCTCCTTGACGATAGCCGATACCAATCTATTAAACTTTTTAGTAGAAGTTCCTGCAATATCGTACATTCAAAATTAGAGGAACATTTGGTGGATTTATTCGAATTAGAAAAAGTAAAAGATCTATTTGTTGCCGACGAGGTTTTCTGTTGTATTGGCACTACAAAAGCAAAAACACCAGACGAAACTTTATATCTTAAAATTGATTACGGAATTCCTGTTACAGTTGCCAAATTGTGTACCCAAAACGGCATAGATAAATTTATTGTTATATCGGCGTTAGGAGCAAATGCAGAAAGTAATATTTTTTATAATAAAACGAAAGGGCGCATGGAAGAAGATGTATTGAAAGAACAAATTAGGCACTGTTATATACTTCAGCCTTCTTTAATAAGTGGTGATAGGGCGGAGTTGCGATTTGGTGAGAAACTGGCAAAATATATTTTTAAAGTTTTAAACCCCTTTTTAGTAGGAAGTTTAAAGAAATACCGTTCAATTCATCCTAAAACAATTGTTAATTGTATGGTGTGGTTGGCGAATAATAATTATCAATCTGGAAGAATACCATCAAACAAAATTCAAGAAATATCAGAAAGTTTATGATTGAAATAGAGCGTAAATTTTTAGTATCATCTAATGCATTTAAAAAAGAGGCATTTAAAAGCACACGAATAACTCAGGGGTTTTTAAATACCCATAAAGAACGTACAGTGCGCGTTAGATTAAAAGGGAATAAAGGATTTATTACTGTTAAAGGGTTATCAACAAGCAATGGACTAACTCGATTTGAGTGGGAAAATGAAATTACTAAAGAAGAAGCAGAGGCGCTATTAAAATTATGTGAACCCGGAGTTATCGACAAAGTTCGCTATGAAATTAAAGTGGGAACACATATTTTTGAAGTCGATGAGTTTTTTGGTGATAACGCGGGTTTAATTATTGCAGAAATTGAACTCGAAAATGAAAACGATATTTTCGAAAAACCAGATTGGTTGGGTAAAGAGGTGACAGGAAATGTAAAATATTATAATTCTCAAATAAGTAAACATCCATTTAATTCGTGGGTTGAAGATGAAAATTAAACTAGAAAAAATGAAAAAATTTATATTATATAGTTTTATTGTAGTGAGTATTTTGGCTTGTAGAAAAGTAGTAAAAGAAGCATCAAATCCGGTGGTTGAAACATCGCAGGAAGATTCAAGTGATTCTACAGCGTCTGAGCAAACAGCAACAGCAGATATAGTAAAAACAAAAAATTTAGAAAAGCAAGCGGACCAACAATCTACAATGCAATTGAAAGAGTCGTTAAAGGCAAGAGGTTTTCAAATATTTGAATATGTTGATGAAAAAACAAAAGACACTATTTTAATGCAGCAATATTTTATTGTGTTTTTAAAAAAGGGGCCGACACGCTCTCAAAATGAGGAAGAAGCTGCACAATTACAAAAGAAACATTTGGCTCACTTAGGCAAAATGTACGATTTAGGATATGCTGATATTTCCGGCCCTTTAGGAGATGACGGAGACATACGCGGCATTACAATATACAATGTACCTACGCAAAAAACGGCTGATAGTTTAGCCAATGCCGACCCCATGGTTAAAGCAGGACGCTTAGTTGTGGAAATTCACCCTTGGTGGGCAGCAAAAGGGTTTTCGCTTAGATAATGCTAAGGTTTTTAAAAATTCTTTATTGGATTGCAAACCTTGCAATAATTGTGGCGTTGCTATCTGTTCATTTTGTTTTAAAGGAACGCAGTTATATTGATGCCTTAAGGTTTTACATGTTTCCTTTACCTGTAATTATTGGTATTATTTTATGCTTGTCTATTTTTTTAAGTAAAAGAAGATATAATTTAATATTAGCTGGTATTTTATTATTGGTATGGTTGGGTAGAAGTTATAAAATTCATATTCCCGAAACTATTAATAAACCCGACTTAGAAGTTATTTTTTGGAATGCGTCGCGAGACAATGGTTTTGAAGAAGCTTTTAATTTAAATAAATCGATTCCGGACGTTATGGTTTTAGTAGAATCTAAACCTAATAACATCAAAGAGTTTCAATCAAAATATCCAGAATACTACGTTTACAAATCCAACTTAGGTATTTATATTTTTTCTAAAAGTCCAGTTCAAATTGAAAATGAGGTAACTTCTAAATACAATTCGACCCTTATAAATTTTAAAAGCTATGGTATTAATTTTTATGCGGTTGATGTTACTGGAAGCACCGATGTACCACGCAATTGGGAGTTAAATTTTGTGAATGAATTAATTAAAGAAAACAAAAACACAATTGTTTTAGGCGATTTTAATGTGCCATTCGAATCGAAAAATTTATATAAAATTAAAAGCACTTTTAATCATGCCTTCAATGAAAAAGGCAATGGGTTTAGAGAAACCTGGTTCTGGAATATACCGTTACTTTCCCTGGATCATATATGGATTTCTAAAGATTTAAAAATTTTAAAAACCGAAAAAATCAATACGCTGAAATCAGATCACAGTATGATAAAGACTTTTATCGATTTGTAATGTTTTGAATTTCAAAACTATATTCCCGTTCTACTTTGCAAATTTTTACATTGTACCAACTATACCAGTTTGTTTTTCCCTTTACTTGTGCCTCTAGATGTTCTGTTTGTTGTTTCCAATTTTTTATGGCTTCTAAATTCTCCCAATAGCTTACAGTAATGCCAACTTCATTTCGGGCGCTATCCATTCCGATAAAACCTGGTTGTTTTTTAGCTAGTTGTTCCATTTTATCAGCCATTTCACTATAGCCATTTAAGTTTTCTTTTTGTTTGGAAGTGAATATAACTGCGTAATAAGTTTTGTGATTAGTCATTGTACATACCTATATAAAGTTCGCCCTTATCATTCATTGTTGCTCTAAACATACCGGCGGTGTTAAATTCCATCGTCATATTTCCGTATTTATCTACAGAAATTATACCACCATCGCCACCTAATTCCGGAATTTTTTTCTGAATGACTTCATACGCTGCTTCTTTTAAACTTAATCCTTTATATTCCATTAAAGCAGAAATATCATAAGCTACCACACCACGAACAAAGTATTCACCCCATCCAGTGCAAGATACTGCACAAGTGTTATTATTAGCATATGTGCCTGCTCCAATAATGGGTGAATCGCCTATACGTCCCCAACGTTTATTGGTCATACCACCTGTAGAAGTGCCGGCAGCTAAATTGCCTTGCTTATCTAGGGCAACACAACCCACCGTTCCAAATTTTGAATCTTTTGTGTCTTCATTATAGTATGCGGTTTTTTGTATTTGTTTAACACGCTGTAATGCCTTATAACTTTTTTCTGTATAAAAATAATTAGGGTCTACAATTTCTAAACTTTGTTCTTGGGCAAAGGTTTCGGCCCCTTTACCTGAAAGCATCACGTGTGGTGAATTGTCCATTATAGCTCGGGCCAAATTAATGGGGTTTTTAACTATGGTTGTTCCTGCAGATGCTCCAGCTTTTAAAGTTTTTCCATCCATAATAGACGCATCGTGCTCATTGGTTTCGGCATTAGTAAAAACAGCACCTTTGCCAGCGTTAAAAAGTGGAGAGTCTTCTAAAATATTAATTGTTTTTTGAACAGCATCTAAACTAGAGCCGCCATTTTTTAAAATATTATACCCAACCCTAATGGCTTCCTCAAGTTTGGATTTATACACCGCCTCGTTTTCGGGCGTCATGTTTTTTCTTAATATTGTACCTGCACCACCATGAATTACGATTGAAAATTGTGATTGTTTTTGGTCAATTTTATCAGCCTCCGTTTTCAAGTTATTTTTGCATGAAACAGATAGGCTAAGAATGATTAGTATTAGAAGGAGTTTGTTCATGTTTAGAAAAAATGGTTAAGGCATTAAATTTAGTGGTTTTATTGCTGATAAACTTTAATAAAAACGACTTTTTATTGCTATATTCGCAAGTAAATTTCATTAGAATAATAATTCAATAAACATGCAAGCTACAGCGACTAATTTTGGAATACAAAATGCACTTAATATTTTAGGCGTAAAAGATATAAACGACGGGACTTCTACGGGTTCTCATAATTTTTCTAATGGTGATATTTTAGAATCATACTCGCCAGTTGATGGACAATTAATAGCGAAAGTAGCGACTACTACCATCGAAGATTTTGAAAAAGTAATGGATGCAGCCACTAAAGCATTCCAAGTTTGGCGATTAATGCCTGCGCCACAACGCGGGGAAATTGTGCGTCAGTTTGGAGATAAATTAAGAGAGAAAAAACAAGCTTTAGGTAAACTCGTTTCGTATGAAATGGGGAAATCCTACCAAGAAGGGTTGGGTGAGGTTCAGGAAATGATTGATATTTGCGATTTTGCGGTTGGATTATCGCGTCAGCTTCATGGTTTAACGATGCATTCTGAAAGACCAGGACACCGCATGTACGAGCAATACCATCCGCTTGGTGTGGTTGGGATTATTTCGGCATTTAATTTTCCTGTGGCTGTTTGGAGCTGGAATACGGCTTTAGCCTGGGTATGTGGCGATGTTTGTGTATGGAAACCCAGCGAAAAAGCACCACTTTGCGGGATTGCATGTCAGAATATTGCAGCCGAAGTTTTTAAAGCAAACAATTTACCCGAAGGTATTTCATGCTTAATAAACGGAGATTATCAAGTAGGTGAGTTAATGACTAAGGACAAGCGTATTCCTTTAATTTCGGCAACAGGGTCTACCAGAATGGGTAAAATTGTGGCACAAGAAGTTGCAGGTCGTTTAGGAAGAAGTTTGTTAGAATTAGGAGGTAATAACGCTATAATTGTAACGCCAGATGCCGATATAAAAATGACGGTTATTGGCGCTGTTTTTGGCGCCGTTGGAACTGCGGGACAGCGATGTACTTCAACCCGTCGATTAATTATTCACGAGTCTATTTACGATAAAGTTAAAACTGCCGTTACCGAAGCTTACAAACAATTACGCATAGGAAATCCGTTAGATGAAAAAAACCATGTGGGACCTTTAATTGATACGGATGCTGTAAAAATGTATCAAAATGCTTTAGCTAAAGTGGTTGAAGAAGGTGGAAAGCTTATAGTTGAAGGCGGTGTTTTAAAAGGCGAAGGTTATGAAAGTGGTTGTTACGTAAAACCAGCCATTGCCGAAGCGAAGCCCGAATTTAAAATTGTACAGCATGAAACTTTTGCCCCTGTTTTATACTTGTTAAAATATACTGGTGAGGTTGAAAATGCCATTGAAATTCAAAATAATGTGGCGCAAGGATTAAGTTCGGCAATTATGACGAATAATTTACGTGAAGCAGAGCGATTTTTATCGGTTGCTGGGTCTGATTGTGGCATTGCTAATGTAAATATTGGAACCTCTGGAGCCGAAATTGGAGGTGCTTTTGGAGGTGAAAAAGAAACGGGTGGCGGACGTGAATCGGGTAGTGATGCTTGGAAAGTTTACATGAGACGCCAAACAAATACAATTAATTACACTACAAGTTTACCTTTAGCACAGGGCATTAAGTTTGATTTGTAAAATTCCTGCGAAAGCAGGAATCTCTGAGTTTAAAAAATAAAGATTTCTAGACCTCACAGGTTTTTTAAACCTGTGAGGTCTTCTTCCGCGTTAGGGATTGCCCCGAAGTGTCGGGAGAAAAGCCCGCAGTGACGCAGGAGCGAGGACTTGTAACGAATAGCCCGACCTGGTTCCTGAACTTGTTTCAGGATAAAGGTAACGCCCCAATACTTTTAACGCTTTTCGCTATATTTGTTTTTAATTAAATGATTCATTTTAAAACCCCCAATGTCCAAAAACCACGAACTTGAGTTAGCCTGGGATTTTGTTGATAAAACAGATAGAAACGTTTTTTTAACCGGAAAAGCAGGTACCGGAAAAACCACTTTTTTACATAGTTTAAAGCAAAAATCGTTTAAGCGATTGGTTGTTGTGGCGCCAACTGGTGTGGCAGCTATTAATGCGAAAGGGGTCACTATTCATTCGTTTTTTCAGATGGCTTTTGGCCCGATTTTACCTGAGGAATCGGGGTTTCAAAATAGAGAGTCGGGGTTTCAAAAGAAATTTAATAAGACAAAAATTGATATTATAAAGTCTTTAGACCTTCTAATTATTGACGAAATTAGTATGGTTCGCGCCGATTTATTGGATGGTATCGATCAGGTTTTAAAACGTTATAAAGATCGAACCAAAGTATTTGGAGGTGTGCAAGTACTTATGATTGGTGATTTGCAGCAACTCTCGCCCGTGGTGAAAGACAACGAGTGGGAGCTACTTAAAAACTACTACGAAACACCGTATTTTTTTAGCAGCAATGTGTTTAAAAACTGCAACCCGATTAGTATTGAATTGAAGCATATTTATAGACAGGACAACGAGGTGTTTATTAAAATTTTGAATGAAATTAGGAATAATAAACTTACCAGTGAATCGGCAGCGCTTTTAAACGAACGTTATATTGTTGATTTTGTTCCGGCTAAAAACGATGGTTATATTACGCTTACCACACATAATAATAGAGCCAATGCAATGAATGATTTGGAGTTGCAAAAAATAACATCTAAAAGCTATTTTTATAAAGCTGAGGTTGATGGCAATTTCCCTGAATATTCGTATCCGACCCATGAAAAACTGGAGCTTAAAAAAGGGGCTCAGGTGATGTTTGTTAAGAACGACAGCACACCCGATAAGCGGTATTTTAATGGAAAAATAGGAGAGATTGTTCACTTAAATAAAGAAGAAATTACGGTTCGTTGTCAAGGGGATGATTTTGATATTGTAGTGATACCAGAACTTTGGGAGAATATTAATTACAGTATTAATCAAGAAACTAAAGAAATTTCGGAACATGTTGCTGGAGCATTTTCGCAAATGCCGTTGCGTTTGGCATGGGCAATTACCATTCATAAAAGCCAGGGGCTTACGTTTGATAAAGCTATTATTGACGCGCAAGCATCGTTTGCACACGGGCAAACCTATGTCGCATTGAGTAGATGCAGAACCCTTGAAGGCATTGTATTGAAAAACCCGATTAGTGATGGTAGTATTATAAACGATATGCGCGTGAGCTCGTTTAATGAATCGGTTGAGAATAATCAACCCAACGAAGCTATTTTAAACGCATCACAAAAGATATATCAATTAAACTTAGTTGAAGAACTGCTGAATTATTACTCTTTTTTGTACCCTGTTAACAGACTTTTAGATATTTATTATAAAAATTCCAGTAGCTTAAAAGGGAATATGATTGAACCTTTAATAGCCATAAAGGAAACAGGAATTACCAAACTGTTAAAGTTGAACACTAGTTTTTCTTCACAGTTAAATGCATTGTGTGTTGATGTTTTGGCGCCAGAAAAAAGTCCTTTAATTCAAGAACGAATTAATAAAGCTATTGACTATTTTTTAGAACACACTTTGGAATTCATAAAAACGCCTTTTGATTTAATTACATTTTCGACCGAGAATAAGGAAATTGATAAAGAAATTAATAAGCAATTAGATACAATTGAAGAATTATTGGCTTCTAAAATATATTGCTTAAATGGATTAAAAAATAATTATAGCAGCCTAAAATATTTAGAATTGCGTGCGAAGGCTGTTTTGCAAAAAACCAAAACAACTTCAGTAAAAAAGGAGCGCAAAGATACCAGTGAACATCCTGTATTATTTGAACAATTAAAGGCATTGCGAGCCGAATTTGCAGATGCCGAAAATGTACCACATTATGTTGTTTTTACTCAGAAATCCTTATACGATTTGTGCGATATGTTACCGCTTTCTAAAAAGCAGTTACTTGCTGTTAACGGTATGGGAAAAGTGAGAGTAGAAAAATATGGCGATGAAATTCTGGATATTATTAAAGCGTATTGCGATACAAATGAACTTGAAGCAAGCCAAATAATTTCTAAAAAGGAACTTATAAAGAAGGAGAAGCCCAAAAAAGAAGACACCAAAAAAATATCGTTGGATATGTTTAAAAGCGGAATGTCGGTTTTTGAAATTGCTAAAGAACGTGGTTTTGTTGAATCTACCATTCAAGGGCATTTGGTACATTACATTCCAACGGGTGAAATTACTATTACAGATTTAATACCTGAAGAAAAGTACCAAGAATTAAAATCTAGTATTCAATCGACTACCTTCGAAAACTTATCAGATCTTAAAAATAAACTTGATGATAAATTCACTTATGCTGAAATAAGATTGGTATTAGGTTCCCTTGAAATTAATGCCTAAAAAAAAACCCTGCCTCAATGCCGAGTTTTTCCGGGAGAGACAGGATTTACATCTTGAAAAGATTAATAGCAGTACAAATATATATATTTTTTCTCACGAAATAAAAGCTGAAAGTTAATTTAAAGTTAAGTATTTAACTATATTTTACTTTTCTTAAAATTCGCATAGATTCTTTATATAATTGATATAATTCCTCGCTATAATTTCGTAAAAATGGCTTTGCTTCTTCCAGTTTATCTATAGCTTCATGAAATAAATTCAGGTAACAAATTAAATACGTTACAGGTAAGTTTTTTAAATCTAATTCTTCATTTTTAGTAAAGGGAAGTCCTTTTTTTAGCTTTTCTAAAATCGCATTGGTAGCGTTGTAAATATGATGCAGTACTTTCTTGTCGTATTGAGGTGCTTCAAAAAGTAACTTTGTTTCAATGGTATAATTGGCATTGTTTTCAAAGTTAATAACCGTTTCTTCCAATTGATAGTATTTGTTGGAGTTTTGAAAACCAAGATTTACATATTCAATAATTTTAAATGATTCTTCATCAATAAAAATAGCGACTTCATCTAATGCTGAAAAAAACAACCGAACCTGTTCGTTAATAAGTTCAATATCAACCCTAGAATAGAATATTTCGTTTTTAACCACTTTTTTCTGTCCGGCCCAACATACTACAAAATACTCCTTAAAAACTTTATATTGCGGATTGAAGTCTTTTCGATTTTTTAAAAAATAAAACACCCCGTTTAAAGTATGTTCAATATTGTTTTGTGCATTGTTTTCTATGGCCTCAACAATCTTGGAATTATTATCTTTTATTTCAATATCGAACACTTTGGGCATGCTCATACTACCGTCTCTAAAAAATACCGAGCCACCGTAATACTTCCAGATATTTTTTCTTAAAGATGTTATTTTTCCCGTTGGTCTAATAGTCACCAATCCAACAACCTTATCGTCGGGTAAATGAGGAAACGGAATGTTTTCGTATTGAACAATAGGCGGATTGGTTAAATACGCATTAATTAGGTTTTGAATTTTACTATCATCAAAGAAATCGACACCTACAATGTTGTTGTCTTCATCTTCAACACCAATAACAATATAGGAGTTGTTATTTGGGTTGCTGTTAGAAAGCGCGCAAATATGTTTTAAAAACTTTGCTTTTCCTTCCTTAAAACTAATATCTAATTTTACGTTTTTTATCGTAAAAACTGTTTTCGTCGTTATGCGACAACAAGTGTTTTATAAGTAGGCGTTTGTTAATCATTTTTTTGTCATTCCCGCGAAGGCGGGAATCTTGTTGTTTTTAAGTTTAAATTTCCTTTTTTAAAATGGTACTACTCGCCTGCGCTGTGCAAAACATCAACACATCGGCAATATTTACATGGTCGGGTCTTGAAACAACAAAATAGATTACTTCTGCAATATCTTCGGCTTGCAACGCTTTAAATCCTTTGTAAACAGAATCGGCTATTTTATCGCCTTTAAAGCGTACTTTCGAAAATTCGGTTTCAACCAAACCCGGATTTATAGCACCAACTTTAATTCCGTAAGGGTTTAAATCAATGCGCATGCCTTCAGTAATGGCTAAAACGGCATGTTTGCTACCACAATACACATTTCCTTTCGGGTACACTTCTTTTCCTGCCGATGATCCAATATTGATGATATGTCCAGATTTCCGCGCGGTCATTTGTGGAATAACAGCTTTACTTACATATAGCAAACCTTTAACGTTTATATCCATCATGGCGTCCCAATCATCTAAACTTCCTGTGTCTATAGGGTCTAATCCATGTGCATTTCCAGCATTATTTATTAAAATATCTATGTGTTTTAAATGGTTCAGGTAGCGATGCAATGGCTTTAAATGTTTCTGCTTTATCTCTAACATCAAAATTTAAGATGTGAACATGGGTTAAGTTTTCTAAGGCTTTTTGTATGGTTTTAAGCCTGTCTAAACGTCTTCCACATAACATTAAATTAATGCCATGTTTAGCAAATTCGATAAGCCGTGGCATGTCCAATTCCACTTGTTGCTCCAGTTATTAAGGCTGTTTTTGTCATGTATATTTGTATTAAATGGTTTAATTTAGTTATAAAAATACTTAAAACTTGGTTTAATACTGAATATGCTTGAAGTGTTACTTTTAAAAAAGTAGGCTTTATTTAACCTATTATTAACGCGAATACCAAATTTATTTTAACCAATCTTTAACAGGGTTCAAAGAAAAATTTTAACAATTTGCACTGCTCAAATAAGCTTACTATATTCGGGCTTTTAAAAATAATAAAAATGATAGAAGACACAGGTACAATTGATATTAAAACAATTAACGAGAAAATTGAAAAGGAAAGTGCTTTTGTTGATTTATTGATGCTAGAGATGAACAAAGTCATCGTTGGGCAAAAGCATATGGTAGAACGTTTGCTTATTGGATTACTTGGGCAAGGACATATTTTGCTTGAAGGTGTTCCTGGACTTCGCAAAAACCTTAGCCATTAATACCTTGGCGCAAGCCGTAGATGGTAGTTTTAGTAGAATTCAATTTACACCCGATTTATTACCTGCCGATGTTACAGGAACCTTGATTTACAACATGAAGGTTAATGATTTTTCTATTAAAAAAGGACCTATTTTCGCCAATTTTGTGTTGGCAGATGAGATAAACCGTGCGCCTGCAAAAGTGCAATCGGCTTTACTGGAGGCGATGCAAGAAAAACAAGTAACTATTGGTGACGAAACCTTTAAACTTGATAAACCATTTTTAGTAATGGCAACTCAGAATCCGGTTGAACAAGAAGGAACATACCCATTACCCGAAGCACAAGTAGACCGTTTTATGTTAAAAACGGTGATCGATTATCCAAAAATTGCTGAAGAGCAATTAATCATGAGAGCGAATCTAAAAGGTGCTTGGGATAAAGTGAATTCGGTGGTTTCTACAGCTCAAATCCTTAAAGCACAACAGGTAGTTCGAGAGGTTTACATGGACGAAAAAATTGAAAAATATATTCTCGATATTATTTTCGCAACACGTTACCCAGAAAAATATAAACTTGCCGATTTAAAACCATTAATTTCATTTGGAGCTTCACCGCGTGGAAGTATCAATTTAGCGATTGCTGCTAAATGTTACGCCTTTATAAAACGCCGTGGCTATGTAATTCCAGAAGATGTTCGTGCAGTTGTTTACGATGTGTTAAGACACAGAATCGGTATTACTTACGAAGCTGAAGCTGAAAATGTAACTTCCGAAGATATCATCACCAAAATTGTAAACGAAATAGAAGTACCTTAAAAGAGTTTCCAGTATTCGGTCTCAGTAAGCAGTTGCTTACTCAACTGAATACTAAATTAAAGATCAACGGTTTATTGATAACTGAAAACTGCGAATGAAAACTGTTTACTGAATAGATGGATACTAAAGAATTACTAAAAAAAGTACGAAAAATTGAGATTAAGACACGCCGTTTGTCTGATCATATATTTGGAGGCGAATATCATTCAACCTTCAAAGGGCGTGGTATGACTTTTAGTGAAGTTCGTCAGTATCAATTTGGCGACGATGTTAGAAATATAGATTGGAATGTAACGGCACGCTACAACGAACCGTTTGTAAAAGTCTTTGAAGAAGAACGTGAACTTACCATGATGCTTATGGTAGATGTGTCAGGCTCAGAATTATTTGGTACCAAAGAACAATTTAAAAAAGAAGTAGTTACCGAAATAGCTGCAACTTTAGCATTTTCGGCAACACAGAACAATGATAAAATTGGACTTATTTTATTTTCAGATAAGGTAGAACTTTATATTCCACCAAAAAAAGGACGTTCGCACGTACTTCGTATTATTCGCGAATTAATAGAATTTCATCCAGAAAGTAAACAAACAAATTTGGCAGAAGCTTTAAAATTCATGCAAAATGTGATGAAGAAAAAGGCTATTGTATTTGTATTGTCCGATTTTATTGCAGACGATTACCATCAAACCATGAAAATTGTTTCAGGAAAGCACGATGTTACAGGAATTCGAGTGTATGATAAACGAGAAGAAGAGATACCAAATATTGGTATTGTTCAGATGGAAGATGAAGAAACGGGCGAATTAATGTTGGTAAATACGTCATCAAAAAAAGTTCGTGTTAATTACGGAAAATATTACAACGAAAAAGTGAATTATTATAAAGATAGTTTTACTAAAGCGGGAGCTGGAACTATTGATTGTCGTGTAGACGAAAGCTATGTAAAAAAACTGTTGGGGTATTTTAAACGAAGAGGTTAAAGATTAACGATTTATGATTAACAATTTACGATTAAAGAATAAAAAAGTGAAACTTTCAGGATCTGTATGTACTGTTATATGTCTCCTGTTATTTGGTCTTTGGTCTTTAGTCTCATTTTCTCAAGTAACTTCGTCTATCGATTCCACTAAAATAAAAATAGGTGCACAAATTACCTACAAAATTTCGGTTAACGCTGATGCGAATACCTTTGTAGTTTTTCCAGAAGGACAAACATTTTCACCACTTGAAATGATTGAATCGTATCCTATCGATACAATAAAAAACAAAGACAAATTCAATCTTATTAAAAAGTACGGATTAACGCAGTTTGATTCAGGTAAATACACAATTCCAAGGCAAAAAATTATTATCGGCGATAAAACATTTTATACCGATTCTTTACAAGTTGAAGTAAATAATGTAGTTGTAGATACCACAAAACAAGGGCTTTACGATATAAAACCAATTATTGAAGTTAAAAAACAAGGTAGCGATTGGTGGAAATATTTATTAATAATACTCCTAATAATTGGCGCTATCGGGTTTTTAATGTATTGGTTTATTTGGAGAAAGAAACCATTAACCGAAGAAGAACAAATTGCTTTATTACCACCGTACGACAGAGCTAAATTGGCACTTAAAAAAATTAGACGATAGCAAGTATTTAGAAACCGAAGCCATCAAAGAGTATTATTCCGAACTTACCTTTATTATTAGAAAATATCTCGACGAAAAAGTATACGATCGTGCTTTAGAAAGTACGACAGACGAGTTAATTAGCAGACTAAAATTACTTAAAGAAGGCAATCAGGTAGATTTAAGTAACGATGATATAAAAAATTTAGAAAGCATCTTAAAACGAGCAGATTTGGTAAAATTTGCTAAATCGGCTCCAGATATTGAATTGGCAAAAATAGATAGAAACACGATTGATATAGAGATAGACAATGTTAAAGAAGCATTGCCAGAACCATCTGAAGAAGAAAAGCTTTTAGATGAAAAATACCGACAAGAATTAGAACGTAAAAAGAAACGTAAAAAAATAATAATCACCGTTATTATAAGTGTGTTTTTACTCATGGCAACATTTGTTGGGTTCTCTATAAAATACGGATTTGGTTATGTAAAAGATACTCTAATAGGGCATGATAGTATCGAGTTGTTAGAAGGCGATTGGGTAACTAGCGAATATGGCTTTCCACCATTAACCATTTCTACACCAAAAGTGTTAAAACGTATGGATGCACCGCTGCCAGAAGAATTAAAGGCACAAATAGAAGTAACTATGTTTGGTTACGGAAGTTTGTTAGAAAGTCTTAACATCGTAGTAGGAACCACTAAGTATAATAATTTAGGAGAGAATAAAATAGACTTACAAAAAGCAGTGGAAGGAAGTTTTAAAACCTGGGAGTCTATGGGAGTTGAAAATTTATTTGTTAAAAATGAGAAGTTTGTTACCCCAAATGGTGCAGAAGGATTAAAGGTTTTTGGTACTGCAGATTTCCCTACAGTAATACCAAATAAACTGGAGAGAGGAAATTATGTTTTATTGAATTTCACGACCGAAAATTATATGCAACAAGTGGTATTAACATGGAAAGAGCAGGATAATTATGCAGATCAAATAATGGAACGCATTATAAATTCAATCGAACTTAAAAAAGCAGAAGAATAATGTTTGAAGGGATAGAGTTTGTAAATAAACAATGGTTTTGGGCACTTTTAGTGTTGCCACTGGCTATTACTTTGGTATATTTTTAAACATAAAAAACAAACGGCCGAACTTAAAATATCTAGTTTAAAAGGATTTAAAACGAGCGCATCTTGGTTGCCAAAATTAAAACATGGTTTATTTGTTTTACGCCTTCTGGCTTTGGCATTGCTAATTACAGCATTGGCAAGACCGCAATCGGTAGATGTGTCTACAAGAACAAAAACCACTCGCGGTATCGATATTGTTATGGCTATAGACGTATCGGCAAGTATGTTGGCAAAAGATTTATCACCCAACAGATTAGAAGCCTTAAAAAATGTAGCGGCAGAATTTATAAAAGGCAGACCCAACGACCGTATTGGTTTGGTAGAGTATGCCGGCGAAAGTTATACAAGAACGCCTGTTACAAGCGACAAGTCCATTGTTTTAAGTTCGCTAAGAAATATAAAATACAACACTATTATCGATGGTGGTACCGCTGTGGGTATGGGCTTAGCCACTGCTGTGAATCGACTAAAAGATAGCAAAGCTAAAAGCAAGGTTATTATTTTGTTAACCGATGGTGTAAACAATACAGGTTTTATAGACCCTAAAATAGCCAGTGAGCTGGCGGTAGAATTTGATATTAAAACCTATACGATTGGTCTAGGAACCAACGGTATGGCACTTTCGCCTGTTGCGATAGACCAAAGAACAGGGCAGTTTCAGTACGCACGTGTTCAAGTAGAAATCGATGAGGTTTTACTAAAAGAAATAGCTCAAGTAACTGGTGGAAAGTATTTTAGAGCAACCAATAATAAAAAGCTAGAAGAAATTTATAGTGAAATCAATAAGCTTGAAAAAACAGAAGTAGAAGAGTTTAAATATTCAAATTACGACGAGAAATTCCGACCATTAGTAATTTTAGCAATGGCATTATTGCTTTTAGAGTTTCTTTTACGCAATACTATTTTTAGAAGTTTTGTTTAGAAGAGAAAAGAAAATAGAATAAAGAGAAGAAACAACAAGTTTAACGAAAATAAAAAGTCTCCTTTGGGGATTTAGGGGATAAACGAATCCACGAAAAACGAATTAACAAGTAATGTATCAATTAGAAGAAAAAATATGGTTTTGGGTTTTAGCAATTATTCCGGTAATTGTGCTGTTCTTTTTGGTGCTTCAATTCTGGAAATACAGAACCCAACGTAAATTCGCAGATAAAGAGTTACTTAAAAGATTAAGTCCTAACACATCGTTTTTTAAATCGGTTTTAAAAATTGTAATTTTATGTTTGGCTTTTGCCAGTTTAGCAATTGCATTGGTAAACCCAAAAGTGGGTACTAAATTAGAAACGGTAAAGCGCGAAGGTGTCGATATTGTTTTTGCTGTCGATGTTTCTAAAAGTATGCTTGCCGAAGATATAGCCCCTAATAGGTTAGAAAAGGCTAAGCAACTGGTAACACAAATTATTAATAATTTGGCAAGCGACCGCGTTGGTATTATTGCTTACGCAGGAAAAGCGTTTCCGCAGTTGCCAATTACCACCGATTATGCTTCGGCAAAAATGTTTCTGCAAAACATGAATACCGATATGTTATCGTCTCAAGGAACTGCTATTAACGAAGCGATTAGGTTGGCAACAACCTATTTTGATGATGAAGAACAAACCAATCGCGTACTTATTATTATTTCAGATGGTGAAGACCATAGCGAAGAAGCTGCAAGTCTAGCCGAAGAAGCAAACGAAGAAGGTATTCGAATTTTTACTATTGGTGTAGGCGATGTAAATGGCGGTCCAATTCCAGAAAGACGAAATGGCGTCATTGCAAATTACAAAAAAGACAGTCAGGGCGAAACGGTTATTACGCGTTTAGACGAAGAAACACTCAATAACATAGCATCATTAGCCAATGGTGTTTATATAAATGGGAAAAATACGAACGAGGTAGTAGAAACGATTAGCGAGATTTTAAATGCCATGGATAAAAAGGAATTTGAAACAAAACAATTTTCAGATTTTAAAGACCAGTTTCAATGGTTTTTAGGCTTTGCCGTTTTCTTTTTACTACTTGATATTTTCTTATTAGAGCGTAAAACCGCTTGGTTGAAAAAACTGAATTTGTTTAACGAAAACCTATAAAAATAAGGAATTTAGATTAACAATTTTTGATATTGGAACTTAAATGGGAAGAATAATTAGTAATTCAGCATTCCAAAATCATCATTCGTTACTCGTTAATAATTATTGTTTTTTATAAAACCTTTAACTATAAGCATTTATTAGGTTTTATATATTTATAAACTGAAAAAATTAAAATGAAACATATACTATTAACCATATATAACTTTAATAACATCGCTTTCTTTTTCGCAAGAGCAAAATAAAGAGGCGTTATTAGCTGCGCAAAAAAAGGCTAATAATTATGTATATGAAGCGAATAATTTAATTAATGAAGACGATTTTGTTTCTGCTGAAATGGAATATCGCAAAGCCCTTTCAGAGCAAGCGTCATCGGTTGCAGGTATTTACAATTTAGGAAGTGCGTACATAAAAAAGGGCAGTTATGAAGAAGCGCTATATCGTTTAGAACAGGCAACGAAAGCTTCAACTTCAAAAACAGAAAAACACAAAGCATTTCATAATATAGGCAACGTTTTAATGCAGAATAAAAAATGTAAAGAAGCGGTTGAAGCTTATAAAAATGCCTTAAGAAACAATCCTACCGATGAAGAAACGCGTTATAATTTGGGATTAGCAAAAATTTGTGCCGAAAAGCAAAAAGATCAGCAAGATCAAAATAAGGACGATAAAGACAAGGATAAGGATAAGCAGGACGACAAGAAAGATCAGGATAAAAAAGACGGCGACGACAAAAAAGATCAGGACAAAAAAGACCAAGGCGATAAAGATAAAAAGGAGGGCGACGATAAGAAAGATGATAAAGGCAACCCTAAAGATGACAAAAAAGATAAAGGGAAAGATGGCGACAATAAAGATAAGCAGCCACAGCAACCTAAACCACAACAAGGGCAGATGTCTCCGCAGCAAGTAAAAAACTTACTGGAAGCAATGAACAATCAAGAGCAAAAGGTTCAGGAAAAAATAAATGCCGAGAAACAAAAAGGTGTCAAAATAAAAACAGATAAAGATTGGTAATATAAAATGTTGATTAACGATTAACGAATTTTGATAAAAGAATTGCATGAAAACGAATGATTTAGAAGAGAGAATCATCGATTTTTCGGTGTTAATTATAAACCTAGTTGAAGAAGTTAAAAATAATTATGCTGGTAATTATTATGGAAACCAATTAATTAGGTCTTCGGGATTGCCAGCTCTAAATTATGGCGAAGCTAGAAGTGCTGAATCTCATAAAGATTTTGTTCATAAAATGGGAATTTCTTTAAAGGAATTAAGAGAAAGTCATAATTGTTTAAGAATAATCAATAAAGCAAATTTGTATATTGGAAATAACGAAAATATTTTAAAGGCTATCGACGAAAACAATCAATTAATTTCAATTTTTGTTGCTAGTATAAAAACATCTAAGAGCAATAATTCAAACATCAAAAATCGTTAATCGTTGTTCGTTAATCATATGAAACTTATAAAACATACATATCTTCTTTTAATAATACTTACCACAAGTCTAGTTTCAGCACAAGTAAGGTTTGAAGCAAAAGTTAGTAAGCAAAAATTAGGCGTAAACGAGCGCTTACGTGTAGATTTTGAAATGAATCAAGATGGCGATAATTTTAATCCGCCAGATTTTTCAAACTTCACAGTTATCGGCGGACCCAACCAATCGGTAAGTAATTCATGGATAAATGGGGTAAGAAGTTTTAGTAAAACTTATAGTTATTTTTTAGCACCTAAAGGTCGCGGAAACTTTACTATTTCCCAGGCTACCATAAACATTGGTGGTGAAACCTACAAAACAACACCTGTTAAAATTGAAGTTACGGCTGCCGTAGATATTCCTAAAGACCCCAACAATCCGGAGTATATTGCATCAGAGAATATTCACTTAGTTGCAGAGGTTTCTAAAACAAATCCGTATTTAAACGAAGCCATTACGGTGGTTTATAAACTATATGTATCGCCAAACATTGCGGTAGATAATTGGAATGAAATTGATAGTCCGAGGTATAACGATTTCTGGAGTCAGAATATCGATACGCAGGGTCAGAAAGTTCAAAATGGCACCTTTAAAGGAGAAGAATACCGGTTTTTAGTATTAAGAAAAACCGTTTTATACCCACAAAAAACCGGAAAATTAAATATCGAACCTTTAAGTTTAGATATAGCATTACGGGTGCCAACTAATAGACGCGATATTTTTGGAAGCCAACTCTTATCGCGTGTTAACAAAGTAGTGTCTGCTGGCAATAATACCATTACAGTAAAACCATTACCAGAAGCAGGAAAGCCGTTAGATTTTTCGGGTGCTGTAGGGTCGTTTAGTTTCGACGTAAGTACCACTAAAAAAGTGCTAAATGCTTCAGAATCGTTTCAATTAAAAGTCGCGGTAAAAGGGAACGGTAATTTAAAACTGTTTAAATTACCAAAACTTTCGTTGCCTAGTTCTTTAGAGGTTTATGAGCCTGAACATTCAGAAAATATTAATACGTCGTTATCAGGAATGCAAGGTAGTATTTCTGATAGTTACACAGTAGTTCCTCAGTACAAAGGCAAATATCCAATTCCAAGTGTGTCGTTTTCATATTTCGATGTGAATTCTGAAACGTATAAGCGCTTATCTTCAAATGAAATGGTGATTGATGTATTAGCTGGTCCGTTAAATAGTGCTGGAAACAATTCCGGACTTGCAAATAATGGAAAACAACCCATAACACTCAGCAACAATCAATTTGCATATATAAAAACAAAAACGGAATTTACTAGTGTAGATAGTAGTTATTTCTTTAAAACTAAAGGCTTTTGGAGTTTGATTTTATTACCATTTTTAGCCATTCCATTAGCCATTGTTATTAGAAACAAAAAAGCAACCAGAGATGCCGATGTGTATGGTAATAAAATTAGAAAAGCCGACAGATTAGCGAAGAAATACTTAAGTCACGCCAAAAAATCGCTTGGTAAAAAAGAAGCCTTTTATATTGCCCTAGAAAAAGCATTACATAATTATTTAAAAGCAAAATTGCATATAGAAACTGGCGATTTAAGTAAAGAAAATATTAATGAATTACTTGCGAAAAAGCAGATTGAAAACGAAGTTATTTTAGACTTTAATAAAATATTAGAAAGTTGTGAATTAGCGCGATATACGCCAATTGATATTGTAACCATGCAGGAAGATTATGATAAAGCAGCCAAAACTATTTCTTTAATTGATAAACAAGCACGTTAAGATGAAAGCAAAATTTTACATACTATCGTTTTTGTTTAGCCTAGGTTTATTTGCTCAAAACAATGTGCTTTTTGAAAGAGCCAATGCTTTTTATAATCAGGGAAAATATGCTGATGCCATAAGCCAGTACGAAGCTGTTTTAGCAACAAAAAACCATTCGGCAGATCTTTATTTTAATTTAGGAAATGCCCATTATAAGTTAAATCATGTTGCTCCGAGTATTTATTATTACGAAAAAGCACTGAAGCTAGCTCCTAATGATTCAGACATAAAAAATAATTTAGCGCTTGCAAAAAACATGACCATAGATGCTATAAATGTGATTCCGGAAGCTGGATTATCAAAAATTTTAAATAATGCAGCCAACATTATGACTTTTGATGGATGGGCAAAAGCGGCTGTTGCATTTGTGTTTTGTTTCGTGGTATTATTTTTAATCTATTATTTTGCTTATTCTACTTTAAGAAAGCGTCTTACCTTTTTAGGAAGTATGGCATCATTACTTTTAATGTGTGTGAGTTTATTATTTGCGTTTCATAAGTTTAATTTAGATAAGCGCGATAAACCTGCAATTGTTTTTGCACAAGAAAGTGAGGTTAAAGAAGCGCCTAATTCTAATAGCGAAGAATCCTTTACCTTACATGAAGGCACTAAAGTACAAGTTTTAGATACCGTTAATAATTGGAAAAAAATTAAAATTCAAGACGGCAAAACAGGTTGGATTTCTTCGTCCGATATAAAAGCCCTTTAATTGATTTTTTGATGTATATTGAGGTCAAATAATTGAGCTACTATGAATCTTGATAAGGTATTTGAAAACAATAAAAAATGGATTAAAGAAAAGCTCGCTGTAGACCCACAGTATTTTGAGCATATGGGCGAAGGCCAAAATCCAGAACTTTTATTTATTGGGTGTTCAGATAGTCGTGTAACTGCCGAAGAATTAATGGGTTTAGGCCCAGGCGAAGTATTTGTTCATAGAAATATTGCCAACATGGTAATTAGCATCGATTTAAACGTGATGTCTGTAGTAAATTATGCGGTAGATCATTTAAAAGTAAATCATGTAGTTGTTTGTGGGCATTATGCTTGTGGCGGTGTGCATGCTGCAATGCAATCGGCAGATTTAGGTATCTTAAACCCCTGGTTACGTAATATTCGCGATGTGTACAGAATTCATAAAAAAGAGCTTAATGCCATTACAGATGAAGAAAAAAAGTACGACCGCCTCGTCGAACTGAATGTTCAGGAACAATGTGTAAATCTTATAAAAACGGCTGCTGTACAAAAAGCATATAGAGACAGAGGTTTAAAAGTGCACGGTTGGGTGTTCGATATACATACAGGAAAACTAATTGATTTAAAAATTAATTTCGACGACATTCTAAAAAACATCATGGAAATTTACCATTTAGATTAGATGGTTAGTCCTTTAAATACAAGAATCCACTTTCTATAGTTAAATCGTTACTTTCCAATTCTTCGCCTATTGGTTTTCCATTAACAATCAAGCTGGGGAAAATTAATGGAATAATAGATTTTACGGGTATGTAAAGTGTCGAAACCTCTTGGTCGCCTTCCGTTGTAAACGGAATTGTTCTATTCATTTTTTCAAAAATAATAAGTATCGCACTTAAAATAACTGCTACTTTCAATCCGCCAAAAAGTGCTCCCAAAAGTTTATTAATCAAGCCTAACGATGCAAAATCGGCAATTTTTGTTAATGCCTTACCAGCTAAAGCAATCACTATTACTATAACTAAAAGTGTAGAAAAAAAAGCCGCAATGTTAATGGAGTTTTGGTTCCAATCAAACTTTGCTTCAAAAAATCTAGCAGCAAAATCACTAAAATGAAATGCGCCATAAACACCGGCTACCAAAGCAACAAGGGATGCAATTTCAACAAAAAGTCCACGCCAAAAGCCTCTAAACACGCCAAAACCCAAAAAAGCTAATAAAACTATGTCTAAAACATTCATTAAAATCAGTTTCCGTAAATATATAATTTTTTAAGAAGAGATACGGTAAACAGACGGGAGGTTTATTAACTTTGCTTCCTTAAAACAATAATTTTCATTGGTAAAAAATGGCAAGAGACGAACAATTAAAAGAGCGCTGGCAAATGGTAGTAACAAAACTATCTAAGCAATTCGCAGATGGAGAACTTTTAGATCTTGACGCCATTATATATTTAATAGGTGTACAAGAACTTGGTCAATTAAATAAAGAATTTAAAAAGGAGCAGAAGCTTGATTTAATGCATATTGCCATTTGTAAATTGCTAACACCTTATGGGTATTACTCGCTAGATTTTGTCGATGCCGAAGGTTGGCCACACTATAAAACCATAGCATCTCTGCCAAATTTAAAAGCTGGTGAACAAAGTGTTTTAATGAAAGAAGCCATTGTAAACTATTTTCTTGAAACCGAATATATCGATTAATATTTGGGCGTTACCACAAGGGTCGGGCTTTCAGTTGCAATCTTTTTTGTTCCAAACGAAAGAAATATTATTACTTTCTCTGGATAGCTCTTAATCAAAAGAGAATGCGTATTAGTTTGCAAAAAAAGGATTTCCACTTCAATCCCTAACGCAACTAGTTAACTTTTTCTAGACATTGCGAAACAAATTGTTTGTTGGCTGCGGCTATCGGTTTATTTTTTTAAAAGATTAGTTGGTAGTTTCCGCTTCCTAATGAGGATATTTTGATTAAATTTGCCGTCTTATTAAGGATGTTATGATAGACAAGATAAAAGAATTAATAGCCGAAGCCGAAGCTTTTAAAGCACAAACTAAAGAAGAGGTAGAAGCTTTCAGAATAAAATTTTTAGGTAAAAAAGGACTTTTAAATGAGTTTTTTGCAGAGTTTAAAAACGTTGCAAATGATCAAAAGAAGGAATTTGGTCAAAACATAAATACACTTAAAAAGGTAGCGGAAGACAAGGTAAATGCTTTAAAAGAAGAACTTGAAGGTAAAGATGAGGTAAAAGGTATTTACGGCGATTTATCTAGACCTGGAGATCCCATTCAGTTAGGGGCGCGTCATCCAATATCGATTGTTAAAAATCAAATTATTGATATTTTTTCAAACATAGGTTTTAATGTTAGTGAAGGTCCGGAAATTGAAGACGACTGGCATAATTTTACGGCGTTAAACTTACCAGAATACCATCCGGCACGCGATATGCAGGATACCTTTTTTATTCAAACCAATCCAGATATTTTATTGCGTACACACACCAGTTCGGTACAGGTGCGTTATATGGAAAATAACAAACCACCTATTCGTACTATTTCACCAGGACGAGTGTATAGAAACGAAGCGATTTCGGCACGTTCACATTGCTTTTTTCATCAGGTAGAAGGATTGTATATTGATAAAAATGTAAGTTTTGCCGATTTAAAACAAACACTTCAATATTTTACTACCCAAATGTTTGGGAAATCTAAAATACGTTTACGTCCGTCTTACTTCCCATTTACAGAACCAAGTGCAGAAATTGATGTGTATTGGGGTTTAGAAACTGAATCTGATTATCGAATTACCAAAGGAACCGGCTGGTTAGAAATTGGTGGTTGCGGTATGGTAGATCCTAATGTTTTAGAAAATTGCAAAATAGATTCTAAAGAATATTCTGGTTTTGCGTTTGGTGTTGGTGTAGACCGTATTGCGATGCTACTACATCAAATAAGCGATATTCGTTTGTTAAGTGAAAATGATGTTCGATTTTTAGAGCAGTTTAAATCTGCTTATAGTTTTGAAAAAAGATATCGAAATCCCCAAGGTTGAAGACGTTTACATTGCCATTGTTAACGAGTATAACGATATTTATAAAACTCAAGATTGGAACGCCTATATTATTAACGATAAAGAAGTTGATTTAGAAATGGTTCTTATTGTTACCACTGGTTACACCGAAGAAAAAATAACATCTACCTTTCGAAAAAAACTAGATGTTCTACCTAAAAAAAGTTACGCTAAAATTGAGTTGATGCAAGAGGAATTATTTGCATTAAACAACACCTTTAAAGTGTCTTTTTTTGAAGGCAACACAATGTTTGATAAAACGTATTTATTTAGAAAAAACACGATTAATTTAAAGGCATTACAACCTATTCCTTTAATGGAAGCGCAAGGGTGTATTGGTGAAATAAACTTCCTGCGAAAGCAGATTCGACTTTAAAATTTTCTTATTAAGCGGATTAGATACGAAATCCTTTTTGAGGCACAATTGTCCCTTAGCCCGATGTAAGGGAAGCAGATAAACAATTGCTTCATTAGTGCAATGACGAATTAATCCAACTTCTCAGTCAACTTTTTAAAAGTTTTTTTAGGGTCTTTGCCTTCGTATAAAATATCGTAAACTGCATTTAATAATTGGTAAACGGGTTTTCTTCTTGTTTTTTTCATTAAGTAAATGGGCACTTTTAGTAGCATAATAACCTTCGGCAACCATACTCATTTCCATTTGAGCACGATTTTACGGTGTAACCTTTTCCAATCATGTTTCCAAACATGCGGTTTCTGGAAAATACCGAGTAGCCTGTTACTAATAAATCGCCCAAATACGCCGAATTATTAATGTTACGTTTCAATTTATGCATTTTCTTAATAAAACGTTTCATTTCACGTATGGAGTTGCTCATAAGCACACTCTGGAAATTATCGCCATAGCCCAAACCATGTGCAATTCCTGCAGCAATAGCATAAATATTTTTTAGCATAACGGCATATTCTACACCAATTATATCGTCGCTAATTTTTGTTTTAATATAATCGCTCGATAAAGCATCTGCTATGGTCTGTGCTTTTTCGGCGTCTGAACATGAAATTGTTAAATAGGATAAACGTTCTAACGCCACCTCTTCGGCATGACATGGGCCAGCAATAACCGCAATGTTATTATATGGTACTTTATAAGCTTCATGAAAATGTTCGCCTAACAATAAACCAGACTCTGGTAAAATTCCTTTTACTGCAGAAATAACAATTTTATTGGAAATATCAATGTTTAATTTTTCTAATTCGGCATGAATAAACGCTGAAGGAATTGCAAATATTAAAACATCAGCATAATCTGCAATTTCGTTAATATCATTACTTAGCTTTAATTGTTTAATATGAAACTCAACCGAACTTAAGTAATTAGGGTTATGATATTCTCTTAATAAATGCTCTTTTGTGTAAACACTACGCATATACCATCCCACTTCATCTAAATTTTCACAAAGCATTTTCACAATGGCAGTTGCCCAACTTCCTGCGCCAAAAACCGCGTATTTTAAAGGTTTATTCATAAATAGTTTAATAGTTGCTTTCTCAAAAATACGTAAAATATAATTCCATATTGTGAACGAGACGCTTTAAATAAACACAAATAAATTAAGAACAAATAAACTAACAATACGACCTAAAACCGTAGCTAAAAAATTTTGGCACGTGTTTTGAAAACTATTACAGTATAAACCCTAAAAACCTTAGATTATGAAGACGATAAAATTACTTTTAACATTTGCTTTAACAGCAACCTTATTTACTTCTTGTTATACAGAAGTGATTGTAGATGACTATAATAATAGTACCCCACAAATATCGTTAAACCAATTATTAGGCTCGTACGAGTTATGGTATGTAGATATTAATGCCACTAAGGGTTATGGTGAAACTCCTTTTTTACAAAAAGCGTTTACTATGTCGTTTAGAAGTGGGAATGTATATGCTAATAATAATATAGTTGGGCTTGGTAGTACAGGTAATGGTTACGGTATAAAAGTTGGAACTTATGATGCTTATGATATGATTTTAGATGTATTTCATGTTATTGATGGTTTCGAAACATTTGATATTTACCAGATAGACAACAATACTATAGAACTTTACAACCCAAATAATGATACCTCTTACTTTTTAGATGGTTACCAACGCAGCAATTTCGATTATGACTTCGTGTTTTACGATAATATCCATTATTTCTTGCAGGAATACAATGCTTGGGAAAAAGTATATACCAGTAATTACGGTGCGATAAATGAATTTGATAATGAAAATTATTTACAGTTTTTATCTGGCGGAAACGACTCGGAGTTTAGAAGTTCGCAGGATGCTTTTGGCACTAATTACAATAATTTGTATTGGGATTATACAGGATTATATGGTGTTGGAAATGTAACAGGAAATAATAAGCTTAAAACTTTAACATTAGATTATGATTATTTTGACAATGAATATTTCGAATTGAGCGTTATAAATGACGGAAAGATAGAATTGTACCATGCCGCTTCTGGAACTGCTTATGAGTTTATAGGGAAAGGATATATACAATATTTGAAAACAACAGATACAAAAGGAAAAACAACTACGTCAGAAAAAATGCGTAAGTATAGAAAAGATAAAATAGAAAACCCTAGAGAAAATACCAGGGTTTAACATAAGATTGGTTGGTTAGTTTAGAAACCGTTTAAAGCATTATGCTTTAGGCGGTTTCTTTTTTAATTTATGTTCTTTTTTAAGAATAATCAATTTCTTACAAATAACAAAAGATTATAGATGAAATGTTGTGCTATTGCGTAACACAGCGATTAAATTGCTCTAATTACTTCTAGTATTTTATCTTTATCTAAACCTACTTAATTTTTATGTTATGAAAAAATTTACTCTTTTCTTAGGGTCATTTCTGGTTCTAACTTTTAGCGGTTGCAATTTAGAACCAATGAGCGATCTTGATGCCAGTGAATCGGCAAAAAAATCTATCAAAGGTGTTGAAAATAACGATGTTCCGACCGATGACGCTATTAATCTAAACGATGGTACACATTGCGAGGTTATACGTTTAATGGCTGGTCAACATTATGAAGCAGGTATTATTACTGTAGATAATGATGGACAAAACCTTATTATAACTTATTCAACTAATGGTGATTGGACTATTAATGCGACCCATTTAAGCATTATAGATTGCAGTACAGAAAGCTTTCCAACTACCAATGCAGGAAATCCCAAAATTGGACAATTTGAATTTAATGACACTTTTGAAGACGGTGTTCATGTAGTTGTTTATACAATACCTTTAACTGAAGTAAGTGAAAACTATTGTTTTGCAGCACATGCCGAAGTTACCGGACCAACTGGTGGCGAAACTGCCTGGGGAGAAGGTAAAGACTTTGGTGGTAAAAGTTGGGCTATGTATATAGACGCTAATTTAAGTGATTGCAATGGTGGTGGGTTAGGCTATGGATAAAAACTAAACCAACAATTTTATAAAATTGTGGTTGGTTATTTATGATAGAAACCGTTTAAAGATTTTTTCTTTGAGCGGTTTGTTTTTTTTTAAGCATGAATTATTTTTCAAGCTAACTTTATGGTTTTTTATAAGAATATCATCCGAATTAATGAAATTACGATTCCTATAAATCCGCCAACAACGGCACCATTTAATCGAATATATTGCAAATCATTACCTACCTTTTCTTCAATTTGGGTAACTAATTCAAAATCATTCAATTTAGTTAAGCTTAACCTTACCATTTCTCCAATCTCATGATGATATTTAGTAACTAATTCTTCGATGGTTGCTTTAAGCCATGTATCAATTTTTATTTGTGAAGCTTTATCTGTTTCCAGCTCATTTAAAAGCTTATCGACATTTTGACTAAGGAAATTTATAAATGGCGTATCATCCGTTTCTAACTGTGCTTTTATTAAAATTTTAAAATTACTTAGTATAACTTGAATCATACTATTTGCATCGGCATTATCTATTAACTTGTCTTGTAAATCTTTTATTATTTTGGTCGATTCTTCATGGCCTTCTATAAGGTTATCGGCAAAATCAAGAATGCTTTTATCAAACCTAACACGAATAGCATGATTGGGGTTACCTTTGGCTTCCTTTATAAAATCGTCGATGGAGCTTATAATTTTATCTAAAATAGATGGACTATCAATAGCCCCTACACCACTAGCAATTCCTATAAATATTTTTTTAAAAAACCCTTCTTGCTTATACACTTGCACTTGATTTTCAAATGAAGTTAATAAGAGTTCCCGAGTAGTTTCATCACTAATGCTTTTTTCAGCAGCATCTAATATCATATCCCACAGTTTATTGTGATCTCCTTTTTGAACTGATTTTTTTAACCATTCTCCTAAAGGCGTCGCCAGATCAACTCCCTTAATTTGTTCTTTTAATAATGATTGGAGCATTTTAGCAACCTCAGGGTCGTCAATATTTGCTGTTAAACGGCTAATAATTTCTTTTAGAAAACCAATTACTTTCTTTTTGTTCTCGGGCGTTTTAAGCGTTTTAATTACACCTTCAACAATATGTACGTTATGCAACTTTTCATTAATTATCTCAGGAGACAACCATTTGTTAGTAACTAAATCTACAATGCCTTCTGTTAATTTTTGTCTGTTTCTTACTATAATATTGGTGTGTTTTCTAATAATTGGGATAGGAATTTCATAAAATAGCGCACGTACCGCAAACCAATCGGCAAAACCACCAATAGTTGCAGCCTCGAAGCCAGCCAATAAAATATGCCAAAATGGATATTTAAGAAAACCAATAGAAATAAGTATTTGAACCACTATTAATCCCGCAATTGAAATTAACAATGATATAGATCCAATATAGTTTTTATTATTCTTCATTGGTAAGTTTAAACTTATTTAAAGAATTTTAGTTAACATTTTAAATAAGCAATAGTGCTTTTTACTTATAAAAATTCATTTCATCCAGATACTCCCAAACGTGTTCTGGCAGCATGGGTTTTACATTTTTACCTGCTTTTATGGCGTTGCGAATATGGGTAGAAGAGAGTTCCATTATGGGTGCATCGATATGATGAATTTTTGAGTGGCTATCAAATGGCGTTTCTATGTTTTCGTCAGAAACTCTTGGGTACACATAAATATGGTGGTTTTCTAAAATAACCTCGTAGTTTTTCCACTTGTGGAAACTCTTTAAATTGTCTTCGCCCATAATAAGTGAAAACTCGTAATCGGGATATTTTTCCTGTAAATAGGCGAGGGTGTTAACTGTATAATTGGGTTGCGGTAAGGTAAATTCTATATCGCAGGGTTTTAGTTTGGTGTAGTCTTTCGTGGCACGATACACCATTTCTAAACGCTGATGATCGTCTAATAAACTACTTTTCTTTTTGAAGGGATTATGCGGTGTTACTACAAACCAAATTTGGTTTAAATCGCTGTATTCGGCTATGTGGTTGGCAATCACCAAGTGCCCAATATGTATGGGGTTGAAAGAGCCAAAATACAGTCCGATTTTCATGCGTTGGTTTAAGAATTTACAAAATCGCTTACCAGTTTTTCAGCTTTAGCGAGTGCTTTATCTAAATCGTCGTTCACAACAATAACGTCAAAAAGAGGTGCTGTGGCTAATTCTGCCGAAGCTTTAGCAACGCGCATGCTTATTTTTTCTTCGGTTTCTGTTTTACGATTTTTAAGTCTAATTTTAAGCTCGTCAATACTTGGGGGTTTAACAAAAATAGCCAATGTTTGTTCTGGAAATTTCCGTTTTATTCGCAATCCACCCGAAACGTCAATATCGAAAATTACGTTTTTACCTAAGGCCCAAATACGTTCGACTTCGGTTTTTAAGGTGCCGTAAAAATTATCGCGATATACTTCTTCCCACTCTAAAAACGCGTCGTTTTTAATATTGTTTTTAAATTCTTTTAAAGATAGATAGTAGTAATCTTTTCCATCAACTTCGTTACCGCGTTTTTCTCTAGATGTTGCAGATATTGAAAACTCTAAGTTTAAATCTTTAATACCTAATAGATGCTTAACAATGGTTGTTTTTCCTGAGCCCGATGGTGCCGAAAAAACGATAAGCTTTCCTTTATTTGTAGTTTCTTGTTTTGTCACTAATATTTTTGTATCTTTAAGGTCTTAGTTGCAAGCAACTAGGCATACCTGAATGTACTGGCATAAACTGATACTGCATACTGCAATCTAATTAAAGTACATTTAATAATTGCTCTTTAATTTTCTCCAATTCATCTTTCATTTGTACCACCAATTGCTGCATAGGGGCATAATTACTTTTAGAGCCAATGGTGTTAATTTCTCGTCCCATTTCCTGACTTATAAACCCTAATTTTTTTCCGTTAGAATCATCAGAATTTATACTATCAATAAAATAATTTAAATGATTTTTTAAACGCACTTTTTCTTCAGTAATATCAAATTTTTCAATGTAATAGACCAATTCCTGTTCAAAGCGATTTTCGTCGTATTTATCTTTTAATTCTTCAACACCTTTTAATAATCGCTCGCGAACACCTATAATTCTTTCAGGGTCCATCGCCATCACTTGTTCCAATAAATCATCAATGATGGCGACGCGTTGGTTAAAATCTTTTTCTAAAACTTCCCCTTCATCTAAACGATGGTTTATTAAATCTTTAATAGCCACATTGATTTCATTTTGAATGAGTTCCCATTCGTTTTCGTCAATTTCTTCACGAACTGTATTTAAAGCATCCGGAAAACGAACTGCCATTTTTAACAATTCAATAGGGTCACCATCAACAACTTGTCGTAATTGTTCAATGTATTGTTTTACAACAGGTGTGTTAATTTGTGTTGAGGTGTCTTCGGCTGTAGCTTCTACATAAATAGAGAAATCTATTTTGCCACGTTCTAAGGTATCGGCGAGTAACTTTCTAATAGCTTAGTTCTTTTTCCCTGTAAATAGAAGGCATTCTTGCGTTTAAATCTAAGCTTTTACTGTTTAACGATTTTAACTCTATAGTTACTTTTTTTGTTGGTAATTGCAACACAGATTTTCCGTAACCTGTCATCGAATATATCATAAACATTTGTATTAAGGTTTACAAAGGTAATTAAATCCGAAGGTTTAGAAAATAGAATGTACGTTCTTTTACTTTTATTCTAAATGGCAACATTTATTGGTTTTATTATGGCTTAAAGAATGTGGATTTAAGCAAAATAGAAATCTGCAACTGGATTTAATTGTAGTAAATACCTGTATTAATTCAGTTAAATATGTTAATTGTCGAATAAAAATGCATTTAAACCGAATTTATTAATAATTATTTACTATATTAGCCTTAAGAAAATTTAAGGGCTCTTAATTGATACTGTCTTGACGGATTGGCGTCAAAGAGCCTTTAAATTCTTTTAAATCTTTCAAAAGAAATTTATTTGTTATTCTTCGCAGAACAAATAAAGGGTTCATCATAATAAACCATTTTAATAAAAAAACGTCGAAAATGAGTTTGGAGGGTTGTTTAAAAATAAACAACTACAATATTCGCATGAGGGAAGTAAATGGATTAATTAATAAACTAATTGTTACTAAACTGCGGGTATTGTAGTTGCTAATCACTAATATACGAAATATTTTTGAAATACACAATATAAAATACTCAAAACTAGTAACTTATAAATTAATTATTGTGATGTAGTAATTCAATAAGTTACACCTGTGTTGTCAATAAAATTGTTTAATAGATGTTACTAATTAATTTGGTAACCCTTGGAGAGTGACAAAAGATACCGCTAATTAGCATTGTTTATTTGCGATCTAATTGAATTTAAACAAAACAAAAAAACCTGTAAACAGTTAATTTACAGGTTTTTATGATAATTTGATATTTAAAAAGTACTCAAGGTGGGAATCGAACCCACACTCCTAAGAACCGGATTTTGAATCCGGCGCGTCTACCAATTCCGCCACTTGAGCTTAAATAGGATAGCAAAAATAAATATTTTTTCCATAATAATCATAAAAATACTGGTCAATATACTTTTTAGGTTAAAATAAATGTATAAATTTGCACCTCGTTTAAAATAAGGCGCGCTTTTGCGCTATAAAACAACAAGTTAAGTATGCCAATTGTAATTACCGAGGCGAAAATTTTTGCATGTACTCAAAGTCAAGAATTGGGTAAAAAAATTGCTCAATCTTTTGGGGCCGATTTAGGTAAGGTTATTACCTCTACGTATAGCGATGGTGAGTTTCAGCCATCTTTCGAAGAGTCCATCAGAGGAACGCGTATTTTTATAATAGGTTCTACAAATCCTGGTCCGGAAAACTTAATGGAAATGTTGTTGATGATTGATGCTGCTAAACGTGCTTCAGCAAGACATATTACAGCCGTATTACCTTATTTTGGATGGGCAAGACAAGATAGAAAAGATAAACCTAGAGTTCCAATTGCTGCTAAATTAGTTGCTAAAATGTTGGAAGCGGCAGGAGCTACTAGAATTATCACTATGGATTTGCACGCAGATCAAATTCAAGGGTTTTTCGAAAAACCGGTAGACCATTTGTTTGCATCAACTATTTTTCTGCCTTATTTACAAAGCTTAAATTTAGATAATTTAACCATTGCTTCACCAGACATGGGTGGCTCAAAAAGAGCGTATGCTTATTCCAAAGCCTTAGAATGCGATGTCGTAATTTGTTATAAACAACGTGCCAAAGCCAATATCATTTCGCATATGGAGTTAATTGGCGATGTTACCGGTAAAAACGTAGTATTAGTAGATGATATGGTTGATACCGCTGGCACTTTAACAAAAGCAGCCGATTTAATGATGGAACGTGGAGCATTAAGTGTTAGAGCCATTTGTACACATCCGGTGTTGTCAGGTAAAGCATACGATAATTTAAACAAGTCGAAATTAGAAGAGCTTATAGTAACCGATTCTATACCTGTTAAACCTTTAAGCGATAAAATTAAAGTGTTAAGTTGTGCAGATTTATTTGCTGATGTTATGGAAAAAGTGCACAATAATAAGTCAATTAGTTCAAAATTTGTAATGTAACCGCGTTATACGAACAAGATTACGTAACAACGATATTAATTAATAATAGTAATAATAAATAAATAATTTTTAAATGAAATCAATTACAATCAACGGATCTCAAAGAGAAAGCGTGGGCAAAAAAGCAACAAAAGCCTTACGTAATGCTGGTCAGGTTCCTTGCGTATTATACGGAGGAGATAAGCCAGTTCATTTCAATGCAGAAGAATTAGCGTTCTCACCACTTGTATACACACCAAATGCGCATACAGTTGTGATTGCATTAGAAAATGGTGAAAAATTCAATGCTGTTTTACAAGACATTCAATTTCACCCTGTAACCGATAAAATTTTACACATCGACTTTTATCAATTGTTTGAAGACAAAGAAATTACTATGGAAATTCCATTAGTTTTTGTTGGAAATTCTAGAGGTGTTAAAAATGGTGGTGTTTTACGTAAAAACAGACGTTCTTTAAGAGTAAAAGCATTACCAGCAAACTTACCAGATTTTATCGAAGCAGATATTACGCCACTTAAAATTGGTAACAAACTTTACATTACAACATTAGAAAATGATGCATATAAATTTATGCACCCAGACAATACTGTAGTATGTTTAGTAAGACGTTCAAGAGCATCAGTAGAAGCTTTCGAAGAGGAAGAAGAAGAAGCAGCAGCAGAGGCAGCAGCCGAAGCAGGAGCCGAAGAAGCAGCAGCTCAAGAATAGACAATATTCTTAAATTAAATAACAAAAGCATTCCGTATTATTCGGGATGCTTTTTTATTTTTACACCTTTAAAACTTGGGCGTTACCCTATCGGGTCGGGCTATCCGTTACAAGTCCTCGTTCGTGCCTCACTGTGGGCTTTCCACTTCTATCCCTAACGCACTTGTTAGCAAACATCAAAACCAATCGTTAGTTTTAGTAAACAAAAATGTATTTTTGCTAAAATTTTAAAAATCAAAAATCATCATGTGGCAGTTTTTATTAAACCTATTTAAAAATAAAAGCCCACAAGATGTACAAGATACCATGAAAAAGTATTTAATAGTAGGGTTAGGAAATATCGGTGAAAAATACGCTAATACCCGACATAACATCGGATTTAAAATATTAGACCATTTTGCATCACAAGAAAACCTCATTTTCGACACCCAAAAACTAGGCGATATAACCACCTATAAATTAAAAGGCAGAACATTTATATTTCTTAAACCTAGCACCTATATGAATTTAAGCGGAAAGGCAGTTCAATATTGGTTAATAAAAGAAAATATACCTTTGGAGAATCTGCTGGTTGTAACAGACGATTTAAATTTACCTTTCGGAAGTATTCGAGTTAAAACTAAAGGTAGCGATGGTGGGCACAATGGTTTAAAAGACATTCAAGAAAAATTAAACACGACTGTTTATAACCGGTTTCGGTTTGGAATAAGCGATGCCTTCAACAAAGGGCAACAAGTAGATTACGTTTTAGGAGAATGGACCGACGAAGAAAACGAAAACCTCAAAGAACGTTTAGATAAATCTGCTGCACTTATTAAATCATTTGCATTGGCAGGCATCAATATTACCATGAATACCTTTAATGGTAAATAAGTTGTTCGATTAAGTGTCGTAGAAACCTAATTCTACTTAACTACGATCTTTTTAGTAGACCTTCGTAAACCATCATTAACATCTAAAATATACATGCCAGATTGTGTATTGTTTAATTGTATTTCCTGACTAAAATCACCAACATCGTTAGGGTATTTGTTCGTGTAAATATGTCGTCCTCTAATATCAAATACATTTACATTAATATTGCGATCTAAGGCACCATTTAATTGTATACTAAAGCGACCATTGTTTGGGTTAGGAAACACCATAAAATTTTCGAAACCAAACTCTTCGATAGCTAAAGTTGGTGTTATATTAATGGTGTAGTCTTCAACTTCACCATCAAATCCGTTTTCGCAGGCTAAAGGTAAACCGTCATCTTTATATTTTGTAGAAACTCGCATTATGGTGCTTCCTAGAGGTGCCGTAAGCGGAACCGTTATAGAACGAGGCGATAAGGCAGTTGCACCATTTGAAACATTTGTGGCATCTCCTAAATTATATTCTTCACCAGCATCATCAAAGCTACAGTTTTGGTTCCAGTCTATCCATACTTTAGTAGCTGTTGTATAATCACCATCTGTATTGACTCTAACCGTTAAATCATAAGTGCTATCTCTGTTAACAGTAGTCGAGGTAGCGGTATAATCGCTATATCCCGAAGGTTTTGCAGACGATTTGTTTATCGTATTAAATTGCACCAAAGTGGTACTTGTGTTGTAATCTGTATTGGCAATAGACGTACAAAGTCCATTATAAAAAGGAAAAATAATGTTTTTATTTTTAGATTTTGTTGTAGCAGTTCCTGTAATGGTAATCGGGTAATCTGCTTGTGTAACGCCTGTTAAGTTGCTAATGGTCATAGTAACTATCCCCGAAGCGCTTAAACTCGCAGGAGCGAAAGTAACGGTAGAATTTCCCGGATTTCCAGAGGCACTAAATACCGTTGTTTCCATAAAACCATTCGCAGTGGCATAATTAAAGTGATATGTTGCGGTGGTTTCAGCACATGCTATTGGGTCTAAAGTTTCTTCAACTATAAAAAAATCTGGTTCCGTCGAAATCGAAAAATCAAAATCAGAAACATCATAAAAAATATTATCAGCAGCTTCAATTAATAATCGAGCAGTACTGGTATTAGATATTGTAGGGACGGTATAAGTATATGAGCCATCATTAGGGGTATTAGTGGCTATGGTTGTTGGAAACGTAGCGCCGCCATCTATCGATAATTTAATAGTTACATTCTGGCAATTAATAGTTGCGTTTGTAGTTTGTCCTACAACCCAGTTAATAGTAACGCTGCTTCCTGGAGTCCAATTTACTGGATTTGTAACCGTAAAAGGTGTTACATTTTCAACCGTAATTTTCATGGTATCGTAACTGCTTTGTGCACCAGTAGGGTTCGTTGTTGTGCGGTCTCTAACGGTTAAGGCCCAATTTAAAGTTCGTCCCACAGTCGCAACAGTTTCCCAATCGCTTCCCAGACTCGGATTTGTTTGTGTTGTATTACCAGCTAAAACACTACTAAATTTAGGAATGTATCTGTTTGAAGTGCTTGTTGGAGGTAAAGAGCGATTCATAGAACCAGAGGTTAAATCTGGTCCGAAATTTAAATAATTTACCGTACCACTATCAATCTGCTCCCAGCAATAGGCTAAATTATCATTATCTACGTCGGTCGCCGACCCTTTTAAAATATAGGCGGTTCCTGCTGGTATGGAATAGTCATTTCCCGCATTTGCTACAGGCGGATTGTTGGTAATTCCTTCGGTTGTCTGACAAGTTTTATTGACTAAATTATCTAATATTTGTTTGATGCTGTGATAATGAAAATACGTATCACTATTTAATTCTACATTATTAGAGCCTTCCAACCCAGCATAAGCCATTATGGTTGAACCACTTCCCGGTTCTGAATTGACTCCAGTACCTTCAGTTTCGAAAGCAAAGGTGTGATTAGCACCCATTTGATGCCCTATTTCGTGAATCACAAAATCTAAATCGAAAGTATCGCCTTCGGGTATTCCATTTGAAGGTGAAGTATAACCGCTACCTTTCGATCCATTAACACAAACACAGCCAATACAACCCGCGTTTCCACCACCACCGGTAGCACCAAATAAGTGCCCAATATCGTAAGCACTTTCTCCAATTACACTGGTTAAGTTATTTTGAAGTTCTGCACTCCAAGCACCATCGGCGCCGATGTTTGCTGGCGAATACGGATCGCTTGATGCATTGCTATAAATTAATGATGGCGCATTTACGAGCTCGAAAGTAATGGCCATATCGGTTTCAAATATTTCATTAACTCTGCTTAATGTCGCATTAATAGCGGCTAAAGCATCGGCAACAGCATCACCATTAGCAGCGTTTCCGTCATTGTGGTACGCTGTATATTCTCCTGTTACAGAAATCGCTATCCTAAATTTTTGAAGGGTTTTTGTATTGGCACCCCCTTCGTTTAGACTTGATTTTGAAGTGATTTCGTTTTTTTCAGCACCATCATATGTATTTCCGAATGTTTTACAGCTAAATCTGTTAGTTTTACTGTTTTTAGCATTTCGAGAATAAAGAATATATTCTGCAGATCCTTTTGATGCAGGTTGCATAAAAACGTCTGGTTTATCAACATAAGTTATCATGGTTTGTACCCCCTGCGGAGACACACTCATACGTAATCGCGTGCCAGAATTATCGTTGCTAATACCTACATACGATTTAATTTCCGGGTACAAAGCAGCCAAATCTTTAGAAAAAATAGAAGCTTCGTAAATGGTGAAAGCGATTAAATTGCCATCTTCAGATGGAATATTTATAATCGTAGAGCTCTTTTTTGAATTATCATTTTTTAACGTAGCGCTTGAAAGTGATGCTTTAAACGAAGCCATATTAAGTTCGAACGCCTGTACTTTGCTGGCGTCTAAATTTAACTTAGAAACAGATTTGGTATCTTTAATGGATTCAAGTTTTTTCCAGGACGGATTTTGTGCAAAAACCGAAAATATAGACAAAATCATTGCTATTGAAAAAACATAATGTAGTTTTGCTTTCATAAAAATATTTGGAGCGATTTTATTAAACAGCGTTAACAAATCTAACTTTTTTTAATCAAATTAGCAATTAATGGCTTGCTATGAGCAAAATAAAAAATATCAATGCATACAATTCCTCAGAACCTACAATAGTTACTATTGGGACTTTTGACGGAGTTCATATTGGACATCAGAAAATAATTAACCGATTAATAAGCCTAGGTAAAGAAGCGGAGTTAAAATCTGTAATCCTTACATTTTTTCCGCATCCGCGCATGGTGTTGCAAAAAGATTCCAATATCAAGCTTATAAATACTATTGAAGAACGTCGTACTATTTTACAGAATTTAGGCTTAGATTATTTGCTAGTAAAGAAGTTTACTAAAGCGTTTTCACGCCTTTCGGCAGAAAATTTTGTAAAACAGATTTTAGTCGATAAGCTTAATGTAAAAAAGGTGATTATTGGTTACGACCACAGATTTGGAAGAAACAGAAATGCCGATATTAACGATTTAAAAGTTTATGGCGCTGAGTATGGATTTGAAGTTGAAGAAATATCGGCGCAAGATATTAACGATGTAGCGGTAAGTTCTACTAAAATTAGAAAAGCCCTTATTGAAGGAGATATCGATAAAGCAAATGCTTACTTAGGTTATAATTTTATGTTAACCGGAAAAGTTGTTAAAGGAAAAGCACTTGGAAGAGAGCTAGAATATCCAACCGCTAATATTCAAATAGTCGAAGATTACAAACTAATTCCTAAACATGGCGCTTATATTGTAAGTTCTATAATAGAACACAAACTGGTTTACGGCATGATGAATATCGGTTTTAATCCAACGGTAGAAGGCGAAGTAGAAACCATTGAAGTACACTTTTTTAATTTTAATAAAAACATTTACAGAAAAACAATTCAGATTGATGTGTTGCACCGTTTACGCGATGAGCAAAAATTCGATTCTGTCGATGCCTTAAAAAACCAATTATTAAGAGATAAAGAAGCATCTCTTAACTATATAAATGCGCATTTTAAATAATTCCATTTTACGCTTAAAAGAATCACAAATATCTAGGCAATTCATTAAATTTGTCCCTTAAATTTTCAAAACATGTTACAAGTCCCTTTTATAAGAGAAAACAAAGATTTGGTAATAACCCGGTTAGCAAAACGAAACATAGATGCTACAGAAATGATTAATAACGTTATTTCTTTAGACGAAGATAGAAGACGTATTCAAACCGAGTTAGATAATACCTTGGCAGAATCGAATACGCTTTCGAAGGAAATAGGGAATTTATTTAAATCTGGCGAAACCCAAAAAGCAAATCTTTTAAAAGAGAAAACAGGTCAGTTAAAAGAGGCTTCAAAAGAATTAAACGATGCGCTTAACACAACATCTGAAGCTTTAAATCAACTACTGTATAAAATTCCAAATGTTCCAAATGAGATTGTACCAAATGGAAAATTAGATACCGATAATGTTGAAGTTTACAAAGAAGGCGATATTCCTGTTTTGCACGAAGGTGCTTTACCGCATTGGGAATTAGCTAAAAAGTACGACATTATAGATTTTGAATTAGGTAACAAAATTACGGGAGCTGGTTTTCCGGTTTATAAAGGAAAAGGTGCCAGATTACAACGTGCCTTAATTGCCTATTTTTTAGATAAAAATACGGCAGCAGGTTACACAGAATACCAATTGCCACATTTAGTAAACGAAGCGTCTGGTTTTGGCACTGGGCAATTGCCAGATAAAGAAGGGCAAATGTACCATGTAACCGAAGATAATTTGTATTTAATTCCAACGGCAGAGGTTCCTGGAACTAATATTTTTAGAGATGTGGTGCTAAACGAAAGTGAATTGCCAATAGGAATTACCGGATACACACCATGTTTTCGTCGTGAAGCAGGAAGTTATGGCGCACATGTTCGTGGATTAAACAGATTACATCAATTTGATAAAGTTGAAATTTTACGTGTGGAACATCCAAGTAAATCGTATGAAGCTTTAGATGGTATGGTGGAGCATGTAAAAACGATTTTACAAGAATTAAAATTACCATATAGAATACTGAGGCTTTGTGGTGGCGATTTAGGGTTTACATCGGCATTAACTTACGATTTTGAAGTATTCTCGACGGCGCAAGATAGATGGTTGGAAATATCATCTGTTTCTAATTTTGAAACCTTTCAAGCAAATCGTTTAAAATTACGTTTTAAAAATAGCGAAGGTAAAAATGAATTGGCACATACACTAAACGGAAGCTCGTTAGCATTGCCTCGTGTTTTAGCAGGTATTTTAGAAAATTATCAAACAAAAGACGGTATTGTAATTCCAGAAATTCTACAACCATATACCGGTTTTAAAATCATTGATTAAAAACATCATAAAATAATTTTTGAATTTAAAACCTACATTATTGTAGGTTTTTTTCAATAGTATCGATAAAGTGCAATATTTAAACGTTTTTAAACGAATAAATTATCGATTTCTTTGAGTTTTTCACAATATTATCGATGTTAGTGGTACCAAATCTATTAAACCTGGTAACCATGAAAAATATTAAACGATTGGTAATTTTAATTACTTTAATTTTTTTCGCAAGTCAAGTGTTGTTTTCAGATTTTGAAATCACGAAATCTGAAATCAATTTAACCGCCATTGCGAACAAATAGGGATTTATTTCTAAAAAAAGACTGTCCCCAATCTAGTACAACGTTTTTTATATTAACGGTAGTTAATGGAACATTTATTTTGGTTGGTTAGTGCCCGAATTTTAATTCGGGCATTTTTTTATAATTATATTAGCAATATCTACTATTCACATTTGTTATATTTACCCAATCATGAGACTGTTATTCATTTTTTGCTTACTATTTAGCTCCCAAATATTCTCGCAAGAGGATAGTATTGCGAGAGACTATTTTGAAAATGGAGATTTTGAAAAGGCATTATATGAATATAAAGAGTTATATGCTAAAGCTCCTTCCAACCTTACTTATATTTCGCAAATAGTATCGGCGCATCAACAATTAGAGCAATATGCTGAAGCCGAAGCTTTTTTATTAAAACTTTTAGAACGTGTAAATTACCCCGCTTTTTTAGTAGAATTAGGATACAATTATCAACTGCAAAACAAGTTAGATAAAGCAAATACCGCTTATAACAAAGCATTAGCAAGCGTTAATGATAAACCAAGCAATGTATTTTCGGTGGCCAAAAGTTTTCAAACTCATGTATTGTTAAATGAAGCAATTGCTGCATACGAAAATGCAATGACGCTAAATTCAGAATTTAATTTTAAGTTGCAATTAGCGCAATTATATGGCGAACAGGGGAATATTGAAAAAATGTTTACCAATTATATAGATTTTGCCGAAGCGAATCCGGTTGCCCTAGGAACTATAAAAAAAGCGATAAACGAATTTATTAGCGAAAATTCTGAGACAGAAAACAACCAGTTGCTGCGAAAAATTTTGCTTAAAAAATTACAGCAAGAACCTAAAGTAATTTGGAACGATTTATTGAGTTGGTTATTTATTCAGCAGAAAGAATATAAAAAGGCATTTTTACAAGAAAAGGCGATTTATAACAGAGAACTTTTAAGTTTAGACAGAATAGAAGAATTAGCCCTAATTGCAGCCAATGACAATAAATTTGAAGACGCTAAAGAGATTTTTGCATTTATAATTAGTGCCGGACATGATTTAGATTCGTTGCTAGAAGCCAATTATAATTTACTTCAAATAGAAACAAAATTAAGCACTAAAGAAAATTATGAAGCCATAGATTTAAAATATCAGGAGTTGTTAAAACAATTCGGCACATTTTCTCAAACTTTAAAAATGCAAATTGCTTACGCTCACTTTTTGGCATTTTATAAAAATGAAACAAAAAAAGCTACCGAACTTTTAGAGAAAGTTTTGGAATTGCCACTAACCGAAATCGAACAAGCCGAAGTTAAACTGGAGTTGGGAGATATTTTAGTGCTTCAAGAAAAGTTTAACGAAGCGTTAATTTACTTCACTCAAATACAACGAAATTTAAAAAACAGTACCATTTCACAACAGGCGCGTTTTAAAGTAGCACAGGCAAGTTATTATAAAGGCGATTTTAAGTGGGCAGAATCACAACTTAAAATTTTAAAAGCTTCAACGTCGCAGCTTATCGCGAATGATGCACTCGATTTAAAATTACTTATTTCAGATAATAAATATGAAGATTCTCTGCAAACAGCCTTAAAACTTTATGCTAAAGCAGATTTGTTGGCATTTCAAAATAGAGTAGACGAATCCATTACGGTTTTGGATAAAATATTAGCAGATCATAAAACAGAGCCTATTATGGCACAAGCTTTTTTTAAACAAGCACAATTATTTACCTTGAAAGGGCAATTCGTCAAAGCTCAAGTCAACTACGAATCGATTATTGATAATTACCCAGATGGCGTTTTAATTGATGATGCTTATTATATGTTAGCAGAACTCAATGAAAATCAATTAAACAATCCAGAAAAAGCAAAAACACTTATACGAAAAAATTATATTTAATCATGCCGATAGCATTTATTTTGTAGAGGCTAGAAAACGTTATCGCGCTTTAAGAGGTGATGCTATTAAATAGATTTTTAGACTTTTTAGACCAGTTAGATTGTTAGATAGGTTAAACCCAAAACCCAAAACCCAACACCAATGATAATATATAATGTTACTTCAAATATAGATGAAAGCATCCATACCGATTGGCTTACCTGGATGAAGCAAGAACACATTCCGCAAGTATTAGCTACCGGAAAGTTTGAAAAAGCAACTTTAGTGAGAGTTTTAGTTGAAGAAGACATGGGTGGTGTTACCTATTCTGTACAATACAAAACAAATTCTAGAGAAGCTTTAGAAAGCTATTATAAAGAGCATGCCCCAAAATTAAGAGCTGAAGGTTTAAAAAAGTTTGCCGACAAAGTGTTATCTTTTAGAACAGAGCTTCAAATAATAGACGAGTATTCGGTTACCTTTAAATAAAAAAGGAGATTTATTATCAGATTGTAGATAATTAATAACAATCATCGCAGCTTCATACCATTACGAGAAAATCTTGTTATATTCGTGTTTTCGTGGCACAACCCAATTCCTTATAATCAATACTAATGACAGTAAAAGCAAAAAAACATTTAGGGCAACATTTTTTAAATGATGAAACAATTGCTCAAAAAATTGCAGATACGCTTTCTTTAAACGGTTACAAAACTGTTTTAGAAATTGGTCCGGGAATGGGTGTTCTAACAAAATATTTGCTACAAAAAAGATATAACCACGCATGTTATTGAAATTGATACAGAATCGGTAGAATATTTACAAGCCAATTATTTAAATCTGGCTTCAAGAATTATAGAAAAAGATTTTTTAAAATACGATTTAAACGAGGTATTTAAAGGCGAACCATTTGCTATTATTGGTAATTTTCCTTATAATATTTCAACTCAAATTGTATTTAAAACTTTGGAAATGCGCGACCAAATTCCTGAGTTTTCAGGCATGTTTCAAAAAGAAGTAGCCGAACGTATTTGCTCATAAAGAAGGCAGTCTAAAGTTTATGGTATTTTATCGGTTTTAACACAGGCATTTTACAATGCAGAATATTTGTTTACGGTACCGCCAAATGTATTTACATCCACCACCAAAGGTAGAGTCTGGGGTATTGCGATTAACACGAAAAGAAGATTATACATTGCCATGCAACGAAGCGTTATTTTTTAAAGTGGTAAAAGCAAGCATTTCAGCAACGAAGAAAAACACTTCGTAACAGTTTAAAAACATTCAATTTAAGCGATAATTTAAGAGAAGATAGTATCTTTGATAAACGACCAGAACAATTAAATGTTCAAGAATTTATAGAACTCACACAGTTAATAGAAAAAGATAATTAAGTTTTACAATTTTGGCCGAAGAAATAGAAAACATAGAGTTTGAATTAACAGATGAACTCTTAATAACAAGTTGAACAACTTATTGCCTTAAAAAAGGATAAGGAACTTCAAAAATTATTAAGAGATTTTCACCATGCCGATATTGCCGAAATTCTAGATGAACTCGATTTAGAAGAAGCGATCTATGTAATTAAACTGTTAGATTCTGAAACTACTGCCGATATCTTAATGGAACTCGATGAAGACAATCGAGAAAAAGTATTAAGAAACCTATCGTCTAAAGAAATTGCCGATGAGATTGAAGAGTTAGATACCGATGATGCGGCAGATATTATTTCAGAATTACCAGAAGATCGGCAGCACGAAGTTATTTCGCATATTGAAGACGAAGAGCATAAAGCCGAAATTAAAGAACTTCTTACCTATCATGAAGATACGGCTGGTGGGCTTATGGCAAAAGAGCTCGTAAAAGTTTATGATACATGGACAGTTGCTGGGTGTTTACGCAGAATTAGAGGACAAGCTAAAGAAGTAACCAGAGTACATTCTATTTACGTAGTAAACAAGCAAAATAAATTAATAGGGAGGCTTTCTTTAAAAGATTTAATCGTAGCCAAAAGCGATCAAAAAATAGAAGATATTTATATTTCGAGTGTAGATAGTGTTAATGTACACGACGATGCAGAAGATGTCGCTAAAGTCATGCAGAAATACGATTTAGAAGCCATTCCGGTGGTAGACAACAATCAAAAACTTTTAGGTAGAATTACCATCGACGACATTGTAGACGTCATGAAAGAAGAAGCCGAAAAAGATTATCAATTAGCGGCGGGTATTACCAGCGACGTAGAAGCCGATGATAGTATTTGGGAACTAACCAAAGCACGATTCCCCTGGCTGTTAATAGGTATGTTTGGCGGTATTGGCGCTGCGAGCATTATCAATGGGTTTAGCGATGCCATGTTAAAATTCCCGGCACTTTTAATGTTTATCCCACTAATTCAGGCAACTGCAGGAAATGTTGGCGTACAATCATCGGCCATTGTAGTTCAAGGTTTAGCCAACGATACTATAGACGGTAGCATATTAAAAAGACTTCTTAAAGAATTTGCCTTAGGCTTGGTAAATGGTCTGGCAATCGCTTTTATAGTTTTACTAATCAGTCATTTTGTATTTCAAACCACATATGCAGAATCATTAACAATCTGTATCGCATTAATATCTGTTATCATTATGGCAGCGATAATAGGTACCTTTATTCCCATATTTTTAGATAAACGCGGTATAGATGCCGCAGTTGCAACAGGACCATTTATCACAACGAGCAACGATATTTTTGGTATTTTACTCTATTTTTTAATAGCCAAGGCAATTCTCGGGTTTTAAATAAACCTGTTTTTCATTTCCTTGTTCAAGGAAATCTTTAGGACGTTACCACAAGGGTCGCGCTTTTCACTTCAAGTCCTCGCTCGTGCCTCGCTGCGGGCTTTCCATTGCAATCGCTAACGCGGGTTTGCTAAGTAGGTGCTGTAATAGACACAAAGTCCAGTTATTTTTTAGGTAATTCTTTGTAATTTTACAGTCTAAAATCATTAAATGAAAATCCTTCACCTAGACACAAATCACCCGTTATTGTTAAATCAACTAAACGATTTAGGGTTTATCAATCACGAAGATTACACATCCTCAAAAAAAGACATAGAATCTAAAATTTCAGAATATGATGGCATCATTCTAAGAAGTCGCTTTTCAATCGATAAACAATTTTTAGATGCTGCCACCAATCTTAAGTTTATTGGTCGTGTAGGTGCCGGATTAGAAAATATAGATTGTGATTATGCCATTTCCAAAGGCATCGAACTCATTGCAGCGCCAGAGGGCAATAGAAATGCCGTTGGCGAGCATGCGCTTGGTATGCTACTCTCATTATTCAACAAACTAAACAAAGCCGATAACGAAGTAAGAAACGGTAAATGGTTGCGCGAGGACAATCGCGGAATAGAACTCGATGGCAGAACTGTAGGGCTAATTGGTTACGGAAATATGGGAAAGGCTTTTGCAAAAAAACTAAGAGGGTTTGATGTTGAGGTGTTGTGTTACGATATTAAAGAGCATGTGGGCGATGCTAACGCAAAACAAGTCTCGTTAAAAGAATTTCAAGAAAAAGTTGAGGTTGTTAGTTTGCATACACCGCAAACGTCATTAACCTTAGGCATGATAAATGCACAATTTATTAATGCCTTTAAAAACCCATTTTGGTTTATAAATACCGCTCGTGGTAAAAGTGTGGTCACTCAAGATTTGGTTTCTGCCTTAAAAAGCGGTAAAATTTTAGGCGCTGGATTAGATGTGTTAGAATATGAAAAATCATCGTTCGAAGATATGTTTACTACCAGCATGCCAGAACCGTTTCAATATTTAATCCAGGCAGAAAATGTATTATTAACACCTCATGTTGCAGGTTGGACTATAGAAAGCAAGGAAAAATTGGCGCAAACTATTGTAGATAAGATTAAAGCAAAATTTTGTTAACTTTAGAGTTCTAAAGCTAACAGCATGCAGTACAAAGCCAGTTCACCCGAAGAATACATAAATCAACTTCCAGAAGATAGGCAAGCGCCAATAAAAAAGTTGAGAAAAATCATCAAACAAAACCTTCCGAAAGGGTTCGAAGAAGCGATGAGTTATGGCATGATTGGTTATGTAGTACCACATTCAATTTATCCAGATGGGTACCATTGCACGCCAGAATTACCATTGCCTTTTATGAGTATTGCATCACAAAAAAACTTTATTGCTGTTTACAGTTCCAGTTTGTATGCTACAAAAGAACTTTACGATTGGTTTGTTGCGCAATATCCAAAACATTGCAAGCGCAAACTCGATATGGGAAAAAGTTGCATTCGGTTTAAATATATCGACGATATTCCTTATGAATTAATAGGAGAACTAGCCTCTAAAATGACGGTTGACGAATGGATTACAATCTACGAAAAAGCCATTAAAAAATAACCACTAAAACACTACCATATGAAATTAGGAGCCTTTTCAATAAGCCTTAGTGTAAAAGACATTAAAGCTTCAAAACAATTTTATGAAACCCTTGGGTTTACAGTATTTGCCGGCCAAATGGAAAAAAATTATCTCATCATGAAAAACGGCAATGCTTTGGTAGGCTTGTTTCAAGGCATGTTTGAAAATAATATTTTAACATTTAATCCAGGTTGGGATGAAAATGCTAACACGTTAGATACTTTCGATGATGTTAGAACCATTCAAAAGCATTTAAAAGAGGCTGGATTAAAATTGGAAAGTGAAGCCGATGAAACCACCAAAGGTCCTGCGAGTTTAGTGGTTTTAGATCCCGACGGTAACGCGGTACTAATAGATCAACATGTTTAATTAAATAAAATTCCCGCTCCTTTGAAGCGGGTTAAAAATAGAAATGAAAAAAAGAGTTACAGGTATTGGCGGGTTATTTTTTAAAACAAAAGATCCTAAAGCAGCTAAAGATTGGTACAAAAAACATTTAGGATTTAATACCGACGATTATGGTTGTAGCTTTTGGTGGCAGGATAAGGTAGCTAATGATTGTTCTACACAATGGAGTCCGTTTCCTGAAGATACCAAATATTTCGAGCCCTCTAAAAAGGACTTTATGTTTAATTATCGCGTCGATAATTTAGAAGCATTACTAAAAGTTTTAAAAGAAGAAGGTGTTACCGTTGTTGGCGACATGCAAGAGTTTGAATATGGTAAATTTGGGTGGATTTTAGATAACGATGGTAATAAAATAGAACTTTGGGAACCAATAGATAAAGCCTTTTTATAATTTAATTCTATTTTTGCCCGTAACCTAACACCCAAAACCTAATACCTATTGTAATATTTTGACATATCTAGAGCTTCTTCAATCGTATCACTTAACGGTAGTACACTGGTTATTTATTATTCTTGCTGTTTTTATTTTAGGGTTATCAAAATCGGGCATAAAAGGCATCGGAATATTAATTGTGCTTATTTTAGCCTTTGTTTTTGGAGAAAAAGCCTCTACGGGAATATTACTCCCTATGTTAATTTTTGCCGATATTTTCGCGGTAGTTTATTATAACAAGCATGCGCAGTGGCATTTTATAAAAAAACTGTTGCCTTCTATGGTTATTGGGGTATTAGTAGGTGTGTGGGTAGGAAATGATATTTCTGAAGCGTTATTTAAACAAATAATGGCCGTAATAATAATAGGCTCCGTTCTTATTATGTTTATTATGGAAAGACGCAAATCTGCCAACGTGCCAACCAACAAATGGTTTTCTAATTCCGCCGGATTTCTCGCTGGTTTTACCACCATGATTGGAAATTTGGCAGGTCCTGTTTCCGATATTTATTTCCTAGCCATGCGATTACCAAAAAACGAATTTATTGGTACAGCAGCTTGGTTGTTCTTTATAATAAATGTGTTTAAACTCCCCTTTCATATATTTGTCTGGGAAACTGTTACGGCAGAGTCTTTGGTTTTAAACTCGGTTTTAATCATACCTGTGGTCGTTGGGTTTTTCTTAGGCGCTTATATTGTTAAATTAATTTCAAATGTTAATTACAGGCGATTTGTACTGTTTGTAACCGCTCTTGGAGGTATCATTATGTTATTCCGTTAGGGAAGATTTATTATTTATAACTGTTTATTATTTAATGACTTGCCGGTGTTTTGAATGCAATTTTTCCTTAACTTTGATAAGTAAACTTAAAAAAATAAATCGCCATGGCTGATAAAAAAAATCCAAAAGAAGATCTTAACGATATGTTAGGTGACGCTAAAGAAGGTGCTAAAAAGGCAGCAGGTAAAGCAGAAGATTTTGCAGATGAAGCTAAAGAAAAAGCTAAAGAAGTTTTTGAAGATGTAAAAGAAACCGCTTCTGAATTTGCCGAGGATGCAAAACAAGTTTTAAGCGATGGAAAAAATGTGGCGATTATTGCGCACCTTACCCTCATTGGTTGGATTATAGCCTTAATTATGAATAGCAATAAAAATGAATTTGCCTCTTTTTATATTCGACAAATGTTAGGATTAATGATTGTGGCATTTCTATTGTCTTTTGTCCCAATGTTAGGCTGGATTTTAAATTTAGGAATGTTGGCCCTTTGGATTATAAGTTTAATCGGCGCTTTTGAAGGTCAAAAAAAATTGGTTCCCATCTTTGGGGAGTATTTTCAAGATTGGTTTAAGTCTGTTTAATTTAAAAAATAGACTGTTTGATTTTTCCTCGAATGTATTGGCTATTACTTGCTTAGATAATAACTCTAACTCTCATTATTCTCAGTCAGCTTACGCTCTAATTCTGCTTGAAATTCTTCCATTACAGGACGAACGGTGCTTTCAGTAAGTAAGTTTTTTTATATTTTATATGATATTTTAATCATTATAATTCTAGGCATAACAAATGTTTTACTATCAATAATTAAAAAACTATTAAACGAGTTTTGTTGTTTAAATGTGATATCAAAAAGATTGGTAGCATTAATTTCAAACCCCCAAGGTGCATCTTCTTTTTGGTAAAAAAGAGAGGCATTAGCTGTGTCAAATTGATTGTTTATTGCGTTATTTTTGTTAAGGTAGTTATCTAAACTATAATCTGCTTTTAAAATAAAACATTTTAAAAAGTCATATTCTAAATTCACAAAAATCCGGTTGTTTTCAAAATTATTAAGATTACCTAAAGAACGGTAGTTGCTGAAATCTTTGGTGTATCCCAATTCTAAATTGGGATAATTTTTAAAAAATGTTTCGGCACTTACTGTTGATGAAACGGATTTAGAAATATTTAAATTAGTATTATCATTTAAAATTTGGTAAAAATCGTTATAGCTAAAACTACTATTAAATTTATATCTTATTTTATTGATTTTTTTAGAAACTTCCCCTCTAATAGACCAATTGTATTCTGGACTATCAAATAAAATTTGGGTGCTAAATTGATTAATACCTTCTAGCTGTATAACATTTTTAAAATGTTTCACTTTCTTATTAATAAACGTATTTAGATTAATGTTAAGGTTTTTGAATAGACTAAATTTATTATAACTTAAGCTAACCGAATGATACAATTGATTTTCTAAAGAGGAATTGCCTTTAACTACATTATTAAAACTGGAAAGCATAAAATTATTGGCTAACCTTTCAATACTCGGAAAACGCGCATTTAATGCATATTTAACATTTATTTTTTCACTGCTGTTAAATTCAATTTTTGTAGTAAACTGCGGTAATAGTAAAGACTTATTATTAGAATGAGATTCGATAAATTGTTTCGTTTCCCAAGAATAAAAATGTTGGTATAATGCAGGTTTAAAAGACGTTATACCTATTTGAAATTTATACTCTAAACCAATATAAGTGTCTACAAAATTATATCCAAAATCATTACCAAAACCATTAGTGTTAAATTTATTGATAGCTCCATTTGTAAGCTTTTGTATATCTTGATTATAGAATGTGTTAAAAGCAGTGTTAAAACCGATAGTGGTATACAAATGATTAAAATTATTAAGCACCCAATAATCTTTTACAAGCGCATTGGCAGTTTGAGAATTCGATTTTTTGGTTTGTAAAATAGTATAAACAGAATCATCTTTTAATGGTATAAGTCCTTGTAGAATTTGCTTGTTGGTTAACCATTCTGTAATGGGTTTATCATTTTGGAAATTATAGGTCGCTTCTAAAGTAACCGTATGGTCTTTTGATAGTTTTCGGCTATAGCTTACATTTTGTTTTAAGTTTATACCAGTAACATCTGTCAATGTATTAATACTATTATCTTGAGTTGGGTTTAAAGTAGTGATCAAACCATAACCAACATTATTGGTTATTTTTACAAAGCTATTATATGTAAAATCTTCATCGAAACTGGGGTTATAATCAAAGACTACTTTCCCAATGGTGAAAAAGTTGTTTAGGTTGTTGCGTGTTGTTCTGTCTTCCAAAAAGGGATTTTCAAAATTCAAGTATTCATTAAGTGTATTGCTTTGTGTTTCTGTTTTACTTTTAGAGGTAATAACATACCCACTAATATCGGTTGTATTGTTAATCGATTGCCTAATGTTCAACGCACCAAATTGATTGGTGTTTGCGTTATAATTTTGATTATTTAGGTATTGGGCAAAATCGCTGTTAAATAAACTAAAATAACTTCCGGTATCGTCCATAAGTTTGCGAAAACCACCTTCAAACTCTAGGTAATCTCTAAAACTAAAGCTTTTAATCCCTTGGTTATTCAGATCGCCTATAAAATTAACATTGGTTTTTGGACTGTAATAGAATAGGTTTGGGTGTACTAAATAACGGTCTTTTATTCCTGTACCAACCTCAAAATCTCCAAAAGTAAATTTCTTTTTATCTTCCTTTAGCTTAATATTCATTGCCATATCCTCAGTATCTTGCAAGTCTTTTAACATGGCAACGTCGTTATAGTTGTCTAAAATTTCTACTTTATCTACGGCATCAGCAGGTATGTTGTTTACGGCAAGTTTACTATCTCCAGTAAAAAAGGTTTTATTTTCTACTAACACTTTAGTTACTTTTTTACCTTGTACCATCACATTGCCAGCTTTATCAACTTCAATTCCAGGAAGCTTTTTTAGTACGTCGCGTAATTTTCGTTCTTCACCAGTAGTAAAAGCATCAACTTTATAGGTTATGGTGTCTTTTTTAACTACAATAGGTGGGGTATAATTTAGAGTGACTTCATCTAACTTATTAGGGTTTTCTACTAAAAAAAAGTCTTTAGTAATGTCTTTATCTTTAGTAGTTAATTCTATAATTTGTTGCTTATATCCTAAATAACTAACTGTTATTTTGTAGGTTTGATTTTTGCTTAAACCTATTCTGTATATGCCATTCTCTTGGGATATGGCAAACTTTATATCTTCAGTATCACTTTCTGGAATTGCTAAAATATTAGCAAATGATAACGGTTTGTCAATACTATCATTTATGCTGCCACTAAAGGTTATTGTTTGTGTAAAAGCCCAATTGGTTACAAATACAAGAAGTATACTTATTGTTCTATGTGTTAAAAGGCATTTGCTACTAAACACTATAAACGTTAGTTTTTGAATAATTTATTAATTGCTTTTTTACTCATTTGGTCATATTCATCATTTGTTATCTCAATGCCCTCCTTTGGTTTTAATTCACGGGTTTTTTTATTTCCATCTATGAAAGAAATTTTTGAAGCGAGAAAGTAGAAACTACTCGAATATTTTTCTAATACAAGTCCTGGTAACCCATCAAATCCAGCAGGACCAAATGAATAGTTTAATTCTGGGGCAAACCAAACTACTGTCATGACTTTTACTTTATTACCATTCCCATTAGGATTAGGAAAATTATACTCATATTCAATCTCGGCATATGCTTTGTAGCACAAATAATTATTTATTGTTTTTTTTCTTTAGTTATTACCCATTTATATTCATTAAAAGGAATTTTAATAAGGTACTTTTTGTTGTCAAATGGAGAATTAGACTGATGTAACTTAAGTTTCTCTTCATTATTTTTGTAATAAACACCATTCCCCCCCCCTCTTGATTTAAATCGTCGGTTTGCATTTTCCCCATCTATTTCCATATTGGGTATAAACTCGAATCGAGCTTCGTTTTTAGTGCAAATAAGTATGTACTCAAGATTTTTCATTGTTTTTGGAGCACCATTTGTAGAGTCTTTATAGTTTTTGTAAGCCTTAACATAGGTAACTTCTAAAGTTTTTTCTTTTTCTTGAGACCAAATACTTATTTGAATAAAAAAAAGAAAACATAGCCATGTATATAGTTTCATTTATATTATTTTAAATGTTACTTAAATATAACTGTGTCTGATTATTTAGTACTGTTGAATTTTTAAATTAGTTAATTATTCATTAATTCTTTGTATTCATCAATAGAAATTCTTTTTCCTTTTGGAGTATCTAAATTAATTTCAGGATTATTTAAATCTATTGTTTTTGCTCGATAAATAAACTTGTTATTAATAGTTCCTTCTAATACCAAGCCCGGTAATCCATCTAAGCCGATAGGACCAAACGATCGATTAATTTCTGGACAAAACCAAACAACAGGAAAAAATTGCCTAGTCTCTTTTTTTATAGTATTATATTCTGAAATTTTTTTGTAAGCCTTTCTGCAAATATATCCTTGAATAATTTTAGTTTCCTTTGTTATTACCCAATTTTCATTATCAAATTCTTCTTGAACTAGTAATTTTTCACCTGAGAAGTTGATCTGTACAAATTTTTCTTTTTTAGTATTATTTCTATAATAAATTTTTGAATCTCTTGACAATATACTAGCCATTTTTAGAATATAATCATTGTCTTTATCCTCAATAATTAATGCTTTAATAGATTTAAAAACAGCCATATCATTATTAAATTCAAGTACAAATGTTTTTGCATCGAATATTTTCTTCATCCTGCTTAACATTTGTTTTTCATCATTATTCTTTATTGTATCAATTGATGTGCTTCCTGAAATATAAATTTCATACTCGATTCTACCTGTTTTAAACCTTTCATTATTATGCGATATTTGCGCAATTAAACAGTTAAAATGCGTGAAGAATATAAAAATGATAAGAATTGTTTTATTCATAAAATATCTATTTAAAAATTACTCTATTGATCTATCCCCTCGCAAAAAGTTACCGCTTGAGAATAAGCAAAGTTATATGAGGTTGAGTCTTCGATACATCCAAAATGCCGTTCAATAACTTCCATTACTTCCATAGCATATTTTTGACAATTTACTTGTTTTATTTCCATGTTCTTTTGATGAGAAGTGAACGAAAATAAAAACAAAACCCCAATATTAAGACTCATTTTTGCTGTAATAAATTTCTTGATACTATTCATCATAATCGGTCTTTTGCAATTGTACATGCGCTAAATAAAAAACTATAAAGTTCAGATGCTGTGTCGGCATCTAAACAACCGAAATATTTCTCATGTACATCAATTACTTCCAAGGCTACACTTACACAATCAGCATTTTTTTCATCAACTATATTTGTGGCATTCGTAGTCTTTACGTTAAATAGAACCATCAATATCAGAACTATATATAAATTTCGCATAATTTCTAAAATTTTAAACCCAAGCGCCTATTTTTAAATCGCATTGAGGTTTGTTGAACACTATTAGCCGAAATTAAAAGCCTAAAAATGTAAAGCCGAATGGCATTATAACAACAAAAAGCCATTGCTGTTTTAAATGTGCCATTATTAGTTTAAGGGAGAAAATAAAAAAACTAGCGCTAGTAAGATTAATCTTTTTGCCTAAAACCTCTTTTTAATCGGCTTTGAGTTAAAAATAAATCTTAGACACTTCAAACATAAAAAAAAAAAATAGGAAAATGCAACTTTTTTTATAAAAAAATACGCATTTTGTCGAATTGTTAAAAAACTGCTGAGGGTTTCCCGTAAAACGTCTGATGGTTTAGGTGTTTTAATGGCGCTTGTTTTTTTAATGATAGGAACTGAAGAACTAATAATGTAGCAGATTGTTTGTTGCTTTTTTAAAATGTATGGATGTTTAACTGAAGAGATTACTTCGGTCATACTTGCTTAGATAATAACTTTAACTCTCATTATTCTCAGTCAGCTTACGCTCTAATTCTGCTTGAAACTCTTCCATAACGGGGCGTACGGTACTTTCGGGTAAGTCTGCAATTTTAATATACATAAGTCCATCAACAGCATTATTAAATAAAGGGTCTACATTAAAGGCTACCAACTTTGCATTTTGTTTAATATATTTTTTAAGCAATACAGGAAGGCGCAATGCTCCTGGTTCTATTTCGTCTATAACCTTATCGAATTTGTTTAAATCGGCTTCGGTTTCATCAAAAACAAAATCTTTATCAGCGTCTTTCAATTTTACTTTAAATTCCTTCTTAGGATGCACATATTGCGCAATGTATGGATCGTAATAATGCGATTTCATAAACTCAATCATCAACGATTTTGAGAAGTTTGAAAACTGATTACTGATGCTTACGCCTCCAATTAAAAATTTATGTTCTGGATAGCGAAGTGTAGTATGCACAATCCCTTTCCAAAGTAAAAATAGCGGCATCGGTTTTTGCTGGTATTCTTTAATGATGAAAGCGCGTCCCATTTCGATAGACTGACTCATCATTTTAAACAATTCTGGTTCAAACCTAAAAAGGTCATGTAAATAAAAACCATCAATACCGTAGCGTTCAAAAATTTTAGATCCTAATCCCATACGGTAAGCGCCGGCAAGTACATTACTTTCATTATCCCATAAAAACATATGGTGGTAGTAATCGTCAAAAGCATCTAAATCGATCGATTCGTTAGTGCCTTCGCCAACTTCTCTAAACGTTATTTCTCGCAACCTTCCTATTTCTCGTAAAATGTTTGGAATTTGTGAGGCTTGTGCTAAAAACACTTCGTAATTTTTACTTTGCAATAATCTCGAATCGTCTTTTCGTAAAGCTTCCACCTCTTCAACCATTAAATTTGTTTCTACCGGTGTTACAATATTTTTTGGAATTTTAGGAGTTTTTAATGTTGACTGAATGTTATCTAATATTTTTGATTTTTCTTCAAATGAATTTGAAAGCATATAAGTTTTACGGCGTACAAATTCTGAAAATTCATCGAGGGAAGCATACTCTTTTTGATCGTCTACCGAGATAGGTTTTCCTATTCTAACTTTTATAACGCGGCGTTTTTGGGTTAACAATTCCGAAGGCAGTTTAGCGGTTCTTAGCGTATCGTTTATTTTAGAAAGTTTGTAAAATAATTTGCTGTTTTTAGCATGAAAATAAATAGGAACCACCGGCACTTCTGCCTTTTTAACCAATTTCATGGCGGCATCTTCCCAAGGTCTGTCTACCATTAACTTGCCATCTCTGTAGGTTGAAACTTCGCCCGCAGGAAAAATTCCTAATGGATGCCCTTCGCGTAAATGTACAATGGCATTTTTAAAACCAGAAAGGCTAGATTTAATATCCTTTCTATCTTCAAAAGGATTTACAGGCATGATATAGGACTTTAGTGGCTCTATTCTGTGGAGTAAAAAGTTGGCTATTATTTTAAAATCGCTACGTTGTTCGAGCATCAATTTTAAAAGTAAAATACCATCAATGCCACCAAGCGGATGGTTAGAAACCGTAATATAAGGCCCTTCTTTTGGTAGGCGCTTTAAATCTTCTTCAGGAATTTCAAATTTAATTTGAAAATCATCTAAAATGGCATCTAAAAAACAAAGGTCTTTTAGGTGTTTGTTTCTGTTATATATTCTGTTAAGCGTTGATATTTTAAGCACCTTCATTAATAGCCAACCAATAAATGTTCCTACAAAGCCATAGTTGTCTATGTTTATAGCTTTAGCCACTTCTTTAGCTGTAACTAATCCGGTATCTTGTTGTTTGCTCATGGTTGTAAATGTACTAAATAGTTTATTTACTTACTATTTGAACTGTTTCTTGGGTTAATTGTTTTAATAACACGGTTTTACCTTCTTCAATTTGATTTATTGAGGCCTGATTGTAATGGCGAATCGTGTAAAGCGATACGTTTTCATGGCAAGTAACCTTAAATTTTGCCTTTAAATGATGCAATAATTTATCGAGATTATTATAAATATTATCTACGCAAACCGAAAAGCTAATGGCCGAATTTTGAATAACATCAACTTTCATTTTGTAGGAATGTAATAAGTTGAATATTTCGCTAATATTTTCTTCAACTATATACGAGAAATCTAATGAAGATAGCGATATTAAAACCTGATTTTTCTTAACAATAAAGCAAGGAACCATAGGCTCGAGCGTTATATTTTTCCCAATGCGAGTTCCCGGTGCTTCTGGATTTAAAAACGATTTTACAAACAGTGGAATTTCTTTGCCTTGCAAAGGCTGCAGTGTTTTTGGGTGAATAACCGATGCGCCATAAAACGCTAATTCGATGGCTTCGCGGTAACTTATTTTATTTAATAGTTGCGCATTTTCAAAATAACGCGGGTCGGCATTTAATACCCCAGGCACATCTTTCCAAATGGTTACACTTTCTGCATTTAAGCAATAGGCATAAATTGCAGCAGTATAATCGCTTCCTTCTCTACCCAAAGTGGTGGTAAAGTTATTAGGGTCGCTGCCTAAAAACCCTTGGGTAATATTTAATACAGATTTATTAAAACTGGCTGTTATCAATCGTTGTGTTTCATCCCAATTAACATTAGCGCGTCTGTAATAATTGTCGGTTTTTATTTGTTCGCGTACATCTATCCAGTTGTTTTTTAAGCCAATATCGTTTAAATAGGCGCTAATAATGAGAGTGGAAACCAGTTCGCCAAAACCAATTACTTGGTCGTAAACAAAGTTATAATCTGGCGATTTGTTCGATTTAAAAAAATTGCTAAGCTCATCAAAAAATGATGCAACTTTTTTATAAACCTGATGCTGTTCGTTGGGAAATAAATCTAACAGAATTTCGTTATGATACTTTTTAACTTCTTGAAGCGAACTTTGCAATTCTGGTTTATTTTCAAAATAATTTTTTATTACAACTTCTAGAGCATTGGTTGTTTTACCCATGGCAGAAACAACAATGAGCGTATTTTTATAACCAATTTTTTGCAATACTCCGGCAATATTTTTAACACCATTTGCGTCTTTTACGGAGGCGCCACCAAATTTAAATACTTGCATGTTATAGCTTTGAAATATAGTTTTTTATGCTTTGTTCGTCCATATGCACCACGCGCCATTCTTCTTTAATAGCGGCTCCTTTTTGTTTGTAGAATTTTATCGCAGGTTCGTTCCAATCTAAAACCTCCCAATTAATACGTTTAACACCCAAATTATGCCCATATTTTACGATTTCATCTAATAACGCCGAACCGATGCCAGTACCTCTTGCGGTTTCGTTCACAATGAGATCTTCTAAATGAATTGCTTTGCCTTTCCAGGTAGAATAGCGTTGATACCCAAGGGCAATGCCTTCAATTTTCGAATCTATTTCGGCAACAAAGCAAAAGAATGCTGGGTGTTCGCCAAAGCCATCTTTTTCTAAATCGTTTACGGTAATAATTACAGCATCGGGTTCATTTTCAAAGTGTGCTAATTGATTAATTAAAGCCAGCACCTGTGGCATATCTTCTTTTTTGGCTTTTCTAATTGTGAAAATCATAATATTTTTTAATTATTTCAAAGATAACTGAAAGTTAATTATATCAAAAGGTAATCTTATGCGAAATCGTTGTAGTTCATGAAAAAAAAATAGATATTTGTAATATAAAAATCACATTTATATGGCTCATAAAAATCAAACACTCGGCGAATTTATAATTGAAAATCAATCTTCTTTTAAATATTCTTCGGGAGAATTGTCCAGTTTACTAAATTCTATTCGATTGGCGGCTAAAATTGTAAATCATGAAGTAAACAAAGCAGGATTGGTAGATATTATAGGCGCTGCGGGCGACACCAATATACAAGGTGAAGATCAGCAAAAGTTAGATGTGTATGCCAATGAAAAATTCATTCAAACATTAACGAAGAGAAATATTGTTTGTGGAATTGCGAGTGAAGAAGAAGACGATTTTATATCTGTGAACAGTATTGATGAAAACCATCAGAATAAATATATTGTGTTAATTGATCCCTTAGATGGGTCTTCGAATATAGATGTAAATGTGTCCGTTGGGACTATTTTCTCTATTTACAGACGTGTAACACCTATAGGAACTCCCGTAACTATTGATGATTTCTTGCAAAAAGGCAGTAAGCAAGTAGCAGCGGGTTATGTGGTTTATGGAACTTCTACTATGATTGTATATACAACCGGCGATGGTGTTAATGGGTTTACCTTAAATCCGGCAATCGGGTCTTTTTACTTATCGCATCCTGATATGAAGTTTCCCGTAGATGGTAATATTTATTCTGTAAATGAAGGCAACTACATTCACTTTCCGCAAGGCATTAAAAATTATATCAAGTATTGCCAGAAAGAAGAAGATGACCGACCATATACTTCGAGATACATAGGGTCTTTGGTATCAGATTTCCACAGAAACATGATTAAAGGAGGAATTTATATATATCCGCAAAGTTCTAAAAATCCTAACGGAAAATTGCGCTTATTGTATGAATGTAACCCAATGGCGTTTTTAGCTGAACAGGCTTCTGGAAAAGCAAGCGATGGTTTTACAAGAATTATGGATATTCAACCAACTGAATTACATGAACGTGTACCATTTATTTGTGGAAGCATAAATATGGTAGAAAAGGCAGAAGAATTTATGCGTGATGCGCAATAGATATATTAGAATAAAAAAAATGCGAACTGTTTAGTTCGCATTTTTTTTTAGTAGATATCTTCTACGTTATCCTTAATCCAACTTAAGCATTCATTAAAAGTTTCAAATAAAAATTCCTTTGGAATTAAATCTGGAATAATATCGATGCGTTCCATCATTAATTTTGGCTGGTTAAGTAAGCCAACAAACAATACCGTTATGTTGTCTTTTCTTAAATCTACCAAAACATCTTCCATGGCATATAACCCAGACTGGTCTATATATGGCATTTTTTCTAAACGAACAACTACTGTCGAAGCTGTTTTAGGTATTTGTTTTGCCAATACTTGAAAATCGCTTGTAGAACCAAAAAACAACGGACCTTTAATATGTTTTATAAAAACTTCTTCTTTAAGTTTTTCGGGAAAGCCAATTTCATCTTTCCATGCTTCTTCTTTTAGAGGCTTAACATCAGAACTAAACGCTGTTAAATCTCCAATTTTTTTCATAAACATAAGCGATGCAATAATCAAACCTATTCCCACGGCATAAACCAAATTCCATAAACTTGAGAGCAGCAAAACCACCATCATTATAATAACCTCTGAACTCACTTTAAATGGTCCAATCTTGGCATCTCTTGGTAAACTTGGTATGGCTTTAAGTCCTTTATAATCCATAACACCTATGCCTACTGTTATTAATATTCCAGCTAATACGGCGGCAGGAATTTTTGAAGCTACTGGCCCTAATGCTAATAAGATAAATAAAAGTATAATACCAGCTATCATTCCTGAAAGTTTGGTTTTACCGCCTGATTTTATGTTAACAACCGTTCTAATGGTTGCGCCTGCTCCTGGTAATCCGCCAAAAATGGCACCAATACTATTACCAATACCTTGCCCTATAAGCTCTTTATTTGGCTGATGCTTGGTTTTTGTCATATTATCTGCCACCACACTAGTTAGTAAGGAATCTATCGCACCTAAAAGCGCTAAGGTTAGTGAAGTAAAAATATATGGGGATAAAGAAGATAAATTAAAACCAGTTATAATTTCTAAATTAGGTATCGGTAATCCAGAAGGTATTTCTTCAATGGGTCTGTAGTCTAAGCCAAAACCAACGGCAACCCCAGACACAATTAATAAGGCTACAAGCGTACTAGGAATAGCCGTTGTAATACGTTTAAAACCGTAAATAATAAAAATGGTTGCAAGCGCCAAAATAAGTTCCAACCAACTTATTTGTTGAATGGCTTGTGGTAATACTTTTAAAGTTCCTAATACCCCTGACGCATTATTTGCTGCAAGTGTTTTCGACTCTTTTAGGATATCTTCTTGGGTTGTTTTACCTGCCCGTGCAACAGTTTCTGTAAAATCTTCTAATACTAAGATATCTTCGCCAGCTTCTTCTTTTAAAATATTTTCTAATATAATGGCTTCAGCTTCAGGTTTAAATGTTTCCACATAAGCTTTGTCTTCTTTAGGATAATAACCAACAGCAGGGAGAATTTGAGTTACCAAAATAATAACTCCAATAGCCGTCATAAAACCTGAAACTACGGGATAGGGTATATACTTTATATATTTTCCAAAACCAACAAGTCCTAAGCCAATTTGTATCAATCCGCCAAGTAAAAAAACAGTTAAAATTATTGGTAGTGCCCTGTTTATATCGCCGTCATTTGCCGCGAGAATACCGGCTATTACCACCATACTTACTGCTGTCATTGGAGCAGTTGGACCAGAAATCTGAGTATTGGTTCCTCCAAATAAAGCAGCAAAAAAACTTAAAAATATAGCACCATATAATCCAGCACTGGGGCCTAAGCCGGAAGAAACACCAAATGCAAGCGCCAGCGGCAATGCTACAATTCCGGCAGTAATGCCACCGAATGCATCTCCCTTAATATTAGAAAATAAGTTCTTCATACAGTTTGATATTAGGTTAAAAATCTCTCTAATTTAGTTATATTAAGTCAGAAAAAAAACCAACATCATAAAAAGTGTTGGTTTCTTAATTGTAAAATCCTTTTTACTAAAAGTTTATAAATGTTATTATATTAAATTGATCGCGACTAGAAGTTTCAAAAAACTGGTTCATATATCCAGCTTCTAGTTTTATATTTTTATTTAATTGATAACCAATGCCTCCATAAAGTCTGTTTCTATCAAAAATCGCAGTTTTTGTATTTAAAAAGATTTCATTGTAAGCCGATAAGTAATAATTGCTACTTTTAGAAAAAGGAACATTTAAGCCTAAAAAATACCGAAAACGCATTTTAAAATCGTCTTCTACAAAGCGTTGTTCAAAACGATAGCGATGATTTAGTTTAACGTTTCCTATATATTGCGAGCTTGTAAATTGCTGAAATATTCTATGCTCGTTAATACTTATTTTATCATCGGTATCATCTATATAATTTTTAGATAAAATATAGCCATAGCCTAATAATACATTATTTTTTCCTTCATTAAAAGTATAGCCTAAGCCAGTTCTTAAAAGCAATTGTTCTAAATCTCCAATAGCGTTATAGTTTCTATATTGAACTTCGTTATGAAGATTCCATTTGGAGTTTATTTGTTTATTGCCAATATAAATTAACCAATTGCCAAAATCACTAGTTTGACTAATAGCAATAAAAGGTAGTGTTAGAATGGTTACTAATACTGTCTTTTTAATTATATTTATTTTTTTGTTTTATAATCAAATCTTAGTATTAATCAAAAAATTTAACTTCACCTGTATTAATATCGTACATGGCACCAATAATCATGATTTCACCGCTTTTTTCCATCTCTGTAAGAATAGGACTTTCAGCGTGAATGCGGTCGATAGTTAACAGCACGTTTTTCTCTGCAACATTATCTACAAAGTCCAAATTTTCTGAATTTCTTAAACTGGCATCTTTTGGTTCCGGAACAGCGTTTACGGCTGGAGTGATTTTTTCAATAAGCTTTGTTAAATTACCCATTTTAGCATCATCGCAAGCGCCTTTTACGGCCCCGCAACTGGTGTGACCTAAAACAACAATAAGTTTAGTTCCAGCCAGTTTGCAGGCAAATTCCATACTACCTAATATATCTTCGTTTACAAAGTTTCCGGCAATGCGTACACTAAAAATATCACCTAATCCTTGATCGAAAACCAATTCTGCCGATACTCTAGAATCTATACAGCTTAATATAGTAGCAAAAGGAAATTGACCATCGCTGGTATCATTAACCTGTTCTAGCAAATTACGATGTGCTTTTAAATTATTTTGAAATCTTTGATTTCCTTCTTTTAAATATTGTAACGACTTTTGAGGCGTCATAGTAGCCTGCGTTTCTCTTGTGTGTGCTTTCATAATATTTTTACTTTTAAAGTTTAATTTTTCTTTGTATAAATCCCTAATAAGATTTATTGTATTATTTGATGTTGTGTTCCTGTTAATAAAATAGTAGACATTAAGTTTATTTACTAGGTCTTTAATACTCGAATTTATAGATTCTGTCTCTTTTATCTCTATTTAAACATAACAAATTAACATGACTTTTTACTAAGGTATTTAGAAATGTTATTTAACGCATTGTCTGTTTGATTCAAACACATATTCTAAAGTTTCTATTTCTGGTAAAGTACTTTTTGTTTCTTTTATATCGTTTGAATTTTTAACTATTTTGAACGATTTAAGTGGTTTTTGAGCGTTTTCGATTAAATTTTCAGCAAAATCTACGTTAAAGGCATTTTTAACGTTATTGAAAACGCCTAATGATAATGCGTCATTCGGATTTAAAGTATTTTTGCTATCAGCTATCATAATAACACCTTCAAATGTTTTTAGAATTACATCGGTAACACGATCTCCAATAATATTTAACGTTTTAGATTTTCTTTTTCCTAAAACAATAATATCTGGTTTATGCTCTTTAATGTACAATAAAATTTCATCTTTTACATTTCCGAAAGAAAAAGAAGATTTAATGTTCAATGCCATATTCATTCGAAATGGGTTCGATAATGATCTTGTATTTTCTTTTCTGTTTTTTGATACTCTTTGTTGATGGTTCTCATTGCTGAAAGTTGATTTTCTTTTGCAACTATGTCTGTTGGTTTTCGAACATAGAACATTTGAATATCACCGTTAATCATTTTTGCCAAACTAACGGCGCTTTTCAGAACCGTGCTCGTTGATTTTTTCATATCAGCAAGCACTAAAATTTTATATTTATTTTTTTTCATAATGTTTTAATTTTAGCCTAAACTTAAATCAGATTTTGGTCTTTCATTAAAGAATTTAATAAAACTTGCCGGATTTTCAACAATGCCTCGTTTCGAAACTAATTTAATGTCTATGTTTCTTTCTTCGGCCTTTATTAAAAAATCTTCTAAAATTTCAATGATATCGTTATCTAAATATCTGGTTTTTATAAGATTAATTTCTAAATAAGTGTCTATTGGCAGGCTGTCTAATTCTTTAAGGATCGCACCTTTATTAAAGAAGGTTACCTCTTCTGCAAGGGTCATATTAATTTTATGTTTACCATTACTTTTATCTTCTATATGAAGGAAATGCGAATTTTGGTAACTTTTCAATAGAACTACAATAATACCTACACCTAATCCTAAACCAATACCATATAATAAATCGATAAAAACGATTCCGAAAACGGTAACGACAAATGGAATAAATTGTTTCCATCCTAAATTATACATGGTTTTAAACAACCCTGGTTTAGCCAACTTATAACCAACTATTAATAAAATAGCCGCCAGCACCGATAAGGGTATCATGTTTAAGAATTTTGGGATTAAAATAACGGAAACTAAAAGTAAGAACCCATGAATTATAGCTGATAATTTTGATTGTCCCCCCGATTGAATATTTGCAGAACTTCGAACAATTACTTGTGTAATTGGAAGTCCGCCAATTAAACCAGAAATAATGTTTCCTGTACCTTGAGCAAATAACTCTTTATTAGTCGGGGTTACGTTTTTGTGCGGATCTAGCTTATCTGTAGCCTCAACACATAAAAGCGTTTCTAAACTTGCAACCAAAGCTAAAGTAAATGCGACAACCCAAATGTCGGCATTTGTAATTACACTAAAGTTTGGAAAGCTAAACTGTGATAGAAATGAAGGAAGATCCTCTGGAATTGGAACACCAACTAAATGACTCTGTGCGATTGATAGCGTTTCGTTTGATTTAGTAATAGCATAAAATATTATTCCCAAAACAACCACAACTAGTGGCCCTTGAATAACCTGGAATAGCTTTCCTTTTTTAGATAGAACTTTGTCCCAGAACAACAAAACAGACAAGGCGATTATGCCAATTGTGGCAGATCCTAATTGAATATAGTTAAGGGTATTAAATAATTCAACAAAGGTGTTTTTACTGTCCGATTTAAAAAAGGCGATTGCGCCTTCCGCATTTGAATCATATCCAAAAAAATGCGGAATTTGTTTTAAAATAATAATAATTCCGATACCCGTTAGCATACCTTTAATAACAGACGAAGGGAAATAGTAACCAATAACTCCGGCTTTAAGTATTCCGAATATGATTTGGATGACGCCTGCTAATACTACTGCGACTAGAAAGTTCTGATAACCGCCTAAAGCTCCGATAGCTGTTAGTACAATGGCGGCTAAACCTGCGGCTGGTCCGCTTACGCCCACTTTAGAGCCACTTAAGCTTCCAACAACAACTCCTCCAATAATACCAGCTATGACTCCTGAAAATAAGGGTGCTCCACTGGCCAGAGCAATGCCTAAACATAATGGTAAGGCAACAAAAAATACAACGATACTTGCAGGCAAGTCGTTTTTAATAGTTTTAAACATATTATAATAATTTTTTCCTCTTGATTCGTATCAAAAGGTATTAAACTTGATTTTTAGACTTTTTTAAAAAATCTGTAAAAACGAAAAATTATAATATGAAGTGCTCTGGAGGCGGGGAAATTAAATTGAGATGCGGTTTTGGATAGGTTTTAAATCTGTAACTAAAAAACAGAGAATTCTTTAAGTTGAAATGTGAAATGGTTTCATTCGAAAATAAAGAAAAGGGAGATACTAATTTTTTTGCTTTTCCATTTTCTTCTTCTTCTGTTATCGAATAAAAAATAGAAGTATCAATAGAATCATCTAATGCAACAATTACCGAAGGCGCCATAATAAGCGCCATAAATAGTGTTGTAAAAAATATTGCTATTACCTTTTTATACATCAAATGTTTTTATTAAAAGTCCAAATATAAAAATTAAGAGCTTTTAAAAGTGTTAAATAAAGTTTAAATTAATTTAAACAAAAACTCCTTTTGTGAAAATAAAAAGGAGTTTTTTAGGATTTTGTATTTATAATGCAACTAAATCTCCAGCTTCATTTTTTGTAGGTAAATCAGATTTACCCATTAAATAAATATCAACTTGTCGTGCGGCTTCTCTACCTTCAGAAATCGCCCAGACAATTAATGATTGTCCTCTGCGCATATCACCCGCAGTAAATATATTAGGAATATTGGTTTGGTATTTACCGTATTCTGCTTTATAGTTAGAACGAGCATCTTTCTCCAAACCTAATTGATCTGCAATGGTGCTTTCAGGACCCGTAAAACCTAATGCTAACAGGGCTAAATCGCATGGCCATGTTTTTTCGGTGCCTTCAACTTCAATTAATTGAGGACGCTCTCCTGGTACCATTTTCCAGTTTACATTAACCGTTTTTAAAGCGATTAAATTGCCTTTTGCATCTTTTACAAACTCTTTAGTGTTGATTAACCAGTTTCTTTCAACACCTTCTTCATGCGATGAGGATGTTTTTAACTGTAATGGCCAATAAGGCCATGGCGTTTGAGCTGAACGATGCCCAGGTGGTTTTGGCATAATCTCGAAATTTACAACCGATTTAGCACCTTGTCTGTTTGATGTTCCAACGCAGTCTGAGCCCGTATCTCCACCACCAATAACAATTACATTTTTATTAGTTGCTAATACTTGATCTTTAACTTCTTTACCAAATACCACTTTAGTTTGTTGTGTTAAGAAATCCATAGCTTGCACCACGCCAGTTGCATCGGCTCCTGGTGTTGGTAAACCTCTTCTTTCTGTGGCACCACCACACAACACTACGGCATCAAATTTTTTCAATTCTTTAACATCGTAATTAATGCCCACGTTTACATTAGTTTTAAACGTAATGCCTTCGGCTTTTAAAATGACAACTCTTCGATCTATGATGCCTTTTTCCATTTTGAAATTAGGAATACCATAGCGGAGTAATCCACCAACTTCATCATCTCTTTCAAAAACGGTTACGGTATGGCCAGCTCTGTTTAATTGTTGGGCGGTAGCTAGTCCTGCAGGACCAGACCCTACAATCGCAATAGTTTTACCTGTTCTTGTTTTAGGAGGTTGCGGTTTTATCCAACCTTCTTTAAAGGCGCGCTCCACAATATTTTTTTCAATTGTTTCGATTGAAACCGGGTCTGCGATAATACCTAGAACACATGATTTTTCGCATGGTGCAGGACATAATCGACCCGTAAATTCTGGAAAATTGTTTGTGGAGTGTAAAATCCAACTCGCTTTTTGCCATTCACCTTGGTGTACCATATGATTGAAATCTGGTATAAGATTTCCCAGAGGGCAACCACTGTGGCAAAAAGGGATACCACAATCCATACAACGCGACCCTTGGTGTGTTAGTTCGGTTTCGCTTAAAGGAATGGTAAATTCATTATAATTTTTTACGCGTTCTGGTACTGGCGCGTTTTTTTCATCTTGTCTTTCAAATTCTTTAAATCCTGTTACTTTTCCCATGACACTATGCTGTTGTTAATTCTTCTACCATTTGTTCTTCTGTTTCTAAACGTTTTAATGCACGTTTGTATTCGGTAGGCATTACTTTTACAAAATTTTTCAAACTAGTTTCCCAATTGGCTAATAATTCTTTACCTCTGTTACTATTCGTATAAAGTACGTGATTGTTAATCATGCTTCTTAAATCATCGGCATCTTCGTTTAATACCGGCTCAAATTCAATAGATTCGGTATTGCATAACCCGTTGGTAAATTTATTCTCCGGATCGTATACATAAGCAATTCCACCACTCATACCCGCTGCAAAGTTTCGTCCTGTTTTACCAAGAACTACCACTTTTCCACCTGTCATATACTCACAACCATGGTCACCTACGCCTTCTACTACGGCAATAGCTCCCGAGTTACGAACCGCAAAGCGCTCGCCCGCGATTCCGTTAATATAGGCTTCACCTTGTATAGCACCGAATAAACACACATTACCCACAATTATATTGTTTTCAGCAATAAAGTCTGCTTTTACAGGTTTTTTTACGATTAATTTTGCCCCAGATAAGCCTTTACCTAAATAATCGTTGGTGTTACCTTCAAGTGTAAAGGTTAATCCATTCGCTCCAAAGGCACCAAAACTTTGGCCAGCGGATCCTGTAAAGTTTATATTTAAAGTGTCTTCTGGCAAGCCTAAATGGCCGTAAACTTTAGAGATTTCATTACTTACAATAGCTCCTACCGTACGATTTGTATTGTGAATAGGATATTCCAAAGTCATTTTTTCTTTACGGTATAAAGCTCTGTGAGAATCTTTTAATATTTTAAAATCGAGAACATCGTCTAAGTTATGATCTTGAGTTTCTGTATTTCTAACAATTAAATGTTTATAAGCCTCAGGTCTATGTAGAATAGCAGATAAGTCTAAACCTTTAGCTTTATAATGCGTAATCGCTTTATTAGCATTTATTTTATGCGTTTGCCCAACCATTTCGGCTAAAGTTCTAAACCCTAATTGCGCCATGATACCTCTTAATTCTTCAGCAATGTAATAGAAGAAATTAATGACGTGTTCTGGTGTGCCTTTAAAGTTTTTACGTAACTCTTTATCTTGAGTTGCGATTCCTACTGGACAAGTATTTAAATGACACTTACGCATCATAATACATCCAGATGCAACTAGAGGAGCAGTTGCAAAACCAAATTCTTCAGCCCCTAATAAAGCGGCAATAGCAACATCTCTACCTGTTTTTAATTGTCCGTCGCATTCTACAACAATTCTACTTCTTAAATTGTTTAAAACTAAGGTTTGTTGTGCTTCGGCAAGACCAAGTTCCCAAGGTAAACCGGCGTGTTTTAAAGAAGTTAATGGAGAAGCTCCAGTACCTCCATCGTATCCTGCAATGAGTACGACATCGGCTTTTGCTTTTGCTACACCTGCTGCAATGGTACCTACACCAACTTCAGATACTAATTTTACATTTATTCTGGCATCTCGATTTGCATTTTTTAAATCGAATATTAATTGTGCTAAATCTTCAATGGAATAAATATCGTGATGCGGTGGCGGTGAAATTAATCCAACAAACGGTGTTGAATTTCGTGCTGCAGCAATCCATGGTAATACTTTTTCGCCAGGTAATTGTCCACCTTCACCAGGTTTTGCTCCCTGTGCCATTTTAATTTGAATCTCTCTGGCATTGGTAAGATAATGTGATGTAACTCCAAATCTACCAGAGGCTACTTGTTTAATGGCCGAATTTCTACTGTCTCCGTTCGAATCTGGGTGGAATCGTTTTCTGTCTTCACCACCTTCACCAGAGTTAGATTTACCTCCAATACGATTCATGGCAATCGCAAGATTTTCGTGAGCTTCTCTCGAAATTGACCCGTAAGACATTGCCCCTGTTTTGAAACGCTTTACAATTTCGGTCCAAGGTTCTACTTCTTCAATTGGAATCGGGTCTAAGTTATCAAATTCAAACAATCCACGAATGGTCATTAAATTTTCAGCTTGTTCGTTTACAGCTTTGGCATAAACATCATAACTTGCCTGATCGCTTAATCTAACAGCTTGTTGTAATTTTGCCACTGTAGTTGGGTTAAACATATGGCGTTCGCCACCGCGTCTCCATCTGTAATCGCCACCAATATTAAGACCTAATCGTTTGTCGATTAAGTTGTCTGGGTAGGCGTATTTATAACGTTCTGTAATTTCTTTTTCTATTTCATACAACCCAATACCTTCAATTCTAGAGGTGGTGTATGGGAAATATTTTTCTACGAAGGCAGAATTAAATCCTACAATTTCAAAAATTTGAGAACCTCTGTAAGAATGTAACGTAGAGATTCCAATTTTATTCATAATTTTTAAGATACCAGAACCAATTGCTTTGTTGAAATTGGTAACAGCTTTATCTTCATCCATGCCTTTAATAAAGCCTTCTTTTACTTGCGCTCTAATGATTTCGTTTACCATGTATGGGTTTATAGCACTAGCGCCATAACCAAATAGGGTGGCAAAATGATGCGGTTCGCGTGGTTCTGCTGATTCGATAATAACGTCGAAATAAGAACGTTTACGCAAGCGATTCAATTGGTGATTTACATAAGAACAGGCCAACAATGCTGGAATAGGCGCGAAGTCTTTATTAACACCTCTGTCTGATAAAATAATAATATTTACACCATTGTCGATTGCTTTTGAAACTTGTGTTATCATAATCTCTAAAGCATCTTCTAAACCATTAAGACCTTGTGCTTTTGGGTAAAGCATATGGATGGTTTCTGCTTTAAAACTTTCAATAGAAATGGTTCTAATTTTTTCTAAATCGGCATTAGAAATTACCGGATTTTGAATTCGTAACTTTCTACACTGTCGTTTTGTGATGCTAAAAATATTTCGATCTTTTCCTAAATTTAGAGCAATATCGGTAACAATTTCTTCTCGAATACCATCTAAAGGCGGATTGGTAACCTGTGCAAATAACTGTTTAAAGTAGTTTGGAATAAGTTGCGGACGGTCTGATAGTACCGCTAAAGGTGTATCGGTTCCCATAGAACCTAAAGCCTCTTTTCCAGAAATAGCCATGGGCGTAATAACATCCTGTATATCTTCAAACGTATAATTAAATAAGCGTTGTCTGGTTTTTACATCGATGGTTTCTATTGGGCAAGTTTCGCTTGTATATGGTACGTCTTTTAAATGCAATCGTGTTTCATCTAACCATTTTTTATAAGGTCTTTCAGAAACAATTTTGCTTTTTATTTCTTCATCTTCAATAATTCGGCCTTCATTCATATCAACCAAGAACATTTTTCCTGGTTCTAATCTTCCGTGTCTTTCAATATCTTCGGGGTCAATATCAACAACGCCTATTTCAGAAGACATGATAATTTTACCGCTTTTTGTAACCGTATATCTTGAAGGTCTTAAACCGTTTCTGTCTAATAAGGCTCCAATATAATCGCCATCTGTAAATGGCACAGATGCCGGACCATCCCAAGGCTCCATAATACAACAATTGTATTCGTAAAATGCCTTGCGTTCTGGCGACATGGTTTTGTGTTTTTCCCAAGCTTCGGGAATCATCATCATCATAATTTCTGGGAGCGACCGGTCGGTATGTGTTAATAATTCAACCACCATATCCATAGAAGCAGAATCTGATTTTCCTGGTAATATTATTGGAAATAATTTTTCTATTTGAGGTCCAAAAACGTCACTTTTCATAATTTCTTCACGTACACGCATTCTACTTACGTTTCCGCGAAGGGTATTAATTTCACCATTTTGACACATAAAACGGAATGGTTGAGCCAATTCCCAAGTAGGCATGGTGTTGGTAGAGAAGCGTTGATGAACCAGCGCTAATCGTGTTACTAAGTCGATTTGTTGTAAATCTGTATAATAGGGCCCAATGTCTTCAGGCATTATAATTCCTTTATAAATAAGGGTAGTTGTAGATAAACTTGGCACATAAAAATAGCCGCTTTCAGAAATTCGTGAATTTCTAATAGTATGTTCGGTTATTTTACGTGCAGCGTATAGTTTTGCTTTAAAAACAGCTTCTGTAATGTCTTCAGTTTTTGCAACAAATAATTGCTCGATAAGGGGTTCTGAAGCTAAAGCAATTTCACCAAGTTGCGATGAATCTACTGGCACTTTTCTCCACCCTAATATAGACAGTCCTTGTGCTTTTATTTCATTTTCAAAAATATCTTTACAAAACTTATATTGATTGAATGTTTTTGGTAAAAACACCATACCTACAGCATACTCTCTAGGTGCTGGGATGCTGAATTGACAAACGCGATTAAAATATTCATGAGGAATATCAATCAATAAACCGGCACCATCACCAGTTTTTCCATCGGCACTTACACCACCACGATGTTCTAACTTCACAAGAATCTCTAACGCATCATGAATGATCTGATTTGTTTTCTCTCCTTTTAGATTACAAATAAATCCTGCTCCACAATTTTCGTGTTCAAATTCAGGCGAATACATTCCTTGTTTCTTCAGCATAATCAACAAATATTGGTTTAAAATTTTAAGTTGGAACGCTAAGATATGACCTAGTTTTTGAAATACAATAGAGGGTAATTCATTATTTCGATTTTAGAAGTGAAGTCGAGTTTAAAATAATTATATATCAATAATAGAGAGAATTTTTAATAAATATTCAATCCATATATAAGGTATAAATAACGTATTTGTGAAATTGTTACAAAGAATGAGCTTAATAATAGAAATAATAGCAGTAAAACGAGAAAAATACTGACAATTATTCAATTCTACTGTTTGTTGAAAATTCAAAAAATCAAAATAATTTAAGGATACCTCTAAAAAAATAGGGTAAAAACTATAATATTGATAAAAATAAACTTTGAACCCCTATTTTTTACGGGGTGTTAAAACTTTTTGACATACATTTGGATCATTCTTAAGGAACAAACCAAAAAATTAATAACTTAAAAATTAAACATTATGAAAAAATTAATAACACTTTCAATGCTTCTAATGGGGTCGGTATTATTTGCGCAGGAAGCGACGGAAGCGCCAAAATTTACTTTAAGTGGTAGTATTGATGCTTATTATAGAGCTAATTTTAATGCTCCAAATGATGAATAATTGCCCAAGCGCCAGGATCATCATTTGCCAATTTACCAGGTTTTGCTTTAGGTATGGCTAACGTAGTAGCCTCTTACGAAGGAGAAAAAGTTGGTTTCGTTGCCGATTTAGTATTTGGTCCAAGAGGAACCGACGCTATTTTTGCATCTCCAATGTATTCTGCAACTGGAAATATTGTTAATCAGTTATATGCTTACTGGAATGTAAGTGAAAGCGTGAAATTAACTATGGGTAATTTTAATACCTTCTTAGGGTATGAAGTAATTTCTCCTGTTGCTAACTTTAACTACAGTACATCTTATTTATTCTCTTACGGGCCTTTTAGTCATACAGGTTTAAAAGCAGATTTTGCTTTATCTGAAGATTTTAGCTTAATGTTAGGAGTAATGAATGATACAGATGCAACTGAATTTAACCCAACTGGTGATTATGCATTTGGTGCACAATTAGGTTACAAAGGGCAATTCTTAAATTTATTAGTAGATCCTTCATTTACTGAAATTGATTTCACAGGTGGATTCGATTTATCTGATACTTTCTTTTTAGGAATTAATGCTGCTTACTTAACATTAGAGAATGATGGTGGAGGTTTTGCTGGAGCTGCTTTATATCCACAATACGCTGTATCTGATACCTTTACTTTAGGGTTGAGAGGTGAGTATTTTGTTGAAGACGGAGATTTTGGAGCTATTGGTACTGGTGTTGACGATTCTAGTGTATTCGCTACGACATTAACAGGTAGTTTTTCTATTGATAACTTAACAATCAAACCAGAGATTCGTTTAGATTCTGCTTCTGATAATGCTTTCTTAGATAACGATTTTGCTGGACAAAAAAGCTTAAGCTCATTTGTATTAGCAGCTATCTATTCTTTTTAGTCAAATAAATAATTGAATAAGGCAAACACTTAGTTAAAACTATGTTTGCTTTATTTTGTATAACTATATAATAATCAAAATATGAAAAAAATTGAAGCAATTATTAGAAAATCGAAGTATAGTGTAGTGAAAGATGCACTACATGAGGTAGGTGTAAACTTTTTCTCTTACTGGGATGTTACTGGTGTTGGCAACGAAAAAGAAGGTCATGTTTATAGAGGTGTCACATACAGCACAAGTGATATTCAACGAAGATTTATATCGATAGTTGTAAACGATGATTTTGAGGAAGTTACTGTTCAAGCGCTTCTTAAATCGGCAAAAACCGGAGAAGTAGGAGATGGAAAAATATTTGTTTCCGATATTAAAGAAAGCTACAGAATACGAACAGGTGAAAAAGGCGGTAATACTTTAAAATAATAATCTTTTAAAAAATAATATATCATGGAATTACTTACAATAAATAATGTATGGATGATGATCTGTACAGCTCTTGTGTTTTTTATGCACTTAGGGTTCTCTCTTTTAGAAATAGGACTAACAAGACAAAAAAACACTATAAACATTTTATTTAAAAATATTTTTATCATTACAATCGGGTTGCTACTTTATTGCTTAGTAGGATTTAATTTAATGTATCCTGGTGAATTTAATGGGTTTTTAGGATTTGCAGGTTTTGGGCTTGATTCTCCATTAACTGCCGAAGGTGCTTTAGATTTAGCTTATAACGAAGGATATACTTACTGGACCGATTTCTTATTCCAAGGTATGTTTGCCGCTACTGCCGCTACCATTGTTTCTGGAGCAGTTGCAGAACGTGTTAAAATTGTGCCTTTTATGATTTTTACAGTAATATATGTAGGCTTAGTATACCCAATTGCCGGTTCATGGAAATGGGGTGGTGGATTTTTAGATCAAATGGGTTTTTATGATTTTGCAGGTTCTACACTAGTACACTCTGTAGGTGGATGGGCAGCGGTTGTAGCCGTTTGTTTATTAGGCCCTCGTATTGGTAAATTTAAAGAAGGAAAAGCGCAAGCAATTCCTGGTCATAGCATCCCGTTAGCAACTGCTGGTGTTTTAATTTTATGGTTAGGATGGTTCGGATTTAACGGAGGTTCTGTACTTTCGGCAGACCCAGAATTAACTTCAGTAACCTTAGTAACAACTTGTTTAGCTGCAGCAGCTGGTGGTGTGGTAGCTATGTTGGTTTCTACCGCTATGTATAAAAATTTAGACTTAACCATGTTCTTAAATGGTATTTTAGGAGGTTTAGTTGGTATCACGGCAGGAGCTGATGTTGTTAGTCCTACAAGTGCAGTAATTATTGGTGCTATTGCTGGTGCTTTAATTGTTTTAGCTGTAAGTTTTATAGATAATAAATTAAAATTAGACGACCCGGTTGGTGCTATAGCGGTGCATTTAGTATGTGGAATCTGGGGAACTTTAGCTGTAGGTATTTTTTCAACTAATCCAGAGCATAGCTTTTTAACACAATTAATAGGTGTTGCTTGTTATGCAGTATTTTGTGCTGCTACTGCTTTCATCATCATATTCACGCTTAAGAAAACCATGGGAATCCGAGTTTCTGAAAAAGAAGAGTTAGAAGGCTTAGATGGTTATGAGCACGGTATGGATGCTTATCCAGACTTCAGATTAAATGAACATTAATATTTAGTTTAGTTGGTTTGAAAAGGATGTTTTGTGAATAACAAAACATCCTTTTTTTTACAGTAACATTAAATAAGTATGTACTATTATTATTATTTCTTTATTTTTGAATAAACAAAAAAATTAAAGAGTTATATAATGAAAAAAATAGAAGCAATAATTAGAAAGTCTAAGTTTTTTGCAGTTAAAGACGCACTTCATCAAGTTGGGGTTACCTTTTTTTCTTATTGGGATGTTACTGGGGTTGGTAATGAAAAGGAAGGGCATGTTTACCGTGGGATTTCTTATAGCACTAGCGATATACAACGTAGATATCTTTCAATTGTTGTAAATGATAGTTTTGAGGAAGCTACCATTCAAGCCATTCTTAAATCGGCAGCTACTGGCGAAGTAGGTGATGGTAAAATTTTTGTTTCAAATATTGAAGAGTCTTATAGAATTAGAACTGGAGCTAAAGGAGGAGATACTTTAAATTAATTTTATATTTATTACCCAGTTAGGGTCTAAAAAAAATCGGCTGTCTATTTGTAGACAGCCGATTTTTTTATGATACAAAAATTTTAAATCTTTACGCCGAATTTCTACTAGCATTAATATTACCAAAAAGAGAACGCGTAACTATTTTTTCAAATATTTTTATTTCCTCTTCATTTGTAACAGGGTCTTTCTCCAATTCCTGAATTTTTTTAAGCGCATATTGTTGTATGGTAAGTAACGGAAGCACGATAGACTCTCTTACTGCAATGGAGGCTTTTCCAGAGGGTTCGTTTTCCATTAATTCTTTATAACCCGTAAGCTTTAATAATAAAGTTTTGGTAGTAATATATTCGTTATAAATAATATTCCAGAAATCGCCAAACTCTTCGTCTTTAGACATGTATTTGGTTAAATCGAAAAATGATTTCGACAATGCCATCATACTATTTTCTAATAAGGTTTTAAAGAATTTCGAATTTTTATAAAGCTGTTCTACTTTATAAAACTCACCATTATCTTCATATTTTTTTAATGCCGTACCCACTCCATAGAATCCTGGCACGTTTTGTTTTAACTGACTCCAAGAACCCACAAAAGGGATGGCTCTTAAATCTGAAAAGACAAGTTTATCAGAGCTTCCTCGTTTTGATGGGCGACTTCCAATATTCGTTTTTGCATAATATTTTAAAGTACTCATGCGCTCCAAATAAGGAATAAACATGGCGTGATTTTTAAAATCTTTATAGGCTTGGTAACTCGTATTGGCCAAATCGGTCATCACAATCTTATCATCTGCAGACATTTCAAGCTTGTCTTTCCCTAATCTGTTAAACATACCAGAACTTATAAGCTGTTCTAAGTTATATTGAGAAGAATCTAAAGTCCCGAAATTAGAGCTGATAGTTTGTCCTTGAATGGTAAGTTGTACTTCTTTATCTTCAATATTTGGTCCTAAAGACGCATAAAACTGATGCGTTTTTCCACCTCCACGTGCTGGTGGTCCGCCACGACCATCAAAAAATATAGCGGTTACATCGTATTTACGAGACATTTCGGTTAACAACTCTTTGGCTCTGTAAATTCCCCAGTTAGCCATTAAATAACCACCATCTTTAGTTCCATCAGAAAAACCAAGCATAATGGTTTGTTTGTTACCTCGGCTCTTTAAATGAGCCATATATGCAGGGTTTGTATATAATTGCTCCATAACTTTTGGAGCATTTTCTAAATCGGTAATCGTTTCAAATAACGGTACAACATCAACGGTTAATTGGTCGTCAAATGCCACCATTTTAAGCATACCGAATAGCTGCATTACATTTAATGCTGTTTGATTGTTACTAATAATATATCTGTTAGCACCACGTTCGCCATTATTTTTTTGGATAATTTTAATACCTTCAATAGTTTTTAAGGTATTATAAACCATTTCATCTTCAAAGGCTTCTATATCGATGTTAGCAGAACCAACTTTCGATAAAATATCTATTTGTTCAGCTTCAGAAAGCTCGTGGTAGTTTTTCGGGAAATTTGCATTCCCATTACTAATTAAATAGTCTATTACTGTAGTAAATACGGTGTGGTGTATTCTACTATCTTGTCTAATATCTAAGCTTGCAAAGTGGTAACCAAATAAATGTATTCTGTTTATCAGATGGTTTATTTCAGCAACATATAAGGACTGAAATTCTGCAACCAATAGGTTCCGAATACTTAATAATTCTTTTTTGAGCTCTTTCTCAGAAACAGCATCTGGATAATTTAAATCAATGCTGTAGTTATATAAAATGGTCTCCAAGCGCACAATGCGTTCTTCTATACCTCTAAATGTAAGCTTACGTCTTAAATTTTTAAGATCACCATAGTATTTTTTAAGTACCGCTTGTTTAAGCGAATCGGCAACTTTTAGCGTTGTGTCTGGTTTTACAAACGGATTCCCATCGCGGTCTCCACCCGGCCAAAAACCAATATTGATTATTTCATTATGTTTTTTGCTATCGTCGTATATATTCTGTTGAATATAGTTGTAAATCTCACCAAAAGATTGGTAAAACACATTTTCCAAATACCATATTAAGCTCCTGGCTTCGTCGTACGGTGTTGGTTTTTCGTGTTTAAAAAATGGTGTTTTCCCTAACTGAGCAAATAAATCGTTAATACCCGAAAGGTTGTTTGTTTTAATGGCCTCGGTTAAATCTGTAATAATGCCAAGTACCGAACCAGGGTAAAATTGAGTTGGATGCGCTGTTAAAACAATTCGCACTTTAAATTCTTCTAAATAACTTTGTAATTCTTCTAATTTGTTATTAGATACAGCCGACTCTTTAAGATTTCTTAAAGTACCAATCCCTTCCATATTATTAACTACTGGGAATGCGGCATCCTCTACAGCATCAAATAGTACTACTTGTCGTTCAATATATTGAATGAACCTGAAAAGCAAATTAATTTGACTTTGTTTCGTGCGTCGTGCTTGATATTTTTTAAAAAAAAGATCTACAATGGTTGTTGGGTCGTCTCCATTTGCGAATCCTTTTTGGCAGGTTTCATGAAATAAAGGAAGTAGTACCCCTGTTTTTGTTACGGAATCAAAAGGTAATGTCATAAATATACTGTTGTATATTTGATATTTTGATAAAACATTTTGATTAAATCGTGCTATTTTTGGTGCTACAGACATATAATAATTCTATTGAAAATTAAGCATAAAAGTAATGAAGCTTAAATTAATGTAGGCAGCCTTTTGTAAATTTTATTGATATTTTTTATTTCCCGAAATCTTATTAAGAATAATTAAATAAATTAATAGTTAAAGCCTAAAATTTACAATTAAAATACCAGTAGAACCAGTGCTTTTAAAGTTAAATACAATTGATGGCTTGTGCTAAAGTATGACAAATGTCATATATCGTGTACTTTTTAACCAATACCTTCGGCGTTTTATTTTGTTTAAACACTTGTAAAACACAGAGTTTATATAAAATAAATGAAAATAAACGAAAAAGGGCTAAGAGCTTTTCTTTTAATTAAATAGAAATAATAGCAGATGAAAAACACGCACACCTTTCACATTCCAGTAATGGGTATTGGATTTACAATCGACTCCCCTTTAAAAGTAGCACAATACGGCATAGATTCAGTAATTTCTTTAGTAGATGATATTTTGCTGGAAAAATTACGAAAAATGTACAGCGAAAAATTTGAAATTCCTTATACTGAAATAACAGATAAAATTGAAGATTTTAGAGCGAAGCGAATCACTTCATACCTAAATATGATGAGTGATTTAGTGGATAAAAAATTTGAAGCTTTAAAAAATTCCACACACGAAAAAAGTGAGGAGTTAAAAGCTTATGTAAATATGCTGCCGTCAAGTTCTCTGATTAAAGCAGAATTTAACAAGCTTACAGAAAAAGGCATCAATTTGCAGGAACTTAAAAATTGGGCATCCCATAATTTAACTAAGGGAAGTATTGATGTTAATATAATGACGAAAGTTGATAAGGACAACTACATTAAAAACGAACAACTTCCGGTAGAGTTTAACGATGCACATGCGGCTTTACGTGGTTTTGCAAACAGTAAATTAAAATCGTCTGTGATACTTTCAGCAGGAATGAATCCGAGATTGTACGCTTATATGAGTCAGTTCGACGATTTTTATCCTTCAGCATCAGGAGAATTTACAAAGAAGATTATTTTAAAAGTAAGCGATTACAGATCGGCTTTAATTCAAGGTAAATTTTTAGCCAAAAAAGGCTTATGGGTATCAGAATATAGAATTGAGTCTGGCCTAAATTGTGGCGGTCATGCCTTTGCTACCGATGGCTATTTATTAGGCCCTGTTTTGGCAGAATTTAAAGAAAAAAGAACAGAGCTAAGAAGCTCGATAGAAAGTATATTAAATCAGGAATTAGTCAATCAAGGGCGTGCCGTTTCAGGTGTTCCGTTGGAATTAAAAATTTCTGCTCAAGGCGGTGTAGGAACACACGAGGAGCACGAATTTTTACTCGATCAATATGAATTAGATTCTATTGGTTGGGGTACTCCCTTTTTATTAGTTCCAGAGGCCACAACGGTAGACGATAGAACATTGAATAAATTGGTGGCTGCTAAAGAAGAAGATTTGTATTTAAGCGATATTTCACCTTTAGGCATTCCCTTCAATAATCTAAGAGATAATACCAAAGATTTAGAAAAAGAAGCTTTAATTAATAAAGGCAGACCCGGAAGTGCTTGCCCTAAAAAGTTTGTAGCTTTAAATAAAGAATTTAAGGAAAAAGGAATTTGCACAGCATCAAGAGAATACCAGCATTTAAAATTAAAAGCATTAGATAGTCAAAATTTAGCTTTAGAAGCGTATCAAAAGGAATTTAATAAAATAACCGAAAAATCTTGTACTTGTGTAGGTTTGGGAACCTCTGCATTGCTAGCGTATAATTTAGAAACTAGGGTTGAAGGCGAAGGTGTTTCTATTTGTCCGGGTCCTAATATGGCGTACTATTCTAAAATTATGAGTTTGAAAAACATGACCGACCATATTTATGGAAGAGATAACATGATTTCTAGATCCGATCGTCCAAATTTATTTATAAAAGAACTTGGTATTTATATCGAGTATTTAAAAAATAAAATGGAGGAAGCAAAAATAGCGATGACCGCGAAAGAAGAGAAGTATCTTGTAACCTTTACTAATAATTTAAATGAAGGTATTTCGTATTACAAATCACTATTTAACGAGCTTAAAAACAGTTTCCAGGAAATAAAAGAAGAGGTTTTAAACGAGTTAGAAAAAGGTGAAAAAACTTTAAAATTAATAAGCCTGCAAATTCAGGATATAGCTATTGAAAACATGAAGCCTAAACTTGCAGTATAAGCGGTGTAATTTGCGAATTTTTAAATTTTACTAAATATTTAAACTTTTGTTTGTAAAGAATTTAAAGTTTTGAGAAAACCATAAAATGGACTCGATAAGGGTTCATTTTTTGGTTTTATCTCAGTACAATAAAATTTTAATTAAGATATTTGTAAAAAGTAAAACCTTGGCATAACTCTTGTTTTTACTGAATTATAATCAAATAGTTTTAATTAAAATGGACTTAGTAAAAGAAATAAAACGCCTTAAGAAAGAGAAAAACGCGGTTATATTAGCGCATTATTATCAAGTTCCAGAAATACAAGATATCGCCGATTATGTAGGTGATAGTTTGCAGTTATCTCAAAAAGCTGCCGAAACAGATGCCGATATTATTGTATTCGCTGGGGTTCATTTTATGGCTGAAACTGCCAAAATTTTAAATCCAACAAAAACGGTTGTTTTGCCAGATTTAAAAGCAGGGTGTTCATTGGCAGATTCTTGTCCGCCAGAGGCTTTCGAAAAATTCACAAAAGCTCATCCAGACCATGTAGTTATTACGTATGTAAATTGTTCTGCCGAAATTAAGGCGTTAAGCGATATTGTTTGTACCTCTTCCAACGCTTTGAAAATTGTTAATTCTGTTCCAAAAGACACACCCATTATTTTCGCACCAGATAAGAATTTAGGTAAATATATTATTAGCCAAACAGGTAGAGACATGTTGCTTTGGGATGGTAGTTGTATTGTTCATGAAGCTTTTTCTATCGATAAACTCATTGCCTTACACAAAAAGTATCCAGATCATAAAATCATTGCTCACCCAGAATCTGAAACACATATTTTAGATACGGCGGCCTATATTGGTTCTACATCGGGGATGATTAATTTTGTAAAAGAACATCCTCAAGAAAAATTTATTGTGGCTACTGAAGCTGGTATTTTACATAAAATGCAGCAGGAAATGCCCAATACAGAATTGGTTCCTGCACCTGCAAAAGAAGATAATACCTGTGCTTGTAGCGAATGTCATTTTATGAAAATGAATACACTTCAAAAATTATATGATTGTTTGTTAAACGAATCGCCTCAAATTGAGGTGGCAGAACATATTAGAAAACGCGCGTTACTTCCAATTGAGCGCATGTTAGAATTATCAAAATAACATGGTTAAAGCAAATTATTTAGTTATCGGTTCGGGGGTTGCAGGTTTAACGTTTGCGGTTAAAATTGCAGAAAAATTTCCAAACAGAAATGTTATTATTGTAACTAAAGCCAACGAAGACGAATCGAACACCAAATATGCACAAGGTGGTGTGGCGGTTGTATTAAATAAAGAGAAAGATTCCTTTAATAAGCATATTGAAGACACCCTAATTGCAGGAGATGGTTTATGTGATAAGGAGGTGGTAGAAATGGTTATAAAAGAAGGTCCCGACCGACTTGAAGAACTCATGCTATGGGGAGCTAATTTTGACCTTGACGCCAGTGGAGAATTCGATTTAGGAAAAGAAGGGGGGCATTCTGAATATCGCGTAGTACATCACAAAGATATTACAGGTTTTGAAGTAGAACGTGCTTTATTAAAGCGAGCACATCAACTAAAAAATATCACTATTTTACCGCACCATTTCGCTATAGATTTGGTTACAAATCACCATATAAAAAACAGTAATGAAGATGAGTTAGTGTGTTATGGTGCCTATATTTTTAATCAGAAAACCGGCAATATTTTTACAATTAAAGCCAATAGTACGCTTTTGGCTTCGGGAGGTGTTGGCTGTGTTTATGGACATACTACAAATCCAGTAATAGCTACAGGCGATGGTATTGCTATGGCATATAGAGCCAAGGCAGAAATAAAGGATATGGAATTTGTGCAATTTCATCCAACAGCATTGTATGAAGCCAAAGGGGAATCATCCTTCTTAATATCCGAGGCCGTGAGAGGTTTTGGAGCCTACCTTCGCGATAAAAATGGACACCGATTTATGCTTGATTATGATGAACGAGCAGAATTAGCATCGCGTGATATCGTGTCGCAAAGCATCGATAACGAATTAAAAAAATCAGGAGAACCAAATGTATATTTAGATTGTACACATTTAGATATAGATGCATTTATTAAACACTTTCCTAATATTTATAAAAAGTGTTTAGATCATCATATTAATATCGAAAAGGATTGGATTCCGGTAGTGCCAGCATCTCATTATTTGTGCGGCGGTATAAGTGTAGATAAAAATGGAAAAACTACTATCGAAAATTTATTTGCTTGCGGCGAATGCTCAAGAACAGGATTGCATGGTGCTAATAGGTTGGCATCTAATTCGTTGTTAGAAGCCTTAGTTTATGCCCATAATATTTATAAATTTTTGTCTAAAAATGAAGATAAATCTTTAGCTGTAAACATACCAGATTGGAATGATGAAGGCACTAAAATTGAAAAAGAACATATTTTAATACAGCATAATCTTTCACAGCTACAAGCCTTAATGCGAGATTATGTTGGAATTGTAAGAAGCAATAAACGCTTAAAAAGAGCTATAAACCATTTAGATTTAATTTATAATGAAGTAGAAGATTTGTACAAAGAATCTAAAATTACAACCTCGCTTTGTGAGTTGCGAAACATGGTAAATATTGCCCATTTAATTATTAATCAATCTTTAGAACGCACCGAAAATAAAGGCGGTTATTTTAATATTGATAATATAGAATAAGGGTTATTTCTTTTTGTATCTTAATACTCCTAGCTCAATATTGATCGCTGTTTTAGCTAATATTGTAAACACAAAAGCTCCTAAAGCCCAAATTCCTAACGTTACGCCAATTTCTATTCCGGTAGGCGTATATTCAATTATTTTACCATAAGGCTCTGGAATAAAACCAGGAACAATTAATCCGAATCCTTTTTCAATCCAAATGGCTATAAACAATATAAAACAGGCAAAATATAAAACTTTAAGGTTGTTACGGAGTTTATGAAATGTAAGTACAATGGTTGCTAAAATATTCATGGAAATAGAGGTCCAAATCCAGGGTAAAAGCGCTGTTTTTCCATCCAATCCAAAAAACAGATAATAGGCACTTTCACTATGATGTGTAGGTGCGTAAAACTCTTTAAACAATTCTGAAGCCAACATGATTAGATTAATTTGAGCAGCAACAGTAACCACCATGGCTATTTTATTTATTGTTTTATCTTCAATTTTAAATTCTGTAAAACTTCTTATTATAGCGAGTACTAAAATTATTAATGCAGGACCAGCAGCAAACGCAGATGCTAAAAAGCGAGGGCCAAGTAAAGCATTGTTCCAAAATGGTCTTGCTTGTAGCCCTTGATATAAAAAGGCTGTTACCAAGTGAATTCCAACCGCCCAAAAAACAGACAATAACGCACCTGGGATATAAACATTGGCTTTAGCTTCCTTCCCTTGGTAATGTCTAAAAAGAATATAAAATGGAATACTTATATTTAAAAACAGGTAACCATTAAGCACCAGAACGTCCCAAGTTAACATAGAGTTCGGAAAGTTAAAAACCCCAATCCCTGGAATCATATGCCATAAAACCGAAGGACCTCCCATATCTGCAATAACAAATGCTAAACACATTATAAGAGCAGAAACCGCTAAACCCTCACCAATTAGTACTGCGCGTTTAAAATCAATATCTTTTAATACGTACGTTGGCATTACCAACATAACCGCCGCCGCAGCAACCCCAACTAAAAACGTAAAGTTAGAGATGTATAAGCCCCAACTAACTTTGTCGCTCATGCCTGTAACACTTAAACCATGTTCTAGCTGAATGGAATAACAATACATGCCAACTAACATAATAAATGTTAAAACTGCCATCCAAATGTGGTACCTTTTAGATCCGCTCGTAATCGTGTCTAAACTATCTTTTACTAAACTCCCAAAAACTTTTAATCGTCTCATCTATATTTGTACTATATGTTTTTTGGCGTGCCCCTTCTAAAAAAATTCAGGGTCATGCTTTTATTCATGCTTTATTATTTTAAATTAATGAATTCATGAACATAAATGTTTTGCTATATCTTTTTAATGCAATAAGTATAAGTTTAAAATAAAAAAATGGGTTTAGCATAAAAAAGGATGCTGCTACAATCCTTTACGCAATCGGCTTAATCCATAAAATACCAGAACTTAGGTTCTGTTCCTAAATCTTCTTTTAATCTAAATACTTTTTTGTTTTCAAGTACCCATCGAATGGTACTATCCGGGTCCAGTAAATTTCCAAAAATTCTGGCTCCAGTTGGGCAAGCCTCCACACACGCAGGATTTTTACCAGCTCTAGAGCGTTGTACACAAAACGTACATTTTTCCATAACGCCTTTTTTACGCATACGGTTTCCAAGGTAATGTTGGTCTTTGTTTATTTCTACTTCAGGAACTTCTGGTTTGCTCCAGTTAAATCGTCTGCCGTCATAAGGACATGCTGCCATACAATACCTGCAGCCTACACACCAATCATAATCTACAACCACCAAGCCATCATCTTCTCTCCAAGTTGCTTGTACGGGGCAAACTTCAACACAAGGCGGGTTGTCACAATGAAAACATTGTGTACCCATATAAAAATGACCTTCAGCAGGCACCTCGTGGTAATAATTATCATCTCCTTCGGTAAAATTAAATCCTTTCCCATCCTTCATTTCATGAATACGAATGTATTCCATTTGAGAATTCCGGTCTTGATTGTTTTCTTCAACGCAGGCACTTACACAATCCATATAACCCTGACATTTCGAAATATTAAAAGCATAACCAAATAGCACATCTTTTTCAGCATTTTTAGACGACATACTAATTGTCTTTCCTGTACGTAATTGGTACGATCGCACCAATCTTTCTACCGTGCCTTTCTTCTCCTCATCATTCATCAATTTATAATTGCCCTTAAACTGTTCTTCCCAGTCTATTTGAGCTTTTTCTTTACTTTCGTCGCCGGAAATCACACTGCAAGAGGTAGAAACGGCACCAGCGCCAATTAGTAAACTAGCGGTTAATTTTTTAAAGGCCGTGCGTCTGTCCATTTTCACATCAAAAACCTGTTCAAAACCATCTTTAGTGCGTTCTTCACCTATAGATGCCAGTACTGCATTGTCAAATTCGGCATCACTTAGCTGTTTTTGAGTAGAAGCATCACCACCACATCCACCAGAATTTTTTCCACAACCACAAGAACCCGAAGTTGTTTTTTCTTTTCTGTTAAGATTTAATGAAAACCATTTTTTGTTATTGTCACTCATACCTTTTTGTTTTTATAATCTTTAATGGCTAATTTATTCCCTTTCTTTTGCTTTTCTTGTGTTGTATCGTGCTGGCCATTTCGATTGAATTTTTGGATTGTGTGGGTTATGACAGTTTACACAAGTCATAGATGCTCTTGGTGGCGCCCAACCTCCAATACGTTTTCCATGTGCACCACCTTTCCAATCTTCAAATTGTTTTGTGTGGCATTGGTTACATAATTGGTAACTTTTATTAAAATCTATAGAATTGTTTGTAATACTTTTTAAATTATCCATGTCATTTCCGTTATGGCAAGTAATACAATTCATGGTGTTTTCGTTGGCATGTATCAAATCAATATCCCAATGCGCTTTTTTAGCGCCGTCTGATTGCATTTGTTCCAATGGTTTTGTATGACATTCAGTACAGTTAAAAGACTTTATTTGACTTTTACGTTCTGGAATTAAAAACGTGTGTTCGCCTTCTGTAATTTCAATAGTTGGGATATCACCAATAAATGCGTCCGATGAAATAGAAGTGCCATGGTAATTTTTGCTTTCCGCTTCTATTTTGTCTATAATATTATGATACTCATTTTCATGATGCTTACATGAAAAATTAGTGCTAACTAAAACTAGTAAACAAATAAATATTTTTATTAATGTTGTTTTATTGGTCATTTGGTTGTTGTCTATTAAAAATTCCAATATCAGTAGTTTCTTTGTTATTTAAAACATGGCATTGTCTGCAATTAACGCGCTCGGGATGTGTTACTCTAATTTCTTTAGGAGCACTTGGTCCTGCATGACAAGCTAAACAGTTTTCGTGTAATTGAATTTGATGCGGAATTACAGGTGGGCTACCTAAAAGGGCATTATTAATACCGACGGCGGGTGCTACGACTTCGCCAAAACTATTTGCTTTAAATAAACCCTGTGTTTTTTGTGGCACATGGCATTGTCTGCAATTCACTAATTCTGGATGCGGACTAACGGGCGCATACGCATTAAACTTTGATACCCATCCACCATTATCATGGCATTTTAAACAGGTGTTTCCTCCCATGGTTCGCTCACTTTCAACTTCATGTGGAATACTTGGCGGAGCACCATGAAAGGCTCTGTTTTTATAATAGGTTTTTAAACTTCTTTGATGATTTTCATCAATAGGCATATTGCTATAATCTAAAGCATGTTCAGACCGTTTGAAAACTCCAGATTCTGATGGAATAATATGCATATTTTTATTGTTATCGTCTATTGGAATATAAGCTTCTTCTAATCCGGTTGAGTAACTTAAATCCCAAATAGTTATAAAAGCAATAAAAAGAATTACAAATAATGATATGATTCCTAATCGTTTTTTCATGGTTATGCTTTTTCGACTTTAATAGCACATTTTTTATAATCCGGTTCTTTCGAAATAGGACAAAAAGCATCTAGAGTTACATCATTAATCATCATGTTTTCATCAAAAAACGGCACAAAAACCTGTCCTCTTGTTGGTAATCCTCTTTCATTAATAGAGGCCGGTAAAATACATGACCCTCTTTTTGAAGTTAGTTTAACTTTTTCACCATTTCTTATGCCTAATTTTTTTGCATCCTCTGGGTGAAATTCGGCATACGAATGAGGCATTGCTTTATGTAATACTGGGATTCTTCTTGTCATGGAGCCCGTGTGCCAATGTTCTATAACGCGACCTGTGTTTAACCAAAACGGATATTTAGCATCTGGTATTTCTGGAGCTGGTTCATAAGGACGTTGCCAAATAATCGCTTTTCCATCTTCATTTCCATAAAAATGAAAATCTTTATTATTGCTACAAGCTGGGTCGTATTTTGAATTGAATCGCCAATTTGTAGATTTTCCGTTTACGTAAGGCCAAATAACTCCCGACTCCTTCTTAAGAACCTCAATTGGAGCCATTTCGTGTTTGGCACCTTTATGAAACTGGCGGTATTCATTATAAATTTCTTCAACGTGATTCTCTTTTGAATAGGGGAATAATTTACCATACCCCATTCGTTTAGCAACTTCAATAAACATCCACGCATCGGCAGTGGTGTCTCCAGGTCCTTCAACCATTTTATCCCAGTGTTGCGTTCTGCGTTCTGAATTTCCATATAAACCACTTTTTTCAATATGCCAAGAAGCTGGTAAAATCACATCAGCAACATCAGAAGTTGGGGTTGGAAACACATCAGACACGACAACAAAGCAAGATTCCTTTTGCATGGCAGGACGGTATCGGCTTGTTTTAGGTAAGGAAACTAAAGGATTTGTAGCTTGCACCCATATAAATTTAATATCTCCACGATCAACAGCTCTAAACATTTCGGTGGCATGATAGGTAGGTTTGGATGGGATATTTTCATAAGGTACTTTCCATATTTTTGCCGCTAAACGCCTGTTTTCCTCTTTCATCACTACGCCTTTTGGAAGCTTGTGAGTAAAGGTGCCCACTTCTCTCGCGGTACCACAGGCTGATGGTTGTCCGGTTAAAGAAAAAGGGCCATTTCCTGGTTGGGATATTTTACCTGTTAATAAATGGATGTTATAAACTAAGTTATTTATCCAAGTTCCTCTAGTATGTTGGTTCATTCCCATACACCAAAACGATACTACTTTCTTATTTGGATTGCCGTATATGGACGCTAAATACTTAATGTCTTTAACCGAAACTTTAGAGTATTTTGCTACTTTCTCGGGAGTATAATCTTCTAAAAACTTTTTATAGCTATTGAAATCGATAACCGTAGGCTTGTCTTCAAATTTAAATTTATCTTCTAATCCATAACCTATGTTTGTTAATCCTTTTTGAAACTTTATATGATTGTCGACAAAAGATTTATTAACCCATCCGTTTTTAATAATCTCATAACATATAGCATTTGCTACGGCCAAATCGGTTTGGGGTTCAAATAAAATAGATTTGTTTGATGCCGTACTTGACCGTGTTGTTCTAGTTGCAAAGTCAATAATTTTGGCGCCGCGGTTATTTTTTTGCTCTAACATTCTTGAAAACAATACAGGGTGCATTTCTGCCATATTGTTTCCCCAAGTAATAAAATAATCGGCGTGATCTATATCTTCATAACAGCCCATTGGCTCATCTGCTCCAAAAGTGGTTAAAAACCCTGTAACGGCACTCGCCATACATAATCGCGCATTGCAGTCTAAATTATTAGTGCCAATGGCCCCTTTCATGAGTTTTGACGCTACATAGCCTTCAGGGATTGTGGACTGGCCCGAGGTGTACATTGCAACAGAATCTTTACCATGTTTTGTAATGGTATCTTTCATTTTTTTGGCAACAATGTCTAAAGCTTCATTTATAGGAGTTTTTACATATTTCCCATTTTTTTTAACTAAGGCATGTGTTAATCTGTCGCTCGCTTGGGTACACATAATTTGATGATATCCTTTAACACAAAGCAGGCCCTTGTTAACACTACTGTTAGGGTCGCCTTTTACAGCGACTGCTTTTCCGTTTTCAACCCCAACTAAAATACCGCAGCCTACACCACAAAAACGACAAGGACCTTTTTTCCATTCCAGATTGCCGCCTTTAGGTAGGTTTTGTTCTTGTTCATCAGCAAACATAATTCCTGGAAACATGGTTGCAGCAGCTGTCATTGCAGATAACGCTGCCATTTTTTTAAGAAAACTTCTTCTATTTGTTAAAGAGGTATACATAATTATAGTTGGTTTTGAGATGTATTAAACCCAGAAACTAAAGCAAGTAATTTAATATTTGGCATAGCCTCTAACTTGGCTTTTAATTGTTCTTCTTCAAATTCAGTCTCAGTTTCTGTGACTAAAATGACTAAATCTTTATTTTCTGCAGGTATTATTTCGCAATTATTAATAGAAGCAAGCGCTTCTATTAAATCTTTTTTCTTGCCTTCGATAGGATGCACTAAATAGCTTTTAATTGGCATATTTTTTTGTATGGTTGGTTACAAAAAACTTAAAAATAAAAATATGTAAATATGACAGATATCATATTAAGATAAATATGTCTTTTTATAAAAGTTTAAATTACGAATTTTTTTTAACATTTGTTATAAAAAAAACGAGGCTCCTTTAAAAAAGAACCTCGTTTTAATAAATAGGTTAAGTGTTTATTTTCCTAACATAAGCAGTTCGTTGCATACCACTTCTGTAATATAGCGTTTGTTGCCATCTTTGTCGTCGTAGCTGCGCGATGTTAATTTACCTTCAATAGCAACTTCTTTCCCTTTAGTTACATATTTTTCGATTATTTGCGCTGTTTTTCCCCAGGCAACCACATTATGCCATTGGGTATCTGTAATTTTTTCACCCTTTGCATTGGTGTAACTCTCGTTTGTAGCAATATTAAATTTTGCTAATGTTTTTCCTGATTCAAGGTTGATGATTTCTGGATCGTTTCCTAAGTTACCAATCAACTGTACTTTGTTTCTAAGTGTGTTCATAATTTAAATTTTTATCGTTAAACAGTTAATACTATCGAGTTCTTATGTTTCGACATTGCAAAGATGTAACCCTTTCCAAAAGTTAGTCGGTTAATAAATGTTTAAACACGTTTGTAAATGTTTGTAGTCGTTTGTAAACGGATAAAGTTTTTTGCTTATATTTGATTTAAATTCAGTTTTTTATGGCAAAACAATGTTTAGAATGTGGGGAAAAAATTGTTGGTCGCATTGATAAAAAATTCTGTAGCGATGGGTGCAGAAATGCTTATAACAACAATGTAAATAAGGATAGCAAAAACCTAATACGAAATACCAATAACAGGCTTCGCAAAAATTATAGAATCTTAGAAGTGCTTAATCCGGACCAAAAAACAAAAACATCCAGAGGGAAATTAATTGAGCTAGGGTTCGATTTTAATTATTTTACCAGTATTTATACCACTAAGGCTGGTGCCATTTATTATTTTGTTTACAATCAGGGGTATTTGCCTTTAGAAGGCGATTATTATGCGTTGGTAAAACGAGAAAGTTAATATGTTTTAAGATGGATTTATACTCAAAAAACTCGCTGCTTATCGCTTTAGTAATAGGTGTTATTGCACTTGTTGCATTTGGTATTTATTATTTCAATCCGAAACAGATAATTCTTAGAAAACTAAAAAAAATAAGATTAAAGCCCATTGTTAGTTTAAAAGATAACGAATGGGTTAAAGTAAACGGGAAAGCTGTAAATATTCAAGCGCCATTAATAGCTCCTTTAAGCAAACGGAAATGTGTTTATTTTACAATTAAAATTGAAAAAAAAGTAAGTACAGGCAAAAATTCACACTGGAAAACGGTGGTAAATGAAGAGAAAATAGACCCTTTTTTTATAGAACAAAATGGCAGTGTCGTGCTTTTAAACCCGACGCAGAACCCTAAAAATTATGTGAGTTATTTAGTGATAGATTCTAAGTTTACATCGAGCATTTTTAATAAACCCACTACCGAGGCTCTCGCCTTGTTAGAAAAATACGGCATAGATAGTAAAAACTTTTTCGGATTCCATAAACAACTCAGGTTTCAAGAAGGTGTTATAGAAATTGGCGAAAACATAACGGTTGCTGGTGTTGCAACATATACCACCTTATCTCAACCCTTAGACGGTTATAACTATACAAAAGTAGCAAGCATAAACCATTCTGAAACTCAAAAACTTATTATTACAGATTTGCCGGAATCTCAGGAATTAAGGGGGTTAAGAGTTTAGGATTATTTCCAGTTATTACCTTTCATGCCTATGGCGGCTTTTAATACATCTTTTTGGCTAATCTGCCCTACCAATTTTCCGTTTTCAACAATAGGGAATCGTCTATGTTTAGATTCTAAAAACTTGTTAGCGGCATCAAAAATATTCATGTTTCCATCAATAGTTTCAACATTTTTAACCATACAACTTTCAACCGTATGATCGTTCATTGGCATATTATAATATCTACTTTCACTAATTTGTTTGATGCAATCGCCTTCAGAAATAATTCCAATGAGTTCATGTTTATCGTTTACAACGGGTCCTCCAGAAATTTTGTACTTAATTAAGGCATCAATAACTTTATCTATACGTTCATCTGCTTTAAAAGTTATTAATTTTGTGGTCATATAATCACTTACCCTTAAAGGCACATCGTTCGTTATCTTATTTTGATTTTTTCTAGAGGCTAAAAAGCTTTTAATTCCCATGATTATAAATTTTAGTAATTCTAATGTACTTATTTTTTTTTTGTTTTCCTAATAATGTATTTTTTTGGAGATTAAAATAGTATTTTTTTATAGTTTTAGCATTTTAAAAACAACCTTATCTCGCAAAGCATTTTGTATTTTTGCATGTTGTAAAATGATGCATGAGAATAGATAAATAAAAACAAATAAAAGGAACCGATGAAAAGATTAGTAGTATTAGGAATCATGTTGAGCAGTGTTTTTGTTAGTGCTCAAAGTAATGCCGATTTGCTTAAGCATTTTGAAGCTTATTATAAGCAAATGCAAATACAAGGCGATGTACAAGGAATTATAAATGCCTTAACGCATTTAAATGTTATAGCTCCTTCTGAAGCCAGAAAAGATACCTTGGCGTATATCTATATGAGCGAAGGTAAATATGTTGAAGCGCTAAACACAATTGGTATCGAAAAAGTATTAAACGATACGGATATTGCCATTCAAGTAAAAGCGGTATCATTAAAAGCAGTAAAACAACTGGATTTAGCTGCTGGACATTTTGAAGAAATGTTTAAAAGATCGCCAAATGCTTTGGTTGCCTACGAATTGGCTGAGCTTTATTTACAAACCAAAAAATTGACGGATGCAGATAAGCATATTAAATATGGTTTAGCAAATTCTAAAGACGAGCAGAAAAAGGCGTTTTATGAATCGCAAACTCCTTATGAAGTGTCTTTAAAATCTGCCTTTATGTATTTAGATGCCCTGTTAATTTATAATAAAGATGCGAAAGCAAATATAGATGCCGCGGTAGATATTTTAGATGCTGCTTTAAAGGCTTCGCCAAATTTTAATTTAATACAAATTACCAAAAACGAGTTGTTAAGACAAAAGCAAGTACTTCAATCGCAATCGGTACAACCTAAAAATTAAAAAGCAACAAAAAAATTAAGAATAAAATGAAAAAGGAAAGCGTTTTAGATGTTTTCCTTTTTTAATTTAATGGCTTCTCGATAATAATATTATCGGCTTCTAATTTTTTATTCATTTGAAGGTTTAAATTAGAGAAAGCTATAAACAATTCTTTTGTGAGTTCTAAAATTTCGGGTTTGGTAGAGGTCGATAATTTTAAAATACTTTCCAGCTTATAAATTTTGGTTTCAAGAGAAGTTATTCTAACTAAGATAGAAGGCGTATTAACTTCTGGAGGTATGGTTTGTTTAAAATTTCGTAATAATTCAGAAATAGCCTTGTTATTATTTTTAAAAAAAGTAAAATCTCCTTTTTTCACCTTAGTAAAAGCGTTTTGAAGTTGCGAATATTCAAACCAATTTGTAACAACCGCTTCAGTCCGATCATCTAAAATATAATCGGTATATATTAGTTTAGCGATATCTTTTTCTTTAATTAGCAGACTATCCTTTATGGTGTTTACTGGCAATACATTCTGTTCTTGTTGTTTGTTACAAGCAAAAAAGGAAACAATTATTATTACACTTAAAAAATAAACCTTCATGAGTAAAATTTGTAAAGTAAAGCACAAAGATATAAGTTTAGTTTGTTTTTTAATCGCATATTAAATAATCAAATTAACAATATTTCGGATTTAAAATATATTATTATCAATAAAATCTTATTAATTTTGAAAAATCTTTATAAATGTAGTTTTAAATGAAGTCTAAAATATTAATAATTGGCGCATGCGGTCAAATAGGTTCAGAATTAACATTCAAACTAAGAGAAATTTATGGGCACGATAACGTCATTGCCAGCGATATAAGTTACAGTAATTTAGAAGTTGTTAATTCGGGTCTTTTCGAGATTGTTGATGCTCAAAATTATGCCAGCGTAAAGGTGTGCGTCGAAAAATATAACATAGACACCATTTATTTAATGGCCGCCATGTTAAGTGCAACAGGAGAAAAATTTCCCATGAAAGCCTGGGATTTAAACATGGAATCATTGTTTCATGTGTTAAATTTGGCACGTGCAAAATTTGTAAAACACATATTTTGGCCTTCAAGTATTGCCGTATTTGGACCCACAACTCCAAAAAACTACACACCGCAATATACCGTTATGGAGCCGTCAACTGTTTATGGTATTACCAAGCAAGTGGGCGAACGTTGGTGCGAATATTACCATAATAAATACGGGGTCGATGTGCGTAGTTTACGCTACCCAGGAATTATTAGTTGGAAAACTTTACCTGGTGGTGGTACAACCGATTATGCTGTTGAAATTTATCATAAAGCCATTACCGAGGGGCATTATAAGTGCTTTTTAGCGGAAGACACCGAACTTCCTATGATGTTTATGGACGATGCTATAAAAGCTACGGTAGATATTATGCAAGCGAGTAATGCTTCCATTAAAATTAGATCGTCGTATAATTTATCGGCTATCAGTTTTACGCCAAAACAAGTGGCAGAATCCATTAAAAAACATATTCCAGATTTTAAAATCGAATACCAGCCCGATTACAGACAAGAAATAGCTAATAGTTGGCCAAAAAACATTAACGATTCCTATGCCAGACAAGATTGGAAATGGAAACACGCCTTTAATTTAGACGATATTACCAACGAAATGCTTTTTCAGCTCGATAAAAAATACCACCCAATAAAAATAGAAACTAAATAATTGTATATTTGGTGCACCCCGTAATCTAAGATATTATGCTAGAAAATTTTTGGTTTAATGTTCAATATGGTATTTACCATGTACTCGATATAAAAGCCTACGATCACGTATTGTTTCTTATTGTGTTAACCGTTCCATATATGTTTAAAGACTGGAAACGGATATTTTTATTGGTTTCTATGTTTACTCTAGGCCACACCCTATCGCTTGTTTTAGCAGTGTACGGCATTATAAGTGTAAAGGCAAACATGGTAGAGTTTTTAATACCCATAACCATATTAATTGTGGCGCTTTTTAACGTGTTTACCTCGGGTAAAGGGGCTCAAAAAGAAAAAGTAGGCATCTTGTTTTTATCAACCCTGTTTTTCGGATTGATACATGGCCTTGGGTTTGCCCGCGAATTTAAAATGCTTTTAGGGGATACTGATAGTAAACTATTATTACTTCTAGAATTTGCTTTAGGTATCGAAATAGCACAGTTAATCATTGTTTTGGCGGTGCTAATTTTAGGCTATATTTCGCAATCTATTTTTAGGTTTAATAAGCGCGATTGGATTATGGTAATTTCGGCAGTGGTAGTAGGCTTGGTGATTCCTATGATTTTAAATAGCGATTTCTTAATCAGTTAAAATACTATTTGGGAGTTATTTTAGTTGTAAATCCTCGTTCGTATCTCACGGTGAGCTTTCCTTTGCTATTCCAGACGTCAAGGACGTTTTAATAAATTTTCATTCAGTGAAACTAATGGATTTTCAAAGATCTACTATTGAAATGCATCAATTAAATGTTACTTTTTCAATAAATAAATCATAATGTCCCTTAGCGCTTCTTGAATAGGCATAAGTGGATTTAAAATAGCTAGATACGCAATAAAGGGAGCCGTCTTCCGCTTGTGTAATTTTATGTGGATAGCCAATAGTTGGAAAAAAACTTATTGCTCCTGTATTAATGTTATAGATTAATAGAGCTCTTGTCATTTCTTCGTCGGGCAATTCACTTAAAGATTTATAAATATTGTTTGATGTGCCGTAAATAAATTGTCCGTCCTCACTAAATGATATAGGATAAAAGTCGTCGGCAAATGTTTTTACTAACAAAAAGGAATCCGAAGTATATAATTTTTTGCTGAATATATCGAGAAAAAAGCCTGTTGTTTTCGATAAAGCCATATTTACATTAATTCTAAAATCAATAATTTGTTTATCAGAAAATGTACCATTGGCATCAATAGTAAATAAGATGCTTTTTTCGATATCAGGATGTCCTAAAAGAATTTTATTATCGGCAATTTCAAAAATAACGGGCGGATATGGCGTATGATATGTATAATGAAACTGTTCGTTTAATTTTTCAAAACTTGATTGGGTTCTATTTAAAGCATAAACATTAGAATTATTGGTTGTTAGCCATAATTTATTTTCAAGTTCAATGGGCTGGCTAAAGTAATCATTCAAACTAGAGGCCAGATTCCAATTTAAATTTCCAAATTCAATAATTGTTTTGGGATTGAATAGGTTAATTGAGCTGGCATTAAATTTCCAAAATTCGAAACCTAAACTGCTTTCAACTAAATTTAGGAAAAGACCTTCTTTGTAGGTGTGTAAAAAGTTATTTAAATCAATCGATCCATGTTTAGGAGATGCACAACAATGTTGGCCGCTTCCAGAAAAATAAAGGAAACTATTGTTGGAATCTAATTTAAATTGATGAATCTGCCTCATTTCAAGAACCATTGGGCTTTTGTATTCTAAAATTTTAGGATTATTGCTAGTTTCAGAGCTTTTTAAACCCGCCTTATTTATTTGCCTAATACCTATTATAGGATTAATCATAAACGGAATATCTAATTCAACCGTGGTTTGTGCCAGATTATTAATTGTAACCAAAACTCTTTCCTGAAAATATTCACTTCCGCTTATTACTTCGTTAGACAAATAATTTTTAACATAAACTTCGTAATGGGAAAAATCATTTAACAATTCACTCTTATCCCATGAAATCTGTATTTTGTTGTTAGTCAGTGTTTTAAATAATATATTAGGTATGGGTTGTGGTAATTTGCTAGTTATTTCAAGATTATAGAGTATCTCTTTAATATTCCCGGCACCAGTTGGGTAATATCCCAAAGTTAAGGTCGATTTAAAAGTACGAGCAATAAAAAATGTTTCAGAATAGTTAATGTCGTAAGCATTGTTAGGTGATATATTAAATCCTTTAAGTATAAAATAATTATCATTTTTTAACCATGTACCGTTGTGTTTTATAGGTTTACAGGTGTCGTCGTACCAAGTTTGTTCAAAAGTATTATTCTCAAAAAATTGAATAAAAAAAGCACACCCTTTATTATAGGGGTTTATAATTTTTGTATTATCAGTATTTATAAAAGTTTCTGATTTAAGCTCCCATATTTTATCAAAAAATCCATCAATATCGATATAAATGATATTGCTAGTTTCAGAATCTTCCTTGGAACACGAAAAAAACAATGAAAAAATGAGCACTATAAAAGCAATACTTTTATGGCGTTTCATAGAATTTTTAAAAGCTTTTTGTGGCATTATTTTTTTTATTTCTGAGTTTAGACCTTATCGTGTATAGACTAAAGTAATAATTAATTATGTAAAATACTTAAGCAGATCGAGTTAATTTGATAATGGTGTTACTATAAATATGTAGTTTATTTGGTTGTTTTATAGGACGGCTAACTTTACAAGCTTTAAATAAAATTTTAATAATCTTGAATAGGAACACAGTATCTTATAAATACTGAACATACAAATAATAAAATTTTCTTAAAACTTTAACGAACTTGCGTTGTAATTAAAATACGAACCAAGTATCTTCGTTATATTGTTTTGCGTTAGGGATAGAAATGAAAATCCTTTTACTTTTTAGTAAAAGATTGTAATGCATAGCCCGACCCGAATTGTTCTTATTTTTTTAAAACTAAAACATAAAATGAGGGTAACGCCATAATTTTAAATAAAATTAATGTCAGAAAAAAAACAACTTAAATACGATAAAGCTTATTTAAGAATTGCCCAGGAATGGGGCAAATTATCTTACTGTAAACGCAGACAAGTTGGTGCGTTAATTGTAAAAGATAGAATGATAATTTCTGATGGTTACAATGGTACACCATCGGGTTTTGAAAATTTTTGTGAAGACGATGAAGGTTACACCAAATGGTATGTGTTGCACGCCGAGGCCAATGCTATTTTAAAAGTAGCATCGTCAACACAATCGTGTAAAGGTGCAACACTTTATATTACTATGTCGCCGTGTAAAGAATGTAGTAAGTTAATCCATCAAGCAGGTATTGTAAAAGTGGTGTATAATGAAGCTTATAAAGACGATTCTGGATTAAAATTTTTGGAAAAAGCAGGAATAGAATTAAAACTAATTGAAGATTTAAAAGCATAATGGCATATAAAAAAAAATATTTACCATTATTTTTAGGGGTGGCCATAGCCGCTGGTATTTTTATTGGTGGAAAGCTTAAATTTTAGCGATTCGTCTGATAAATTGTTTTCTAAAAACAGTAAAAAGGACAAACTAAACAGACTTATTGATTATATAGATTACGATTACGTTGATGATGTAAATACCGATAGCATTGTAGATGTAACAGTAAATGGTATTTTAGAAAATCTAGACCCGCATTCGGTATACATTCCAAAAGCAGATATGCAAAGCGTTAACGAAAACATGAAAGGCGATTTTGTAGGTATTGGCGTTAGTTTTTATACCTATCACGATTCTATTGCCGTTATTAGAGCTATAGAAGGCGGTCCAAGTGATAAAGCAGGCATAAAAGGTGGCGATAGAATTATTATGGCCAATGGCGATTCGCTTTTTGGTAACCGGTTAAATGATGGCGAACTTATAAAAAAACTTAAAGGGCCTTTAAATAGTAAGGTGAACTTAAAAGTTTTTAGAAAAGGAGAGCCAAAACTGTTAGATTTTACCGTAAAACGATCTAATATTCCTATAAAAAGTGTTGATGCTGTTTATATGCTAACCGATAAATTAGGTTATATAAAAGTAAACCGGTTTGCCGAATCTACTTATAAAGAATTTAAAAAAGGGTTAGATAAACTTTTAGATTTAGGGGCCACAAGAAATAGCTTTGGATTTACGCGATAACCCAGGCGGATTTTTAGGGATTGCCGAACAAATTGTAGATGAGTTTTTAGAAGATGATAAACTCATTTTATTCACAAAAAACAAAAGAGGTAATATCGAAAAAAATTATGCAACTAGTACAGGCGATTTCGAGAAAGGCAAGATTTATGTTTTAATTAATGAAAACTCTGCTTCGGCAAGTGAAATTGTTGCAGGAGCCTTACAAGATAACGATAGAGGCACTATTGTTGGCAGACGATCTTATGGAAAAGGTTTGGTGCAACGTGAAATGGATTTAGGTGATGGTAGTGCAGTGCGCTTAACCGTATCAAGATATTATACACCAACAGGACGTTCTATTCAGCGACCATATACCAATGGAAATAAAGATTATTACGATGAATATTTTGAAAGACTTGATAGCGGAGAATTGTTAGATCCAGAAAAAATTCAAGTCGCCGATTCTTTAAAATACAAAACACCAAAAGGTAAAATTGTTTATGGCGGCGGCGGTATTATTCCAGATGTTTTTGTGCCAATAGATAGTGGTATGCAAAATGAAACATTAAGCTTTTTACAACGCCGTGGTTTTATTGGGTATTTTGTTTTTGAAGAATTAGAAAAAGACAGAAAGAAATATAAAGGTATTTCTAGACAGGATTTTATAGATAATTTTGAAGTTAGTGAAGCTATGGTTTATGATTTTCAAGAGTATTTAAATATAAGAACCGAATCTAAATTAACCTTTGTAGCCTATCACGATGAAGTAAAGCAATACTTAAAAGCTACTTTAGCAGATCAACTTTATGGCAATGGTGCTTTTGAAGAAGTTTTTAATAAACATGATATTATGATTGAAGAGGTTATTAAGTTGAGTGATAAAAAGAAATAAAAAATTGGCCTAATTTTTTTAGACAAAGTGTTTTTTCGAAATTACTTTTAATGAGATAATTTTATGTAATCTTATCATGCACCTTCACATGTTTCCCATCATTCCAAAGCGTTAAAATATCAGTCGCTACATGTGCGCCACTACCAGAAGCAATAGCAAATTGACTGCGCCAACCCGCTAAGAGTACCAGCAACATAGAGATTTTCTTCAATAAGATGGTCAGTATTTTTTAGCCAAATGCGGTCTTTTTCAAGTTCTGCTCTTGGGTGTGGTTCTATAAAGTTTTCTAAACCTTTTATGGTAATTAAATTCGTGTAACCAACTGCAACTACTACAATATTTGCTTTGTAAGCTTTTTTATTGGTTTTAATTTGGTAAAAGCCTTCTTGTTTTGTAAGTTCTAAAACTTTTTCGTTTTCAATCTGCTCAACATGTGGGTACAAGTGTTTTTAATTGCGCTTTTCCATTGTTTAAAATAGATTCGCCCGTGGTGCCAGGGGATAAACCTAGTACATTATTAAACAAAGCGGTTTGTAAATGCGATGTTTTTTGATGCACAATAATACCAATGTGTTTATTAGCGGCAAAAGGTTTTACCTGAGCAGAACCTAAAACTAAAGCACATGCAATACCTGCAGCACCACCACCAATAATTAAGGCATCAAACATTAGTGTCGTTTTTTTACTTTTTGTTCAATACGTTTAGAAATTTTTAGAATAAGCATCATAAGTATAGCACAAAGTGATGCTAAAATAGTTATTAATGCCACCATACTTTCGCCTTCAAAAGGTGCTTCAAAATTCACTTTGTGTAAAATTAAAAATGGCTAAGACATAAAGCAATAACACTTATTATAATAGTTAAAATTTTCATGATAATTAAAAATTAAGTAAGTTCAAATAACGCTTTAATATTATGGGCAAATAGTTTAACCGCAATGGCTAATAATACCACACCAAACACTTTTCTAACAATACTAATACCGTTTTGTCCCTAAAAAACGTTCTATTGTTTTAGATGTTTTAAGCACAATAAAAATAACAATAACATTTAATAATAATGGCAACAATAATGTTTTCTATTCTAAATTCGGCTCTTAATGATAGTAATGTTGTTAAACTTCCAGGTCCTGCAATAAGTGGAAATGCTAATGGAAACACCGAAGCAGTTGTCTGCGGTATATTCTTCATGTTTATAAAGTGTAATACCTAAAATCATTTCTAAAGCAATAAAAAATAAAATAAAGGCTCCTGCTACAGCAAACGAGTTTACATCAATGCCAATTAGGTTTAATATACTTTTTCCTAAAAATAAAAAGGAAATCATGATAACGCCCGAAATAATAGAAGCTTTTCTGACTGTTAATATGCCCTACTTTTTTTCGTAAATCAATTATGATAGGAATATTGCCAACAATATCAACTACGGCAAATAATACCATAAAAGCAGTAAATATTTCTTTAAAATTAAATTGCATTCTAAGACTTTTTAAAATTTGCTGCAAAAGTAAAGGATTAAAAGGAATATCTATGTTATATAATATTTAAGTTAGCTATTTTTGCTGCCTATTAGATAATTAGCAAATATGTTTCAATTAGGCAAAACCATTGTATCAGAAGAAATTATAGAAAAAGATTTTATATGCAATCTGTCTGCATGTAAAGGAGCTTGCTGTATTGATGGGGATGCTGGAGCGCCTTTAGATAAAGAAGAAGCCGAAATATTAAAATCTATTTATCCTAAAGTAAAGCCCTTTTTGCGTAAAGAAGGTATTAAGGCTATCGAGTCTCAAGGCGTTTATATTACTACTGAAGATGGAGACTTAGAAACACCTTTAATTAATGGTGCCGATTGTGCCTATGTTATTTTTGATAAAAAAAAGGTGGCACTTTGTGCTATTGAAGAAGCCTATAACCAAGGTGAAATTACATGGAAAAAACCAGTTTCTTGCCATTTATACCCCATCAGAGTTCAAGAATACAGCGAATTTTCGGCAGTCAATTATCATAAATGGGAAATCTGCGACGATGCCTGTACGTTAGGTAAAGAATTACAAGTTCCTGTTTATAAATTTGTAAAAGAAGCCTTAATTAGAAAATTTGGAGAAGATTGGTATAGCGAATTAGAGAAGGTTGCTAACAAGTTGTAATAACTTCAAATTATCCCTGAAAACACCAATAAAATAAGGGGTTTAAAATAAATATTCTTATTTTTTATTGTAAACTTTCCTAAAAACAAAAACATATAAATACTTGTATAACAATACAATAGAGATATTTTTTTGTAAACTTCATGTTGCTAGAGTGTTGTGTAATTGTTAAAAACTTTTTAACAATGTTTATAACTATACCTTTCATTTTTAACTTCATTTTTGAATCTTTGTTGTTCCCGAATCGCTAAAAAATTTCGTTTAACACTCATTAAAACAAAAAAACAACAATGTCTCAAGCTATAGAACCCATTTTACAAGAAAACAAAGATCGTTTTGTTATTTTTCCAATCCAACATCATGATATTTGGGAATGGTATAAAAAATCGGAGGCAAGTTTTTGGACAGCAGAAGAAATTGATTTACATCAAGATCTTACAGACTGGAAAAATAAATTAAATGATGATGAACGTTATTTTATAAAACACATTTTAGCATTTTTTGCTGCCAGCGATGGTATTGTAAACGAAAATTTAGCTGAAAATTTTGTTAACGAAGTGCAATATAGTGAAGCGAAATTCTTCTACGGATTTCAAATTATGATGGAAAACATTCATAGTGAAACCTATTCGCTTTTAATTGATACTTATGTTAAAGACGAAAAAGAAAAAGACTTATTATTTAATGCCTTAGAGAATTTTCCAGCTATTAAGAAAAAAGCAGATTGGGCTTTAAAATGGATTGAATCTCCAAGTTTTGCCGAGCGTTTAATTGCTTTTGCAGCGGTTGAAGGCATTTTCTTTTCAGGAGCATTTTGTTCTATTTTCTGGTTAAAAAAACGAGGCTTAATGCCAGGATTAACATTTTCAAACGAATTAATTTCTAGAGATGAAGGTGTGCATTGCGATTTTGCAGTTCATTTACATAACAAACATTTAGTAAATAAAGTGCCAAAAGCACGAATTAGAGAAATTTTAGTAGATGCTTTAGATATTGAACGTGAGTTTATTACTGAATCGTTGCCAGCTAGTTTAATTGGTATGAATGCTAAATTAATGTCTCAATATTTAGAATTTGTAACCGATAGATTATTAGTTCGAATTAGGTTGTGAAAAAGAATACAATACAGCAAATCCATTTGATTTTATGGATATGATTTCGTTACAAGGAAAAACCAATTTCTTTGAGAAACGTGTTTCTGAATATCAAAAAGCAGGTGTTCTTAATAAAGAAGAAGAACAAGATAAATTTACTTTTGATGCCGATTTCTAAATAGAAAACCAAGCAATCAAAGATATATTTTCACTGTGAATTAAGTTGTGTTCTCATGCGCTTTCGCTGAATTATTTTCAGTAAAATGAGAATTTAGAATATTTTTTTAAACCAACCATAACCATCTAAGTATTAGTCTAATGGCAATTAGTATGAATATTTGGAATAAATAATTAATCATTTTTCTGAAGGTGTATCAGAAAATTTAAAAAACGTGTAAAAATTATGTATGTAGTAAAAAGAGACGGCAGAAAAGAACAAATCATGTTCGACAAAATCACCGCAAGAGTGCGAAAATTGTGTTACGGATTAAACGAATTGGTAGATCCACTTAAAAGTAGCCATGCGTGTTATTGAAGGATTGTATGATGGTGTAACCACCAGCGAACTTGATAATTTTGCTGCTGAAATTGCTGCAACCATGACCACAGCACATCCAGATTATGCACGTTTAGCAGCAAGAATTTCGGTTTCTAACTTACATAAAAACACGAAAAAAACCTTTAGTGAGGTTATGCATGATTTATACACCTATGTAAATCCAAGAACAGGTAAAGAGGCACCGCTTTTAGCCGATGATGTTTACCAGGTTATCATGGAAAATAAAGATGTTTTAGATTCTACCATTATCTATAACCGCGATTTTGGTTATGATTATTTCGGATTTAAAACCTTAGAACGTTCATATTTATTAAAATTAAATGGACAAATTGCAGAACGTCCGCAACATATGTTAATGCGTGTTGCCGTAGGTATTCATTTAAACGATTTAGAGTCGGTTATTGAGACTTACGAGCTCATGTCTAAAAAATATTTTACACACGCTACACCAACCTTATTTAACGCAGGTACACCAAAACCACAAATGTCGTCTTGTTTCCTTTTAACCATGAAAGACGATAGTATTGATGGTATTTACGATACATTAAAACAAACTGCTAAAATATCGCAATCTGCAGGTGGTATTGGTTTGGCTATTCATAATGTTCGTGCAACAGGAAGTTATATTGCTGGCACAAACGGAACCAGTAATGGTATTGTACCCATGCTTACAAGTATTTAATGATACCGCACGTTATGTAGATCAAGGTGGCGGAAAACGTAAAGGAAGTTTTGCAATTTATATTAGAAACTTGGCATGCCGATATTTTCGAATTTTTAGATTTAAAGAAGAACCATGGTAAAGAAGAAATGCGTGCACGTGATTTATTTTATGCGATGTGGATTTCAGATTTATTTATGAAACGTGTGCAAGAAGATGGATCATGGACCTTAATGTGCCCTAACGAATGTCCAGGAATGGATGAGGTACATAGCGAAGCGTTTGAAGCTTTATATTTAAAATATGAAGCCGAAGGAAAAGGTCGAAAAACCATAAAAGCACGTGAACTTTGGGAGAAAATATTAGAATCTCAAATTGAAACGGGTACACCATATATGTTGTATAAAGATGCAGCAAACCGTAAATCAAATCAACAAAATTTAGGAACCATTCGTTCTTCAAATTTATGTACTGAAATTATGGAGTACACCTCTCCAGATGAGGTTGCAGTATGTAATTTAGCATCAATTGCATTACCAATGTTTGTTAAAAATGGGGAATTCGATCATAAAGAATTATTCCGTATTACAAAACGTGTTACAAAAAATTTAAACCGTGTTATTGATAGAAATTACTATCCAGTAAAAGAAGCCGAAAATTCAAATATGCGTCACCGTCCAATTGGATTGGGAGTTCAAGGATTGGCAGATACGTTTATTCAACTTACGTATGCCTTTTACAAGTGATGAAGCTAAAAAATTAAACCAAGATATTTTTGAAACGCTTTATTTTGCTGCTGTTACAGCGAGTATGGAAGAAGCAAAAGCAGAAGGGCCTTATCAAACATATAAAGGATCTCCAATTAGTAAAGGTGAATTTCAACATAACCTTTGGGGCTTAAATGATGATGATTTAAGTGGTATGTGGGAATGGGATAAATTGCGTAAACAAGTTTTAAAACATGGCGTTCGTAATTCACTTTTAGTGGCACCAATGCCAACAGCTTCAACATCTCAAATTTTAGGAAATAATGAGTGTTTCGAACCATATACGTCTAATATTTATACACGTCGTGTATTATCGGGCGAGTTTATTGTTGTTAACAAACATTTACTAGAAGATTTAGTAGAACTTGGTTTATGGAACGATAGTTTAAAACAAGAAATTATGCGAGCAAATGGTTCGGTGCAAGGAATTGATATTATCCCTCAAGATATTAAGGACTTGTACAAAACCGTTTGGGAACTTAGTATGAAAGACATTATTGATATGTCTCGCCATCGTGGGTATTTTATTGACCAATCGCAATCCTTAAACTTGTTTTTAGAAGGTGCTACCATGGCAAAATTAACTTCGATGCATTTTTATGCTTGGAAAAGTGGCTTAAAAACAGGTATGTATTACTTACGTACTAAGAGTGCCGTTGATGCTATTAAGTTTACCTTACAAACTACCAAAAAAGAAGAGCCAGTTAGCGAAGAAGTAACTGTAGTTAATCAGCTTGAAGATCAAGAACAGAAAAAGCACATTGCCGAAAAAACAGCAGCTAAGTTCTCAAAACAACAATCTGCTCCAGAAGTAGAACCAATGAGTGCCGAAGAAATGAAAGCTCTTATTGCACAATCTAAAGAAGGTCAGGGAGATGATTGCTTAATGTGTGGGTCTTAATAAGTTTGCCCCAAATTCATTTTTGAATTTGAAAGAGATTTCAAATGAAGTCATGGAAAAGGCGCCTCGATGGAGGCGCCTTTTTATATATAAAAACAAAGTTTATTTTCCCAAGGTTTATTTATTTCCTTAAGTTTTCATTTTGAGTTTGTGCAAACTTTGTGTTATCTTAACCTTTAAATCCAAAAGTTGCTAAAAACACTAACAGATGATTAGAAGAATCATTTTTATTGCATTTTTAATTGTTTTAGCCTTTTTATTATACATCTATCCAAACTTTAAAACCATCATAGCGGGTGTCGCTATACTGCTTTTTGGAATCATCATGTTGGAAGAAGGGTTTAGGGTATTTTCAAAAGGACCGCTTCAAAATATATTAAAAAAAGCAACCGATAAGCTTTATAAAAGCCTTTCGGTTGGTGCCGTTGTTACAGCATTAATACAGTCAAGCTCTCTGGTTTCTGTTATTACCATTTCCTTTATAAGTGCTGGTTTAATAGATTTGGTTAGCGGTATGGGGTTGGTATTTGGTGCTAATATAGGTACTACAGCAACCACTTGGTTAGTAGCCGGTTTTGGACTTAAAATACAAATAGCTGCCCTAGCATTACCAATGTTAGTTTTCGGAATTGTTTTTTCATTTCAGAAGAAAATCGAGTTAAAAGCTATTGGAAATGTTTTAGCGGGACTAGGTTTTTTCTTTTTAGGAATTCATTATATGAAGGAGGGTTTTGATGTGTTTAAGCAATACATAGACTTAACACAATATGCGATTCCTGGATTTTTAGGCGTGGTTGTTTATGCAGGCATAGGGATTGTTATTACAGCAGTTTTACAGTCTAGTAGTGCCACAATGGCCTTAATATTAACCGCCTTATCTGTTGGTCAAATTGAATATGAAAACGCCTTAGCCATATCTATTGGCGCCAATGTAGGCAGTACTATTACAGCAATTATAGGCTCATTAAGTTCTAATATTGCTGGAAAAAGGTTAGCGGGCGCTCATTTAATATTTAATGTTATTACGGCTGTTGTGGCTATAATTTTTATTTACCCATTGGCTAATCTGGTTGGTATAATTGCTGAGTTTGTAAACATTGCAGTAACCGATTATACATTAAAATTAGCGCTGTTTCATACCATTTTTAATGTTTTGGGAGTTGTATTAATTATTCCTTTTATTAAAAAGCTAGAGTGGATTTTGATACGATTCTTTAAAGAGCGAATCGATAAAGATGTCGACGAGCCTAAATATTTAAATGAATCTGTTTTGGAATTCCCGAGCGCGGTAATTTCTTCTTTAATTAAAGAGTCTGAATACCTTTTCAAGAATGCTATTTTCGAAATTGTTTCGCATGCGTTAAATATTCATCGTGAAGATATTATTTCAGACAAAAAAATTAAGACCATTGTTAAAAAATCTATAACCGATTTTAATATTAATGTAGATGATATTTACTATAAAAAAGTAAAAACCATTTATGGAGAAATTATTAGGTACGCAACAACTGCAGAAAGTAAATTAAAACTTCGTAAAAAGCAGCAGAAAACAATATCTGATATTAAAGTGGCGAATCGGAAAATGATTGAAATAATAAAAGATGTTAAAGAATTAAATAGAAATATTAATGCATTGTTAAGCCATGACAATAAGAGTATGCAAAAAGAATACGATGGGTTTAGGAAAAAATTAACCATGGTATTACGTACTATATATTTGTTTAGAACCGAGGAGGATAGTCTCAAATATGCCGAGATACTTGCAGAATTAAAGAAAGAGGCGAAAGCTCATATTAGAAAAAGTAATAAATCAATTGATCGATTGATACGAAAAGATTTAATAACCGCCGAAATGGCTTCGTCGTTATTTAATGATTTTACAAACGTAAATCAAATTACCAAAAAATTGATTGAAGTAGCCGAATTACTTTATAGTAAGAAAGATGTATTATTGGAGGAAAAAGTTCTAAACGGCGATAATTAAAATACGAAAAACCAAAGTAAAAGATTATTTTTAGAAGCAGCTAATTTAATTAGCCACTTCATCTTCAAACAAAAAGCGTATTATTTGTACTGACACAAATATGAAGTTTGCGCAGAAACTTTCACTTGAAATTTTTTGTTGGCATCTACTTCAAAGGCTGTGCCAGCTTTATAAGTAACCCATTCTGAGGCATCTGGTAATTTAACAGTCATTTCGCCTTCAACAACTATCATAGTTTCGTGGGTAGAAGTTCCAAATTCATACTCGCCAGGATTCATAACACCTAAAGTAGATTTTCCATCAGCTGTTGTGTAACCTATAGATTTAACATTTCCATCAAAATATTCGTTTACTGAAATCATTTTAAATTATTTAAATTTTACGTAAAAGTAGCTAAATTATATAAACCGCAAAGCCATCTTATATAGGATGGCTTTGTGATTTATAATCTGAATAATAATTATTCTTCTTTAGTTTCTGTCTGATCAGTTGTTTCAGCTGATGCATCTCCTTTAGGCTCTGCTAGCTTAGCAGGTTTAGCTGTTTTAGCAGGAGCTTGAACAGGGGTTGCAGGGATTACCGAACTATCATGGGAATTGAAATATTCTTCCAAAAGATTCATGGTTGCGTTTAATAAATCTTTTGTTTCTAATAGTAAACTAAAATACAGTGTCGTGTTTTTTGGACTCGATTCTTCAGTACGGGTGCGTTCTACTTGTTTTTGTATTTTAGCACCAACCAATCCTAAAATTTCTTTTTTTCTTCCAAGAATAACACCTATTTGTTCGAAAGAACGCGAATCAAAAGCATTTTTTGTATTATTAAAAAATGTTTCAAAACGGGCATCCACTTCTTTAAGCTCTTTTATTTGATTAAATTTTAATTTTTTATGATTGTTATGAACGTGCTTATAGCTTACCTTGGTTATGTATTCTAAAGATTGAACCATATCTTGTAGATAACCTAAAATATGGATGTAGAAATTACTAGCGCCAACGCTCGATTCATCTAAGTTTTTAATGAAATAAAAGATGTTGTCGCGAAGTTCATCCACTTCGCTAGAAAGTTTTACGATTTGTTTTTTATTCTTTTGTAAAAGCGCTAAATCATGTTTTGCTAATCCGTTAATGGCATTGGTATATATTTTGTTCGTACGTTTAACAACATTAGCAATGTTATTAGCACTTTCATGAATTACACCTTGAATAGAACTGCTTTCTGCTTTTGTTAAACTGTCTTCTGCTTTTACGTCTTTAGATTTTTTATTGAACGAAATAGAACTTTTTATAATTAATGCAAACGCCGTTACCAATAAAATTGGGAACATTATAGAAACATTCAAATTAATTAAATAAGCCACTAACGCTGCTGCAATAAAGGCACTTATAGCAGTAAAAAACCATCCGCCAATAACGTTTAAAACACCTGCCACTCTATAAACAGCACTTTCTGCACCCCAGGCTCTATCTGCCAATGATGTACCCATGGCAACCATAAAAGTTACATACGTAGTTGATAGCGGTAATTTCATAGAAGTAGCCACCGAAATTAAAGCAGCAGCAACCATTAAGTTTACAGCAGCTCGCACCATATCGAAAGCAGGTAATTCATAGGTTTTATCTTTATTTAAAGTAATAACCGGTATTTCGAATTGCTTATCAATTTTTTCTTGCCAAGAATTTGGCAATACATATGATGACATTTGAGATGATAACATGGCAAATCTAACAAAACCACGCGATAAAAAGTTTGGTTGAAAACGTTCTTTAGTATCCCCTTGACTAGCTAAATCTATTTCTGTTTTCATAACATTTTTTGCTTTTGCAGAGAACCAAAGTGTTATAACCATTACAAGACCAGAAATAAAAAGTAATAAAGTAGGTGTCGACGCCTTTGTTGCTAAACTCTCCATAGAAAACTCGTTAGCAGATAATCCCAAGGTATTAACAGCAGGATTCATAAAATCCAAATACGATTGATAAGCCCCAATAGATGGTCCTATAAAGTTAACTAAGTCGTTTCCAGCAAATGCTAACGCTAATGAAAACGTTCCAATAAGGATAATTAATTTATAAATATTTGTTTTTGTAAATTGTATTAAGACGTAAGAGATTAAGAACCATATTACAAAACTTATCATTAAAATAATTAATGCATTATGTTTTAAATAGTCTTTAATGGTTTCTCCACCAGTAAAATCGTAAGATTCTTTAGCAAAACTGGTTCCGCCAATGCCTTTCATGAAAATGAAGTACACAATGGATGTTATAGCAATACCTCCAAATAAGGCACCAACCCAATTTGCTTTTTTTTCAAAATCGTAGGAAAGTAAAAGTCTTGTAACCCATTGTACAAGTGCTCCTATTGAAAATGATAGGGCTACAGAGAGTAAAATACTTGATACAATTTCGGTAGCTTTGGACGTATTGATGTAGTTTACAAGATCTCCAAAACTTCCACCGTCATGTCCTATTTTTATTAAAGCGATCGCAACCGATGCGCCTAATAATTCAAAAACTATGGAAACGGTGGTAGAGGTAGGCATACCCATGGTATTGAAAAAATCTAAGAGCAAAATATCAGTAATCATTACCGCCATGAAAATAATCATGATTTCACTAAACATAAATTCGCCAGGATTGAAAATACCATTTCTAGCAACTTCCATCATCCCACTTGAAAATAATGCGCCAATACCAATACCAAAACTAGCAACAATCATAATGGTTCTAAATGAAATCGCTTTAGAGCCAATGGCGGAATTTAAAAAGTTTACCGCATCGTTACTAACACCTACTACCAAATCAGCTATGGCTAAAATGGCTAGTGCTATAATCATATATAAATATATGTTTTCCATAATATATTCGTTGAATTAACGCTGCAAAAGTAACTAATTAATAGTTTTTAAGCTTAATAAATTATTATCAAATTAAAAAGAAGTCTTAAAGACAGACTATCTTTTATGAATCTTAACAATTATTTACTTTATTTTAGTTTTTGAAAAGTTAAAAATCGCTAAAAAAAGAAAATCGTCTAAAAGGAATGTTTAGACGATTTTATCAATATAATTTAAAGTTGCTTACTTTTTTTTATTATGTTTTAATACCTCGGCATCAATGTAAAAAATTATTTCTTCTGCTACATTTTTAAGGTGGTCACCAACGCGCTCCAGTTTTTTAATAACCGAAAACACAAGTAGAGCTTCTGCAATAATGTTTTTGTCCTTCTTTATTTCTGCCTCAATAACCGAAAAGGACTGGATATTTATTTCATCTAAAATTTTATCCTTTTTAAAAACTTTTCTTGCTGACTTTACATTTTTGTTCTCGTAAGCATCAGTAATGCTTTCAAACATTAATAAAATGGTAGCGAACATTTTGTCGAATTCTACCGCTTTAATTAAATTGGCTGGAATTTTTTTATCGGCGTCTATAACATATTTTGAAATACCGTAGGCATGGTCTGCAATACGTTCTAGATCGTAATTAATTTTACGAACCGCCATAATAAACCTTAAATCTATGGCTACAGGATTATATAGCGCAATAAATTTTTCGCAGTCTTTTTCAATTTTTAAATCGAGTGCATTTACCCGATTTTCTATGTTCATTACTTCTTCAGCTAAATCACTATCATGATTTATAAATGCTTCTTTTGCTTTCTCAAGTTGAGAAATACACAAGTTGAGCATGTCTAAACCTGCTTGATTTATAACTTCTCTCTGGTATGTTGCATTAGCCATAATTATAATTTTTTATCCGAAACGACCCGTAATGTAATTTTCGGTTTGTTGTTTTTCTGGGTTCGTAAATATTTTTTTGGTCTTATCGAATTCAATAAGTTCTCCAAGGTAGAAAAATGCGGTATAGTCGCTTATTCTACTCGCTTGTTGCATATTATGTGTAACAATTACAATAGTATATTTTTCTTTTAATTCGAAAATTAAATCTTCAATTTTTGAAGTTGAAATTGGGTCGAGTGCCGAAGTTGGTTCATCCATAAGAATAATGGAAGGTTCTACGGCCAAGGTTCTGGCAATGCATAAGCGTTGTTGTTGTCCACCAGAAAGTGCCAATGCAGACTTTTTTAAATTGTCTTTAACATCGTTCCAAAGATCTGCTTGTTTAAGTGCTTTTTCGACACGTTCTGCAATGAGTTTTTTATCTGTTATGCCTTGAATTTTTAATCCGTAAGCAACATTCTCGAAAATCGATTTTGGAAACGGATTTGGTTTTTGGAAAACCATGCCAATTTCTTTGCGCAATGCTTCTACCAGCACTTTATCTTTATAAATATTCCTGCCGTTAACTTTAATTTTCCCTTCGAGTTTAAAGCCATCAACGTAGTCGTTCATTCGGTTAAAAAGACGCAGAAAGGTTGATTTTCCGCAGCCAGATGGTCCAATAAAGGCGGTAACAGTATTGCGTTTAATGCTCATGTCTATACCTTTTATAGCCATAAAATCACCATACCAAACTTTTGCATCACTAACTTCTATTGTTGGTACTTTTTTTAATGATTTATCTACAATTTTATCCATTGGTAGTTGTTCTTCAATTTTAGTTTCCATACTTATTGCAATTTGTTTTGCCATTTATTTCTAAAATACACTGCAATTCCGTTCATTATAAATGTAATGGCAAGTAATATAATAATTGCTCCTGCTGCTGCTATTGCAAACCCATCTTGAGGGCGCGTTGTCCATGTAAATATTTGCATTGGTAATACCGAAAATGTATCGAATAAAGAATGCGGTACAAATGGCACATAAGCCATGGCGCCCACCACAATTAAAGGAGCAGTTTCGCCAATTGCTCTTGATAAAGATAATATAATTCCAGTTAAAATACCTCCAAAGGAAGATGGTATAATTACCTTTTGAATGGTTTGCCATTTCGAGGCACCTAGAGCAAAAGAAGCTTCTTTAAGCGATGGCGAAACAGCTTTTATCGATTCTCTTGTCGCAACAATTATGATTGGCAAAATTAATAACGACATGGTTAAAGCTCCCGAAAGGATACTACCTCCAAACCCCATAAAACGTACAAAAATACCTAAGCCCAAAAGACCATAAATAATAGAAGGTACACCAGCTAGATTCGCGATATTAATTTCCAGCAATCGAGAAAGTCGCGATTGTTTTGCGTATTCTTCTAAATAGATACCAGCGCCAACACCTACCGGAATAGCAAAAATTATAGTTAAAAGCATTAAATCTAAGGTACCAATAATGGCGGTATAAATTCCCGCTTTTGATGCTCTTCTAGAGGGTAAGCTCGTTAAAAAATCCCAATTAATTCTTGTATAACCAACTTTAATAATATTATATAGTAAAATAGCTAATACAATGATTCCTAAAAGGGTGAATAACATTCCTAGTAATTGGAAAGAGGAATCTATAAGTCTGTTTTTTTTAAGATTATTCATATTTTTCTTGATACTTTTTCTTAATCCAAAAACTGATACTGTTTAGTACAAATGTGAATAAAAACAAAGTTAAACCTGCGGCAAAAATTGTTTTATACTCAATAGATCCTTGAGGCGCATCTCCCATACTAACTTGAACAATATAAGAAGTTATTGTTTGTGTTGGAATAGTAGGGTCTAATGATAATTGTGCTTGTTGTCCTGCTGCAATGGCTACAATCATCGTTTCTCCAATAGCTCTAGAAATAGCTAAAATTACAGAAACAATAATACCTGATGATGCCGCAGGAACCATAACCTTAACAGCGGTTTGAAATTTGGTTGAACCCATGCCATATGCCGCTTCTTTTAATGACTTTGGCACCGCATATAAAGCATCTTCACTAAGCGATGAAATAAAAGGAATTATCATGATACCCATTACAAGACCAGCGGATAAGGAATTAAAGGTTTCTAAATCTGGGTATATAGATTGTAAAAACGGTGTTACAATGGTTAATGCAAAAAATCCATAAACTACGGTTGGAATAGCAGCTAAAATTTCTAAAAGTGGCTTTAAAGTTTTTCTCAAACTTTTAGGCGCATACATGTTTAAATATATAGCGATGGTTAATCCCACTGGAAGCGCTACAGCGATGGCAATTGCCGATGTTAAAAAGGTTCCGGATACCAGCGGTAATATTCCAAAATGTTTTTCACTAAATAGCGGTGTCCATTGCGTATCAGTAAAAAAATCTAAGATAGAAACACTTTTAAAGAATGAAATACTTTCAAATAAAAGTATTACCACAATACCTATAGTAGTAAGTATTGTTACAGAAGCGCACAAAAACAATAAGGCTTCAATTATTTTTTCTTTAATTTTCATATGCATGAATTGCCGATAAGAGATGTCTTATCGGCAGTTTGTAGGTGTTATTTGTGCCAATTATTTACTGCTAATAGCATTTTTGAATTTTTCTTTTTCAGCATTATATCCGGCTGCAGGCATTGGTACATAGCCAACTTCTTTACACAGTTCTGGAGCATTATCTAAATAGAATTCAACAAATTTCTTAACCTCTGGCTTTTGTGCAGATTTTTTACTCACAAAAATAAATAAGGAACGCGATAAAGGCGCATAGGTGTTATTAGCTACGGTTTCGATACTTGGTAATATAACACCGTTTCCATTATCAACACCAACAACACTTAATTTATCTTTATTTTCTTCGTAGTATGATAAACCTACATATCCTAAAGCATTTTTGTCGTTTTGAATACCTTGTATAGCAACATTATAATCGGATACAGCATTGTAATCTGTTCTACTCGCACCAGATTCACCCATAATAACTTCGGTAAAGAAATCGTAAGTTCCATGAGATGTGTTTGGACCATATAAGTGAATTTCTTCGTTTGGCCATTCAGCTCTAATCTGGTTCCATTTAGTTATTTTGCTGTTTGGTTCCCAAAGTTTTTTTAACTCTTCGGTAGTAATAGATTTTGCCCAAGAATTGTCTTGGTTAACAACTACTGTTATCCCATCCAGAGCAACCGTTAATTGAATGTATTCTATACCATTTTCTTTACAAAGTTCAATCTCGTTGCCTTTAATATCTCTTGAGGCATCACAAATATCGATAACTCCAGCACCAAATTTTTTAAATCCGCCACCAGTACCACTTTCACCTACAGTAACTTTTACACGAGGCTGTTCTGCTAAAAATTCTTCGGCTACAGCTTCCGATACTGGAAACACAGTTCCTGACCCATCAATAGAAATAGAGCCAGTTAATTCTACTGATTCGCTACCATCGTTGTTTGATTTTTTATTCCCACAAGCTATTGCAAGGGAAGCTAATGCGATAATAATTATACTTTTTTTCATATTAGTTTTGTTATGTTTTTAAAAATGAATGTCAAATTGTAATCTGTACATCAACTCGTTATTACCATTAGTAACTTCTAAGTGACTTATATCGGTTTGAACTTTTAATTTATGTCCTACTAAATATTTAGATAAACCTAATGTATATTGACTTTCTGGGTTTGCACCAGTAATGGTATTGTCTAATTCTATGTTTGTATAACGTGCTGAAACTTCCCAGTTGTTATTAAAAAGATATCCGGTTTGTAAGTTTAAACCTTTACCAACTTGAACAACAGCTCCTGTTAATGAACCGTCTGAGTTTTTAGCAAATGGGTCTTTAGCATCTCTATCGGCATATTCTGCCATTAATGAGAACCCGTTGTATTTAAACATGGCGTCTATAAAAAACGTGTTGATATTTGTTTCATAAAACCCGGTATCGGTTGCCATGTAAGTCCCTTGGTTACCTCTGTTTCTAACAGCGTTATTATTATGGTCGTATGCAACGCCTACCGATAATTTAGGGGTTTCTTCTCGTTTTAAATCACCACCAGAGTAATCGCCTTCACTTTCAAAATCACCCATTGGAAAAAGCTCAATACGTCCTGTATATTCATGACCGCCTAAATTTCCTGTAGTTACATTTCTACCTTCACCCTGAGAAAACGAGAATATTTCTTTTACAACAAAATTGTTTGAGAGATTAAAATGATGTCTTAACTGAAGACCCATATCACGATCGATGTTAAATCTGCTGTTTAGTAAAGAACGGTCTACCATTTGTAAATTTCCTGAAGATATAACACGTTCTCTATTTCCTGGTAGTTTTGTTTGACCGACCCAAAGCACGAAATTTTCATAAAAATTCCATTTTACAACAGCATCCATAACAAGTCTTGGTGAACTACTTGTAAAACTTGAAGTTCCTGATTGATCTCTATTCGATAATCCTAACTCTAATTTGTATTCTAATTTTGGACTAAACGCATAACCATCAAATTTTAATCGCGCTCTACGAACTAAAAAGTTGGCTTCATTGCTTTGCCCATCTTCCCAAGTTGAAGTTCCTAAAAGTTGAAATCTCCCTGCTACTTTCATGGTCCAGCTACTGTCTTGAGCAACAAGGTTTAAAATGCCTTTTCCAAATTTACCTGTTTGAATATCCTGAGCGTTCATGTAATAAAACGTAAAAAAGGATAATGCAAATAATTTAATTTTCATGATAATATTTTTAGTTTTTGTCGCTGCAAATAACCAAAATGAATGTTAACTGAATGTTATGTATGAATTAAGTTAAAGATAATAAAAAAAGCTGCCTTGGCCAAAGGCAGCTCATTAGAAATCATGATAATGTAGTCGACAAAAACTAATAGATTATATGAAAAACTAATTGTTTTGTCTTAAGACGTTGCAAATATGTTGATTGTATTTAATTTAAATGTAACCATAACATTAATTAAACATTAATATTTTTAATGTTAAATCTTTATTTCCAATGTTAAATCTTGCATTTTTAAATTGTTGAAAAACAGTTAGTTAATTGTTTAATGTTAACTCAACGTTAAGGAAGTGTTGTTTAAATGTTATCAAAAGCGTATATTTGGTAAATAATGTTAAATCCCCCATAATTATGAAGAAATTTATTTTAATTTTTGCCTTTTTAATTACTGTGGTTTCTTTTGCACAACAAAAGAGAGATTTAAAACTTAATAAAGACACCAATTTAATTGAAGTTGTTTATTATCATGACAATGGTGCTGTAAGTCAGACTGGAACTTACACGGCAGATGGTAAATTACAAGGTGAGTGGTTAAGTTTTGATACAGCAGGCAAAAAAACAGTTTCGGGAAATTATGATAATGGTAAAAAAGTCGGCAAATGGTTTTATTATACAAATGGAACCGTAAAAGAAGTAGATTATAACGCTAATGCGATAGCTGGTTTAAAAGAATCTGAAATTCAATAATGTAATTTTTTTAAATTGAAGCAAAACAAAAAAGCATCCCAATTTGGGATGCTTTTTTGTTTATAATCTTGGACATTACAATCCTCTAGTCCATCCAGCAGCCCAGGTAGGCGCAGCAGCACCATTTCCTGCACCAGTTGCAGTTCCAGTAGTATAGAATGTTTGGTTTAAGTCCTAGATAATCTGTTGCCTTAAATCCTGTAACTTGATTGGCAAATTCTATGTTAGTAATTACCAGATCTCCGGCTTGAATCCTTGCAGCAGCTTCACTATCAGTATCTTTAACTTTAATTCCTAAGTTAACTCCTGTGGTATAGAAATTATTAATATTGAATTTTCCACCACCTTCTTTGTAATACAGAGCTCCTTCTGTTACAGGACCTACTACGGTAATGTTTTTTAAAGTAGCGTTGGTTACAGGAGTGGCATTTCCATTATCACCATTGTTAGACCCTTCAATACCTGCTTTAGCAGCTCCAGATATATACCAGAATTCACCAGTACCAGCCCAACCATCTGCGAAATCTATTCCATCATCCTGACTGTTTGTAGACACTAAATATTTACCATTTACGGTACCTCCAAAAAATTCAATGCCGTCATCACTACCTTCATAAGATTGTACATATTCAACAATAGTACCAGATCCTACACCAAACATAGATAGTCCATTGAATTCTTTAGTAGGTGTAAAGTTAGCCCCCGTATATTCTAATCTTAAATATGTAATAGAACCAGAATTATCATTAGATATTGTACCACCATAAGTAAGATCGGCAACTTCTGAAGTCGCAACAGAACCTACGTTTGTTGGTGCCTTACCACAAACTACCAATCCACCCCAATTTGCTGGTGCAGGAGTTGCTGCTCCAGAGGTCATTACAACTGGATTCGTTGCAGTTCCGTTAACAAATATTTTACCTCCTTGAGCAACCGCTATGTAAGCAGCAGTACCACCTGTAGCTTTAATTACAGTTCCAGCAGGAATGGTTAAAACACCCCCATCTTTAACTATAAAAGCACTGGTTAATTTATACTCAACTGAAGCGCTTAATGTAACATTTCCTGATACTTCACCCGCTAAATTTTCGCTTGTAGTACCACTATTACTTAAACCTCTTGTCCAACCTGCAGCCCAAGATGGTGCAGCAGCTTTATTTCCGGCTCCTGTAGCAACACCTTGTTGAATAAAATCTTGATTAGCACCTGCATAATCAGTCATTGAAAAGCCAGTTACATTTTCAGCAAACTGTACATTAGTCATAATAAGCTTATCAGCTTCTATTCTTACTGCCGCTTGGGCATCGGTATCTTTTACTTTAACACCTAAATCTACGCCAGCGATATAAAAGTTGTCTATGGTAAAGTTGCCACCACCTTCTTTGTAATAAAGCGCACCTTCAGTAACAGGGCCTACTACTGTTATGTTTTTCAGGGTTGCATTTGTTACAGGAGCAGCATCACCATTATCACCATTATTTGAACCTTCAATACCAGCTTTTGCAGCACCAGAAATAAACCAGTTTTCGCCAGTTCCTGCCCAACCATCGGCGAAATCAATACCGTCATCCTGACTGTTAGTAGAAACAAGATATTTTCCGTTTACGGTACCTCCAAAAAATTCGATACCATCATCGCTACCTTCGTAAGACTGCACATATTCTACGGTAGTGCCAGCACCAACACCAAACATAGACAATCCATTAAATTCTTTTGTTGGTGTAAAGTTCGCACCAGTATACTCAAGTCTTAAATATCTTATAGAGCCAGAATTGTCGTTTACATCTGTTCCTCCGTAAGTAAGGTCTGCAACCTCAGAGGTAGCAGTAGCTCCTACATTTGTTGGTGCTTTACCACACACTACTAAACCTCCCCAGTTTGCTGGTGCAGGTGAAGCTGCTCCAGAGGTCATTACCACTGGTTTGTCGGCAGTACCTTGAACATATATTTTTCCACCTTGAGCAACTGCTATGTAAGAAGCCGTACCACCTGTAGCTTTAATAACAGTTCCAGCAGGAATTGTTAAAGAACCACCGTTACGTACTATATAAGCAGAGGTAAGTTGATATTCTAAAGTTCCGTCTAACACCACATCTGTAGTGACATCGCCAGATAGCGTAGTATTGGCTGCACAAGGCTGACATGACGAACCTCCGCAATCAACACCTGTTTCATCTCCATTTTGAATACCATCTGTACAAGTTGCTGAGTAAACTGGGTCGTCATCAGATGCACAAGATACAACGAACGTTACACTAGCAATTGCCAGTAAAAATTTTAAAACTTGTTTTTTCATTTTCATTTTATTTAATTATGATATATAAATTTCAGTAAAGAAACAGTAACAGTGTAAACTAAAAATATTCTTAACCTTATCAATACATTAATGTAATGTTAATTAAAAGTTATACGTTAACGTCAATTTAACATTCACACCTCGCTTGTAAGAAGACACTAGTACTTCTTGAACTTCTTGAGTTCTTTCGATGGTAGGATTCAATAAATTTTTAGCAGACAGACTCAGCCCAAAGTTCTTGCTTAGTTCAGACTTCACTATAAAATCTAGCGTTCCAATACCTTTATCAATCAAATCGCCTTTTCCTTCAGTCCCTAAAGCAAAAACTCTATCTGAAAAGTAATTATATGCTATTGTTGTTTGAAAAGTTTTATCGTTATCAAATTCTTTCATATAAGTAAGGTCGGCATTTAAAAGCAAGTCTGATGCTCCAGACAACCTATCTTCTGAATTAGTAAAATCAACGCTTATAGGATTACCGGCAGCAGTTGTTTCGTTTATAACTTTATCTTTGTTTAATTCTTGGTTTGTGTACATATATGAAGCGTTAAAGCCAAGCGTTAAGTCATTTTTTAAATCTTCATTTTTAAAAATATTTTTTCTTACTTCCAATTCTGCTCCAAGAGCCATAGCCCAATCGCCAGAATTTACGTAACTAATATCATTAGAAGCAGAGTTTATGATGGTTTCGTTAATGGGATTTTCAATGTATTTCCCGAAAGCACCTAATGAAATGATTTCACTGCTTTTCGGAAAAATTTCCCATTTTATATCCGCATTATAATCTGTTGAGGCATACAAATTGGGGTTACCAACAAATGATTGTGTTGCACCTACAAATTGAAAAAATGCACGTTCGATGTATTGTGGCAGGGTATAAGTCTTACTTGCTGCAAATTTTAAATTTTGGTCGTCTGTTAATTTATACTTTAAAGACAATGTTGGTAAAATTTCCAGTTCATCCAATTCACTAGCACCTTTAGATAAAGAAGTATCCCAGTTAATAGTTTGGTTTATTTTTTCTGCTCTAACACCAGCTATAAGTATAAACTTAGGGCTAAAAGCATATTCAAAAGACAAAAAGCCAGCATGTATGTCTTGTGGTCCATCAAATGTTTGTGGCTCTAAAGCATTTGCTTGCTGCGCATTACCTCTAAAGGTTTCAATACTAAACAATCCAGCGTTTAGGTTAGCTTGATTAAAATAACTATCTAAATTATAGATATCTGTTACAATAGGTTGTGTGACATTTCGAAGTATTCTAAAGTTAAACTGCGTTGCATCAAAATCAACCTTTTTAAATCTTCCACTATATCCCAAAGTTATTTTCCCTTTGTAATCATCATCTTCATTTTTACTGAATTTATAAGTAGTTGAAAAATTAGCTGCAATTTCTTCTTCTTCTAAATCCTGATAAAATCTATGGTTGTCGGCAGCATTGTTTGTTTGTAAAAACGATTTAGGTCCCTCTGGCTCATCCCAATTATCTGGGGTTAGAATATTTTGCCGTCTATTAGGAATGTTGTTTTTAACAAAATTATAGGAAGCTCCCCAGTTAATGTCTAAAGTTTCTCCTATTTTATGGTCTCCTAAAAGTTGATGCACAATAAGTTGGGTTCTCTCAAATGTTGCCCATTGCACAAAAGCACCGCCCTCTGGCGCATAGTCAAAAACATCAACGGTTCCAAAGTATTCGTCTTGGTTTTGACTCGAAGTATTAACATATAACCCGTTGTAGCTTATACGTTGATCTCTTATTTTTATACCAGCATTACCCATTAAAGTAGTATTGGTTTTATATGAATAGCTTGTGTAGTCGTAATCGGTTCTAGGTACGCCAGACACGTTTACGCTCCCTCTAGATATACCTTCTTTGTAATCATATGCGTTGTTAAAAGAGGCTACTCCAAAGAAATTTAGTTTCACGTCATCTCCCAGGGTGTAAGAATCTCCTAATTTAAGTGAAGCACCAGAATTAATAGGAGTTCCGCTTTCTTGTCTATCCCAACTGGTAGTAAAATTATAATTGTTTAACGGAAAAGCAGGATAGGGATCACTGTAAAAACCAGAAAAATTTGGGCCATCACTTAAGTAAAAGTTGCTTTGAGAAATGGCGTTAGTATTAGCGCCTGATTCTAATTGAATCTCAAAAAAGCCTTTACCAGTATAATTTTTGGATGCGATATTTATATTTGCTCCCGCAAAATCGCCATAATTTTTAGTATCGTAGGTTTTATCAATATCTATAGACTCTACAATATCGGTAGAGAAAATTTCTAAATCGATATTTTTATTTAATGGGTTGTTGGAAGGCAAAGGCAAGCCATTCAAAGAGGTAATATTATACCTGTCACCCAAGCCTCTAACAAATATGTTTCCAGAACCTTCTTGTTTAGATATCCCTGTTACTTTGGTTACCGCAGTGGCTACATCGCCCACGCCTTTTCTTGATAATTCTTGCGAACCAATGGCAGTTTTAAACCCAATAGCTTTTTTCTGCTCTAAAAGTAACGCCGTTTCACTTTCTCTTTTGGTAGTGGTTGTAATTACCACTTCATCTAACGAAGCAGCACTAGCCTTCATTGAAACATTTATTTCGATGGTTTTTCCAGATACAATTTTTACAGGTATTTCCTGAGTTTCGTAACCAACAAAACTAAATTGTAATATGTAGTTGCCTGCTTTTAAATTTTCGAATCTATATACGCCATCAATATCAGAAGTAACTCCTTTAGTAGTGCCTTTTATTAATACATTGGCAAATGCCAAAGGTTCATCGTTATATTCTTTATCGGTTAACGTTCCAAATACAGAGCCAGTAGATTGACCGTATGAAATAGCGGCAAAACACAACGTTAAAATCCATGTGATTTTTTTCATTCTTTTAGTTTTTATCTTGGCGCAAAGAACGTAATGCTATGTAAACAAGATGTTAAGTAGACTTTAAAGAATGGTAACAAAAGTGTTTCCTTAATGTTATCGAATGCTGTGATTTTATTAAAACCTAAACATTACCATAACATTGGGAAATAGTTAAAAATATATTTTTTCACCATGACTTTAAATAAGAATTTGAATAGTATCTTAAAGACATTATTCGAATTTTTATAAATTAAAACTTAATATTGATTGTGGGAAAACCGACTAAATTTAGTTGATTGTAGATGCAGAAGTAAATTTCTCATCTTTGGTAGCCACAGAAGTTAATGAGGCTAATTCAAGTAACGAAACCGTGCTTGCATCTAAACCTAATTTAACTTCGGCAGGTTGAAATGGGTCTACATGTACGTTAATCTCTTGCGTTTCGTAACCCGCAAAAGCACATACCAAAGTGTAATCACCAGCTTTTAAATTTTCTAATACAAACATACCCGTTAAATCGGTATTAACTTGAATCGCCGACTCTTTTATAGAAACTTGAGCCATTATTAACGGACTGTTTTGTAGTTCGTTATCCATTATTTTGCCAACCACCATTCCGGTATTTTGAGAAAAACTTAAACTGGTAAATGCAAGTATAAATAAGGTAACTAGGTGTTTCATTTGTATTGTTAAATTAATATTGCAAAGTAAAGGCATGCTTGTAAAGTTCATGTTACCTTAATATTAAACAACAATCATTAAAATGTTACCTTAATGTTACCAAATTTTCAATTTTAGTTTTGTTGAATTTGGTTATCTTGCCAACACTTAAATTTTTATAATGAACTGGGAACAATTACTATCCTTAAAACGCGCTGGCGATACCAATAAACGCATACGTAAAGAACAAGACGAAACCCGTTTGGGTTTTGAAGTCGATTACGACCGTGTGATTTTTTCATCCGAATTTAGAAGTCTGCAAGATAAAACCCAGGTCATCCCATTATCAGAAACCGATTTTGTGCACACCCGCTTAACCCATAGCTTAGAAGTAAGTGTGGTAGGGCGAAGTTTAGGGCGATTGGTAGGAAAAAAATTCTTAGAAAAACACCCACATTTACAAAACGTACATGGCTATCAAGCCAACGATTTTGGAGCGATAGTCGCCGCCGCAGCTTTGGCGCACGATATTGGCAACCCACCTTTCGGACACTCCGGTGAAAAAGCCATTGGCGAATTTTTTAAAACAGGTGCAGGTAGTTCATATAAAAACCAACTAACCCCCAAAGAATATCAAGATTTATGCGATTTTGAAGGCAATGCCAACGGATTTAAAATTTTAACCGAAAGCAGAGCAGGACGCGATGGCGGACTCCGTTTAAGCTACGCCACCCTGGGCGCCTTTACCAAATACCCCAAAGAATCCTTACCCAAAAAACCAACCAAACATATAGCCGACAAAAAATACGGGTTTTTTCAATCGGAAAAAGACGCCTTTTTAGATGTCGCTACCGAGTTGGGTTTAGTAAAACGAAGCAACACCGATGTAAGTTTTTCGCGCCACCCACTAACTTTTTTAGTCGAAGCGGCCGACGATATTTGTTACACCATCATCGATTTTGAAGACGGTATCAATCTCGGGCTCATCCAAGAAGAATTTGCACTCGAATATCTCTCAAAAATAATACGCGACACCATAAAACCCGAAAATTATTATGCACTTTCCACCAGAGAAGACCGCATTGGGTATTTACGCGCCCTGGCCATCGGCAGCCTCATTAACGAGGCCGTCGATATTTTCATGACACACGAAGATGCCATTTTAAATGGCAGTTTCGATTGTGCCCTGTTAGACAAAAGTAAGTACGAAGCTCAAATAAAAGATATTATAAAAATTAGTATTGAAAACATCTACCAATCCACCGAAGTTATCGATAAAGAAATTGCGGGTTACGGCGTTATCAACACCCTGTTAAGCACCTATACCCAAGCCGTAAATAACAGTTTTAATGGCACCGCATCCAATTACGATGCACTTATTTTAAAAGGCCTACCCAAAACCATAAAAGCGCACGATAGCAGCCTGTACACCCGTTTATCAAGCGTGTGTTACCACGTTTCGTTGCTGTCTGATAGTAAAGCCATCTTAGAATACAAAAAAATAAAAGGGATTAATTTTTAGTGCTTCATTGCGAGAGCAACGAAGCAATCTCTTAAATTAGGAGTCCTAGATTACATAGAAAGTTGAAGTTACAGATTACTTCGTCGTGCCTCCTCGTAATGACGTTTATTTAAAATGCAATTTCATGCCTTCATGAGAGGCAACAAAACCCAAATCTTCATAAAATTTAATAGCTCTGGGTCTTTTTTTATCCGAAGTTAATTGCAGTACATGCGCATGGCGTTCTTTGGCTCTGTTTATGGCCCATTCAAACATAAGTTTTCCAATGCCTAAACCGCGTTGGTCTGCTCTAACCATCACATTTTTCTATTTGCGCCCTAATGCCACCACAATACGATAAGTATTGAATAAACGATAATTGAAACGTTCCAATAATGGCATGACTGTCATCTACCACAACCATAAGTTCTTGGTTGCTATCCGCCATTATGTTTTCAAAGGCTTTTAAATAGGCTGCGGGCAATGGTGTTTGGAACTGTTCTCTTTGTTGCCCGAGTACATCGTCTGCCATGAGTTCTACGATGGCTGAAATATCATGTGCTGTGGCTTTTCTGAAGTTCATTGTTGGTTAAGTGTTTTGGCTTGTTAATGCTTTTTTGTGAAGATAACCCTGTTAAAATTAACCAACTCTAAGTTTCGCAGCATCTTTCCATAAATAATGAGGTAAGGGCTCATTTAATTCCCATTTAATATTCATTGGTTTTTCACCATAATGCTCTTTTAAGATTCCTTCACCAACAAAAACATAACCCATCGTATTGCCAAATTCATCTTTGTTTTTTTCTCTAACAAAAAGTAAAATTCTTTTTTTTGCCTTTTCATGCTTAATGTATGAAATCCCTTTTGGCGTTTCAGGACCTGCTGAATTTTGACTTTGCCAATGAAATAAAGTTTCATTTATAGCATAATCGTCATACATCGTTGTTGGTGAAAAATTTTCTTCAGATTTGATGAGATTTATAAAAAGTAGTTCAGTATTTAATTCTTTGTTTTCAGCAACACCCTTCTCGACTTGGAGATTTTCTTATCGAATGTACTTAAACCAAAAGCAGCTAAAATTTGATCTCTTGTATATCGAGCATGTATTTTGAGTGGTTGGTTATATGGTAAATCAATGTCTATTTCTTTGAAACCAATATTATCAATTAATAATTCAAGGACTTCAATAATTTCATTAATTAAAATTTTGTTTCTGCCTATTTCTAGAATACTAGATTCTAAAGAGTTAAATCCACCTGCCTTTTGCCAAATGTCATAATGCAACATTAAAAGCATTTGCTTCTCATTTTCATTAAAATCTCTTAGCGATATTTTAAAATCTTTTTTTGCTATTCTTAAAATAAATTGAAAATAGCTTGTTGAACTAGTAGATAGCCATTTTTTAGCAATAGCAGTTATAATTGGCTTTTCGTTTGTGTCATCAAATTTATCTAACCGACCTGCATCATAGCAAAGTCTTTTCCAACCACCTCGTTTATAGATTATTTGTAGCGGAATATTATAAAAATCAACGAAATTCTTCAAATTCAACTCAAGTGTAGTTTGATGCTGAAAATTTTGCAATTTTTGAATTAATTGATTTCTATTTATTGAAGTGGCTGCAGAAATATTCTCTAAAATAATTTGTTTTGCCTTTTTCTCTAAAATAATTGAACAACCAAGTGGTAAATGAGGAAAATTATCTTCAACTTCTTTAGTAACTGTAGTTGCAGTTTTACCAATTAAAGCCCGAAACTTATTTTCAAAGTTATATTCTGGTCTTGAGTTTCCAACAAAGTCTAAAACTGTTAAACAATCTTTATTTTCTGCTAATCGTAAACCTCTTCCAAGTTGTTGTAAGAAAACAGTTAAACTTTCTGTTGGTCTTAAAAACAAAACAGTATCGATTTCTGGTATATCAACACCTTCATTAAAAATATCGACAACAAACAAGTAATTGATTTCTTTTTTAATCAATTGATTTCTAACATTATCCCTGTTTTGATTATTGGCACTAGTTAAATAGTCTGCTTTGAGTCCTGCGAGATTAAATTTCTCAGCCATAAATTTTGCATGCTCCATAGTAACACAAAAACCAATGGCTCGAACATCATTTAGGTCTTTAGTGTATTTATCTAGAGCATCAATGATTTCTCTAATTCTTCTATCATTTGCTGTATAAATAGAAGTCAATTCACTTGCCACATACCTGCCTCTTTCCCAACCTACTTTCGAAAGATCGATACTATCAGTAATTCCAAAATATTGAAACGGACATAGTAATTTTCTATTTAATGCTTCGGGTAATCTTATTTCTGCTGCAATTCTATTATGAAAATCTTCTTGAATATCGCCACCATCCATTCTTTCAGGTGTTGCAGTTAAGCCCAAGTAGAACTTTTGGCTGAAAATAATTAATTATTCCTCGATAACTATTTGCAGTTAGATGGTGACATTCGTCAATTATTATAAAATCAAAATATTCTGGTGATAAGGTTTATCTCATTTAAGCGATTATTTATAGTTTGTACAGAAGCAAAAACATATTTCATAAGATATCAGGCACCAAACCATCAACCCATAATTCTCCAAAATTATTATCTCTTAAAATTCCTCTAAAGGTATTTATTGATTGAACTAATATTTCTTTTCTATGAGCTAGAAAAAGAAGTTTAGCTGATTTGTTTTCGTTTTTAAATCTTTTGTAATCAAATGCAGAAATAACGGTTTTCCCCGTTCCTGTAGCTGCTACAACAAGATTTTTATTTCTATTGTGAACAGTACGTTCTACTTCTAGTTTTTCTAAAATTTCAGACTGAAATGGAAATGGTTTAATATCAAAAAATGATAGATTTAAATCAGGAATTTTTCCAGACTTACCCTGATTTAAGGATTGAATCAATTTTTCTTTATGGATAGAATCATCAAAAAATTCAAAATCATCACTTTGCCAATATGAATCAAATGTCTTTTGAAATTTATCAATGATATGACTTACCTCTTTTGTCGTGATTTTTAAGTTCCATTCCAAACCATCAGTTAATGCAGAACGAGAAAAATTTGATGAACCAATATATCCAGTGTGAAATCCAGTATTTCTTTTGAATAAATACGCTTTTGCATGTAGTCTTTCATTTCCCGTATTATATGAAATTTTTACTTCTGTATTTTCTAATTTGGAAAGTAATTGAATTGCTTTATAGTCTGAAGCACCCATATATGTGGTAGTTATTACCCTTAATTGACCACCTCTTTTTGTAAATTCCTTTAATTCTTTTTCAAGAATTATGATTCCTTTAAATTTTATAAAAGAAACAAGAAGGTCAATTTTATTAGAAGATAAAATTTCTTTTTTTAATTCACTTTCAAGAGAAAGACCAACATTACCACCTGTAAATAATTCACTATGAGTTAATCGTGTATAAGGAGTAATTTCTTTAAGATGTAAATTAAAATCTGAAAAATGAGCATCTACTTTTGAAAAAACTGCTTTTAATATTTCTCCTTCAATCGTAATTAAATCATTATTAAATTCTTCCTTTTTTAATTCTTCTTTAAGAAATAAAATGATTTTATTGGCAATTTCTATTTGAAGCTCAATTTGATTCTCTCCTTTTACATAATTTAATGCATTTTTTATAGTTTGAGAAAGATGTTTTGACAATATAGAAGAGGCTTCTTCTTTATCCAAAACAGATTTATTTACAAAAAACACCTTTTCGTCTATATTATCGAGTTTTTGACGAACCAATTGGGTTACTAATTCTTCGTAAATTCCTTCGATTCATATTTCTCAAGTATTCTTTAAGAATAGGTATATCAGCTTCAGCCCAATCTAAATCTATTAGTTCATCTTTTTTAAGAAATTGATATTGCTTGTGTTCTGTTAATTTAATAGTTCCATCTAAATATTTTGCAGTAAAAGGAATCAATTGAATTGAAAAATTTGGATAATCAAAATTTGAAGGAGTTAATCTAGATATTAATTCAATTTCGATATTTAATTCTTCTTTAATTTCTCGTATTATGCAATCTTCCTCAGATTCTTCTTTCTTCAATTTTACCTCCTGGAAATTCCCATTTTAGAGGTAATTTCATGTTCTCACTTCTTTGAACAACAAGTATTTTTTCGTCAAATAAAATTATAGCACAAGTAACTTTTATTAAATCCATAAATCACGAGGTAAAAAATTCACACTTCTCAAGTTATTTCAAATCTATAACTTTTTTCCGACAAATTCAAAGGTGGAATACGAGTATTTTCAACCTTTAGTAATACAAAAACCTAACAAATATTATAAATACATCTATTATAAATACATCACGCCCTAATCAACCCAGCCTCTTTTTTTAAGTTGATATAAATAGTAGTTTCTTCGGCTGTTAGGCTGTCCATAATATTATTGGTTTCGTAGGGGTCTGTTTTCAAATTATAAAAACGTTCGGTACCATTATCTAAAACAAACAGTTTATAGGTGGTATCTCTTATGGTGTAACCCGATCTGGCGGGTGCTGTATTTAATATTTCGGAGTAGTTATAGTTGCGATTATTGGTGGATGTTTGGCTAAGCAACGGATAAAAGCTTTGACTGTTTTGGTAGGTGCTTGCAGTTACGCCAGCAATTTGGGCAATGGTTGAAAACAAATCGGTAGCATTAATAAGGTTTTGTTCTCTTGCTGCGAGTCGCGAAACGCCTTTACCAGAAACAATTAAAGGCACGGCAATACCGCCTTGGTACAAACTGCCTTTGCTTTTCGTGGCATCGTACGGACTTTGAATAACCTCACCAGGTGTGCCATTATCGCCTATAAAAATAATGATGGTATTTTCGAGTTCATCCTGTGGAATATTTGCCAGTAATCGTCCTATTTCATAATCCATACTTTCTACCATAGCGAGGTAATAAGGCAAGGGGTTGGCGTCTATACTAGCTTTGATCGGTAGGTAAAGTGCCTTGCGAATGCATATAATCTGGCGGTAAATGAAACGGGGTGTGGGGCGCGTTATACGCCAACCAACAAAACCAATTGGCGTCTTGATTGTTAATCCAATCGATGGCTAAATCGGTAATTTTGGTCGTAATATACGCGGTGTTTACGCTGCTTACGCCATTTTCAACTAAATTCCACTGATTGTAATTGTTTACGGTTCCTTTTAATAAACCAGTAAAATAATCGATGCCCATTTCTGTGGGTCTGTTAGGTTCGTTATCAGACAGATGCCATTTACCAATGATGGAATGACTGTAAATTTTTCCTAAGTTATCATCTAAATAGCTCTGAATTGTTTTTTCGCTAGCGTTAATAGTCGAAGCATCGGTCGCATTGAGTACGCCCGTTTTAACACCATATTTTCCTGTAAGAATGGATGCGCGTGTAGGCGAACACATGGGGTTTGCCCAAAAATTATCGAACGTAATGCCTTTGTTTATCAGTTTTTGTAACTCTGGCATATTTGGTTTTGAAGTACCTAAACTATAATTAGGGCAAGCATCTAAACCAAAATCATCGGCAATAATGAGTAAAATATTGGGTTTTGATGGCTCTGGGATGGTTTCAGAAGTCTTATCATCCTTTGAACAAGACAGAAATACTAAAAGCATGCTGCTATAAATTAAATACTTCATGGTCTGCATAGGCTACTATTTTGAAATGGTTCTTACGGCTCTAACATAATTATAAACATATCGTACATCGCCTTGCGGACCGAAATACTCTGGGTAATTGGCAATGTTTCCACTTTTAGGATCGCTTCTTTGGCATCCTGCACCATGAACATCCATTAAAACACCGTTCATTTTTCCTAATCCTTCACCAAAAGCAATATACACCGCGGTAGCATAGGGGTTTACGCCATCTAAATGTGCTGTACCCGTCCAATAAAATGGGTAATGACCTGAATTGCCATCGGGGTCGTTAATTTCGGTGGTTTGAAATAAAGGGTTAATGGCAGGTGAATTGGTTGTTTGTGGCGATCTGCTGTAATCTACAATACTTTGTAATTCTTTGGCATTCGGCAATCTCCAATCGGTTTGGTTAGCGAGGTTTAAACCTTCGCTATAGCTTAAGGCTGCTTGCCAATCTCTTGCTACGCCATTATCAGTCTTTTGCCACATGAGTCCGGTTGCTAAATCGCTAATGGTGCCGTCGCCATTGTCAACAAAATTATTTTGTCCGTAGTCGGTATTTCCTCTAACCATTCTAAGATACATGGTATTTGCCGCCCCAGTAGCAGGTTTATATTTTGGATAGCCTTTAATTCTGCCATCCACAAAATTAACTCCAAAAACAGTTTCAACATTTATCATTGTTTTACCAACATACTCGGTGGCAGACCATGTTTGAGCATCAATTTCTCTATCGCCAATGCTAACATCGCCAATAGGCTGGTTAAAATATTTCGTATCGATAAACATATCAATAGCGATTTCACCTTTTACTTTACCAGTAAACAATATGAGTGAATAGAGTTCTTTTAAAGTGGGAAACCTCCAATCGGTATGTCCGCCTAAAGAAGCATTTTCTGCTTTAGTTTTTGCTGCATCAAAAGTGATTTTTTCACCCATGTCTTGTGCCCACATCAATCCAGTAACATTATCGGTGATGGTGCCATCATTGTTATTGGTGTAAGAAGGTTGATTTCCGCTATACGAAGCATCTTGCCCGTGATAAGCTTGACCTGATGAAGTGGTTGTTATAATAGCCGTCATTATTGTAAAAGGTTTTGACGCCTGTATCTACAATAGGATACCCTGAAACTGCGGGTAAATTATCACCAGAATCGGTGTTGTTATCATCATCGTTGTTGCAAGAAGTAATTAATAGGCTGCTAATAAAAAACAAAAGGAGGTAATAGGGCGTATACATTTTTATGAAATTAAATAAATGTTTAAATTTAAAAATAAGACTGCTGTTTTGTTGGAAGGTTTAATGTAGTTATGTCTTTTATGTTTTATTTTATCCAAAACCAACCATGGCTTCCTGCCACGGTGCCAGCGATGGTAATGAGGCTTAATACCAAGAGCACCCAATGTAAGCGATGCATAATTTTAAAGGTTTTTTCTGGGTTTGCCTCGGCGTATGTTTTAAATAATTTATGAAGCACAAGAGGCTCGAGCACATAGAGAATTAATGTAAATAAAATCCATACCAAGGTCATAGCATGAAGCCACCAATAGCGGAGGTCTAAATATCTGTTCCATGCGTCCATTTCATAGAGCATATAAAAACCCGAAAGTCCGGTGAGTAAGGTTGTAATTTTAGCTTGCATGGCAAATTTACCTTCAATGGTTTCAAAGGTTTTTATTTGATCTTCTTTAGAGGTCATTTTTTTAATGGCAGGAATAAGCACTGTGGTTACCATGGCCACACCACCAATCCAAAGTACCACTGCCAATACGTGTATAACCCGTGCTAAGGTAAATTGCTCCATATTTTTAAATTGAATTTAGTTCGAAAAACGTTTTTAAACTTTGTGTATCTAAGCCAACATATTGTTGTAATTCTACAACACTGCCATGCTCAATAAACGTGTCGGGAATTCCTAAAATTTTAATCGTGTTTTTATAGTTGCGCTGTAGCAAATTCTAAAATAGCACTTCCAAAACCACCCTTTATGCTATTATCTTCAACCGTAATAATGGTTTGGTAGTGTTTTAAAAATGGTATGAAGCAAAGTGTCGTCTAAAGGTTTTACAAAACGCATATCGTAATGCGAAACATCTAAATTTACAATGGCTTCAGATACGTTTTTGGCAATAGTTCCAATACTTAATACCGCCAGATTTACGACCTTCTTTTAGCTGCAACACCTTTGCCAATGGTTATTTTTGTAAAAGGTTGTTTCCAATCTAACTGTTACACCAGTACCTCGTGGATAGCGAATGGCAATAGGTTGCTGTAAACCTAGTTGCGCGGTGTACATGATGTTGCGTAATTCCACTTCGTTGCGTGGTGCAAAAATGATGAGGTTGGGAATACAGCTTAAATACGATAAATCGAAAACCCCGTGATGCGTTGCGCCATCTTCACCAACCAATCCGGCGCGGTCTAAACAAAAAATAACGGGTAGTTTTTGTAGCGCCACATCGTGGATAATTTGATCGTAAGCCCGTTGTAAAAATGTGGAATAAATATTACAAAACGGGATTAATCCTTGGGTTGCCATACCTGCAGCCAAGGTTACGGCATGTTGTTCGGCAATACCAACATCAAAAGCACGTTCTGGCATTATCATCCATCATATATTTTAAGGAACTTCCTGTAGGCATGGCGGGTGTAATGCCAACAATGTTTTTATTTTGTTTGGCAATTCTACAATGGTATGTCCAAAAACATCTTGATATTTTGTGAATGCTGAAGGTGTTTTAGAAATAATATCTCCTGTGGAGGCATCAAATTTTCCAGGAGCGTGGTATGTTACTTGGTTTTCTTCGGCTTGTTTTAAACCTTTGCCTTTGGTGGTAATAACATGTAAAAACTTAGGACCTTTTACGGTTTTTAATCGTTTTAATTCTGAAATGACTTTATCAATATCGTGCCCATCAATAGGTCCGGAATAATCAAAATTTAGGGCTTCAATAATATTGTTTTTTCTTTGAATACCCTTTTTAACATTGGTTAAATATTGCTTTAAAGCACCAACACTGGGGTCAATGCCAATGGCATTATCATTTAAAATAACCAATAAATTAGCATCGGTAACACCGGCGTGATTTAAACCTTCAAACGCCATACCACCCGCAATAGAGGCATCGCCAATTACCGCAATATGTTGTTTATCTACATCGCCTTTTAGTTGCGACGCAATGGCCATTCCCAAAGCTGCCGAAATAGAAGTTGATGCATGCCCTACACCAAAAGCATCGTACACACTTTCATCGCGTTTTGGGAATCCGCTAATGCCACCAAGTTGTCTGTTGGTGTGAAATATTTCTTTTCTGCCTGTTAATATTTTATGTCCGTAGGCTTGATGGCCCACATCCCAAATAAGCTGATCTTCTGGGGGTGTTAAATACATAATGCAGTGCAATGGTTAATTCTACCACGCCTAAACTAGCGCCTAAATGTCCTTCTTTGGTGGCGACAATATTTATGATAAAGTCGCGTAATTCTTGGGCAAGTTGAGGTAAGTCTTTTTGGTTTAAAAGACGGAGTTCTTTTGGGGAATTTATTTGATTTAAAATTGAATTTTGCACATAGCAAAAGTACAAGATTTTATTATTCTTCTACTTGAAAAATAATTGGTAAGTGAATAAATAGCATGCTATAGGTTTGTTTCGTTGTGTAGCAGGAATAAATTGAGGTAAAAGTTTGAATAACACGAATAGCTTCTTCTTCTAGTTTAATATGAGGTGCTCTTACTTTAATATCTACTATATTTCCATTTTTGTCGATTTTAAATTGAGTTTGAATTTTTTGCTTCCCTTTTACATCTAAACAAACGAATGTATTGAAATTTTCTGTAACAAGTTTTGATAAACGATTAGAAAAGTATTCTTTGTTTTTCTTGAACAGACAAATGTTGAGGTGTATCTTTAAATTGTGGATGAGATTCAATAACAATCATCCCTAAAGCAATTTCACCTTCTATTTCTGATGAATCTATTACATCTTACCATCACCAACTGTAGTTTTCAACTTCAATTATTCCAATAGGGTTAATAATTGGTTGGATTTTGGAACTTGTTGAGTTATCCGAACAGCTACTTTTTTCCAATGAGTCTATTTCAGTCATTTTAGGCAAATCCCCAAGAATATCTATAGTACTGTTATTTATGGTATCGATTACTTCAATACTATCAATTCTTTGTTTGCTTCCATTTTTGTTAGTGCAATTCATGAGCGTTGTTCCCATTACAATTAATAACACCAACAAAAATACTTTATGAAAGCTTTTTTGTTGCATTAAAACTTGCGAAGGAATTACAATATTAATGCTATCTAGTTGTGATTGTTTAAAGTGCCCACAAATGCGATTGTTTTTGTTTTGATGAATAAATTCTTGTATGTCTTCAATCGGCCATTTTTGTAAAATCGATAACCGTTTTAGAGCAAATATTACAAAATCTACCTTTTTCTTTTGGGGTCATGGTGTTCCAATTTTCATGACATGGTTTTGGAATAGTAATAGAATAGTAGTTTTTCATAATAGAAGCTTTAAAAATCTGTATCAAATTTCTTGCCGAAGCTTTGAAATTGTATTTTTGATTTTTAATAGTTACATTTCTTTTATGATACAACCTTTTGATGATACTTATTTTATGAAAAAAGCGCTCCAGGAAGCGGAGGTAGCTTTTGAAAAAGGCGAAATTCCGGTGGGTGCTGTTATTGTTATAGATAATAAAGTGATTGCCCGCGGGCATAATTTAACCGAAATGTTAGTGGATGTTACGGCACATGCCGAAATGCAAGCCATTACAGCGGCATCCAATTTTTTGGGTGGTAAATATTTAAAAGATTGTACCTTGTATGTGACCTTAGAACCTTGCCAGATGTGTGCTGGGGCTTTGTATTGGAGTCAGATTTCGAATATTGTGTATGGGGCTAGAGATTTGGAGCGTGGGTGTATTAATTTAAACACCAAATTGCATCCTAAAACTGTTATAAAAGGTGGGGTTTTGGAAGCTGAAGCTTCGGAGCTTTTGAAGCGGTTTTTTATACAGAAACGTAATTTGAATTAGGATTTTTTGATTAGAAGGATTTGAATTACTGGAGGTGTTCGACTGCGCTCAACCTGACATGGGTGACTGCGAACTGCGACTGGATACTTTTTAAGACACGGATTTCACAGATTTTCACGGATGAAAAGGAAGGCGCTCAACCTGACAAGGCTAACTGAATACTGCGACTGAGACTGAAAACTGCGACTGTGACTGCGACTGAACACTCCAAATAAGCCCGCGTTAGCGATTGAAGCAAACTACCATGTAGTGCGGAAAGCGCGACCCGCAGGGGAACGCCCAAATACTAAATTTTTTTTTCTTTTTGGGTTTCTCGCATCTTGTCTAAATTTTCTTTGGTAAGCATATAGTCTTTTACATCTTTATCTTTCCAACGGTAATAAGAAAATAGAGGAAATACAATGAAAAACAGCCCCAAAACGCCAAAGCCTATTAGTTTTTGTGTATGTTCTGTTTCGATAAAGTAGCCTGCTAAAATACTTCCGAAAGCGGCTATAAATAGTATGATTATAAGGTATTTCATGAACTAATCGTTTACTTGGTGAACTTGATGAGTTGTCTTCTATAAGCGGTTAAAAGTTTTGATTTTGAGATGTAACCGTAATATTTATCGTCTTTAATTACGGGTAAATTCCATGCACCGCTGGTTTTAAATTTATCCATAATATCGTTCATATTGTCGTTGTTATAATCGATAATATGTGAGTCTGCTTGCATTAAACTAGCCACGTCTATTTTATCGTACAATTCGGAATCGAACATGAGATGCCTGATATCGTCGAGCCTGATGGCTCCTAGAAATTCATTATTTTCGTTTACCACGGGGAAATGATTTCTGGAGGATTTTGCTACGGCGTTTGTTAAGATATAACGCAGTTTCATGTCGGGCGTAAGCACTATAAAATTTGTTTCTATCACTTTATCGATATCTAAAACCATGAGTACGTTTTGGTCTTTATCGTGGGTAATAAGTTCACCGCGTTCGGCAAGTTTAAGCGTGTAAATGGAGTGCGACACGTAATATTTTGTAATTGTGAATGAAATTGCTGCTACAATCATTAATGGTACAAAAAGTTCGTAGCCACCAGTAATTTCGGCAATAAGGAATATGGCGGTTAGGGGTGCATGTAGTACACCAGCCATTAAACCCGTCATACCAATTAAAGTGAAATTAGATTCTGAAACATGAAAATCTAAGCCCATATTATTAATTATTTTGGCAAAAGCATTACCAACGCACTACCCATAACCAGGGTAGGGATAAATACACCCCCAACGCCTCCTGCGCCAAAAGTGGTTGTCATGGCAATGGCCTTAAAAACAGCGATACCTATTAAAAGTGCGATAACAATCCATATGTTTGATACATCTAAATCGAAAGGTGTGGTGCCAATGGCGGCTAAATGATCGCCTTTTAAAAGGTTATTCATAATTCCGTACCCTTCACCGTATAATGGCGGGATAAAATAGAGCATGGTGCCAATAGCGAAACCACCTATAAGTAAGCGTTTTGCTCTGCTTTCAAATTGCTTAAAAAAGTTTGAAATGGCAAAAAATACTTTGGAAAAATATACCGACGCGAAACCTGTAACGACTGCTAAGACGATGTAAAACAGAATGTCTTCTATCTCGAATTTATCTATTAATTCGAAACTTAATAACACATCGGTTCCTAAGAAAAAATACGATGTCACTACTGCAGACACCGAGGCCAATAATAAAGGAACCAACGATACAAAAGCAATGTCTAAGCTAAAAATTTCTATTGCGAAAATAATTGCGGCAATGGGTGCTTTAAACATAGACGCCATGGCACCTGCGGCGGCGCACCCAATTAATAGCATTCTGGTTTTAGCACTCATATGAAATAATTGTGCTGCATTCGAACCCAAGGCAGCACCTACACTAACTGCAGGACCTTGCAACCCCACAGAACCACCAAAACCAACGGTTAAAGGAGCTGTAATAAGAGAGGCGTAAATATTGTATCTTGGAATAATTCCATTTAGTTTTGATATGGCATATAAAGTTGAAGAAATACCATGCCCAATATGTTTTTTTAACCAAGTTTGCTTTATAAAATAAACCACTACCAATCCTAAAATAGGAAATATGAAATATAGTGAGTACTGATAATTTTTAAAGATATCTATTTCAAAAAGGAGCCTGATGTAATGCACCAAGTTTTTAAGAACTACGGTACCCATACCGGCTAAAAACCCAACCAAAATGCTTAATATATAAACGAATTGCCTTTCGGAAAGATGTTTGTATTTCCAGATTAAAAATTTTCTTAAAAGGCTTTTAGCATTTAGAGGCATGCTATAAATGTATTAAAAAAAATCCTGCGGTTTGCAGGATTTAGTTTTTATGATTTTAAATTTAATTTTAAACTTAGTTCTGTTAATTGGGCATCGTCTATGGTTGCAGGCGCATCAATCATGATATCTCTTCCTGAATTGTTTTTAGGGAAGGCGATAAAATCGCGAATGGTTTCTTGTCCGCCTAAAATGGCCACCAATCTGTCTAAACCAAAGGCTAAACCACCATGAGGCGGTGCACCATATTGAAAGGCATCCATTAAAAATCCGAATTGGGCTTTTGCTTGTTCGGGCGTAAAGCCTAAATAATCAAACATTAAGGATTGGGTTTCTTTATCGTGAATTCTTATAGAACCGCCGCCAATTTCGTTTCCGTTCAAAACCAAATCATACGCGTTGGCTTTTACAGCACCTGGGTTGGTTTTTAATAATTCTAACTGTCCTGGTTTTGGAGAAGTAAATGGATGGTGCATGGCGTGGTAACGTTGGGTGTCTTCATCCCATTCTAAAAGTGGGAAATCTAAAACCCAAAGCGGCGCAAATTCTTTAGGATTTCTTAATCCTAAGCGTTCTGCTAATTCCATACGTAAAGCACTTAATTGTGTGCGTACTTTATCGGTGTTCCCTGAAAGCACACAAATTAAATCGCCTGCTTTCGCACCAGTTACTTCTGCCCATTTGGCTAAATCTGCTTCGTCGTAAAATTTATCGACGGAAGATTTATACGTACCATCCTCATTACAACGCACATAAACCATTCCTAAAGCACCAATTTGCGGGCGTTTAACCCAATCAATTAATTGGTCTATTTCTTTTCGAGTATACACATTTCCGCCAGGAACAGCAATACCAACGACTAATTCGGCGCTGTTAAAAACACCAAAATCTTTATGTTGTGCCACGGCATTAAGTTCGCCAAATTCCATCCCAAAACGAATGTCTGGTTTGTCGTTACCATATTTGCGCATGGCATCGTCATACAGCATTCTTGGGAATTTTTCAACTTCCACGCCGTTTATTTCTTTTAGTAAATGACGTGTTAAGCCTTCAAACGCATTTAAAATATCTTCTTGCTCGATAAAGGCCATTTCACAATCTATTTGTGTGAATTCTGGTTGTCTGTCGGCACGTAAATCTTCATCTCTAAAACATTTTACAATCTGGAAATACTTATCCATACCACCCACCATAAGCAATTGCTTAAAGGTTTGTGGCGATTGTGGTAAGGCGTAAAACTGACCAGCATTCATGCGAGAAGGCACTACAAAATCGCGTGCACCTTCTGGAGTCGATTTGATTAAGTAGGGCGTTTCAACTTCAATAAAGCCTTCGTTAGACAAGTAATTTCTAACGGCTTGGGCTACTTTATGTCTAAAAATTAAACTGTTTTTTACCGGGTTGCGACGAATATCTAAGTAGCGGTATTTCATTCGTAATTCTTCACCACCATCGGTTTTATCTTCAATAGTAAAAGGAGGTAGTAAAGCTTCATTTAAAATTGTTAGTTCAGAAACTAATATTTCAATATCCCCAGTAGGCATATTAGGGTTTTTTGAAGCACGTTCAATTACGGTTCCTTTAACTTGAATAACAAACTCACGACCTAAATTTTGTGCTTGTTCTAGCATACTTTTTGAAGTGCGCTCAGCATCAAAAACGAGTTGCGTAATACCGTAACGGTCGCGTAAATCTACCCAAACAATAAAACCTTTATCTCTAGATTTTTGCACCCAACCGGCAAGTGTAACTTCTTTATTTATAAATGACGCATTTAGTTCGCCACAATTATGACTTCTGTACATATTCGTAAAATTGAAGTGCAAATTTAATGAAATACAATGGAGTTTAAATTTTTTGATTTGTTTTTTTAGGTGAATAGGATATTCAAAAACCATTAAACCAAAACTAGTACAAATTAGATGAGATAAAAACACATAAAGTTAGGTTCTAAAAAACATATAATACATAACATATATCATGTTATTTTATCAAAAAAGCATTTTTATAACAGAAATTTTATTAATTACTAAAAAAAAATAAGTTTTTATATGTATATTGAAAGACTAAACTCTAAACAACTAATTATGAAAAATTTATTACACTTAAAAATTTGCTTGTTTTTAAGCTTGTTATTTCCTTTTGCGATGGTTGCTTAAGGCACAATAACAGGAACAATAACCGAAGCAGGAACAAATGCACCATTGTTAGGTGCAAACATTATTGTGAAAGGCACTACCAATGGTGCAATTTCCGATTTTGATGGGAAATTTAGTTTAAAAATATCTTCTTTTCCTACAACACTTATAGTGTCGTCTGTTGGGTTTAACAAAAAGGAAGTGATTGTAACTTCGGCACAGGACATTAAAATTTCGCTTCAAGAGGGCGTATCTTTAGATGAGGTAGTATTAATTGGAACCAGAAATCCAAACCGATCAACAACCGATTCGGCAGTGCCAATAGATGTAATTGATGTATCAGAATTGGTTACCGCAGGACCACAAGTTAATTTAAATCAGATTTTAAATTATGTGGCACCGTCGTTCACCTCGAATACACAAACTATTTCAGATGGAACAGATCACATTGATCCTGCTTCGTTAAGAGGTTTAGGGCCAGATCAAGTTCTTGTTTTAATAAATGGCAAAAGACGTCATAACTCTTCATTGGTAAATGTGAATGGAACATTTGGTCGTGGGAGTGTAGGAACAGATTTAAATGCGATTCCATCGGCATCTATTCAACGTATTGAAGTGTTGAGAGATGGTGCTGCTGCACAGTATGGGTCGGACGCTATAGCAGGGGTGATAAATATTATTCTTAAAAAGAACACGAACGAATTAACTTTAAACATTACAACTGGAGCTAATTTCACTAAAAACGCGAACGATCAAACTGGTGGTGTTGATGGAGAAACAACCAATGTTAGCGCCAATTATGGATTAAATCTTGGAGAAAATGGTGGATTTATCAATTTTACGGGAGATTTTGATGTGCGTGAAGACTACGGTAGAATGAAGGCATGGGAAGGAAGTATTTTTAACTTGTATAATACGGTTGAACGCTTTGCAAATAATGATGGCTATGATTTGTCATTATTACTTGATGATGATGTTGCCGACGTTATTCAGTATGGAAATGATGCGGGACTTGGTTTAAGTCCAACCGCAACAAAGGCTGAATTACAAACTATTTTGGCAGCAAATAATACATCGGCAGAATTAGCTGCTCGCGGCTTAGAAGCAAGCGATTTCAATATGCGGGTTGGTCAATCTTCACTACGTGGTGGTCGTTTCTTTGCTAATATGTCGTTACCGTTAGATGATAAAGGAACTGAATTATATTCATTTGCCGGGATAAGTTCTAGAACAGGAAATTCTGCAGGATTTTATAGATTACCAAATCAAAGCAGAACATACACTCCCGCTTACATAAATGGATTTTTACCAGAAATTAACTCCAATATTAAAGACAAATCGTTTTCGGTTGGAATAAAAGGTAAAATAGGCGTTTGGGATGTAGATTTTAGTAATACCTATGGGAAAAATGAATTCCTTTATACGATAGGAAACACTTTTAATGCTTCCATGCAAAATGCATCGCCAACTACATTTGATGCTGGAGGGTTTTCATTTGCTCAAAACACTTCCAATTTAGATATCAGTAAATTTTATGATGACATTTTTGAAGGTACAAACGTTGCATTTGGTACTGAATATCGTGTAGAATCTTATGAAATCGTTGCTGGCGAACAAGCATCATATGCACAATACACAGCTGCTGGTCAAGCAATTACTTTATCGACACAAATACCATCAAAAGATTTCTTTGGTGCGTCAAGACCAGGAGGCTCACAAGTATTTCCAGGATTTAGTCCTACCAATGAATTATCAAGAGGCAGAAGCAGTGTTGCAGGTTATTTGGATATAGAAGCTGATTTAACAGAAAGCTTTTTATTAAGTTTTGCTACGCGATATGAAGATTATTCAGATTTTGGATCTACTTTAAATGTTAAACTTGCCACAAGAATAAAAGCTGGCGATAATACTAATATAAGAGGAGCCTTTAATACCGGATTTAGAGCGCCATCACTACATCAATTAAACTTTAATTCAACCTCTACAATATTTGATAATTTAGGAAACCCTCAGGAAGTTGGTACTTTTGCAAATGATAGTAGAGCGGCGAAATTATTAGGAATTCCTCAGTTAAAACAGGAAACTTCAAAAAGTATTAGTTTAGGATTTACTACAAAAATTCCTTCGGCGCATTTAACTTTTACTGTTGATGGTTATTGGGTAGGTATTGATGATAGAGTAGTATATACTGGGCAGTTTAAGGGACCTGGAACAGGGACAGAATTAGATAATTTGTTAAAACAAGCTAATGCTTCTGCAGCCTCGTTTTTTGCAAATGCCATTGATACAGAATCAAAAGGGCTGGATATTGTAATAACACATGATATGATAGTTGGGCGTTCTGCAAAATTAAAAACCGATTTGTCTGGAACCTTTTCAAAAACTAAAAAGGTTGGAGATATAAAAGCTTCACAGGTGTTAGAAAATGCAGGATTAGTAGGCACCTATTTTCCTGAAGATAGTAGAGTGTATTTAGAAGAAGCAGTGCCAAGGAGTAAAATTAACTTATCAAATAGCTTAACATCAGATAAGTTTAATGTTTTCTTAAGAAATGTTTGGTTTGGTGAAGTTACAGAGGCTACAACCACCGTTGCTAACCAACAGGTTTTTGGGTCTAAGTTAGTAACAGATTTATCATTTGGATATGAATTATCTGAAAGTACAACTTTTACTATTGGAGCAAATAACTTGTTTGATATTTATCCAGACAGAGCAGAAGCAGCTTTTGGGAATAGAAGCGACGGACGATTTGATTGGTCTAGACGCGCACAACAATTTGGAATTGGTGGTAGGTTTTTATTCGCTAGGTTAAGTTTTAATTTAAAGTAATTAAAAATATTTTTTAATAAGAAAGCCTCAACAATTGTTGAGGCTTTCTATTTTTAAATCTTTTTATTTATAAATTAAACGGTTTCCTCTTGAATTTGTTCGGCCTCCGTTGTTTTACTTCGTATCCACATTTTTAACTGCATAGTTAAAAAGAATAACACAGGTACAACAATTAATGTTAAAAACGTTGCAATGAATAAACCGTAAATAACGGTCCATGCTAATGGTCCCCAGAATACTACGTTGTCACCTCCAAAATAAATATGTGGATTAAATTCACTAAATAAGGTGAAGAAATTAATATTTAAACCTATTGCTAATGGAATTAAGCCTAAAATGGTTGTAATAGCCGTAAGCAATACGGGGCGTAAACGCGCTTTTCCTGCTGTAACAATACTTTTATATAAGTCGTCTTTATTTAAATAATCCTCCTCATCTAAACCTAACTTATATTTTTTTCTATCAATAAGTAATTGTGCATAATCTAATAGTACCACACCATTATTCACCACAATACCTGCCAGCGAAATGATACCCATCATGGTCATCATAATAACAAATGCGCTTCCGGTTATTACGATGCCACTAAACACACCAATTAAGCTTAAAAAGATAGCGAGCATAATGATGGTTGGTTTAGAAAATGAATTAAACTGGAATATAAGAATTAAGAAAATTAAGAACAATCCCGTAAAAAATGCGCCTACTAAAAACGCCATTTGTTTGTTTTGTTCTTCAATTTGACCGGTATAATCTATTTTAATGCTCTTAGGAAGCTCATTAAAATCTTTCATCGCATGACGCACTTGTCCAACTACTGCGCCCGCATCGGTATATCCTGGTGAAAGTGCAGAATAAACCGTAACAACACGCTTTGCATCTCTATGTTTTATAGAGCTGAAACCGGAGTTGTTATTTTGTTTAGCTACCGCAGATACCGGAATTTCTTTTATTTGGCCCGATGCCATGTCTCTAAAAGTTATTTTCTGATTAAATAGCGCACTGGCATTATATCTGTTTTCTTCATTGAAACGCACGTAAATATCATAATCGTCACCACCTTCTTTATAAATACCCGCTTTAGCACCAAAAATAGAGTTTCTTAATTGTTGTCCTACTTGTGAGGCGCTGACACCTAATTCGCCTGCTTTTTCTCTGTCAACCACCACCTGCATTGCAGGTTTGTTTTTATTTACATCAATTTTTAACTCGTCAATACCAGCTATACTTCTCGAATTAATAAAGTCGCGCATTTTTTCGGCGGTATTAATAAGTTCAGAATAATCAGTACCCTCTAATTCAATGTTAATTGGGGCACCTGCTGGTGGTCCGTTGGCATCTTTTTCAACCGAAATTAATACACCAGGATAAATGCCTACTAAGGCTTCCTGAACTTTTTGACGTAATAATTCGCTGTCTTCACCTTCTCTAAACTTATATTCGCGCATGGAGGCGGTAATTTTACCTTTATGCGGCATTTCGGCAGCCGATCCACCATCCGTTTGCGGATTACCAGCACCCTCACCAACCTGCGAAACAGCACTTTCTACCATGAAATTGTAATCGCCTTTTTTATACATGTTTTCATTTAAAACATGGTATACTTTCTTTTCGATTTCCTTGGTAATCGTGTTCGTTTTATTAATATCTGTGCCTTCGGGATATTCAATATAAACTATAATTTGGTTTGGTTTATTATCTGGGAAAAACTCAACTTTGGTTCGTTGCGAACTTAACGAGATTCCAAAACCAATAAATGAAATAATAAGTAGCACAAAGGTGCCAATACTAATTATATAAGGGCGTTTCCCTTTTAATGCGGCTTTTAATGAATTCTCATAAAAATTTTCAAGTATTACTAAGGTGTTATTTTGAAAATAAGTTGACCATTTTCTAATAAAAAGTCGGTATAACCAAAGCATAATAGCCGTAAAAATCATTACACTTCCTAATGCGCGGTAGTCGCCACCAAAAATTAAAATGAATAGTCCAATAACCGAAAGAACGGAGGTTATGTAAATGATTCGATTTCTCGACATTTCTTTGTCTTCAACAGTCATAAACTGAGATACTAAAACCGAATTAAAAAATATAGCAACAAATAATGAAGATCCTAATACTACCGATAATGTAATTGGTAAATAAATCATGAATTCTCCCATCACTCCAGGCCATAATCCTAAAGGAATAAAGGCTGCTACGGTAGTTGCTGTAGAGATAATAATAGGGTATGCAATTTCACTAATTCCTTTTTTAGCGGCTTTTTTTCTACTCATGCCTTCTTCGTCCATGAGTCGATATACGTTTTCAACTACTACAATACCATTATCCACCAGCATACCAAGACCCATTATAAGTCCAAATAAAATCATGGTATTCATGGTGTAACCTAATAGGTCTAAAATCATTAATGACATGAACATAGACATAGGAATGGCAAACCCAACAAATAGGGCGTTTTTAAATCCTAAAAAGAACAATAAAACAGTAACAACCAGAAAAATACCAAATATTATGTTGTTTACTAAATCGTCTACCTGACCAATAGTTTTAGAAGATTGATCGTTGGTGATGCTAACTTTTAAGTTGCTAGGGAATATATTTGTTTTTGCTTCATTAACAATAACATTAATTTTATCGGCCGCTTCAACCATATTCTTTCCTGCGCGTTTTTTTACGTCGAGCATCACAACAGGGTCTCCAAATTCGCGAGCATAAGTAGTTTTATCTTTTTCTTTAAAAGAGATTTCTGCAATGTCTTTTAAATAAATAGGATTATCATGTTCTACTTTAACAACAAAGTTTTTTAATTCCTCGGGGGAGTCTATTTCTCCTAGAATTCTAATAGTACGTCGTTGGCCACTAGTAATATAGTTTCCTGCAGACATGGTCATGTTGCCTCTGTTTATAGCACTAATAACATCGTCGAAACTAACTTGCGACGCCATCATTTTATAAATATCTACGGCTATTTCTACTTCTTTTTCTTGAGCGCCACGAATGTCTACTTTTTTAATTTCTATGAGTTTTTCAATTTCATCCTGAAAATATTCGCCAAACTCTTTCAGCTTTTCAACAGGATAATCGCCTGAAATATTAATGTTTAGAATAGGCATTTCTTCAGACATGCTCAATTCAAAAACATTAGGCTCTACTTTCGCGCCATTAAATGTTGGCCAATCTTCACTAGCAGTTTCAGAATCTATTTCATCTTTAACCTTTTGTTTCGCTTGGTCTACTGTAATGTGTTCATCAAATTCTACAATGACCATCGAGTAATCTTCCTGCGATGTTGAGGTAATTTCGACCACGTTACTCACTGTTTTCAGCTTGTCTTCTATCGGGTCGGTAATTAGTTTTTCAATATCTTCGGCGGTATTGCCAAAAAATGGGGTGCTTATATATATTTTAGTTTCTTTTATTTCGGGGAAACTTTCTCTGGGCATATTAAAATAGGCTGTTGTTCCTAAAAAGAATATCATTGCCATCATCATATAGATGGTGGTTTTATTATGAATTGCCCAGGCCGATAACTTAAATTCTTTATCTACTTGTTTTGGTTGTTTCGTCATTGTAATAAGTCGTTAGTCTATAGTCCATAGACGTTAGTTTTTCGTGTTTGTTTTGAGATATTTTTGAAGACTTGTTATCATTTTTGATAATTCTTCAAGTTTTTCTCTTAATTCTATTTCTTGTTCAATTTTTATTTAACCTTGTCTTTTTGCAATTGTTATACATACAACACATTCTTTTACAGAACCAATAGCAATTTGTAAATATCTATTAAATTGTGAGTTTGAATCTCCAGATCCTTCGGCAATATTTAATGCAACGGATAATGAGGCTCTAGTAAATTGCGAGGCTAAGGCATAGCGTTCTAAATCTGGAAAATTTTTAATAGTCTTATATGATAAATCAACAAAATCTAATGCTTTTTGATAAACTTGTAATTCTTCAAATTTAAATTTTATGTCTTTCATTTGATGTAAGTGTTTGCTGGTAATTTTTAGTGCTTTCACTTTTGCGACTACCGACTTAAGTCTACTGACTATAGACTATTAATTACTTTTACCAATTGTCCATCTTTTACACTTCTGGCGCCTTCTTGAATAACTTCTACCCCGCTTTTAAGACCATTTACAATCTCTATAACATCGCCTTGTGCCTTTCCGGTTTGTATAATAATACGTTTTGCAATGCCTTCGTTATCGGGGTTTTTGTTGTCGATTATGTAAATATATTGTTCCCCTTCGGCATTTTCTGAAATGATACTTTGCGGAATGAGTAAGGCGTTCTCGCTAGAATAGTCGTTAATCTTTAATTTGGCAGTTAAATTAGGCTTGATGCTTTTATCTTTGTTTGACACAGCGACTTCAATTTTAAAAGTTCTGTTTGCAGGGTTTATAAAATTGCCAGCTTGTCTAATTTTTGCATCCATAGATTTCCCCAAAATAGGGAACTCAATTTTTACATCTTTATTAACCGTAACGTTTGTGATAAAGCTTTCAGGTACATCGGTTTCAATATACATATCTTCTAAATTTACAATGCGCATGAGTTGCGATTGCCCTGGAGCCACCACGCTACCTTGGTCTGTAATAACATCGTCTATGACGCCTGTAAATGGTGCGCGAACAGATGTTTTACTAAGCTGACTTTTTAATTGATTTACGGCGCGTTGTTGTGCTTCGAAGGTAGATTTTGCTTGCAGATATTGAATTTCGCTTCCAATTTTTTGTTGCCATAGGCGTTCTTGACGCTCGAAAGTTGTTTTGGCTAAATCTGCTTGAATTTGCATTTGTGCTACTTGTTGGCTTAAACCACCATCATCAATGGTTGCAAGAAGTTGTCCTTTTGTAACATTCTGACCTTCTTTTACATAAACGCGCGTTAACGTACCGCCCATTTCTGGGTAGATTACTAAGTTTTGTTTGGTTTTAACATTTCCTTGAAGCTCTAAAAAATGATCAAATTTTTTAGATTCTATTAATAAAGCCGTTACCAGTGGCAATTTTTTAACGGTGTCTAATTCAGAAATTCTATCGTTAATAAGTTTTAATTGTTCGGCATATTCTAGCTGTTTAGCATCAATTTCTTCGCGTTTTTCTATGAGTGCTTCTAAATTATTTGAAGCAACTAAATCTTCGACCGATTTAGCTTTTTTATCGCCACCACAAGCGGTTAATAGCAATGTAGCCGTTAAAAGTGTGTATATATATTTCATTTTTTAAAAGTTTATTTGTTGATTAGTTATTGATTGAATTAAGTATGGTTTCTAGCTCTGCTTTTTTGTTTATAACATCGAGCATGGCTTGTAAAAATTCTTGTTGTGCTGTATATAATTGTGTTTGTGCCTGTCTTAAATCGAAACTGGATGCAATACCTTCAAAAAATTTAGTTTCGTTTTTTTGTTCGATACGTTCGGCTAGATTTAAGTTTTGCTTTTTATTGTCGTAATCTTCAATCGCAAATTGATAATCGCTTTTCGCCGCCGCCGTTTGAAGTTGTAATTTTTGCTCTGTTTCAATTAAATCGTCTTTAGCTTTTTCTAGATTTATTTTGGCGCGCTGTGTGGCGGCACTTCTGCCTAAAGAGCTAAAAATGGGGATATTTAAATTAACACCCAGTAGCGAGGAGCCAAACCATTTTTGCTCTTTGCTTGTAAACTTAAATTCATCGCCAAAACCAGAATACCCTCCATTAATAAAGGTGTTTATTGTTGGAAGCGCTTTACTTTTTTCTAGTTTGAGTAAAAGTTCTTTGGCGCGTTTATCGTTTTCTGCGATTTGATAATCTATAGAGTTGTTTAAATCTAAATTAGAGTCAATAAGTTCTAACGACATATTTTTAAGACTTAAACTTTCAAGGTTGTCGGTTAAAACAGTGCTGCTATAAACGTCAAGTCCTAGTGTAATATTTAGCATTTGATAGGCCAGAGTTTTTAAACGTATCGTGTTTTTTAAAGAACTATTTACACCGTGTAGTGTAATTTGTAATTGTTCAACACTTTCTTCTTCCTCTAAACCGTTTTCATAAATTTTTGATAAATCGCTAAGGTTTTTTTCAAGTATAGCTTTGTTTTTTTCAATAATAGCAACACTTTCTTCGGCTAATAATACATTGCCATAAGCATTGATTACGGATTTCCTTACTTCTAAATCGGTTTTAATTTTGGCGTTTTTGGAAATTTCTAAAAACACTTTAGCCGATTGTAAGCCTACTAGATACGAACCATCAAAAATTTTCTGAGTTAACGTAGCCGTTGCTGTAACACTTTGTTTTGTGCTAAAAACAACTTCGGCAAATTCTCCAGAATTACCACCAAAAAACTCGGCAGGAATTAAAGAAACCTGTTGTTTTAACCAGTTTTGATAGCCGATTTCTGCCGAAACTTGAGGCAAACCAGTTGCCGTGGTTTCCCATTTTTGTTGTTTGGCAGCTTCAATATCTAAGGCGGCGTTTTTAGCGGTACGGTTATTTTGTAACGCATAATCTATAGCTTCCTGTAAGGTGAAACTTTGGGGATTTTCTTGAGAAAATCCCTCTAAAGATATTAGTAAACTAAAAATTAAAATTAGTCTGTATTTCATTTTATGATTAATTTGATTTTAAAAATTTATTTAATTCTTGTAAGCCTTTGTCTGTTACAATAGCTCTTAAGTGGTATTCAAGAAAGCTTTCCATGAGGTACTCCATATTGTAAGTTTCATTAGAAAAAAAGTCGTTGTCTTTTATACCGGTCATGCCAATAAAGTACATTTTAGAAATGAAATCCACATTAATTAATGGTCTGTACAATGCTGTTTCAATGCCTTTTTGTAAACTAATTTTTACCGATTCGTGCATTTTTGCAAATTGTTTTAAATGCAAACGTTGGTAAATTTGTGGATAGTATTTTTTAAGTTGATATTGTGGTGATGTTTTTTCATTTTTTAAATATTGACTCACAAATATTTTAATATCGTATAATTCTTGAATTGGGTTTTGCGATGTATTGCAAATACTATCAATGCCATTACATACGGTTTCAAAAACTTCAAAGGTTACTGCTTCAACAAGTTTGGTTTTGTTGGAAAAATGAACATAAATTGTTTTTTTCGATATGCCTAAGGCATTTGCAATATCGTCCATGGTTACACTTTTAAAACCTAGTGTGAGGTACATTTCTGTTGATTTTTGTATAATTTTCTCTCTCATAATTAGCGCAAATGTACAACAGGAAACTTTAATTGCCTAAATCGTTTTGTTTAATATGAAGCATTGAAAGTATTTAGCATCAATGACATAGCCGTTATTTGCTATAACTGTAAATTAAAAAGTCTCGATTTGATCGAGACTTTTTAATACTCTAGAGCGAATGCTTGGGGTTAAACCCATCTTCACTTAATTCTTTCGGAATATAGTCTGCCACCATTTCAGCTTCATAATCGATGGTCTCATTTTTATAGAATTTAGCCATTATTTTCTCCATAATCTCATAGATTACCGGTACAATAATTAAAGTAAGGAATAACGAGCTAATTAATCCACCTATAATTACCCAGGCCAATCCGTTTTTCCATCCAGATCCTGCCCCCGATGCTAAAGCAATTGGAAGCATCCCAAATACCATGGCAATTGTTGTCATTAAAATAGGGCGTAACCTTGCATGGTTAGCTTGAATTAAAGCGGTTCTAATACTTTCGCCCGCTTTGCGTCTCTGGTTGGTGTAATCCACCAATATGATGGCATTTTTACTAACCAAACCAATAAGCATAATAATACCTAAAATAGTAAATATGTTTAATGAATTGTTGGTTAATGCTAAAGCTAACATAGCACCAATGAACGAAAGCGGAATAGCAAATAGTACCACAAATGGGTGTACAAAACTATCGTATAATGCAACCATTACTAGGTATACAAGTATAATTGCGGCTAATAAAGCTATACCTAAAGTACCAAAACCTTCTGATTGGTTTTCTTGGTCGCCTCCCCAAATGTAGCTTACCCCCGTTGGTTTTTCTAGTTTATAAAGTCTTTCTTGCCATTGGTTTACAATGGTTCCTGAAGGAACGCCCACGTTTTGACCTTGTACAGTTACCGAAGCTGTTTTGTCTCTACGCTCTAACATACTAGGACCAGAACCTTGCGTAATGGAAGCAAATTGTGACAGTTTAATTTGTTGACCAACACCATTGATAAAAATTAGATTGCTTATGTCTTTAATGTTTTTTCTATCAAAGGCATTGTATTTTATGTTAATATCGTATTCATATTCTCCAGCTCTAAATTTGCCATCGGTATTTCCACTGTAAGCGGTTTGCATGGTCATACCCACAGTTTGTAAGTTTAGCCCAAGTGCAGCCATTTTATCACGGTCAACTTGTACATTTATTTCTGGGTTTCCGTTTTCAACAGTTAGTTTAATTTCGGTGGTACCAGGAATTTTTTTTAATTCAGCTTCAGCTAATTTTGCAAATTTCATAGCACTTTCTACATCTGGACCTGTAACAATTAATCCTAATGTGGCATTTTCAGCAGTACCTAAAATACCTACAGGAACCGTTTTTACTTTGGCGCCAATTAATATTTTTTCTAATTTACGTTTAATTCTTGCGGCATATACAGAAGCATCATCGGTTCGTTCTGCTTGATCAATCATTTTGACATTAATCTCAGATTTGTATGCTGTAGCTTGTGTAGCACCCATACCTTCAGAGGTTTGCCCTACTGTTGAAAACTGGCTAAAAACATATTTCTGTGTACTTAAATAGTCTTCTGCTTTTTGTGTCATGAAGTTGGCTTGTTCTAAAGAAGCATCTTTTGGCATTTCTATTTGAACCAAGAACTCACCACTATCAGAAGCTGCGAAGAATTCCCCTCCAATAAAACCACCTCCAACTAATCCTATAGTAGAAGCAAGAAATAACACAACTACAACTACAATAGTTTTAATGTAATGGTTTAAGCACCATTTTAGTATTTCAGTAACCCAATTTGTAAAACGTGTCAATAATTTTTCAAATCCAAGAATGATTCTTCCAAAAAGATTTTTGCCTTCAATATGTTCTAATTTTCCAAAACGCGAAGATAACCAAGGAATTATAGTAAATGAAGCTAAAAGGGAGAGTAAGGTTGAGATTACTACCGTCATACAAAACTGTGTAATAATGTTTGATACCAAACCAGTACTCATGGCAATTGGCAAAAATACCACGACAATTACCAAGGTGATTGATGTTACTGTTCCTCCAATTTCTGCAGTACCATCATACGACGCTCGAATACGGCTTTTGCCCATTTCCATGTGTCTATAAATATTTTCTAGTACCACAATGGCATCATCTACTAGAATACCAACAACTAGCGATAGGCCTAATAAACTCATTAGGTTTAAAGTGTAACCTAAATAATAAATACCAATAAATGTAGCAATTAATGAGGCAGGAATAGAAACCATTACAATTAACGAGTTTCTAATACTGTGCAAGAAGAATAGCATAACAACAGCTACCAGAATAACGGCAATTAATAAATCGAGCAATACAGAGTCTGCAGCTTCTAATGTAAAAACGGTACTATCTTTTGCTGTTGTAAGTTTTAAATCGTTTACTTTATAGTCGTTTTCTAATTTCTTAATAGTTTCAGCTACTAATTCGCTTACTGAAACCGCATTAGCATCCGATTGTTTTACAATTTGTAAAATAATGGCACTTTTTTGATCGACACGTGCAATTTTTTCAGCAATTTTTTGTGTGTCCTGTACATCGGCAACATCTTTTAAACGAATTTGAATACCGTTTTGAGAAGACACTACTAAATTTCTTAATTCATCCACATTTTTGTATTTTCCTGCTAAACGAATTAATATTTTTTGTTCGCGTGTTTGAATGTTTCCAGTAGGGAAGTCTAAATTAGATGCCAAAATAGTTTGTTGTACTTGCGGAACTGATAATCCATGCCCTTGTAATTTTGTAGCATCTAAGTTTACTTGAATTTCGCGTTCTTGACCACCAATTATATTTACTTGAGCAACCCCTTGCACACGAGATAAAACTGGCGCAATTTTTTTATCAATTAAGTCGAAAAAAGCTGCTTCATCCATTTTACCATTCGCACCTAATGTAATAATAGGCATATCGCTTAATGAAAATTTATTTAACGAAGGTGTTTTGGCATCATCGGGAAGATCGCTTAAAATTGCGTTTATTTTACGCTGTGCATCGTTCATTGAAACATCTACATTGGCATTCGAAGTTAATGTAATAGATACTACCGATAGACTTTCATATGATTTAGAATCTATCTTTTTAATGTTTTCTAAAGAAGCAATAGCGTCTTCAACCTTCTTTGTAATCGTATTTTCAATTTCACTGGGTGAAGCACCAGGGTACACTGTTGAAACCGTAATAACATTGGTTTCAAATTTTGGGATTAATTCGTAACCCAATTGGCTATAACTGAAGAGTCCTCCTAGTATTAGGATTGTAAACAATACAATCACTAAAGAAGGACGTTTTATTGATATTTCTGCTAATTTCATATATTTCTATGTTGTGATTATTAGAGGGACATTATTATTTAATAACCTCTACTGTCGTACCATCTTGAAGGTTTATTTGACCTGTTGTAACTACAGTTTCTCCATCAGATAATCCACTTACTATTTCTACTAAATCACCCAAAATTTTTCCAGCAGTAACCTTTTTTAATTTTGCGATTTTATTTTCAACTACAAAAATTTGGTTACTGTTTACACTCCCTACAAAAGCCGTTCTAGGAATAACCTTTAACTTTTGTTTTTGTTGAGCAGATTGGAAAGTAGCTGTACCATACATGCCTGCTTTTAAATCGTTATCTGTATTATTTGATATTTCAATTTCAACAGGGAAATTTAAAGTAGCATCTGCTTTAGCCGCGATAAAAGTAATTTTTCCAGAAAATGTTTTATTAGGATAAACACTAGATGATACCGAAATGCTATTACCTACTTTTAGGTTAGCAACTTGCGATTCGTTTACTGCTACAATTAGTTTTAAGGTATTGGTATTTACAATTTCAAATAAATTTGTTGCTGGCATAGAGGTTAACATTGAGCCTACTTCTATAAATTTTTTGTTAATAATGCCACTAATAGGAGCTTTAATTCTTGTATCACCAACATTAATTTGAGCTTGTTTGTAATTAGCTTCTGCATTAGCCAAAATCACTTTTGATTGGTCTAACTGTTGTTTAGTTACACCACCTGTTTTATATGCGTTTTCAAAACGATTGTAATCTGCTTTTGCATTTTGGTAAGCGGCATTGGCGGCATGTGCATTGGCATTTATGGCATCACCTCGCATAATTGCTAAAGTTTGCCCTACACTTACTTGGTCTCCTTCTTTTACAAGAATACTGGTTATTCTTCCTGTTTTTTCAGCGGTTAAAGTAATTTCTTGTTTAGCCTGAAAGTTACCATTCGCGACAAAATCTAAAGAGATTTCCTCAGTTTTGACAGTTTCTACTTTCACAGTAACACTTGCATTCTTTTTGGCAACGATAGCAATTTTTTCTTCGTTTTCTGCTTTGTTTTTAAGTAAAATAAAAGCTATTAGTGCTAAAGAGCCTATAATTACAATTCCGTATGTTATATATTTTTTCATGGTTAGTTTATTAATTTTTTTAATTCTCCTTTTGATTTTATTAATTGAATTTCTGCTAGTTTGTAATCTAAAATGGCAGCAGTGTAATTATTTTGTGCTTCGGTTGAAGCATTTTCGGCATCTAGTAAATCGGTTAACGATGCCAATCCTTGTAAATAATTATTATTGGTATTACTTAATATTTCCTCGGCCAATTGCATATTTTCCTTTTGATTTTCGATGGTTATAAGGCTGTTTTCAATTTGAGTTGAGGCATTCTTATAATCTAAATCAAGTGCCAATTGCGTGTCTTTTATATCTTCTTGAAGTGATTTTAATTGAATATCGGCTTGTTTCACTTTCGCTTTTGTGCCAAACCCACTAAAAATAGGAATGTTTAAATTTAGGCCTATTGTAGAATAATCAGACCAATATACATCATCACTAGCGGTTGCACCCCAAGGAAACTCAGGACCTTGCCCAATGTAGCTATAGCTTGCAGATAATGATAGTGTTGGAAAATAACCAGCTATTACCGATTTTTTTTGTAATTCCAATAATTCTTCTTGTTTTTTAAGCATTAAATATTCGCCGCGGTTCGCTGTATTTGGAGCTACTGTTAATTCTGCTAGTGCGGTTTCAAAAGCGTTTTCGGGTATTTTTATTTCGGTTTCAATAGGCATTCCTATGTAAAATTTCAAAGCATTTTCTTGCAGGTTAACTGCGTTTATAAGTTGTTGTTTTTGGGTACTGATGTTTGAAAGGTTAACGTTCATCCTATCTAAATCAATTTTTTTGGCCAATCCATTAATGTATTGTCCCTCTACAATATCTCGTATTTTTGTAGTTGTTGCTAAGTTGTTTTCTACTAGTTTTAATTTTTCGCGTAAAACATAAACTTGGTAATAGTTGTTGGCAACCCGTTCAATAATATGGTCTTCTGTCAATTGATTGTTAATTTGGTAGAATTCTCGGGTTGTTTTTGCGGCTTTTAAGCCCAAAAAAACAGATTGATCAAATAGTTTTTGATTTAATGTAACACCTGCACCTGTTGTCCATTTTTGCCCAAATGCAGCTTCAATTACAGTGCCAGGGGCTCCAAAATAATCGCCATCTATTACAGTTGTTTGTAGTATCGGGTTAAAGTATAAGCTACCATTTGCTGTTAAATGTGGTAATGCTGCAGACCTAACTTCTTTAATTTGGTATTCACTGTTTTGAATACTAAGTTTTGATTTTTTAGCATCGGCCTTATTATCCAGAGCATAGGTTAATGCGTCTTTTAAAGTTAGGGTTTTTATTTCCTGAGCTTTCATAGAAACGGAGAGAAATAATATTGGGATAAAATATATAATTTTCATTTAGTGGATTTACTTATTGTTTAATATTTGTTTTTCTAATTCATTCATTCCTTTGTCTGTTACAATAGCTCTTAAGTGGTATTCAAGAAAGCTTTCCATGAGGTACTCCATATTGTAAGTTTCATTAGAAAAAAAGTCGTTGTCTTTTATACCGGTCATGCCAATAAAGTACATTTTAGAAATGAAATCCACATTAATTAATGGTCTGTACAATGCTGTTTCAATTCCTTTTAATAGGCTTTCTTTAACAGACTCATGCATTTTTTTAAATTGCTTTAAATGCAAACGCTGGTATATTTGTGGGTAATATTTTTTAAGCTGAAACTGTGGAGATGTTTTTTCATTTTTCAAGTAATTAAGCACAAATAATTTAATGTCGTACAATTCTTGAATTGGGTTGGGTGATGCGTTGCATATACAATCAATACCTTCACATACAGTTTCAAAAACATCAAATGTAACGGCTTCTACAAGTTTTGTTTTGTTGGAAAAATGAACATAAATTGTTTTTTTCGATATGCCTAAGGCATTGGCAATATCGTCCATGGTTACACTTTTAAAACCAAGTGTTAAATACAATTCAGCCGCTTTTTGTATAATTTGCTTTCTCATTAAAATTAGTTATTTGTGTAGAATTCTAAATTGGCAGCTATGTTTAATTCTTGGCCAACTGCCATTCCGTATGCTTCATTAAACGCTAAAGGCGTCAATTTAAAATCTTTTCTATTTATGGTTCCAGTTACTTCAAATAACGCTTTTGAAATACCATTTCTGGTTTCTAAACTTATAAGTTCTGCATCTAATTCAATTATTTTAGTAACATTATTTATTGTTAAATAACCTTTTAAGAAATTAGTTGTAGAATTAATTTTTTCAAAAGCAATGGATTTAAAACGGATAGAAGGATATTTATTAGTGTCTAAAAAATCGATTAATTTTAAATTAATATCAAACTGTTCCAACTTTCCTTCTTTAGAATTAACATCTATTAAAAACTCGATGGCGGCATCTTCAAGCTGGTCGTCTTTAACGGCAATAGATCCATCAAACTTATTTATTGAATGTGCTAAATAGGCAACTGTAGAATATTTTGATCTAATTAAAACATCTGACTGTGAGGAATCTACCGTCCATTTTTCTGTTGTCATAATCGAATTCTGAGTTTAAAAATTTTCGGCAAATATAGACAGGAAACTTTAAAAACCAAAAAAGTTTCCAAAGTTTTTAAATTATTTAACATTAATTTAATTTTCGAACTTTTTAATACGGGTATTTACTTTATTTTTGTTTTATGCTTTCATTAGAAAAATACCAACAAGAATTTGTTGAACATTTACAAGACTACGCAACGGTAAAGGAGCCCATAGGGCTTTATGAACCTATACACTATATTTTAAATTTGGGCGGTAAACGATTACGGCCTGTTTTAACTTTATTAACCGCAGATATATTTAATGGCGACTATAAATACGCGTTAGATGCTGCCTTAAGTGTGGAGGTTTTTCATAATTTTTCGTTGGTTCATGACGATATTATGGACGATGCGCCGCTTCGAAGAGGAAGCCAAACGGTTCATGAAAAATGGAATGTTAATACCGGAATTCTATCTGGAGATGCCATGCTTATAATGGCGTATCAGTTATTTGAGAAATACAATTCACAGACCTTTCAGGCGCTTGCAAAATTATTCAGCAAAACAGCTTTAGAAGTGTGTGAAGGGCAGCAATACGATGTAGACTTCGAAACAAGAAATGATGTTAGCGTTGATGAGTATTTAAAAATGATTGAATATAAAACTGCTGTCTTGGTTGGGGCAGCAATGAAAATGGGCGCTATTGTAGCGAACGCATCTAGAGCAGATCAAAATACAATTTACGATTTTGGAAAAAATTTAGGGATTGCTTTTCAATTGCAGGACGATTATTTAGATGCTTTTGGAGACCCTAAAACGTTTGGAAAGCAAGTAGGAGGCGATATTATTGAGAATAAAAAAACCTATTTATATATTAAAGCTTTAGAATTTTCAAACGAAGAAACCAAATTAACATTATCTAAATTGTTTAGTAAAACATTAGAAGCGAACAACGATAAAATAGAAACTGTTAAAGCTATTTTTGCTGAAAGTGGTTCTGCCGAAGCAACTAAAAATGCCATTCAGGAATTTACAAACAAAGCATTTAGTGTTTTAGAGACTTTAGATATTTCTGCCGATAAAAAAGTGTTTCTAAAAACTTTTGGAATTAATTTAATGAATAGAACCGTTTGATGCAATTACCAAGTACATTTAATGATTTAATAGAAGAAGCCAATCGGTTACATTTATATAAAAAACTGATTCATCAATTAAATAAAGATTTTTTGCTGGCAAACATTAATTTAGATTTCCATGAAGATGTGTTGCCAAACAGTTTAAAGTTTTTACTACACGAAACAGTTTATAAATTAATACAAGAAAAATTCAACGATTATTTAAACTTGCTGTATATTGTTGATGTTTCTGAAAAAGAAGTTAAAGCGTTAAATGGCGATGATATCTTGAAGCTATCTGAAGCCGTGGCCTTTTTGATTTTAAAACGCGAATGGCAAAAAGTTTGGTTTAGAAATAAATACAAATAAATTAATTAGGATAAATTTGTCTTAATTAAAAATAAGTTTGTATCTTTGCGTTAAATAACAAGATAATATGTTTTCAAAAGCATGCGAGTACGGTATTAAAGCAGCAATTTTTATTGCCATAAACTCGTATGAAGGTAGGCGTGTTAGTCCGAAAGAAATAGCCGAAGAGATAAATTCGCCACAAGCCTTTACTGCTAAAATTTTGCAGGACTTGGTGCGGAATAATATTGTGTTTTCCATTAAAGGCGCTCATGGAGGTTTTGAATTGGATAAAAGTCAAATTTCGAAAATTAAAATAGCACAAATTGTAAAAGCCATAGATGGTGATAAAATCTATAATGGTTGCGGATTAGGGTTAGAAATTTGCGATGAAAACCATCCATGTCCGGTACACGATAAATTTAAATCGGTTAGAGACGAATTAAAACACATGCTAGAAACTACCAGTCTTGAAGAATTAGCACTTAATATAAAGTCTGGTGCTTCATTTTTAAAGAGTATAAAAAAATTTGAATATAAATAGGATAAAATTATCCGAAATAATAAAAACTATGGAAATATTAAATAAAGATTCAGAAAAAGAAATCGGACAATTTGTTGCCGACGATTTTAGAACAGCAGCTGTTTTTTCAAAATATAAAATTGATTTTTGCTGCAATGGAAACAGAACTATCAATGAAGTTTGTGAAAAGAAAGGTATTAGATAATAATGATTTGTTAGATGAACTTTATGCAGTTTTAAACTCAAAAACCAATCAATCAATTGATTACAAATCATGGCCATTAGATTTGTTGGTAGATTATATTGAAAAAACACATCACCGTTATGTAGCAGAAAAAATACCTGTACTGCTTCAGTTTTTAAATAAATTATGTTCTGTTCATGGGGAAAGACATCCAGAGTTAATTACAATTAACGAACTGTTTAAAGCATCGGCAGGCGAACTATCAGCACACATGAAAAAGGAAGAACTTATTCTTTTTCCATTTGTAAAAAGACTGGTGAATGCAAAACTTGATAACATCACCATCCAGTCGCCACAGTTTGAAACAGTTGAAAACCCCATAGCAGCTATGATGCAAGAACACGATAATGAAGGCGAGCGTTTTAGACAGATTGCCGAATTATCGAACAATTATACACCTCCTGCAGATGGATGTAATACCTATCAAGTAACTTACGCCATGCTTCAAGAATTTGAGCAAGATTTACATTTACATATTCATTTAGAAAATAATATTTTATTTCCTGGAGCGGTTAAATTAGAAAAGCAATTTGGTTAATAGCCATAACCTAATTAGATTGATAGTGAATAAATTCCAGAAGATGACTTGCATATCTTCTGGAATTTTTAATTTAACAGATTAAATATTTAATAATGCCTAAAAAATTAGTTATTGTTTGCTTACTAAACTTTTTTATTGCTGCCATTTTAGGGTTGGCGTTGCGTTATTCTATAATCTACCCTATTGGTTTTAATTATAGGTTTTTAACTCATGCACATTCGCATGTGGCCATGTTGGGCTGGGTGTATTTAATGTTGTACGTGCTTATTGTGAAGTATTTTGTGCCTAAAAAAAAGCCTGTTTTTAATAAGCTGTTTTGGTTCACCGAATTGGCTGTAATAGGTATGCTGTTTAGTTTTCCGTTTCAAGGCTATGCTGCTGTTTCAATTTCGTTTTCAACCTTACATATTTTTTGCAGCTACTATTTTGTTTACCTTATTTGGAAATATCATAAAACGGACTCTAAGGTAACTGCGCATATGCTTAAGGCATCTTTAGTTTTTATGCTAGTATCTACAGTAGGCGTTTGGTGTTTGGGGCCTGCAGTTAAAATGGCAGGACAAGCGTCGGCTTTTTATCAAATAGCCATTCAATTCTTTTTACATTTTCAGTTTAACGGGTGGTTTTTAATTGCCGTTGTTGGGGTGTTATTTCATCAATTAAAAATCCCTGATTCTAAACAGTTTCGGTTGTTTTTTAAGTTGTTAATCGCGTCTACGATACTAACTTTTGCCTTACCTGTTAGTTGGTTTGCTCCGCATGTTTCATTGCTTTGGATAAATGGTATTGGTCTTGTATTGCAGTTTGTAAGTTTATATTACTTTGTAAAAATTGTCCAGCAACCCTTTAAGCGTTTTATAACTAATGAAGCTAAAATTACCCGATTTATGTTTCATTTTGCCATATTGTTTTATGTGATAAAAATTGGCTTACAAGCTATTTCGTTATTCCCCGAAGTTGCAAGCTCACTTTACGAACACAGAAATTTTATTATAGGGTTTATCCATTTAACCATGTTGGGAACAGTTTCGGGGTTTTTATTTGCTTTTATTTTACAAAGTATTGTAGTTAAATACCACGGCACTATGACTTTTGGTGTTTATGCGTTTGTTTTGGGTTTTATTTTAACAGAGTTCATTTTATTAATTCAAGGCTGTTTGTTTTACTGTAATTACGGGCTTTTTTCACAATTATCATCTCCTGTTATTTTTATGCAGTATACTCTTGCCTTTAGGCATTGGTATCATTATTTATTCTATTTTAAAAACTTCTAATCATGTCACATAAACCAATTAAACGCCATACCGCGTTACAACCTTTAAGTAGAGAACATCATCATGGGTTATTGTTATCTTGGAAAATAAGAACAGGTTTTAGCAAAAATATTGAAGCAGAACGTATAAAAGCCTATGCCGATTGGTTTTTTAAAACGCATTTAATACCTCATTTTGAGATGGAAGAAACGCATATTTTTACTATTTTGGAAGATGATAACGAATTTGTAAAACGGGCATTAGCAGATCATAGGCGTTTAAAACGATTATTTACACATGAAGGGGATATAAAAAATACGTTAAGTAAAATTGAAGAAGCTTTAGATAGCCACATTAGGTTTGAAGAACGTATCTTGTTTCCTGAAATCCAAAAAGTAGCTACCGAAGTACAATTTGAAGCAATAAAAAAAATTCACCATGAAACTAGTTTTGTCGACAAGTTTGATGATGAATTTTGGAAATAATTTTAACAGAAAGACCATGTAAATTAAAGGCAACCTGCTCGCTATACTGATAGCTCTAAATTAATAAAGCTGTTTTTCGTGCATAACTAAAAATTATTAGAAAAACTTTTTGGTTTTTCTTCTAGCATCCAGCCAATTTCTTCGTCGCATGAGCAAACATCCTTCCAGTCTTCTTCGGCTATTAATTCCATGGAATCAGGAAATAATCTGGTGTCTTCAAAAGTTAATAATTTTTCGATACAATTGGTTAAACATTGAATATTGTCTTGAATCTTAGAAATGTTCCTCTCAGAATTAAAAGAGCTTAATAATTTTATTTGTCCTCTTAAATTATTGTGAAATGACAATATTCCTTCTGTAGAACCTTCCCAACCACGTTTTTCTAAGTAAGGAAATAATTGGTTTTCTATACGTACTAATCGTTTTTCTATGGCTTTTAATTGATTAAATATTTTAAAATATTTTTGAAAATCTTCGGCAGGATTAGCGTCGTTTAATTCTAATAATAAATTTTGAATTAGGGTACTTTCCTCATAATAAACTTTTATAGGATGCCCTTCAGGTAATTTTTTGGCAACGGGTGAAAATGAGTTCATTGGTAAAAACTATGTTTAAAATTTTATTTTTTATAAGTTGTATTTAAATTTATTCTATCGCATGTTACGACGGCGCAAAATTAATAGTTGTATTTTGTTAGTTACATGACTTTTATCATAAACTAGCAACCGAAATAAATTTAATATGGGGGCGATAATGAATGATATTCCCATCGCTAAATTTGAATTTATTAGTTTGATGATGGGGTTTGGATGAAAATGGTATTAATAAGACTGCGCTCGCGTTAGGGATTTGGTCCCGATAGTTATCGGGATTGGAGCGCCTCGCAGAGCGCGACTGCCGAAAGCCCGACCACCTGCCCTAAGCGGAGACGAAGGGTGTGGTAACGCCCAAAAAAATCATTTATTTTAGTACCAATATGATGGTTGTAAACAGGATTAGAAACCCGAGAAGCAGGCCTTTCCAAAAGGGGTTTGCTTTTTTTATTTCCATAAATTGAAATGCGATACCTATAAATTTTAATGCTGCTAGTACCAGAATAATAATGGCGACATAGGTAGTGTTTAGGTTGGAACATAGGGCAGATGCTATGGTGAGCGCGATTAAAATAATCCAGGTTATGGTTGCTGTTCTGTTCATGTTAAAAAAGTAGATAAATAACCGGAAAAAGTAGAATCCAGATTAAATCGCACATGTGCCAAAAGGCGGCGCTAGCCTCCACATCTTCTATGGTTGTGGTTGAGTTTTTCTTTTTTATTCCGAAGTAAACGGAGGTTAAAATCACCAAACCTACGAGTACGTGAATGACATGGAATAGGGTAAGCATCCAGTAAAATGTGAAAAATGTGTTGTAGCTAATGTCTAGTCCTTCTGCTATTTTTCCGTTATATTCTATTGTTTTTAGAATTAAAAAAAGTATACCGAAAAACATGGTGAGGAGCAGGAGTTTTTTGAATTTCTCGATGTTTTTTCGTTTTAATTCTGCTACAGAAACTGCCATAAAATACCCACTGGTTAGTAAAAATATGGTATTGAGCATGCCGTATGTGGCGTTTAATTGTAGTCTGGAATTATGGAAAAGTTCTGCTTCTTGTTTGCCATAAAACACCATAGCGATTAATGCGGCGGCAAACGTGAATAGCTCTAAAAAAATGATAATCCAGATTAGAATGCCTCCTGGCGGATAATAAATATTTTTATAGCTGATGTCCTGTGTTTCCATAATTTAATCCCAATCTAATAATCGTTTTTCGCCTTCTAATTTTTGAATATCTGTAATATCTTGAGACATTTCAATAACACCTTTGTATTTTTTGTTGTTATCTCTAATGGCAAAATAGCGAATATGAATAATTCTTCCTTTAAAATTGAACCAAAATTCAGCAACATCTTTAGTGCCGGCTCTAAATTCTTCTACAATTCGTAATACCATATCAACACTTTTTGGCGGATGACAAAAGCGAACTTCTCGACCAATAATACCTTTACTTCGAGGAAAAACTCGGTCTTCTCCACGGTTGTAAAAAATTACTTTATCGTTTTCATCAACATAAGTAATATCAACTGGTAAAAAACGCAGTAGTAAATTTACTTGTTCTGGTGTCATATAACCTTCATCGTAATGAAAGGTGTTTTCTAACGAAAAAGATAAATCGCGTTGTGTAAAATCTTCACTTGGGTGCACATAAGCTTCTGCCTCGGAATTGCAGGATATGGTATTGGTTTTTCTAACAACATCCAACCAATTTCTTCATCGCCTATGTAAAATTCTTTCCATTCGTCTTCGGTAATTAATTCCATTGCATTTGGAAATAACTGCATGTCTTCAATGGTTAACAATCTGTTTAATTCCATCAACTAAATACGGAAATTATCTTAGAAATTTTAGCGATGTTTTTTTCTGAATTATAACTATTTAATAATCTTATTTGTTCTCGTAAATTATCATGAAACGACCACATTCCTTGGACTGGACCTTCCAATCCATGTTTTTCTAAATATGGAAATAATTGATTTTCTTTTCGTTTGAAACGTTTTTCAATAGTGGTTAATTGGTTGAAAATATTAAAATATTTTTGAAAATCTTCAGCAGGATTTGCATCATTTAATTCTAATAATGAAGTCTTGAATTAAAGCACTTTCTTCATAATATACTTTTAATGGGATGTCCTTTTGGTAATTGTTCAACGGTTGGTAAAAATGAATTCATTGTGATGTTATTTTATTCTGAAATATCTAATTTATGATTGATGTTTTATTTTTTCGTACAGTTTTACTAGCGATTGTAATAGCTCAACTGGCGTAGTAAGTATTTGATAATGGTTTTGACCGAACATTTGCGGTAAATAGTATTTGGCTTGCGCTTCAATGGCTAAAGCATAGGAGTTTATTTGACGTTCATTTAGCTCGCGTAATGCTTGTTTTACATCGTTAATACCGTATTTACCTTCGTATTTATCGTAGTCGTTTGGTTTACCGTCCGATATTAAAATGACCCATTTGTTTTTGGTGTCGCGCTTGTCTAATAACGCACCAGAATGTCGTAAAGCTGCACCAATTCGGGTATATCCACTGGGTTCGATAGCACCCAATTTTGTGTTTGGCAGTATCCCAATTATCATCAAAATCTTTTAAGCTTAAATAGGAGGAATGATTTCTTGTTTTTGAGTAAAAACAATCTATAGAAAAATCGATATTAAACTCATTTAAAATTTCTCCAAACAAAATTGAAACTTGTTTTTCTACATCAATAACTCGGTTTCCGGCGGCATAACCATCGGTAGATAAACTTATATCCAGCAGCAATAAAATGGATAAATCCTTTTCTTTTTTTCGTTTGGAAAGATATATTTTTTCAGAAGGCGTATGGCCTGAATTTACATCTATAAATAAATCGGTTATGGCATCAATATCAAATTCTTCACCTTGTGTTTGTCTGCGTTGTTGCTGGTATTTATTGTTTACTGTAGTTAACATTTTACGTAAACCAACTAAAGTGGATCGGTTTTCGTTTAGTGTTTTTTTGTAATAATCGCAATCTAATTTTAACTGTGTTTTTGGATAAACTTTACAAAAATTTTCTTTGTAAGTGCGTTTAGTAAAATCCCATTCATCGTAATGTATATAAGTGCCCATTGCTTTCGCTTTCGGCACTTTCTGAAATGGTGGTGTTTTCGGTAAATTCGGCTTGATATACGGAGTGTGCAGTATCATCAACCCGTACGGTGTGTTTCATTTGAACTTCGTCGAGTGCATTGGAGTGGTCTTCTAAATCGTCATCGCCATCCAAATCTCTAAAATTTCCACCAAATTCTTCGGCAGTTTCAACCTTTTCAAACTGATGTTGTAATACGGCATCTTCCAGTTGTTTTTGGTCTATTTGCACCGAAATTATTTCTTCAACTGCTTTCGATTTTATAATGGTTTTGGGTTGTTCTTGATTGGCTGTTTTTACTTTTTCAGTAAAGTTTTTTAATTGCTTTTCGGAATCGTCGTTCGGGTGAATTCTTGCATCCATTTCCCATAAATAAACGACAGATCGGCAGGCTGTTTTTCGGTGGCTTTATTTTCATAAAACGAAACAAACGCCTGATGGTATTTTTTTGTAATTGGAAATTGAATGAAAGTTCTTCTAATACTTGATTTGAAGTTTCTTGTGCTTTTTGAAGCGATTCCAAAGAGTCATGTTCAAGATTGTCATTCCAATTAAGATTAAGATTTTTTTGAACAGATAAGTATAAAATTCTGAATAAATAAAACGACAGATTTTCCGATTCTGTTTCAAAATCATAAAATTTGGTTGGCAAAAAGAAGTTTTTGTTTTTATAACCACCTTCGCGTTCTGCCTCAAAAATTTCTATGGATTGACCTGTTATAGCGCGTGCAAAAATGGTAAGTCGAGGTTTTATATCTTGTAAATTTACCGCATGTATAAGTGCTTCTTCCTTTTTCTTTTTTCGTTTTTTGAAGAAAAAAGCAAACTTGGTAAATATATATTCGTCTGGCTCGAATTCAAACATAGTTTCCAATATCAGTTTTCAGTCGCAGTCTCAGTTCACAGTGAGCACTGTAAACTAAGACTGTAAACTGAATACTTTTTTATATCATTAAATCACTTAAATCTTTCAGTGCTTGTATAACTTCTAAATCGTCTGTTAAAGGCTCTACAACGGCCACGTGAACTGCAACGCGTTTTGGTAAACCGGTATGGATTAATTTGGCGGCATCAACCAATAATCGTGTCGAAACGGTTTCGGTTAATCCCAGTTCTGTTAAGATTTCTAATTTTAGTTGCGATATTTACCAGTTTTTTAGCAATATCAGGTTCAATATTGGTTTCTGAAGCTATAATTTCGGCTTCTAATTTTGGCTTCAGGATATGCAAATGAAAGGGCAACAAATCGTTGTCTTGTTGATGGTTTTAATTCTTTAAATCCTCGTTGATACCCAGGGTTAAAGGAAGCGACCAACATAAAATTTTCATGTGCTTTTACGGTTTCGCCCAACTTATCAATAAACAATTCGCGTCTATGGTCTGTTAGCGAATGGATGGCAACAATAACGTCTGGTCGCGCTTCGGCAATTTCATCTAAGTATAATAATATGCCCGTTTTTTACTGCCGTTGTTAATGGGCCATCTAACCAAACGGTTTCGGCACCTTTTATTATAAACCGTCCAATTAAATCGGTTGAAGATGTTTCTTCGTGACAGGAAATAGTAATTAGTTTTTTTCTAGCTTATACGCCATAAACTCGATAAATCGTGATTTTCCTGTACCTGTAGGTCCTTTTAGTAAAATTGGAATTTTACAGTTATAGGCATGTTCAAAAACATCAATTTCTTTATGCAATAGGTTGGTAGTAAGGTGTGTTCATTGTAGTGATGCTCTATGTTAGCAAATATGTTTAGCCCTGATTACTTCACTACGCTCTTATTTTAATTGGAGTTCAGTGAATGCTTCGCATTTGAAGCGGCATACTTTATTTGTGCCCTTAGGCACAAGAAAAGATATAGCGGAATGCAGGAAATAGCTTCAAAAAAAACCAGAGTTAGCCATTTTGCAATTTTTAACCCTGGTCGAGTTTAGTTTAGTTGTTAATTTGTAGCTGTTTCTAATGCCTCATCAGTTAGGTCTTCCGTGTTTATAAAAATCTACGATATACAGAATAATTCCGGTAGTAAATAAGGTGGCACAGATTATTAATACAACAAAATGGATTTCAATTTCTTTTTGAACCTCCATAAATTCCATTTTCATTTTACGTTCTAAATATACTTGAGCAACCCCGGCAACACCAAAAGCAACAGTCATTCCAATCATTCCAATATTAGAAAACCAAAAAGCGCATTCTTCCTATAGAACTGTCGTATAGTTTTCTTCCTGTCATGTTTGGTAAACTATAGCTAATAATGGCTAAAACAATCATTGCATAAGCACCCCAAAATGCTAAGTGTCCGTGCATGGCAGTAACTAAAGTTCCGTGGGTATATAAATTAGTTTGCGGTAAGGTATGCGCAAATCCTAATAGTCCTGCACCGACAAAAGATACAATGGCAGCACCTAATGTCCAGTATAAAGCTAATTTATTAGGGTGTTTCTTTTCGCCTTTTCTATACATGTTTACAGCAAATAATGCCATTGCTAAGAAAGCTAAAGGCTCTAGCGCAGAAAATATACCACCAACAATTAACCAAATTTTATTTACACCAATGTAATAGTAATGGTGACCTGTTCCTAAAACTCCCGATAAGAATGTTAAACCAACAATAACATACAGCCATTTTTCAATAACTTCTCTATCTACACCTGTTAAGTTTGATTAATAAGAAGGATAAAATACCTCCCATAATTAATTCCCAAACACCTTCTACCCATAAATGAACAACCCACCATCTAAAGAACGAATCTGTTACTTGGCTATCAAAAGGAAGCATTCCAGGTAAATATAATAAGTGCTGCAAAAAGAAGTCCCATAGATAGTACTAATGCTGTTGTAGTTCTTCGTTTTCCTTTAAAAAGTGTTACTAAAATTAAGCCCTAAAAACAATAGTACATTTACAACTACTAAATAATCTAAGGGTCTGGGAATTTCTAAAAATTTACGTCCTTCCCAGTAGTTAAAATGATAGCCAACAATAGCAATTACTCCTACAACGGCTAAACTTATTAATTGAACATAGGCCAAGTTTTACACTTACCAATTCGTGTTGTGCTTCTTCTGGGATAATATAATAGGCGGCTCCCATAAAACCAGAAAGCAACCAAACTACCAATAAATTGGTGTGTACTGCTCTGGCTGTGTTAAAAGGAATAACATTCGTGTAATCCATCGATTCCTGCATGTGCAAACCCCATTATAAAACCGTATACTATTTGTAAACCAAATAATAACATGGAAAGCGCAAAAAACCAATACGCTACTTTTTGTGATTTATATTTCATTTGTTTTGTTTATTTTAAAATTGTACAATGGAATTCGCATAATAAACATCCTTTTTTTACTGTTTGGAAGTTTTTGGTTATGCTCATTTCATTTTTTTTTAGTTTAGTTTTCATCTTGAGATAAAGGTGATACAACGCGATCGAAACCATTTAAATCAATGCCTCCTATCCAGGTAAAAAAGGCAATTAGGTCGTCTGCTTCTTCTTTCGAAAACCCATAGGCCACCATTTTACGTCCGTTAGGCTCCCAAGAATTAGGATTCATTAATACAGCCTTAATGTAACCGGGACCTCTACGCTCGATTACTTTTGTTAATTCTGGAGCATAGTAGGCTCCTTCACCTAAAATAGTATGGCATCCCATACAATTATTAGATTCCCAAAGGTCTTTTCCGCGTACAACCGCTTCTGTTATTTCTCCATCATTTGATTGGTCCTGGGCTTTACTAAACGAGTAAATGGTAAGACCAATAAATATTAAAAAAGTAACGACAGTTCCTCCCAGAAAAAAGGCACGTGCTTGTTTTTTTGATAACATATTTATTTAGATTTGATTAGTATTCTTTTTTTATTAAAATTAAATATCGGACAAAAATGTCTTTTATTAAATTTTATCAAAAGTAGTTTTAATCAATGTTTCAAAATATGACATATATCATGTTTTGAATTGAGGAGGAAAGTGATTCAATTTTGAATCGAAATTAATAAGGTGGCTTATTTATTTTAATGAACTAAATAAGATACATTCATATACATATTTCTGCCTTGTCGTGCAATGTTATTCCAGTCGGCATAAGTGGAATAATTGGTGTCGAGTATATTTTCAACACCATATTTTACGACTACTTTATGGCTTTTTATGTAAAATATATTACCCAAATTTAAATTTAAAACCGCATACGACGGTGTTTCATCTTCACCATAAAAACTGCTGTATTTGCTTTGGTTTCCATTACCTTCCAATTGAAATGCTGCGTTAAATTTGGATGTATTATAATTTATTTCGGCTACATACGAAAATGGTTTTATGAGCGGTAAAGGCTCATTATTGCTGCCTTTTCCGTGATTATAACCTACGGTTCCATTAACCGAAAAGGCTTTTGAAAGTTGATAGGAACTATTCAAATACACATCAAAAATAGTCGCCTTATTAAGTTGGGTATTAACACGAACTCCGTTTGCACCAATGGTCATTGGGCTAAGAGACGTATCAATAGCGCCAATAATATAATCTTTAATATAAAAAAAGGAAGATTCCAATCCGAGATGGAATTTTTTGATATGATAATTGATTTTAAAATTAGCTTCTAAAGCCTTTTCATTTTTTAAATTTGGGTTGCCGATATAATCATAATTATCGAAACTATTAAACAAGAAAAATCCATAGCCTTCGCTTACTGTGGGTGCACGTTCGCCATAACCAAGTCCGAAAGCAACATCAAAATCTTGTTTTTTAAATTCATAATTTGAAGAAAAACTGGTTAGCAATCGACTTTTAGAATCGTTTATTCCAGGGTAGAAAATTTGAAGGCTTTCTAAACCAACCTCATTAGCAATTCTATTTTTATGAAATCCGAATCGAAGCGATGTTGAAATTGTTTCATTCGTGCTTAACGCATAATTGTCTTTCCCATAAATTCCTGTGTAAAGTGTTCTAACATCTGGCCACGTGTACATAAACATGTCTGCTTGATTGGGGTCGTTCGGGTACATGGTCATTTCTGCCAGTGATCGATTGTAAAAGCCATTAAAATTAAGAGTAAGGTCATGCTTATTTTCTTTAATTGTCGCTTTACTATAAAAACCGTAGGTATCGCTCCACCCGGGCATATCCATTCGAATGGGCACATCGGGTCGTTTAGAATCGTCCATAATATGCGTAATGGTATTGAAATATAGCTTCGTTTCTACCGATTTTATAAAAGTTGAAATGCTCTTGTAATTGTGAGCTAACGATGTTATAAAAGCTTCAGCTAACGACACGTCCATAGTTAAAGCAGGATACCCCACGTTGGTTGCTTTATCATAAATGATATTGGCATCGATAGATTCATGATCGTTTAATTTAAATCCGCTTTGCAATGAAATATTATATTTTTCAAATTGTGAATAAAGTACTTCTTTGTTTCCTCCAGCGTTATAATTATCAGATTTTCTAAAAATACCATCCGTATTTAAATAGAATTTACTTTTAGAATATTCTAAATCTAATCCTGTCGTTTTGTAGTTGCCATTGGTTTCGTAACCAATATCCATAGTGGTTTTTAAACCTAAATCTAAGAATGAAGATTCCGGTAATTGCAAATCGATTCCACCGCCAACACAATGTCCGTTTTCGGTGCCTTCTTGTCCAGAACCAACGCTTACTTTTTCTAAATTTGAAACATCGACATACGAGGTAATTGGGTCCATTTTATCGGTACAAGCGCCAAAAATTTGCATCCCATCAATGGTTACAGATAATCGGTCGCTGTTCATATTGTTCATAGACGCTTCCCAAGCATAATTTCCACGTTTTATCATGGTAATTTTGTTAGATTTTTCTAAAAAATCATCTATACTTGATAAGGTTTTTTCTTGGCGATAATTACTCAGTTTACGTCTTCCAACAACCGTAATTTCTTCTAAGTTAGTGGTGTCTTTTTTAGTATTGGTTACTGTTTCTTGAGCAACTATTAGTGCTGTAAACAATAAACTAAAACCCAATAGGATATATTTTTTCATTGGTTTAATATTTATGCAAACACATTGAAATATTTCAATGTGTTTGCAAAAGTTAAAATGGGATAGAATGTTAAAATTCCAACTCTAAATACAGTGAACTTTTAGTGGTTTCTGTGGTTACATCTTCACCTTTTAACACTTCATCCTGAGCATTTAGCAATTTTAAATTAAGCACCCAATATCCTGTCATGGTAAGCGATAAATCGCCATGATACATACTATCATTTGAATTATAAGTTAAATTGGTATTGTTTGGTGAGCTATGATTTCCCATCCCTGGCATTCGCGGATCTAAAGTGATTTTATAGTTTTCAACCACAGGAAATGACATCATGCTTTCCATTTTATACAAACCAACAACCATGTCGTTTATGGCAATTTTTGGCGTTTTGGGCTCAATTAATGCAACTATATAGCGAACGTTATCACTTCCCATAAAGCTGGTTACGTTTTGCTTTGCATTTTGCATTACGGTAATAGTATCGGTTGCGGAATAATTTTCACCATTAATAGTGTAATTTACTGTTAAAGACCAACCAGACCCATCTGTATTTGCCATTTGATAAATAATAAAGCCTTCAAAAACAGTGCTTTTGTCTGTGACTTTTGTAATTGTAGATTTAGGACAAGAGTGTTGCATTGTCGTCATTTCCATAATAGGATTCCAACTAATCGATGCTTTTTCTACAAACGTATTAGTCGCATTGTCTTTTATACGAATGCTTATGGAATTATATCCGGTTTTAAAAGCACCTGTATCGCTATATAATTCGATAGAATGGGTGCTGTTTGAAAGCTCTTGAATTTTAACAAGTCCTTCAAATTCGTTGGCTTCGGTATTGTCATCGTTATCTGTTGAGCATGATGTTAATAAGACAGAAAAAAATAAGATTGGTAATATATATTTTAGTTTCATTTTTTAAGTTTTTATTGATTTTTGAATAGGTGGTAGTATAACAAACCACAAAACAATGGCGCATTTATATAGCAATGTTTTGAACAATTATATATACCACATGTATGCTTTTACTGGAATTGTATGAAATTCAGAAAAGGCAATAAATAAACTATAAAAATTAACTGAAAATTGGAGGCGGTGTATCTATGTCTAAATACGTAGAAATAAGATTTTTAGAAGGCGAATTACAGCTTAAATAGATATTCTTTGATGAAGATTTTGTTGTTTTCGGAACTTTTAATGTCATAAAAACAAAAAGCATCTAAAGACAGGCGTCTAACTTCCTTTACAGGAATGGTTGTTTTAGAATCTGGATTGCTGTCATTTAATGTTTTCATTAATTGACATTTACCATTACAACCTTGTTGGTTTTCTTTTTGAACACATAAGGTTTTGGCAATAAAATCTTGATTTATAACAAAATCACCTATAATAGTTAGGGTTTTTATATTATGTGCAAATAATATAAATACCAAAACAAATACAGTTATTTTATAAGCGATTTTTGAAATCATGCTGCAAATGTAACTTTCTAAATTGAAGTTTTTTTAAGTTGTTAAAATTATTATTAATTTTTAAAAATCTTTTCGTTTTGCTTTAAAAATAATTCTTAATACCGGCAAAACTACCCACATAATTAACATTAAAAAAGATATGATGAGTCCTGTGTTTGTTCCAAAAAATTGTTTGAAAACAGCTCCTGTATAGCCTAATAAAGCCGAAATATCTAATTTTAAAAGAATAAGTGTTCTTGATAAATCGATTGGATTTAGCATGGTTCCTACAAGTGATACTTTATCTAGCGGATAATCTTCAAAAATTATTAACGACATTAAAAAGATACCATCGTAAATAATGCTTAAAAACAACCACATTAAAATAGCATAGCCAAAACCTTTAATTCTGTTTTCATTAGAGAGCGCAATATTAAAAGCCAAAGCCGTAAAAATGAAGGTTAAAAAGGTTCCGGTAATTAATAACAAAGAAAAATCCCAAATGGCATTACTTTTAAATAAGCCGTAAAAAACAAAAGGCAAGCCTAAACCTAAAATTAAACTCATAGATAAAGACAAGGCAACACCTAAATACTGACCTAAAAATATGGAAGACCGTTTTATGGGTTGTGCCAATAAAAGCTCTGTAAATTCTTTAGAATTGTAATAATACATCACACCAAAAATGGTTCCTATTAAAGGGACTAAAATAATGATAACATTCATTAAAGTGATAACTGCTTTCGATAAATCGTTATTTAAAAACAAGTAGTACGATACCTAGCATTAAATAAAATGCAAAATACACGTAGCTCCAGCGGCTTCGCATTAAATCGTAAAAACTATATTTTAATATTTTAAGCATGATTTTCGGTTAAAATGGATGCAATGGCATGTTCAAAATCGGGTTGATTGGTTTTTGTTTTTAATTCTGAAACACTGCCTTTAAAGTATATTTTTCCTTCTAAAAGAAACACTATTTCGTCGGAGACTTCTTCAACAAAACTCATAATATGTGAGGTTATTAAAATGGTTTTTCCTTTTGCTTTTTCAGCTTGAATTAAATCTTTTAATCTTATAAGGGAAATAGGATCTAATCCAGATGTTGGTTCATCTAAAATAATAAGCGGACTGTTAAACATAAAAGTTAAAACTAAATTCACTTTTTGTTTTGTTCCTCCAGAAAGTGTTCCTAATTTTTTATCTAAAAAGGGTGTTAATTTAAAAAGTTCTATTAAGCGTTCATCTTCGCTGGTTTTTCCGCGTAAATCTTTAATCATTTTAATTAATTCCTTAACTTTTAAATTGCTTGGGAAATTGGCAATTTGTGGTAAATAATCAATTTTAGACCGGTAGTTGGAATTGTTTTTTATATTTTGATCTTTGAATAGTGATGCTGCCTTTGTTTGGAATAACCATTCCTAAAATAGATTTTATCAACGTGGTTTTTCCAGAGCCATTTGGCCCAAGTACAGCAAAAATACCACCTTCTTTAATAGATAAATCTAAACCACTTAAAACTTGATTTTTTCCGAACGCTTTATGTAAATTTTGAATGCTTACCATATTATTTTTTTCATTAAAGGGTTGTTGTCCAATAAATTATCTGGTGTAAAAACAGGTGATACTTTTTCAGAAAAATCAATAATATCTATAAACAGACTCCGTAATAGAATAATGGTTTCTGGTGTTCGGTTTACGATATACGAAAACAGTTTTACGGGTCTGTAAGGTACATCTCCAATGCCATCTTTATTTAAATCGTAACCTGTGTAATTACTCCAGTAATTTCTATCAAATACATTATCGTTAACATTGCTATTGTATGAAATATCAAAGGAATTATACAAAAAGTTATTTTTTAAAAAACTGTTTGTATAGCAAGCACCACGCACTTTAATGGCCCAACCATTATTTATAAAATTGTTGTTTTTATAAACGATTCGGTTAGAGCCTTCAATGTTTATGCCTATGGTATTTTCTTCAAAAGTATTTCCCATAATTTCGGCATCATTTATTTCTTTTAAAAGCATGCCGTACGATGCAGTTCCCCAGTTTTCTCTAAAAATATTATTGTACATTTTAATTTTTTTTGAAAACATAACCGCCACACCTGCACCATTGCTTTCAAAGGTATTGTCTTGATAAATATCATTATTAGAAAACATAAAATGTAAGCCGTAACGAAGGTTTTGAGCACTTACGTTATTTTTTATTAAACAATCGTCTGAAAATTCCAAATAAATTCCATCGCGAACATGCTGCACAAAATTGTGTTCTATAACTATATGTTTACTGTACCATAATTGAATACCATTGCCGGAATTATATTCTTCAACGGCATCTCCAATTATTTTATTATGGTATATTTTACCATAACTGGATTTTTCAATGATAGATACCAAAGAATAATTTTTCTAACACCAGATTTTTAACAACAAAATGTTTGCTTTTTTTTACGCGAATAGCAGCATAATCTGCAGTATAACTCGTACCAACATTAATAATAAATAGTCCATCTACGGTTACATTATCTGATATTATCGTAATAATTTCGCCTTTTTTTTCACCATCAATAATCGGGTAATTTTTTCCAATGATGGTTAAAGGTTTATCGACTATAATAGCATGTTCTTTATAGGTGCCTTTTTTTACAATAATAGTGTCGTAATCTTTGGCATGCGCTATTGCTTTCTTTAATGTTGAAATAGGGCAGGTTTTGCATACTTCAATTTTTTGAGCATAACTAGGGTAAGCCATTAAAATGACTAAAAAAAAAGTTGCTATTTTAATCATGAAACTAGTTATTTAAATGCGCTAGTAGTTCGTTCCAATTAAATAATCTGCCTCCTTTTTCAGATTGAAACTTTTCTGCTTCGGCTTTCTGTTTTAAAAGCTGATAAGAAAGCTCCCATTGGACTAGGAATATTTTCACTTATTAAAAATGTAGCCTTAGTAGCATCAATTAAGACTTCTGGTTCGGTATAGTTATTTGATAGATAAAGTTTAATTTCACTTACGTTAAATTCATTCATAAAATGAATCATGCATTCTGTTGCATCAAATTTATAAACTTTCCCCTTTTTGGTAACAATTTCAGCAGCATGAACTTTATCAACAATAGTCATTTTACAAAAATGACACCCATCGCTTCCATAGTTAATAGCCTGTGGCCCAACATTACAGCTAGTAAATAATATTAGAAGTGCTACAAAATATAATGGTTTTAATTTTTGCATAGTTTTAGTGTTTAGTTTCAGATTTTGTTGGTTGTATTACTTAGCTGTTTTTAAGCTAACTTTTCTTCCTAACCAAAAGGCTACAAGTGTTAACGACATTCCAACAAACATTAGATATCCTCCAATATGTGGCAAGGAAGTCACATCAAAGTTAAGTAATTTTTGGTGACCAAATAAGGGCGGTTTGTAAGTCATTGGTGTGCCATCTGGATTGTATAATTTCATAATGGCATGAGGATCTAAATCGCTTCCATATGCTGTAAGCCAATTATTGAAATCGTACATACCCAATACACCCAAAACTGACATAAGCACAAACCAACCTAAAAAGAATTTATAGTTTAGTTTACCGGCAAATCCAAGAATACCAATAAGGACACCTAACAAAACCATTCCGATAATTACCTTAGGAAAAACTGCAAATTCCCACATCTCTTCGGCTTTAGGAATTGTTTTCATTCCTATATAATGGTTTAAACCATCAATGTTTTGAAGATCGAATTCTTCTACACCTTGTATGCCATTAAGGTGAATATTCATCCCTAATGGTTCGGGATATTGCGGAGCACCAAGCATAATGTTCCATAAAGGGAATTTAAAAAGACCTAATAATAAAAGCGATCCTATTACCATAATAATACCAGCTTTTTTCATAATAGTTTTATTTTGAATTAACCGTGTAGTTAATAGCATTTAAAAAAGAAAGGCGAGAGCGATAAACTCAACTCTCGCCTTCTTCGGGAAATAAACACTAAAAAAATATCTCCCAAGTTTAATTATTTTATTAGTCTCCTAAAGACCAAGATAATGGAATGTTAGACGATGCTGGAGAAACCCTTACATAACCTTGCATTTCCTGGTGTAGTGCAGAGCAGAAATCTGTACAATAGAATGGCCATACACCAACTTGTTTAGGCTCCCAAACAAAAGTTTCTGTTTGTCCTGGCATAATAAGTAACTCTGAAGTGTTTGCTCCAATCATTGCAAATTCCATGAGGCACATCGTAATCTTGTTCTAAATTTGTAACGTGGAAATAGACTTTGTCACCAACTTTAACACCTTCAATATTATCTGGTGAAAAGTGACTACGTATCATAGTCATATAAACATGAACTTCTTTCCCATTTCTTACTACTTTCGTATCGGCATCACTTTTTGCAGCATATGGATGTTTATTTTCTGCTAGCTTAAATATTTTTTTAGATTTAGGTTTAATTAAATCTGCAGGACAACCAGCAGCATAGTGAGGTTCGCCAATTGTTGGGAAATCTAAGAGTAATTCCATTTTATCGCCTGTAATATCATACAGTTGTGCAGATTGTGTTACCTCTGGACCTGTTGGTAAATAACGGTCTTTGGTAATTTTATTCATAGCCACAACATATTTACCAAATGGTTTAGCGGAGTTTCCTCCAGGAATCATTAAGTGACCTACAGAGTAATAGGTTGGTTTTCTATCGATAACTTCCCAAGTACCTAATTTCCATTTTACAACTTCTGATGAAATAAAGAAAGTTGTATAAGCATTTCCTTTTCCATCAAATTCTGTATGTAATGGGCCTAAACCTGGTTGTAACTACAGAACCTGCAAGAACATCTTCAAATTTTAAAATAGGAATACCATACGCTTCACCATCAAATTTTTTGTTCGGCAATAGCATTTAGCATTTTTGTAAAGGAATGTACTGTTAGATTAGCAGAAAGTTTTCCGTTACCTACAATATATTCTCCAGTTGGATCTACATCACAACCATGAGGTGATTTTGGTGTTGGTAATAAAGTAAACAGCACCAGGAACATCTAATGGATTAACTGTTAAAACTTCTTTTTTCATTGTAGATGTTGCACGTATGCGTTTCATCGTTATAAACATTATGCGCATAGTTTGTAGGCATTTTTGTGCCACCACCATTGTTTACATATTCTTCAATTTTTTTCCAGTTAATGGCAGCAATAAAATCTTTATCATTTTGAGAAGCATTAACTTCTAAAAGTGAATTTGCTTCTTCGGTGTTATAGGTAGTAAAGAAGAACCAGCCATGAGATTTTCCACGACCAGGATGCGATAAATCGTAATTAAATCCAGGCATTAATAACTTGGAATTTAATAGCCATTCTTCCATCGTTAGGATCTACAGAAATAAATGATAAAGCACCTTTAAAGTTGCCTTTATATTCTTTTATAGGCATATCTCTTTGAGGAACAGGAACAGAAAAACGTGTTCCAGCTACCACATATTCTGTGTTTTCTGTTACGAAAGAAGAACTGTGGTTTCCAGCACTATTCGGGATTTCAATAATCTCTGTAGTTTCAAATGTTGTTAAATCTATTTTAGCAATACGTGGTGTATTGTTACCATTAATAAATACCCAACGACCATCTAATTTCTCCAGCAGTTTGAGATATATCTGGGTGGTGAGAATCATCCCAAGGAATAAAACCGTAAGATGTATTTAGCATAGGTTTGGTTTCTTCGTTATAGCCCCATGCTTTTTCTGGATCTTGTGAGAATACAGGTATTACTTTAAAAAGTCGTCCAGAAGGCAAGCCATAAACGGCTAATTGTCCACTAAATCCTCCAGAAATAAATGCGTAAAATTCATCGTGCTCACCAGGAGCAACGTATACTTTTTCGGCGGCATTAGAGCTTAATGCGCTTTTTGATTTCATGAATCACCATTATTACAACTTGTAAAAGTAAGTGCAAGGGATAAAAATCCAATGATTAGTTTTAGAATGTTTTTCATATATATTTAGTTTGTTGTTTTTTTAATTTTGCAGGTAAAATTACTTTGTCTACTACGTGCACAATACCATTGCCTGCAGAAATACTGGCAATTATTTTGGCGCCTCCAATAAATACATCGTCGCCAACAACTTCAACAGTTACTTTCTGGTTATTCGCCTGACCTAAATTTTTGAATTTTTTAAGGAAATCTTTTGAATAGTTACCAGGAGTAACATGGTTTTATAAAATATTAGCCAAAGTTGCTTTATTTTCTGGTTTTAATAAATTTTCAACGGTTCCGGCAGGTAAGGCAGCAAAGGCATCATTGGTAGGAGCAAATACCATTAATGGACCAACATTTACTAAGGCATTTTCTAAATTGGCAGCTTGTACTGCGGCAACAAGAGTTGTGTGGTCTTTAGAGCCGATAGCGATTTGTAATACGTTAGGAGTGGAAGCTTCATCTTCTATAAAAGCTTGCCCTTCTTTTTTGTTTGATGTTGCTTCAACAGATGCGTTCGAAGAATCTGCTGGTTGCTGTTCTTTATTGTTTTTACAATTAAAGAACAATACAACCAGTAGCATAGATAGTAAAAAGTTTAAGTTGGTTTTCATCTATTTATATTTAGTTGGTTGATGTTGATGATTGTTAAAGGATTTGGTTAGGATCCTATTTTAATGTTCTAAAATATTCTAAAATAGCTCTAGCTTCAGTTTCAGTTAGATTTTGATTCGCCATGGGAGCGCCATTAAATTCAATTAATAATTCTTTAGCCAATGGGTTTTTTGCAATCATATCTTCAGGATCTAAAATCATGTTCATCACCCATTCTGGAGTTCTGCGTTCTAAAATTCCCAGTGGTGCTGGACCAATAAATTTTTTGTCTGGTCTGTGGCATGCGGTACACATTTTTTTATACACTTCTTCTCCATGAGTAGCCATGGCTTGGTCTATTTCTGCAGGAAGTATCAATGATTTTATGGGACCAACACCTTTGTCAGTCAAATCAATTCTTTTTGATGCAGGAACAGCTTCAGCTTGTGATGCAGCTTGTTCGGTAGGTGCTGCTTTTTCATAAGAAAAATTATCCTTTTTCTTTTCTTCTTTACCACCACAACTAATAAGTAGTGAAATTAAAAGTACAGTTAAAATTTTAAGTGCTTGTTTCATAAGTGTGAAATTAATTTAGTTAAACAAAAATAGGATGTTAGAACCCTTTATAATATGACAAATATCATATTTAGGATAAATTTATCTTTTTTAAAATCGAAATATATGTTATATATTCGTGCATGCTTTCAAATTCCTCAAAATATGCAGTAAAAGCCGTATTATTTCTGGCGCTTCATTCTAGTAAAGATAAGAAAATATTAGCGAAAGATATTTCCAAACCTATAAATGTTCCACCGGCTTATATTGCTAAATTATTACAGCCATTAGTTAAAGAAAATATTGTATCGTCTATTAAAGGGCCGAAAGGTGGATTTTATTTAGATGAAGACAATTTAAATAAATCTATAATGAGTATTATTATGGTTATAGACGGTGAAGATAAATGGAATGCCTGCATGCTAAGTTTAGAAAAATGCAATGCAGAAAAACCTTGCCCGTTACATGCCGCACTAAGTGCTTCAAGAAGTGATATTTTTTGGAACTTAAATAATAAAACGATAAAAGAGGCTGTTTCCAGTTTACAGATAGGAGATTCTTTCTTGCCGGTATAATGTTAAAAATAGAATCTTACAAAAGGTGCCCATGCATTTGCATATATGTTTTTGTCTTGATCGTATAATAAGTCATATCGAATTCCAAAAGTTACATTGCCGCTTCTATAACCAGCCCCAATAAAAAGTGCAGGAGACCAATATACATCATCCGGAAGGTTGTAAAAAGATTCATATTTTCTGTTTACGTGAAGTTCTTCAAATTCGGCAGAAAGTTGAATTGCATCGGCAGGATTAACTAGCGTTATAAGACTTCCGCCTAAAATAGTTGATTTATAAAAGTCTTTTTGAGAGTTAAATGTGCCATTGAGTCCAACACCCAAGGCCACGTAATTATTTATCTCATAAATCGCACTCGGGGCTAACGTACCACTAAAAAAACCATCTCCAAAACTTAAGCCAATACCACCTCCAAACCTTACGTGATTCCAAAATTCGTTGTTCGATTGCTGTGCGTTTAATAGATTGCTACAGGTATAAAAAATGATAAAAAAAAGGGCAATCTTTTTAATGATTATAGAAAATGTGCGCATAAATTTAGAAATCGTTAAAAATTTAACATAAAACATTAATATATTGATTAAATGACTCTTAGAAACTTATAAATATAATAAAAGAATCATCTAATTTTGCTAAAAGTTGTACTTTTGCTCGACATTTGACTTAACTAGAGACCATAAAAATCAATAATGGATAAATTTTCCTTTTTAAATGCGGCGCATACATCATATTTCGCCGATTTATATGATCAATATTTAAAAAATCCTGATTCGGTAGAACCAAGCTGGAGAGCCTTTTTTCAAGGTTACGATTTTGGTAGCGAAAATTATGGATTACAAAAAGATACTGCAGACCACGTTTCAACACAAGTTCCTGAATCGCTTCTCAAAGAATTTCAGGTTGTAAAATTGATTGACGGTTATAGAATGCGTGGGCATTTGTTTACCAAAACAAATCCGGTGCGCTCGCGAAGAACTTACGAACCGACTTTAGATTTAGAAAATTTCGGACTTTCCGCAAACGATTTAGATACTGTTTTTAATGCGGGCGAGATATTAGGTATCGGCGTTCAAACCTTGCGTCAAATTCTGGTTCATTTAAATAAAATATACTGTAGTTCTATTGGTATAGAATACATGTATTTGCGTAACCCAGAGGTTATCAGTTGGTGGCAAAGTCAGTTAAACGTTAACGATAATCAACCAAATTTCGACCAAGAATCGAAAAAATATATTCTTTCAAAATTAAATCAAGCCGTTACTTTCGAGAACTTTTTGCAAACCAAATATGTGGGTCAGAAACGGTTTTCGTTAGAAGGTGGCGAGTCTTTAATCCCAGCCTTAAGTAATACTTTATTTATTTCTAGTGAAAAATATGGCGTTAAAGAATGTGTGCTTGGTATGGCGCATCGTGGTCGTTTAAGCACCTTGGTTAATATTTTTAGAAAACCTGTTAACGAACTTTTTAGTGAGTTTGATGGAAAAGATTTTGAAGATTTAGATATTGATGGTGATGTAAAATACCATTTAGGTTTAACCTTAAACAAAACCTACCCGAATGGTAAAACTATAAAAATGAATTTAGTGCCAAATCCGTCGCATTTAGAAACGGTGGCTTCTGTTGCAGAAGGTATCACACGTGCTAAAATAGACACCGATTACGATGGTGACGATTCTAAAATTCTACCAATTATTGTACATGGCGATGCCGCTATTGCTGGTCAAGGAATAGTTTATGAGGTAGCACAAATGAGTTTGCTAAACGGCTATAAAACCGGCGGAACTTTACATATTGTTGTAAACAATCAAATAGGCTTTACCACTAATTACTTAGATGCGCGTTCAAGTACGTATTGTACCGATGTTGCTAAAGTAACCTTGTCGCCTGTAATACACGTAAATGCAGACGATGCAGAAGCTGTTGTACATGCCGTAGAATTAGCCTTAGCATACAGAATGCGCTATAAAAAAGATGTTTATATCGATTTATTAGGCTATAGAAAATATGGGCATAATGAAGGTGATGAACCTCGTTTTACACAACCTAAATTATATAAGGCAATTGCGAATCACGACAATCCTTTTAAAATATATTCAGATAAATTAATTGCAGAAAATACCATTACTCAAGAGTATTCTGATGCGATTGTTGAAGAATTTAAAGAAGTTTTAGAACATGGTTACGAGCAATCTAAAAAAGAGGATTCTTCAAAAGTAAGAGAGTTTATGCTAGAACGCTGGAGAGGATTCCATCGTAGAGGTCTTGATGCCATGCTAAAAGATGTCGACACTTCATATTCAAAACGTAAATTAGAAGAAATAGCTAAAATAATTTCAACTGTTCCAGATGGAGTGAAATTTGTTCGAAAAGCGGTAAAAATCTTAGAAGGCAGAGCATCTATGGTGTTTGAAACCGATACATTAGATTGGGGTATGGCCGAAACCTTAGCTTATGGCTCTTTGTTAGAAGAAGGCTTTAATGTTCGTATTTCTGGGCAAGATGTAGAGCGCGGAACATTTAGCCATCGTCATGCCATTTTGCGTGATGAAATTTCTGAAGTTCGTATAAATTTACTAAACACAAACCCTTCAAATAAGGGTAAAATGGATATTTATAATTCATTTTTATCAGAATATGGCGTTTTAGGTTTTGACTATGGTTATGCCATGGCAAACCCAAATACCCTAACAATTTGGGAAGCTCAATTTGGAGACTTTAGTAATGGTGCTCAAATAATATTCGATCAATATTTATCGGCGGCCGAAGATAAATGGAAATCTCAAAACGGGATTGTAGTATTGTTGCCTCATGGATATGAAGGACAAGGGTCTGAACACTCTTCGGCAAGAATGGAACGTTATTTACAATTATGTTCTGAAGACAATATGATTGTTGCCGATTGTACAACACCAGCTAACTTTTTCCACTTATTGCGTCGTCAAATGAAACGCGATTTTAGAAAACCGTTAATTGTATTTACACCAAAAAGTTTGTTGCGCCATCCAAAAGCGGTGTCAACTTTAAATGACTTGTCTACCGGACAATTTCAAGAAATAATAGACGATACTATAAATCCAGACCCTGTTAAAAAAGTAGTTTTCTGTACAGGTAAATTTTATTACGATTTACTTGCTCAGCAAGAAAAACTTGAGAATAATAGTGTGGCATTGGTTAGAATCGAACAACTCTTCCCGCTTCATGAAGAAAAAATAAAAGAAGTAATCGCTAGATATCCAAATGCCGAAAAGTATATTTGGGCACAAGAAGAGCCTAAAAATATGGGCGCATGGAGTTATATGCTACAACGTTTCGAGAGTGTTAAATTAGAAGGTGTTACCAGACCGTATAGTGCGGTGCCAGCGCCGGGATCTAGCACTAGAGATAAGAAAAGACAGCAAAAAGTTGTCGATACTGTTTTTCAGGCGTAATAAATAGTTATAAAAAAGAAATAAGAAATTCTTCAAAAATTTAAATAATGATTTTAGAAATGAAAGTGCCTTCACCAGGCGAATCAATAAAGGAAGTAGAAATAGCAACATGGTTGGTTCAAGATGGAGATTATGTTGAGAAAGATCAGGCTATTGCCGAAGTAGATAGCGACAAAGCAACATTAGAACTTCCTGCCGAGGCAAGCGGAATTATTACGCTTAAAGCGGAAGAAGGCGATGCTGTTGCTGTAGGCTCTGTAGTGTGTTTGATTGATACAAGTGCAGAAAAACCAGCAGGAGCTGAAGCTCCGAAGCAAGAAAAGAAAGTAGAAGCACCTAAAGCGGAGGCACCAAAGGCCGCTGCTGTAGAAACTAAAACCTATGCCACAGGAACCGCAAGTCCTGCTGCTAAAAAGATTTTAGCCGAAAAAGGTATGGACGCCTCTACCATCTCAGGAACAGGAAAAGATGGACGTGTAACGAAAGAAGACGCAGTGAAAGCGGTGCCTTCTATGGGAACGCCAACAGGAGGAACACGCGGTTCTTCTAGAAGTAAAATGTCTATGTTAAGACGTAAAGTAGCAGAACGTTTGGTTGAAGCTAAAAACACAACAGCGATGTTAACCACTTTTAATGAAGTTGATATGTCGCCTATTTTTGCCCTAAGAGACCAATACAAAGAGACTTTTAAATCTAGACATAACGTTGGTTTAGGATTTATGAGCTTCTTTACACTTGCGGTTGTAAGAGCATTAAAAATGTATCCAGCCGTTAACTCGATGATTGATGGTAACGAAATGGTTACTTACGAATTCTACGATATCAGTATTGCAGTTTCTGGTCCGAAAGGATTAATGGTGCCTGTAATAAGAAATGCCGAAAATTTGAGTTTTAGAGGTGTTGAAAACGAAGTGAAACGATTAGCCATTCGTGCCAGAGACGGACAAATTACGGTTGATGAAATGACTGGAGGGACCTTTACAATTACAAATGGTGGTGTTTTTGGCAGTATGTTATCTACACCAATTATTAATCCGCCGCAAAGTGGTATTCTAGGAATGCACAATATTGTAGAGCGCCCTGTAGCTGTTAATGGTAAAGTTGAAATTCGTCCAATAATGTACGTAGCACTTTCATACGACCATAGAATTATTGATGGAAAAGAAAGTGTTGGGTTTTTAGTTGCTGTTAAAGAAGCTTTAGAAAATCCAGTAGAATTATTAATGAATAACGATATAAATAAGGCGTTAGAGCTTTAAATAATAACATTTACTAAATAAAAAAAGTGCCATTTTTATATTGGCACTTTTTATTGTGACTAACTCAAGCAAAATATAATATTTATTGCAATAACAATTATAACTAGCAAAACCATTCCGGCAACAAAGTATTTATCAAGATAACTATAATCGTTTTCCACTAGGTTTTATTTTTTTAATTGAATAAGTACTACAAAAAACTCTGCGCTATAAAAACGCAGAGTTTTTAAAAATACTCTCTTAAAGAGTTGATTAATAGCATTGTAAAAGTAAAAAATTTGTAGGATAAAAAAAATACGCACTTCTACGTATTTTAATCGAAAAGAATTCCCCGATCCTTGCGTCGGGGTTTCCTCTGAACTTGTCATTCCCGTGAAAACGGGAATCTAAATAACAGAATTTCGATTTTTAAACCTAAGGTCAAAATGAAACCAGCGAAACACCCCTGTGGCTTGCCCTGTGAAAGGTTGGTTTCAAGAAATTCTTTTATTAATTTTTACGAAGTTTATTAAAAAGCCGGAGGCTTTAAACATTACATTTAAAGCCTCCTTTAATTCTCCCTAAGAACTAATTAATAGCACTGTAAAGATACGTTACATGAGCGTTAAAAAAAATACGCAGTTCTACGTATTTTTAAAGATGCTGCTTATTTAAACCAGCCCAAATTGAAAGTGATGTTGGTTTATTGTCTAAATTTAATTTAGAAACTATGTTGCTTCTGTGCTTATCTACGGTACGCACTGAAATGGAAAGTTCTTCGGCAATTTCTTGGCTTGTTTTGTTTTCAGAAATTAGCTTTACTATTTTTAATTCAGACTTTGTAAGCAATTCCAAATCAGTTGGTTTGTTGTTGGAATTATGATTTAGATAAGATGCTATTTCTTCACTGAAATAAGGCTTATTTTTTAAAGCATTTTGTATACATATTTCAATTTCTTCAACAGCAAATTCCTTTAAAATATATCCATAAACATTTAACTCTTTGGCTTGTTCGTATAATTCTTCTTCTTTGTCAAAAGTTATAAGAATAATTTTAGTAGGTATATTGTTTTTTTTGCAAGCTTCAGCAATTTCTAATCCTGTTTTATGCGGCATTCTAATGTCTAGAATGGCAATTTCTGGTTTTAATTTTACGATGAGATTATACGCAGTATTTCCATCTTCTGCACTTCCAACAATGTTGTAACTTTTTGAAGTTAAAAAATCGGTTAATCCACGTAGCATTAAAGGATGATCGTCTGCTATTACTATGGAAGTGTTCATGGGTTCGAGGGAGATTTCTGCTATTTATTAAAGGATAAATATAGCAATTATTTCGACTTTAAATACAGGTATTTCTTATCATAGTCAATAATTGCTTTCGATTTTTTTAAAATGTCTGCACCAATGATGCCATCAACTGGCTTTGAATTATGATTAATTAAGGCGGTATTTACATGGGTAAGATTAAACAAAACTAAAACGACTTTATTGTTTTTCCAATTGCCAATTTTTATTTTATTCTTTTTTGAGGTTTTAGTTTCCATGTCAATAGCGCCAGCGCCAGCAGCTTTAATTAATGAATCTTCAACTTCTAGATTAAAAGTGTCAATCGCATCAAAACCTACGCACGAATTTGATGCGCCCGTATCTAAAATAAATCGGCCTTTAACACCATTTAAAGTAGCTTTTATTTCAAAGTGGTTCGTCTTTGTTAGGTAAAGTTTTACTTTTATATAATCTTTTTTAAGAAGAAATTCTTCGAGTGTTTCCGTCATGATTTTTTAAATTTCAAGATTAAAAGTAATACAATAAGTAGCATTAATATACCAAAAATTACATAAAATAGGGTATACTCGGGGTTTGGTGTTTCAAATGTTCCATAATAAACAAAGGCGCTCCAATAGTAAGGCGATTTTTTAATATTGCTAATGGCATCATTTTCTAAATACGCTAATTTGGAATGATGATTAGCGATAAAAGCAGATTCCTGTTCGTTATAGTTTTCATAAAACGATTGCATAATTTGTGAGGTCGATAAATCATTAATCTGCCATAACGAAAACAAAATATTTTCCGCCCCAGCGTATTGAAACCCTCTCGCAATGCTCATGGCGCCTTCGCCTTTGTAGAGTTTGCCAACACCTGTTTCGCATGCACTTAATACTACTAAATCGGGGCTTAAATCTAAACTGTATAATTCGTTTAAAATTAAGGTGTCATCGTAAAATGAAATGTTAGCAGGGTTTACAAAATCGCCGCTACTGGCATGGGTTGATAAATGCAAAATACCATATTTGGAGGCGTTTTTAAGAAAGTTATTCTTTGAAGCTTCCGCATTAAAGAGAATGTTCGATTTTGTTTCTCGATGAATCGCTTCAGCTTCATTAATTGAATAGGTGAGTTTCTGATTGGTGTTTTCAAACACAGGAAAAAAACCTAATAAGCCTTTATTGTTTGATTTTTTTGATTCCGCTAGGTAAAAGGTTGCACTCGAATTATAAACTATATGGTGTTTTTTAACTACAAACGGCATTTTAGAAAACGATGTGGTAGGCGTTTTATCAGTAAGCAAAGCCTCAAACGGTATAAAGTTGAGCAAGCCATCGGGTATAATAACAACATTTTTGTGGGCTGAAAGTTTAGTAAGTTTTAACAATTCAAAAAGATGATATGCCTGATTTGTATAGTTGTTAACATCGCTATTTATTACGGAAGCATTATCAAATAAATGAATAAAATTTACAATGCTTTTCTTAACGCCGTTGGTAAAAGGAATGCTTTCAACAACGATGTCTTTTTCAGAAACAGTAAATTGATAAATAGTGTTTTTTCCGAAGAAATATTCAACTAAAACAGCATGGTCATTCGCTAATTTTTTTTGAAGTGTTTCTAAAGAAAATGAATGGTTATTTTCTGGATATTTTTTTTCAATCTTGGTTTTCAATAATTTTAATTGCAAACTTATTTCATTAAGTTTTTTACTTAAATCGTTAATTTTTGAAGCTTGATTAGCTCTGTGATTTTCTATTATTAAAAGATTTGTGATACGTTCTTGCTCGTTTAATAGGGTTAATTCATTAATTAACAAACTGTCTTTAGGGTGTTTATGTAACCTTGATTTGGTCTTTAAAATATCTTTTAAAGTGGAAACTTTATTGATTTCGGAATATTGAAACGCTCTAAATAAAAAGGATTTGTTTTTTGTTTGCTGATAGCTGTAAAGAAGCAATTCAATGCACTTTTCACCTCTAATCCTATTATCGGTTTCGTTTAAAATTTTGGCTTCTTGCGAGGTCCAATTGTTTCTTAATAATGCAGATACATAAAAACTTAAATCGTAACTTTTTAATGCTGTTTCAGAATCCGTTTGAATGTTAGCATATAAGTCGAAAATATCTATAAATGTATTTTCAGCATATAGGTCTGATTGCTTGGGTAAGCCACTACCCTCAAAATTAGGAAGCAGTATTTTTATAGCTTTTTGCAAATTTTTTAAGACCTCCTTTTGGTTTTTAATCAAGTAATTTAATTGCGCTTCCTCAAAATGAAATTTCGCTAAATCCCTTGTTGTTAATTGCACTTCAGAAATGTACTCTTTTGCTTTATTAAATGCATTTTGAGCTTCAGTATAATTACCTTTTTGAAGTGCAACTGCATAGTTGTTTTTATAAGTTTCAAATTTTGAAAATGATTTGCTGTTCTTTAAAATATAAGCCTCTTCGTGTTTATTTGAAGCTACTAAACTCGTGGCTTTTATACTTTGAAGAAGCAATTTTTGATTGCCATCAATATTCTGAAGTTTTAGTGCATCATTAGTAATTTTTAATACAATCTCGTGTTTACCAATAGTTTGGTAAAGTTTAGCTAAATTGATTGCTCCACTTATTTTATGTTTGGTATTCCTGCTTTTTTCAGCTAAAAAAATGTATTGGTTTATGGTGCTAACAGCGTTGGTAAAATCGCCTGTTTTGGTGTATAAATTTCCTAAAGGGATTAAACAACTTTCAATTATATCAAAATCTGAAAGCTTTGAAAGTTCATAAATGTTATATCGCGTAAGGGCATCTTCAAAAGTTGAAATGGACTCTTTTAATTTAGAAGTTTGATCTAAATAATAGCCCTTGTTACATTGTAAAAATACGAGTGCCAATTGCTCGTCTTTTGTTTTTACATGTGTTTTAAATGAAGTTTCTTGTTGGGTTAATAGTTTTAAAGAAACTTCGTTTTGGTTACTAATGAAGGTTTCAGCAGCAGTATAGATCGCTTCTTCCAGATTTTGGGCATATGAAATTCCACAGATAAAATAAATAGAAAATGGTATAAAAAAGTATGTTATTTTATTAAAGGTTTTTGAACCTTGCAGGTTGAATTGCCAAAAGAGCCTTAAGCTCAGAATTTCCAAATAGCGTAAAATTGCCAGTAATTAAAGTTGTTTTCAAAATTCATAATATAACGTGCGCCTAAACTGGGGCCAATTCTGGCAAAACCTGCAGTGACTTCAACTAATAATCCCGTTCTTAAATTAGTGAATGAATTGGATACATTGTTGATATCCTCTTTAGAGCTAATTATGGGACCATTTGTTGTATCGCCTTCAAATTGCTCTATTAATACCGATTGCTCCTGTTTTTCGCTTAATGAAATAGTGTTTTGCAGTCCTGCTCCAAGTCCGATATAATTATTCACATTATAACGCATTAAAACAGGTACATCCCAATCAATATTTTCAAAAGAATTTTCACTAGTGGTACGTTGCAAAGTTCTAAGGCCTTGGGCATCTTGAATAAATTCTTCGGTTACGGTTACATTACTATCATAATTATGAAAATTATTCATTAATTCTACCTGCCAATACCAGCGATACGATTTGTAAGGCGACAAAGTAGCACCAAAAAAGTAACTTTCAGAATTGTTTAAATCTGAAAACGAGTTGACTCCAACTTTAGCACCAATTGAAATTCCTGGAAGGAAACGCGTAGTGGCATAATTGGTAATAATGGGTTCGTTTTTATCAAATATTATTGCGGTTTTGCTTTTGGTTTTTTTCTTATGAAAATCTTTCGCGAATTTGATGCTGTATTTTACAAAGCCTTTAGTTGAATCGTATTCCTTGACGTTTTTCTGTTCACTTCCGGGAAGGTATATATTTTTAAAAGTGAATATGGCCTGAGTTTTGGTAAATGTGGTATCTAAACAACTATATATAACGTCGCGTTTGGGGCAGATGTCGCATTTAGGATACATATCTAAAACTTTTAAAGTTGATTTGTCTAACATTTCAGGTATATCGGTTTCTAAACGAATGGTTCTTGCTGGACCTTCACCATTGTTTTGAAATTTGATTTTATATTTTAAGGTTTTAAAGCGCACCAATCTATAATTCATAAACGTGCCGTTTGATGACATTTTGTTGGGGTCGTGAGAGGTAACAATCTCCATTTCCATGTCTTTTACCTTGTGATTATCGTAATTGGCATCGGGCACATAAATACCGCGCACCGAAATAATAGCGCTGGTATCTTTAAGCATTTCGGGTGTGGTTTTTAAACTAAAAAAGATGTTGCGTTCTTCTTTAGGTTTCAGGTCGTTAAACTCCAAAAGACTCCAGTTTTTATAAAACGCTTTGGAGTTTGCAATGGTTAATGGTAGATTGGTTTTTATGGTGGTGTCTTGCGCAAAGGTTCGAGTTTCTATAAAATTGGTTGTTGACGAAGCGATATAAGAGCCATCATCGTCAATATTCCGAGTATAAGCAAAATCTTCTGTTGAGATATTTTTCTCGTTGTTATACGTTCTGGTTTCGGTTAATTCGAAATTATTGGCTTTGTATTGATGTTCGTTGTAAAACAGATAGAGTTTTCCGTTTGTACTGTATTCTTGTGGGTTTTTGTAACTTACAATAAGCACCATTTCTTCATCGGGAACAGGTTCGCAATTGCGTTTTAAAATGAAATCTTCGTCCATTGTTGCCACGTCGTTATACTCTGTGGTTATTTCGCTTATGGCAATTTTTTTAGGTCGTGTGGTGGGTGGTTTTCCGGTGTCGTAATTATTGGTTGCCCACAGTTTTACTTCGTAGTCGCCTGTTTTTTTATAAGTATGTTTTGGTTGTTCTTCGGTGCTGTAATGGCCATCGCCAAATTCCCAGTAATGGGTGTAAAATGCTTTGGGTGCTCCGGCTATCTGATTTAATGCAGGTGTTTCTGGGGTAAATATTACGGTATTACCATTGGTGGTGTTTTTAATGGTGGCAACTCTTGTAACCGTATCTGTTGCTATTATTTTTTGAGAATAACCGTAAAGACTAATTATAAATAAACATAGAAAGGACAGCTGTTTGTTCATGATAAGATGGTTATTTTGGTTTTAAATATACAAAATGTAGGATTTATTAATTGTTTTTAATTTGAACTTGTGTTATTACAAAATTAAGTTTGATATTATTATAGAAATATTGGCACATATAATGAGTAATATGATGCAAACGATGATGAATATAAAAACAAACTTTTTCATTGTATGTTCTGTATATTATTATATCAATAAAGCTGGTAAATTGTTACCCCTGCGTTAGGGATTGGAGCGGAAAGCCCACAGCGACTGCGCCTTAGCGTGGTTGCGAGGACTTGTAGTGCAAAGCCCGACCCTTGTGGTAACGCCCAAATTATTTAAAAAAAATCCCAGAAACCGAAGTCTCTGGGATAAAAAAAGCAGGTTAAAATTGGTGGCAAACCATGATTTTTAAGTAGGTAGCTAAAATGAGTAGCTGTTTATGGTAAATTATTTATTATAGTTGTAAGTTGTGCTTCGGTAGCAACAGATGTTTCGCTTTCTGTGAATGTGATTATGCCATTTGCAACGATTGTTACGGCTTTTATTGCGTATTTCCAGTTTCCTCCATCTTCGGTTGCGAAAATTACATGACATTCTAAACCGATTGGAATTTGTCCGTAATGCTCACTGAATAATCCGGTTTGTGCATCGTAAGTGTCTAAGTTGGCTAAACCAGCTTCTTCACCATCGTAAGATAAATATACCGAGCTGTTTGTGTTATCGTATCCTGTTGGAACAGCTACTAAAATGGTTGTTTTTGGACGTGGGTCGCTGTAAAAACGATCGACGTTAGACCATCCGAATGATTGGAAAAAACCGTAGTATTGGTTGCCTTCTGCAAATACACCACCACCTTGACCGTTGGCTCCGTCACGTTTTTCTTCAGCCCAAGCAAGATTTCCGTCATCGTCAATAATACCGTTCCATAATATCATGGCATTATCAGCACCACCAGTTAAATTAGTTGGAATTTGAAGTTGGAAACCACAAGTAGTTTCTAGTGCAACACCGTTTTGAGTTGCTTGTACAAAAAACTCACCACCAGTAATTAATAGGGCTTTATCGCCATTTGGCATAATACCCATAGTTGGTTTGTTGGTAGTAAGCATATTGCCTCTATCAAAAAGCTCTACAAATTCTAATTCTACAGCACCTGTAACGGCAACTCCATTTTTGGTTAAGCAACCACCGTCAATGTTAATTTCAACGCCTTTATCGGATGTAAAGTTTACCCATCCGTCTTCGGCAGTAAATTGAAATGTTTGGGTTAATCCGTCTAAAGCTTGTTCTCTAATGGCATCAAATTCTGTAGCAGAAGCTGGCATTATTAAATCGTCGTTGTCGTTTGTACAGCTAGTTAAAGTTAAAGCTGTCATTAAGAAAGTTCCTAAAATGTGTTTTAAATTTTTCATGATTATTGGATTTTTAAATTGTTGTTCATTGTTATATAAACAGGGCAACTTTTTTGTTACCCTGTTTTGGTAATTATTTTTCACTTCGACTGCGCTCAGTGTGACATTTTTTTATTGTTGAGGTTGACTGATGATTATTTTCGATACAATTGCATCGCCAGAAGCAACCAGTTGAATCATTTTGTTTGCATAAGCTTCAGAAGAGGCATATCCTTTTGCAGAACCTGTTGATGTTTCAACTTCCCAGAAGTAATTTCGTTGTGCGTTTACTTCAGATTTTAAAACTAGGTAGCTGGAAATTTCTTGTCCTCTTACAATTTCACCAGAACTCGATAAGGCAATCATTTCTTTAGCGCTTTCAAGACTAAGGGAAGTTCCTGAATACATACCTTTATCGGTTTCTACTTTCCAATCGAATACTTGAGCAATGTGGTCTCTTGTAATAGTTGTTACTTCAGTTGAAGTGTTAAGGGTCTTTTTTTCATTTGTAGCATTTATATTTAATATTGAAAAAGCTACTGTTGCGATTATTAAAATTGATTTTTTACTCACGGCATTAAAATTGTTTAAGTGTTCGTGAAATTTCTTTGTAATTTTCATGATTTCTAATTTTTATGGATTAATTAAAATTTTTGTTTAGCATTTTTGCTGATACACCCTTATATCAAAACCATTTAAAAATTGTTACCCTTTTATTTTAAAGTTTTTTTAAATTAGCAGTAAATACAAGGGTTAATGAGCGAAAAAAAAATACACGAAGACCAAAAATATATCGATGGATTGCTTAAAAACAACTCCTTTATTATACAGGCTATTTATGACAAATTTGCTCCAAAAGTCATAAACTATATAAAACAGAATAGTGGTGATGCAGATCGAGCCCAAGATATTATACAAGACACTTTAATAACTATGTATAATCAGGCAAGCCAAAAGAAACTGGAACTTACCTGCCCTTTTGATGCTTACTTTTTCTTATTGTGTAAACGGAAATGGTTAAATGAGTTGAAAAAATTGTCTTTAAAAGAGGTAACAATTAACGAGGAAGTTTTATATAAAGATGACGACGCTCAAGAACTGGCGTTTGAAACAGACGTATTTGGCGAAAAACAAGCCTTATTTACCGAAATGTTTCAAAAACTGGGAAATGCTTGTAAAGAATTGTTAACCGCTACTTTTAAAATTAAATCGATGGAAGAAGTAGCCGCAAGTTTAGGTGTAACATACGCCTACGCTCGAAAAAAGAAATCTTTATGTATAGGCAAATTGACTGAGCTGGTTCAAGAATCGCCAAAATTTAACCAACTTAATAATTAATTGTCATGAAACATTCACAACTAAATCTTCAATTAAAAAATGATGATAATTTAAATGTTGCATGTGACAATTAAAAAAAAATAAAAACAACCACATGAATGATCAAGATTATATACTTTTCGAAAACTACCTTTTAGGAGACCTTTCTAAAGAAGATATTATAGCATTTGAAACTCGTTTAGAAACCGATTCGAAATTCAAAGAAAGTTTTAATACCTATAAAGAACTTAATTCATTTTTAGAAGCTAAATTTGAAAATGAGGAAGTTTCAACAGCATTTCAAAACAATTTAAAAAACATTTCAAAAGCATATTTTGATAAACAAGATGCGCCAAAAAAGGTAATTCGTTTTAAGCCTTGGCAATATGCTATGGCTGCTAGTGTTGCATTATTAATAGGTATCGTGATGTTTAATAATTTATCAACACCCGTTTATGGCGATTTTGCAAATTACGAAAGCATTAGTTTAACAATTAGAGGGGAGCAAGATGCCTTAGTACATACTGCCGAAAATGCTTTCAACGCTAAAGATTTCGCTAAAGCGGAAGAAGCTTTTAAAAGTTTAATGGTGTTAGATAAAGACAATACCGAATTACAATTTTACAGAGGGGTAGCTAATATAGAATTGAACAAATTTGAAACTGCTGAAAAATTGTTGCTAAGTTTAAGCAAAGGACAGTCTGTTTATAAAAACAAAGCGAAATGGTATTTGGCTTTAAGTAATTTAAAACAAGAAGAATATGATGAGTGTTTAGAGATTTTAAAAACGATTCCAGAAGATGCCGATGATTATAAGCAAGCACAAAAGCTTATTAAGAAATTAGATTAATTTCAATCCTTCAAGGTTTAAAAAACCTTGAAGGATTTTAGAAAAGATATATTAAGATGTAAATTTGTAGACCTCACAGGTTTTTAAAACCTGTGAGGTCTTTTGCATTCGTGAAAATCTGTGAAATCTGTGTCAATATTTAAATACTTCATTATTTTTACCAAATGATAATTACCGATACCCACACCCATTTATATAGTGAAGCTTTTGATGAAGATAGAGCATGACATGATTAATCGTGCATTAGAACATAATGTTTCACGTTTTTTTATTCCTGCCATCGATTCAACTTATACAGAATCGATGCTTCAATTAGAAAAAGAGTATCCTGAAAATATTTTTTTAATGATGGGTTTGCATCCAACACATGTAAAAGACAATTATAAAGAAGAATTAAATCATGTTGAAGAAATGCTAGCCAAAAGAAAGTTTTATGCGGTTGGCGAAATTGGAATTGATTTGTATTGGGATAAATCGACCTTGATATTCAGCAAGAAGCATTCAAACATCAAATTAAATTGGCTAAAAAATATAAATTACCTATAGTTATTCATTGTAGAGAGGCTTTTGATGAAATTTTTGAAGTTTTAGAAACCGAAAAAAGTGATGATTTATTCGGAATTTTTCATTGTTTTACTGGCACTTTAGAACAAGCACAACAAGCCATATCCTATAATATGAAATTAGGAATTGGTGGAGTTGCAACCTTTAAAAACGGAAAAATAGATCAGTTTTTAAATCAAATAGATTTAAAACATATTGTTTTAGAAACCGATTCACCTTATTTAGCACCAGCACCTTACAGAGGTAAGCGTAATGAAAGGTCTATATATTAAAGGTGTTAGAAAAATTATCATGATATATATGAGTATCTTTAGAAGAAATTGCAAAATTACAACTAAAAACTCTAAAGAGGTTTTTGGATTTAATGAATATATTTGTGCTAAATTAATTGAAGTTTTATAAATTTTGAACTTAGACAATGAATTCAAAACCAAACATATTACTTATTTATACTGGTGGAACCATTGGTATGATAAAAGATTTTAAAACGGGAGCACTAAAAGCCTTCGATTTTAAAAATCTTTTAGAAAAAATTCCAGAACTTACAGTTATTAGATTGTAAGATTGAAACAATCTCCTTTAAAAAACCTATTGATTCCAGTAATATGAATCCAGAATATTGGGTTCAAATTGCCGAAATAATTGAATCAAATTATAGAAAATTCGATGGATTTGTTGTTTTACATGGAAGCGATACCATGAGTTATACGGCTTCTGCTTTAAGTTTTATGTTAGAAAATTTAGATAAACCAGTTGTTTTTACAGGTTCTCAATTGCCTATTGGCGATTTACGTACCGATGCTAAAGAAAATTTAATTACGGCAATTCAAATGGCGTCTTTACAAGAACAAGGTAAACCATTAGTTAAAGAAGTTTGTTTGTATTTTGAATATAAATTGTATCGAGCCAACAGAACTACAAAAATAAATGCAGAAAATTTTAAAGCATTTGCATCTTTAAATTACCCGGAACTAGCAGAATCTGGTGTGCATTTAAAAATTAATTATGACTATTTATGGAAGCCAGATGTAACAAAACCGTTTCAAGTTCATAAAAATTTAGACACGAATATTGCGCTTATTAAACTATTTCCTGGAATTTCACTCACATTTTTAAAGGCTATTTTAAATACTTCAAACCTAAAAGCAGTGATTTTGGAGACTTATGGAGCCGGAAATTGTACGAATGAAAATGGTTTATTAATCTTTTACAAGAAACTATTGATAAAGGGATCCATATTATTAATGTAACACAATGTTCTGGTGGAAGTGTTATGATGGGACATTATGAAACTAGTAACCAGCTGAAAACCATGGGGGTTATTTCTGGAAAAGATATTACAACAGAAGCAGCAATAAGTAAATTAATGTATTTATTGGGGCAAAATATGCCGTTTGAAGCATTTAAAGAGAATTATGAATTCGCAATTCGAGGTGAAATGTCATAAAATTAACCTTTAAAATTTTAGCATTCGAAGATTTTTTCGTTATTTGAGCCCCCATAAAATAGTGCAATTAAAAATAAAGAGAGGTGGCCGAGTGGTCGAAGGCGCACGCCTGGAAAGTGTGTATACCTCAAAAGGGTATCGAGGGTTCGAATCCCTTCCTCTCTGCTGTAATTTTTATTTTTATGTTGTATTTTTTTTATATCTTTAACACTTTAATTAACTAATAAAATTAAGATTTAGAACATGAAAAGATTATTTTCTATCCTTGCCATTACAGGAATGATGGTATTTGGAACTGTTAATGCAAATGCAAACACAAACACTGTTACGACAACAACAGTAGCAAGTATGACACAAGATGATACTGCTGCACCAGCGGAAGAACTTGGGTTTCATCAAGAATTAAAAAAGAGGTTTATTGAAGGAGGTCCTGGATTTATGGGGATTGTATTATTATGTTTAATTCTTGGATTAGCAATTGCTATTGAAAGAATTATCTTTTTAAATCTTTCAACTACAAACACAAAAAAATTAACTAAAGAAGTAGAAGATGCACTTGCTTCAGGTGGTGTTGAAGCTGCTAAAGAAGTTTGTAGAAATACAAAAGGACCTGTTGCTTCTATTTACTATCAAGGATTAGATAGAACAGATGAAGGTTTAGACGCTGTTGAAAAAGCTGTTGTAGCTTATGGTGGTGTTCAAATGGGACAATTAGAGAAAAACGTTTCTTGGATTTCATTATTTATCGCTTTAGCACCGATGTTAGGGTTCATGGGAACAGTAATTGGTATGATTCAAGCATTCGATAAAATTGAAGCTGCAGGAGATATGCAACCATCACTTGTTGCTGGTGGTATTAAAGTAGCACTTTTAACAACAGTATTTGGTCTTGTTGTTGCTATGATTCTTCAAATTTTTTACAACTATATTATTGCTAAGATTGATAGTATTGTTAACGATATGGAAGATGCTTCTATCACGTTAATGGATCTTTTAATCAGAAATAAAAAGTAATAATATAAAAAAGTAAATCATGAATTTATATAAAATATTAAAGTATATAGCTTTTGCTCTTGGTATTATTGGGTTCCATTTTCGCAATGCTGATTATCGCAAGTGATTCAGAAGGATGATTGACAATATACTGTATGTTACATATGTTATATTGGTCGTAATTGCTTACTCTTATACGTTATCTATGTTGTAAAAGGCTTGTTTGCTGGAAATATTAAAAAGACATTAATTACCTTGGGATTATTTTCTGCGGTAATAGTAATTTCTTATTTGATGTCTTCTGGAACTGATTTGAATTTAGAAAAATTTAATGAAAAAGGGTTAGGTATAACTGAAGGCACTTCTAAAAATGTTGGAGCGGGATTATATGCGTTTTATATTCTTAGCTGTAATTGCAATAGGTGCTACATTTGTTTCAGAGTGTAAAAAAACTTTTAAATAAATAATTATGGCAAAAAGAGCAGCACCAGAAGTAAATGCAGGCTCCATGGCCGACATTGCCTTCTTACTATTAATATTCTTCTTGGTTACAACTACGATAGAGACAGATTCGGGAATTAACCGTAAACTGCCACCAATTGAAGAATCGAAGCAAGACGTTATCATCAAACAAAAAAATATTTTTACTGTGTTATTAAACGGTAAAGATCAATTACTTGTTGAAGATGAGATTAATGGAATTAAAAGATTTAAGAAAGGCAGCCATAACGTTTTTAGATAATGGAGGCGATGGTACTTGTACATATTGTAAAGGCAAGAAGAGATCCTAGTTCTTCCGACAATCCAGACAAGGCAGTTATATCATTGAAAAACGAGCGTGAAACATCTTATCAAATGTATATCGCTGTTCAAAATGAATTGGTGGCGGCATACAACGTATTAAGAGATATTAGAGCTCAAGGTCTGTACGGGAAATCGTTTTTAGAAATGGAAGCGAATCTTAACGATGTAAATTGGCCAGGAAATAAAGAGAAGTTAAAAGAGCAACTTGAAAAAATTAAAGTTGAATATCCTCAGAAACTTTCAGAAGTACAATAATTAAAATTTAACACATAATTATGGCTAAATTTAATAAGAAAAAAAGTGGTGATATGCCAGCTATATCTACAGCGTCATTGCCTGATATCGTTTTTATGTTATTATTCTTTTTTATGGTGGCGACTACGATGCGACAAAATACATTAATGATTGAAAACAATTTACCGTTTGCAGATCAAGTTGAAAAACTAGACCAGAAAGATTTGGTAATGTATATTTATGCAGGAAAGCCTAGTGAAAATTACAAAAAGTATGGTACTGAGGCAAGAATTCAGTTAAATGATAAATTTGCTGATGTTAAGGATATTGCTGCGTTTATCGCGGCAGAACGAGCATCTAAAAGAGAAGAATTAATTCCATTTTTAACAACTGCTTTAAAAGTAGATAAAGATGCTAATATGGGATTAATAGGAGACATTAAGCAAGAATTACGAAAGCAAAATGCTTTAAAAATAAATTACACTGTTAAAAAAGGTAGTGTATTTGGAAGAGATTAGTTTTATTATTCTTAATTTTATAAAAAGGGCGTTTTGAATTTCAAAACGCCCTTTTTAATTTTTAAAAACAGTAAATTTTTATTTATCATTGTATAGTGTTTATCGATCACGAGAATTAGGCTTCTTAATAATGAAATTTTATTTAAAAATAGTTGTAGTATTTTTTAGTATTCAGTGTAGTTTTTCGCAAGAAACTAGTTCCACTGCAGTTGATTCTTTATATAAAGAAGATCAGTTTTACGTAGGTATTAGCTATAATATACTTGGTAAACAACCAGACGGTTTATCGCAAAGTGGTTTCTCAACGGGGTTGCATTTTGGTTTTATTAAAGACATGCCCTTAAATACTAAAAGAAATGTTGCCATTGGAATAGGATTGGGATATTCCATAAATTCATATAATCAAAATATGCAGATTCAAGAACTATCTGATGGAAGTTATGGTTATTCAATTGTAGACGGCGGTACCTATTCAAAAAATAGATTTGCAAGTCATTTAATAGAATTACCTATCGAATTTAGATGGAGAACTTCAACACCAACTGAATTTAAGTTTTGGCGCATTTATACGGGTTTTAAAATAGGTTATAATGTATTTAATGCTTCTAAGTTTAATGGGGATTCTGGAACCTTTAAACACACAAAAATTGATGATTTTAATAAAGTTGAGTATGGACTTACTCTAAGTGCCGGTTATAATACCTGGAATATCTATTTTTATTATGGTTTAAATCCTATATTTTCTGATAATGCTGTTTTAGATGACGAGGTTATTAACATGAATGCAATAAAAGTAGGATTGATGTTTTATATTCTATAACCAATACCGAACAAGTAGTAATTGCGGAATGAATCCTATTAACACACCAAAAATAAGTTCTTTATAACTGTGTGCTTTCATGTGTAGTCTGGATGTAGCAATGGCTCCTGTTAAAATACTCATTAGCGCTAATGTTCCCATAATATTAATGCTAAAGTGAATACTTAGATTAATAAAAAACATAAAAACACCCGAAATAGAAATCATATGAATACTGGCCTTAAAATTAAATATGGCAAGTATTAGGCAGGTCATACTTGAAATAAGAATACCTACAAAAAAATAATAGAGCTCAATGAGTTGCGCTGGTGATAATATACGTTGTAACACAATTAAAACTACCAAGCAGTTTAATATTAAAGGATAGATGCGCTCTTGGGTGTTTTCTAAATAAATAGAGTTCGCCTTTCCGAGAGTTTTAAGTAAAAAGAAAAGTAAAATCGGTAAAATTATCGTTAGAATAAATATTGAAATGATTTTTGCCTCAATAATGTCGTTTGGGATAAATCTCGGTGATTTTGAAAAATAAAACAGCACACCTAGTAAAGGCATGATTAATGGATGAAAAATAAACGAGATACTCTTTAAAATACGATCCATTATATTTTTTTGCGTAATCGGGCAACTGGAATATCTAACTGCTCTCTGTATTTAGCAACGGTGCGTCGGGCAATTGGATATCCTTTCTCTTTTAGAATTTTAGCTAATGTTTCATCGGTTAGAGGTTTTCTCTTATCTTCTTCCTCTATTACGGTTTCAAGAATTTTTTTAATTTCCCGGGTAGAAACATCTTCCCCTTGATCGTTTTTCATAGATTCTGAAAAGAAATCTTTAATTAATTTTGTTCCGTAAGGGGTGTCAACATATTTACTGTTAGCAACTCTTGATACTGTCGACACATCCATAGAAATTTCGTCGGCAATATCTTTAAGAATCATTGGTTTTAAGTTGCGTTCATCACCAGTTAAAAAATAGTCTTCCTGGTAATTCATAATAGCACTCATGGTGATAAACAGGGTTTGTTGACGCTGTTTTATGGCTTCTATAAACCATTTGGCGGCATCTAATTTCTGTTTTATGAAAATAACAGCATCTTTTTGCGACTTCGATTTATCTTTCGATTCCTTATAGCCTTTAAGCATGTTGTTGTATTCTCTCGATACATGTAACTCGGGAGCATTACGCCCGTTTAGCGTTAGTTCAAGTTCGCCATCTACAATTTTAATGGCAAAATCTGGTACTACGTGTTCAACAATTCTATTGTTTCCAGAATATGAACCACCAGGTTTTGGGTTTAAATGTTCAATTTCGCGAATGGCATCTTTTAATTGAATTTCCGAGATATCAAACTTTTGCAGTAATTTATCGTAATGCTTTTTGGTAAATTGTTCAAAAGCATTATCAATAATATCGATAGCTAATTCTACGTCTAGTGTTTTTTCTTTTCTGTGTAATTGAATGCTTAAACATTCTTGTAAATCTCTCGCTCCCACACCCGCCGGATCTAATTGATGTACTATTTTTAATACTTTTGCAATTTTTTCTTCGGTGGTATAGATGCTTTGTGTAAACGCGAGATCGTCCATAATATCTGAAAGTGCTCTTCTTATATAACCACTTTCATCGACGCTTCCTACCAAAAACTCGGCAATTTCGTACTCTTCCTCGTCTAATCTATAGGTGTTTAATTGGTTAATTAAATGTTGCGTGAACGATGTTCCAGCTGCATAAGGCATCGTTTTATCTTCATCATCGCTACTATAGTTATTGGCTTGTGTACGGTAATCCGGAATTTCGTCGTCACTCAAATATTCATCTACATTAATCTCGTCGTTACCTATCGATTCGCTGTCTTCATACTGGTCGTCTGTATTATCAAAATCAGAATCGAAGTCATTTTCCATGGCTTCATTACCAGATTCGAGTGCTGGATTTTCTTCTAATTCTTGTTTTAAACGCTGTTCAAAAGCTTGCGTTGGCAACTGAATCAATTTCATTAATTGAATTTGCTGCGGTGACAGTTTTTGCGATAATTTAAATTGTAAATGTTGTTTTAACATAAATTGATTAATAGTAAATTATGGATTTACTAATTTGTTAACAAGATACTAATGTTTTTTAAAATTCTGCGTTTTGTGGTGTTCTTGGAAACGGAATAACGTCTCTAATATTACTCATTCCGGTGGCAAACATAACCAAACGTTCGAATCCGAGACCAAAACCAGCATGTACAGCGGTGCCAAATTTGCGTAAGTCTAGATACCACCAAAGCTCTTCTTCAGGAATGTTAATGGCCGCCATTTTTTTCTTTAATACCTCCAAACGTTCTTCACGTTGTGCGCCACCAACTATTTCGCCAATACCTGGAAATAATATATCCATGGCGCGAACTGTTTTGCCATCATCATTTAAGCGCATGTAAAACGCTTTAATATTTGCAGGATAATCGAACAATATAACCGGACATTTAAAATGTTTTTCTACTAAGAAACGTTCGTGTTCACTTTGTAAATCGGTTCCCCATTCGTTAATAATATATTTAAATTTCTTTTTCTTATTTGGGGTGCTTTCGCGAAGAATTTCAATAGCTTCGGTGTAACTTACACGTTTAAAATTATTATCGGTTACAAAGTTTAATTTCTCAATTAAACTCATGTCACTGCGTTCGTTTTGAGGCTTCGTTTTATCTTCGTCTTGTAATCGAGCGTCTAAAAACTCTAAATCTTCGCGATTATTTTTAAGAATATATTTTAAAACATATTTCATAAAATCTTCGGCTAAATCCATGTTGCCGGCTAAATCCATGAAAGCCACTTCTGGTTCAATCATCCAGAATTCCGCTAGATGACGCGAGGTGTTTGAGTTTTCGGCTCTAAAAGTGGGCCCAAACGTGTAAACTTTTCCTAAAGACATAGCATAAGTTTCGGCTTCTAACTGACCTGATACCGTTAAATTGGTTTCTTTTCCAAAGAAATCTTTGGAGTAGTCTACCTCGCCTTCTTTGTTTAAAGGCGGATTTTTAGCATCTAAGCTCGATACTCTAAACATTTCGCCAGCGCCTTCAGCATCACTACCCGTAATAATTGGTGTATGAACGTAATAAAAACCGTTATCATTAAAATATTTATGAATGGCAAAAGATAATGCAGAACGCAAACGCATTACAGCACTAAAAGTATTGGTACGTGTTCTTAAATGGGCATTTTCACGTAAAAACTCAAAAGAATGTTTTTTAGGTTGTATGGGATAAGTTTCTGGGTCTGAGTCGCCTAAAACTTTTAATTGTTGAACTTGAATTTCTACTTTTTGGCCTTTACCCTGACTTTCTACCAATATTCCTTTTACATGAATGGCAGCGCCTGTTGTGATGCGTTTTAGTAGCGCTTCTTCAAAACTTTCAAAGTCTACTACACATTGTATATTATTTAATGTTGAGCCATCATTTAAAGCAATAAATCTATTTGCTCTAAAGGTTCTAACCCATCCTTTTATTTCTACTTCGGGCATCACAATATCTTGTGATAATAAATCTGAAACAGTACGTGTCTTCATTTAAATCAATTTTTAAAATGTAAAGATAAAGGTTTCAGTTCTTAAAAATCAAAAACCAAATTCCAAAAATTGATATAATCTGGAATTAATTATAAGATTAATTCGTCTGATTCGTCATCTTCGGGAATAATATTGATAGCAGGCTCCTTTAAGACTTCTTTATTAGCAATACTTCTTTCTAAAGATAATAGTAACGAAGGCAATAATAAAAGGTTTGATAACATAGCAAACAAGAGCGTTATGGATACTAAAGCTCCTAATGCGACGGTGCCTCCAAAACTAGAGATTGTAAATACAGAAAATCCGAAAAATAACACGATCGAGGTGTAAAACATACTAACTCCGGTTTCGCGTAATGCCCCATAAACAGACACTTTAATTTTCCAGTTATTTGCGAGAAGTTCTTGCCTGTATTTTGCTAAAAAGTGAATGGTATCATCAACCGAAATACCAAACGCAATACTAAACACTAGTATGGTTGAAGGTTTAATAGGAACACCCAAATAGCCCATTAATCCTGCGGTGACCAATAGCGGAATTAAGTTTGGTATGAGCGAAATTATAATCATTCTTGCAGACCTAAACATATAAGCCATAAATATGGCAATTAGAAAAATAGCCAGCGATAATGAAATAACAAGGTTTTTAACCAAATACGTGGTTCCTTTTTGAAACACAATCGCTTTTCCGGTCATCGTTACGGTATAGCGGTCTTTTGGGAATAATTTATCAACTTCCTCATGAATATTTTCTTCTATGCGTTCCATTCTATCGGTTCCGATGTCTTTCATAAAAGTGGTAATACGAGCATATTGCCCAGTACTATCAACAAAATTTTTAAGCAAATCTACATCTGAGGTCGAATTCTTTGCATACGATAATATAAAGCTGTTTTCCTGAGAAGTGGGTAACTGATAAAAATTGGTGTTTCCGTTATAGTAGGCCTGTTTGGAGTATTTAACTAAATCGACTACAGAAATAGGCTTAGATAATTCGGGAGTTTCATTAATTAGCTGCTGTAATTCGTCCATGCGCTTTAAAGTAGAAAGTTTCATAACACCTTGTTTGCGGTGCGTGTCTATCATAAACTCTAAAGGCATAATACCATTAAATTCTTTTTCAAAAAAACGAATGTCTTCAAAAAACTCTGTTTTCTTAGGCATGTCTTCTATTAAACTACCCGAAATTTTTATTTGATAAATACCAATTATGCTAGCAATTAATAAAACGAGCGCAGTAGAATAAATGGCGATACGTTGGTGTTTTACCATGCGCTCTATCCAATGTTACAAAGCCACCAATCCAACGCTTGTTTAAATGCTCTAAATGCCTGTCTTTTGGATAAGGCATAAAGCTGTAAATAATTGGAATGATAAGTAAGCATAGCATAAATATGGCCAAAATACTTAACGACGCCACAATACCGAACTCCTTTAAAAGGGTACTTTCGGTTAAAATAAATGTTGCAAAACCAGATGCAGTAGTAACATTGGTCATTAAAGTCGCATTACCAATTTTCGTAATGACACGTTGTAACGATTTTACTTTATTGCCATGTAATTTTACTTCGCGCTGGTATTTATTAATTAAAAAGATACAGTTTGGTATCCCTATTACAATAATTAACGGCGGAATAAGGGCAGTTAAAACTGTTATTTCGTAGTTTAAAGCACCGAGAATACCCAAGGTCCACATAACACCAATACAAACCACAACAAGCGAAATAAGTGTAGCTCTAAAGGATCTGAAAAAGAAAAAGAATATTATGGAGGTTACTAATAACGCGGCAAGTACAAACCAAACAATTTCATCTACAATTAATTTGGCGTTTAGCGTTCTTATATAGGGCATTCCAGATATATGAACATCTAAATTGTTAGTTTCTTCAAAGTTTTGAATGGTTGGAATAAGATTGTCTATTACAAAATCTTTTCTTACAGACGTGTTAACAATGTCTTTTTTAAGATAAATAATTGTTCTAATCGTTTTAGTTTCTTTATTGAACAAGAAATTATCATAAAATGGGTATTTATTAAAAAGTTCATCTTCAAGAATATTTATTTGTTTTAAAGATGAAATAGAATCTTTAATAAAAGGTTCTAGTTTGAATTTTTGGTTAGCATTGTCTTTAACCAGCTTCTGAAGATCTTTAACCGAAACAACCGTTTCTACTTCTTTATACGATTTAAAACTGTCTGAAAGTTTATTCCAGGCATTGAGTTTTTTTACGGTTAATAAACTACTGTCTTTAACACCAATTATAATTAAATTGCCTTCTTCGCCAAACTTATTTAAAAAGTTATTGTACTCTATATTTACTTCATGATCGTCGGGTAAAAGATTAGCTTCGGTATGCGTAAAGCGCATATTTCCCCATTGGGTACTAAATAAAAATGTGATAAGGACAATGGTAATTAGGATACCAATTTTATTGCGCAAAATTAACCTTGCGATAACGTCCCAAAAATCTTTTGTAAAAAGTTTTAACATGGCTTAAATAAAAGTTGGGCAAAGGTAGAAAAAACAAGGGTATTACCTCATAAAGTCAAGTTAAATGTAAATTTAAAGGCAACATTATCACCAAATTCGGGCAAATGATAGGCACCATAGCGGTACGTAAAGCTTAATCCGAACCCAAAGACTAATTTATTTATTTCGAACCCAGATTCGGTATACCCTTTTTCCAAAGATCCAAATGTAACATTTTGGTGTTTTTCGGTATGGTTTACATCGCCTAAAGCGTAACGCGTAATTAAAACAAGTTGTGGTTTAAAGCGCTCGGTGAAGTGAAATGGTTTTATAAAATGTTTTAATTGAAAGGTTGTGAATTTATTGGAGAAAAACTCATTAAAAAACATGGTTTCAAAGCTATTAATTCCGGCCACCGAAAACCGTTGCATAATGGTTTCTTTAGTTATATTATTGGGGTAGGCATGGTACAAATGTGTTAATGGGATATCGCCACTAGCAACGCCACCAACCAAAATTAACTCGGAAACGTTTTTGTTTTTGTGGGAAATTTGATGAATAGTTCGAAAGTCAATTTTTGAAAAGCTTAAATCACTCTTAAAAACATCAGCAAAGCTTTTGGTATACTGAAGTGTAATAATTGGATAGTCACTTTTGTTTGATTCTGAAGCCATTAAAGGATTCCATTGTATAGCAAATTTAGCGGTACTTAAATCGAATGTATTAAGTATGCCATTATCGGAAACATAGCTATAGCTATAGGTAGGTTGAATAGCGCTTACGGCAAACTCTGATTGTGTCGATACACTTTCTGATATTCTATGTTCTACTGCAATAGATTTTGATATTATTTTATGAAATAAATCAATGTTCAATAAACGTGGTTCAAAAAATTGAAAAAACCGTTTGTCGGTTAAGAATTTGGTGCTTCCTGTTTCTTGTAAATCGTCTGTATATGATGCGCTTATCCAAGTATTGCTTTTTTCGGCAACAAGATAACTTCCACCTACACTATATTTAAAACGGTCATCTCTAAAACCATAAACGCCATAGGTGTTTATTCGAAATTTTTTCGACAATGCATCGTTGGTAATCCCGCCAATACCGGTTCTTATTCCTTCGTAATGGTTGTATTTTATTAAATACCGTAAATCGAAATTGAAGTATTTGGTTGTTAAAAATCCGTTACCCAGCTGTTTAACAAATTCTTTTGTTTTTATGGAGTCTTGTACGGGCTGCGAGGAAATCTCAATAGAAGTTTGAGCCTTTACAATAGAGGCATGAAGAATAATTAAAAAAATAATATAATGTTTAAACATGCCCACAATACAGAGTAACTTCATTAAAAAAAAGCGACCTTTAGTCGCTTTAATACTTATACCGTCATAATTTCCTTTTCTTTTATTTCGAAAAGGTCATCAATCTTTTTAACGTATTTGTCTGTTAATTGTTGTACGTCTGTTTCGGCATTCTTTTTTTGATCTTCAGAGGCGTCCTCCAATTTTTTAATATCGTTATTTGCTTCTTTTCTAGCAGATCTTACACCAATTTTAGCATCTTCGGCTTCGGCTTTTGCTTGTTTCGCCAATTCGCGTCTGCGCTCTTCGGTTAAAGCAGGTACATTTATAATGATGGTTTCACCATTATTCATTGGGTTAAAACCTAAATTGGCAATCATGATTCCGCGTTCAATTTCCTGTAACATTTTCTTTTCCCATGGTTGTACGGTAATAGTTCTACCATCTGGGGTATTCACATTTGCTACTTGACTTAATGGTGTTTGAGAACCGTAGTACTCTACCATAACGCTTCCTAACATGGCAGGACTAGCTTTTCCTGCACGAATGTTAACAAATTGCTTTTCTAAATGCTTAATAGCACTATCCATTGCTTCTTTAGCGGTGTCTAATATAAATTGTATGTCTTCGTTCATTGTATTAAACTTTTTTGTCAATCACTTATTCAAAAATTAAGCCAGAGTTTAGATGTTTACTTCGGTTCCAACATTTTCTCCAGAAACAACTTTAAGTAAATTTCCTTTTTTATTCATATCGAAAACTATGATTGGAAGTTGGTTTTCCTGACTTAATGTAAAGGCTGTTGTATCCATAACTTTTAATCCTTTTCGTAACACATCATCAAAAGATATAAAGTTAAATTTAATGGCTTTTGCGTCTTTTTCTGGATCTACGTTGTAAATACCATCTACACGCGTTCCTTTTAAAATAACGTCGGCTTCAATTTCAATAGCACGTAAAACGGCTGCAGAATCTGTAGTAAAATAAGGATTTCCAGTACCTCCACCAAAAATTACAACGCGTCCTTTTTCTAAATGGCGCATAGCTTTACGTCTGATAAAAGGTTCTGCAACTTGGTTGATATGAACGGCAGATTGTAAACGGGTTGGTAATCCAGCATCTTCTAAAGCACTTTGCAATGCTAATCCGTTTATTACGGTTGCCAACATACCCATGTGGTCGCCTTGTACTCGATCCATACCATTACTTGCGCCTGCAACACCTCTAAAAATGTTACCGCCGCCAATAACAATGGCTACTTGCACACCTAAATCTGTGATGGCTTTAATATCTTGAGCGTATTCAGATAAGCGTTCTGGGTCGATACCATATTGGCGATTTCCCATTAAGGCTTCACCCGATAATTTTAAGAGTATTCTTTTATATTTCATCTGTCGATGTTAATTGTTTTTTAATGGTCAGATGTTACATCCAAATAAGCATTTCTATGTATGATAAAAATTTAGAGATGGATGTTTCATTTGTTAGTTTACAAAGGTTGTGCAAAACTACATAATTTTTTGCTGTTTACCGAGGTACTAATTATCAAAAAATATCATAACAAAAAAACCACTACATCTATACTAGAGTAGTGGCTTATTTTATAAGGATTTCTTTTTACAGAAATTTATTATCCTAATGCAACACGTTTAAAACCTGTAACAGCAACATCACCGTAAGACTTAACGTATTTTGCAACGTTAATTTTGTCGTCTTTAATAAAGTTTTGATCCAATAAACATTGTTCTTGGTCTAAAGTTGTGTTATCTGAAATAAAACGCTCTAATTTTCCTGGTAAAATTCTGTCCCAGATTTGTTCTGGTTTACCTTCAGCTTTAAGTTCTGCTTTTGCAGCTTCTTCAGCTTTTGCTAATACTTCTGGCGTTAATTGCGCCATAGAAATGTATTGAGGAACATTTTTAAGTGTTTTACCTAAACGTGCTAATTCTTCGTTGTCTTTTTCAATTACAGCAATTCTAGCTTCTAATTCTGAAGCGATAAAAGCAGGGTCAAAATCTTTGTAAGATAATGTAGTTGCTCCCATTGAAGCTACTTGCATTGCTACATCTTTAGCTAAAGTTTCAGCATTTTTTACGTTAGCAGATAATCCTACTAAAGCAGCAATTTTATTAATGTGAACATAAGTTCCAACGTAAGGAGCTTCTAATTTTTCAAAAGCAGTGATATCTAATTTTTCACCAATAACACCAGTTTGCTCGATTAATTTTTCAGCAACCGTCATACCACCAAAATCGGCAGCTAAAAATTCTTCTTTTGTGTTAAAGTTGAATGCTAAATCAGCAAATTCGTTCGCTAAAGCAATAAAGTTTTCGTTTTTACCAACAAAGTCTGTTTCGCAACCTAATACAATTGCAACACCAACAGTATTATCGGCATTTACTTTTGCAATGGCAGCACCTTCAGAAGATTCTCTATCTGCTCTGTTAGCAGCCACTTTTTGTCCTTTTTTACGTAAAACGTCAATAGCTTTATCGAAATCGCCATCAGCTTCAACTAAAGCTTTTTTACAATCCATCATTCCTGCACCAGTAGCTTGTCTTAGTTTGTTAACTTCTGCTGCTGTAATTTTTACTGTAGATTCCATATATTTTTTAAATTTAAAAAAGTCGTTCAAATATTCCTGTAAAGAAAATAATTAAACGACTTATTTGTATTGTGAAATTGTTAATTATTCTTCCTCGTCGGTAACAATCTGCTTTAGAAGCACGTTTTTTTGTTGGTGCAACTACAACGTCGTCATCATCTTGGTCTGTGTCTTTGTCTGCTTTTCTTTCTGCTAAACCTTCAGCGATAGATGCTGTTACATGAGATAATACTTTATCGATTGATTTAGAAGCGTCATCATTTGCAGGAATAACATAATCAACTTGACGTGGATCTGAGTTGGTATCAACCATTGCAAAAATTGGAATGTTTAATTTTTGAGCTTCTTTAATCGCGATGTGCTCACGTTTAATATCAACTACAAATAATGCACCTGGTAAACGTGTCATGTCTACAATAGAACCTAAGTTTTTTTCTAACTTAGCTCTTAAACGATCTACTTGTAAACGTTCTTTTTTAGATAAAGTTATGAAAGTACCGTCTTTCTTCATTCTATCAATCATAGCCATTTTTTTAACAGCTTTTCTAATAGTAACAAAGTTAGTTAACATACCACCTGGCCATCTTTCTGTGATGTAAGGCATGTTAATAGTTCCTGCTTTTTCAGCAACAATATCTTTTGCTTGTTTTTTTGTTGCAACAAATAAAATTTTACGACCAGAAGCTGCAATTTTAGCAAGTGCTGCTCCAGCTTCTTCAATTTTAGCTGCTGTTTTGTAAAGGTTTATAATATGGATGCCGTTACGCTCCATATATACGTAAGGAGCCATGTTTGGATCCCACTTACGTGTAAGGTGACCGAAGTGTACACCTGCTTCAAGTAATTCTTTTACTTCTACTGCCATTTTGTAATAGTTTACGTTCTGTTGAATTAGCAATGTTCCTGTTTAGCTTTTATTGGCTTTAGGCTTCATTTAGATGCTAAACTAAATCCTGTCTTTTATAACTAGGACAACAATAACTGAGTTAATTTTTTTGTTTGATTTGAAATTTGTATTGATAAGATACTTCGACTGTGCTTAGCATGACATAACCAATAACAAATTCGAGAATAATATTAACGTTTAGAGAATTGGAATTTCTTACGCGCTTTTTTCTGACCGAATTTTTTACGCTCTACCATTCTTGGATCTCTTGTTAATAAACCTTCTGGTTTAAGAGTTAAGTCTGTTTTCAGCATCTAATTCGCACATTGCGCGAGAGATTGCTAAACGAACAGCTTCTGCTTGACCAGTGATACCACCTCCAAATACATTTACTGTAATATCAAAGTTGCTATCATTGTTAGTCATAACTAAAGGTTGCTTTACTTTGTACTGTAAAGTTGCAGTAGTAAAGTAAGCAGCTATGTCTTTTTTATTAATCGTGATGTTTCCTGTTCCTGGGGCAACATACACACGAGCAACAGCCGTTTTTCTACGGCCAATTTTGTGAATTACTTCCATTATTTGAATTCGTTTAGGTTAATTGCTTTTGGTTTTTGTGCAGCATGTGCATGCTCTGTACCAACAACAACGTTTAAATTACGGAATAAATCTGCACCTAATTTGTTTTTAGGTAACATTCCTTTTACTGATTTTTCTACTACTCTTGCTGGATCTTTTCCAAACAATTCTGTAGCAGTTAAACTTCTTTGACCACCTGGATACCCTGTGTGACGAATGTACGTTTTATCGTTCCACTTGTTTCCGGTTAAGTTGATTTTTTCTGAGTTGATAACAATTACGTTATCGCCACAATCAACATGTGGTGTGAAGCTAGGCTTGTGTTTACCTCTTAAAAGTTTTGCAACTTTAGAAGCTAAACGACCCAAAGATTGACCTTCAGCGTCAACTAAAACCCACTGCTTATCTGCAGTAGCTTTATTGGCTGAAATGGTTTTGTAGCTTAATGTGTCCACGTTATTAATTATTTTTTATTAAACATTCCTCTCTCAAAAAGAGTTTGCAAATGTACGATAATCTATTTGATTACCAAACAGTAAAGAGGAAATTTTAATTTGAAGCGAATGTGTTGAAAATTAGAGGCTTTAAAATTCAAAGGTTTTTTATCTAATGAGTATAAAAAAATAGCTTTGATAGTCTAAAAAAGTGATTCTTAAAGGATTCGTTTTTTTATTCATTGTTTATTACTTCTGCTCTTTCAATCGCTTGGTTAATATTGTCGAGTATGTTGTTTTTGCCAATGAGTGAATCTAATTCAGACTTAATCAATTCTTCTTTTACTTGTCGATTAGCACCTGAAATTATTATAACAGTTCCACTTGATTTTAATTTTTGATGAAATTCTTTTAACCTATTGACCGCAGTTGCATCAATAAACGGAACATGTCTCATTCTTAGAATGAGCACCTTGGGTTCTTGTTTTAAGTCTGTTAAAAATTCTTGAAATTTCTGGGATGCTCCAAAGAACAATGGTCCATTTATTTCATAAAGCATGGTGTTCTTTGGAATGTATGGATAGTTCTTCTTCAAATAGTTTTTCTCCGTTGGCTTCGGCTGTTCCAAAAAGATTTTCCGCATTATTTATGGTTGTTGCTTCGCTCATTCGTTTCATAAAAATGAAACTTGATAAAATCAACCCTATTTCAATGGCTAAAATCAAATCAAAAAATATGGTTAAGGAAAAAGGTTGTTAATAGAACGATGATATCCATTCGATTGCTTTTCAGTAAATCTTTAAAATGCTCGCCATTCACTCATGTGATAAGCAACAACAACTAATATACCTGCCAAACAAGACGAGTGGAATAAGTTTGGCTATGGGTGCGAAAAGCAGCATAATGAGCAGTAGGAAAATAGCATGAACAATACCTGCAATAGGTGTTCTTCCTCCATTTTTTACATTGGTAGCTGTTCGGGCAATTGCTCCTGTTGCTGGAATGCCACCAAAAAGTCCTGAAAATATATTGCCAACTCCTTGAGCCACCAAGTTCCATATTTGAGCGATGCTTTCCGCCAATCATGCCATCTGCAACTACGGCTGAGAGTAGCGATTCGATTGCTCCTAATAACGCAATCGCAATAGCAGGTTCAATGAGTTGTTGAATAATCTTAAAGTTTATGTGTGGTATTTGTGGCATGGCTATCTTGTTAGGAATCTCACCGAATTTACTTTCGATGGTTTCTACAGGTAATTCAAAGAAGTACACAAGCAAGGTAGCAAGTACAATGGCTACTAATGAACCTGGTATTTTAGTCGTGATGCGATAAAAATTTAGGGCGATTAACACTGTACCTATTGCTATAGCAAAAGCCATCCAATTGATGCTGTCAAGATGTTGAAAGTAAATGAGCCACTTCTCAACAAAGTCAGCAGGAATGTTGTCGATTTCCAATCCTAAAAAATCTTTGATTTGCGTTGAAAAGATGACAACTGCAATACCACTTGTAAAACCTACAATTAGCGGATAGGGAATAAATTTTAGATAATTACCAAGTTTTAAGTAACTCCAAGCCCAATAATCAGGAAGCCTGCCATAAAAGTGGCTATGGTTAGTCCGCTAACACCGTGTTCTTGTACAATACCAAATACAATGATGATGAATGCTCCTGTCGGGCCACCTATTTGAACTCGACTACCTCCAAGAGCCGAAATTACAAGTCCCGCAATAATGGCGGTAATCAATCCTTTTTCTGGTGATACACCCGAAGCAATGGCAAAGGCTATTGCTAAAGGCAAAGCAACAATACCTACAATAATTCCCGACAAAACGTCTTTGGAAAGTTGACTGTCTGGAAATTCCTTCTTTAATCAGAGTTATTAACTTAGGTGTAAATTCTTTGTTTTTCACTTGCGATGATTTCGATTTCTGCAGTCCCAAGGTCTGTTGTTAATTCATTCATAATGTCTCTTGTTTTTTACCATGGGTTAAAACGTGTTTGCTTAAGAAACGTTGTGTTTTTATGAGCGAGTATTTTTCCGCAGAAAAATGTGAAGCAAGCAAATGTGAAACGACCAAATTTTTAAACTAAAATAAGCAATGTTTTTATACGGTATTTGGTTTTATTGCTTTTTTTGTAAGATTTCTAAAATAACCGAATATTATGATCCAGAATGGGTTTTTGAACTAAACCCAACGATTTTGGTATATGAACAAATACGCAATAAACGGGCTTCCCTTTCAGTCGAAAAGATAACAATAACGGTTTGAGTTTAAACTCAAACCGTTATTGTTTTTGATATATTGTTGTACGCTATCTTTAACTCTTCTCGAATGTTAAATAATCAATTCCACCGTTTCCTCCGCTAATGTCTATAAGTTCAATTTTTGTGGATGATTGAGAAATGAAATCCCAATCGTCATTTAAATCTTCAAAATCATTTGTTAAGTTGAAATTGATGTTAAAGTCTAAATCATCTTGACTATCATCATTGCTATTGCTGTTAGTTATACTCCAAGTACCATCATAGTTATTTGTTCCATTGTTCGCATTCAATACACCCGAACTGTTAAAGGTGAAGTTGTAACCTGTAAAATGATTAGTTTCGTCTGTGCCCGAATCTATAAATTTCGTTATTCGCCACGTTCCACTTTGAACATTTTTTTCTACTGTATTTTGAGTATTATCACTTGGGTTGTCATCATCTTTATTACAAGACATAACAAATAACAAGCTAAATAAACCTAATAACATAGATGTTAATCTAATTGCTTTCATAGGTTTATTTTTCATTTTTTATCGGACACGTTTTAATTCCAAACGGTGCATAAAGTGGACAAAAGCTGATTAAACTAGTTAGTACAAAAACACCCGCAAGAATTAATAGTACTAATCCTAAAGTTCCTGAAATAGTTCCTGTAAAATAAAGAATTCCAACAATTGCAGCGATTATTATTCTAATAACTCTGTCTGCAGTACCCATATTTTTTTTCATTTTTAAAAATTTTGAATTTATCGCATTATTGCAATACAAAGGTATACTGTGTTTTGTTGTTTTGCAGTGACTGTGGTCACCACTCACCAATAATTTTTATTTCTCCTGATTTTTGTTCGACTTTCCCATCAATTTCAAGCTTTTTCATAACTCTTGTAATCACTTCACGAGCAGTCCCCAACTCATTTGCTATCTGGTTATGACTCATTATAATTGAATTATGATTAATCAATTCCGATTTCTTTTTCAAATGGTCATAGAGCCTCTTGTCCATTCTGTCTAATAATAAGCTGCCTATTGTATCTAGCAGTTCTGAATACCTTAAATTGAACTGATTGTAAAATAGCTCGTTGAAGTCGGGATATTCTTTTAGCCAACTGGGTAAATGTTGAACTGGTAATAAAAGAACTTTTGAATCTTCCTCTGTTGTTGCAAATACTTTGCTTTGGGTGTTTTTTAGTGCAGCATAGAATGTCATAACACAACTTTGAGCAGATTCTATATAATAAAGTAACAATTCTTTATCATCAAATCTAGAATATACTTTTACAAGTCCGTTAATTACAATTGGTAATACTTTAACATACTGTTGCTCTCTTAAAATTTCGGTTCCTTTTGGGAATGTTTTAATGGTTGATTCATTGATGATTTTATCAACCAAATCAGGTTTTAAAAAAGATAATACTCTTTTATCAAACTCCATTGTTTAGAATTTTTGTGTTTTTAATAAGCTTGCACACAACCTGTTTGTTTATGTTTGGTTGTGTTGGCTAGAACTAAGTTAGTAAACAAAAACGAATCAGCGGAAAAACTCTAGGGTTTTCTATGTGCATATAAACTAAATGATTAAATACACACAACATATGTTAGACTTTCGTTAATCATAGATTTTTTGGTGAAAAATTATTATTAATCCAACTTCTAAAATCACCACATATATTAAATTCGTCTCTTATTTCTTGAATATTATTGATGAGACAAAAATCATTCTGATTCATATATTTAAACATTATGGAAAGGTCTTTGCCCATCGCTAAACGCGTAATAATCGCTGGGAGCTTTTTATAACTTACAGGTTTTTTATAGCTTCAGAAAATGCTTTGGGAATTTCACCTATTTGCCATTCATCTGTAGCGATTGATAATGTTTTATTAATGTATTTTTCTTTGTTAGTAATTACGGCAGCAGCTATTTTTCCAATATCATCAACTCCAATCATTTGCTGATTGCACATTTTGTTCATTGGAGTAATATATTTCCCTTTTTTAATATCATTGACCACTCTTGGGAATAAATGATTTTCGTAAAACGAAGCTGGACGCAGTATTGTATAATTAAGTTTTTTAGATTTTATATAATTTTCTAGTTCAAACTTGCTTTCAAAATGTGGTATAGCTGTATTTTTGTCTGCTCCCAGAACAGAAGCATATACTAAATGCGTTTTATTTTCGGGCTTAATTAGGTCGATAAAACGTTTTCCCTGCTGTATCTCTTGTTTTTTTCGCTGTAAAGCTTGTACTAGATATATGGCATCAGCTTGATTAATATATGACTCAAATAATTCTGGATTGTTAATATTTCCTTCAATAACAGTAACACCTCGTGACTTCCATATATTCGCTTTTTCGGAATTAGCATTACGTGTTAAACCAATAATCGAATTACCTAATTCTAATAGGTGTTTTGCAACAGCACTACCTTGGTTTCCAGTAATACCTGTAATAAAAATATTTTTTTGGTGCAGCATGATTTAATTTTTTTATTAATTAATCATAATGAAGGCGAATTTTAATATGTATGGAAAGTAGTGTGTTTATTAACAGTGGTTTTTCCAAAGGAAAAAGGGAAACTATAAAACAAAAACAACTACCAGTATGCAAGCCTAAAGTAGCAATTTTTTACGCAGGTATTAAGTTTGTCTTTTAATTAAATTACCATTAAGCTAAGTATTAGCGTCATGCGGGATGTCAAGGCACTTTACTTTCAATTTACGCACCGCTTATTAATTGTTAATTGATTATGTCTAGAATAGCACCAGTTTTATGTCTTTTATTCTCGAAGAATTTTTTCCATTTTACGACCTTTCGCTAATTCATCAACTAACTTATCTAAATATCTACATTGTCTATACAATTCAAATTCATCTTCTATTTCTTCAATTCGATAACCGCAAATAACTCCTTTAATTAAGTGTGCATTGGGATTTATTTTTGCTTTTTGAAAAAATGTTTTAAAAGTTACTTTGTCTGTAATAAGAGCTTGTAATTTATCGGGATCAAATCCTGTTAGCCATTCTATGACTTGGTGAAGTTCTTCTTTTGTTCTGCCTTTCTTTTCTAACTTTAGTCACATAATGTGGATAGACAGATGCGAAGGTCATTTTTGCAACTTGTTCGTTTTTTTCAGCTGTCACTTTCATTTTGGTACTATTTTATTGTTTATTTCTTTCTCATAAATTCAAATGCGCCTTTTCGTAGTTGTATTCCGTATTCCAAATAGGCTTTCATACAAGCAAGAAAGTTTGCCCATCCTCCCGAATTTTCTAAAGCCCATTTCAGGTTCTCATCATTAAGTTCCTTTCCATTTTCGTTTACCCTTACTATGGTACTATCATCTGGCAATTTTTCTAGTGTTATTTTCACAATAGTTTCCGGGTCCCAAACAAAGGAAATTGAACTATTATTTTCAATTTTAATTTCTTTAATAGGGAACTTATCTTCAAATTCAGGAAATTTCCAAATTACTTCTTTTCCTGTTTCTAGTCGCTCCGCTACTTTCAGAAATAAAATACTTGGTCATTTTCTCTGGATTTACAATCCCTTCAAAAACTTCATCAATCGGTTTTTGAATTTGTATAATTGCGTTAGATTCAAGTTTCATATACCTCCTTTTTTTGTAAAGATTTATTTAAATTGGTACTAATGTTAATGTGTTCGTGTATAACTTTTGTTGCGCGTTTAGGTAACTAATTTAGCAAAAGAAACCGAGCCAGAAGGAAATTCATCAGATATTCTAAGTAATCATTTCACGAGTTCTTAATTATAAACGGCTTAATAGAGGCTTTTAGTTTTCAATACTATTATAACTTTTCAGAACCTTTAAAGTCCATAACGTTTGTATTCCTACCCATTCTAATTTTGTTCCTTTACTAATGCCATACCAGGCATCCCATCTGCCATCTTCTTTTTGTTTATTAATTAAAGTTTCTATGTCCGATTTAAGAGTTTCTTTTGTAAATATTGATGTAGGATACTATCTGGTGATGAGGCATAATTTAAACTATGCGGTTATCCGTAGAGTCACCAACCTTCATCAGTTCTGTCTTCGCAAATTATATCATTATTCAACACCCAATTTTTAATGTTATTTATTGGTTTTTCGGCCTTACTGCAATTTTTTGTGTGTTTTAAGAATGTTAACCACCTTGGTGGATAGGGCAGGAAAAGTGAGCCACTTGCGGGGGATGAAAGTGTGCATAGCAAAGTAAGTCCTCAAAATCGATTCAATTGTAACTATTAATTAGTTTTTAACTTTTCGGCTACACTATCATAATATTCTTGTGTAACTACTTCAGTCCAAGTAGTTGGTTGTTCACCACCATATAAAGCCAAATACGTTACATCGCTAAACTTGGTTGAGGAATGCCAATGTTCTATATCCTTCTCACATTTAATCACATCACCTTCTTTCAGAATTACAGGTTTTTTCCCTCTTTCTTGATAATATGCTTCTCCATTCACAATTATTAAGACTTGCGCAGAACTATGTTTATGCCAATTCAAAGTTGAGTTCGCCTTAAAGGTTGCTTTTGTGATATTATAACTCAAGTTAGGATCATTATGTATAATAGTATTAAGCCAAGCTTCACCTATGTAATGTGTGTTTGGTGCTTTTACGCCCTCTGTAAGATATGAGGAAACCATATATTCAGAATTTTGAGAAAATATCGATAATGAGGCAAAAATAAATAATGTTAAAACTGAATTTTTCATTTTTTTTTAGTATTAATGGCTAGCAATCAAATCAACTAACATGGTTTACGTAAAACTAGCAATTTTTTATACCAGGTTTTTAATGTGTTTATTATTCTTTAAAAATCTGCAGCTTTTCAATCCAGAATATTTTTGATTCAAAAAACTGAAGACTTGTTTTAATTATTTTGTCTGTTTCATCTCTTGGAGATTTGGAAATAAACCTCGCTTTAGAATTTTCAAAATCTAGATTGTGTTTTTCGTCAATGTCACTTATTTTATCTGTGAAAAACGAAACGATATTTTTTTCCGCTTTCCATTTCCCTTTTCCGTATTTATTCACTTCTGGAGGAATCCCTATTTTATTATTTGAATATGAATGAAATAAGAAAGTCCCATCTTGATTTAAGGTTAGTTATATTTAATTATGTGTGTTTCTTCATCTCCAAGGGCTCGAAAATAATCGCCAATTATTTGGTTAGATTGTGAGAATATTGAAAAGCTAGAAATTAAAAATATAGTAATAATTATGAGTTTCATGGGTCTATTTTTTTGCTTACAACGGTCTTGGCTATGAGTAGTTGCTTGGGTTAATACCTAATTTTAAAGTGCACACCAAACTGAAAATCCACGAGAATTTTCAGAAGAGGTCGAGAACAAGCAATTACTTGTAGCCATTGTTGTAGTTAGTGTATTTGTTCATTAATATTTATTTTAATTTTATGTCAACAATTTTCGTGTATCCATAATAAAGTGTAGCATTTTTTACGCTTTTTAGCATTGGAAAATATAAGTTTATATTTCTTTTTCTTAAATCTTTAGGTTCAAAATATGATAGATGACATTCTTTATCTGGATTTTTAAAACTTATTTTGTATTCATCATACGCTTCATAACATATGGGTGTCATTAGATCTGTAACTCCCTCAAATTTATAATCTAAAAATGTGTCTTTTATATCTGGCTTGTATCTCTCTTCTAAAGATTTATACTTGGGTTTATTTTTAATTAATTGAATAAAGTACCATTTATCTGTTAAATTTGTATAAGTCACACTAAGTGGCCTAAATCTCATTTTGGCTTGGTGGTCTATAAGTGAGAATTTATTAACATCAAATGGTCTTATCTTATTGTCAATCATCTCAATTCTGACTTTTACATTGTATTGAACTATCTCTTTTGAATTTGTCCTAACATTAGTTACAGCACCTATAAATTGACTTGCCTTTTTAGTTTTTAGATATTCGATAGTAAGGTTGTTATCTTGAATTTTAATTTGAGAATAGAATGTTTGAGTGGAAAGTAAAACTATTATGAATAAACTAGTTTTCATATTGGTTCATTAAAGAGTGAATTTTTCTGTGTTTTTATAATTCAGAGTGTTAAATGTCAATTCGGTTTGTTTTTTTTGCAATAAAACGTTTTTTAGTAAGGAACGATGTGGTATTATGCGCGAAGATTTTTCGCATAAAAATCAAAGTTCCAATAGTAAAACGGCCCAACGGTTTAACTAAAATAAGCAATGTTTTTTACACGGTATTATGTTTTTGTTACTTTTTCTTTCAAAATACTTGTCAACGAAAATTTTTCCGTTTATTCAAGTTTGAGCGAATTACGAAGCATTTTTCAGTTCAGCAAACTACCTAAATTCGGCAAGAGTGATTTTCGGTGCGCAGTTTAGTTTAACTAATGGTTTTTAAATTTCGTAGAAGGTTTTATTCGGTATTTGAGCGGGAAATCAGCACGATATTTGCCAAAAATCAGACAATTTATTTTTTCAATGCGTCTGAGTGAGTTTAGCAATGAAACGTTGGCGAATATAATTTGTGGTTTTTAAGCAGCTCATTTAGCAAATACAAACTGAATAGAAAATCTGTGAGGACTTTAGTAATTATGCTAGAACTAGCAATAAATTATAAACGGTTTTAAGCTTAGTTTATTGCTTTTTCATACACCCTTACCCAATCAACATACATGAGTTGAGGGAAGTTTGTTGTATCATTTGGTCTACCTGCATAAGTTCCACCTACTGCTATGTTAAGGAGAATAAAAAACTCCTTATGCAGTTCAGTTAATTCATTGGAAGAAATATCCATCTTTGCAAATTGTTTGCCATCAACGAACCAAGCAAGTTGATTTTCATCCCATTCTAATTCAAATACATGAAACTCATCTGCAAATTTACCTTTATCCAATTTAAAAGAAGCAGCTCCCATCATTGCATGCGAACCTTTAGAATCTGCGTAATGAACATTAGATTCAATAAGACCATCATCTTTAGTACCGTATAATTCTAAAATATCAATTTCTCCGCACTGAGGCCATGGTGTGTCTCCTCCATTTTCGTTTATATTTGAACCAAGCATCCAAAAGGCAGGCCATATGCCCTTGCCTTGTGGAAGTTTTATACGTGCAGCGATTTTTCCATATTTCCAAGATTGTTTGTTGGCTGTATGCAAGCGTGCAGAAGTATAGCAATTTAAACCATGTTTATCGGTCTCATGTATAGCTTTTATAACTAGGTTATTGTTTTCTATATAAGCATTTTTATTACTGTTTGTATAACGTTGCCATTCTTCATTAAACCTTCCAGCTTTAACAACTTGTAAAGTCCAGTTATTTGTATCTATAGTTTCTTTTTCAAATTCATCAGCCCATTTTAGTTTCCATTGTATAGGCTTTGTTTCATCTGTATTGTTATTAGAAATTGTTGTTGTTTCCATTTTATTATTATCTAAATTGTCTTTTTTTTCTTTCATCTTACAAGATGAAGTTGAAACTAAAATTGTAGATAAGATTAAAATTGCAGTTAATATTTTCTTCATGTTGTTATTGTTTTATATTTAAGCCTTATGAAATATATTAGGGTTTTTGAGTGTTTAAGCGCCTAATTTAGCAAATAAAAGCCGAATAGAAAATTGGCGAAGTTTTGCGGAAGTAAGTGAGTACTTGCAATAATAATATATGGTGTTACAAACAGTTTTTATTCGGCATATTAGTAAATAGCTAAGTAATCAATATTATTTTCAAAATTTCTGCCAATAATTAAAATAGGTCGGTCTAATTGGTCCTTAATAATATTAGTAATATCTACATCTTGCTCACTTTGCTGTGAGTTAATTATTTTTTTCGGTATTTTTTTCATCAATCTTAAACCAAATGCAATTTCAAGTGATAATCGTGTTTTAGAACGATGAATAATCCAAGGTAAATTGAAGTCATCATTGTAATAATCTGAGACTTCATAAAATACGAAATCGCTACCCGTTTTATTTTTTTTTAGAAAATTACCGTCGTTATATTGATAAGTATATGACTCAGTCGAGAGTTCTGTACCTGTAGCGTTCTTAAAGTAGGTTTTGATAATTTTATTTCCACTAAAATCTACTTGTTGATCATAAGCGTTTGAAGTAGACCAGCCATCACTTCTCTTAAAAGTAATATTGTTATTACTAATAACCACAGGATTATTATTTATTGATTTAACATTACCATTATTGTCTCTTTGTATAGTGCCGCCTTGATCAAATCTCCAAGACATAATTTGATTTGTGCCAATCTTATACGAATTTACAAATCCATTAATATCATATTCTATATGACAAACTTCATCAAATTCCGAATCTGTTAATTGAGTAGTAGTTTGGATGAGGTTTTGAACATAAGATTCGTTTGATAATTCATTAAAATCGAGTTCAATGCCAGTACTTTGTTTTAACCCAAAAGAATTAATAAGATAGATATTCGAAATTTTCGGTAAATCATTTGGTAGTATTTCTTTGATATTATTCTCGTTGGAACATCCCATTAGGGTAAGAATTGCAAGAAATAAATTCAATTTTTTCATTGCTTAAAGTTTGGTTAAAATTGTTTGTAACGTTTTTTGTAAGGAACGTTGATTATTTTAGTATGTAATTTAGCAAATAAAGATCAGATAGAAAACCTGCGGGGTTTTGGAAAGTAGGTGTGTACTAAAATTAATTATAAACGCTGCTATGTACAGTTGTTTTTTTATAATAGATTTTTCAATCCGTTTGTTGTCTGCTCTAATTTTAAAACAAATAATTAATTGCTTTATTTATCAGATAGTATCATAATCTTTTTCCAAATACTTTCGTTGACAAAAATCCCTTCTTTCAAATTTTTTGCTCTTGCCTGTGAACTTCGTTCTCCTGGATAATAAATTTTATCTCCATGATTTATAGGTTCTACATCATGAGTAAAACTAATGATTTCTTCTATGAGTTTTTCCTGAAGCCCTTTATCGTTAAAAACCTCAGGGTATATGCAGATATACACTTGAGAAATGGCTGTCTCAATTTCTTTTGAACTTATCTTGTAGGTAGAGTTTCCGGCAGACAATAAAGTAGCCAGCATATCTAGCACTATAGAAAGCGCAGAACCTTTCCAATATCCGATGGGTAATCCGCGTTCTTTTGATAAAATTTTATCAGGATCATTGGAGAGTTCATTGTTGTCATCCCAACCACCATGGTACGGTAACTTTTCTCCTTTTAATCTATAATCGTTAATCTTACCGAATGAAAATTGTGAAATTGCCATATCCAATATAACATGTCCTTTTTTTCTAGGTATAGATACAACAAAGGGATTATTACCTATTCTGCTGTCTTTTCCACCCCAAGGAGGCATATTTGGTTTAGTATTTGTAAAAAGTATCGAAATACATTTGGCATTAGCTGATTGTTTTCCATATGTGCCACCTCTCATCCAGTGATTAGTGTTACGCAGTGCTACCATTCCAATTCCATGTTGTTTTGCTAATTCTATAGCTCTGTTTGTACATTTTGTTGCATTTACAATACCAGGGCCTTGATTACCATCCCAACGTTCTATATTGCCAAAAGAAGCTACTTTCTCTGCTTCAGAATCAATTTTAATTATTCCTTTTTTTACATATTCAATAAAAAGAGGGACTCGATTAATGCCATGAGAGCTTATGCCATCTAAGGTGCTTTCTGTAAATACATTAGCAATTAATTTGGCCTTATCGTGAGTGAATTTATACTTAATAAAAAGTTCGTAAAGAACCTTTTGCATGTTATCGTGTGAAATTCGCATGACTATCTCTGTCTTATTTTAATTGTTTAAAGCGGGTTTTAAGCACTAAAGTTAGCAAATACAAACCAAAAAGAAAATGTGCGGGTATTTCTGTAAGTAGGCAAGCCTTAGGAATTAATTTTATAGGTTGTTAGAAGTTAATGCTTTTTTATTCATTGTCGAATTCGTCTACAATTTCGCCAACAATTTCTTCTACAATATCTTCTAATGTCACCATTCCTATAAATTCACCTTTTTCATTATTTACAATGGCTAAATGGTATTTTTTGGTATTTAAGTCGTTTAAAACCTGAATAATACTTTGATTGCTTTTTACGATTAGGATAGGTCTGATAAATTTTTGTAAACCATCAGTAAATAAATTGTCACGATGTAACGCAATTTCTTTAAAATTTAGATATCCAAATATACCTTGTGGCGTATTTGTTTTGCTTACAGGATATCTTGTATGTAGATGTTTTTCTGAATAGTCGAAAAAATCATCGATGCCAATAGTCTCGGAAAAATAGATAACTTCTGAAATAGGGAGCATTACTTCATCTATTTTTCTGCTTTTTAAGTTGGATGTTTTAATAATTATGTCTTCTTGATCTTTGTTAATTATGTTTTCTACCTGAGCAACTTTGGCAATCGTTTGAATATCTTCTAAAGAGTACTTTGCCACTTTATCTTTTTTCTTCAAAATTAACTTATTGAAAAGGTCTGTTAGATAAATAAGTGGATAAAGTAACTTAATTGTAATGTTTAGTGGGGCAGCTATGTATTTTGATAATGTATCAGAATTAGAAACACCAATGACTTTAGGAAGGATTTCCGTTCCAAAAAGTATTACAATTGTAAATACAACCGAAAATACCCAAATCCATTCGTCTCCATAAATTTCATCAAATGCACTTCCTGCAATTGTTGCGCCACCTGTATGGGCAACGGTATTCAAAATCAAAATCGCTGCAATTGGTCTGTTAATATTGCTCTTTAGTTTGTCGAGCACTATAGCATATTTAAGACCCTTTTGTTTGTCCGTTTCTATTTTTACACTATTCATACTCAAAAGTGCTGCTTCTGTTAGTGAGCAGAGAAAAGAAACAATGATAGCTACCAATGAGCTAATTATAAATATTGTCATATGTATTTAGTTTTTTTAGTATTACTCACAGCGTGTTTGACTATGGTTTCGTTGCGTGAAAATCCGCGAGTATTTTCCGCCGTATATCAAAGACAGGAAAGTGGGAGGAATTTTCGGCAGAAAATTGCGAAGCAATGAACTATAGCCGGTGTAGTGTGTAGTTTTTTATTCGGTTATTCTCTTTTTTAAGTCAATTCTTTCGTGTAAAATCCTTGTAATTTCTAAATAGTTTTTATTCAAAGTTCGATAGAAAATGATATGTCGATTCGTTTTTAGTCCTAACAGATTTTGAGTAATTCCATCATAATTTTTTCCTAAAAACGTATTATCAGCGATTTCCTGACAGTTTGAAATCAGCATTTCGTAATATTTGTCTGCTTGATTTTCAGACCAGACTTCGAATGTATATTCCCAAATTTTTGATAAATCCTCAACAGCTTTATTAGTCAATTTAAATTCAGCCATTTGAGTGCTTTTTTGCTTTTAGAGATTTAAGATGTTTTTTAGGGTCAAAATTGTGAGCAATTCCGCTATCAATTCCGTCTTGAATTGCGTTTCTCAATGCAATTACTTTACTTTCTTCTTCTTCTAAAAGTCTTAATCCAGCACGTATAACTTCACTAACATTTTTAAATCGGCCTTCTTTTATTCGGCTTTGAACGAATTGGTCAAAATAATCTCCGAGAGATATAGATGTGTTTTTGTTCATTTTGATACTATTTGTTTCAAATATACCAAAAATTGGTATAAATACCAAACGCTCAGATTACACACACGGTCTAGTATAACCGTCAGATACGGGTTAATATACGTTAATTTTCGGTTTGGCACAGACTTTAGCAATTCCGAGTGGATTCGGACGTAGTCGAATCCGCCGTAATTGCGGTTATACATCTTAAGTTTGTCTTTTAATTAAATTTGATATAAATCAGAAAGAACAAAAGAGAGGATTAAGGTTAGTTTATACGGTGAAGCTCAAGACTTCGGCAACATTGATAATCCCCTCTCTTTTCTACTTTTATTTCGTTCAGTTCTGTGAGACCTAGATCTCGTTTTCAAGTTGTTGAAAGCAAAGTAGAATGTCCTTTCATAAAACAGTTCTTATGAATAAAAATACAGAATTTTTTGGAATAGACATCAGCAAAGATGTATTTGATGTTTTTAGTTTGGAGACGGGTCATAATCAGTTTACAAACAATGAAAAAGGCTTTAAGCAATTCATTAAAAAACTATCAAGTGAAAGTTTGGTGGTTATGGAAGCTACGGGCTATTACCATTATTGTTTAGCACAATATTTATATGAAAAAGGATATGCTGTTTCGGTGGTAAATCCATTATCGGTAAAACGTTTTATCCAGATGAAACTATCGAAGGTGAAAACAGATAAAAGCGATGCAAAATCGATTTGCGAATATGCTCGTAATAATGAGGTGCCGCTTTATACAGCAAAGGATAAAAGTCAAGCGGAGTGTTTGCAGTTGCTACGTTTAATGGATACTTACATAAAGCACCGTACCGCCATGAAGAACAAATTGGATGGGGAAAAGGTTTTAGGTGTTCCCTCAAAAGCAGTGTATCGTTCATTAAGCAGAACGGTAAGGCAATTAAACAGGGAATTGGCACTACTGGAGGCTCGATTAATAGCTTTGGTAAAAGAAGAGCAACAGGAACAATTGAGGCTTTTAAAAACCATTCCAGGAATTGGAGAAAAAGCAGCTATTTTATTGGTTGTATTTACAGATGGTTTTTCCAAGTTTGAAAACTCTAAACAATTGTGTTGTTATGCAGGTATAACGCCCACCATTAGGCAATCGGGCAGTAGTGTTCGAGGACGAAGTCGGATAAGCAAGATAGGGAACAAGAAATTAAGGAACCAACTGTTCTTGAGCAGTTTTACAGCTTGTCAATATAACAAAGCCTGTAGAGAGTTATATGAGCGCATTGTGAATCAAGGGAAAAGTAAAAAACTGGCTATGTTGGCGGTGTGCAATAAACTATTAAAACAGTCTTTCGCAATTGCTAAATCTGGATTGCCATACAATGAGAACTTTGTTTCAAAAATAGCCTAAAAAGATTTGTTTTTTAGCTCAGTTCTTTGTTGGCAGGCGTTTTTTTTTAGTTCAGTAATTTAAAATAATCCGTAAGTTTTATGTTTTATAGATTTTAGTATGTCATAGACCTCATTAATGTCAGACTCAGTTTGAGGGTCAACAGAAATATAAGTCGAAAATACAAAACTTTTGTTGTCAGAAATATGCCAAACAGAAACAAAAGGAAAGTCTTCATATTTTGAATTCAGCCAGTCCATAAATTCCATAATTACAATTTCCTGATTCGGTTTTTATTAATTCATATTTATTATTAGAGTTAAAACCTTTTGACAATTCAATCAAGTCAGTATATTCAGGATTAGGTTTCCCCCCTGATTTATATTCAGCGAACGAAATTTGTAATACTCCAGGGTTTTTGTCCGACTGTTTTCTTATGAAAGAGGGTGGTCCGTCGGGATTTTCATTTGAAATGTCAATCCAACTTTTAGGAAGATTAAATGTAAATTTATTGAAATGTTCCATAGTTTTTTTAAATGACTGCCAACGGTCTCGGCTATGAACAGTTGGGGATATTAGGCCCTAACTTTTCGATTTAGCACAGACCTTTGTTTTATGTTTATTGTTTCGTTTTATCTCTCGCCCCAATTGTTTATAGCCAGTGTTAGGCATAGTTTTTTTACTTTATAAAGTGCGGTATGTAAGTAGTCCAATTCTAAAACCTTCATTTGGCACATATATATCTGGCTCAACTGTGAATATGCTTATACCCTAAACCAAAAATCTCTAATTACAATTTGTTGCATAGCTAGCCGTAGTATCTTTTTTCCAATTTGCTGGAATATTGGCTAATTGTGTATCATTGACCTGAATGCAACTTAAATTATTTGAAGCGCATTCAAAAATTTCAAGTGCCAAATTATTACTCACATCCAGGGAGTTGAGAACATTGTTTGAGCAATTGAGGGACGCTAAATTTGAGTTACTATCTAAATTCAAATTTGATAATTCATTGTTATAACATTCTAGGACCATTAAGCTAGTAATTCCATTAATATTTAAAGAAGTAAGTTTATTATCAGCGCTTTCAAGCCAGATTAACGAGGTATTATTACTCACATCTAAATTAGTAAGTTGTTGGTTGTTACTACAATACAAAAACTCTAAAGCAATATTATTACTCACATCTAAATTGGCAATTGCTGTATTATTACATGATAAATTTTCTAAATTAATATTTTTACTGAGATCTATACTGGAAATAGGATTGTCATTGAAGGAAAACGATTTCAGGGCTACATTATTACTTATATCTAAAGTAGAAATTTGATTGTGCTCACATGCAAAGCTTATTAATGCTTTATTATTACTTACATCTATACTGGTTAATTGATTGCCTCCACAGCCAAAAACTGTAAGTGCTAAATTATTACTGAGATTTATACTGGTAAGTTGATTATCATTGCAACCTAAATATTCAAGCTCCAAATTATTACTTACATCAATATTTGATATTTCGTTGCCCCAGAAACTCAAAAGTTTTAAGCTTGTATTTTTGCTTACATCTAAGCTAGTTAGATTATTAAATCTACAATCTATAAATTCTAAATTTAAATTATTACTAATATCTAATTGTGTCAAATTATTATTATAGCACAATAGCATTTCGAGTGCTGTATTTTTACTTAAATCCAGCCCGTTTAATTCAAATAATTCTGAAGCCCTTAATTCTTTTAAATTTACGTTATTGCTTACATCCAAATTTGTTAATTTACTATAATTATGCCATAATTTTTCCAGTTCTGTATTATTACTTACATTTAAATAAGTTAGGTTTTCACAATAGAGAGAATTTAATTCTTTTAAATTTACATTATTCCTTAAGTTTAATGAGGTAATCTTCTGACTATAACAATTTAACTTTGTTAAACTTATAAAGTATTCAATTCCTGTTAAATCATAAATATCATTTTCAGTATTTTCAAAACTATAATCAGCAACAGATAATTCTAATACATCAGCAACATTAGCTGTCAATATTTTGCCATCTAAAACATCATCATAACCCAGATCAATGAGAGCTTGTTCAAAAACCGGATCGGGTATATTTCCTACTCTTGGTACACTATATTCGTCATCTGGAGAGCAACTTGTTAATCCAAGAAATATGAGAAAGATGCCTAAAGTAAAAATATAGTATAGAGATTTTGTTAATTTCATTGTTTTATCCTTTTTGTAATTAATTCTTCACACTATCTTTTAACTTATCGTTGTCAAGCGATTTAAGTTTTTCTTTTTTATGTGGCATTTTGGTGATTCAATTGTGCCTAACGTTATTGTGTATGATTTCGTTGCGTGTTTAAGCACTAAAGTTAGCAAATAAATCACAGATAGAAAGTCCGCGAGGACTTTCGTAAGTAGGCTAAAACTAGCAATGAATTATACACGGTGTTGCCAGTAGTATTTTATTATTCACAAACATTTTTTCTTCCAACTTTTACAATTTCTTCTATTCCGTATTTGTCAAATTTCTCAAGTAAATCACTAGCACTATTTTGCTTTTTAAATTCAAGTTCTTCTTTGTAAAGAGGAATTAAAGTATAAATGTCAATTGCTTTATCGTTTTCAAGCTCGATTTCAGTAAAGTCAGCTGATAATTCCATTGAGCTAGCTAACATTACTGAATTAAATCCAATTCCCTCTGCAAGCTCATCATCATCTTCGTGTCCAAAAGTATGTCCAAAACCTAACCAAGTTTTATTTGGATGTGGTAACATCATTAATTCCTTCATTATTCTAATTGGCCAATAATTACGTTCGTCGCTAAAAGACTCATAGTTTAAATTCCATTCTTTTGGTAATAATATCATTACTTCAGCAAATTCGGATGATTCGATGTCTTCAGGAACTTTCATTGGTAAAGCACTCATTCCACAACTCAACAAAATGTGATAAGGTCTATCTTCTGTAGCTTTGATAAAAAAAATGTCTCTGTGAATAATTTCAGATTCTATTTCGTCAAATACAACAATATCTGCATCTTCATCAAAAAATTGGTCTAAATGGCTGTCAACAATTTCAACACTATTTGGTACTTTATCACTCATTTTTTTTTCGGCATTTTGGGAAAAAGCAATTGATGAAACAAAAATCAAAAAGATTGTCTTATAGTTCAATATTTTCATTTGATTTCGGTTTTCCCATATTACTGGCAACGTTTATGTGTAAGGAACGTTGCGTGTTTGAGTGCGAGGATTTTCCGAAGGAAAATCGGATGCAAGCAAACAAAGCAACGACCAAACGGCTTAACTAAAATAAGCAATGTTTTTTACACGGTGTTGTAAAACGTTTTTATTTTAAAATCAGAAAGATTCCAAATATAAAAGATAATATAATTAAAGCCCATGAGCTTATCATAGCTTCCCAGCCAGCTATATTATAATCGTCCATATTAAAGGTTTCTTTTTTACTTAGCTTATATATTAAGGCAGAAAACCCAATAATAATAAGTATACAACCAATAAATAACGGGTTTTCTGAAATTAGTTCACTAATTATTGATTTCATTCTGTTAATCTATCAATTATATTATCCAAAATTTTTAAATCCGATTGATTTTTTAAATAAACAAAATTCGGCGCCATTACATTTCCAATTCCTAAAATGCCATATTCAGGGTTAAACAAAATTGGTCCAGTTCCGTCGGTTTCTGGTTCTTGCATTACGTAATTCAAGAATTCCGTGTTGGAAAGTGAATGTGCATTAAAATTCGAGTCTTTTTTTGGAATATAATTCCACATTGCAAATTTTAATGTTTTAGTTTTTGGAATGTAAAACACATTCATATTTTTACTTTCGTCAGTCAGATTTTGATATTTGTATTTGGTTAAAGTATCTCTAATTTCAATTGTCAGTTTATAGTTTTCGGTTCGCTTAATAGAATCCAAATCGAAAACAAAAAGAGTCCTATTTTCAGTAATAATCCCTTTTTTTGAATTGGAACAAGAAACTGAAATCAGCACAATAATTAGTATTTGGAACGCTTTTCTCAAATGTTTTACAACGTCTCCGTATATGAAACGTAGCGTATTAAAAAACACTTTCGTTTCGGATTATACACGAGCCGAATTTTTAAATTTTCTTTTTATCTTAAATTTCTCAAAAAGCCAAATTTAAAAATTTGGCGGTCTTCGCAAATACACCCAAACCTCTCGGAAAGCCTGTAATAGCTATGTTTTATATACATTGTTGGCAACAGTTTTTTAGTCGAATAACTTACTTATAGAAATTAATTTGGGACCTTCTAATTCAATAGTTTTAGAATTCTCTCGTGTGAAACTTGACTTACCAATAAATGAAAGCTCTTTTTGCTTTGGTACCCTTAATCTAATTATAGTCATACCTTTATAATCAATTACATCAAGTTGACTTAAAACTTGACTTTTTAATGGTTCGGTTAAATCTGACTTTGATATTTTCCCCATTAACTTATTAATATAATCGTCTAGGTTCCCTTTCAATATTTTAAGCTCTCTATCAATTCCGACAATGTGTCTTTGGTTAATTGTTTTAAATTCAATTTTATCTAATAATTTCACTCTTTCCGCATCAGCTTCTTTGTCAGCAACTCCGATAAATAAATAACCATCCTCATCTGGACCAATATTAGCAATACCGCAGATTGTTTGGATTATCTCATCATATAATTTTTCATTTAAATTTCTTTTATCTGATAAATCAAAAACGCCCTGTTTACATTCATATCGGTTTGATTCAATTTTCGCACGTCTAATCGAATTTTCGAAATCAAGTGCAAGACCAGAACCGTGTCTCAAAACAGGTGGGTCTTTTTTTACGAAATGTTTCTGAATTAAACCTATCGTAAGATTTATATTTTGTTCTCTATCTGCTGTTACGGAATAGTTTGCAGTTGATGTCATTTTCTTCTGTAAATCTTTTAATGATAAAACAATTTGTGCGTTATCAGCAGGTGATTTTTCCTCTTTAACAATAAGATGAAAAAATGCCATAAAAATTGAGAAGAATGATTCTTTTACTGGGTTTCGAGATTTAGGATTAACGATGTTAATAATAGTGGTTCCTTGTTCTTCAAAAACATTTTCAATTATTGAAAATGTAACTTTAATTTCGTGCATTAATCTATCGACTCCGTATTTTGACAATAATGTGTTAAATTCAATATTGACATCTGATTTACTAGTATAAATTTTATTAAATAAATCTCTACTTTTCGCCAGAGGTTCATCTTTGACAATAGTTGCAATTAAATCTAAAATCATTTCTTCATCTTCGCTATCCCTTAATTGCTTTTTCCAAATTACTCCATTTTTACACCAAAATATTTCTTCTGCTATAAGACCATAACCAATTTTTTCACGATTTGAATCGATACTTATTTCTGGCATTTCGGCGAGATTTAAAATGTCCTTTGATGAATCTCCTCTTATTTCAGATGCTACTTTTCTAATAGTATCAGATAATACATCTAGGACGCCAGCTTGTCGCTTTTCTTGAGGACTTAATTGTTTACCTCCTGAATTAATTCTACCAAATATATCAGTGATTTCCGCTTCATTATCTGTTGGATATATTGTAATAGCTAGTTGATAATCTAAAAAATTAGCACAGGTTTTAGGGTCTAATAATTCATTTTCGGCAGTTATAGCAATAAATAAACCTTCTTCAGCTGATTGTTTAGCTCTTGATGATTGTTTTGTGTCAAAATATTTTCCGTTTATAGAAAATCTATTTTCAATAAATGAAATTATTGCGTTTAATCTTTGTAATCCATCAATAATCTCTAGTTTTCCATCATCCGTTTGTGCCAATAAGATTAAAGGAATAGGTAAGTCATTTACAATACTGTCGATTAGATATTCTTTTTCATCAACTGTCCAAACAAGTTTTCTTTGATACTTCCTGTTTACTAAAAATTTACCTTCCGAATAATTTCGATAGGCTTCTTGTAAACTCATTCCTCTTGGTGTAATACTCATTGTCTTGTTTTTTTTTAAATTGTTGCCAACGTTTATGTATAAGAATAGTTGCGGGTTTGCGTGCGAGGAATTTCCGAAGGAAATTCAGACGTAGCAAACACGCAACGACCTTTGATTAAGCACTAAACCGCAATTATTTTTATACATTGTTGTAAGCAGTTTTTATTCACACATTGCATTTAAATAAAAACTCAAATTTTGTCCTCCTTTATTCCAACTATCCATTGCTTTTTCTCTGAAATAGGCTGTATGTGTTGGTGAACTTGCAGTTGAAATGGCAAAATATTTACTCTTTTCATTTGCTTTTACACTTTCAAGCCATTGAATTGTTACTGCAACATCTTCGATTTCTTTGTTGAAAAAAATTTCATAAGGTTCTAAATCAACTGTAAACCAACCAAGAAATTTGTCTTTTATTTCGAATACGATGTTCTTTTGAACTATTAAATCTGTGGGAAGTCCGTCTTTAATTTTATAAAAGTTTACCCTAAATTTTAAAGATTTGAAGTCATTTGAAGTTATATTAAAATTCAAATCTTTGATATGGCAATTTCGTCTCATTTTAAATTTCATCCCTCTTTCTTTACTCAAACGGTCATCGACACCTTTTTCATAATATGAGTAAAAATTCGAGTGCATTAATCCGAGTCCTTTTGATGTCCTTCCAATTTTTTTAGATTTTAGTTTTATCTTTTTTGAACTCACAACTACTTCATCTAATTCCATATTTTTTGGTTGAAGTAAAATCGGTTCTTTTATTTTATTCAATTCCGAAACCAAATATTTTTCGGTTTTAAAACCAATGTAAGAAAAAATAATAGTGTCTTTTGAAGTTACTTTTTCATTTAATGATAGTTTAAACAAGCCGTTGTCATTAGAAACAGTTCCGACCGTTTTATTTTTAATTCCAATATTTACGTAGGAAAGAGGTTCGTTATTCTCAAAATTCAATACTTTTCCAGATATTATTTTTTCTTGAGAGTAAACTAATATACTCATAAATCCGATTATTATTGACAAGAAAATTTTCATAATGGTCGTTAATTTCTGTTTAGTTGACAATACTAAAAAATCATAAATAATTTTTAGTTAAGAATTTGATAATTGGGAAAATCTTAAGATTCAGATGATGAATTTGTCGTTTTCGGAAGGAAGTTCTTAAATTGCTTACAACGGTTAGTATATGAAAAGTAGGCGATTTCGAAGCACTAAATTGTCAGTTAAGCACAAAGTTTGATACGAGCTATACGCCCAAATTTTACTACTATTTCGCCTATTTTTTATATACATTGTTGTGCTTTCGTTATTTACAGTTTATTGTAATCGATTTATTTCTTTAGTGATTTCTTCATTCAGTGATTGTGATTTTTCAATAAATTCTTTCGATTTTTTCAACTCTATATTTTGGTTGGCTAAAATAAAGGAAGTGAAAGAGTAAAACTCATTGTCCGACATCATTTTTTCATAATCGAATGGACGTAATGCCACCAGTTTTACTATCGAAATAAAAATGTTTATTGAGAATACGATTTCCTACAGAAGTCATATAATCGTTGTGTTTATTTAAGTCTGATACATCCAAAATATCCATATCAATTTCAAAAATGTCAATAATTTTATTTCTTAAACTATCGTTGGCAATTAAGTTAACTCCTTCTTTTTTTAGGTTCTCAAATGAAGCGTTTCTAAAATCAGGGTCCCAATAGAATGCGTAGAACTTGAAAATTTTTATTCATAATTGTATCATATTTTGTTTGCTTTTCAAAAGCAGATACTATCTCCTTGCTGCGTTTTATTCCTTCTTCTAATATGATAATTCCTTCTTCTATATTCTTAATGTTTTTATTGACGTCATTTTGTATGTCGTATAACATTTTAATTTCTCGCTTAACATCTTTTCTGTCCTCATTCCAGTTGTTGATTGATAACGCAATTAAAATTCCAATAACCACAAGAATAATTTCACCAATGGCGTATTTAAAATACTTTCCAGTTTTGTTTTCCATCAGTAAGTTTTGTGCTAATTTTTCTAAAGAATTTTATCATTGGTTATTGGTTTGTCATAATGAAGCACAACGTTTATGTGTAAGGAACGTTGCGTGTTTGAGTGCGAGGATTTTCCGAAGGAAAATCAGATGCTAGCAAACAAAGCAACGACCAAACGGTTGAACTAAAATAAGCAATGTTTTTTACACGGCTTAAGTTTGTCTTTTAATTAAATTTGATATAAATCAGAAAGAACAAAAGAGAGGATTAAGGTTAGTTTATACGGTGAAGCTCAAGACTTCGGCAACATTGATAATCCCCTCTCTTTTCTACTTTTATTTCGTTCAGTTCTGTGAGACCTAGATCTCGTTTTCAAGTTGTTGAAAGCAAAGTAGAATGTCCTTTCATAAAACAGTTCTTATGAATAAAAATACAGAATTTTTTGGAATAGACATCAGCAAAGATGTATTTGATGTTTTTAGTTTGGAGACGGGTCATAATCAGTTTACAAACAATGAAAAAGGCTTTAAGCAATTCATTAAAAAACTATCAAGTGAAAGTTTGGTGGTTATGGAAGCTACGGGCTATTACCATTATTGTTTAGCACAATATTTATATGAAAAAGGATATGCTGTTTCGGTGGTAAATCCATTATCGGTAAAACGTTTTATCCAGATGAAACTATCGAAGGTGAAAACAGATAAAAGCGATGCAAAATCGATTTGCGAATATGCTCGTAATAATGAGGTGCCGCTTTATACAGCAAAGGATAAAAGTCAAGCGGAGTGTTTGCAGTTGCTACGTTTAATGGATACTTACATAAAGCACCGTACCGCCATGAAGAACAAATTGGATGGCGAACAGGTTTTAGGAATCCCCTCAAAAGCAGTGTATCGTTCATTAAGCAGAACGGTAAGGCAATTAAACAGGGAATTGGCACTACTGGAGGCTCGATTAATAGCTTTGGTAAAAGAAGAGCAACAGGAACAATTGAGGCTTTTAAAAACCATTCCAGGAATTGGAGAAAAAGCAGCTATTTTATTGGTTGTATTTACAGATGGTTTTTCCAAGTTTGAAAACTCTAAACAATTGTGCTGTTATGCAGGTATAACGCCCACCATTAGGCAATCGGGCAGTAGTGTTCGAGGACGAAGTCGGATAAGCAAGATAGGGAACAAGAAATTAAGGAACCAACTGTTCTTGAGCAGTTTTACAGCTTGTCAATATAACAAAGCCTGTAGAGAGTTATATGAGCGCATTGTGAATCAAGGGAAAAGTAAAAAACTGGCTATATTGGCGGTGTGCAATAAACTATTAAAACAGTCTTTCGCAATTGCTAAATCTGGATTGCCATACAATGAGAACTTTGTTTCAAAAATAGCCTAAAAAGATTTGTTTTTTAGCTCAGTTCTTTGTTGGCAGGCGTTTTTTTTTAGTTCAGTAATTTAAAATAATCCGTAAGTTTTATGTTTTATAGATTTTAGTATGTCATAGACCTCATTAATGTCAGACTCAGTTTGAGGGTCAACAGAAATATAAGTCGAAAATACAAAACTTTTGTTGTCAGAAATATGCCAAACAGAAACAAAAGGAAAGTCTTCATTTTTGAATTCAGCCAGTCCATAAATTCCATAATTACAATTTCCTGATTCGGTTTTTATTAATTCATATTTATTATTAGAGTTAAAACCTTTTGACAATTCAATCAAGTCAGTATATTCAGGATTAGGTTTCCCCCCTGATTTATATTCAGCGAACGAAATTTGTAATACTCCAGGGTTTTTGTCCGACTGTTTTCTTATGAAAGAGGGTGGTCCGTCGGGATTTTCATTTGAAATGTCAATCCAACTTTTAGGAAGATTAAATGTAAATTTATTGAAATGTTCCATAGTTTTTTTAAATGACTGCCAACGTTAAAATTTATGGCTAGTGCGTTGATTGAGAGTAGACCAAAATAAATAATTAAACAACTTTAAATTAAGAAAATAATGAGCGAAATAATAAAAAGAAAATATAAGTGTACAGGTTGTGGAAATGACAGACCTTGTATTGTAGAAACAAACCAAGAAAAAGTACAAATAGCTTTTTATGACGAAATAGAAAACTTAAAATGCATATTAGACGAAACTAACCAAACAAGCTATAATTGGAAGGAAGTAAAAGCGAATGAAGAAACCAAAGAAACCGAAAAAGCATTAGTTATAAATGGTGTTAGCCAACAACGTGAACTGTTTTTAGATTTACTTCGGTTTAATGAAGAATATTTTGAAAAGAGTAATTGCGAATGGTTAAGCGAGGAAGTTTTAGACGAGTGGTTAAAATCTAAAAATTGTGGCTAACGTTTATGTATATGGAAAGTTGCGTGTTTGAGTGCGAGGATTTTCCGAAGGAAAATCGGACGCAAGCAAACAAAGCAACTCACATTGGTTAAACTAAAAGTAGCAATTTTTTATATGCTGTGTTGTGTGCTGCCTTTTTTTATTCATTCGGTTCAATATGAATTAATACGTGTCCTAAATTCGGTATTTCTTTTCGTAAATAATCTTTTAAATTATGAGCAATATCGTGACCTGATTTTACTGAAATTTCACTATTGACAATTGCGTGTAAATCTACGTGAAATTTCATTCCGGATTTTCGGATAAAACATTTCTCTGTTCCTAAAACACCTTGTACTTCGGCTGATTTTTCTCTAATTTCAAGTATTAGGTGCGTCATAAAGTTGTTCGTCCATAACTTCGCCTAAAGCTGGTCTTAAAATTAAATAGCTATTATATAAAATAAAAGCAGAAGCAAATAATGCTGCCCAATCATCTGCTGTTTCATAACCTTTTCCAAATATGATTGCTATTGAAATTCCGATAAATGCCATTACCGAAGTTATTGCATCACTTCTATGATGCCAAGCATCTGCTTTAAGTGAAGAACTATTTGTTTGTTTACTTTTCTTAATTACAATTTGAAATGAGATTTCTTTCCAAACTATTATTAGACCCAAAACAATCAAAGTCCAAGATTTCGGAATTTTATGAGGTGTCTGAATGTTTTGAATACTTTCATATGCGATTATTGTGGCAGAAACAACAAGAAAAGCAACTACTCCAAATGTAATTAATGGTTCAATTTTTCCGTGTCCATAAGGATGGTTTTCGTCTGCTGGTCGTTTTGCATATTTAAAACCTAATAAAACTAAAAATGAAGCAAAAATATCAGTTGTTGATTCAATCGCATCTGCAATTAAAGCATAAGAATTTCCAAAAAATCCTGCAAGTCCTTTTATCAAGGCTAAAGCAGTATTTCCAATTATACTGAAATAGGTTGTTCGTATTGCAGTTTGTTCGTTATTCATTCGTTTTTTTCAGGTTGCACACAACGTGTTCGTGTATGGTTAGTTGCGTGGTTAAGCCTTAAAGTTAGCAAACAAATCACAGATAGAAAATTCCAGCGGAATGTTCGTAAGTCGGCAGTGACCTAGCAATTAATTATACACGGTGTTACCTTGCGTTTTTCTTATCCACAAGTTTTGTTTTTTCGGTTCAAATGAAATTCCGACTTATTTTTTATTTTAGAACTTCGAGTTTTAAGTGTGGTCTTACAATTCTTTTGATACTAGATATGTAGTATAAATCAAATAAAAACTTAACAAAATTAATGCTTCCCATCTATCAAGTTTTTTTCTTTTTCCAGTAAACATTGCGATTATTAGAAAAACTGTTCCACCAATTAATATTAACAAATCCTGATTGAAAATCTGATTATATTCTATAGGATTTATTAAAGAGCTAATTGAAAGAATAAAAAGAATATTAAATATGTTTGAACCAATAACATTACCAATTGCGATATCACTATTCTTTTTAAGGGCAGCTACTATTGAAGTAATTAATTCAGGTAGTGAAGTTCCAGCAGCAATTATAGTTAACCCAATTATTTTTTGACTGATTCCCAAATCTGTGGCTATATCTATACTATTATCAACAACTAATTTTCCACCAATAAGTAGACCGCTAAAACCAATTAGAATTAAAGTCCAAATCTTAATATTTGACTTTTGAATATAAGGAACTACCTCAATTTTTTCCGTTTTCATTTGTTTAAATATATAGTACAGAAAACATATAAATGATATGAGTAAAATAATTCCATCAAGTCTTGATATTACCGAGTTTTGATTGATGAAAAAATCATTTGCAAGTGCAAATAAAACTATTGTAATTATTAATGATATTGGAATTTCTCTCCAAGCAGTTGAGGATTGCACAGTAATTGGATAAACTAAACCAGCTATTCCCAATATTATAAATAAGTTGAAATTATTGCTGCCAATAATATTTGCCAAAACTATATCTGATAGTCCGTCAATTGAAGCTACAGAGTTCACAACTAATTCAGGTGCGGAAGTACCGAAGGCGACAATTGTCAAACCAATTACCAAATCAGGAATATTATATTTTTTCGCCAAACCTGATGCTCCATCAACAAGCCAATTAGCTCCAAAAATTAGACCTAAAAACCCAACAACTATTAATAGTAATGAAACGACCATATTATTCTATATTATTCTATTTTTTTATATGTACAAAAGTAGCAACTTTCATTTGTAGCTTATTCAATTATTTTAAAGAAACCAATTTATAGTAATCCAAGATGTAAAACGTGTTTGGTTGTCTATAAATGAAACAAAACGATTATCCAGTCCCAATTCTATTTTGTGTCGTTCATTAATTACGTAACCTATGTTTGGAACTACTCTTAATTCTAAATCATATGCATTATCTTGAATACTATTGAGTGCCTCTGTATTAAATTTGAAATAAAACTCTTTAACATCCACTTTTAGACCTGATAGTGGTATTTCGGCACTTAATCTATATCTTAATCTAAATTCAGTATATTCACTTGAAGAAAAGGTCTGGTCAGTAGCTATTCTGTGTGCTACTCGAAAGTTCTCTATTTTGGTTTGAAATATAAATTGCTGAATTGTTCTAAAAGATACTGCATCAGGTTCTATTCGTGTTAAAACCCCTAAAACTATTTTTGAATTTAAACCTACTTTTTTTCCTACCAAGGCAGAAACATCACTTAAAGAATACTTATATTTAAAATTGCTACTTCGTGAAGTATTGTCTTCAAATACAAAATGTCTTGATTCAACCTTAAAATTTAATTCATACGATTTATTTATTTTGAGATTGTAATTTATGGCAGGCAAAAAACCAACTCTCGTTTGGGTCTGTGCACAAATATGTTGTGAGTTAATAATTATTATAAATACTAACAGACGCTTAATTTTAATATTCAAGGTGGTCGGCTTTATCTTGTATAATCTGTAAAATATTTTTTAATTCTCCTTGTTCATTAAAGGTAATTTCATAAAGATTAGTGTCTTCAAGATTTTTCCCCTTTAACACTATCTCGTATCCGATTTTTATCAAGTCGCTTGGTTCATTTTTTCTTATAGCAGCAACAATATGGCTACTTTTACCGCTGTAATGTATTTGTATCTTTTGGAATTTCCATTTTTGGTAAACAGAATCAAGTTTAAGCTCTATTTTGTTATAGACTTCAGGACTTATTTCTCTTTTTTTAATCACAAATTCTACATCTTGTAGTTTTCCCAACGTATCAAATTCAACGCTAAATTTTTTCTTGTTGTATTTGAATTTTGCTTCGATAGTAATATCGTTAAGGCTTATTTCTTTATACCATTTTATTTTAGAATCTGCACTTATAGAATCTATAAACTCTTTAGCAGATTGAGGAATTGTTTCAGACTTTATTCTAAATTCTCTTTCATATTTTTGCTGTGCTTTTGATATAAACGGAAAAAGTAATAAAAAGCCTATAGATAGAATAATACTTGCTGTTTTCATAAATTTATCTTGGTAGCTTTTTGTAAAAAGATGTTATTCGGAATTGTAATTTTTTCATTATTATCTGTCTTTAAAATTACATAGAACAGTCCAATGTCTGACACTTGTCCCTTAATATCAAATTCTTTGTCAATTATAGTAATAGATTCTCCTAATTTAACAGGATGACTTATAAATATGATTATGGCTGACGATATGTTTGAAAGTATTGACCATTGGGCAACTAATGCAATCCCTACAACTGTGAGAACAGAAGTAATGAAAGTCAAAATATTTGTCTGCTCAACACCCCAAATTGCTATTAACACAATTATAAGTGTTATAAAAATGAATAAATTAATAGATTTTAGTATGGGTCTTATTCGGTATTTTGAATAGTTGTATTTCTTTTGAATTTTCGCAAGTAATTTTATAGATATAAATCTTAAAATAAAGAAGGAAACTACTGCAATTATTGTTTCTAAAACTCTAATGTCCATATATCGTTATTGTGTTTTTTTAAATCCGACACAAATGTATTTCATTTTTCAATCCGTTGAATTTTTAATTTTTGCACGATGTTTTTCTTAAATGCAAGGTAACGTTGTTGTATATGGTTTGTTGCGTGGTTTAGCACGTAATTTAGCAAATAAAAACCGAATAGAAAATCCGCGAGGATTTTCGTAAGTAGGCTAGAACTAGCAATAAATTATATACGGTGTTATGTGCTGGCTTTTATTCGTTATTAGTTCCAAAATCTAATTTGGTTTGTTTCTTTTCTTCTATTATTTCTTTTCCTCTTTTCGTAATTATCGTTGTTTCTCCTTCAAAAATGCTTGATACATCAAAAACGTTAATTTCAGTTGTTTTAATATTTCCTTCATCATCCATTTCTTTTTCAATTTCTAATAAACATTTAATTGATGTTCCGTTTTGAAAACTTACTTCACGATTCAGAACTGAATTTCTGAAATCCGAATCTAATAGATTAAAACTAATAGGTTTACTGTCATAATATCCTCTCCATTTCATTTTTCCTTTTTTGAGAACAGGTGACACTATTTCGATATTTGCATCTTCGACAAATTCAGAATCAATTTTTACTTTATGAACAATGAATTTATTGAAATTTTCTCTAGAAACTTTTTTCTCTTCTGATAAAGGATTATTGTTTTCATCCAGTTCAGTTGTAGAAATCTGTTCTATTTTATTTTCTTTTAATAGGTTAGAGTAAAAGTTTGAGCGATGAAATTTAATTTTATCTGTATTAGATATTATTAAAGTCAAATTCTCAATTATTAAAGTACTTTCTTCTTTTGTAGTATCTTCTTTTTCGAAATCTCTTTTCAACTTTTTGATATTAAGTTGAGATTCCTCCAATTGAGATTTTTCAAGTTCTGGATTCTTGGTAAATTGGTCAGAAAGAATATTTGTCAAAACTCCAGAAAAGATAACTCCAACAACTGCCAATATTTTGGCAATTTGTTTTTTAGTTTTCTTCTTTTTCAGAATTTTAATAAATTCCTTTATTCCACCTTCTGTTAAGGCTTCAATTTCAAAACTCAAATCAAGTTCCAAAATATCTGAAATCTCCTTAAATACTTTTAATAATTCGGCTTCGGCTTTATTCTTTACAAAAGCATCCATAGAATGGCTTTCGCCAGATAAGTAATAATGTAATTCAAGTTTTTCCATTTATTTACTTCAAAGAATAATGTTTATCTTAATTACTGATGTTGCTTCAGCTTGCACATAACGTTTATGTATAAGAATAGTTGCGGGTTTGTGTGCGAGGATTTTCCGAAGGAAAATCAGACGTAGCAAAACGCAACGACCTTTGATTAAGCACTAAACCGCAATTATTTTTATACGGCTTAAGTTTGTCTTTTAATTAAATTTGATATAAATCAGAAAGAACAAAAGAGAGGATTAAGGTTAGTTTATACGGTGAAGCTCAAGACTTCGGCAACATTGATAATCCCCTCTCTTTTCTACTTTTATTTCGTTCAGTTCTGTGAGACCTAGATCTCGTTTTCAAGTTGTTGAAAGCAAAGTAGAATGTCCTTTCATAAAACAGTTCTTATGAATAAAAATACAGAATTTTTTGGAATAGACATCAGCAAAGATGTATTTGATGTTTTTAGTTTGGAGACGGGTCATAATCAGTTTACAAACAATGAAAAAGGCTTTAAGCAATTCATTAAAAAACTATCAAGTGAAAGTTTGGTGGTTATGGAAGCTACGGGCTATTACCATTATTGTTTAGCACAATATTTATATGAAAAAGGATATGCTGTTTCGGTGGTAAATCCATTATCGGTAAAACGTTTTATCCAGATGAAACTATCGAAGGTGAAAACAGATAAAAGCGATGCAAAATCGATTTGCGAATATGCTCGTAATAATGAGGTGCCGCTTTATACAGCAAAGGATAAAAGTCAAGCGGAGTGTTTGCAGTTGCTACGTTTAATGGATACTTACATAAAGCACCGTACCGCCATGAAGAACAAATTGGATGGCGAACAGGTTTTAGGAATCCCCTCAAAAGCAGTGTATCGTTCATTAAGCAGAACGGTAAGGCAATTAAACAGGGAATTGGCACTACTGGAGGCTCGATTAATAGCTTTGGTAAAAGAAGAGCAACAGGAACAATTGAGGCTTTTAAAAACCATTCCAGGAATTGGAGAAAAAGCAGCTATTTTATTGGTTGTATTTACAGATGGTTTTTCCAAGTTTGAAAACTCTAAACAATTGTGCTGTTATGCAGGTATAACGCCCACCATTAGGCAATCGGGCAGTAGTGTTCGAGGACGAAGTCGGATAAGCAAGATAGGGAACAAGAAATTAAGGAACCAACTGTTCTTGAGCAGTTTTACAGCTTGTCAATATAACAAAGCCTGTAGAGAGTTATATGAGCGCATTGTGAATCAAGGGAAAAGTAAAAAACTGGCTATATTGGCGGTGTGCAATAAACTATTAAAACAGTCTTTCGCAATTGCTAAATCTGGATTGCCATACAATGAGAACTTTGTTTCAAAAATAGCCTAAAAAGATTTGTTTTTTAGCTCAGTTCTTTGTTAGCTTTTAGTGCTTTTATTTCCGTTTACTTTCTTGTTGATATTTTGTTTTAAGTCGGCTTTTCAATTCCGCATTTTATGTTTTATTCAGCTCGATTTTCATTCCGCAAACTTGCTCAAATTCCGCAATATTTTTAATTCAGATTTTGAGTAAACAATTCCGCAACTTGCTGAATTACGATTGAGTGATATTCCTAGTATCCAATTCAGTATTCGATTCCGCAAACTTGTCTAAAATCGTTTTTATGTTTTTTCATTCGTTATTTTTTGTTCTCTACCGATTAAAAAATATAAAATCGCACCAAAAAAATTAGCGAATAAAACGACTAAAATCCAAACAATTTTATTATTCCCTTTGAATTCGCTTTTTAAAATATCTACAAGAGCAATTATCGTTGGTAAAATCGCAAGAAATAAGACTACTAATATCAGAATTAGTTGCCAAGCACCAATCATTCCTAAATATATCATTTTTTTCTTTTTTTAATTGTTAGTCCTGACGTTTCTCTAGCATTAAAGCTAACGTGATTGTATAAGATTAGTGGCGTGTTTAAGCACCTAATTTAGCAAATAAACACCAGATAGAAAATCCGCGAGGATTTTCGTAAGTAGGCGAGAACTAGCCATTAATTTTATACGGGTTGTGTTTGTCTTTTATTAAATTTGATATAAATCAGAAAGACAAAAGAGAGGATTAAATGCTTGATACGGTGAAGCTCAAGACTTCGGCAACATTGATAATCCCCTCTCTTTTCTACTTTTATTTCGTTCAGTTCTGTGAGCAATCAATCTCGTTTTCAAGTTGTTGAAAGCAAAGTAGAGGTCCCTTCAGATAGTTCTTATGAATAAAAATACAGAATTTTTTGGAGAGAATATTACAAAAGTGTATTGTAGATGTTTTTAGTTTGGAGACGGGTCATAATCAGTTTACAAACAATGCAAAAAGGCTTTAAGCAATTCATTAAAAACTATCAAGTGAAAGTTTGGTGGTTATGGAAGCTACGGGCTATTACCATTATTGTTTAGCACAATATTTATATGAAAAAGGATATGCTGTTTCGGGGTGCAGTTTGATTCGGAAAACGTTTTATCCAGATGAAACTATCGAAGGTGAAAACAAAAGCGATGCAAAATCGATTTGCGAATATGCTCGGAGCAACGAGGTGCCGCTTTGTACAACAGCAAAGGATAAAAGTCAAGCGGAGTGTTTGCAGTTGCTACGTTTAATGGATACTTACATAGAGCACCTAGAATTGCCACGGAAGAACAAATTGGATGGCGAGAGGTTTTAGGAATCCCCTCAAAAGCAGTGTATCGTTCATTAAGCAGAACGGTAAGGCAATTAGGGAGTTGGCATGACTGGAGGCTCGATTATAATAGCTTTGGTAAAAGAAGAGCAACAGGCAACAATTGAGGCTTTTAAAAACCATTCCAGGCAATTGAGAAAAAGCAGCTATTTTATTGGTTGTATTTACAGATGGTTTTTCCAAGTTTGAAAGTCGTAGTATTCCGGTTGTTAATGCAGGTATAACGCCCACCATTAGGCAATCGGGCAGTAGTGTTCGAGGACGAAGTCGGATAAGCAGAGGGACAAAATTAAGGAACCAACTGTTCTTGAGCAAGTTCTAACAGCTTGTCAATATAACAAAGCCTGTAGCAGCCTATGAGCGCATTGTGAATCAAAGGGAAAAGTAAAAAACTGGCTATATTGGCGGTGTGCAATAAACTATTAAAACAGTCTTTCGCAATTGTGAAATTGCTATTGCCAATACAATGAGAACTTTGTTTCAAAAATAGCCTAAAAAGATTTGTTTTTTATGCTAGTTCTTTGTTAGCGGTAGTTTTTATTATTTCGTATTCTGTATGTTCTTATTATATTTTCTAATTCTCTGTGTGTTACATTCAGAGAGTCAATTTCTATTTTTTCAAATTCGTCTTCATCGTAGAAATAAGTCAGATAGGATTTAGCTGATTTTCCATAACCTTCTTGTACAACTTCCTCACTTTCAATATTTGACCAATTTTTAAATTCCACGTTTTTAGTTTGGATTCCTTTCGAGTCAATTATTATTTTTGGTTTGGTGTCGAGTGCTTTTCGAAATTCCTTTATTGTACTGTAAAGTCCAATTCCAGTCATAATTGCACCCAAAATATATTGCTTGGTTTCTCCTTTAGTGAAAAAATAAATTCCTATCCCAATTATTAAAATTGAAACTCCAGTTCAACATAATTATATGCTTTCGAATAGTGAATTTCCATTTTAGGCGGAAGAGAATAATCTTCTCTATATTCATCTTCTTGCTCAAATTTCCTTTCAAGCTTTTTAAGTTCACTCTTATCCTCGGTACTTCTGATTTCCGTTTTTTCAAAAATATTTCCGTCATTCCAAATCAATTTTTCTTGGATAGCTCTTTTCTTTAGTTCGTGTACGTTTCTTACAATTTCGAAATGCCCAAATTCTCCATTTGGTAATCATAAAACTCCAAATTAACCAAGCTAAAACAAACCCAATTAAAAAAGCTATTCCAATTCCCCAACCAGGAATTAAATTCTGTTTTGATAAGTATAAAGCCAAAGCTGGACAGCCAATAATTGCAATAAATACAGGAACATTCACTATCAGATGTCCTCTTTTTATTGCTTTATCAACTGTTATTTGTTCTCTCATTATATTTGGGTTCAAATTACCGCTAACGTTCCGTGTATGGTGTCGTAGCATCCCGCAGGGTGCTATGCACTATACACATTGTTGTGTTTTCGTGCTTTATTTTCTTTTCGTTTTTCAGCGTTGGGGCAGACATACTCTTTGACAAGTTTTGGCTCGTGCGGCTGGCTTTGAGCGACTTGGCAATGTGTATGGCTTTGAAGCGTTGGCATTTCTTTCCGTTTATATAGTTTTCAACTTCAATTCTTTCAAAAACTCGTTGTGCTCCTTTGTCTTCTTTTCAATTCGTTCGTTGATAGAAGTCAATTTTTCATTGACCTCTTTTAAGTCAATTTGCACTTCATCCTCAGCTGTACTTACATATCTTGAAATATTCAGGTTGTAGCCATTCTTTTCAATTTCTTCCATTGAAACTTTTCGAGAATAACGTTCTGCTTCTTTTCTGTATTTGTAGGTTTCTACAATACTTGCAATGTTCTTTTTCGCAAGCGTGTTTTGTCGTTTACCTTTTTCAAAATGCTCACTGGCATTAATGAACAGTACATCATCTTCTTTTTTGCATTTTTTCAATACCAGAATACAAACTGGAATACCTGTTGAATAGAACAGATTTGAAGGCAAGCCAATTACTGTGTCAATATTGTTGTCTTTTAAAAGTTTGGTACGAATTCGTTCTTCTGCACCGCCACGGAATAAAACACCATGAGGCAAAATAATTGCCATTGTTCCTTCTTTGCCTAAGAAATGAAAACCGTGTAATAAAAAAGCAAAGTCAGCTGCTGATTTTGGAGCTAAACCATAGCTTTTAAAACGAAAATCTTCTGCCAAGGTATCGTTTGGTTCCCAACGCAAACTAAAAGGTGGATTGGCAACAATGGCATCAAATTCAGTTTTCTTGGACGGATTCATTTCATTCAAAATATCCCACTGATTTTTTAAGGTGTCACCGTGAAATATTTCAAACTCGGTGTCTTTCATACCGTGCAAAAGCATATTCATTCGGCCAAGGTTGTAGGTGGTGATGTTGTTCTCTTGTCCGTAAATTTTACCTACTGTACCGCCATTGTCTTTGATACGCTTTCTTACGTTCAATAATAAAGAACCTGAACCACAAGCAAAATCCAGTACTTTGTCCAATTTGCTTTTCTTGCCTGTTGATGGGTCTTGACTGTCTAAGGTGACAATTTCAGAAAGGATGGTTGAGATTTGTTGTGGCGTATAAAACTCACCTGCTTTTTTTCCTGAACCTGCTGCAAACTGACCAATCAAATATTCATAAGCATCTCCAAGTGTATCGGTATCGGTAGAGAAATCTGCAATGCCTTCTGCAATCTTTTGGATGATGTTGCAAAGCTTTTTATTTCTTTCAGTAGGTGTTTTGCCCAGCTTTTCAGAGTTCAGATTGATTTCTGAAAACAGCCCTTGAAAGGAGTTGTCAAACGATTCGTTTTCTATGTAGCGGAAACCTTCTTCCAAAGTGACCAATAATTCACCATTTTGGGTACGAGCCAGTTCTGAAATGTTGCTCCATAGATGTTCTGGTTTGATTACATAATGCACTTTTCTACGCATTTGCTTTTCAAACTCGGGAACATCTTCTTTCGTTGGCAGCAAATACCTAAAGGGTTTACTCTAAGAGGCGTGCGACCATCATCTTCTGCTACTTCATTGGATAATCAGAACCCAATTCCTTTTTGGCAGATTCTTCGTAGTTGTGTGATAGGTAGCGTAAAAACAGAAACGAAAGCATATAATCACGGAAATCATCCGCATTCATGGCACCTCTTAAATCGTTTGCTATGCCCCAAAGGGTATCACCCAGTTTTTTATGTTGTTCTTTTTGTGTCATTTATGTTCTCTTTAAAAATTATGAAGTTGTATTTGGTAATCAACTTATCAAATACTTCATTGAATAAAGTCTCTTCATCATCCGACATCACATTGATTTGATATTGATATGCATTTTTGTGCTGAAAGCGAGTTGAAGCATGTCCATAACTTTGGATGTGTCATTTACACCAATTTCTGAAAGCTACAAAACCTGGTCTCGGTGACCCAAGAAATGACGCAATGTTTTCTAAGACTTGTCTTAGTAAGACAATGTGAAATTTGTACAACTTGCTCTTTTTGTGCTTCTTCTAAGGTTTGAAGTAAATGCAGATGATACAGGAATAACATCACCAGATGGACTTTTGAGCTCTAATTTTCCATTCTTATTGCTTAGAATACAAGCCTTGGTTAGTTCTTTGTACTTAGCGCTTCTGTCTCCTTTTTTTAGCCAATTAAAAAGAATTGAAAATAAACCAATGTGATGAGTTGAAATTATGTATTCTCTTCTTTAGGTAACTAGCTTCAATTAAGTCAAATCTAATATGACTCAGCAGTTACGAAAATGTTGTGTTCGTCCAAACTTGAAACTGGGTCATCAATAAATAGTTGAGCATCTTGTTCGCCTGCTCCATCAGTCTCAACTTCAAACAGCGCTAAAAAGAAACACCAAACAAAAATTCGTTCTTCACCTCTTGATATTTTTATTGGTGTTTTGTTCTTCTTCATCTACAAGAAGTTAATCGATTCAATTCCTTTTTCGGGATTGGTATCAAGGTTGAAGTCGAATTTGTATTTTCGGTTAGTAAATCGCCAGATTTCTCTTCAACATCTTTAACTCTGTCAAAAACTAATGAAACTGGCTTAGGCTACTGTAATTAACGTTTAAGGCTATATTCTCATTGTCATTAGGCTCATCATTTTCCCACACAAATAAGTCTTCACTAAAAGCATTGTAGTAAACGCCTGCATGATTGCCATCATTCTCAGCTCTTTGTGTAAATCCTTGTAAGCAACAGAAAGCCTTGTTTTGCCAGTTGAATTGAATGCATAAATGAGGATAATGTTTTCATCATTCTCATAAAGGTCTTTCGCTATTTCAAGTTATTGTCTGCCATCTTTTAACTCTCAATTTTTGGAAACAAGCCCTGCATCAAACCCTTTTTATGCTGCTGCAATTGCTCAATTTTATCTGTTTGGGCAGTAATTAGTTCATCTAAAGCCGAAAGACAGGAAGCTATTTTTTGTTGTTCTTCAGGTTTAGGGAATTGGATAACTCTATTACTTTCAATTTGACTTGCAAAGATTTTGAACCTTGCCTACCTGAAGCTATTCTTGAATACAATCCTTTCAATTTTATATCGAATAAGTAATATGTAGCAAGAACGAATTACTGAATATTTTCAATCATAGACAAACCATACTCTGGATTTATTGCTTATCAATCCATTGCACTAGCAAATTGCACATATTTACCTAATCATACCAGCAGCTGAGAAATCACATTATTTGATATTACTTTAAGCATGAATTCAGTTTTCAATTCCATTTATTGGTAACTGAGAATAATGGGTCTGATAGAATCATTTAATTGATTTTGAGATGATATCGCCAATGAAATCCAATTTCCACCATTCTATTGTTTATCTCTTGATTTGGAAATCGCTCCACATCCAAATGATTCCAATACTTTACCAATGGTTTTCTCCACCCACTCCCCATCACCTTCAAACTCCGGAAAACGAACCTTAGGCACAGTTTCTCCTTCTTGCGGGAAAAGGTTTTGCATCAAGCCTTTTTTGTGGTCTTTGAGGGCGTCCAGCTTTTCGTTGTGGGCGGCTATTAGCTCATCTAAAGAAGAAAGGCAGGAGGCGATTTTTTGTTGTTCTTGGGGATTTTGGGTGTTGGAACAGGAATCTCTTTTAATTTCCCTAAAGTTAACTTTGGTGGTGCAGCTCCTGCTATATATGGTTGTAAGTCAAGTTTGACGAGA
>CAVPHK010000013.1:0-151393 GCA_963704215.1 uncultured Flavobacteriaceae bacterium
GCAAATTTAGCACCTGGGCGTTGTGTATCTCTGTCGTCAAACTTAACAGTGATGCCTTTTCCTCTTAAATCACTTAAAATGTCTTTAGCAACTTTAGATACCGCTTCAAATTCTTCATCACTCTTATATATAGGTACAATTACCACTTGATTTGGCGCCAAACTTGGAGGTAATACCAGTCCGTTATCATCGCTATGGGTCATTATCAAAGCACCCATTAAACGCGTAGAAACGCCCCATGAGGTAGCCCAAACATAATCTTGTTTTCCTTCTTTATTAGCAAATTTAACATCGAAGGCTTTTGCGAAATTCTGACCTAAAAAATGCGAAGTTCCGGCTTGTAACGCTTTTCCATCTTGCATTAAAGCTTCAATACAGTAGGTTTCGTCTGCGCCTGCAAAACGTTCACTCTCCGTTTTCACACCTTGAATCACAGGAATGGCCATGAATTTTTCAGCAAATGTAGCATATACATTATTCATTAGTTTTGCTTCTGCAATGGCTTCGGATTTCGTTTCGTGTGCGGTATGTCCTTCCTGCCATAAAAATTCTGCGGTACGTAAAAACAAACGCGTACGCATTTCCCAACGTACCACATTAGCCCATTGGTTAATTAAAATAGGTAAATCTCTGTACGATTGAATCCAGTTCCTATAAGTATTCCAAATAATGGCCTCACTGGTTGGTCTAACTATAAGTTCTTCTTCTAGTTTTGCCTCCGGATCTACTCGTAGTTTACCCGGTTTGTCTGGGTCTGCTTGCAGTCTATAATGTGTAACTATGGCACATTCTTTTGCAAAGCCTTCAGCATTTTTTTCTTCGGCTTCAAATAAACTTTTTGGTACAAATAATGGAAAATATGCATTTTGATGCCCGGTTTCTTTAAACATTCTGTCTAATTCGGCCTGCATTTTTTCCCAGATAGCATATCCATAAGGTTTTATTACCATACAACCTCTAACTGCTGAATTTTCAGCTAGGTCTGCTTTGACTACCAATTCGTTATACCATTTTGAATAATCCTCTGTTCTACTGGTAAGTTTTTTACTCATATATATGTTTTGGCACAAATATTGTGATTATGTTAATTATAAAAATAGTTCAGCAAAACTAACTATTTTTGTTATGTTCAACAATAAAAATCAAGAGATATGCAATTAAAAACCTACTTTATTAAAAAAATGCCATACTTAGCAATTTTTGGCTTAGTACTTGGCTTATCTTCATGTGGTTCATATCAATACGTTGGCGTAGATACTGATGGCATTTATGGAGACGTGCCCAGAACAGTTCAATATGAAGAAACTGTTGTTGAAGTTCCTAATAATTCTAATAATAATAATTATTATCAAAATTATTTTAAGAATAAATCGTTAGAAACTGATTACATGGTGTCTAATAATGAAATTTTCACCGATATAGATTCGTATGAAGGTGATGATTATATTCAAAATGATACTTTGTATAATGATTACCAAGGGTATGCTGGTTGGGGGCAACAAAATAGTAATGTAACCATAAATTATATAGACAACGGTTGGAATAATTGGGGCTGGAACGCTGGCTTTAATTGGGGTTGGAATAACTGGGGTTGGAATAGATGGAATAATTGGGGGTATTACGACCCATATTGGAATTCACCTTTTTATGGTGGTTATAATAGTTGGGGGTTTTATAATCCTTGGGGTTATGGCTTTTATGGTAATCCTTATCGTAATTATGGATACTATGGTTATAATAACCTGGGGTATTACGGTAACAATAGATACTATGCAGGAAGGGGTGCATCGTATAGTGCAAGCAGACGCGGAAGCAACTATGCGGGTACATCAAGATACTCTACTAATGATAATTTAAGTACTTCAAGACGCAGTAGTGCAGTGGGCACAACCAATCCGACTTCAAAATATAGTACATCTAAAAGAACAAGTGCATCAAGTACATCGCCTTCATCAACATATAATACAAGAGGGTATAATTCTAATGGAACCCGTGTATATTCTAATACAGTTAGAAGAAGTAGTACGTCTAGTACACCTTCGGTAAATTCAACTTCAAGATCATCATCGGTTAGAAGAAGTTCATCAAGTGTTTACAAACCATCTACTACTACTAAAAACAGTAATTATGGAAACTATTCTAGATCGTCGTCTTCAAGTAACTCTACGTATACACCAAGTAGAAGCTCTAGTTCATCATCGAGTTCGGGTTCTGTATCTCGAGGGTCTAGTAGTAGTTCAAGTAGTTCAAGTTCGTCTAGCGGTGGAAGAAGACGTGGTTAAAATTTTAAGAAAAAAAAATAAGCTATGAAAAAGTTAAACCTACTAGTTTTAGGCATGCTATCTATGTCTGTATTAAATGCACAAGATATTTCGGATGCATTACGATATTCACAAAGTGAAATTCAAGGAACTGCTCGTTTTAGAGCACTTAGTGGTGCTTTTGGGGCGCTAGGTGGCGATATGAGTGCCGTAAGTATAAATCCTGCAAGTTCTGCGGTATTTAGTCAAAGCCATGCGTCGTTTACCTTATCTAATGTAGAAACATCCAATGATACGCGCTATTTTAATGGGTTTACATCGAGTAGTGATTCTAATTTTGATATAAACCAAGGTGGTGCTGCATTTGTATTTGCCAATAGAAGTAATTCGCCATGGAGAAAATTTACCATGGGAGTTGCTTATGACAGAACCAATAGTTTTGATGATAATTGGAATGCACGCGGTACAAATACAAATAATCAGTCAATTGATTTATACTTTTTAAATTATGCTAATGGGAAACGTCTGGATGAAATTTCTGCTTTTGACGGAGAATCATTATCGGATGCTTATGCCGACATTGGAAGTATTTATGGTTTTGGGTATCAACAAGCATTCTTAGGCTTTGAGTCTTATATTGTTGAACCAGATGATGTAGATAACGATGCGAATACAACCTATTATTCAAATTTAGCTAACGGTACTTTTAGTCACAATTACTCCTATGCTTCTACCGGATATAATGGAAAAATCAGTTTTAACATGGCGGCACAATATGGAGATAATTTATATTTAGGACTAAATTTAAACTCACACTTTATAGATTACCAGCGTTCTACATTATTGTTTGAAGACAATTCGAATGCGGGTTCTTTAGTAAATAGCATCGATTTTGAAAACACACTATCAACAACAGGAAATGGATTTTCATTCCAATTAGGAAGTATATTAAAATTGAGCAACGAATTTAGACTGGGAGTTACCTACGATTCTCCTACTTGGTATACGATTGAAGAAGAAACAACGCAATACTTATCGACAGTTCATACGTATTTTGGTTCAACAGAAACTCAAGTTATCAATCCACAATATGTAAATGTATATCCACAATATAGATTGCAAACTCCTTCCAAAATAACAGGAAGTTTAGCCTATGTATTTGGTGCTCAAGGGTTATTGAGTTTCGATTACTCTAGAAAAGATTACAGTACAACAAAATTTAAACCTGTATCCGACGCCTTTTTCTCAGATCAGAACAATATTATCAGTAATGTGCTTACTGATGCTTCAACCTACAGATTTGGTGGAGAATATAAAGTACAACAATTTAGTTTTAGAGGTGGTTATCGCTTTGAAGAAAGCCCTTATAAAAACGGCGTAACCGTAGGCGATTTAACAGGTTACTCTTTAGGGATTGGGTATAATTTTGGTAATACCAAATTAGATGTTACTTACGACCAAGCAAATCGTACCAACGAAACACCATTATATAATGTTGGCTTAACAGATGCCGCAGTAATAGATCAAACAAATTCGACTGTAACGGTTTCATTAAGTTTCAATATTTAGGTATAATAGAATAATAATTTTTAAAAAGGCTTGAATTTAAATATTTAAGCCTTTTTATTTTTGTAAACTTTATGATTTTTTCGAGACAAACGAGATAAAATTAATTGTTTAAGAATACAAAACATAAGAAAAGTGTTTTGCTTATCTTTGCAGACTAAAAACGAGAATATTTTCGCAGATGAAACTTCCATAACGTAATATAAATACTCATTAAAATGACTATATGGAAGCTACATGTGACCTATGAAAAACAATAAAAAGACACATGAAAATTGGAAATAACATAGAAGAATTCGAATCTTTGGGAGATGACCACGTTGGTACATCATCTGATACGCCCTTGCGTAATGATGCTTTTAAGCTTTCAAATGAAGAAAAAATTGACATAATTAAAGATGATGTTCGCCATATAATGGAAACACTTGGTCTTGATTTAACAGACGACAGTTTAAGCGGAACACCAAATCGAGTAGCTAAAATGTTTGTTAAAGAAATTTTTGGAGGCTTAGATCCTAAAAGAAAACCTAGTGCATCTACGTTCGAAAACAAATATAAATATGGAGAAATGTTGGTTGAAAAAAACATAACTGTTTATTCTACCTGCGAGCATCATTTACTTCCAATAGTTGGTAAAGCGCATGTGGCTTATATTTCTAATGGCACTGTTGTTGGTTTGTCTAAAATGAATCGTATTGTCGATTATTATGCAAAACGCCCGCAAGTACAAGAACGCTTAACAATTCAGATTGTAAAAGAACTACAAGAAGTTTTAAATACTCAAGATGTTGCCTGTGTTATTGACGCCAAACATTTATGCGTAAATTCTAGAGGTATTCGCGATGTTGAAAGTAGCACGGTTACTTCAGAATTTGGCGGAAAATTTAAAGAAAAAGCAACGCGTAGAGAATTTTTAGATTACATAAAGTTAGACACTAAGTTTTAGATTCATTTATATTTGTTAAGAATGCAGTTATACCAAAGCAATCCAATAAAAATATACAATTCACTTACTGGTACCAAAGAAATATTTAAACCTATAACCGAAGGTTATGTGGGAATGTATGTTTGTGGACCAACTGTTTATAGTAATGTGCATTTAGGAAACGTTAGAACCTTTATGTCGTTCGATGTTATTTTTCGTTACCTAAAACATTTAGGTTATAAAGTACGTTATGTACGAAATATTACCGATGCTGGACATTTAGAAAATGATGCCGATGAAGGTGAAGATCGAATTGCTAAAAAAGCACGTTTAGAACAAATTGAACCTATGGAAGTTGTACAGCGCTACACCGTAGATTTTCATAACATATTAAACACCTTCAATTTTTTACCACCAAGTATAGAGCCAACAGCCACGGGCCATATTATTGAACAAATTGAACTTATAAAAACGATTATTGATAACGGATTTGCTTATGAAGTAAATGGATCTGTATATTTTGATGTTCATAAATTTAACGAAACACACGATTACGGGAAATTAAGTAAGCGAAAATTAGAAGATTTAATTCATAATACACGTGAGTTAGACGGACAATCAGATAAAAAAAATCCACAAGATTTTGCACTTTGGAAAAAAGCCGAACCACAACACATTATGCGTTGGCCTTCGCCTTGGAGTGATGGTTTTCCAGGTTGGCATTTAGAATGTACTGCTATGAGTACCAAATATTTAGGTGAACATTTTGATATTCATGGTGGTGGAATGGATTTAAAATTTCCGCATCACGAATGTGAAATTGCCCAAAATGAGGCCGCGAAAGGGCAAACGCCGGTAAACTATTGGATGCATGCCAATATGCTGATTATGAACGGAAAAAAAATGGCGAAATCAACAGGTAACTATATTTTGCCTGGAGAAATTTTTACTGGAGAAAACACCAATATTACCAAAGCTTTTGCACCATCGGTAGCACGCTTTTTTATGTTGCAAGCACATTACAGAAGTATTTTAGATTTTACTAATGATGGTTTACTGGCGAGTGAAAAAGGGTTTTATAGATTGATGGATGCCATAAATTTATTAGATGATTTAAAACCATCTAACGCATCTTCAATAGATATTCAGGCTTGGAAACAGAGTTGTTATGAAGCGATGAACGACGATTTTAACACGCCAATCTTAATCGCTAATCTATTTGAAGCGGCTAAATATATCAACCAAATTAAAGATGGTTCTGAAACTATTAATGCGGAAGATTTATTATTATTAAAAACGACTATATATGCGTTTTTATTCGACATCTTAGGTTTAGAAAATGTTACAAAGGCAGAATCTGGAACCGATAAATTATCGGGTGCTGTCGATATTTTAATAAAATTAAGACAAGACGCCAGAGCCAATAAAGACTTTGCATTATCAGATAAAATCCGTGATGAATTAGCGGAAGCTGGTATTCAATTAAAAGATGGTAAAGAAGGCACATCGTTTTCTGTAAATTAGATTTTTGTTTAATACAACTCCGTCGAGAATCGTTTTTATTGTCCTGGTTTAGGAATCCAGTTGTGTTTATTTATGGTATAGTTTAAAGACACAATATTACAAGACATAAAAGTTTTGTTTCAAAATGAAAAAAATACTCATTGCACCCTTTTTGTTTTTGATAAAAGTGTATCAAACATTTATATCGCCATTAATGCCTGCAACTTGCAGATATCAACCAACTTGTTCTCATTATACCAAAGATGCGTTGCAAAAACATGGTCTTTTTAAAGGAGGCAAATTGGCTATAAAACGTATTTTTAGTTGCCATCCGTGGGGAGGTTCTGGATACGATCCTGTACCTTGAATTAAAAAGATACGTACGCTTCTTCTATAGAATCTAAAAGATATATTTAAGCGATAATAATTTTTAAGTAACTTCGGTTTTTTACTTAAAGTATGATAGATTTAAAACTTTTAGAACATTTAGAAAGTTTCTTAACCGATTCTAGAAAGGAAAAATTCACAAATGTGTTACAACAACGCACGAAACATTTTACGGTTGCCACCGAAGATGTCTACCAATTACATAATACGAGTGCCGTTATTAGAAGTTGTGATGTGTTTGGTATTCAAGAAATTAATATAGTTGAGGAACGAAATTCTAAACGAATTGATAGAGAAATAGCGATGGGCGCTCAAAAATGGGTGGATATTAACAGGTTTCATTCGGTTAAAGACTGTGTTATAAATTTAAAGTCGCATGGATATCAAATAGTGGCTACAACACCGCACGCGAATGACTGTGAATTACACGATTTTGATATAACAAAGAAGTCCTGTTTTTTCTTTGGTCGGGAAACCGAAGGACTTTCTGAAGATGTTTTAAAAGCGGCCGATTGTTATCTAAAAATCCCCATGGTAGGGTTTACAGAAAGTTTAAATATTTCAGTTTCGGCAGCGATTATATTACAGCATGTAACCACTAAGCTAAGACAGTCTGCAATTAATTGGCAGTTATCCGACGAAGAATTGCTAGAAAAGCGATTAGATTGGGTACGAAAAACAATTAAGAGCTATGACGATATCGTACAACGCTTTTATAAGAAATAGTATTTTTTTGTATATTTAAGTTATACTAAATTAATAGGTTATGATAGTTTTACTGTATGTTGTTATTGGTATTATAGTGTCTATAATAATTATCATGTTTATTGCGCCCCAAAAGTACGCCGTTAACAGAAGTGTTGTTATAAATAAGCCAGTTTCTGAAGTTTATAATTATTTAAAATACATTAAAAATCAGGATAATTGGTCGCCTTGGAAAAAGAAAGACCCCAACATGAAACAATCGTTTGTTGGCGTTGATGGGGAGATTGGTTTTATTGCTAAATGGGAAGGCAATAAAGATGTTGGAATGGGCGAGCAGGAGATTTTAAGTGTCAAAGAAAATCAACTTATACAATCTAAATTACGTTTTTTTAAGCCTTGGAAATCAGAATCTGATGCCTATCTGCGCGTGGTAGAATTAGAAAAAAACCAAACCAATGTAACTTGGGGTTTTAGTGGCAAAAATCCGATGCCGTTTAATGTGTTTATGGTATTTTTTAACATGGATAAAACCGTAGGAAAGGATTTTGAAGAGGGTTTAGTAAGTTTAAAAAAAATACTCGAAACATAATTAAAAATAAAAAAGGAAGCTTTAAGGCTTCCTTTTTTTATCTTTTATTTCTATTTAATACTTTGTATTCTTCGTAGCACTCACTAATAGCATCTAGTATTTGTAAATCGTTAGCGGATTGTATAAAACCTTTAGAGTAATTGCATCGGCTAATAATTTCATCTAAATCTACACGGTCTACTTGCAACAAAACGGTAAGCATTTCACGATCGAATCGAGTGGCTAATAAATTTCTAATTTCATCATCTTCCTTCATTTTTTTTAGCTTTCGCATTTCATTTGGTTTTTTGCCAAACATGCGATGCAGAAAGTCTGCCGGATTAAAAATAGAACCTACAATTTTGGTAATAGTACTAGGCGAATCAGCTTCGTAACCAGTACTTGGTAAACCAGAAATACTGTAACGATAATTATTATTAATAATAGGAACCTGCTTAATATCAACTACTAAATAACCAGTTAATTTTAACTGATTTACAACAACTTCCTCTAGCGCTAGTGCTAATTCGGTGAGCTCTATTTTAGAACTTCCAAACTTTAACCAGTCATTAGTAACCCTAACTTTTATAGATTTAAAACCTAAATACGAAAAATGTAAGGTATCGTTAGCCTTGGCTGTTATTTGAAATTTTCCTTCGCCATTAGTAGCAGTACCTACAACCTGGTTTAAATTAACAATATTTACACTTTCAAGCACTTCTCCATTAGAAGCATTAACAACAACCCCAGTTACTTTATCAATTTGTTGCCCAAATACAACAGTTGAGGTAATTAATAATAATATAACAAGTAGGTTGCTTTTCATAAAATGATTTTGTAATACTTAATAGGTTATAAAAGTACTAAACAAAAAAATAATAATTTGTGTCTATGTTTTTTTTGACTTAAAATTAACAATTATCTTCTAGAACGTCTTGGTCTCGCAATTCCAGAATCGCTAGATTTAAAATCGCCTGCAGCGCGTCTTGCGGCACGGTTTGGAGCGCTGTTAGAATTAGAATCGCTTCCAGAACGTCTAGCTCTAGATTCGCCTCCGCTTCGTCTTTCGCTTCTTTCACCTCGGCTAGAATCGCTTCTCGAGTTAGAACGACGCTCACCACCGCTGCGTCTGTCGCTACGGTTTCCTCCATCACGTTTTCCGCCACCACGTCGGTCGCTGCGTCTTCCACCGCCACCGCGATTTTCAGAAACTTCAACATTTACAAAACGTCCGTTGTGTTTGTAATCGGTAAAAAAGGCTAATATTTTATCTTTTAATTCGTTGTTGGTATTAAAGAAAGAAAAACTGTCTTTTACTTCCACTTTAAAAACATCGTCTCTACCTAGTTCTAAAACTTCTTTAAGGAAGTCTTTTAATTGCATCCAGTCAAAACCATCTTTACTGCCAACGTTTATAAAATAACGAGTAGAATCAGAGTCTTTTCCATAATCACGACCACCATCTCTATCTCTTATATCAGCATCTGATATATTTAAGTTTTTCGATTTTTGGTAATAGTTAAAGAAACGTGTAAACTCTACCGAGAAGAATTTTTTAATCAATTCGTCTTTAGAAGTGTCTTCAAACAATTCGTTAATACTGTCTAAATGTTTATCAATTTCATGATTGATTTCAGTGTTATGAATTTTATTGGCAAGCGACATTAATTGCACTTCGCAAATTTCAGAACCATCAGGAATGTCTTTTTTCTCGAATGCTTTATTAATAATGCGCTCAATGCTTTTTATTTTGCGTACTTCACTTTTAGAAACAATAACCATAGAAACGCCCGTTTTTCCTGCACGCCCGGTTCTACCAGAACGGTGTGTATAGGTTTCAATTTCGTCAGGAAGTTGGTAGTTTATTACGTGAGTAATATCATCTACATCAATTCCACGAGCAGCTACATCGGTAGCCACAAGCATCTGGATTTGGTTTTTTCTAAACGAATTCATTACCAAATCACGTTGATTCTGACTTAAATCACCATGCAATGCTCCAGCACTGTAACCATCTTCAATTAGATTTTCAGCAACTTTTTGGGTGTCTCTTTTGGTTCTACAAAAAACTACCGAAAAGATATCTGGATTCGCATCTGCCAAGCGTTTTAAGGCATCATAACGGTCTCTAGAATTTACTAAATAATATTCGTGAGAAACCTGACTGGTGCTTTCATTTTTATTTCCAACAGTAATTTCCTGTGGGTTTTCCATGAATTTTTTAGCAATAACCGAAACTTCTTTAGGCATTGTTGCAGAGAATAACCAGGTGCATTTATCTTCTGGCGTGTTCGATAAAATATCAGTAATATCTTCGTAAAAACCCATGTTTAGCATCTCATCGGCTTCATCTAAAACAGCATATTCTATTTTAGAGATATCAACCAAACGTCTGCTAATCATATCTTTAATTCTTCCGGGTGTAGCAACAATAATTTGTGCCCCTTTTTTAATATCTCTGGCTTGGTCTGTAATGCTAGAACCACCGTAAACTGCTACTACGTTAAGTCCTTTGCAGTACTTTCCATATAGTTTCATTTCATTGGTAATTTGCAAACAAAGTTCGCGGGTTGGCGATAAAATTAAACCTTGTGTAGTACGGCTATCAATATCAATTTTCTGCAGCATAGGGAACCCGAAGGCTGCCGTTTTACCTGTTCCAGTTTGGGCTAATGCCACTAAATCGGTTTCAGAATTTAATAAAATTGGGATTGCTTTGTTTTGTACTTCACTGGGTTGTGTAAACCCTAAATCGGTAATAGCGTGTAATAGGTCGTCATTAAGACCTAAATCTTGGAATGTGCTCATTCTTGTTGTATAAGTATTCGATTATATTATGTGGTGTTACATAAGAAGCGAATCGACATACTTAAACCTAACCTTCTAGTAACACATCCTCACCCTGAGGAATTATTTCAAGCGGCAAAGGTACAAATTTATTTGTCATTCCCTCGAAAGAGGGAATCTTTTTAATGTAACTCCCGTGTTTACTAGTTGTTTGGGCGTTTTAACACGCTTTACTCATGCCTTTATATTTTAAATTTTGGAATTCGTGAATATAAATATTTCACTACTCGCTCCCTACTTGGGTCGGGGAGCTCAAACACGTCGTTCAATCGTTAACGCACACATTAGTTGTGGTTAATGTCTAGGGGAGAAGGACAAGGCAATCTATTAATTAAGTGTTAACGACAAAATAGATTGCTATTTATTTTTCCGTTTTTTTATCATCACTCCAATTGATGCAATAAGAACAATAACATAAACAACAGCTAAGGCTGGTTTTTCAAATTTAAAATCTTCAAAGTCGAATTGTTTAAATAGTGCTACCCATAAAATTGTAGCAATAATTATTGAAAAAAAGTTTGGAACTATTTTATACTTCATAAGTTTGTGTTTTGGCTCGGTTCTTTGTGTACATCGTTTTTTGTTAAATTGAATAGTCTTATCAAATCATGCGTGTAAGAACTATTATCAATCCAATAATGAATATTGTTGTAAAAATTAGTTTGTTATATTTTGCTAACCAATTTGGTAGAAAAATATCAAAATTATCTTTTTCGGAATCGGAATAGTTTCTAGCGATGAGTGTTAAAGGGCAATACATTTTGAATATGGTTAAAACTACTCCTTCCAAAAAAATCAATCCAATTCCAATCCAAGTATATACGTTTACTTTATCCGCAATTCCGGAATATACTATATAGAAAATAACAATTACGAAAAAAATCCAAATCAAAGTGTGAATCAATTTTATTGCGAAAAGTTTATTTGCTTGATTCATTTTTTAAGTAAATGTTGTGCGAAGTATTTGTTTATAAGGTTTTTACGTGTTTACATAACTAACTTAGTAAAAAGAAACGTACCAGACGATAATCTGCGAGGATTTTCAGTAGTAGGCAAGAACCAAGGAATTATTTTTAAACGGCTTAAGTTTGTCTTTTAATGTCAATAAAATACATTGACAATTTTTGAACTATTTAATCTTTAACTAAACACATTATAGGCAATTTTAATGAGAAAAAACATTAAAGAATTGTTCTGTGTCCTCAATATTTTGCACTTCCAAAATCCAACATACTTCAGAAAAGTCTGAGAAGTCCATTCCACCATCCGAAATCGCCTTGTTATTATAGCGTCCCTCTTTCCCATTGTATTTATTTGATAAATCTGTAGCAAGTTCCCATACTTTGAGCAACTCTGGATTTGTGATTTTATCTTTCCAATAAGTATATTCAGGATCACAAAACCCGGGAGTTCCATTTCCTACAATATTTCCATCAGGAATTTTCTGGTAGTCTGAGTTTTCTTTTACAAATTGAAGATTCACTGTAGAAGTGTATTTTTCATTCCAATTGCTATGCTGTACCACATGAATACGCTTTGAAATATCTATTTCAGGTAATTCTAGTTGAATAGCTTTTATTAATTCAGCCGTAAAATCAGATTGACCTGCTTCTGCAATCCATATATCTCCACGTTTTATAAGTGTTTTCAAAGCAATAACTTTAACTTTTATAATGGCATCTTTAAAATTTGCATGGGCGTCTGTCCAGTTATTTCCAAAGGAGAGCTGAAATAGATCATTAGGCGGAACATATAAACCTTCCTGAATGCCGTATGTACCAGCAACTGCATGATATTGAATTTTGGAAAATTTAGAATGCGACATCAAGGTTGCCAAGGCAGCCACAGTATGAAGGTCATCTACATCCGTTTTACAATCAAATTGTACTAACAATAAATCTTTTTCTATATTGAAATCTCGTTCTTTTGTCGGCCACAAACCTATTGCATTACTTTTAAAATTCATAAAGATAGTCACTATCGTAATGAATAATAATGTTTTATGTTTCATTTGTTTTATTTTTAAAACTCTTATCTATATTTTGAGTTATGCTATTAAAGAAATCTACTTTGCAACAACTGTCTTAAAATGTTGCCCATGTGTTTATATTTTGTTGCGTTTTCGAAGCACCTAATTTAGCAAATAAAAACCGAATAGAAAATTCGTGAGGATTTCCAGAATTAGGCGAGAACACGCTATTACTTACAGCCATTTTTGTGCTTTTGTTATTTTTTTAAATCTGATTTTAATTGTTCAATCATTATTTTGGTTTTATAAAGTCGCATATCATTGAAAAATATTGTTTTTAAATTTAATTCATAATAGGTGTTTAATAAAGTGATGAATTTGATTTGTACAGTATTCCAATCAACATTATTCCATGCTTGATTGTAAAGATTTTTGTTGATAATATTCATTTCTTTAGAATGCATTGCAGGAATGTTGTTTATGTATTCAAAATATATTTCGTTTTTGCTTGTGATTATTTCTTGAATCATAAATGAATATTTTCTGGTGTAACCATAAAAACTCACCATGTCCTCTTGAAGTTCGTTGTCAAGCAAAGTTATTTGACCTGAACTTTGAAGCGATTGAAAAGTATTGTCACTTATAAGCGGATATTCAGTAGTGGCTAACATTATCCAAGGTTCTTTTTTAAAAAAAGTCAAACTTTGCCTAATAATATTGTTTAAAGTTTCTTTGTCTGAACTAGAATGATTTAGAATAGTTCTTAAGCTATCAATAGTCTTATTTTCTTCTTTTGCGTGCGCTAAATGAAACTCGAAATGACTAATATCCAATAATAAATCGTTAATCAATTCGGTTTTGTATATCGAAATTAATTCTTGATTTTTTCGATTCTCATTCCAATTATTGATTGAAAGTGCAATTAAAATCCCAATAACAACAAGAACAATCTCTCCAATCGCATAGAGAACATACTTACTGAATTTGTTTTCAGCTAACATTTTTTGTCTAATTTTCCTAAAGAATTTAATCATTGGTTATTGGTTGGTTTTAATGAAGCACAACCTGTTTATGAAATGCTCGTTTCGAAAAATAAGTTTTATTTTTCACTGCAGTCGTAAGATAATGAATTTCAATAAATTATGATGAATAATTACGCAGTAATGAGCTGTACATGTTGTTGAGCTTTCGTTAATTTTTACAAATTTGCATCAAAAATTAGATACGCCATAAATAACAAGAAATAAATAGTAAGATAGAAGCGGTAGAAGTTTCTAAACTTTTTATAATTAAGATTTTCAGGATAGATATTTCCAAAAAGGCCCTTAATTTCTTTCCAAAAAAAAGGTTTTATGTTTATTAACCAACTATCAGTTTGATAGACAATTTTCCGGAATTTACTTCTATAATAACTTAATGGTAATCCCCAAGCCACAAAAAGTATAAACCATATGTTTTTAGTGATAAAATCCATTGTTATTTAATTTTTTGGAAACCATGGGAAAAAGGAACTTGTTTTTTGAATGTAATCTCTGTATTGAGGTTTTGTCTCTTTTAAAGTTTTTTCAAGCAAGCTCACACCTGATATTTTAATAATCAATAAAGTCATTACAATAGAGCCAATTATTTGCCAGTAACTTCCGGCTGCTATACTAAAAATGGCATATGCCCACCAAACTGCAGAGTCGCCAAAATAATTTGGATGCCTGGTGTATTTCCATAATCCAGTATTTAAGACCTTTCCTTTATTTTTATAATTATTTTTAAAACGCGCTAATTGAAAATCGCCACCAGCTTCAAAAGTAAATCCAATGAGCCACACTAAAATCCCTATATAATCCAGTACATTAAGGGTTCCATTGCTGGCACTTGAGTTAATACCCAAAAGGGGTAAAGAAACAATCATAATCAAGGCTCCCTGTAGTAAAAAAGTTTGGAAAAAACTAAACCACCAATAGCGTTTGGGACCATATTTTCTTCGGAATTCCTGATATCTGAAATCCTCACCTTTGCCAATGTTTCTATATGCAAGATAAATAGCAAGCCTAAGTCCCCAAATACTCACTAAAGTTAAAATCAATATTTTTCTAGTATTTAGTTCTCCAGACATAAATACGTAAAATGCATTAACCACCACAAAACCGACACCCCAAAAAATATCTACAATACTAACATTTTTTATAAAAACACTCCATAGCCATAATAGAGTTACAAGAGCTAAAATGATTAAGGCAGCCTGAGAAAATAAAGTTATCATTGGTTATTGGTTAGGCATAATGAAGTATAAGGTGTTTGTGTATATTTTCGTTGCATGTTTGAAGAAACTAATTTAGCAAATAAAACTGGTAAGAAAATCCGAGAGGATTTTCAGAAGTATGCGAAAACAAGCTATTACTTAAAGCCATTGTTATATTCTGGTTTTATTTGCTCTTTTCTTTTTCTTTTTCAATTGCCCAAATTTGTTGATACAATGCACCTCGAAACTTATCATTCATTTCATAACCTGGTTCACGAACTTCATTATTTTGTGACATTATAATTCCAACAAAATTTCGTCTTGGATCAGCCCAAAAGTAAGTACATTCATATCCGCCACCAATCCAAAGCCCAGCTTCACCTTGTTTTTTTGTTTTCATTGAATCACCGCTAATCCATAAATTGTAACCATTATATCCATAAGGACTATCTTTTTGGGTATGAGGTGCATATATATCCTCAATGGTCTTTTTTTCTAAGAATTTATAATTATTTAATTCACCTCTTTTTAACAGCATTCTTATAAAATCTGCATAACCATCTGCTGTAGCTACCATTCCCTCACCACCTAGATATAGTTGATGATTTGAGGCATAATCTGGAACATCTGGACCAAAAATGTCCAACTCACCTTTTTTAGCTTGACGTAAAGTAGAATCTCTACCTGTAAATTTTGGTAGTAGTTTTTCATTGACCGGAAGTCTGTATTGCAAACCTTTAATATTCATAGGATCAGTTACTCGCTCCTTGACGAGTTGATTTAACTTTTTACCCGTTGCTCTTTCAGCCACTAACCCCAATACTGTGGTGTTTGTGCCGTAAAAATAATCTGTGCCTGAATGCTGAATCAGCGGTAAACTGGACATTTTATTAATTAAATCATCCGAGTCTTTTGCCATTGGTAAATTTTGTTCTGCGATTAAAGTATCGATACAAGAGAAACCTGTGGTGGCATAGTAAAATCCAGCCTGATGATTAATGAGATGACGAACCGTCATTACAGAATCATTGGCGACAAGCTTTATTGGACACGCATTCTCTCTTTCATTCCATTCATATTCAGTTAGACTTTTTCCATCATTAGATACTGCAACTTTGAGGTTTTTAAATTCAGGTATATATATTGAGACAGGGTCATTTATTTTTAATACACCATCTTCTATTAAATCTAAAACAACGGATATGGTTACTATCTTACTCATCGACCAAATTCGAATCCAAGTATCTCCATGGATTTTAGTGTTTGGAAGTAGGTCTTTATTTACCGAACTATGTTCATAAATAAGATTTCCATCCAAATCTTCCAATCTTGCATAAACAAATGGATAAAAGCCCTCCTCAACATAATAATCCAACACCGCATTCAATTTATCTGTATTTCCTATTTCCAAAGTCGGTATATTGTCTTTTTGTGAGCAAGACTGAATAGCAATGATGAAAGAGATTAAATAGAATAAATAGTTAATTTTAATTCGCATTGTATTGATTTTATAGTTGTTCTTTAAACTATGCGTAGTTGCGTGGGTTAGCACTTAACTTTGCAAGTACACACCAAGTTGGAAATTCCGTAGGAATTTCCAAAGTAGGCGAGAACCAGCAATTGCTTATAGCCATTGTTGGCAACAGTTTTTATTAATTCAGGTTACAGTTTTTCATTCAAATCTTGTCTTCCAATAATTGCCATTATTTCAACAATATCCTCATTTACTTTAAAATAAATACTATCAACTCCACAAACACAGCGTCTGTAGTCTTTTTTTATATAGTCAACCGATTCAAATGAAAAAGGTCTTTGAGCAATTATTTCGAAATATTTAAAAAATGATTCAAAGTATTTGTCCGCTTGAGTCATTCCAAATTTTTTCACACCGTAATGATGAATTCGTATCAAGTCATTTTTCGCTTCATTGCTTAATCTATATTTAGTCATTAAGCAAAGACTTTGATTGCGCTAAAATTTCATTTTTACTTTCACTTGTAAATCCGCTATTTTCGGCTTTTTCCAATTTAGCGCGAATCCAGTTAATTTCAACTTGTTGTTTTCGAGCTTGTCTAATTAAGTCGTTTACTAGTTCACTTTTACTTGAATATTCTTTTTTATCCACTTGAGTTTTGAGCCATTCATCGTTTGGCTTTGTGAATGATATACTTTGTCTTGCCATAATTTAATTATTTGATGTAAATATACACCAAATACGAATCATTTCCAAATTGTTGCCAAAGTGTTTGTGTAAGGAACGTTGCGTGTTTGAGTGCGAGGATTTTCCGAAGGAAAATCGGATGCAAGCAAACAAAGCAACTAACATTGGTTAAGCATAAAACAGCAATTTTTTATATACTACTTAAGTTTGTCTTTCATTTTCTGTCGCAGGTGGTGGTGGAAAATATTGCAATTCTTCCCAAAACGATATGTTCAATTCAAGTTTAGAATTTAGTTTGTCAAATTCTTGGGTTAGATTGGTTAAGAATATTTCAATTAGTTCAAGATTTTCATTTCTATTAGATTCCACAATTACTAAATAGCTTTCTGGTTTGTCTAACTTGTTATTTGAGCGATAATAGGCAAAGTCATTTTTTAAAATCCAATTTAAAGAATCCATTCTAATTTCTCTATAATTATTGTTACTGTCGTGATATAACTTTCCATTCACAAAAGTCACGTATTGTTTTGATTTCGGATGAAACAAAATGGGTTCACAATGTTCAATCGGATAAATATTTCTTATTAAATTTTTACTTTCGATTATTATTTTCGGTAAACTGTCATTGCATTTAATTTCACGAATTCGGTCAATTAAAGTTCCATAATCGTTAAATTCAGATGTTTTGAGTGAAACACTTAAATTGTCATTTATCCCTTTTTCAATTCCGTAATTTTTAATTTCTTTTACTTGCTTTTCGCAACTTGCAAAAACTAAAAAGAAAATTAAATATTTAATAAAGTTCAATTTCATTTCGTGAGTTTCTTAAATGTACCACAACGTTTATGTGTAAGGAACGTTGCGTGTTTGAGAGCGAGGATTTTCCGAAGGAAAATCAGATGCTAGTAAACAAAGCAACAACCAAACGGCTTAACTAAAATAAGCAATGTTTTTTACACGGCTTAAGTTTGTCTTTTAATTAAATTTGATATAAATCAGAAAGAACAAAAGAGAGGATTAAGGTTAGTTTATACGGTGAAGCTCAAGACTTCGGCAACATTGATAATCCCCTCTCTTTTCTACTTTTATTTCGTTCAGTTCTGTGAGACCTAGATCTCGTTTTCAAGTTGTTGAAAGCAAAGTAGAATGTCCTTTCATAAAACAGTTCTTATGAATAAAAATACAGAATTTTTTGGAATAGACATCAGCAAAGATGTATTTGATGTTTTTAGTTTGGAGACGGGTCATAATCAGTTTACAAACAATGAAAAAGGCTTTAAGCAATTCATTAAAAAACTAACTAATGAAAGTTTGGTGGTTATGGAAGCTACGGGCTATTACCATTATTGTTTAGCACAATATTTATATGAAAAAGGATATGCTGTTTCGGTGGTAAATCCATTATCGGTAAAACGTTTTATCCAGATGAAACTATCGAAGGTGAAAACAGATAAAAGCGATGCAAAATCGATTTGCGAATATGCTCGTAATAATGAGGTGCCGCTTTATACAGCAAAGGATAAAAGTCAAGCGGAGTGTTTGCAGTTGCTACGTTTAATGGATACTTACATAAAGCACCGTACCGCCATGAAGAACAAATTGGATGGCGAACAGGTTTTAGGAATCCCCTCAAAAGCAGTGTATCGTTCATTAAGCAGAACGGTAAGGCAATTAAACAGGGAATTGGCACTACTGGAGGCTCGATTAATAGCTTTGGTAAAAGAAGAGCAACAGGAACAATTGAGGCTTTTAAAAACCATTCCAGGAATTGGAGAAAAAGCAGCTATTTTATTGGTTGTATTTACAGATGGTTTTTCCAAGTTTGAAAACTCTAAACAATTGTGCTGTTATGCAGGTATAACGCCCACCATTAGGCAATCGGGCAGTAGTGTTCGAGGACGAAGTCGGATAAGCAAGATAGGGAACAAGAAATTAAGGAACCAACTGTTCTTGAGCAGTTTTACAGCTTGTCAATATAACAAAGCCTGTAGAGAGTTATATGAGCGCATTGTGAATCAAGGGAAAAGTAAAAAACTGGCTATGTTGGCGGTGTGCAATAAACTATTAAAACAGTCTTTCGCAATTGCTAAATCTGGATTGCCATACAATGAGAACTTTGTTTCAAAAATAGCCTAAAAAGATTTGTTTTTTAGCTCAGTTCTTTGTTACCCAACGTTTTTTATCATTTCTTTTATTCTATTTTCCGCTTCTGTTTTTAAAATTCCATCATAATAATCTCGAACAAATGGATGGTCAAAATCTTCGTGAGGAAAAATTTCAGGTCTGTCATTTCCACTTTTTGTCATTACATCACAAGGAATTGAAGATGTATCTCCATATTCAGGAACATTGCTACATAACCAACCAAAATATCCAGTTTCGTGATTCGGATTATTGTAATTTTCTTTATAGTCTAAATAACTTTTTTCGCTTAATGAAACCCAAAGTCCGTATTCCAAGAGTTTCACAAGCGTCTTTTACTTTTTGAGTAAGTGTTACTCTTATAAAACGGTCAATTTGGTCTTCATAATGAATTTCGCAAAAGTCCGATTCTAATTTTCCAAGTTCAGTTTTTTCTTTGTCGGACAGAAAGTCGTAATTCGCAGGTGATTTAAACGCTAAAGCAGGCCATTCCGAATGGACTTTTCCACATTCAGAGCATTTAAATTCCGTTTTTTTATTTTTCTTTCTTTTCCAGAACATTAATTTCTCCGTTTTATAAAAATTAGACACGAAATTATTGTCAAAAATAAAATTCCGATTGTTCCATAAATTATTAAATTCAACCACATTCCTACATTGTGAATTCCTGAAGCAAATTTGTTTAATAACGGTTCAGCCGAAAAAAATAAAACGATTGTCAAAATGACAAAAGTTAATAAATGAATTCCTATGATTTTTCGTTTTCTCAATGTTTGCTCTCAAATGTTGGGTAACGGTCTCTGTATATGGCTCGTAGCGTGCAAATTAGAAAATTATTTTCGGATTAAGCACAAGCCAGATTTTTAAATTTTACTATTTATCTTTTTTATTGGAAATCGTCAAATTTAAAAATTTGGCGACTTTCCAAATATGCCTTAACTTCGATTAAGCAACTAACTAGCTATGAGCTATATACGTTGTTGTAAAACGTTTTTTATCTCTTATTTTATGGTTAAATTCAGTTCGTTAAATTCTATTTCTTTCTTTTGATTTTTATTATCAAATTCAAGAGTTAGATGGTTTTGTTGTCCATTTTTGAAATCAATATTTTCATTACTCTGAAAATAGCTCTTAAATTCTTTTTCGTCCTTATTTAATGATATTTCGAATTCTGCTTGAGTGAGTTTTCGTATTCCATTATTGTGATTTGTTGATTCATTCTGGGCTTTTTTTTCGCCACGATATGGAAGTCTGAAGGTCCAAGGTAAATTTGGATTTTTTTCGTTTGTAATTATGTCAATTGACATTCCTTTTGGAAAATAATTCGGCTGATAAATCTGGCTTTGCTCAAAAAGCTTGTCAGTCAATTTTGAGTTTACTAAACACAAGCCAAAAGGTGAAAAGTCATTTTTATCAAATTGTGAACGTTCCCAAAGCTTTGTTTTAGAAGTCAATTCGCTTCGGATTTCAGTTTCGTCAATGACCCACAGAACTTCAAGAAAAAAATTCTCAAAATAAAATTTTCTGTTCGTTGTTCCTTGTCCTGGGTGAATGCGACTACTTCCTTCGGTCAAACCAAACTCAACTAATTTGTCGGCCTCTTTTCCGTCATTATTGGAAAATATAAATATGTGGTCTATTTCCATATTTTGTTGGTACGGTCAAATGTTTTACAACGTGTTTGTATATGATACGTTGCGTGTGTTAGCACGAAAGTTAGCAAATAAAAACCAGATAGAAAATCCGCGAGGATTTTCGTAAGTATGCCAGCACTAGCAATGGATTATATACGGTGTTGTAGCCAGTTTTTTATCTATCCCAACCGTCTATTAAATACTTTTTTTCGGCTAGTTTTCTTTCTTTTCCAGTTTCTTTTGCCTTGAACCACATTTCAAATCTAACAGGATAGAATTGTTCAAACGTTCCTTCATATATTACACTTTCTCCTTCGTAAAGAACATAATTATTAGATAATTCAGTTATTTTGTTTTTTGTCCGATTTTGTAATTTAGGTTCAGATAATTGAATATTCTGAGTTAATTCAATCGCTTTTATATAAATCTCTCCTTTTTCGGTTGGTTTGTGCCACATATAAAAATTATATCCAAAATATCCACTTCCAGTAACCTCTAGTTTATCTTGTTCCAACAAATCAATATTTGAGTAGCCTAATTCTTCATTCGGCTTTTCAAACATCATATTTTCAGGAATTTCAACATTCATAAACTTTGATTCATAGTAAGAATCATAAATAAGAATTCCGCTAAAAGCAATTATTGGTATTAAAATTAATACTCCAATAACTATAAATATGGTTTTGAGCACTTTCATTTGTCAAATTGGCTACAACTGGTTATATGTTTACTTTTGTTCCTGTTTCCTTAAAAATGTGTCGGGATAATAGGAACTTTTATTAGTCTCTTTCCACTGAACAATATAAGTATTTTTTCTTTTTTAATGACGAATTTTCCTAATGTTTTTTGTGTATTAACATTAATAATAAGTTGATGTAATTAATTAGATTTGTATCAGTTGCTACTTCCTCAAATTCTTAATCCGTTCTAAAAGTGTAGGATGTGAGTAATGCATAAACACATATGCAGGGTGCGGTGTTAAATTACTTAAACTGTTTTTAGATAATTTTTTAAGCGAGGTAATAAGTGGTTCTGCTTTAAAGGTGTTTTTAGCATAATCATCGGCCTGATATTCAAAAGTTCTAGAAAATAGGTTCATAATTAGTCCTGTAATTTCCGAAAATGGCGAATAGAGCATTCCAAAGGCAATTAATCCGATATGAAAACTCGGAATTTCAACTCCCAAAGCGTTCGATAATAAGGGGTTTGATATAAAAAGTGATAAAATAAAAAGCATAAAACCGGTAAGTAAAATTGAAGAAAACAAATTGAAAATAATATGTTTTTTCTTGTAATGCCCAACTTCGTGTGCTAATACGGCAACAATTTCTTCTTCCTCTAAATCGTTAATTAGGGTATCGTAAAGCGTTACACGTTTTTCGCTGCCAAAACCAGAAAAATAGGCATTGGCTTTGGTGCTTCGTTTAGAGCCGTCAATCACAAAAATTTTATCTAACTTAAAACCTACAGTTTCGGCGTAAGCCGCAATTTTATCGCGTAAGCTACCAGCCTCTAGAGGTGTTTGTTTATTAAAAAGAGGCACTATTAGTTTTGAATAAAACATATTCATAAACAGCACAAAAACAGCCACTAATCCCCAGGCATACAGCCAAAAATAGCTACCGGTAGATTGGTAAAACCATATGATAACCGATACAATACCACCGCCAACAATGGCCATCATGAGCCATCCTTTTATTTTATCCAGCACAAATGTTTTTTTTGTGGTTTTATTAAACCCGAATTTTTCCTCTATAACAAAGGTGCTGTAATATGAAAAAGGTGTCGTTATAATATCGCTACCAATCATAATAATTCCGAAGAAAACTAAAGCAATTACAATGGGGTTTTCGCTGTAGCTTCTGGCTATGTTGTCTACAAACTCAAATCCATCTAAAAACAAAAATCCTAATGTTAGAATAACTGAAAACGACGATGTTAAAATACCAAATTTGTAGTTTGTTGCTTTATAGTTTTGCGATTTTTTGTATTCAGTTTCATCATATACATCCTGTAGTTCTTCAGGAAGTTTGTCGTTATAATGTTTTGCGTTTAATGCGTCAAGAATTTTATCAACTATAAAATTGATAATGATGATTGCGATGATGATATAGAATAATGTTGTTGATGTCATGATGTTGTTAGAAAGATAATTTACGATAAACAAAAATAGAAACTAAATGTCACACTGAGCGCAGTCGAAGTGCTTATTTGTCTCGATACTTAAAATGAGTTGCATTTCGACATTCAGCTAAAATTTGCAGCATATTAAAATCACCTTTTATTAAAGCTTCCTTCTTGGCTCGTGTCCATTTTTTTATTTTCTTTTCAAAATATATAGCTTGCATTACATCATTAAAAGTTTCGTGAAATTTAACTTCTATTGGTCTTCGCTTATAAGTGTAACAATCTAGATGCTTACCATCCTCATGTTCTTTAATGCGCTTATCTAAATTATTTGTAATTCCAGTGTAGTAAGAGTTATCAGAACATTTTAAGATATAAACGTAATAGAAATGCATGATTTAAAGTTTATTTGGTTTTCAATTACACTTCGACTGCGCTCAGTGTGACATTTACGTTTCATTCAAATCCCCGTTGTCTTTTCGCCTCAAAAATAAGAATTCCTGCCGCAACAGAAACATTCATAGAATCTATTTCTCCCTGCATGGGTATAATAATATTTTGAGTGGCATTTTCTATCCATTCATCGCTTAATCCGGTAGCTTCGGTGCCTACAACTATGGCAGTAGGTTTGGTAAAATCTTGTGTGTTATAATTTACAGAAGCTTGTAATGCTGCGCAATAGATGTTAATGTTCTGTACTTTTAAAAATTTTATAATTTCTGAAGTGGAACCCATGGCAATGTTTTTTGTAAACACGCATCCCACACTGGAGCGAATTATGTTAGGGTTATATAAATCAGATTTTGGATTTGCAATAATAACCGCATCTACATTCGCAGCATCGGCAGTACGCAATAAAGCCCCAATATTCCCAGGTTTTTCGGGTGCTTCTGCGACTAAAATAAGCGGGTTTTTGGTGTTAAACCTTAAAGTGTCGATGCTATGCATTTTACTTCTGGCTACTGCCAGAACACCTTCGGTAGTTCCCCGATATGCCAATTTTTCATAAACATCTTTAGAAATCTCAATAAGGTTGATATGTTGATAAGTCGATTTGTTTATTTGTACCTCAGAAATTATTTCTGGGTTGAATAAAACAGTTTCCAACTTATAACCACCTTTTTGCGCCAGCATTATTTCACGTTCGCCTTCAATTAAAAATAAGCCAGTTTTTTTGCGTTCGCGCGATTTATCTTTTAATTGTAAAAGTTGTTTTATATATGCGTTTTGTGTGCTAGTTATCTGTTTCATATTCTGAAAAAGCAAAAGTAAATGAAATATAGTTAAATGGCGTTTTTATCAAAATAATTCACAAACAAAGCCACGACATAGCTGTAACTTTCCATACCTTTTGCTTGCTTATTAGCTTTTAAGTACGAACTATAGGTTGTTTTAAAAATGGGTTCTAAAGGATTTTCGTAGCTGTCCCAGAAATCGCGCGCTTCCTTGTAATTGTATAAAATTCCTTTATTAACGGTTTTGATGAGAGCTTCAAATAAAGCTTCATCGCGACTTGCAATTTCATTAAGACAAAAACGTAAGGCGAAGGTATATCCTGTATATTGAAAATAGAGATCGTTGTGGTTAATGGCTGCGAGGCATCCTATAAAATTCGCTTCATTCTCGGCGGCATAACCTATTTGATGCGCCATTTCGTGCGAGGTCGTCGTAGGAAACATATACAAAGGAATCAACGCATCAACATGTGCTTCGTTGGTTATAGGATTTAAATAACCGCTAAACCCCATATAGGTTAAAGGGTAACTAAACAACGATTTTTTAATGCTTTTGGGGTGATATTCCAAACTCGGGAATGTGTTTTTTAAATTATGATACCCTAATGGGGCTAATTTAAAAATTTCACCTTTTGTGTACGGGATGTCAATTTTAATTGAGTCGTTTTTAGCTATCTTGTAGTGAATTGTGTTCGACTTGTCAATTAATTTTTTTGTAACATCTATAAGTTGTGCGGTTGTATAATCTGCTTTTAAATTCAAACTTTTGTATAGCGGCAATCTGTAATAATTTAAGCCCCAAAGCACATGAAATGCAAAATAAATTATGGCGGTTGCACTTGCAATGTCTATAATATAGTGTCTTGTGTTTTTTCTTAAATTTTTTCTGTTTAAATAAAACCACCTAATGATATAAATAATAGAAAATGCGTAAACCAAATCGCCAAAAGAAAATGGAATCCATCCTAAAGAATATCTAAAAAGTTTAGAGATGTATAAATAAATACCATTACTATAAAAGGTTTCTATAAACTCGGGGTAATGCGATACCCATTTAATAAAAATATATTGCGGAATTAACGAGAGCGCAATAAGCGTTTTGGTGTTTTTTAGCATAGATCAAAAATAAGGAAATGTTTATTAATCCTAATTAGATATGTTATCTTTGTTCAACTATAAATAGAACAAAATGAATTCAGAAATAAGACAATTAAAACCACAACAACTTTGGAACAAATTTGCCGACTTAAATGCCATACCACGTGCTTCAAAAAAGGAAGAACAGGTTATCCAATTTATGAAAGCTTTTGGGGAAAATTTAGGACTAGAAACTATTGTTGATGAAGTTGGTAACGTTATTATAAAAAAACCGGCAACTGCAGGTTTTGAAAATAGAACCACCGTAGTTATGCAATCGCATTTAGACATGGTGCATCAAAAAAATAACGATACGGAGTTCGATTTTAACACCCAAGGCATAGAAATGTATGTTCAAGGCGATTGGGTTCGTGCTAAAGGAACCACTTTAGGTGCCGATAACGGATTAGGCGTTGCCACCATTATGGCCATTTTAGAAAGTACAGACATACCACATCCGGCTATTGAAGCGTTATTTACCATTGATGAAGAAACAGGTATGACAGGTGCACAGGGTTTAAAAGGCGGCTTGCTTACAGGTGGCATTCTTTTAAATTTAGATACGGAAGAAGATGATGAAATTGGTGTAGGTTGTGCTGGTGGTATCGATGTTACTGCCACAAGAACGTATAATGAAGAAGAAACCCCAGAGTTTAAAATAGGGTTTGCCATAAAAGTAAAAGGCTTGCAAGGTGGTCACTCCGGAATGCAAATTCATGAAGGCTTAGGAAACGCCAATAAGATAATGAACCGCTTGTTGTTTGACGGATTTGAAAACTTCGGATTGCGTATTTCTGAAATTGATGGTGGAAGTTTGCGTAATGCCATACCTAGAGAAAGTAGTGCTATTGTTGCTATTGATGCCATGCATGAAGAAACGTTTGTTACAGAAACTTTAGAATTAGCCCAAGCCATTAAAGTTGAGCTAAAAACAATGGAGCCTGATTTAGAAATTGAAGTTTTTAAAATAGAAACACCTAAAATGATTATGGATTTAGGCGTGCAGGAAGGTTTAACACGAGCCATTTATGCAGCGCAAAATGGGGTGTATAGAATGAGTGCCGATATTCCTGGATTGGTAGAAACATCCAATAACTTGGCGAGAGTTGAGGTTAAAAATGGTGAAATTAAAATAGCTTGTTTAACACGTTCGTCTGTAGAAAGTTCTAAAATGGATTTAGCCAATACCTTAAGAGCAACGTTTGAATTAACAGGATGTGAGGTTGAACTTACGGGTGATTACCCAGGTTGGACCCCGAATATGGAGTCGCCCATTTTAAAAATAATGACACAATTATATGAAGATTTAAATGGCGAGCAACCACATGTAGCGGCTTGTCATGCAGGATTGGAATGTGGCATTTTAGGACAAAATTACCCAAAGATGGATATGATAAGTTTTGGTCCCAATATTAAAGGAGCACATTCTCCAGATGAACGCGCACAAATTTCTTCTGTTAAAAAATATTGGAAATTTGTTTTAGAAATTTTGAAAAATATTCCATTAAAATAACAAGGATAACGATTCAAAATAGACGTGGCGAAATAAAAAAAGGGAAATGAAGTAATTTTTGTTTCCACAATTTGGTTTTTAAACCATACGAGAACCTTAAGTCGGGGTTGTTACATGTTGTATAATACCTCTAAAACAGGTTTTTAAAAAGCATTTTAAAAACTTCTCGTAAAAGGGAAGATTTTATTTTATTGAAATACTAAAAAACAAGGATATTTAAAAGGTTTAAAGTAAATTTGCCAACCTTAAAAAAAACAGACCTATTTAATTTTTAAAAGAAGTCGTTTTTATAAAATATAACAAGTAGAATATTCACATAATCTTAAACTTTTGGAAAACAAAGCAGCAATTAAATTAATCGATAAAATTCTAGCAGGTCTAGATAAAACAGGTATTAATACCGACACCTTAATTGACGATATTAAACAATTGAGGTCTTTTGCCTTAGAAGAGCAAATTCCTTTGGTAGTAAAAGTGCTTAGACTTACCTACGAGCATATTGAAGAAAATAACTCGTTTCTTATTCCGATACTTGATGATGCCGAAGATGCTGAAGTTGAAATAGATAACGAGCCAGTAGAAAGTTTAAAGTATTTATTGTCGTTGATAAAGAATTTAAAGAATAAAATAAACATTGCCGACTTAAAGGAATATAGAGACTTATTAACTAACTATTAGTTGTAAATTCTTTAGGAATTCAATTTTTAAAAGACTGCTATTAAAGTGGTCTTTTTTGTTTGTGGCTGGTACAGATTTATATGTTTACAATTGCCATGGGTTGCTGCGTTAGCGATTGCAGTGGTTAGCCTTTGGCGAGCGTAAGCATCGAGCCAAAACTAGTAGCGGAAAGCGCGACCCCAAGGTAACGCCCTAAAAAAAAAAGCCTTAACAGTATGTAGTTAAGGCTTTTAAGTTTAGTTTAATGTTTAGTTACTGTTATCCATTCATGGATATTAAAAATTCTTCGTTATTTCTAGTTTGTTTGAAACGGTCGTTAATAAATTCCATGGCTTCTACAGGATTCATATCTGCCAGGTATTTACGCATTACCCACATACGTTGAATGGTGTTGTCATCTAATAATAAATCATCGCGACGTGTACTTGAGGATGTTAAATCGATGGCAGGGAAAATTCTGCGATTTGATATTTTTCTATCTAATTGCAGTTCCATATTACCAGTTCCTTTAAATTCTTCGAAGATTACTTCGTCCATTTTAGAACCCGTTTCGGTAAGCGCCGTAGCAATAATGGTTAAAGAACCACCATTTTCTATATTACGTGCCGCTCCAAAGAAACGTTTTGGTTTGTGCAATGCATTCGCATCTACACCACCACTTAATATTTTTCCTGATGCTGGTTGTACGGTATTGTAAGCTCTCGCTAAACGTGTAATCGAGTCTAAAAGAATTACTACATCATGCCCGCATTCTACCAAACGTTTTGCTTTTTCAAGAACGATGTCGGCAATTTTAACGTGCTCGTGTGCTTCTTTATCGAAAGTAGAAGATATAACTTCACCACGCACATTACGTTGCATATCGGTCACCTCTTCAGGACGTTCATCAATTAATAAAATCATTAAATAAACCTCTGGATGGTTGGCAGCAATAGCATTGGCAACATCCTTTAGTAACATGGTTTTACCCGTTTTTGGTTGCGATACAATCATACCACGTTGTCCTTTACCAATAGGGGAGAACAAATCCATAATACGAGTAGAAATCGTACTTTGTTTTTCGGCAATATTGAATTTTTCTTTTGGGAATAACGGTGTTAAATGTTCAAAAGACACGCGGTCTCTTACAACTTCTGGTTTTTGGCCATTAATTTTTACAACTTTAATTAATGGAAAATATTTTTCACCTTCTTTTGGTGGTCTAACATGTCCTAAAACAGTATCTCCTTTTTTTAATCCGAATAATCGTATTTGCGATTGTGATACATAAATATCATCTGGCGACGATAAATAATTGTAATCTGATGAACGTAAAAATCCGTAGCCATCTTGCATTACATCAAGAACACCTTCACTTTCTATAATAGCATCAAATTCAAAATCTGGTTCTCGGTAGCGGTTTCTGCTATCTTTATTGCCGGCATCAACATTACCATTTTTTTGATTTTTATGTTGATTAGGATTTTTTGATTGTTGGTTATGCTCCCTTTTTTGATGCGGTTGTTTCTGCTTATTGTCTTGTTGGCGCTCGTTTTGGTTTTTTTGTTTAGGCGGGTTTTTAGGTTTTGGAGCTTCTTTCGTTTCTGTTGGAGCAGTAGTGGCCACCTCTGGTGCTTCCACCTTTTTTTCTTCTGTCGCTTTTGTTTCTTGTTTTGCAGGTACGTTTTTAACAGGCCTAGCAACACGCTGTCTTGGTTTTTTTACTTCCTTTTTTTCGGGCGTATTGGCAGCAGGTTGTGGTTTTGGCTCTATAACTGCTTCTACTGCTTTTGGGTTGGCAGCTTGATGATCTAGAATTTGGTAAACTAAATCGGCTTTTTTTAAGGAACGGTATTTTGGGACGTTCAGTTTTTGAGCAATCTCCTGTAAGTCAGAGAGTTTCTTTTCGTTTAATTGTGAAATTTCAAACATTGATGTTTAATTGAATATGTTTTTTGAATATAAATTTGAGTTATTCTGAAAAAAATGATTTTATTCTGAAGAATTAACAACCTCTAAGTGTGGTTATTGAGAATTATTAATGCAATTATACGACTTTATTTTAATTTTTTACACTTATTTTATAAAAGAAACTATTATTTTTGCTGTCTAGTTTTTTAAATTATATGATACAACGCATCCAAACCGTATACCTATTAATTGCCGCCATCAGTTTCAGCGGGATTAATATTTGTATTGCATTTATGGGTTACAAACGACGATGTTATTGTATATGCTAAAGATAATTTGCTTTATTTAAGTTTGTTTCTTGGGTCGGCATTATTATCGATTATCACCATATTTAAGTATAAAAATAGGAAGTCTCAATTTATGTTGGGACGACTTAACATCATATTAAACTTTATTTTACTAGGATTTTTTGTGTATCAATCTCTAAATGTATCTGGAGAAACGGCGGTTTCTGAGAAAGGTATTGGGATGCTTCTTCCTATTGTTTCTATCGTATTTTTGGCCTTAGCCAATAAGGCCATCAAGAAGGATGAAGATCTCGTAAAATCTGTAGATCGATTGCGATAAAACCTTATATCTTAGTAGTATTAGTGCGTTAAAAACCCAAGGCGAAAGCTTTGGGTTTTTTTGTAAAGCCTCCCTTAATCCCTCCAAAGGAGAGAAACTACTGCGAATTAAAAGTAACTTTATTTAGCAACAGCAATTAAAGTCCTTCCCTTTGGGAAGGATTTAGGATGGGATTTTATTTTATTTCAACAAGTTCTAAATCGAACGTTAAATCTTGTCCTGCTAATGGATGGTTCGCATCTATAATAATATGTTCTGCATGAACCTCGGCAACGCGAAATTGTACTTCAGATCCGTCAGGGTTTCTAGACGCTAATCCCATACCAACTTCGGGCGTCATGTCTTGCGGTAGTTCCGTCTTTTTTTACTTCGTGAAACAATTCTTTCTGCACCTCGCCGTAAGCTTCTGCAACAGGAATAGTAATTGTTTTTTTCTCATTAACCTTCATGTTTACCACGCCTTTTTCAAAACCAGGAATCAACATGCCTTGACCTAAAGTTATTTCTAACGGTTCTCTATCTAATGAACTGTCAAAAACTTGACCATTGCTTAATTTTCCTGTGTAATGAACTTTTACGGTATCATTCTCTTTTACTTGACTCATAAATAATTATGTTTTCTGTTTTTAAATAGCTGCAAAGCTACAATTTATCAATAGAACGCCATAATCATAAGCCAATTAATGCCTTGATTTAGGGAAATATTAACATTAAAAACTGATAATGAGGGCAGAAATCTGCTTTAGTAACTGTGATTAGGTGTTATTTGTTGAATTCAATAACTTCTAAATTTTCAATTTTACTTCCATCAATCGTAAAACGCAACATGGTACGCACTTTATGAAACCCATGTTTACCCACAGCTCCAGGATTCATATGTAATAAATTTAATTTTTTATCGGGCATTACTTTTAAAATATGTGAATGTCCACAAATAAAAAGTTTTGGTGGATTTTTTCTAATATCTTCACGAATTCTAACATTATAGCTGTTTGGATAACCTCCAATATGTGTTATCCAAACATCAACATCTTCACACATAAATCGGTTGTTTTCAGGAAATTCAATTCTTATTTTAGCGTCATCAATATTTCCATAAACAGCTCGTAACGGTTTTAATTCTTTTAATAGCATCGGTTACTTTTAAATCGCCAATATCGCCAGCATGCCAAACTTCATCTGCTTGTTTTACATATTTTAAAATAGTATCATCAATATAACTATGGGTATCAGAAAGTAAAAGTATTTTGGTCATATAATTTGTGTTGAAAATCTTTTAATATTTAATTAAGATTACTGTCTTCTCAGGAAAGACAAATCTATCTATCTTTGCCTTTCAACAAAAGTATAAAAACAAATTGCGATATTTTATAGAACTTTCTTATAATGGAACCGCTTATCATGGTTGGCAAAATACAACCCAATGCTATATCGGTGCAAGAAGTTATTGAAAAAGCTTTGTCATTACTTTTTAAAGAAACTATTTCAATTATGGGAGCGGGCAGAACCGATACTGGTGTTCATGCTAAACAAATGTTTGCACATTTTGATACTGAAGTTAGATTTTAATGAAGATAGATTTAGTTTTTAAACTGAATTCTTTTTTACCAAAAGATATTGCTATTCATGATATTTTTAAAGTAAAAGAAGATGCACATGCACGTTTTAATGCGTTAAGTAGAACCTATTTATATCGAATTGCATTACAAAAAAATGTGTTTAATTTTGATAATGCGTATTTATGTGAAGCAAGTTTTAGATATTGAAAAAATGAATGAAGCTTCAAAAATTTTATTTGAGTATAAAGATTTTCAATGTTTTTCAAAAGTAAATACCGATGTAAAAACGTATCATTGTGATATTATGAAAGCAGATTGGTTTTTGGAAGATGATGAACTTCATTTTATAATTAAAGCAGATCGATTTTTAAGAAATATGGTGCGAGCTATTGTTGGTACCATGATACAAATTGGATTGGGTAAACTGCAAGTTGAAGATTTACATAACATTATAAAATCTAAAAATAGGAGTGAAGCTGGTTTTTCGGTTCCGGCACATGCTTTGTATTTAACAAAAATTGAATATCCAAACGATATAAAATTATAATGACTAAAAAAAAAGAGAATATTTTTGACGTTAACTTGTTTAAACGTCTGTTTCAATATATAAAACCCTATAAAGGTATGTTTCTTTGGGTTGCTTGTTTTGGTTATTTTGTTGGCAATTTTAAGAACGGCAACACCTTATATTACTAAATATGCTATTGATCATAGTATTGCTGTTAAAGAGCCAAAAGGTTTTTTGTTTTATGTAGTAATTATGTTTGCGGTTATTAATATTTCAAACTATTTTTCAGCTTATTATTTATTTATTATGCAGCATGGTTAGGGCAAAATTTAGTAATGGATGTTCGTGTAAAACTATTTAACCATTTGCTAAGTTTTAAAATGAAGTATTACGATAATTCATCGGTTGGTGTGCTAATTACCAGAGCAGTAACAGATATGGAGCGTATTGCCGATATTTTTGGACAAGGATTATTTACCATATTTAGAGATTTGTTGACAATGATTGTGGTTTTTGGGGTAATGGTTTATATAAACTGGCGATTAAGTTTAATTGTTTTCATCATGTTGCCACTTTTAATTTATGCCACCAGAATTTTTCAAAAGTATATGAAAGTGGCTTTTGAAGAAGTAAGGAACGAAGTTTCTAACTTAAATTCTTTTGTGCAAGAGCGTATTACCGGAATGAAAATTCTGCAACTGTTTACACGCGAAGAAATTGAATACAAAAAATTTGTAGACATTAATGAACGCCATAAAAAAGGATGGTTAAAAACAGTTTGGTATAATTCTATTTTCTTTCCAATGGCAGATTTAGTGTCTTCTATAAGTATTGGATTAGTTGCCTGGTATGGTGGATTAAATGTTGTTTTTAGATGGCACCGATGTATCGCAAGGGGATTTAATAGCATTTGTCATGTTTATCCCCATGTTATTTAGACCATTACGCCAAATGGCCGATAATTTCAACACTCTTACAAATGGGAATGGTTGCTGCTACAAGAGTGTTTAAAGTGTTAGATACTACTTCTCAAATTGATGATACTGGCACATTGGTGGCGGAACATTTTAAAGGTAATATTGCCTTTAAAAACGTGTATTTTAATTATGTTGAAGATGAAGCGGTTTTAAAAGGGGTTTCTTTTAATGTAAAAGCGGGAGAAACTGTTGCTATTGTTGGGGCTACAGGTGCTGGAAAATCGACTATCATTAATTTGTTAAATCGGTTTTATGAAATTAAGGACGGTGTAATTTCTATCGATGGAAATGATATAAAGCAGTTTACCTTAGACTTCGCTAAGAACCCAAATTGCTGTGGTTTTACAGGACTGTATTTTTATTTGCAGATACTATTTTAAATAACATTACACTTAATAATCCAGAAATTACTGAAGCACAGGTGGAAGCCAGCAGCAAAAGAAATTGGTGTGCATGAATTTATTACTAGTTTACCTGATGGTTATCATTATAATGTAAAAGAGCGTGGTGTGATGTTATCATCAGGACAGCGACAACTCATTTCTTTTTTACGCGCCTATGTAACTAAGCCAAGTATTTTGGTTTTAGATGAAGCCACTTCGTCGGTCGATTCGTATTCTGAACAACTCATTCAAAATGCAACCGATAAAATGACACATGGTAGAACTTCTATTGTGATTGCTCACAGACTTAGCCACGGTTAAAAAAGCTGATAAGATTATAGTGATGGATGCTGGTAAAATTGTGGAAGAAGGCACCCACGAGCAGTTACTTAAAAAAGACAAAGGGTATTATAAAAACTTATACGAAGTACAGTTTTTAAAGGAAGAAGTGGTTTAAGCCAAATCTTTCTTAATCATCAAATTAAGTTGTGTTGTATCATCAAAAACAACAAATTCACCGTCTTTAAAATAGGAAATATGACCAGTTTCTTCACTAACTACAAGTGCTAATGCATCCGTTTTTTCGGTTACACCAATAGCTGCTCTATGGCGTAAACCAAATCGTTTCGGAATGGGTTTATCATTATTTAATGGTAGAATTACACGAGTTGCTTTTACAATATTATTGCTTACAATTATGGCGCCATCATGCAACGGGCTATTCTTAAAAAAGATGCTTTCAATAATAGGTTGGGTTACCTTTATATTCATTTCATCTCCGCTCGAACTTAAAAAATCTAAATTGTTATTGCGTTCAAAAACAATTAAAGCACCCGTTTTTGAGTTGGCCATTTTAATGCACGCAGACAAGATTGCATCAACATTTGTTTCGTCGCTGGTTTCTGTTTTCAAAAATTTAAATTGTTTAAAAAGTTTGCCTTTTTTACTAAAATTGGTGGAGCCAACCATGAGTAGAAACTTTCTGATTTCAGGTTGAAACACTACAATTAAAGCAATAATTCCCACTTTCATAAAGCCTCCAAAAATACCCGAAAGTAATTCCATGTTTAAGAAATTGGTAAGGCGCCAAACCAAATAAATAATAATAATTCCTATAAAAATATTTATAGCAACGGTGCCTTTAACGAGTTTATAAATGTAATAGAGGAGTAGTGCGACAAGAATAACATCTATAACATCAACAGCAGAGAATTTTAAAAGGTCATTAAAGATTTCCAAGGCTTTTGGTTTTTGGTAAATTTAGTAAAATGCGTTTAATTAAAAATGAATTCGTGATTTGAAATAGAAACATTTTTTAAACCTAGAGTACCTAACATAGATTTGAATGTAATATACTCTTGAAATGTTAATTTTTCGTTGAAACTTAAGATTATACCAAAATCGTCCGTTTGATTTTCTACTGTACTCTTGATATACTTTAAAAAATTAGTTTCGTTCAAAACTACAGCGCTTACATCAAAAAGTGGAAACTCAGCATATATTTCATCCGTAGCATTAAAATCAATTTTCATTTTGTTTGAAAAATCTAAATTAGAATTTGCCGAAACATACTCAAGAAAAGGTTCCTGATGATAAAGCACATTAGTAAACTCAATAAATCCTAAATTCTTTTTGCTGATATCATTACAAGTAAAGTAATTTTTGGCGGTTTCATTCTTATGGCTAGAACTACCCTTTTTTTCTTGTAAAAACATTAGTTGCGGGATAACTTGTTTAAGTTTGAGTCGTTTATCAATATTTACTAACCAATTAGTTGTGCTAATCAGGTTTTTTCTGTTTAACTCCAAACTATCGGGTTGCGTTTCATCGTAAAATATATACGCTGCAGAAACATCATTTATTTCTGAAATATCTGAATGACTAATTTCTGGCAACTGAACAACTTTGTCGTTTCCACAGGAGAATAAAACCAGTGTAAAAAATAAAAGTAAAAAATTCCGCATGTTACGTATTTAAAGATTCAACTAATGTGATGGTTTCCATGGCTTCTTTTACGTCGTGAACTCTCAATATGGAGGCGCCTTTTTGTAAGGCAATAGTATTTAATACGGTGGTGCCATTAAGAGCTTCTTTGGCTGATGATTCCAGTTTTTTGTAAATCATAGATTTTCTTGAAATACCAATTAACATTGGTTTTTCAATCATTTTAAACAATTCTAACTGGCTTAGAAGCTCGAAATTCTGTTCCAAAGTTTTTGCAAATCCAAATCCAGGGTCAATAATAATATCAACAATTCCTAAATCTCTGGCAGCAGCAATGCGTTCAGAGAAATAAAACAATATATCTTTGGTTAAATTCGTAATAGTCTGTGTGTTGTTGCATGGTTTGTGGCGTACCTTTCATATGCATCATAATATAAGGAACGTGTAAATTAGCCACGGTTTGCATCATGTTTTCGTCCAGTTTTCCAGCAGAAATATCATTAATTAAAGCAGCACCAGCGTCAATACATTGTTTTGCAACCTCACTTCTAAAAGTGTCTATTGAAATTAGTGCATCAGGAAAATTTTTTATTACGCTTTCAAGTAATGGTAAAATGCGCTTTAACTCTAGGTCTTCTGAAACAAATTCGGCGTTTGGTCTTGAGCTATAGGCACCCACATCGATAAAGGTAGCGCCTTGTTTCAGCATTAATTCCACATGATTTAATACCGATGCATCATCTTTATGAACACCACCATCGTAAAATGAATCGGGCGTTATATTTAAAATTCCCATCACTTTTGGTGATGATACATCGATAAGAGTTCCTTTGCAGTTTATGGTCATAGGTTCATTTCGCCACTAATGCACGAATATTTTAATTAATTTAAAAAGCGTTTCAAATTTAAGGATTCATAGTTAGTTTCAAGTTAAAAAACATTTATTTGTGTATTCGCAGCAATTTTGAAAAACATTTGAACTTTCAACTTTGAACTTTAAACTATTTAAGCGAAATTTACACAAAATTCTTTTTAATACATGCAAGATACTTCAAAGCAATACGATGCTGTTATAGATACCTGTAAAAGTTTGTTTATTAAAAAAATGTCTGATTATGGAAGTGCGTGGCGTATTTTGCGTTTACCATCTCTTACCGATCAAATTTTTATAAAAGCACAGCGTATTAGAGGACTGCAACAAAACGCCGTTAGAAAAGTTGATGAAGATGAAATAAGTGAATTTATAGGTATCATAAATTACAGTATTATGGCCTTAATTCAGTTGGAAAAAGGGGTAGTGGAACAACCAGATTTAACTACAGAAAAAGCCATCGAATTATACGAAAAACATGTTGCCATAACTAAAAAGTTAATGGAAGATAAAAATCACGACTATGGCGAAGCATGGCGCGATATGCGTGTTAGTAGTTTAACCGATTTAATTTTACAAAAATTATTGCGAGTTAAGCAAATTGAAGATAATGCGGGTAAAACCATTGTAAGCGAAGGCATTGATGCTAATTATCAGGATATGGTAAATTACGCTGTTTTTGCTATGATACATTTAAATGAAAAATAATTATCATTCCTGTGAATTCAGGAATCCATTATAAAAAAAGAGTGTCAATTAATAATATTCCTGCCTTCGCAGGAATGACAAAAATTATGAAATATTTAGTAAGCATATCAAGAATATTTGTTGGTGTTTTGTTCATCATTTCAGGATTAATAAAACTTAACGACCCATTAGGATTCTCATATAAATTACAAGAATACTTTAGTGTTGCGGTATTAAATATGCCATTTTTAGAACCATATGCACTCATGATTTCGGTGTTAGTAGTGGTATTCGAAGTGGTTTTAGGGGTATTTTTACTTATTGGCTACAAACCGAAATTCACCGTATGGAGTTTGTTATTAATGATTGTGTTCTTTACGTTTTTAACCTTTTATTCGGCTTATTTTGATAAAGTAAAAGATTGCGGTTGTTTTGGTGATGCCCTTAAATTAACACCATGGGAAAGCTTCACTAAAGATGTTGTTTTATTAGCGTTTATACTGGTGTTATTTATTGGTGTAAAACACATAAAACCAGTATTTGGCACGTTAATGACCACAGTTTTCGCACTATTAAGTTTTGTGTTTAGCTTTTGGTTAGCATATCATGTGCTTATGCATTTACCGGTAGTTGATTTTAGAGCCTATAAAATAGGAAAGAATATTGCTGAAGGCATGCGCATTCCAGAAGATGCTGCCAAACCTGTTGTAGAATATTACTGGAAATTCAACCTAAATGGCGAAGAAAAGGTTATAACAACTGATGGTTCATATCCTACGGTTGAAGGGGAATTTTTAAGTGTAGATACTAAAATGATTAAGGAAGGATACCAACCTCCGGTGGTCGACTTTTCAATAGAATCTGCAGATGAAGATTTAACAGAGCAATTTCTTTTAGAAGAAAACCTTGTTGTGATTGTATCTTATAGCTTAAATTCTATGGAAAAAGCTGGTGCTCAAAAATTAAAAGCTTTTTCTGATGAAGCCATTAAAAAAGGGTATAAAGTTATAGGACTAACGTCTTCTGGCGAAGAAGAAAAACAACGAATTAAAAAACTTTATAAATTGAATTTTGATTTTTATCTATGCGACGAAAAGGCACTAAAAACCGTAGTAAGAGCTAATCCTGGAATATTAGAATTAGATAAGGGAACGGTAAAACAAAAAGTGCACTGGAATGATATTGATAAATTAAAGTTGTAGAGTTTAAAAGATTAAAGTTATAAAAATATTTTAACCAAACACCAAACACCTGATATCATATTTACTAAATAAAATCACTTACGCACTACTTACATTATTTGGAGTAGTTACGGTTATATTTTTCTTGTTCAATGTACTTCCTGGAGATCCGGCACAAATGATGTTAGGGCAAAACGAAGACAGCGAACAATTGGCAACCGTAAAGCAAAAATATGGTTTCGATAAACCTGTAAGCACGCAGTATTTTTATTATTTAAACGATTTATTACCCATATCATTTCATTCAAAAACGGCATCAGATTATACCTATTTAAAACCAGGTAAATATGCTGCCACAACTTTGTTTTCAGTCGGTAATACCACTACGGTTTTAAAATTCCCGTATTTAAGAGAATCCTTTACAAAACAAGGAAAAAAAGTTAGCGAAGTTTTAGGCGAAACGCTTCCTAATACCTTTGTTTTAGCAGTTTCTGCTATTATTATTGCAATTATTGTTGGGATAATTTTGGGCATTATTTCTGCTCTTTTTAAAGACAGATGGCTTGATAAGTTCATACAGATATTCAGTACATTAGGGATGAGTGTTCCATCGTTTTTTAGTGCCATTTTATTTGCGTGGTTTTTCGGATTTGTTTTGCATAAGTACACCAATTTAGAAATGACGGGAAGTCTTTACGAATTAGACGATTTTGGCGAATCCAATCATCTTCAATTAAAAAATCTTATTTTACCTGCTATTGTGCTTGGTATTAGACCACTTGCTGTTGTTATTCAACTCATGAGAAATTCATTGCTAGAAGTTTTTAATCAAGATTTTATTCGTACAGCAAGAGCAAAGGGCTTAAGTGAGTATCAAATTATTAAAAGGCACGCTGTAAAAAATGCCTTAAACCCTGTTGTTACGGCTATTTCTGGTTGGTTCGCTTCTATGTTGGCTGGTGCTGTTTTTGTAGAATATATTTTCGGTTGGAACGGTCTTGGAAAAGAAATAGTAAATGCCTTAAATTCTTTAGATTTACCCGTAATTATGGGTTCTGTATTAATAATAGCCTTACTTTTTATTATAATTAATATTTTTGTAGATATAATTTACGTTTGGTTAGACCCTAAAGTAAAACTTCAGTAATTTTGCCATTTCCGTGAAAAAGAAAAACTTGTAATGAAACTTTTAAAATGAAAAACCTAAAATTCCTTTTTATATTCTTAATAAGTGTAACTAGCTGTAAAGCTCAAGAAAAACCTACCGAGTTTTCGGCAGCTGCGTTAAACGATACATTTATAAATCTAGATGGAAGTAACACAACGTTTAAAGCTATTTTAGAGGCTAATAAAGGTAATACCATTGTTATCGATATTTGGGCATCATGGTGCAGCGATTGTATTAAAGGTATGCCTAAAGTTCAAGCGCTTCAAAAAGAATTCGGCAAGGTTACCTATATTTTTATGTCGTTAGATAAAACTCAGGATGCATGGAAAAAGGGCATAGAAAAGTATAAAATAAAAGGACAACATTACTATATGCAATCGGGTTGGAAAGGACCATTTGGCGAATTTGTACAATTAGACTGGATTCCAAGATATATGGTAGTGGATAATCAAGGAAAAATTAAATTATTTAAAGCCATTGAGGCAGACGACAAACAAATAAGACAAATTTTATAAACAATTAATAAAAATCCCTAATCTTTAAAAAGGGTAATTTAAAAATGAGACAACAAATTGTAGCAGGAAATTGGAAAATGAATAATGATTTAGCTCAAACCGAATCTTTATTAACAGACTTAAAAAGCAAAGCACAAACTTCAAATGCAGAAGTAATGGTAGCGCCAACGTTTACCAATTTATACCATGCAACCCAAGCTTTAAAAAATTCTAAAATCGAAGTTATAGCTCAGAATATGCATTTTGCAGCTAACGGCGCTTATACTGGCGAAATAAGTGCAAGCATGCTTAAAAGTGTAGGTGTTAAAACCGTTATTTTAGGACATAGCGAGCGTCGTGAGTATTTTAACGAAACAGACGAAATTTTAGCTAAAAAAGTAGATGCTGCCTTAGCTAACAATTTACGTGTTATTTTCTGTTTTGGAGAGGTTTTAGCCGATAGAAAATCGGGTAACCACGAAAATGTAGTAGGAAGCCAAATTAAAAATGCGCTATTTCATCTAGAGGCTGCTGCATTTAAGAATATCGTATTGGCTTACGAGCCTGTTTGGGCTATTGGAACTGGCGAAACTGCAAGTCCGGAGCAAGCACAAGATATGCACGCTTTCATCCGTAAAACCTTAAGTAACAAGTACGGTGCCGATGTAGCGAATAGTGTTTCTATTTTATACGGCGGAAGTGTAAAACCAAACAACGCACAAGAAATTTTCGGTAAACCAGATGTAGACGGCGGTTTAATAGGTGGTGCTGCGCTAAATGCAGACGACTTTTTTGCTATTGTAAACGCATTTTAGTATTTAAAAAATAATAAGGGCGTTACCCAAGGGTCGCGCTATACACTGTATCTTTTTGGCGCTTTTTGGGCGCCAAAAAGGATGCCGTTTCTATCGCTAACGCACTTCCCAATGGCGATGGTATTTATAAATTTCAAACAACATGTCAAATATCATATACATAGGTTACGATTTTAAAGTATCACCATTACACTCCCGAAGCGTCGGGGTAGAAATACTTATTGCCGAACTCGGTTATGCAGGTTTCGAAAGTTTTGTAGAAACAGAAGACGGTGTAACAGCATACATTCAAAAAGAAGAGTGGCACGATTCAATCTTAAACGATGTAGATATTTTAAATTCAGAAGAATTCAAAATAACATTTGAATTTAACGAAATAGAACAAACCAATTGGAACGAAGAATGGGAGAAAAATTTTAGCCCCATTGTAGTCGATAATTTGTGTACAGTTCGTGCGCCATTTCACGAAAAACCTAATACAAAATACGACATCATCATCGAGCCAAAAATGAGTTTTGGTACCGGGCATCACGAAACCACCCACATGATGATTCAGTATGTTTTAAAAAACGATTTCACTAATAAGTCAGTTTTAGATATGGGTTGCGGTACAGGTGTTCTGGCTATTTTGGCAGAAAAAAAAGGCGCAAAAATTCTTGATGCGGTCGATTACGATAATTGGTGCTATTTAAATAGTATTGAGAATGTTGAGCGTAATAATTGTAAAAATATTACCGTTATAGAAGGTGATGCCAGTGTTTTAAAAGGAAAAAAATACGATATTATTATAGCCAATATAAACCGTAATATTTTGCTAAATGATATGGCTACTTATGTAGAATGTTTAAATAAAAACGGGACGCTTTTTCTAAGCGGATTTTATAATGACGACATCCCTGTTATTCAAGAGGAATGTGAAAAACAAATGTTAAAATTTGCTGAAAAATTAGAAAGAAACCATTGGGTTGCTCTAAAATTTTTAAATTAGTAAAAAAAATGTTTTCCCTTTGGAAGTGAAATCAATGGATTATGAGTACTAGAGAAAAAACATCAATAGAAACACTTTTAGAAGAGGAAGTCCTTACTCAAAATGAGATTGTTTTGTTTAATGACGATGTTAATACCTTCGATCATGTCATAGACACCCTTATTTATGCTTGCGAGCATACGGCAGAACAAGCAGAGCAATGCGCACTTCTCGTTCATTATAAAGGGAAATGTACAGTAAAAACTGGCGAATACGACGATTTAAAACCGCGTTGTTCTATGCTGCTCAACGCAGGATTAAGTGCAGAAATAATTTAAATTCAACTATTCATTCTGCCAATAGCGCAGCTAACAAATGATTTTGCTTTGGTTGTAAGCGCATTTTTATCACCAACCATTGGGTAGCCTAAGTTGCTAAGTAAGGTTATCGCTGATTGTAAGTTTGTGTCATTTTCATACTCGAACGATACGCTGTTCGTGTCATTATTTACCAAAACATTATCAATACCATCTAAACCAGATAATTTGGTGGTAACAGTATTGGCACATCCATGGCATTTTAAATTCTGAATTTCTAAAGTTGTTTTCATTTTTTTGTTTTACAAGTGTTTATTCCAAACGGTGCATAAAGCGGACAAAAATTAATAAAACTCGTTATTAATAAGATAATAGCAAATGCCATTAATATATACGCTACCGTACCTTCAACAACATTAAAATAATATAAAAGGGCTATAACAATAGCAATTGCTACTCTTATACCTTTATCGGCTGAACCCATATTTTTTTTCATAATACCTGTTTGTTTGGTTAATTGATTACTATATTAAAGTGTCTCGAAATTACAAAATCACTTTTATTTCTTTTGTGACATTTATCACAAAAGCTTCAGGAGACCAGAAAAAAATTAATGAGGTAATTTGTGTTTTATTAAGCCATAAATAAAAGTACCTAACATAGCAGCAGCAATTACAATAAGCATACTGTAAACACCTGTTCCTAAAAGGATATATAATGGTCCGGGACAAGCACCAATTAGTGCCCAACCAAGTCCGAAAATCGTACCTCCAACAATATATCTTACAAAGCCATTTTCTTTTAACGGAACAATAATTTCGCTACCAATAATACTTTTTACATAGCCTTTTTTTGAAATTTGAAGGAATAAAATACCTGTTATTATAGCAGTTCCGATGATGCCATACATATGAAACGATTGAAAACGGAACATTTCATATATCCGATACCATGAAACAGCTTCAGATTTCACCAAAACAATTCCGAAAAACATGCCTATCAATAAAAATTTAAAATATTTCATTTGTCTAAATATATTGTTTTTTAAATGTCAAATGCGACTCGCTTTTAAAAATTTTAGTATAAATACTTGTATAAGTTGCTCGTTTCATCATTTAAAAAATTAAAGGTAAAACAAAGTTCGCCATTACTAATCCGCCAATAAAAAAACCGATTACTGCAATGAGCGACGGTTTTTGCAAACTGCTTAGTCCGCTAATAGCATGACCAGACGTACAGCCGTCGGCATAACGGGTTCCAAAACCAACAAGTAAGCCTCCTATAATTAAGAGGGCTAAACCTTTTGTAGACATTACAGCATCCCAATCGTAAAGTTCTGCAGGCACAAGTTGCGCACCAATATTATTAAAGCCTAAATCTTTAAGTTCAGTTATAGTTGTTGGGTTAAGGTTCGTTATGCTATCATTTGATAGGTAATGGCTTCCTATAAATCCACCAATTATCGCACCAGCAACAACAAATAAATTCCAAGTGTAATCTTTCCAGTCTAATTTAAAAAAATCTGAAACTTTGTCGGCACCAACCATGGTGCACATGGTTTTTAGGTTAGACGACATGCCAAAGGTTTTACCATGATACAGCAATAATGCCATAACAACGGTTATAAGCGGACCAGAAACATACCATGGCCAGGGATCTAAAATATAGTTCATATTAGTTTTTTTAAAATTATATTAACAAATTAATTTTGCCGTCAAGAAATAAATTTTGCTTTTAAGTAATATTTCTAGTTAAGCTAATTTTTTTTAATTGGGTTCAAAAGTAAGGAATTACAATTTTGTAAAAAAATTGGTGGAGTTTTAATAAAAATAGTATATTTGCACGCACAAAAAAGGCCTCGTGGCGCAACTGAATAGCGCACTTGATTACGGCTCAAGAGGTTACTGGTTTGAATCCAGTCGAGGTCACAAGATTAAAAAAAGCTTTCAATAATATGAAAGCTTTTTTTTGTTTATGGCTTTCTTATTTCGCTTGTGGTTAGCATTAAAATTTAAGAATTATAGGTTAGATTTATCTTCGTAATCATTCGCTTTTTTGTAAATTGTTTAGCTGATTTTAGGCAATATAATTTAAACAAAAAAACAATGATGAAACATTCTATTTCAAAACCATTTTTGGTTTTATTTTTAATTATGGTCTTTCAAAGTAATGCGCAAAGTGATAAAAATGCGCCAGTTAATAATTTACTTTTAACAGAATGGACAGGTCCATATGGAGGCGTTCCTGCTTTTGATAAAGTTAAAATTGAAGATGTAAAATCTGCAATGTTGTTGGGAATGGATTTAAATTTAAAAGAAATAGATGCAATTGCTAATAATAATAAGTCCCCCAATTTTAAAAACACCATAGAAGCCTATGAAAAGGCTGGGGAAGCGTTAGACCGCGCATTTACCTATTATGGAATATTAAGTAGTAATATGTCTACTCCTGAATTTAGAGCGATTCAAACTGAATTAGCGCCATTGTTTTCGGATTTTCGGTCAAAAATTACTCAAAATGAAAAACTGTTTAAACGTATTAAACATGTTTATCTGGCTTCATTAAAAAAACCATTGGATGCAGATCAACAAAGGGTTGTAGAACTTACATATAAGGAGTTCGAAATGAATGGTGCCGAACTCGACAAAATTAAGAAGGAGCGATATGCAGCTATAAATAAAGCGTTAGCTTCGTTATATACCAAGTTTTCAAACAATGTGTTGCATGACGAAGAGAACTATGTTACATTTCTAACTCAAGATCAACTAGGAGGATTATCCGATGGATTTATAAAATCTGCTGCAAAAATTGCAACAGATAAAGGTCGCGATGGTGAATATGCTATTACAAATACAAGATCTTCTATTGATGCCTTCTTAACCTATTCAACCGAGCGCGAAATTCGTAAGCAAGTATGGACTAACTATTATTCGAGAGGTGATAATAATGATGATTTTGATAACAAAAATATTATAGCTGAAATACTAAGGTTGCGAAGGGAGCGTGTTCAGCTGTTGGGTTATAAAAATTATGCCGAATGGCGATTGCAAGACAGAATGGCAAAAACACCAGAACAGGCTATGGCTTTAATGGAAGCCGTTTGGCCAGCAGCAATAGCCCGAGTTGTCGAAGAGGTAAAGGATATGCAAGGAGTTGCCGATAGTAATGGGGATAATATTACCATAGAGCCATGGGATTATCGTTTTTATGCCGAAAAAGTTAGAAAATTAAAGTATAATTTAGATTCAGATGAAGTTAAGCAATATTTGCAACTCGACAAGCTAACGGAAGCCATGCACTATGTAGCAGGCCGATTATTTAACTATAAATTTACGCTAGTTCCCGAAAATTCGGTACCTGTATTTAACGAAGATGTGAAAGTTTGGGAGGTTACTAATATTGACACCGGCGAGAATGTAGGGCTTTGGTATCTAGACCCATATGCAAGAAAAGGTAAACGCTCTGGAGCTTGGGCAACAACCTATAGAAGTCATACAACATTTAACGGTAAAAAAAATGTATTGGCGTCTAATAATTCGAATTTTGTTAAGCCAGCTCCTGGAGATCCGCTTTTAGTTTCTTGGGACGATGCAACAACCTTCTTCCATGAATTTGGGCATGCACTTCATTTCTTCTCTTCAAACGTGAAATACCCAAAGTTAAATGGTGGTGTTAGAGATTATACAGAGTTCCAATCGCAGTTATTAGAACGTTGGCTTTCTACCAACGAAGTAATTGAAAATTATTTAGTTCATAATAAAACAGGTGAGTCAATGCCAGCAGAATTAGTGTCAAAAATTAAGAATGCTGCTACGTTTAATCAAGGATTCTCTACCACAGAATATTTAGGATCGGCAATTATGGATATGAAATTTCATCTCGCAGATCCAACAAATATTGATGTTGATAGTTTCGAAAAAGAAACGCTCGCAACTTTAAAAATGCCAAAAGAATTACCAATGCGTCACCGTTCACCTCATTTTGGTCATGTGTTTTCTGGTGAAGGTTACGCTACAGCATATTATGGCTATATGTGGGCAGATGTACTTACCTCAGATGCATCTGAAGCTTTTGCGAAGGCACCAGGTGGATTCTATGATAAAGAATTAGCCGAAAAATTAGTCAAGTATTTATTTGCCCCAAGAAACTCCATCGACCCAGTAGAGGCATATCGATTGTTTATGGGACGCGATGCGAAAATTGAAGCATTGATGCGAGATAGAGGATTTCCAATTCCAACTAAATAAAACTAAAAAGTCAGAAACAATCAACTTGATTGTTTCTGACTTTTTTTATCAATTTTCAATTATTTAATTCCAGAAAATAGCGTACAATGCAGTTAATATAAGTATTACTGCAAACGCTCCGATATTGAATACCGGACTGGTTTTAAATAGTTCTTTTGTAATTTCAATGCCTTTTTTGTCGTCTGCACCTTTATGTTGCACATAGCTAAATACGGCAATTACACCCATGGTTAATAATAGCGTGTAACCCATTTGGTCCATAAAAGGAACATCAATGAACATTGGACTTGTAGACCATCCTTTTGGGGCAACTTTAAAGTACATCGCAATTGGAACAGAAGCTATGGCTCCAATAATAGCACCTTTGTTGGTGGTTTTTTTCCAGAATAAACCTAATAAAAATACCGCTAAAATACCTGGGCTCACAATTCCTGTATACTCTTGAATAAATTGAAATGCTTGATCTAAGTTTCCTAATAACGGAGCCATGATACAAGCAATTACTAAGCGCTACAGCAGCAGAAATTCTACCCATATTTACGGTAGCTTTTATCAGAAGCTGTTTTATTTATATATTGTTTGTAGATATCCATGGTAAAAATGGTAGACGTAGAGTTTAGCATCGAAGCTAATGATGATACAATTGCTGCTGCTAAGGCTGCAAAAGCAACACCTTTTAAGCCTGTTGGTAAAAACTGTAATAACCAAGGATATGCTCTATCTGCTTGTTCTATATGAAGGTAAGTTTTTAAGGCCTGCTTCTCCTAATCTTGCCATAATTTCAGGGTCATTTATCATAACATAAGCAGCAATACCAGGAATTACAACAATTAAAGGAATTACTAATTTTAAGAATGCCGCCAATAAAATACCTTTTTGGGCTTCTTTTAAAGATTTAGCAGCCAAAGTTCTTTGAATGATATATTGGTTGAAACCCCAATAGTATAAATTGGCAACCCACATACCTCCAACAAGTACACCAATACCAGGTAGATTTTTATATTCTGGGTTCGATTCATCTAAAATCATAGCGAAACGTTCTGGAACAGCATCGTACACTGTTTGTAATCCAGCAAAAACACCTTCACCGTTAGACACCGTATTTAAAGCTAAATAAGTTGTGGCTAATCCACCTAAAATTAAGAATACAACTTGGATCACATCGGTCCAAGCCACCGCAGATAAACCACCATATAAAGAATAAGCAGCAGCAAAAAGTGCTAATCCAATAATTCCATAAATTAGTGGAATGCCAATAATAGTTTCAAGCGCTAAAGCTCCTAAGTAGAGTACTGTAGTTAAGTTTACAAAAACATATAAAGCTATCCAAAATACGGCTAAAATGGTTTTTAAATTTGTAGAATAACGTTTTTCAACAAATTCTGGAATGGTATATAATCCTTTTTCAATAAAAATTGGTAAAAAGTATTTACCAACTATTATTAAGAGTAATGGCCGCCATCCATTCATACGATGCAATTGCTAAACCTGATGCAAAACCAGATCCAGACATGCCTATAAATTGTTCTGCAGAAATATTTGCAGCTATAAGTGAAGCTCCAATAGCCCACCAAGGTAGCGATTTACTAGCTAAAAAATAATCTTCAGCATTTTTTTCATGGCCTTTTTTATCTCGAGAAACCCAGAGGCCTACTCCTAAAATAAGTATTGCATAGGCAATAAAAATAAAATAATCCCAGAATTCGAAATGAGTTGTCATAATTATATTATTGGTTTAAAGTTGGTTAAAAGTATAATTACTTTTTGTTGTGTTTCAATTGTTGAAAAACTAGATAACACTTTACAATAGTATTAAAATTACCTCAACTGACAATTGATTTTTGTTGCAAATAATAGCATAAATGTTGATTTCTGTATAACGATTGGGTTATTTTAAGAGTTGAAGACATTTTAATAAAAGGATTTCACATAATTTGTACTTAATGTTGCCAAGAAGCAAATGAAGCTTAAGAAAGTAAATAACTTAAAATACCATGGGTAATTATATAATTAATAGAAAACTAGTGTTGAAAAATTAACCTAAGAAATCTAATTGACTAAATGATTTGTTTAAGATTTTTTTATCATCAACCGCTAACCATTTATCTAAAACCGTTGCGTAGATTGACCGAAAATCTTCGGTATATTTTATATCGCCATTACCATCTAATTCAAAAAGATTTGGAGCGTTATTATAAATTCCGGCAGTTTTTAATTGCTTTCCAATAATAAACACATTATTTGCTGCGCCATGATCAGTTCCTCCAGCTGCATTTTGTTGTACACGTCTTCCGAATTCAGAGAATGTTAAAATTAAAGTATCTTTAAACGTATTATTCTTTTCCAAATCATTCACAAATACTTCTATAGCTTCACCGTAAGTTTGAAGTAATTTATTTTGACGATTTGTTTGCCCCGCATGCGTGTCGAACCCACCCATGGAAACGTAATAGACTTTAGTATTCAAGTTAGAATTTATAAACTCTGCTGTTGTTTTTAGTTGTTTTCCAAAGGGATTATCAGGATATTTTGTATTGCCGCTATAAGTTTTAGAAGTTTCATAAATATATTTTGCAGAAGAATTAGCCTCGATCATCGTTTTATATAAATAGCCTAAGTTGTGTTCACTTAAATGCGCATCACTCTGATAGTTTAATACTTTCTTGAAATAGGGCGTTTGATTGTTTCTATATAAAATAGCTGGATTTTTTGTGGCAATGCCATTTATGTTTTCACCTTTCATAATTAACGATAAACTATCGTCTAATTCTATCCCCGCATGCGGAATTTTTCCATAAGCATCAATATACCTGCCAACCCATCCCGATGTTAAATATTCGTTCGATTCGCTCGCTGTTTGCCATATATCGGTGGATCTAAAATGCGACCGATTTGGGTTGGGGTAACCAACATTGTTAATTATTGACACAAAACCTTTGTCGTATAAATTTTTTAATGGATGCTAAGTTTTTATTTAATCCCAGTTCGTCATTTAATGGCAGTGTACTGTTTTTTTGAATAGCAAGTTGGGGCCTGTTTTTATAGTAAATATCGTTTGTAAATGGAATAACAGTGTTTAAACCGTCGTTACCACCAGCAAGTTGTATAATGACCAATTTCTTAAATCCGAGAGAATTTAGAGCGACGTTTTCAAAAGCTTTAACAAAACTTGGAACAAAAAATAAGCTACTAGCCAGTGTGCTTTGTTTTAAAAATTTTCTTCTTTCCATAATTTAAATTTTAACAAAGTTGATATTCTGGAACAGACATGAGTTGAATGCAAAATTCATGGTTATTTGTTATTTTCAAATTCGATAAAAATGTGTTGGTGTCTACATCTATCGAAGAAACTAGTAACAATTCTTTTAAAGAGTTTGCCGATAATTTTCCGTATTCTCTATTAAAATTTTCCCACGATTTGGTTATATTAATATAAGATTGTCTGTTTTTTTGTGCATTGTAATAAGCTTCAAAAGAATCTTCGAATTCGCCTTTTTCTTGTAAATTTATTACCGCATTGTTTAAAAGGATTGAAGGTAACTTTAATCGCAGCATTAGCGTGTTGGAGTCTATCCAATTTTTATCGCCTTTCCAACCAGCAACATTTGGTGGGTTTAATAATATTTGCCCCATTAGTTTTTGTAAATAAAGGAGTTGCTTAGGTTTTTGAAATTCGAAAGGAATTATTTGATGCATTCCCACAAGAAGCTCTATAGGTGATTTGATTTTTACACCAATATTTTCTTCATTGTAAAACCAATCCGAATTAAATATATAGCACATCAATTCTTCAATGTTATAATTTTTATAGAAAAGGTTTGTTAATTCTTCAAGTATATCATCATTAATTACTGGGTTAATAAAGAAGCGGTAAATTTTTTCACAAATAAATCTGGCACATTGTTTTTGCTCTAAAATAATATCAATAATATTGTCACCATCAAAATTTCCGGTTTTACCCATAAAGGTTTTTTCACCATAGTCATGCTGTTTAACACGCAAATAAAAATCGCCGTTTAGCTTGTTTGCCCATCCTGTGAAAGCTCTTGCGGATTCTTTAACATCTTGTTCGCTATAATTACCAACACCTAGGGTAAATAACTCCATTAATTCACGTGCAAAATTTTCGTTGGGACTTAGTTTTATATTTTGTTTGTTATTTAAATACTTACTCATGGCAGATTCTTTGGCAATGGCTTTTACAAATTGCCTAAAATCGCCCAAAGCATAATTACGTAAGGTGTTATTGAAACGTTGAATATCAAAAACGTTGTTGTCTCGGCAAACAAACACATTAGCCCAAAACAAAGTCATTTTTTCTGTTAAAACTGATTGCGGATTGTTTAATCGGTTAATCCAAGCGAAATTGAGTTCTTGTATCTTTTCACGACTCATTTTTTGCAATACCACAATCGTTTTTTTATCCGATTTCAGTTTGCCGTTTTTAAAGTTCGCTAAGAACTGATTTCTTAATTCAGAAAGCTCAATTTCTAATGGAAGTGTTTTGTTAGCATCCGAAAAAAGTTTAGAAATAATTTCAGATTTCGAAGCCGATTTAAGACTTGTCAATGTATGATAACCTACACCAAAACCAGCTCTTAAATATAAATGTAGAATATGTCTAGTTGTCATTGAAAGAATTTAAAGAATCTTAGCTTTAAGACTTCAATTTAACAAAAAGGTTTAATACCAGTTAATCTAAAGCATTTTTTGTAACATACCAGCGCCAACCAATTATGGCCATTTGTAGTTTGCTGGCTTTTATTAAATCTAATTGTTGTTTGGAATAACTAGGAAAGATTATTTTATTAAGTTTCGCTAAAAATTTAAATACTAGTTTTTTCATGTTACTAAAATACTAAAATTTATTGTAGACTATAATTTACGCCTGTACTATTTTTTATTGTTAAAGCTTTTTACTTATCAAAAAATATATGTCTAGAAAAGTTCTTTTGTGAAAATTAGCTAAATGTAAAGAAGCCTGTTTTTTTTGGTTTTTTTAGTAACCCGATTGGCTTTCGGCCAAATTGTAATAAATAAACTAGATTGTGATACACAAAGGACAGATACTTTGGAATTTGAAGAGCTATTAGCTGAAACCTAAAATTCCCTATGAGATGCGTATTGTTAGTTTTTTAATGGGGCCACTAACCGATAATATACATGTTACTTGGTACTTGATTTAGATGGTAGAAAGATTAAAACCTAAAAACACTTCCTTAAATTTAAATATGTCTAGCGGTTTTTATTTAATAAAAGTATCGCCTGAAGATAAAACGGAGACAAAATAAATTTGTAATTAATTAGTAAAAAAAATCCCAATCAGTTTTATTTGATTGGGATATTTGTGCTTTACTTTTTTTTCTTGGTAGTTACTTCTACAACACCATGTTTGGCTTTTGCGCCATATTTTTTTATTGCAGTTTCACCTTTTAAAACATTTATAGATTGAATATCGTCTGGATTTAATTTGTCTACTTCTGCTTTTTTGACTTCTTTACCATCAATTTTATAGAGTGCTTCACCAGTTAGTTTAACGGTGTATTTTGAAGCATCATTTTTAGATGTAATTAAAATAACACCGTCTTTTCCTTTATCGCCATGTAATTTTGTGGCATTTTCGTCTTTTAATACTTCTACTTTTTCAATGGAATTCGGGTCTACAGAATTCATGTCTTCCTGGTTTACTTCTTTTCCATCAAGAATAATTAAGGGGGCGTTATTTTTTGTAGAAATGATTTTAATTTTGGTTTCTTTTGCTTCATTCAAATTAACACCTTCATCTGCATCATTTGTTAGGATGATATTTTCTTCTTTTCCGTTGGTTTTTATTCTGATTACTTTATGAGTTTTTTTGTCAGCTTCTCCTTTTTTAATAATAATTTCTTCCATTTCTAGATCTTCAACAGGTTTATCAGATTTTAAGATAAATACTTTTTTCTCAGAATCGGTATTGGTTGTTTCAAGAGTTTCGCCCTCTTTCCATTCAAATACCATATGCTTTTCTTTATTAATATTACTACTGCCTATTGAAACCATTCCATCATGAATACTAATTTTAATAGGCTTAATAGCTTCGTCTCCAGTAATACTATAATTTGCGTTTGAGGATTTTGAGCTAACTTCAATGTTAATGGCAGAAATCTTATTATCAGCATTTCGTTTAATGCTTTTAAAATTTAGTGCATAACCGTCGGCTTTTAATTTTAGTTTTAAATTTTCAAGGTCATCATCAGTAAAATCTTTTGAAATAATGACTTCAATAGGGTCGTTTGTATTTAAAGCATTTGTGAGATTGGTGGATGTTGGCGAAATTAGAATTTCTTTCGTGTTAAAGCTCATTAAAAATAATGCCAGTAAAGGTATTACCAGAACATATTTAATTTGATTGATTTTTCTTGATTTTGATTTGTGTAACATAATGATTCGTTTTTTGATTAATGAATTATAAAAATTATTACTTAAAGCCAATTGATGAATTGGCACGCTTGTTTTAAGTAATGTATATTGATAGCTCTTTTTGCAGTCGGTTTTGGTAGCGGCAATTTTATCGGCAATAAATTCCAGGTTTTGCTTAATGTCTTTGTGGTAAAGCCATATAAACGGATTAAACCAAAGTACAATACAGCTAAGGTGTGTTATTAAGATATCGAAAGAATGAACTTGGTTAGCATGCACTTTTTCGTGCGTAATTATTTGGTCTAGTTCAGTACTTGTAAATTGTTTTGGGTTATAAATAATCCACTTAAAAAATGAAAATGGCGATACGCTATTGTCTGTTTTAATGTATATAAAACCTCCTATTTTTTCACTTTTATTTTTAATAATCACAAGTGCTAAAGATGCAAATTGAAACAAAAATCTAGCAGAAAAAAACAAAACACCAAATCCATAAGCCAAAGGCAAATAATCTAAAATGTTTGTTGGTTTTTCAGGGTTTTCCACTGTTGGTGCAGTTGCAAAAACGTAATTGGAAAAATCTAAAGGTGTTGCTTCAACATAAATTGGAATCACTAAAAAGGGTAACAAGAACGCGGTAATTAAACCCAGTAACAAAAACCATCTGTTTTGCTCAAAAAAGGTTTCCCGTTGCAAGAATATCTTATAGCTCAAATAAAAAATAGCTATAATTGCGCTTACTTTTAATAGATATTCCATGATTATTTGTCTTTTTCAATTAAAGCAATTATCTCTTTCAAATCCTCCACACTTATCTTTTCTTCCTTAGCAAAAAAAGACACCACGTTTTTATACGAATTATTAAAATAATTGTCAATGGCCATAGTCATAAACCGTTTTTTATAATCTTCCTTACTCACAATAGGGTAGTACTGGTGGGTTTTTCCATACGCCTTATAACTAACATAGCCTTTGTCTTCCAAATTACGAATTATGGTAGATAAAGTATTATAATGTGGTTTATCATCGTTAATTTCAGCTAAAACATCTTTTACAAAAGCCTTTTCAAGCTTCCATAATATGTGCATAATTTCCTCTTCTTTGTTTGTTAACTTTTCCATATAATAATTTTTTTGGGCGTTACCTTTATCCTGAAACAAGTTCAGGAACCAGGTCGGGCTATTTGTTACAATCTTTTTGTTCGTGCCTCACAAAAAGGATTTTCACTACTATCCCTAACGCAAACAAACTTATAACTATTTTTATAGTTATACAACTACATATATAGTTATTTAACTAAACTTTAAGCTTTCAATTAGGTGAAACTTTAAAAAATAAAGACGCAGCAAAGCGTCTTTAAATGTAAATTTATATGTGAGAATTTATTATTTTGTAATTGCTATAATGGCGCCATCTTTGGCTTTATCACCGTAAATACTCATGGCAGTTTTAGGTTTTAAATCATCAACTTCGGCAAGTTTATGTTCTTTCGATAACTTTTCGAGCGTATTAAAATCAGACTCTTTACCATCAATTATTATAAGTTTATTGGTCTTCGGGTCGTCGTAAAATTGAAAGCCATCCGCTGTTCAATTGTTGCTGTTCCATAAACTGCTGCATTTGCTCTCTCATTTTATCAAAATTCATAGAGCTTCCTCCAAAAAAAGCAGAATCGCCGTCTTCATTAAAAAAATCATTCAGGTTAAACCACCAAATGAATTAAAATTTTGTCCAATTGTCGAGTCGTTGTCAAAACTAAACGTTGGCATTTTGTTTGGGTTAGTTTGCCAAGGCCTTGCCAAATGCTTCACCAAGTTCAAAAAAGTACCCAAAAGCTAACATAATTAATACAAAGCCAATAATTATATACCAATAATTTAATTTTTTGGATTTATTCATATTGTAAATGTTTTAAGTGTTAGTGAAATTTATTTAATTTTTAAAAGATTTAATTTCAAAACCTTAACAGGTTTTATTTATAAGTATTTAATTGTTTTAAAATGTTACAGAATTATTTTAAGATTTCGTATTCAGCGTGCGCTCCACAATGGATGCCAATAAGGTTTAATAAAACTTTTAACTTTTAACTTCTAACCTTAAACTTTCATTTATCTTCGCAAAAAATTTTTTTAATGAGTATTATTTTAGTTGTTTTAGGTTTTACTTTATTGGTAGTAGGAGGAGAGTTTCTTGTAAGATCGTCGGTTGCTTTATCATTTAAATTCAAAATTTCTAAAATGGTTATTGGTATGACGGTAGTGTCATTTGCTACTTCGGTTCCAGAACTACTTGTAAGTCTTCAAGCGGCATTGTCCGGTTCGCCAGCCATTGCAATTAATAATGTGGTGGGTTCCAATATCGCTAATATTGGTTTGGTATTAGGTGTTACCGCTATGGTTGGAAGTATTCGTGTAGAGAAATCGTTTTATAAATTTAATTGGCCTGTAATGATGGTGTTTTCTATAGTGGCGTATTATTTTCTGAAAAATGATAATCAACTTAACGCTATTGAAGGTGCTATTTTAGTTTTGGGACTTATTGTGTTTTTAATTGTTTTAATAAAAGGAAGCAAAAAAGACGAGTTAGTCGAAGAAGTTGATGATGCTTTAAGTACTGTTTCTAATTTTAAAATATTTATTTGGTTAGCTATTGGTGCAACCTCATTATATTTTGGAAGTGAATGGTTAGTAGATGGCGCTAAAGAAATAGCCTTAGCAATTGGGGTAAGCGAAGCGGTTATAGGTGTTTCTTTAATTGCAATAGGTACCAGTGTTCCAGAATTGGCAGCATCAGTTATTGCAGCAGCAAAACAAGAAAAAGCCATTTCTTTAGGGAATTTAATTGGTTCAAATATTTTTAATATTGCTTCGGTTTTAGGTTTAACAGCTGTTATAAAGCCCATACCAGTTACAGAACCATTAATTTTGACGAGTGATATTTTCTGGATGTTAGGTTTTGCATTTGTTTTAATTCCGTTAATATTTATCGGGAAAAAGTATGAAATTAATAGAATGAAAGGCTTCTTCTAGTGTTTGCCTATGGCATTTTTATGATGATATTATTTACTCAAGGAAAATAATGATTCGTATATATTAGAAATAAAAAAGGGTTTGCAATTTTGCAAACCCTTTTTTATTATGAACAATTTATCTATAATTAAACCTTTGCAGATTTAACAGTTTTAATAATTCTTGCAGCAATTTTGTATGGATCTCCGTTTGAAGCAGGACGTCTATCTTCTAACCAACCTTTCCATCCTTTTGTTACAGTAATTAAAGGAATACGAATTGAAGCTCCTCTATCTGAAACTCCATAAGAGAAATCATGAATAGATGCTGTTTCGTGTATACCTGTTAAACGTTGGTCGTTAAACTCACCATAAACAGCAATGTGTTCTTTCACTACTGGACGGAACGCTTCACATATTTTTTCATAAGTTTCTTTATCTCCACAAGTTCTTAAAATTGAATTAGAGAAGTTAGCATGCATACCAGAACCATTCCAATCCATATCTTTTCCAAGTGGTTTTGGATGGTATTCAATATAATAACCGTATTTTTCAGTTAATCTGTCTAGTAAATATCTAGCAATCCAAATTTCATCACCAGCTTATTTTGCGCCTTTTGCAAATAATTGGAATTCCCATTGTCCACAAGCAACTTCTTGGTTAATACCTTCAAAGTTTAAACCAGCAGCAATACATAAATCTGCATGTTCTTCAACTAAATCTCTTCCATGTGTATTTAATCCACCAACAGAACAGTAGTACATACCTTGTGGTTTAGGATAACCACCAATTGGGAAACCTAAAGGTAATTGAGTTGCTAGTATCCATTATAAAATATTCTTGCTCAAAACCAAACCAGAAATCATCATTATCATCATCAATAGTAGCTCTACCATTTGAAACATGAGGTGTTCCATCAGCATTCATAACTTCAGTCATTACTAAATATCCATTGATACGTTCTGGATCTGGATAAATAGCAACAGGTACTAATAAACAGTCAGAAGAACCACCTTCTGCTTGTCTTGTAGAAGAACCATCAAAAGACCAGTTTCCTATTTCTTCAAGTGTTCCTTTAAAGTTTTCATGCTCTTCTACTTTGGTTTTGCTTCTCATGTTTTGAGTTGGGAAATAACCGTCTAACCAAATGTATTCTAATTTAATTTTTGCCATAATAAAAAATATTTTATAAATGAGAATTTAAAAATGTTTCAACAAATATATATTTTTATTGATACACTTCATATTTGTAGGGGGTAATTTAATAAAACTTGAGTTATTTTTATTTATACCCTATTTTTTTAGGCATCTATTAAAAAAAGTATAGTTTTTTATATAAAAACTGAAAAAATGTTAATTGAAAAATAAATCATTATCGACGCGATATCATTACTTTTGTAATAAATTTATCATTATTATTATTTTTGTAACTGAATTTATTTAAAATAATTACTGCAAATGTCTACATTAAGATTTTATGCCATTAAAGAATCTTTAGCAAATAAGCCAATAGTTGTTGAAGAAAAAGAACGACGTTCAGATTTATTTGGGAAAAATGTTTTTAACGAAAATACCATGCGTCAATATTTAACAAAAGATGCTTTTATAGGAGTTATGAATGCTATTCAATATGGAAAAAAAATTGATAGAAATATTGCAGATCAAGTCTCTTCTTCTATGAAAGATTGGGCTTTATCTAAAGGTGTTACACATTATACGCATTGGTTTCAACCGTTAACAGGAACAACTGCCGAAAAACATGATGCTTTTTTTGAAACTATTGGTAATGGTATGGCTATTGAAAAATTTGGAGGTAGCCAATTAGTACAACAAGAACCAGATGCATCTAGTTTTCCAAGTGGAGGTATTAGAAATACGTTTGAAGCAAGAGGTTATACGGCTTGGGATCCAACATCCCCAGCATTTATTTATGGTACAACACTTTGTATTCCAACTATTTTTGTTGCTTATACAGGTGAAGCATTAGATTATAAAACACCTTTATTAAGAGCGTTAAATGCTGTTGATAATGCGGCTACAGATGTTTGTAAATATTTTGATAAAAATGTAAAAAAAGTAACCTCGTCTTTAGGTTGGGAACAAGAATATTTTTTAATTGATAAAATGTTAGCGGCCAGCAGACCAGATATTACCTTAACAGGAAGAACCTTTTGGGGCATTCATCTGCAAAAGGACAACAATTAGACGATCATTATTTTGGTTCAATACCTAGTAGAGCTTTAAATTTTATGCGTGATTTGGAAACTGAATGTATGCTTTTAGGAATTCCAGTTAAAACACGCCATAATGAAGTGGCTCCAAATCAATTTGAATTAGCTCCTATTTTTGAAGAAGCAAATTTAGCTGTAGATCATAATTCCTTATTAATGGATATTATGGGGCGAGTGGCATCACAACATAATTTTAAAGTGTTATTTCACGAAAAACCATTTGCAGGTATTAATGGTTCTGGAAAACATAATAATTGGTCGCTTTCAACAGATACCGGTGTAAATTTATTATCACCAGGTAAAACACCTATGAGTAATCTTCAATTTTTAACTTTTTTTATCAATACTATAAAAGCGGTTCATGAAAATGAAGAATTGTTAAGAGCATCTATTGCATCGGCAAGTAATGATCATCAGATTAGGAGCAAACGAAGCACCACCAGCTATTATTTCGGTATTTATTGGTCAGCAATTAACTAAAGTTTTAGAAGAATTAGAAGGTGTTACCAAAGGGAAATTGTCTCCAGAAGAAAAAACAGAACTTAAATTAAATGTGGTGGGTAAAATTCCTGATGTTTTGTTAGATAATACGGATAGAAACAGAACTTCACCTTTTGCATTTACCGGAAATAAATTCGAATTTAGAGCCGTTGGTTCTATAGCAAATTGTGGAAACCCAATGACGGTTTTAAACACTATTGTTGCAAAACAATTAATAGATTTTAAAAAAGAAGTAGATCTTTTAATTGATAAAAAAGATTTAAAAAAAGACGAAGCTATTTTTAATGTGCTTCGAGAATATATAAAAGCAACAAAAGCCATTTTTTTTGAAGGTAATGGTTATGGAAAAGCATGGGAAGATGAAGCTAAAAAACGAGGTTTAAGTAATAATAAAACTACACCAGAAGCTTTAAAAGCTAAAATTTCAAAAAAATCAATTGCTTTGTTTGAAGAAATGAATGTAATGAGTAAAATAGAATCGAAGCACGTTATGAAATTGAAATGGAAGCATATATTATGCATATTCAAATAGAAGGTCGTGTTTTAGGAGATATTGCGCGAAATCATATTGTGCCAACAGCAGTAAAATATCAAAATATTTTAATAGAAAATGTAAAAGGATTAAAAGAAATTTTTGAAGAAAAATTTAGATCTGTTTCACAAGAACAAATAAGTTTAATTGAAGAAATTTCTAGTCATATTGAAAACATTAATGCCAATGTTACAAAAATGACTAATGAACGTAGAAAAGCAAATGTTATAGAGGATATAGAAAAAAAAGCTACGGCATATTGTAATAAAGTAAAACCTTTTTTCGATGAAATTCGAAAACACTGCGATAAATTAGAATTACTTGTAGATGATGAAATTTGGCCATTAACAAATATAGAGAATTGCTGTTTCTAACACGTTAAATATTCGAATAAATTTCAAAATCCCGTCCTAAAAAGCGGGATTTTTTAATTCAAAAAATTAAATTTGCAGCTCAATACAATATTATGAGTCAAGAAGTTTCCAAACGATACGCACAACGAGGTGTTTCGGCATCAAAAGAAGATGTTCACAATGCTATTAAAAACATCGATAAAGGATTATTTCCAAAAGCATTCTGTAAAATTGTTCCAGATTATTTAACAAATGATGATGATTATTGTTTAATCATGCATGCTGATGGTGCAGGAACAAAATCTTCTTTAGCCTATATGTATTGGAAAGAAACTGGCGATATTTCTGTTTGGAAAGGCATTGCTCAAGATGCATTAATTATGAATATTGACGATTTATTATGTGTTGGTGCTACCGATAATATCATGTTGTCTTCAACCATTGGAAGAAATAAAAATCTTAATTCCAGGTGAAGTACTTTCAGCAATTATTAATGGAACTGAAGAATTAATTTCAGAATTAAAAAATTTCGGAGTAACAATTCATTCAACAGGAGGAGAAACTGCCGATGTTGGCGATTTAGTTCGTACCATTATTGTAGATTCTACCGTAACTGCTCGAATGAAACGTAGCGATGTTATTGATAATGCCAATATAAAAGCAGGCGATGTTATTGTTGGTTTAGAAAGTTTTGGACAAGCTACTTACGAAAAAGAATATAATGGCGGAATGGGTAGTAATGGATTAACATCTGCACGACACGATGTGTTTAATAAATATTTAGCTGAAAAATATCCTGAAAGTTTTGATGCTGCAGTACCAGAAGATTTAGTGTATTCTGGTAGATATGAAATTAACGGATGCTGTGAAAGATTCTCCAATTGATGCAGGTAAACTGGTATTGTCTCCAACACGAACCTATGCACCAATTATTAAAAAAATATTATCAAAATATAACAGTAACTACATTCATGGAATGGTGCATTGTTCTGGTGGAGCACAAACAAAAATTCTTCATTTTATTGATGAGTTTCATATTATAAAAGATAATATGTTTCCGATTCCACCACTTTTCAAATTAATTCAAGAACAATCTAAAACCGATTGGAAAGAAATGTATCAAGTTTTTAATTGTGGACATAGAATGGAATTATATGTAGCTGCCAGAAATAGCAGAAGACATTATAAAAATTTCAAAATCTTTTAATGTTGATGCTAAAATTATTGGTCGTGTTGAAGCATCAAAAACCAAAAAGCTTACAATAAAAAGTGAGTTTGGGGAGTTTACTTATTAAATTAACTTTTATTTATTAAAACGGAATAGTTATTGATGAAATTTATGGTTTGTTAAAACCAAGTTTACACTATTATGAAGTATTTTTTGACACTTTTTTTTTGTTTATTTTTTCAATTCCATATATTCTCAACCAGATTCGTTATTTTTAAAGACAAAAGTAAAATATGATGGTCCAGAATGGGTTCGAAAAAATAAAGCATCAGTAAATTTAAGCGAAGTGGCTTTTGTTAATTGGAATGCTGGTGGTAGAAATTCTATTTCAGGACTATTAGGAATGGAATCTTCGGCGAACTATACCGATAAGTTTTTTTCTTGGAGAAATAATGCTAAAATGAATTACGGCGTTAATAAACAGCAGGATAGAGAGTTGCGAAAAACGGATGATTTATTTGAAATTAATTCAGATATCGGTTTTAAACCAGATAGTATTTCAAATTGGTATTATTCTGCAAAGCTTAATTTTAAAACACAATTGGCTAATGGTTATACATATCCAAATACAGATAATCCAATTTCTAGATTTATGGCACCGGGTTATTTATTTTTTGGAGGTGGTATGGAATATGGAAAAAACATTGAAAAGCTGTCTTTTTACTTTTCACCATTAACCTTAAAAGCAACATTTGTTTTAGATGAAGATTTGGCCAATGCCGGAAAATTTGGTGTTACACCAGCGGTTTACGATACCGATGGTAATATGCTAGTTCCAGGAGAAAATATAAGAAGAGAGTTAGGATTTCTTATAAATAATACCTACGAAATGGAGTTGGCAACCAATATTAAAGTAAAACAACAAGTTAGTTTATATTCCGATTACATTAATAATTTTGGAAATGTAGATGTTGATTGGAGACTCGATTTCGATTTTAAAGTAAATAGTTTTGTAAAAGCAACACTAGGCTCTCATTTAATTTATGATGATGATGTAAAAACTACCAAACCTTCAGTTGTTGAAGGAGAACTTGATGAAGCAGGTGCTAAAGTGCAGTGGAAACAGTTCTTAGGTATTGGTTTTGCTGTCGATTTTTAATTAATCACTTTTAACACTGTCAATAAAAAATTTGTTAACTTTTTATTGTTAATAAATATTTAAAACACTGATAATCAGATATTTAACACTTGTTTCTGTGTAAACTTTATGATTTTTATCATGTTCTAAGTTGCTATTTTTTTTGTTATTTTACACTTCTTATCTAACATAACCTAAATTAAAAACAACAATGAATCTAAATGTCACCAAAACACCTCTCAAAACCTATTCTCAAGAGGAAGCTTTCAATGCTTCATTAGAATATTTTAACCAAGATGATCTTGCTGCGCGTGTTTGGCTAAATAAATATGCCTTAAAAGATTCTCAAGGCAATATTTACGAGTTAACCCCCAACGATATGCATCGTCGAATTGCAAAAGAATTGGCAAGAGTTGAGAAAAAATATGCAAATCCCTTATCTGAAGATGACATTTTTGATTTAATTAAAGATTTTAAATACATTGTTCCACAAGGAAGCCCAATGGCAGGTATTGGCAATCCGTATCAAATAGCATCACTTTCAAATTGTTTTGTTATTGGTAATTCAGGAGATTCAGATTCTTACGGAGGCATCATGAAAATTGATCAAGAACAAGTGCAACTCATGAAACGTCGTGGTGGTGTTGGTCATGATTTATCACACATTCGTCCTAAAGGTTCAGCGTTAAAAATTCAGCATTAACTTCTACAGGTATTGTGCCTTTTATGGAACGTTATTCAAATTCTACAAGAGAAGTTGCTCAAGATGGTAGACGAGGTGCTCTTATGTTATCGGTTTCAATAAATCATCCAGATTCAGAAGATTTTATTAATGCTAAGTTAGAACAAGGAAAAGTTACAGGCGCCAATGTATCGGTTAGAATTGATGATGTGTTTATGAAAGCTGTTAAAAACGGGACAGAATATACACAAAAATATCCTATTTTTAGTAATAGACCCAAAGGTGTCAAAAACAATTGATGCAAACTACATTATGGAAAAAAATTGTTCACAATGCATGGAAATCTGCCGAACCAGGTATTTTATTTTGGGATACCATTATTAAAGAATCTGTTCCAGATTGTTATGCCGATTTAGGTTATAAAACGGTTTCTACAAATCCATGTGGTGAAATCCCCTTTGTCCTTATGATTCTTGTCGTTTGTTGGCAATTAATTTATTTTCGTATGTAGAAAATCCATTTACAAAAGAAGCTAGTTTTAATTTCGAATTATTTAAAAAACATGTTGCCGCAGCACAACGAATTATGGATGATATTATTGATTTGGAACTTGAAAAAATTGATAATATTTTACGTAAAATTGATGAAGATCCAGAATTAGATGAAGTAAAAGCTACCGAACGTAATTTATGGGTTAACATTCAAAGAAAAGCACAAGAAGGCAGAAGAACAGGTATTGGCATTACTGCCGAAGGTGATATGTTGGCGGCATTAGGAATTAAATATGGAAGTGAAGCAGGTAATGCATTTTCTTTAGAAGTGCATAAAACAATAGCTATTGAAGCTTACAGAGGTTCTGTGTATTTAGCAAAAGAACGTGGTGCATTTTCTGTTTTTGATGCCGAACGAGAAAAAAATAATCCGTTTATACTAACGTTTAAAAGAAGCGGATAGTAAACTTTATTATGAAATGTTGGAATATGGAAGACGAAATATTGCCTTACTAACTATTGCTCCAACAGGTACAACAAGTTTAATGACGCAAACTACTTCTGGTATAGAGCCAGTATTTTTACCAGTTTACAAACGTAGAAGAAAAGTAAATCCAAACGATAAAGAAGCCCGTATAGATTTTGTTGATGAAGTTGGCGATTCTTGGGAAGAATATGTGGTTTTTCACCATCGATTTAAACAATGGATGGAAGTAAATGGAATTGATACAACTAAAAATTACTCACAAAAGGAAATTGATAAATTAATAAAAAAATCACCATATCATAAAGCCACTTCTAATGATGTGGATTGGATGAGTAAAGTTAGTATGCAAGGTGCTATCCAAAAATGGGTAGATCATTCTATAAGTGTAACCATTAATTTACCAAATGATGCCACTGAAGAATTAGTTGGCTCATTATACTTAAAAGCATGGGAAGTTGGTTGTAAAGGTGTAACTGTTTATAGAGATGGTTCGCGTTCTGGAGTGTTATTAGCTAATGATGATAAAGAGGATAAAAACCAAGATATATTAACATCGTTTCCTAAAAAACGTCCAGAAACTTTAGAAGCCGATGTTGTTCGTTTTCAAAATAACAAAGAAAAATGGATTGCTTTTATAGGTTTAATTGATGGTAAACCATACGAAATTTTTACAGGATTAGCTGATGATGAAGATGGTATTTTAATTCCACGTTGGGTTAACGAAGGTGTAATTATTAAAAATAGAAATGAAGATGGTACCTCACGTTACGATTTTCAATATAAAAATACCAGAGGTTATAAAACCACTATTGAAGGTTTGTCGCATAAGTTTAATCCAGAATTTTGGAATTATGCAAAACTTATTTCAAGTACACTACGTCATGGTATGCCTATCGATAAAATTGTCGATTTAATTAATAGTTTACAACTTGATAGTGCTTCTATTAATTCTTGGAAAAATGGTGTTGGTCGTGCATTAAAACGTTATGTGGAAGATGGAACTCAAGCCAAAGGGACAAAAGTGTGATAATTGTAAATCTGAAAATTTAATTTATCAAGAAGGCTGCTTAACTTGTAAAGACTGTGGCTCTTCAAAATGTGGATAATAAGTCTATGAAATATTTAAAAAGGAAGCTGATTTTAAATTGGCTTCCTTTTTTGTTTCTATCGCAAATTCATTTCAAATTTTAATTATAACATTTATGTTGTATATTTCTTAAATTATATTGAATTGACATAATCTGCGGTATTATTAATTCATAAATTATCGTATTTTTGCACCACAATTTATAAAAGTAGATGTTAGATAAATTACAAATAGTAAAACAACGTTTTGATGAGGTAAGTGATTTAATTATCCAGCCGGATATTATGACTGATCAAAAGCGATACATTGCATTAAATAAAGAATATAAAGATCTTAAGAGTTCTTATGGATAAGCGTGATGAATATATTGAAGTAACCAATAATTTAGCTGAAGCTGAAGAGATTATTTCTGAAGGTAGCGATGCCGAAATGGTTGAAATGGCTAAAATGCAATACGATGAAGCTAAAGAACGTATACCACAATTAGAAGACGAAATTAAAGTTTCTTTTAATTCCTAAAGATCCAGAAGATTCTAAAAATGCTGTTGTTGAAGTTACGTGCAGGAACTGGAGGTGATGAAGCAAGTATTTTTGCTGGCGATTTATTTAGAATGTACACCAAATATTGCGAAAGCAAAGGATGGAAAGTAGATACGGTCGATTTTAGTGAAGGTACTAATGGTGGTTTTAAAGAAATTCAGTTTGAAGTTACAGGTGAAGATGTTTATGGAACTTTAAAATTTGAAGCAGGAGTACATCGTGTACAACGTGTGCCACAAACCGAAACACAAGGTCGTGTGCATACCAGTGCTGCAACTGTAATGGTGTTTCCAGAAGCCGAAGAGTTTGATGTGGAAATTAATCCTAAAGATGTACGAATCGATTTTTTCTGTTCTTCAGGTCCAGGTGGTCAATCTGTAAATACAACTTATTCTGCTGTGCGTTTAACGCATATACCAACAGGATTGGTAGCACAATGTCAAGATCAAAAATCGCAGCATAAAAATAAAGAGAAAGCATTTAAAGTATTGCGTTCACGTTTGTATGATATGGAATTAGCCAAAAAGAATGCAGAAGATGCAGCAAAACGTGGCATCAATGGTAACTTCTGGTGATAGAAGTGCAAAAATTAGAACCTATAATTATCCACAAGGACGTGTTACAGATCATAGAATTGGATTTAACACTTTATGATTTATCAAATATTGTAAATGGTGATATTCAAAAAATTATTGACGAATTGCAATTAGCTGAAAATACCGAAAAGTTAAAAGCGAATAGTGACGTAATTTAAATAAATGCCCTTTTTTGAGGCTTTTTTATATATGACAACAAACCAACTAATTCAAGCAAATCCAAAAAAAGAAATCCTTTCTATGTATTGGGTTAGATGTCGATTTAAATAAAATTCCACAACATCTTTTAAAAGAAGAAGACCCTATTTTTGCTTTCAATAAAGCCATTATTGATGCAACACATCATTTATGTGTTGCTTATAAACCAAATACGGCATTTTATGAAGCTTATGGTTTAAAAGGTTGGAAAGCTTTAGAAAAAACTATTAATTATTTAAACGAAAAACATCCTGAAATTTTTACAATTGCCGATGCAAAACGCGGTGATATTGGAAATACCAGTACCATGTATGCCAAAGCTTTTTTTGAAGATTTAGCCTTTGATTCTGTAACTGTTGCACCTTATATGGGAAAAGATTCTGTAGAGCCTTTTTTAGCTTTTGAAAATAAGCATACTATTTTATTAGCGTTAACATCAAACCAAGGTGCATTTGATTTTCAAACTAAAAATGTAGAAGGTAAAGAGTTGTATAAACAGGTGTTGGAAACTTCAAAAACCTGGAAAAATTCAGAAAATTTAATGTATGTTGTTGGTGCTACTAAAGCAGAATATTTGGCAGATATTAGAAAAATAATTCCAGATAGTTTTTTATTAGTTCCTGGTGTTGGTGCACAAGGCGGAAATTTACAAGAGGTTTGTAAATATGGAATGAATACCAATGTTGGTTTACTTATAAATTCTTCAAGAGGTATTATTTATGCTTCTAATGCTGAAGATTTTGCCCAAGTAGCAGCTAGAAAAGCAAAGGAACTTCAAGAAGAAATGCAGGCAATCTTGAGATAGCAGGAATAATATGTCGTTTTTTTAATTGACTGGCCAATTAATTGCTTTATGAAAATTGAAGATCAGCTAAACAGAATTATTAGTTTTACCCAATCTCCAAAACGAATAATTTCGTTAGTGCCAAGTCAAACAGAACTATTGTGTGATTTAGGTCTAGAAGAAAATATTGTTGGTATAACAAAGTTTTGTATCCACCCCAAGCACTTAAAGAATAATAATACCGTTGTTGGCGGTACTAAGCAAATTAATATTAGTAAAATTAAAGAACTGCAACCAGATATTATTCTATGCAACAAAGAAGAAAACACAAAAGAAATAGTTGAAGCTTGCGAAGCTATTTGTACCGTACATGTTTCCGATATTTTTAATATTTCTGATAGTTTAGAATTGATTACGCAATACGGCGCAATTTTTAAGAAAGAAAAAGAGGCACTAATTATTACCCAGAATATAGAGCAGGAATTAAGTGATTTTCAAGATTTTATGCAAAATATGAAATCTAAAAAAGTAGCTTATTTTCTGTGGAAAACTCCTTGGATGGTAGCTGCAAATAATACGTTTATAAATTACCTGCTGAAATTAAATAAATTTATAAACGCATATGAGGATGAATTCCGTTATCCAGAAGTTTCATTAAATACTTTAAAACCTAATAGGTATGTAGAGTTGGTTCTTTTATCTAGTGAACCGTATCCTTTTAAAGTTAAGCATCAAAATGAAATCCAGGTGTATTATCCGAATGCTAAAGTGTTATTAGTCGATGGAGAATTTTTCTCGTGGTACGGATCAAGACTATTAAATGCTTTTAAATATTTTAAAAGCTTGCATTTAAATCTTCAGAATAATCAACCTGACTAATATCTTCAACAAAATTCGATATTCTTTTTTCGAATTCTTTTAAACTAATTAACTTATTAAAATTAGGCTTAATTTTTCCAACTTTACAATGATGTGATGTCATACTTATTTTTTATATAAAGTACGTAATTATGAGCGTTATGGATGTGATTTAAAAGTTAAAGAATTAATAAAAAATGGTAAACTAACTTTTAGGTTGATTTCTCGAAAAATACTTTAGAGTATTCAATTTATTAAGAAGTCGCATAGCTTTAAATTCAGATAAGTCGCTAATCTCCGAATCTGTTTGACGGAAATTATACGCTTGCTCCATGAGTTCTTTGTAGCGCTCATCGAGTTTTTTCTGACGGTTTTTTATGATATCATTGATGCCCATATAGAAGACTGAATAACAGATAGTTAAATATACATTTTTTTTTATAAATGAAAAAAAATATTTAATCTATTTTTCAACCACTATAAAATAGTCAATTAAAAAACTTGTTCTTAGTCCTGTAAAGCAAATACTTTTTTAAGTAAATCTGTAGATCGTGAAGCTAAATTGGTTCGTATTTCTTTCTCTTCTACTGCAATCATGGTATAAACACCTTTTAAAGCTTCGTTAGTAACATAGTCTGTTAAATCTGGATTTACATCGGCTGTAAATGGGATACTATTATATTTATTAATCAAATTTGCCCAAATATCGTCTGCACCTACTTTGCTAAACGAATTTTTTATCACTGGATTAAATTTGGCGTATAAGGCAGTTTGTGTTTTAGAGGTTAAATATTGGGTTGCAGCATCATCAGCACCAATTAAAATGGTTTTGGCATCGGCAAAGGTTATACCTTTTACAGCATCAACAAAAATTGGGGTTGCTTCTTTAACCGCATCTTCAGCGGCTCTATTTAAAACTTTCAACCCTTCATCTGCCAATTTACTTAATCCAATATCTCTAAGTCCTTTGTCTACTTTTTGTAATTCCTCTGGCAACATAATTTTAACCAGATCGTTTTTATAAAAACCGTCTGTTGCGGTAAGTTTGCTTACTTGTTTTTCAATTCCAAAATCTAACGCTTGTCTTAAACCAGAAGCAATTTCATCGTTTCCAATACCAACGCTCTGAGGTAATTGATTTACAACTTGCTGTAATTCTGCGCAGGCAGTAAGATTTAATACTAAAAGGAAAACTAAAATTTTACGAATCATGATTTTATATGTTTGGGTTTTATAATTGTAAATATAGGTAATTAAGAAAAGATAACTGTTTTGTTATTATAAACCATAACTTTTCTATTTGCATGTAATTTTATTGCATTTGCCAAAACTATTTTTTCTAAATCGCGACCCTTAGAAATTAAGTCCTCGATAGAATGTGAATGCGAAACACGTGTTACACCTTGGTCTATAATGGGTCCTGCGTCAAGTTCTTCAGTTACATAATGACTGGTGGCACCTATTATTTTTACACCACGTTTAAAAGCCGAATGATAAGGTTTTGCCCCCACAAACGCCGGTAAAAATGAATGGTGAATGTTGATTATTTTGTTTGGAAACTCAGCAATTAATTTTTCAGAAATTATCTGCATGTATCTGGCCAATACAATAAAATTAATCTGATATTTTTCTAATAATTCCAATTGTTTTTGTTCTGCTTCAGCTTTGGTTTCTTTTGTAACTGGAATAAAGTAATAAGGTATTTTAAAATTATCAGCAATAGGTTTTAAATCTAAATGATTACTGATTATAAAAGGGATTTCCAGGTTAAGTTCACCTGAATTATAACGTCCTAAAAGATCGTACAAACAATGATCGTATTTAGATACAAATAACGCCATTTTGGGTTTTCTATCTGAAGAATATATGCGCCATTTCATTTCAAATTCATCGGCCAAATTTATTTTAAAGGCATCTCTAAAGGCATCTGCAGAAAACGATTCTTTGGCAAATTCACTTTCCAAACGCATAAAAAATATGTTTTGCTCTCTGTCTACATGTTGATCAATATATACAATGTTACCATCCTTTTTAGCGATAAAGTTAGTAACAGAAGCAATAATGTTTGGTCGGTCTTTACAATGTATTAAAATAGTAATCTTTTGCATTTGGTATGAAATGAATTGTTTTCAAAATTAATCTAAAAATGAGATAAGAGCATACCAGGATTATAATTTTAGATAATCATTTATAATCGTCTGGTTTTTTTGAATATTTCGTAAATTAGGACCGTATAATTTAAATTATTTCAACAGGATGCAGATAGCGCCATATAAACCAAAACATAAAGTTAGAATTGTAACCGCCACATCATTGTTTGATGGACATGACGCTTCTATAAATATTATGCGTCGTATAATTCAATCTACCGGTGTTGAGGTGATTCATTTAGGACATGATAGAAGTGTAGAAGAAGTAGTTAATACTGCCATTCAGGAAGATGTTCATGCCATTTGTTTAACATCGTACCAAGGGGGTCATAATGAATATTTTAAATATATGTTTGATTTGCTAAAAGAAAGAGGAGCAGGTCATATTAAAATTTTTGGTGGTGGTGGCGGTGTTATTTTACCTTCTGAAATTAAAGCGTTGATGGAATATGGTATTACCCGGATTTATTCACCTGATGATGGTAGAGAAATGGGTTTACAAGGCATGATTAACGATTTGGTGAAAGAATCGGATTTCGCCATTGGAGACACCTTAAACGTAGACGTTAATTTACTTCAAAATAAAAATTCTAAAGATATTGCGCGCGTTATATCATCGGCGGAAAATTTCCCTGAGGTGGCTAAACAGACATTAGAAGCTATTCATATAAAGAGCGAACAATCAAAAACTCCTGTTCTTGGAATTACTGGAACAGGTGGCGCTGGGAAATCATCATTAGTTGACGAATTGGTGCGTCGCTTTTTAATCAATTTTCCAAAGAAAACAGTTGGAATTATATCGGTCGATCCATCAAAACGAAAAACGGGAGGTGCTTTATTAGGAGATAGAATCCGAATGAATGCGATAAATAACTCACGTGTTTACATGCGTAGTTTGGCAACACGTCAATCTAATTTGGCCTTGTCTAAATATGTAAAAGAAGCCATTGAGGTTTTAAAAGCCGCCGAATACGATTTAATTATTTTAGAAACCTCAGGAATCGGGCAATCAGACACAGAAATTATTGAGCATAGTGATGTTTCAATGTACGTTATGACGCCTGAGTTTGGTGCGGCATCACAGTTGGAAAAAATTGATATGCTCGATTTTGCAGATTTAGTGGCCATTAATAAGTTCGACAAACGTGGTTCTATGGATGCGTTACGCGATGTAAAAAAGCAGTACATGCGCAACAACAACCTTTGGGATACACCACAGGATAGTTTGCCGGTTTTTGGTACGATTGCTTCACAATTTAACGACCCCGGAATGAACACGCTTTATAAAGCGGTTATGGATAAGTTGGTTGAAAAAACATCGGCAGATTTACAACCATCTTTAACTATTTCAGAAGAAATGAGTGAAAAGGTTTTTGTTATTCCGCCTTCAAGAACCCGCTACCTATCTGAAATTTCAGAAAGCAATCGTAATTATGATAAGACTGTGAAAAATCAGATTGAATTCGCGCAAAAATTGTATGGTATATTTAAAACAATTGGATCAGTTCTAAACGTCATTACGAGCGAAACGAGGCAGTCTTTTCTTGATAAAAATGGTTTGAATCACGAAGAAATACAGAAACAAGTTAAAAAGGACAATAAAGATTTCACCAAACTTTTAGTTGCGGAATTCGACCGTGTGAAGCTAAATCTCCATCCAAATAATTGGGAAATAATTACAGGTTGGGAAGAAAAAGTGAACAAATACAAAAATCCAATTTATACCTTCAAAGTTAGAGGTAAAGACATAAAAATAGAAACACAAACAGAGTCGCTTTCACATATACAAATCCCAAAAGTAGCATTGCCAAAATATCAAGCTTGGGGCGATATTTTATCATGGGTTTTACAAGAGAATGTGCCAGGAGAATTTCCATACACTTCAGGATTATATCCCTTTAAGCGCACGGGCGAAGATCCTGCTAGAATGTTTGCTGGCGAAGGTGGGCCAGAGCGCACTAACAGACGGTTTCATTATGTAAGTGCTGGTCTTCCCGCTAAACGATTATCGACAGCGTTTGATAGTGTAACGCTGTATGGAAATGACCCCGATTTGCGTCCAGATGTATATGGCAAAATCGGGAATGCAGGGGTGAGTATTTGTTGCTTAGATGATGCGAAAAAGTTGTATTCTGGTTTTAATTTGGCAGATGAGATGACCTCTGTTAGTATGACTATAAATGGTCCTGCACCCATGTTGTTAGGGTTTTTTATGAATGCTGCGATAGACCAGCAATGCGAACTTTATATAAAGGCAAATGGTTTAGAAAATGGAGTGGAAGCTAAAATTGAATCTCTCTATAAAAATAAAGTTCGTCCAAAATATAATGGCGAATTGCCAGAAGGAAACGACGGTTTAGGTTTAATGTTATTAGGTGTTACCGGAGATAAAGTTTTACCAAAAGCGGTTTATGAAGAAATTAAAGCCAAAACCATAGCTCAGGTAAGAGGAACAGTGCAAGCAGATATTTTAAAAGAAGACCAGGCACAAAACACCTGTATTTTTTCAACTGAGTTTGCCCTTCGTTTAATGGGAGACGTTCAGGAATATTTTATTAAAAACAAGATTCGTAATTTTTATTCGGTATCAATTTCTGGGTATCATATTGCAGAAGCAGGTGCAAATCCTATAACGCAACTGGCATTAACCTTGTCTAACGGGTTTACTTACGTAGAGTATTACTTAAGCAGAGGTATGAATATAAACGATTTTGGCCCCAATTTATCCTTCTTTTTCTCGAATGGAATCGATCCGGAATATGCAGTTATTGGGCGTGTAGCAAGAAGAATTTGGGCCAAAGCCATGAAGAATAAATATCACGCAAACGAGCGCGCTCAAATGCTAAAATACCACATTCAAACATCGGGTAGAAGCTTGCATGCGCAGGAAATAGATTTTAACGACATTCGAACCACCCTGCAAGCATTGTACGCTATTTACGATAATTGTAACTCGCTACACACGAATGCATACGATGAGGCTATTACCACACCAACCGAAGAATCTGTACGTCGCGCCATGGCAATTCAACTTATAATTAATAAAGAATTGGGCTTGGCAAAAAATGAAAACCCCATACAAGGGGCTTTTATAATTGAAGAATTAACCAATTTAGTTGAAGAGGCGGTACTAATAGAATTTGACAGAATAAATGAACGGGGAGGTGTTTTAGGAGCTATGGAAACCATGTATCAGCGCAGTAAAATTCAAGAAGAAAGCTTGTATTACGAAACATTAAAACACAATGGAGAATTTCCAATAATTGGTGTAAACACGTTTTTAAGCAGTAAAGGATCTCCAACAGTTTTACCTGCGGAAGTAATTCGTGCTACCGAAGAAGAAAAACAGTTTCAAATTCAAACTTTGAAAAAATTTGCATAATGCGAATAATACGGCTGAATTATTGAAAGACTTACAAACCAAAGCAATTCATAACGAAAACATTTTTGAAGCTTTGATGGATGTGTGTAAAGTCTGTTCGTTAGGTCAAATAACAAATGCCTTATTTGAAGTTGGAGGCCAATACCGCAGAAATATGTAAATATTAATTTTAATAGTTAAAGCGATGAAGTAGTTCTTTTTAAGAGCAATTTCATCGTTTTTTTTTGCATAAAAAATCACCTTGTAGTTGTATGTCATCATTTCAACTAATTTTTTACGTGAAATTTTATGTATTGCGGATTCATATTTAAATTTGATTAGTTGAAATTTATATTTAAACTAAAACTTCCCTCCCTAAAATCTAAATCCTATGCAAACAACACTTAACTACAATTTTAAGAGAAAATCAGCAAATCATCTAGACTGGTTATTAAACATTATTAAGTCCGAAAGATATTTTGAAATGGAATACTCTGCTAATGGCATGAGAAACAATTTTCAAAACAACAATACAGACTAACAATGTCTTTTATTAAATTTATTCATTAAGCAGAAATGTCATGCCGACTACTAAAAACAATAATCTTTATAGTATTGTATTATTAAATTCTATTTACCCTTTATCGAAGCCTCTAAATAAATTTTTCGCTAAAACCCTTATTTGTTCAACTTATAAAAAAGGCGATTATATAGTGCGAAGTGGTAATGTTTGTGATAGAATCCATATTTTAAGAAAAGGATTAGTGCGTGGTTATTTTAATTATAACGATAAAGAAATTACTACTTGGGTGAGTGTTGATGGTGAATTGGTTACATCTATTTCAGGATATTTTAAAAACAAACCAGCAATTGAAAATATTCAGTGTTTAGAAGATACGTACACCGAAAGTTTGAGTTATGAGGATATGCATTACGCCATAGATAACTACAAAGAAATGAATCATTTAAATAGGATTTTATTAGAGCAGTATTATATGCAATCGGAATACCGATCGTTTATGGCTAGAATTCCTGCCGCAAAAGATAGGTACGAATATTTTGTTAATCTTGTAAATCCGGAAATTGTAAAACGTGTACCTAAAAAATATTTGGCCTCACTTTTAAATATGCGTCCCGAAACCTTATCGCGATTAGAGTAAAAAGTAGAAAAAAAATAATAAAAATTGACATATGTCAATTTTAGCCTCATCTTTTTCGGTATTATCTTTTTCTAAAATATTACTTTCGTTTTACTATCATAGATTTTAAGGTTAAATATAATTTATGATTAGTTAAATTGCTATTTTAACAAAAATACAGAGTGTTTGAAGTTGTCTCTGCTATCAAACAAAAACACACATCTATTGATGTGTGTTTTTTTTATGTAAAAATTAAACTGTTTTTATTTTATAGAGTTAACATCCAACTATGCTGCATTTTTTTAAACTTTTTCAGCTCACGACGTAACATTGGTAAAAAATCCTTTCCGTTGCTGTTAGAACGTTCCAGACGATAAGAATTTTTATAAAGCTTATTGGTAAGCTGTTTTAAAGAGGCAATATGTTTGTGCTTTTTATCAGAAAATCGCTCTAATTCTGCTTTTACTATTTCAGGGGCTAATGAAACGGACTGCTGTACAATATCTCCGGAAAAGTAAATGTTAGCATCTTCTGTTCCGTCGCTTTTTAACGAAGATAAATCATGTCGTAAATACATAGAGATATTTTGCGATAAAGCAAAAATCTCTATAGCCTTTTTATAAATCGGTAATTCCGATAGGTTTGATGGGGTATTCATTAACATATTATTTTTTTCATCGCAATTCTATCAAAATTACTCACAAGAATTCACAATCTACTTTAATTTTTAAAGTAAAAACGTATATTTACTTTAAAAATTAATTTTTTATAGTTAAAATATATTAGAAATGAATTTAGATGCGCTTAACTGGAAGATATTGAAGTGTTTGCAAGAAAACGCAAGACAATCTAATGCTGAAATTGGGAGGCAAGTAGGTGTAAGTTCGCCAGCGGTTTCAGAACGAATTAAAAAAATGGAAGACGCTGGTATTATTTTAGGGTATAAAACGGTAGTTTCTCCTTTAGATATGGGATATCAATTGAAAGCCATTATTACATTACATGCATTTATTGGAAAATTGAAGCCATTTTTAGAGAAAGTAAAAACCTATGATGAAGTTTTAAATTGCTATCGAATAACTGGTAACGAAAATATTGTTATGGAAGTACTTTTAAAAAATCAAAAGCACTTAGAATCCTTTATAGACCAACTTATAGTGTATGGCGAAACGAAAACACAAATCGTTCTATCGCATGTAATTCGTTATAAAGAGGTTAAGCCAATTAAATAAGCTATTGCGCTAAGGCGTATTCAATTTTCGGTTTAACCCATATAAAATTAAGGCGCAAGAAACTGCAATGGCAGAAACAATATACCAGGTATTGTCGAAACCAAATGATGCCGTCATTTGTAATCCAGCATTATGCCCAAAAATATGGGCTATCGAAAACGACATCGAATATAATGCCATATACTCGCCTTGATTTCCTTTGCTAGCTCTGCTTACCGCAAAAGCATTCGAAAATGGAAATGCAATCATTTCTCCAATGGTCATTAAAATCATGCCAATTACTAAAACACCAGACCAGGAAGTAAAGTTTAATATAAGTAAGCTCAAGCCAGTTAAGCAAGCCCCAAAAGCCATCAGGCCTAGTTTTGAAAATAGGGTATTTTCCAACCATTTTATCAAAGGCATTTCAAATATAAAAATAAGAAATCCGTTCAGCCCTAGAATTAATCCAATTTGAGATTCGCTAAGCGCATGAATATCTTTGTAATAAATAGTTATTGTAGAAAAATATTGTAAAAATACAATACCAAACAAAGCCATAGCAACTAAGAATAGCAAAAACATTTTGTCGCTGTAAGCCGAAATAGGATTTTCTACACTATGGCTATCGGATATTTTTGCTTTTTTAGGATGTAGCACTTTAATTAAAACCAAAGTAGCAATAATGCATGTAATACCATCTACCCAAAACAACCCAGAATAGCTTAGGCCAGTAATTATAAGTCCTCCAATAGCGGGTCCTGCCGAAAAGCCTAAGTTAATAGCTAGTCGAATTAAGGTTAAAGAGCGTATTTTATTTTCGGGCTTGCTATACGCATTTAAAGCAACAAACATGGCAGGTCTAAACGTATCTGCTACCATCATAACTATAAAAATACCAACGCAAATGGCAGAAAACGAATGTAAAAACTGTAACGCAATGAATAGTATGCCAGTAGCAAATAAACTTCCTACCATGACTTTGTAGTAACCCATTTTATCTGTTAATTTGCCACCCAACCAAGAACCTGCTACACTACCCAAACCAAAAGCACTCATAACCCAACCCACATTACTAACCGTAAAATGTAAATCTTCTCTTAAGTATAACGACAAAAAGGGAATAACCATCGTGCCTGCACGATTAATTAGAGTAATTAGGGCAAGCCACCATATCTCTTCAGATAAGCCTCTAAACGTATTTATGTATTTGTTAAATAATGTCATCATAAGTTTTCATGTATATAAAAATTAAAAGTCCGACTTGTAAGTCGGACTTTTAACTATAGCAATATATTTTAATTATATCACCATAATAAATAAAAAGTCCAACTGCTTCTTTTCGAAGGGGTCGATTTCATTTTATAACAGATGACGATATTACGCATAATTAGTTTTTTATGAGACACAAACATAGAGAAAATATTTGTAAGTTGTATTTTTGATTTTTAAAACATTTTAAATGAAGATTTTTATAACACTTCTAATAGCTATTTATTGTTTTACAGGTTGTGCACAGAAAAAGCAACCATTAAAAGGAGAAACAGATTTTCAGCGCGAATTAAATGCGTATTATAAAGATGCCTCAACCTCTCCTTTAAAAGATGATGATAGAAAAGATTTTAAGGGATTAGAGTTTTTTAAGTTTGATTCGGCATATATAGTTACCGCGAAGTTTGAACGGTTTCCTAATGAAAAACCATTTGAAATGAAAACGTCTACAGAACGACGTCCCTTATATGTAAAATATGGAGAACTTTCGTTTGAATTAAAAGGAAAAGCTCATAAGCTAAATATTTATCAAGATGCAGGGTTATTAGATTCTGAAGGTTATGAAGATTATTTATTTCTGCCTTTTTTAGACGAAACTAACGGCATTGACAGTTACGGTGGCGGACGTTATATGGATTCTAAAATTCCAGTTGGTGACACGATAATTATAGATTTTAACAAAGCTTATAATCCTTATTGCGCTTACAATAATAAATATTCATGCCCAATTGTACCGAGAGAAAATTATTTAAAAATTAGAATTGAAGCCGGGGTAAAGGCTTTTGGGAAGCAATAAAACTACATTTAATTTATTAAAATTTTATTTTAATGAGTTTTAAAATCTTAGGTTCAATCACTTATAGAGTAACTAGATTTAAATTTTCAACTAGAAAGCACTTAAGATAAATTCAAGGCAATTATTTAAATTGAATTTCGACTGCTATACATGATTAAAAGCTTTACGATATTCATTTAGCTATTTTTAAAATATTATTGTTTCTTATTAATTCTTAGCGATTTTTATTTTAAAAATTCTATTGGAAGGATTTGATAGAAGATAATTTGTTAATATGATAATACTTCCATCCGAATGTTCACCTATTATTCTCGAGTATCTAAAATTGATATTATTAGTGCCCGTTATTTTTAGTATCATTTTTTTTAAATTTAAATCAAAAACGAATATTTCATCATCAACTCCGGCATAAAGATAATTGTTGGAAGCTAAATAAAATTGACTATAAATACCGCTGTATTTATTTAATTTCCCATCCCAAAATGGAATCCAATCACTACCATTGTAAACCAAGACACCTTCTGTACTTGTGGATAATATTGGTCTTCCTAAATCGTCATTTCCAATAGCATTAGCAATCCCAAAGACATCATTATTATTGTAATTTTCAACAAATCTATTTTTAAAGGAAGTTACTTGGTAATCTGTTTTGTTAATAAAATAACAGGTTTCTTTAGAGGCAGTTATAATCAAATAATTATCTGTTTCTCCTATGTTTTTAATAGAGTCATCAAACTGGTAGTAGAAAATCCCATTAGCATTAGTGTTTTCAGAATTTAAAATTTTTACATAATTATCACTAAAATTAGTATCGGATCTTAATTGAATTAATAAGTTTTCATTGCTTTTGTAATAGTTCCATATATTATTTCCAAAAACTAGGCTATTGTTCATAATCACCATGGTATTTGGTGATGCAAAATAATTACCTTCTGTTTGGCCAGACCTTACCAAGTTAAAATCGCTGTCTCTTACTTCGAATTTAATTAAATCGTAATCTAAACTATAAGCTAGTAAATATTGGTTTGAGTCTTTATCAAAATTTGCAATTCGCAAGTTGGGTTCATGTAATATACTTTCAACAACATCCAATTTATATTCTGATAATTTGGAATTTGAGTCGTCAGAACAACCTAAGAATGCTAATGAGAGTATTAATAATAATATTGTTTTAAGAAGATATCTACTAATATTAGAAATTAATGTTTTCATATCAATCTTTAATTATTATTAACAAATAACAAACATGATTACTTTAATATGCCATTATTATAATACTTACGAAGTTAAATTTTGTTTTGCTTGAATCCAAATTTTATTTTTAGATATCAATTTCAGAAGTAGTTGGTTAAGGGTCAATTATAAAAGAACGAAAGAGTATATAAAATCTAAGCGTTTTTACATAGTGTACAAACGTTATTTTACAATAATAATCTCGTTCTACAGAGCTTAATAAAATTAATTTGAAACAAGAATTAAAATATAAATAAACGTTTTAGTTAAGCTCTTGTTGTTTTTTAAAATTATCAATAATGTGAAATATTCAAAGAAAGTTTAGGTGCTTGCGCAGCAATTATTCTTTTTAAAAATTTATTGAAATTTTACTACCCTTATCTTTTTTTATGGCTTTTTTAAGAGTTTTGATGTATTTTTTTCGAACTCTTAATTTTGTTTCTGCATGAGCCTGTAAATTAAGTTTTCCGAACATTTGAGCAACCTTGATTGCCTCCGAAAGTAAATCATTTTCAGGAACTATTTTGTCAAAAAAACCAGCTGTAACAGCTTCATTTGGATTAAATATTTCGGCATTATTTACACATCTTTGAACATATACAGGGGCTAGCCTTGATTCTGCTATTGCTATTCCTACATGGTGCATTGTCATACCAATCATTACTTCGTTTAAGCCAATTTTAAAATTACCTTCTACACCTATTCTATAATCACATGCCAATAATAAAAATGCACCTTTTGCAATAGCATGACCACTACAGGCCGCAATAATTGGTAATGGAAATGTTGCCATTTTTAAAGCTAATTCAGATCCGGCATTTACCAAAGCCTTTGCGGCATCGGGACCTTCTTTCATAACATTTAAATCGAATCCACCCGAAAAAATGCCAGCTTTACCTGTTAATATCACAACACGTTTTTCTCCTTTGGCTTTTTTAAGAGCTTTTGTTAAGCTATTAATTACTTCATGAGAAAGTGCATTAGCTTTACCGTTATTAATTGCTATTATTGCGTAATTGTCTACGCCTTGATATTGTACAAAATTATCCATTTAAATATTTTTATTTAGTCAAATACATTCCTAAGAAAACAGCTAAAAAACCAACTATAAAAGAGGCAATAGTATAAACCGCAAAACTTGTAAAATCACCAGATTTTAAAAACATGTGATTCTCGTACGCAAAAGTTGAAAAGGTTGTAAACCCACCACAAAAACCAGTAGCCAAAAGTAACGTTTGGTTGTGTGAAAGCGTATTGTTTTTTATTGCCAAACCGAGAATAGCACCTATTAAAAAACTTCCTAAAATATTTGCTAAAAATGTTCCGTAAGGAAATGAATTTTCTGCGTTGTTTAAATATTTTCCCAGAATGTAACGTAAAACACTACCAAAACCACCACCCAAAAAAACGATAAAGATTTGCTTCATTTATTTTATTGTGTCTTTAATAGCAATATATATTTCGGTAACCCAATCTGCTGGATTTGGTGTATTTATATGGTCTGTGAGGTAGGCTTCTATCATAGGGCCATTTTCAGTAAACTCAAATCCGTTTTGTGGAATATATTTCATGGTTGTATTCCATGCTTCCTTGAGGTTGCTGTAATTTCCTTTTAAAGTGGTTTTAATGGCTTTAAAACTAGGTAATTCTCCAGTCATTATATCGGCATCATCAGCAGTAATTACGCGTTCTGCGGTTGGTACGCAACACGAAAAGATAGCTGCATTGTTTTCAATATCCCATTTAATATAATTCACAAATGGAACGCCTGCTTGTTCAATATGGTTTTTGTTAGCATAAGTAACAACTTGAGATAACAATTGCGGAATTTTATTTCCTATTTCATCAATTTTACTAGAGGCGGTTTTATATAAATAATAGCCACCACTACGGTTGGTAATACCTTTTACTGTTATGCTATATTTTTTCATACCAGCAACCACTACGCTATCTAATTTTTCAAGACTACGTTCGTAATGCGGAGCGATTTGTTTTTCCATACCACCACTAAAAATCGAGTATGCTTTAAAGCCAAAAGGCAAATCTTTACCAGAAATAGACCAGGTTACATCTGTGGTTCCGTTGTTATTATCTTTAAAGGTCCAAATGATTTCAGATTCAGGATAATCGGCAAATTGCATCATTTGCTTTATTGAAGTATTTGATTCCGCAGCGATTGTTTTCATCATACCAACACCATCTTTATCTTCCCAAGAATAAGAGCCATTAACCCCATTGGTTAATTTGGGAAGTGTAATTTTCATGTCTTTATCGGCTTCGACCCACGACGACCAATCTTGCCAGTTTTTAAAATCAATAACATTCTTATAAATTACTGCCGTTGGCGCATTTATAGTTCTGGTTCTGCTAACTTCAAATGTATTTGGTTGTACCGCTATGTAAATGGAAGTTCCAATAAAGACTATTAATAATAAGAAGGAAATGTACTTAAAAGCTTTCATTATATTTTTTTAGGGAGAATTATATATCAAAGATAATCAAATAAAAATTATCGTTAATAAATTATTATATTTGTAAGCCAAAAAATAAAAATTCAACAATTAAAATTGCTTATTAAAAAATATTCAATAATTAAGCGAGGTTAATTGACACTTTTTTAATAGAAAATTAAATGTTATTCAAATGAAATTCAAATTATTATTAAGTTTAGTACTTACAGGTACACTATTGTTTTCTTGCGGAAATGATAAATCAAAAGAGAATCAAAGCGATTTAAAAGTTGAGCAAACTCCTTTTGAATATAATGTCGAGCAATTTGCTGATGTTAAAATTTTGCGGTATCAAATTCCAGGGTGGGAGAATTTAACACTAAAAGAACAACAATTAGTTTATTATTTAACCCAGGCTGGTTTATCTGGGAGAGACATTATTTGGGACCAAAACTATAAGCACAATCTTAAAATTAGAAAAGCTTTAGAAAGTATTTATACACAATTTAGTGGTGATAAAAATACAACGGATTGGAATGCTTTTGAAACCTATTTAAAACGTGTTTGGTTTAGTAATGGCATTCATCATCATTATTCTAACGATAAAATAAAACCTGAATTTTCTTCGGGTTATTTACAGCTACTTTTAACAGAAACGAATACGGTTTTAGAAGACGAAGCATTCAATGTAATTTTTAACGATGTTGATTCTAAAAAAGTAAATCAGGCTAAAGGTGTTGATAATGTAGCACTTTCGGCTGTTAATTTTTATGGGTCAGGTGTAACAAATTCTGATGTTCAGAAATTTTATGCAGGAAAAAAATCACCAGATCCATTAAAACCATTGTCTTTTGGATTAAATTCTCAACTTGTTAAAGAGAATGGTGTTCTAAAAGAACGTGTTTATAAATCTGGCGGATTATATGGTTCGGCAATCGATGAAATTGTTAAATGGTTAGAATTAGCAAAAGGTGTTGCAGAAAACGAAAAACAAGCAAATGCTTTAGGGTTATTAATTAGTTATTATAAATCTGGAGATTTACAAACTTGGGACGATTATAATGTGGCATGGACCCAAGCAATAGAAGGCAATATAGATTACATTAATAGTTTTATTGAAGTGTATAATGACCCATTAGGGTATCGAGGTTCTTACGAAACTATTGTTCAGATAAAGGATTTCGATATGTCTAAAAAAATGGCAGTTCTATCTGATAATGCACAGTGGTTCGAAGATAATTCGCCTTTAATGGATGCTCATAAAAAGAAAAATGTGGTTGGCGTTACGTATAAAACGGTTAATGTGGCAGGAGAAGCGGGCGACGCATCACCAAGCACACCTATTGGAGTTAATTTACCTAATGCGAACTGGATTCGTGCGGAGGTAGGTAGTAAATCGGTATCATTAGGAAATATTGTCGAAGCTTATAATAATGCTGGTGGTTCTGATAGATTAAAGGAATTTGTACATGATAAAGAAGAACTAGAATTACAAGAAAATCATGGGCAATTAGCCGATAAATTGCATACCGCTTTACATGAAGTAGTTGGTCACGCATCTGGTCAATTAAACCCAGGGGTTGGCGAAACCAAAGAAACCCTTAAAAACTATGCTTCAACTTTAGAAGAGGGTCGTGCCGATTTAGTGGCATTATATTATCTGTATGATAGTAAAATTCAAGAATTAGGATTAGTTGAAGATTGGAAAAAAACTGGAATGGCTGCTTACGACGGATATATTCGAAACGGATTAATGACGCAACTTATAAGATTAAATTTAGGAGATGATGTAGAAGAAGCGCATATGAGAAACAGACAATGGGTATCTGCTTGGGTTTTTGAAAAAGGAGCAAAAGATAAGGTGATTGAAAAAGTAACCCGTGATGGCAAAACCTATTTTAATATTACAGATTATGCTAAATTGCACCAGTTGTTTGGTGAATTATTACGTGAAACTCAAAGAATAAAATCTGAAGGCGATTATAAAGCGGTTGAAGCATTGGTAGAAAGTTATGGTGTTAAAGTAGACCAAAAACTGCATGCCGAAATTTTAGAGCGTAACAAACAGTTTAAATCGGCTCCATATTCTGGTTTTGTAAATCCAGTATTAGAAGCTAAAACCAATGATGCCGGAGAAATTATTGAAATTAATATTAAACAACCTAAAACATTTGCAGAGCAAATGATGGACTATAGTAAAAAATACAATTTTTTACCTGAGGTAAACTAATTTAAAATTAGGTAGTAATTTAAAAACAGAATCTAATTTAGGGTTCTGTTTTTTTATTTACACTAAACACAAGAAGGATTAAATTAATTACAATAAGCACGCTAATAATAATTAGAATTTTCATTTGTTGATTATTTGTTGATTTTTTAGCTAGTTATTAAATAGATGCAGAATTTTAAAAAAGGTTGCGTTAAATTCTTATATCTATTAATAAAACAAGAATCAATTAGGATTTCCCAGTTTAGGATTGTTGTTTTTTAATGGAAACCCTTACTTAAATAAAAATTTAATGGCGGCAATAAATAAAATAAATGCAATAAAAGCCACGAGTACCCAAATACTCCCAGCATAAAAACGTTTGTGGAGTTTTAAATCTTTTCGGTAAGTAAATCCAATAATAATGGCGAAGACAATAAAAAATAATACTCCAAAAATGATTTGACCGTTACTAAACATATATTTATTTATTTTTACGCAAATTTAATTAATAAAGATGAAATTTCCATCTTCGTGAAAATAACAACCCAAAGATATTATGAAAAATAAAATAGCAGCAGTTAAAGCATTTCATTCAGCATTTAAATTAGGATCAAGAGAAACACCTCAAGCAGATTTAGGATTAGCTAAAAATATGTTGCGTTATAAATTAATGCGCGAAGAGAACGAGGAGTATCTGGATGCCGCAAATAATAATGATTTGGTGGAAGTTGCAGATGCGTTGGGTGATATGCTTTATATTTTATGTGGTACGATTATAGAACATGGGATGCAACACAAAATAGAGGAGGTTTTTGATGAAATACAGCGAAGTAATATGAGTAAATTAGGTGAAGATGGCAATCCTATTTTTAGAGAAGATGGTAAAGTGTTAAAAGGCCCGAATTATTTCCAGCCAGATATTAAATCGATACTTGACAAATAAAAAAAGAAGCCAATTGGCTTCTTTTTTTATTAAATTGAGTTCTCTTCACTTTGGGAAAGGGTAGGGATGGAATTAAACTTTATACCGCCATCCAAAAGGATCTTCAGATTTGTTAGTCTGGATATCTGTGATGCGTTTTTTTAAATATTCTGCGTAGGTTTTGTCTAATTTAGGTAATTCATAATCTGTTCCTTGATATCCAAAGCCATCAATTGGCGAAATAACGGCAGCTGTACCAGCGCCAAACATCTCTTTTAAGCTTCCGTTTTTGGCAGCTTCAACAACTTCTTTAACAGAAATCTTTCTAACTTCAACAGGAATTTTTTCAGATTTAGCTAAGTCAATTATACTTTTACGGGTAATACCATCTAAAATTCTATCGCTTGTGGGAGCAGTAATTAGCGTATCATTTATTCTAATAAAAATATTCATAGCGCCCGCTTCCTCGATAAACTCATGGTTGGTATCGTCGGTCCAGATTACTTGTTGGTAACCTTTTTCAACTGCTAATTGCGTTGGGTAAAACTGTCCAGCATAATTACCACCAGCTTTTGCATAACCAACACCACCATTGGCAGAACGAGAATAAGTTTGTTCAATCAATACTTTTACTTTTCCGGCAAAATAAGAACCAGACGGTGCCGTAGAAATAATAAATTTGTACTCGTCGGCAGGCGATGCATGAAACCCTCTTCCGGTAGCAAACACAAACGGACGAATGTATAAAGAAGATCCTTCTTTTTTTGGAATCCAGTCTTTATCAACTTTTAAAAGAGCTTTTAACCCGTCTATAAAGTAGGCCTCCGGTAACTCTGGAATTGCCAATCGTTTAGACGATATATTTAATCGCTTAAAATTTTCTAAAGGGCGAAATAACCAGACCTCGTTATTAGTATCTTTATAAGCTTTCATGCCTTCAAAAACAGATTGCCCATAGTGAAAAATTTTCGCAGATGGATCTAATGTAATAGCTTGATAAGGCACTACTTTTGGTGCTTCCCAAGCGCCGTTTTTATAATTGCACTCCAGCATATGGTCTGAAAAAACTTGACCAAATTTTAAATTATCAAAATCTACTTCGTTAATTTTAGTAGTTTTCGCTTTAATAATCTCTATGTCATTGATTATTGCGTTCATAATTCTCGTTATTTTGTCATGCAAATTTAAGTAAAAACGTTGTTAAAAAAGGAGTATATTTACAACAATTCAGTTAAAAATTAAATATTCACAGAATGAACAAGATAATTGTTATAGCCCTTTGTGCTTGTTTCTCAAGCTTTGGCATAGATAATTTAGGCGCCCAAACCAAATTAGATGAAGTAAATGTTTATAAGTCGTTTGGAAAGGAAATTACACCAGATAATGCTACTACGACATCAATTATGTCTGCGCATTATGAGTCGATGAAAGTTGGCGATAGTCTTAACTCTAAAATGAACGCAAAGGTTTTAAGTGTTTGTCAATCAAAAGGTTGTTGGATGACTTTAAATCTAGATGACGGGAACGAGGTAATGGTAAAGTTTAAGGACTACGGGTTTTTTATGCCAAAAGATATTGCAGGAAAAGAAGTGGTTGTAAATGGAAAGGCTTATGTAAATGAGGTTTCGGTGGATGAATTGCGTCATTATGCCGAAGATGCTGGTAAAACGGACGAAGAAATTGCTGCTATTAATGAACCTAAAAAAACGTTTTCATTTGAAGCGGACGGTGTATTGCTGATACAATAAATTTGAAAAGAGAAGTAGTTATAACCGGTGACGGTTCGTCAACCATACACTTACCCGAATGGGATGAGCAATACCATTCTAAGCATGGCGCTATACAAGAAGCTTATCATGTATTTATAAAACATGGATTACAGCATGTTTACGATTTTGGTGAGACTAATAATTTAGCAATTTTAGAAATAGGTTTTGGTACGGGTTTAAATGCATTTATAACCTTATTAGAAGCCGATAAACTTAAACTTTCAATAGATTATTTTGGGGTTGAGGCTTATCCGGTTGCTATGGATGAAATTAAACAACTTAATTACCCCAAACAATTACAGGTTAGTAAAAATGAGGAATTATTTAAAAAACTTCATGTGGTTGGCTGGAATGAATCTAACGAAATATCCAAAAACTTTTCACTTACAAAGCAAAACAGGTTTTTTTCAGAAATAAATGAAAAAACAATGTATAACCTTATTTATTTTGATGCTTTTGGCGCTCGAGTTCAACCTGAATTGTGGACAGAGAAAATTTTCCAAAAAATGTTTGACGCTTTAATAGATGGAGGAGTGTTAGTAACTTATGCTGCCAAGGGTAGCGTGCGTCGTGCTATGCAAGCGGTTGGGTTTAAGGTGGAGAAACTCCCGGGACCTCCGGGCAAACGTGAAATGCTTCGTGCCACAAAATAGTCTCAGTTTTCAGTAGCAGTAAACAGACTTCGTTCATTAATATAGTTATTTCTTTGTTTGGTGTCTTTGCATCATTGATGAGAATTTTAATTTTACATTATCAATTATCAATTATCAATTATCAATTATCAATTATCAATTATCAATCTATCAATTATCAATTATCTACTAACACCCAGCAACCAATATCCAACACCTATTGTTAAAGCTAATACAAAAACGTAGTACAAGGTGTTTTGATTTTGTAACTTTATATAAAAATTAAATATGCGAGTTTTAATAACAGGGGCAACGGGACTCATTGGGCAGGAAATTATAAAACATTGTAACGAACAGGAAATTGATGTTAACTATTTAACCACAAGTAAATCTAAAATAAATCAATCTGTTAAAACAAAAGGCTTTTATTGGAATCCAAAACATAACGAAATAGACACTAATTGTTTTAAAGATGTCGATGCCATTATTCATTTAGCTGGAGCAACTGTTTCAAAAAGATGGACTCGAACTTATAAGAAGGAAATTTTAGAGAGCAGAAAAATAACAACTCAGTTATTATTCGATAGTTTAGAAAATATTACGCATCAAGTAAAGCATGTAATTTCGGCCAGTGCTATAGGCATCTATCCAGATTCATTAATTAATTATTACGATGAATCAAACAAAGAAGTATCGGCTTCATTTTTAGGCAGTGTTGTTAAGAACTGGGAACACGAAGTAGACCAATTTTCAAAATTAAATATTTCGGTTTCTAAAATTAGAATTGGTTTAGTTTTGTCTAATAAAGGTGGTGCCCTTTTAGAAATTACCAAACCTGTTAAATTAGGTTTAGGTGCCGCATTTGGTGCAGGTAATCAATGGCAATCTTGGATTCATATTACCGATTTAGCACAACTATTTTTATTTGTTTTAAAAAACAAATTAGAAGGTGTCTATAACGGTGTGGCTCCAAATCCTGTAACAAATCAGGAACTTACTAAAAATATTGCCAATACTTTAGAAAGACCACTTTTTTTGCCAAATATACCGAAGTTTTTTATGAAACTTGTTTTAGGTGAGATGCATGTGTTGTTGTTTGAAAGTCAGCGTGTTTGCTGTAAAAAAGTTGAAGACTTAGGCTTTGAGTTTGAGTACCATCATTTGCAACCTGCTTTAGATGACTTGCTAAAAGAAATAGAATAAATCGAGTGAAATTATTTCAAGTTTTTCCGATTTAAGGATATTTGTTTTTTTAATTTTAGCACCCAAAGTATAAAGTTTACAACATAAATTACGGCTGCTAAAATAGAAATGTAATAAGCATAATACTCAAAGTTGGTTTTAAATTCTCCAGTATATATTTCATAAACATAACTCGACCCTACAAACTCTTCAATATCAAATTGAAAAAGATAAATTAAAGGAAATATAAAAACACCAACCAAACCAATTATTTTTCCGTATTTATTTAACTGGTCAAAATATTTATAAAAAAGATATAAAAATATAGTATGTATTGGTGCAAAAATAACAATTGAAGCTAATCCTAAAGGGTACATAAATCCAAAGGTAAGTAACCTAGCAATGATGGCAAGCAATGCAATGGTGATACCAATATAAAGTAATATCAATTTTTTATGTTTCATGCTGTGATAGTACTTAGTATTAAAGATACGCCTCAAAAGCAAATTTTCAAAATGAATTTAAGAAAGACACTAGTAAATTCATTAACAATCTACATTTAAGATTTATCTATTTTTTAAAATCATAATAATCTAAAATTTTTTTAATGACATTATGACATTTTAAAAAGAATGGCAGTACTTTTGCCAACTAATTTTAGTATTGCAAAAATTTGAATTTACGATGAGTAAAAAGGATAAAAAGGACTTAGAGAAAGAACAAGTGGAGTCTCCACAAACAGAAACTATAGAATCTAAAGATCAAGTAGTTGAAGAACAAACAGTTGAGGAGAAACTTCAGTCAGAATTAAAACAAGAAAAAGATAAGTTTTTACGCTTATTTGCGGAGTTTGAAAACTACAAAAGACGCACCTCTAAAGAGCGTATTGAGTTATTTTCTACAGCTAGCGAAGATGTTATGAAAACTTTACTGCCAGTTTTGGATGATTTTGAACGTGCATTAAGTCATTTTAACGACGATAAGGAAGCAGAAGCATTACGTAAAGGTGTGTTGTTAATTTACCAGAAATTAGTTGGAACCCTAGAGCAAAAAGGACTTAAAGTAGTTACTGTTGAAAAAGGTGATGCCTTTAATGCAGATAATCATGAGGCAATTACACAAATTCCAGCTCCTTCAGACGATTTAAAAGGGAAAATTATAGATATAGTCGAAAAAGGATATAAACTTGGCGATAAAGTAATTCGTTTTCCTAAAGTTGTTATCGGACAATAAATTTACATTATGGCGAAAAGAGATTATTACGAAATATTAGGCATAGGCAAAAGCGCTTCAGCTGCCGAAATAAAAAAAGCTTACCGTAAAAAGGCAATAGAATATCATCCAGATAAAAACCCAGATAACAAAGAAGCAGAAGCTAAGTTTAAAGAAGCTGCCGAAGCTTATGAGGTTTTAAGTGACGATAACAAAAAAGCACGTTACGACCAATATGGACATCAGGCCTTTGATAATGGTGGTGGATTTGGTGGTGGCGGTATGAATATGGAAGATATATTCAGCCAATTTGGAGATATTTTTGGAGGTGGCGGTTTTGGCGGTTTCTCTGGTTTTGGTGGCGGTGGTCAACGTCGGGCTAAAGGAAGTAATTTACGCATTCGTGTAAAGCTAACTTTAGAAGAGATTGCCAATGGTGTCGATAAGAAAATCAAAGTAAAACGTAAAGTACAGGCTCCTGGAACTACCTATAAAACATGCTCAACCTGCCATGGTAGCGGGCAAGTTACCCGTATAGCTAATACTATATTGGGTAGAATGCAAACATCGTCACCTTGTAACGTATGTGGTGGAGCAGGACAAACTATCGATAAAAAACCTGCTGATGCCGATGCACAAGGTTTAAAAATAGCCGAAGAAACAGTTTCTATTAAAATACCTGCAGGTGTTGTTGATGGCATGCAGCTTAAAGTGTCCGGAAAAGGGAATGAAGCTCCTGGAAATGGTATTTCTGGAGATATTATAGTTGTTATAGAAGAAGAACACCACGATAAATTACAGCGTGAAGGCGATAATTTACATTATGATTTATATGTAAGTTACCCAGAGGCTGTTTTAGGAACCTCTAAAGAAATTGATACTGTTACAGGAAAAGTACGTATTAAAGTTGAAGCAGGCGTTCAATCTGGTAAAATATTACGCTTACGTGGTAAAGGCATACCAAGTATTAATGGGTATGGGAAAGGCGATTTGTTAGTACATGTTAATGTATGGACGCCAAAAACATTAAGCAAGCAACAACGCGAGTTTTTTGAGGCCATGCAAAACGACGAACATTTTGAGCCCAAACCAGACAGTAGCGATAAATCATTTTTTGAAAAAGTAAAAGATATGTTTTCATAAAAATAAGCTGAAATATTTCACTTATTTGGTGCTGTTTTTTGAAAAGTTCCTGTTTAGTTTTATGGAATTTTAGAAAAAAAAATATATATTTGAATATCACTTATTAATTTAAGTGATAATTTTTCTTTTTCATAGCAATTTTTTTCCCATCCTTAATCTTTTTTAAGGGTGGGTTTTGTTTTTTAAGGATTTTTTTATCCTAAAATTATTTTAAAAAAAGAACTAGAATCTCTTAAATTAAGCATAATATGCTAAGTAGGTCTCGTAACATTTAATATATTTACCAACTACAAGTCAATTAAAACTAAGAATGAGTAACTTACTAGAAGTTAACCAGGTTTCTAAAACTTTCGGAAACTTTAAAGCCTTAAATAATGTTTCAATAGCTGTTCCTAAAGGAAGTATTTTTGGGTTGTTGGGTCCAAATGGCGCCGGAAAAACAACCTTAATTCGTATAATTAACCAAATTACAATGCCAGATACCGGAACGGTGCATCTAGACGGTAAATTACTTAATACACTTCATATTAAAGATATTGGCTATTTGCCAGAAGAGCGAGGTTTGTATAAAACTATGAAAGTAGGAGAACAGGCTTTGTATTTAGCACAGTTAAAAGGTTTATCTAAAGCCGAAGCTAAAGAACGCTTAAAATATTGGTTTAACCGATTAGAAATTGGCGATTGGTGGAACAAAAAAATTCAAGAATTATCAAAAGGAATGGCGCAAAAAGTGCAATTTGTTGTTACCGTTTTGCATCAACCTAAACTGTTAATTTTTGATGAACCTTTTTCTGGTTTCGACCCTATCAATGCCAATTTAATAAAAGATGAAATTTTGCGATTGCGTGAAGAAGGAGCAACAGTAATTTTTTCAACGCACCGCATGGAATCAGTTGAAGAATTATGCGATGATATTGCTTTAATTCATAAATCGAACAAAATACTCGACGGAAAACTTATCGATGTAAAGCGACAATACAAAATTAACACATTTGAGGTAGGTATTCATTCTAACAATAATGATGAATTAAAAAACCAAATATCAGAACGGTTTGATGTTAAGTTGGCACATTTTAAGACATTAAATAACGATTTAAAATTATCAATTAAACTTAATGAAGGCGATAAACCAAATGATTTATTAAGTTATTTAACTACAAAAGGTGAAGTATCTCATTTTGTAGAATTAATACCAAGCGTGAACGATATTTTCATTCAATCTGTAAAGAATAGTAAGTAAAATGAATCATTTACCACTAATAATTAAGCGCGAATATTTAACGAAGGTTAGAAACAAATCTTTTATTGTTATGACTATTTTAAGTCCGATTATAATGATTGTACTTATTTCTGTTGTTGCCTATCTTTCAGAATTAAATAGCGAAAAAATACGTGTTATACATATTCTGGATGACTCTGGATTAGTGCGCGATATTTTTGAAAGCACCGATAAAACGACCTACAATTTTTTAGACAATATGTTGTTAACAGATGCTAAAAGATTGGTGAAGGAGACTAATTCTACCGGGTTATTATATATCGATAAATTTGAAAATATTGATGAGGTTTCAGGTCAAATTAAGTTTTATTCGGCCGATTCTCCATCACTCTCATTAATTTCAGATTTAGAAAGTAAGCTAGACAATAAACTAACAAATTTAAAATTACAAAGTCAGGGTTTGGATATAGAAACCATTAAAGCTTCAAAAGTCCGAATAAATATAGGTCAGGAAAGTTTTGATGGCCAAGAGACATCTAAAATTGATAGTTTCGCAAAATTAGGTTTTGGTATTGCTGCCGGATATTTACTTTTTATGTTCATCATAATTTATGGTAACATGATTATGCGAAGTGTAATTGAGGAAAAAACCAGTAGAATTATAGAAATTATTATTTCATCTGTAAAGCCAGTTCAACTTATGTTGGGTAAAATTATTGGAACTTCGTTAGCAGGTATAACACAATTTGTTATTTGGTTGGTTTTTGGTGGTCTTTTAATGACGGTAGTTTCACTTGTTCTAGGAGTAAACTTTGCTAATACATCAATGCCGCAACAAGAAATGGCGCAAATGGCCAGTGGCACTGATTTTAATTTTTATTTTGAATCTTTTAGATTGGCGTTAATTAACTTGCCGTTAATTAATCTTATTGTCGCCTTTATTTTATTTTTTATTTGCGGGTACCTGCTATATAGTTCGCTATACGCTGCTATTGGAGCTGCTGTAGATAACGAAACAGATACCCAACAATTCATGATGCCGGTTATTATGCCTTTAATTCTGGCAGTTTACATTGGTATTTTTACGGTTATCGAAGACCCACATGGAATAATTTCGGTTGTGTTTTCATATATTCCTTTTACCTCGCCAGTAGTCATGCTTATGCGTATTCCATTTGGTGTACCTATCTGGCAGCAATTGGTATCATTATTGTTATTAATTGCTACGTTTATGGTAACAGTCTGGTTTGCAGCAAAAATATATCGCGTTGGCATTTTAATGTACGGTAAAAAGCCTAGTTATAAAGAATTAATTAAATGGATTAAATATTAGAGAAATGAAAGAGTTATTAAAAATTCTTAAGGAGCCCTATAATATTACAGAGCATATTAGCATAAGTATCATGGATTTTTTAATCATATGCTTGGTATTAATTGTAGCAAGAATTGTGCTAACCGTTATTAGGAAACTTATAACCAGAAACCTACCAATAGTAGACAAGAAAAAATTCAAAGTTATATTTGCTTATGGGAACTGGTTAATTTATTTTTTAATAATGTTAATTACGTTTCATACCTTAGGGGTTAATGTTACCGGTATTTTTGCAGCTTCTGCGGCATTATTAATTGGTATTGGTTTAGCAATGCAAACCTTGTTTCAAGATATTATTTCTGGAATATTTATCTTAATCGACCAAACCGTGCATGTGGGTGATATTATTGAATTAGAAGGTAAAGTTGGTAGAGTTGAAGAAATTAAATTAAGAACTACCAGAGCTATAACAGCCGACAATAAAATATTAATTATACCTAACCATTTATATTTAGAGAACAGTTTATATAACTGGACTCAAAATGGTACCACAACACGCGAGTCTGTAGAAGTAGGGGTTGCGTATGGAAGCGATGTGCAATTGGTTAAAAAGTTGTTATTACAAGCAGTTGTTAACCATGAAAAAATTTTAAAAGACCCGGAGCCAAACGTGTTGTTTACCGATTTTGGAGAAAGCTCTTTAAATTTTAGAATTGCATTTACTATTGATGATAGTTTTAATGCCCGTTTTCCAAAAAGTGATGTTAGGTTTGAAATTGACAGACTATTTAGAGAAAACAATATTACAATTCCTTTTCCACAACGCGATATTCATATTATCTCAAAGCCAAAGGAATAAATACGAAAACAATATAAATTGATAGACTGAAGCTGTTTTCGATAAGAGTTTCTAAGGTCTTAAAAAGCAAATAAAAATGCCAAAAATATTAATAATTGAAGACGAAGCTGCCATTCGAAGGGTGCTTGTAAAAATACTTTCAGAAGAAAATGATACTTATCAAGTTGAAGAAGCCGAAGATGGTTTAGTGGGTATTGAGAAGATTAAAAACGACGATTACGATTTAATTTTTTGCGATATTAAAATGCCAAAAATGGATGGTGTTGAGGTATTAGAAGCAACAAAAAAAATAAAACCTGAAATCCCTATTGTAATGATTTCTGGTCATGGCGATTTAGATACTGCGGTTAATACCATGCGTTTAGGAGCCTTCGATTACATTTCGAAACCACCAGATTTAAATAGACTTTTAAATACCGTGCGCAATGCATTAGATAGAAAAGAGCTTGTTGTTGAAAATAAATTACTTAAAAAGAAAGTAAGTAAGAATTTTGAAATGATCGGGGAAAGTGATGCTATTTCTCACATTAAAGATATTATTGAAAAAGTGGCTCAGACTGACGCCCGGGTTCTTATTACCGGACCAAACGGAACGGGTAAAGAATTGGTTGCACATTGGTTGCATCAAAAAAGTGAGCGTGCCAACGGACCTATGATTGAGGTAAATTGTGCAGCTATTCCAAGCGAGCTAATAGAAAGTGAGCTATTTGGGCACGTTAAAGGCGCTTTTACAAGTGCGGTGAAGGACCGAGCCGGAAAATTTGAAGCCGCCAATAGTGGTACCATTTTTTTAGATGAAATAGGCGACATGAGTTTATCTGCACAAGCTAAAGTGCTTAGGGCTTTGCAGGAAAATCGCATTCAGCGCGTAGGTAGTGACAAGGATATAAAAGTTAATGTTCGTGTGGTAGCCGCTACCAATAAAGATTTAAAAAAGGAAATAGCTGAAAATCGCTTTCGAGAAGATTTATATCACAGATTGGCGGTTATTTTAATACAAGTACCGTCTTTAAATGAAAGACGTGAAGATATACCGTTATTAGTGAATTATTTTACCGAAAAAATAGCCGGAGAACAAGGAACCGCTAAAAAAGTGTTTTCAGATAAAGCTATTAAATTGCTTCAAGATTACGACTGGACGGGTAATATAAGAGAACTGCGCAATGTGGTAGAACGCTTAATAATTCTTGGGGGAACAGAAATAAGTGAGCAAGATGTGAAATTATTCGCATCTAAATTATAAAGCCAAAAAAAACGAGTTCCTTTTTAGAACTCGTTTTTTATTAATTCAAAAGATTTAGCTTCTCTGTAAATTCAGTAGACTTTTCCTTGGTAATATTTAAAAAATGGGCTTTTATGGTTTCGATGCTTTCAGAAAGTAATGCTACATCATTTTTATCATAAAGAGCTAAAACGGAACTGCTTCCATGTATTTTTAATACGTTATTACAACTGGTAATATTGGTATTAAGCGCAGATTTGTATTCTTTTATAAGCGCTTCTTTTTGGAGCACTAATTCTTTGTTTTTTTGATCATCTAGTTTTTTAAGAATTTCTTCTTCCTTAAGTTTTAAGGCTAATTGTTGTTGCTCTAATTTTTCTTTTTCTTGTTGTAAAGCTTTTAAATCATTATGACTCTTGTCCTCTACATTGGCGACTTTTTCGGTCTTATTATTAGGAATGGTGCATTTGTTTAATTCTGTAATAGCATTTTGAGTAATTTCTTTGGCTCTTTTTACAAAAAAACGACCATCTTCAAAAGTAGACGCGCCTTCAACTTTTTTCATTAACTCCTTGGCGTTATACGCCAATTCAGAAGCACTATCACAACCACATTTTTTTAAATTAACTTTAGCAGCTTCAAAAGATATTAAAGACTTGTCTGCATAATATTTTAAATGCTGTATATTATTCGATTCGTAAGAATCTTTCACATTAGAATATGCATAAATTAAATTAGAATCTGCATCTACACAAGGTGAATTTTGTGCCTGAATTTTTGTAATAACAATAAAAACTAAGAAAAATAGGGATATTTTTTTCATGATAATTTGGTTAGGTTAATAAGTAGGTATAACGAAAATACCATTTTTTTTCAAATTGATACGCTTCTTATAGAAATTATTGTTTTACTATATTTATAAAATTAATTGTAATCAAATTTTTTTATGAAAAAGTATTCCATTGAAGATTTTAAAGTAACCTCACCAATTTCCTTAAAAAACAGTCAAACAAAACTGGTAATTAAAAAAGCCGATGACGAATTAGAAGACATACGAAAAAAACTTGGTAAACTTCAAGATACTATGTATGCTCATGGAAAATATGCTGTTTTAGTCTGTCTTCAAGGTATGGATACTGCAGGTAAGGACAGTTTAATACGAGAAGTGTTTAAAGATTTTAATGCGCGCGGTGTTGTGGTGCATAGTTTTAAGGTTCCAACAGAATTAGAACTGAATCATGATTATTTGTGGCGTCATTATATCGCTTTGCCACCTAGAGGGAAGTTTGGAGTTTTTAATAGAACACATTACGAAAATGTGTTGGTAACACGAGTGCATCCTGGTTATATTTTGGGTGAAAATATTCCCACCATAAATTCTGTTGAAGATATTGATGATGCATTTTGGGAAACCCGTTTTGAACAAATAAATAATTTTGAAAAGCATATTGCCGATAACGGGACTATAATTTTCAAATTCTTTTTAAATCTTTCTAAAGAAGAACAAAAAAATAGGTTGTTACGCCGTTTAGATAAACAGGAAAAGAATTGGAAATTTTCTCCAGGCGATTTAAAAGAACGTAAACTTTGGGATAATTACCAAGAGTGTTACCAAGACGCCATAAATAGAACTTCGAAGCCTAATGCTCCTTGGTATAACATTCCCGCAGATGATAAAGATTCTGCACGCTATTTAGTTGCCAAAATTATGTATGATACTTTAAAGGAATATAAAGATATTGACGAACCAGAGTTGGACGATGATATTAAAGCAAATATCGAATTATACAAAGAGCAATTAAAAAGCGAATAGTTTTTTATGATTTCTTTTAGATAGTCAGATTTTTATAAACACTATTTTTAGCATTTTAAAATAAAAAACAAATTATGCTTAAAACATATGCTTTACTATGTTGTTTGTTAATTGCAACAAATTTTTATTCTCAAACTGATGAAGAAGTTCTAAAAAAAATATATTACAATACTTTAACAAATGGTAAAAGTTACGAATGGTTAAATTATTTATCTAATCAGATAGGAAGTAGGTTGTCGGGGTCTTTAGGTGCAGAGCGCGCAGTAGATTTCACAAAAGAGGAACTCGAAAAATTAGGCGTAGATAAAGTTTGGTTACAGCCAGTAATGGTGCCAAAATGGGTTCGTGGTGCGAAAGAATATGCCTATATAGAAACAAAGCCGGGTAAAACAAATATTGTTAATATCTGTGCCTTAGGAGGTTCAGTAGCGACACCTTCACTTGGTATTAAAGCTAATGTTGTTGAGGTTAAATCGTTCGAGGAATTAGAAGCTTTAGGAAAAGCAACTATCGAAGGTAAGATAGTTTTTTTTAATCGCCCTATGCAAGCAGATTTAATTCAGACGCATGACGCCTATGGCGGGTGTGTTAATCAACGCTATCACGGTGCTGTACAAGCTGCAAAATATGGTGCCATTGGCGTTATTGTTAGGTCTTTAAATTTAAGATTAGACGATTTACCACACACCGGAGCTATGACCTACGATGATTTACCAGTTGAAAAACGCATCCCATCGGCAGCTATAAGTACTAATGATGCCGAAATATTAAGTACCATGTTGCAGTTAGATAAAAACATAAAATTATATTTTAAACAAAACTGCCAGCAACTTAAAGATGTTCAATCTTATAATGTTATTGGCGAAATAACCGGAAGTCAATATCCTAACGAATATATGTTAGTAGGTGGGCATTTAGATTCGTGGGATTTAGGCGATGGTTCGCACGACGATGGCGCTGGTGTTGTGCAGTCTATGGAAGTATTAAGGCTATTTAAGGAGTCTGGAATAAAACCTAAAAGAAGCATTCGGGTTGTTTTATTTATGAATGAAGAAAATGGGTTACGTGGTGCCAAAAAATATGCAGAAGAAGCGAAGCAAAAGAACGAAAATCATATAGTTGCTTTAGAAAGTGATGCAGGTGGATTCACACCAAGAGGTTTTTCTTTTGATTGTAGTGATGCTAATTTTAATCAGATTCTAAGTTGGCAATCCCTTTTTAAACCTTATTTAATTCATTATTTTGAAAAGGGTGGAACAGGGGCAGATGTTAGTCCGCTTAAAACAGAAAAAAATGTATTAGCAGGTTTACGACCAGATTCACAACGTTATTTCGATTATCACCACGCAAGCAACGACACATTTGATGCTGTAAATAAACGTGAATTGGAATTAGGAGCAGGCACTATGACAGCATTAATGTATCTGTTTGATAAATATGGTGTTAAGTAAATTTAGTAGTTAATGAACTATCAACTATCAACCAACAACCAACAACCAAATAATGAAATATCTTATTGTAATTTTTCTTTTATTTAATTCATTTATTATGAAGGCTCAAACCAACGAATCTTTACCTTACTATGAAATACCTGAATATCTTGAGGGTTATTCTGCAAATTCGGTGGCTGCTAGAATGATAGATGGTTTGGGTTTTAGATATTATTGGGCGACTGACGGTTTGCGAGATGAAGATTTAAATTACAGATTAAATGAATCTAGTCGTTCGTCTTCAGAAACAATCGAGCATATTTATGGGTTGTCTAAGTTTATTAGAAATAGTGTTTTAACTAATAATAAAGATACTAATACGTTAGAGCTTTCGTTTTCCGAAAAGCGAAAACAAACCTTGATGAATTTAAAAGCAGTTTCAGATGTATTGAGACGTACTGAAACTGCTTTTCAACTTGAAAACACCGAGGTGCCGTTTTGGAATATTATTAACGGCCCCATTGCAGATGCGTTATGGCATTGTGGGCAGGTGGTTATGCTAAGACGTGCATCGGGTAACCCATTTAATGCTAAAGTGAATGTTTTTAAAGGAAAGGTTAGCGACTAGATTATCACTAATTTTTTACGTTATTTCATCGCTTGTGCAAGTTGTTTCGTGTCGACGTATTGTTGAAATGCAACTACTTTTCCGTTATTAAAGGTCCATAAATGGGCCGCTTGCGTGTTATAAGTTTTTCCTGTTTTTTTTACTTTAGCATCGTAACGTAACGTTGCCAATACCTTGTTGTTAGACATATCATGAAGTTGAATGTTAGTTAGTTTAAAGTATTCATGGTCGTCGCCTATTCGTTTAAAAATGCCATTTAAAACGGCATCAGGACCGATATAAGGATTACCATCAGCGTAACCATTTCCTTCAGCTTCATTCCATTCAACTTTATCGTCTAAAACTGCAAGTACTGCAGGAATATCACCTGTGCCAAAGGCGTTATATGCACCATCTACAATTCCAATATTATCTGAAGAAGAAACGATACCTAGTTGTTGCATAAACAACATATTATCCATAAAGTCTTGTTCTTGTGCTATTTTGCCATCTTTCATTTTAGCTATTGTAACACCCTCAATATCTACCGATTTTCCGGTGGCAGGAATTCCGAAGAAATCACCCGTATGCTTTCCTTTAAAATTCCAATGTTTTATAATATTATCATCTACACCAAAAATAGCAACAACTGTAAATTGAATATCTGAAAATCCGGTAATGAAGTTTTGGTAATAGGCTTTAAAATTATCTATACCAACAATGTTTTCCGGACTAGATATCATGGTAATGTCTTCAGTGAAGTTTGTGTTGTTGATGAGGTCTAGACTGCCATTATTAACAATATGATCCCATGTGTCGGAATACATTTTAATGTCTTTTTCTTTTTTTGAATCTCTGCATGATATCAAGCAAAGTCCGATTGATAATATGCATAAGGTTAGTATTTTTTTCATTTTTTGTATGTGTTTATTTAATATCCGTATTCAATCAAGAAGAACAGGTAGTTTGGTTATTAAACTACCTGTTACATAAAAATTTTATTTTGCACTCAATAATGTTGGACTATAGTAGGCCATTTCAGCAACTATTTTTCCATCGGCATCGAAGCTATTGCTAAAATGAAAAGGAACGGTAAGTTTCTTTTTGTCTGATTTTCGAATCAAATTGTAGTTCCACCATGACAGTACTTCACGACCATTACCCATTTCGTATTCTAAATAATCAGGATACCCGATCATATCGATACTAACAATTTCATAATCGTCTAGGAATTTTTTCCAAATTGGTGTTATTTCGGCTTTAGTAAGCGATTTTCCAAATTCAGTATTGATATCAGAGAATGTGGCATCATCGCTATAAAAACTCATGGTTTTATCTAGGTCGCCATTTTCGTAAGCATAGGTAAGTTTACGAACTGTATTTATGTTATCGTGGTGGTTGTAAATAGTACCATTAGATCGCTTAACAAAACTTCTGTTAATTTCATCTGGAATGCTGTTGTTAATGTAACTAATTATGGTTTGTATTTTATTGTCTTTGTTTACCACAAAGAGTTTGTGTGTAGGCATATTTATTTTTACACCTGTTTTTTTGTGGACCCCTTTTAAATCTTCCCAGGTTTGTACCCAAACAACATCTTTTTGATTACTTTCTTTATATTCTAAGGCATCTGGATAGGCACCCTTTGTACGCGTTATAGAGAAGTAATCTAATGCGTCAAACCATCCTTTGGCGCTTTTTGCATACGATTCTTTGTCTTGTCCTTTATCATTAGTGTTAACGCTTACACCATTGTATGATTTAAAATCATCTGCTAAAAAACTAGCAACTTTTTCTGAATCACCACTTACAAAAGCTTTGGTCATATTTTCAACTACTGCGATTGCCGGATGATCAATATAAATCGTTCCGTTGGCTTTTTTTTGACCATTGGTTACAAATAAACTTGTAAGGGCGAGTACGAATAATAATGTTTGTTTTTTCATTGTTTTGGTTTTTAGTTAATTAATAGCATTTATTTAATAAGATTAGTTCGAAAATTGATTTAATGAAGATTTAACGGATTGTATTGATAAACCCAGTTCGTGTTTTGCCATTTTGTTTTGGTAAATTATTTTAGGCGCATGCTTTGGGTTTTGATTGTTTAGCATTAGAGAAACATCAGACACAGGATAACTTTCACTACTTAATAAATAGTTTTTTCCATGCAATTGTGATGTAGTTGCAGCTTTATAAACAGCTTCTGCTACATCTTTTACATCTATCATTGCTAATTCTATATCCGTGTCATAAAACATTTGTATAAAAGGATTAGGTGCGATTTTATTTTTAAATAAAAATTGTAAACCCGTAGATGTTGAATCTTCTCTTTTGGATAGCGAATTGCCCATCACCATTACAGGAGAAACACTGGTAATTTCAAAATCTAGATTCTGATTATTTTTAATGAAATTGTTAACTGTTTGATTTGCTAAATATTTAGCCTGTGCGTAAGGATGACTTTCTTCGCTAATAAACGGCGTATCGTTTTCACTATAGCTATCGTTGCGAGTTTTGCCTCCTGCTGGTAAGGGGAAATTGGTATTCCAAGCAGCAACGGATGCTATGAAAACGACTTTTTCAATGCAAGGTGTATTCTTCAGGGCTCCCAAAAAATTTTCAGTACCTTTTATGGTTGGGTCGAATAGTTCTGATTTCGCATCTTTAAAATCAAGTTGAAAAGGAGTGCCACCATGGACAATAACATCACAATCTTTTACAAATTCTTCAATTTGCTTTTTGTCTTCTATATTAAGTTCGCTAATATGTAAATAATCAGTATGGTTGAGTTCCATAAGATGTTTGAATTTTTCCTGTTTGGAAATATTAGTTGTAGATACTTTAACATCAAAACCAGTTTCCAAAAACCGTTTGGTAATATGGCTTCCAATAAAGCCAGCGCCACCAATGATACCTACTTTTTTCATGACATATCTTTTGTTATAAAATAAACAGGCAGCTGGTAATAGTTATAGTGACTAACTGATTCCCTCTTAATTTTTAAGATTGATTTTTTACTATTACCAATAATTCTCTCCCAAAAATACTGCCTGTTATTATGTTGTTTTTTTAACCTCACAAGCTTTATTAAAAAAGATTGCGAGGTTAAGGTATGGTTGGTTACCTTCTTATTTTTTATTTTATAGACTATTACTAATAGTTAAAAAGATTAAACTTTTTGTTACTTAACACGTATTACTTGGGGTTGCACATCTAAGTAACTAATAATCAAGGTTAAATAAAAATGATTTAGGACGAATGGTGCGGATTGCTGTCCGAATATAGCTTTTTGTTTATCTAAGGCTATTTATTAAAACAAGAGTGAAAGACATGCTTAAATGGTTTGTAAGCGGTTTAATAATTCTTCTTTTAAAGACTTACTTACTGGAATCGCTTTTTTGGCAATTACAATATGACTTGTAGCTACTTCGTCTATTTTGGCGAGGTTTACAATAAAGGAGCGGTGTACTCTAATAAAATGTTTCTGTGGTAATTTTTCGTCTAGATCTTTTAAGGTCATTACCAATAAATATTCTTTAATTTTTGAATAAATGCGGCAATAATTTCTTTCGGCTTCTATATATAATACGTCTTTTATATCTACACGTACCATTTTTTCTAGATGCCGCACAAAAATACTGTCGCTTAATATGAACGGATCAGTTTTATCGGTTGCTATTGTTCCATGTTCATTCTCAGAGATTACTCTGCTTATTGTTAACTCTATGGCGCGCTCTAAATCTAATTTTTTAAATGGTTTAGAAATAAAGGCGTAGGGATGTGTTGTTTTTGCTCTGTTAAAATTTATTTCATCGGCATTTGCTGTTAAATAAATTATTGGGATGTTGAATGTTTTTTGCATTATTTGAGCTGTTTCTATGCCATCTATTTTACCTTTTAATGTTATATCTAAAAGCAGTATATCTGGTTGGTTTTGCTCAATGTGAACCAAAGCTTCTTCGCCTTTAGATAAGATGCCAGTTACTTCATAACCCAGATTTGTTAGTAATAATGAAATGTTTGCAGCAATAATCATTTCATCTTCAACTATTAATATTTTAGTTTTTTGATTCATTTATGCTGCTTTATTTAATTTAAAATGGAATAGTATGGAAGTACCGTTTGCAGTGTCTTCTGTCATTTCCCCATTAAGTTGTTGGGTTAATAATTTAATGAGTTGCAAACCAAATCCGGTACCCTTTGGAGCTAATCCTTTTGTTTTTCCGATGCCGTTATCGGCCACTTGAAGTGTAAGTGTTTCTTGGGCTGTTTTTGATAAGCTAATAGAAATATGTCCAGATTTTTTTTCTGGAAACGCATATTTTAAGGCATTGGTTAAAAGTTCGTTAACAATTAAACCGATTGGGATGGCTGTGTCTATATCTAATTCGAGATGTTCCATAGCACATTCAATTTTAATTTTATTTTCTAAATTAAATGTGTCTAAAATGCCTTCACCTAAATTAAGAAAGTAATCTTTCATTTCAACATTTCCTAAATTTTTACCCTGATATAGTTTTTGATGAATGATACCCATGGATTGTACACGATTTTGACTAGCAACCATGGCATCTTTTGTTGCAGCATCTTCAATTTGTTCAGACTGTAATGAAATTAAACTTTTTACAAGTTCTAGATTGTTTTTTACGCGGTGATGTATTTCTTTAAGTAGTAACTCGTTCTGTTTGTTTTTAGCTTGAAGTAGTTTATTTGTGTTTGTTCGAATGGAATAACTCTTATATCCAAACAACAAAAACCCTAAAAGTAAAACAGCAACACCAATACTTAGCCATTGAACCAGACGCTGTTGCGCAAGTTGTGTTTTTTGAGCGGCTATGGTATTTTCTTTTTTTTCTGAGTCATATTTTGCCAAGAGGCTCGACATAGTTTTATCACTTTCAATTTTTGCAGTGCTATCGCGCATTATTCGGGCTTTCTTTTGATATTCTAATGCCAAAGGATAATTGCCCAGTTTTTCATAAATGGTACTAACATGACCATAATTTTCGGTTAAATTACTTAAATCATTGTCCTCTTCTTGAAATTTTACGGTTTGCAGTTGGTATTTTAATGCTTCTTGATAATTACCAGTTAAAAGGTTAATTTCACCTAAATTGGCCGTTACCGTAGCATAGGCGTTTCTATAGTTTGTTTGTTTAGATAGTTTTAAAACATTTTCATAATCTATTAAAGCTTCGGAATATTGACCGAGTCTTTTTAGCGAATTCCCTCGATTATTTAAGAAATCGCACATATATATAGGATTAAAGTTTAGCTCTTTTGCTAAGGCAACTGCTTTATCAAAATACATGAATGATTTTTTAAAATTGCTCATTCCAATTGCTGCACTTCCTGCATTGGTATAGCTGAAAACTAATTCTTCATTTAATTTATACTTTTTACAAAAATCAATGTTTTTTAAAGCGTAATCTAAAGCTTCTTGGAATCTTTCTTGTCTGCATAAATCTTCAGATATGCGTGTATTTGCACCGGCAATACCTGCTTTATCGTTTATAGATTCCATGAGATGTAATGCTTTTAAATCGCATTGCATAGCGTTTTCTAAAAGCCCACGCTTTTTATAAACCCAACCAATTTTAAAAAGGGTAGTAGCTTGTCCTTTTTTATCCTGTATGGATGTGTAACCATTTAAAGCCTTATCAAAATGATAGGAAGCCGAATCGAGCTCTAGTAGGTTAGCGTGGATTCTACCTTTCATTTCATGAAACTTAGGTTGCCAGTTCACAAATTCAGATTTATTAGCAAATTTTACAGCTTTTCTTGCATAAATGAGGGCTATTTTAAAATCTGAATTTGATGTAGTAGCTATAATTTCTTCAAATAATGCTAAAGATTTGGTATTGTTTTTCTCGTTGCTAAGCAACAAATCTAAACTGTCCAATTCCGAATTTTGAGCAATGGATACGCAAGAAAAAAGTAATATAACGGAAGTTATAAAGTTTTTTTTAAAGAAGAATGTAAACTTTGGAATTAGCATGAAGTCTTTCTTAATTTGTTATTCAGCTTTAAAAAGACTCAGGGAAATATGTAGTAATATTATGTAAAATATTGATTATTAACAAATAATTTGAATATTATTCAGAAAATAAGATGTAAACAAAAAAAATGCTCAACAAAAGCTGAGCATCTTTACAATTATTTTTAGACGGGTTTATTTAACCAGTTCTTTAGTTTTTTTGGGTGAAAAATCGACTTCAATTTGATTGTTTATAATATCGTCAAAAGTTTCTCTTTTTCTAATTAAATGTGCTTCGCCTTTGTACCATAATACTTCCGCAGGACGAAACCTTGAGTTATAGTTACTCGCCATAGAAAAACAGTAAGCACCCGCATTTTTAAATTGCAGAATATCACCTTCGTTAATTTCATTAATACGTCTATTATTTCCAAACGTATCCGTTTCGCAAATGTATCCTACCACCGTGTAGAAACGTTCGCGCCCTTTTGGGTTAGAAATATTTATTATTTCGTGGTGAGAACCGTAAAACATTGGTCTTATTAAATGATTAAACCCAGAATCAACTTGTGCAAAAACCGTGGAAGTTGTTTGTTTTATGGCGTTTACCTTTGTTAAAAAACTTCCAGATTCACTAACTAAAAACTTACCAGGTTCGAAAGCTAAGGTTAAATCTTTACCATATTCTTTACAAAAAGCATTGAATTTAGCAGATAATTTTTCTCCTAATTCTTCAATGTTAGTTTCAATATCTCCTGGTTTGTAGGGTACTTTAAATCCTGAGCCAAAATCTATAAAATCTAAATTTTTAAATTGTTTAGCGGTTTCGAATAATATTTCGCTGGCATATAAAAACACTTCAATATCTAAAATATCACTACCGGTATGCATGTGTATACCGTTAATTCTCATTTTGGTATTTTCAACAATGCGTAAAATATGAGGTATTTGATGAATGGATATACCAAATTTAGAATCGATATGCCCCACAGAAATATTGGCATTACCACCCGCCATTACGTGCGGATTGATTCGAATACAAACTGGTGTGTTTGGATGTTTTGTACCAAATTGCTCTAATATTGATAAGATTGTCGATATTAATTTCAACACCTAATTTAGCTGCTTCTTCAATTTCAGATAATGAAACCCCATTAGGTGTAAAAATAATTTGTTTAGGTTGAAAGCCAGCGGCTAAACCAAGTTGAACTTCTTGAATAGAAACCGTATCAATGCCAGATCCTAATGTATTAAAAAGTTTTAAAATAGATATATTTGATAGCGCTTTTACGGCATAATTTATTTTCAGGCTTTTTACACTTTTAAAAGCGTTAGTGAGTCTTTTGTATTGAGATTCAATTTTTTCGGCATCATAAACGTAAACCGGACTTCCAAAATCTTGTGCAATTTTCAGCAATTGATTTTCCAACATAATTTTCAAATTTTCGTCAAAGATATTTCTTTAGAATAAATAAAAAAGAAATAAATTAAAAATTACACAAATTAAACAAAATGTTAATTATATAACAAATCAAATTTCTTTCATATAAAATGGCAGTTTTCATAATTAAATATTAGGGTAAGTTATCATGATTATTTACATTTGCCCAACTATAACGATTTAGCTCATTATGAATTTACACGAATATCAAGGCAAAGAAATATTAAGCAGTTTTGGAGTGCGTATACAACGAGGTATTGTTGCTCAAAATGCTCAAGATGCAGTAGTTGCTGCAAAACACTTAACTTCAGAAACAGGTACGAGTTGGTATGTCATTAAAGCACAGGTACATGCAGGTGGGCGTGGTAAAGGTGGCGGCGTAAAACTCGCTAAAAACCTTAAAGAAGTAGAAGACATTGCAGGACAAATAATCGGGATGAATCTTATTACACCTCAAACTTCTGCAGCGGGTAAAAAAGTGCATCAAGTTTTAATAGCTGAAGATGTTTATTATCCAGGCGAAAGTGAAACGAGTGAGTTTTATATGTCTGTATTATTAAACAGAAGTACGGGTCGTAATATGATTATGTATTCTACCGAAGGTGGTATGGATATTGAAACCGTTGCCGAAGAAACACCTCATTTAATTTTTACAGAAGAAATAGATCCAACTGTTGGGTTATTGCCATTTCAAGCAAGACGCATCGCTTTTAATTTAGGGTTATCTGGAAATGCCTTTAAAGAAATGACAAAATTTGTTTCTAATCTTTATACAGCTTACGTAAAATCTGATTCATCTTTATTCGAAATAAATCCTGTTTTAAAAACAAGTGATAATAAAATATTAGCAGTTGATGCTAAAGTAACCATAGATGATAATTCACTTTTCAGACATAAAGACTATGTGGATTTGCGTGATGTGCGCGAAGAAAATGCTATTGAAGTTGAAGCTGGAGAACTAGGGTTGAATTATGTTGATCTAGATGGTAATGTGGGTTGTATGGTGAATGGTGCCGGATTAGCTATGGCAACTATGGATTTAATTAAACAAGCAGGTGGCGAGCCAGCAAACTTTTTAGATGTTGGAGGTACTGCTGATGCAGCACGTGTGGAAGCAGCTTTTAAAATCATTTTAAAAGATCCAGCAGTAAAAGCAATTCTTATAAATATTTTTGGTGGTATTGTACGTTGCGATCGTGTTGCACAAGGGGTTATTGATGCTTATAAAAATATGGGAACTATTAATGTGCCAATTATTGTACGTTTACAAGGAACAAATGCAGATATAGCGAAACAATTAATAGATAATTCTGGATTAGCTGTTTTAAGTGCTACAGAATTTCAGGAAGCGGCAGATAAAGTACAGCAAGTATTAGCTTAATACTTTCTGCAGTAGCAGGTAAACTTATTATAAAAAAGAGCAACGTTATTCGTTGCTCTTTTTGTTTGTTTTAGAATGTAATAAACTTTTCTTTTTTAAATTCTTTTTTGGTTGCGCTTTCGCGGAAAGATCGCCTTTTTCAGAGCCAGATTTGGGATTTGGTTTCGATTTAGATTGCGAATTTTTTTCAGGCATCGGTCCACGCAAATGAATTACCAGTCCGTTTAAAAAATTTCGTAATATCTGGTCGCCACATTCCATATATTTTGGATGGTCTTCACTTCTAAAAAAAGCACCCAATTCACTTTTCGAAATTCTGAAATCAACAAGAGTTAAAATCTTTACAATATCATCATCGCGGAGCTTTAATGCCACACGTAGTTTTTTTAAAATATCATTGTTTGTCATAAAATTAATTTTATATATAATTGAGGCTTACCGTTTATCGATAATGCGATTAACCAACTCCAATTCTGGCGTTTTTGAAATTTTTGTAAAGATACCTTAAAATTACCTTTTAATTATTATAAAAAAATGATTATTTGATTTTTTTAAATAGTTGAAAATCAGTATTATAACATAAATTTTATGTACGATCAATTAACTAATTATGTAATGAAATTACATTTCGAAAATTCATTTTAGAGATGAAATAATTAAATTTCACGACCAAATACCTGCGGGTTTTCGATAAGTTACCCGATATCTACGATTATTAAATTACTCTTGTGCGTATCTTTATGTTGTTAATTACTTAATCCCTCAAGACATGATTAATAGAGTAGAAAAACTAAGTCTACTATCCGAAATGATAGCATTCGCAAAATACGATAAAGACCTCAAAAATATAGAATATAATTTTTTACTTGGAGTTGCAAAGCAATTAGAAATTTCAAGAGAAGATTTTGATTATTTAATAGAACACCCTATAAACTATATACATTTAAAATCTCATAGTGAGCGCATTGTACAATTTCATCGTTTGGTTTTACTAATGAATATAGATAGTGAAAGTGCAAATAACCATAAAAACGTTATTAAACTTTATAATTTTGGATTACGCATGGGTTTAAGCCATGAATCAATAAGTAAAGTTTTGTATTTAATGGAAAGTTTTCCGAATAAAATTGTACCGCCTGATGTATTGATTGATATTTTTAAAACACAATATAATTGAAAATTAGTCTCTCAGTTTTTAATAATATTATGTTTTAATTCCTAATCTACTTAGGTTATAGAAAAGCTAAAAGTTAAACTTTTAGCTTTTCTAGTTTTATTTGGTAACTTTTTATCTCATCCCTTAATTTTGCGGCCACAATAAAGTCTAATGCTTTAGCAGCTTCTTCCATAAGTTTGCGTTTCTCACGAATTTTCTTTTCTAATTCTGGTTTGCTTAAATAGTCACTTTCTGGTTCTGCTGCTTTTCTAGCTTCCAATTCGTAACTATAAGTACTAATTGAATTTTTAGAAAGCGCATTGTCTAAACTTTTATTTAATGCTTTAGGTGTGATGTTATGTTTTGTGTTGTAGGCTATTTGTTTTTCTCGTCTGTAATTGGTTTCGTCAATCGTTTTTTGCATGCTGTTTGTTATTTTATCTGCATACATAATGGCTTTACCATTTAGGTTTCTAGCAGCTCTCCCAACGGTTTGGGTAAGAGAACGCGCTGAACGTAAAAAACCTTCTTTATCGGCATCTAAAATAGCTACTAACGACACTTCAGGTAAATCTAACCCTTCGCGAAGTAAGTTAACCCCAACTAAAACATCAAAAAGTCCTTTTCGTAAATCTTGCATGATTTCAACACGTTCCAAAGTATCCACATCACTATGAATATATCTGCATCGAATTTGTATTCTATCTAAATATTTTGTCAATTCTTCCGCCATGCGTTTAGTTAATGTTGTAACTAAAGTACGTTCATCTTTTTCTACACGCTGCTGAATTTCTTCAATTAAATCGTCAATCTGGTTTAAACTTGGACGAATTTCTATAACTGGATCTAACAAACCGGTTGGACGAATGACTTGCTCAACATAAATACCATCCGATTTTTTAAGTTCGTAATCTGCAGGCGTCGCACTCACATAAATTACTTGATTTTGAATCGCTTCAAATTCTTCAAATTTTAAAGGTCGATTGTCCATCGCTGCAGGGAGTCTAAAACCATATTCTACCAAGTTTTCCTTTCTGCTTCTATCGCCACCGTACATGGCGTGCACTTGGGAAATGGTAACGTGACTTTCATCGACCACCATTAAATAATCTTCCGGAAAATAATCTAATAAGCAGAATGGTCGCGTTCCGGGTTGTCGTCCATCTAAATAGCGCGAATAGTTTTCAATACCAGAGCAATAGCCCAATTCGCGAATCATTTCCAAATCAAATTCGGTACGTTCTTTAAGACGTTTGGCTTCTAAATGTTTTCCGATTTCTTTAAAATAATCGTGTTGTTTTACCAAATCGTCCTGAATTTCTTTAATGGCACCTTGTAAAACATCGGGCGATGTTACGAACATATTTGCTGGGTAAATAGTTAGTAAATCGTACTTTTCTATCACTTGATTGGTTTCAATGTTAAACGATTCCATATCTTCAATTTCGTCGCCAAAAAAGTGAATTCTAAAGGCATCATCGGCATAACTCGGAAAAATATCAACCGTATCACCTTTTATTCTGAAGTTTCCATGATTGAATTCACCTTCGGTACGCGAATACAAACTTTGTACGAGTTGATGCAATAATTTTGTTCGCGAAATAATTTGATCGCGTTTTAGGGTGATGACATTTTTTTGAAATTCAACAGGGTTTCCAATGCCATAGATACAAGAAACGGAAGCGACTACCAACACATCTCTGCGGCCAGAAAGTAGAGAAGAGGTGGCGCTTAAACGTAGTTTTTCAATTTCATCGTTTATCGATAAATCTTTTTCTATATAAACGCCCGAAACAGGAATGTAAGCTTCGGGTTGGTAATAATCGTAGTATGATACAAAATATTCTACCGCATTGTTTGGGAAGAATTGCTTGAATTCGGAATATAATTGAGCCGCCAAGGTTTTGTTGTGTGCTAAAACCAGTGTTGGTTTTTGAACTTCCTGAATAACATTAGCAACAGTAAATGTTTTTCCAGAACCGGTTACACCTAAGTAAGGGTTTGATATTTTTCATCAGAGCGAATTCCAGCAACTAATTGTTTAATAGCTTCTGGTTGATCGCCTGTTGGACTAAATTCCGATTCAATTTTAAATTTCATAAGCTTTTAAATACCTAAAGTATTTGAAGTGTCTAAATTACTTAAAGTTGTTGGAATGTGAAATTTAAGCGTATTAATTTTGAAATTTATGTGATTGAAAATAATTAGTTTTTGAATTGGCGAGAAACATTAAAGACGGGGTGCACTTGGGGTAGAAGCGGATTCCTTTTGGTTTTCTAAAAAACCTAAAGATATAGCCCTTCGACTACGCTCAGGATAAACTCCTAACACGACCTGCAATGGAACGCCCAAATAATTTTTTATCGTTTTAAAGTAATCGTTAATGAATAAACTGATTATCGTTTCAATGAAAAATGACCTTTAACATCGAATGAGTTTCCGTTTTGCTTCACTTTGGCAACAAACCAATAGTCGTCTGAAGGCATATTTTCACCATTAAATGTGCCATCCCAACCTATAATAGAATCAGGTAAGGTTTTAAGTAATTTTCCGTAGCGGTTATAAATATAAACAACCGTTCCGGGAAGTTGTTCAATGCCTACAATATGCCAAGTGTCAAACGTGCCGTCGTTATTTGGTGTGAAAAATTTAGGAATATCAATTACCACCACTTCTTTAGTAACATCTTCACAGCCGTTTAAATCTCTTATAGTTACCAAATGAACACCAAAAGTTACATTATTAAATACATTAGAAGTTTGCGGTTCGCCGTCATCTAAAATAAAAACATAATCACCAATACCACTTACATCAACCGTTATGCTATTAGGATCAGCAAAATCTACGGTTGTTGTAAAATTTATAGTGGCCACTTCAGATTCAATTACGGTAAAAAATTTGGTATAAGAACAATCGTTAGAAATGATATGAGGTGTGGTGGCCGTAACCCAGTAATCACCTATTTCTGATATGTCGTTTAATATTATTTGAGCTGTGGTTGCTCCGGTAGACCATAAATAGGTGTCGTTAGGATTTCCAGTATAGGCATCAATTACTAAAGGTGTATTATGGTTACAAAAAGGAACCAAATCGTTTATTGGAATAATAGGAAGTGGGTTAACACGCGTAGCAAATTCTGTAGTATCGTAACATCCTGTTGTGTTATTTTCAAGTCTTACATAAATAATTTCTCCATTAAAAGCGCTGTGTAACGTATTTAATGCATTTGTTTTATTCTGAGCATCGATTAACGAACTGTAATAAGATAATGTATAATCATTTGAATTCTGACTTCCAAGTATTATGTTTGCATTAGCAGAGAGGTCGAATTCTAAGAAACCGTCGAAATCATCATCGCAAGAAATTAAATCGGGCGCATTATTGGCTACTGGATTTGGGTTTATTTGTAGCACAAATGAAGGCGTTATATAACAACCTGTAGTATTATCGGAAACTCTTACAAAAAGGGTATGCGAACCTGAGGTATAATTGTATGTATCCGGAAGTGCGTTGGCATTCGTGTCGGCATCATTTTGTGTGTTATGATACGAAATAGTAATATTGGTTTGGTTACTTACAATCATGGCATCTACCAATTGTAAATCGTAGGTATCTGTATCGTTATCACAAATTTCAATCGTGCCAATGGTATTTGTTGGTGGTGGAAGATTTACCTGAAGTTCTAAAGGAATGACACTAAAACAGCCCGTTAATGTATTTGCTACTTTAATATAAACAGTTTTGGTATTTGAAATGAATGACGTTGGATTTGAAATTTCATTCGAATTGTCTAATCCATCGTTTTGATTGATATCACTTAAAGTTTTCAAAATAATTTATGATTAGATTACTTATAACTCGATCATTAATTTCAAAATCGGCAGTTTCTAAATTAAAAGCTGTATAGTCCATCATAATCGGTATCACATGCAATTAAAGGTGCTTTTACCTCCGAAATATCTGGAGCAGCAATAATATTGATGCCTAATTCTTCAATAACATAACAGAAAGAATCGTTGCTTTCAATTCTAACATACAGTGTCTGCGGATTTGTAGCATTGGTGTATTGTGCGGGTAAAGGACTTGAATTTGATTCGGCTTGTAAACGGGTTACATGGAATGAAATATTTAAATTATCGGTTGAACCTTGAGCAATTTCATTTCGCTTATCGGTTAAATTAAAGGTGTTTTTACCATCATTACTTGCGTCATCACATACCAAATAATCTATTATAGGATTGTAAATAGGGTCTGGAGACACTTGCATTATAAATGATGAGGTGTCAGAACAACTAGGATCGGTTATATTTTCAACTCTCACGTAAACGGTTTGCGGACTGGTTTTGTTCACATAATTTGAGTTTTTATCTATCGGGATAGTAAAAGCAGCATCTTCAAAATAGTACACTTCTTTACCTGTTTGTCCGTTTAAAATTTCGGCATCTTTTTCGGATAATAAAAAATTAGCATAGATATCGCCATCGTCTTCGCATATCTGGTAATTGCTTATAGCTGGAATATTTGGCAATGTATTTACAATAACCTCTAATGGCACGATAGCATAACACCCTGTTGCAGAAATGGCATCGGCCACTCGAATGTATATAGTTTGTGTATTTGCGTTATATGATGCGGTATTTTGAATTGGATTGACGCTTGTTGGCGAGTCGGCATCACTAAAGGAAGTGTGGAAACTTATATTTAAACCAGTAGTACTTGAAACTACTTCTTGAATTTTAGCATCTAAATTAATAATTGAATACCCATCTTGATCGTTGTCGCAAATAATAATATCATTGGGTTGTGAAGCCGTTGGCGCTACTATTACTTCAATATTAAAAGAATTAACGGTATGGCAACCAGTAGCAATATTTTCTATCCGCGCGAATAATGTTTCGGTGGCATTGGTATTCGTAAAAAAAGATATTTCGTTAGCATTTGTTTCTGCATCTGCCGCATTTGTAAAATAGGTAGCGGCGAATGCTGTGTTGCCATTGGTTACAAGAGTGTCTAGCGTGTGTAAATCGATGTCTACAATACCATCATCATTATCATCACAGTAGGGTAAAGGATCGGCAGGATTGAATAATAAAATAGGATTTATCAATAAGGTAATATTGTCGTAATCTACACAACCTGTATTTGTGTTTTCTAATCTTATATAAAGCACAGTTGGACTCTCGGCTTCGAAATAAATATTTTTTGGTAATGCATTTGTGTCATTATCTCGGTCTACTTCAGTTTCATAAAACGTTACCGAAATGGGGAAGGGCAAATCGTTCGCTATGTAAGCTTCTACCGTATTTAGATTGAATGCCAGGGTGTTATCATTAATTTCGTCATCATCGCACAAGGCATAATCACCTGTATCAGTCGCGGTTAATAATAAATTGGTGTGTATTTCTAATGGCACAATAGAGGCACAACCCGTTACATCATCTTCAACTCTTACATACAGTGTTTGTTGTTCAAAATTGGTATTTTGATAACTGGAGGGGTTTGGAATCGGGTTAGATCCCGAAACGGCATCGTCATAGCTTATATGAAATGAGGAAGTAACACCCGTTAAACCACCTTCAATATCACTTATAATTTGTGTTAAGTCGAAAGTAGCAAAACCGTCATGGTCTAGGTCGCAGGCATCAATATAACGTGTGTCTCTATCTAAAATAGGACTTATAGTAACATTTATATTTAAAGTTGCTGAGGTGTTTACACATCCAGTTCGGGTATTAATGGTCCGGATATAAACCGTGCTGGTTGGTGTACTTAAATTGATATAAGGTGATGCAATAGGATTGGTGTCATTATCTGCATCATTTTGCGTTGGATGGTATGAAACTAATAAATTAGCTTGTCCGTTAATTATTTCATCATCTTTATCGGTTAAATAAATAATGGCGTAACCATCTGGAAAATCGTCACTATCGCAAACCTCTAAATCGGTAGGGTTTACAATATTTGGAACATCGTTAACTATTAAATCAAAGGTTGTGTATGCAAAACAATTACTGTCCAAGTCATCTATTCTAACATAAATGGTTTGAGGATTAGTTGTGTTAGAAATAGGCGTTATAATGCTGTTAATATTACTCCTGGCATCAAAATCTGATAAATGATAGCTAAATGTGAAATTGGTAAAAGGAATATTACTTACTAGTTCTGCGCTTTTGGTAGATAAATCAAAAATCTCAATACCATTTCTACTGGCATCATCGCATAACTCAAAATTAGTAATAGGACTAATTGGTTCTTCTGTATTTAGTACTACCACAATTTCATCTTCTTCAACGCAATTCATACTATTAAAGGGTACAGAAACTTCAACTTTATAGGTTCCGTTTTGAATCACATTTAATGTTGGGTTTATGGCTCCCGAAATGAGAGTTCCATTACGATACCATGCATAAGAGGCAAGCGGATTTTGTATATCGGCATTTAGGGTGGTCGAGCTAGCACAAGTTGTAATATCGTCGCCTAAATCTAAAATTTTAAAACTATTCCCTTCAATAAAAACAGCAGAATCCGATTCGTAATCGGTTTGGTCTGCTATAATCAATTTTATATGGTATTGTACGTTGGGAATAATGGTTGCTGAAGCGGTAAGCACCGTGGTTCTTCCATTGTAATTGGTGTCGGGGTTACCATACGAATCAAAATACTGAGCATTTGCAGCGGGACATACGCCGTAAATTTCATCATGAATGGTGTTCGTGTTTACAGGTGTTGAGGTGCCTGGAACTAAGGCTATATTTTGATAAGGTACGGTACTTCCGGTTGGTTTTATTAAAAAGACAAAACCATCGGAAAATTGACATGGATTAATTCCGAAATATTCTTCGGAAGCCAGCAGGTAATTAAACTGCAATTGATTAGAAATGGAAACTATATCAAACTCTATAGATGTAGCATTTAACGTGTTTGAAATGCCAAGTGCAGCTTCTAAATCTGGGTCTGTTCCCCAATTAGAGGCACCTTCGCTAAGCGTTGGTGTTATTGTACCGTTTCCTCCTGAGGTAGCATTTCCTGTAGAAAGCATAATCCCATTTTGAAATGGAAAGTTAGAGCTTCCTCGTTCAAAATAAGCATAGCTAGAAAAACCACTAGCGCTTCCGTTTACAGAAGATGTAATATTGGTGATATCAACGCAACTGTTTTGAACTAGGTTATCTTCAATAAGTTGTTGTAAGCTTACAGAACTATCCACATTAATTTGCTGTGCATACATAAAATTACAGCTCCATAATAGAAGTATTGAAATAATAGTATTATGCAGGTGTTTTTTCACTTAATTTTATTTGGGTAATAAAAAGGAAGTCACATTTCCTTAATACAACCGTAAATTAGATATTATTTAGGTGACATGCAAAATAAATTGGGAGCGTGCGATTTAAATTCGATTTTGTGTATTCATTTAACGTTTTAACGAGAAATGATTCTTATAGATTCTTCCATCCTGAAGTTTTACAGAAAACCAATAATCATCGGTAGGTAAGATTTCACCATTAATTATTCCATTCCAACCTTCGCTTAACGGACTTATTTCTTTCAATAATTTGCCATAACGGTCATAAATATGAATAATTGTATTGGGTTGAAACGCTTTTGAAACCCCGTAAACCTGCCATGTGTCATTAAACCCATCACCATTTGGAGTGAAAAATTTAGGGAATCCTATTACTGAAATTTTGTCGTTTATAATACCACAATTGTTTTTAACATCTTTTACTGAAACTGTATAAAAACCAGGCTTTACATCTTCAAAAACAGAACTGCTTTGAAAATCTGCATATACCGTATTGTTTTCGTCAAGTAATCTGAATTCGTAACTCCCTTCGCCAGAGACCAATACGGCGACCGTATTGTTTTGTGAGGCATCTGTAATATTAAAACCATCAATAGTCGCAATATTTGAAGCTTCTACAGTAATGATTCTTTCTTTGGTGCAACCTTCTGAAGTAGTAACTGTTACAGAATAGGTGCCAGGTTCATTTATTTTAATCTCATAAGTGTTTTCTCCAGTTGACCAATTATACGTGTAATTAATTGGTGAATCGTTAATAATTTCAGCATTAAGGGCAATGGTTTCTGGGAATTTATTTAAGCAATAATAGGTAGAACTTTTGGTATTAATGTTTGGTAAAATATTAACCACTAAATTAACTTTAATAATGCCAAAGCAGCTATTTGTATTCTCAATTCGGGCATAAATGGTTTCAGAATAAGGACTTGTATTTTTATAGGATGAGGTTAAAACATTTTGTTCTAAAAGCGCATCGTCGAAATTTTTATAATAATTTACAGCATAAATAAAATTATAATTAGACTGTATTTCGGCGGTAATAGTATTTAGATTGAATGTGTTTAAACCATCTTCAGAATCTATTTCATCGCATAAAGGCGTAGGTGTAAAATCATTTATCTGTGTTGTATTAACATTTAAAGTAAGCACTGCCGTATCATAGCAAGCCGTTTGTTCATTAAATACTTCCACAAATATTGGTTGTGGGTTATCGGCGTCGAAGTTATAAGAATTAGAATTAAGTATTTCATTGGTGCGCGCCATATCTTTATAAAACCTAACGCCAAGTCCTGCCACATTACCTGTAAGATGGCTAGTTGCTTGAGTTAAATTAAATCTGGTAAAACCACCCGGAATCCCGTCTTCATCGCATTGTGTTAATGTGTAATCGAATGCCACAGGGTTTCTATTATAAGTTACATAGGCAACCCCCTCGAACGTACTGTCGCAATCGCCGGTATTAGGGTCTATAAATACTGTGTAATATCCATCTTCTATAATTTCTAGATCAAAATCTGTCTCAGGTAACAAAATATCGTTACGGGTCCATGTATATGTGGCCCCAGGGATAGCATCAGATTTTAATGTGTATGTATCTCCATCACATAAAAATAACTCTGTTGATAATAATGTTTTGGTATTTCGAATGATATCGATTTTTTCTGAAAAGAAAGAAGTGATAAACGGCGGTAAACCTTGTCTGGCATTGTTACTTAATGGGAAGCTATTGTTCGTGTAATTGCAAGCAGTTCCGATATTATTGGGTGCGTTTATAACAGATAAATACGGAGAACCTTGGATGTAAGTTGAATTCATGGTTCTATATATTTTGCCATTAGGTCCTAATTGTAGTCCGCCACGATAAGTGATTCTATGATCTATCACTACTTCGCTATTACTAATATTTGCTGAGGTTAAATCGTATTGTAATAAAGCACCATATTGTGCAGCCGGCGTATTGCCTTCGTTTTGTGTTGTTGGATAATATGTTGTTACATACAATAACTGGCTGTTTTGTGAAAACTCTACGCCATATGAAATTTGTGGTTTCGAGCCATTAAGTGAAAAATTAATGGAGATAGGCGTCTCATTGCTTATAAAGCCTGTAGTTTTATCGAAATCGTAAATATATAAACCAGAGGTTGCATTTGCGCACACTAGTTTTGTGCCATCTGGCGATAATTTTAAATAACCTCTAGAGTCTTCTTTAAGGGTAGGAAATGTGGTAGCAACTGGTGTTGTGTTTAATCCTGTGCTACTCACTTCGTAGGCGTAAAAGGTGTTATTATATCCTGTTGCACCATTTGGCGCAAATGTAATGACCCAAATGGATTGACTAATACAGTCTTTAACCACTGCTGTCACTTTTTCTGAACTGTCTTGAAGCAGGTTGCTGTTTTTTGTCGTAACAGCTCCTAGACCACTATCTAATGATAAATCGACAATAGAATAATTGAAGCCATAGTCAGGGTCGGTATTAGAAACAGCCGTATCAACCGTAAAAATGTAATAAATAGTTGAGTCTAGGGGTTTGGGAACTACAATAGCAGATTGTGTGCTTGAAGGGTCTCCAAATAAACCAACACCATTGGACATGATATTGTGGTTTTTGTTGTAAACGGTAAGACCATCGGTATAGAATAATAAATTCCCATTGGCGTCTGATATTGTTGTACAACCTTCAATGGTGCTTAATTGTCCGTTTGTTAGTTCTGTTACCGTACCATTAGCGTTAAAGCGAATACCGGCATTATCTCCAAAGTACCAATTAGAAGCTTCTTTCTGCCCGAAGCAAAGGATACTGCCCAAAAAGGTTAAAATTAATAAGGGATTTTTCATTTTTTATAGCACAGCTACCAAAGATATCACAAATCGCGCTGTTTTAATAATCTGTACGATAAAAAGATAAATATAGCAGTCCAACCTAAAACAATTGCGATTTCGTACCAATGTACCGCGTAATCGTAGCCTAAATTGGCCTTATCGGGAAATTTTGTCATTACCACGCGTTGAAATGGTTGGTCTATAAGTTTGTACATTGATTTTAAAGGAAAGAAATTCTGAATTTTTTCTGCCATGTCTCCGTTAATTTTCCAAGCCATTAAGCCGAATAAAATCCATTCTAAAATAAAAAGTATGAATAAGAAGGCTAGTGCAAATGCAGAGCGTTTTACCAACATTCCTAGAAATAAACATAAACTAAAAAAGCCTGTAAGTTTAACAAAATAAGCGACTAAAAAATTGGTTTCTCGAAGAATAATAGCCACTTCATTATAGCTTGAATAATACAACCCAATACAAAATGAAATGAGTGTGATTAGAATAGTAGATATTAATGAAAAGAAGACAATGGTGTAAAATTTAGATAGGATGAATTCCTTTTTGCTTAGCCCATCTATTAAGTTTTGTTTTAATGTTTTATTACTGTATTCATTCCCAATCATGCTTACCACAACGATGGCAAAAAAGAATTTGAATTGAGATGCGAAGAAAGTGGTGATATGCCAAATTAAAGGAAAGTTGAAAATGCCCAACTCGCCTAATTCTAGGGTGAAAAAGCCAAAAACATCTATTTTAAACGAGGACAGTAAAATAACAAAGAAGGGTAAAACGAATGATATAAAGATAAGAACCGTACTGGTTCGGTTAAGTAATAATTTTTGTAATTCTAAATTTAGTAATCGTAACATGTGGCTGATTTTGGTATTAATTTTTGTCGGTTAGTTGTAAAAATTGTTCTTCTAAACTTTCTTTGCGTTGCACTAAATGCGTGAGTGTAATACCGTTTTGAAATAGTAATTTATTAAAATCGTCAGATTTTAAAGGCTCGTTTAAGAATGCCGTTACTAGATTATCTTTTACTTTTATTTTTCCGATAGCCGGCAGGTTTTCAATAAATTCTATTAATTCGTTTTGCTGATTGCTTTTAAGCTCGAAGAATCCATGACTGGAAATCATTTCATCAACTCTGCCAGAGTATAATTTTTCGCCTTTTCTAAGCACTACAACATGCGAGCATACTTTTTCTACTTCATCAAGTAAATGCGATGCTAATAATATGGTAGTTCCATTGGCGGCAATTTGTTTTATAATTTCTCGAATTTGATGAATGCCTTGTGGATCTAGTCCGTTGGTAGGCTCATCTAAAATTAAAATTTCTGGTTCGTTTAATAGGGCAGAGGCAATGGCTAAACGTTGTTTCATACCTAACGAGTAGGTGCTAAATTTGCTGTCTTTTCGTTCTAAAAGCCCAACAATTTCCAACTTTTCTTCTATTTTAGTATAATCGACGCCTTTTATTTTACAAACTAGCTTTAAGTTTTGGGCAGCAGTCATGTATGGGTAAAAGTTTGGACGTTCTATAATGGCACCCACTTTTTTTAGAGCATCGTGCGTTGTGGTATGGCCATCGAACCATTTAAAATCACCATGCGTTTTATTTACCACATTTAAAACAATACCTAATGTAGTAGATTTTCCGCTGCCATTAGGTCCTAAAATACCGTAAACATTACCTTTATTAATGGTAAACGACAAATCTTTTACGGCTGTTAAATATCCAAATTTTTTAGTAAGGTTGCTTATTGTAAGTATTGGTTCCAAGTTGCGTTTTTTTATAGAATGAAGATTGTAAAATAGTTAGTTACTAAAGTATGACGATAGTTCTGGTTTTTTGTTACATGAATGTTAAAATAAACAGGTTACTATTGTTTTTTGCGTTAGGGATTGTCCCGAAGCGTCGAGAAAAATCCTTTTTTGAGGCACGAAAAAAAAGATTGTAATGAAAAGCCAGACCTGATTCCTGAACTTGTTTCAGGATAAAGGTAACGCCCAAATTGATAAATTTAATTTTGTGTAGTTATTGAATTTACTAGTAAAAAGCTTTAAATTTGAAGAAGTTTTAATATATGCAAGATTTAAAAATTTCGAAAAGAAAGCCGTCGTATGCCATTTCGTCTGAGCTGAGTGGGTACCTGACCGAATATAACAGAAACATAAAATTACCAATTTTTTATGATGATTTGTTGCGTTTTCAAGGTTCGATTGTGGTGTATGATAAAGAGGATAATGACACGTTGTGGATACGGGTTTATTACAATGAATTTGATAGACAAGAAATTGATGTTTCTTTAAAAAAGGTCTATACTATTTTGCACTCTGATGGTAATGAAAACACCTTGCCTTTTCTAAGTGTTGATGCCATTGATTTTTGCTCTTTTGCAAATTCTAAACCATTTAGAATTAAAATTCGAAATATTTTAAATGATAATTTCACCTATTTTTATATTAAAAAAGCAGATGCATCGCGTATTTATGGGTTGGAATTAGAACATATTTTATCGCCCTATAATTTAAACTTTTTGGTTTATAAAGATACGTTGATTGAAGAGCATATTGCTGGGATACCAGGCGATGAGTTTATTAAAAATTTTCTGCCAAAATGCGATAAATCTGAACGTTCTCAAATAGCCAAAGAGTTTGTGAAATTTAATGAGCGTTGTATGATTAGGCTTTTGGGCGATATGCGCTCGTATAATTATGTGATTGTGCCTACCCATGATTTTGATCAGGTAGTTTATAAAATTAGAGCGATAGACTTTGACCAACAATCTTTTGAAGGGAAATTTAATATTTACCGACCGCAGTTTTTTAAAGAAAATTTAAAAATGGTTGAATTGGTTTCTGAAACGTTTCAAAAACTATCTATTGACCAATACAAAATTGAAGAACGCTCTATTTTAGTAAAGCGTTTAAAAAGTTATTCTATAAGAATACAAAGGTTGTTAGATTGTATGGCAGCAGATAATATTTCGTATGATGAAAACGTAAAATTGTTAAAACATACGATATACAATTACACACAAGATAAAAAGTTCAAGAAATGTAAAAATATGGGCGAAATATTAAAAAATGCCCTCACTTATTTAAATCGAAATTATGAAGATGTAAAACCGAAAGGATATAGTTAATTTGGTTTAATTCCAGTTTTCATCGAAATCTAAATTGTCGTAATCTTCTAGGTCTAAATCGTCTTCGAACTCGTCAAAATCGTCGTAGTCATCATCGGCATCAAACGATTTTTCTGGGGCTGTATCTGGAATTTGACCATGTACAAACATTAAATTTGGATAATCGACACCATGCGATTCTTCTACAATTTCGGCTAATTCAACAAAAAAGGTCCACATACTTAAAAAATCGTAAACGTAAATAAGTTTAGGTTGCATTTCGAAAACAACATCGCTAATAGTGGTTTCGGCCATTAAGCGCGCCGAAGCATCTTCACTTAAATCGAATAACGATATTTCTTCGCCTTGATTCCACTGGTTATCGCTTAGATAAAAGGATGCCATTTCGGTACCATCAAAACCAAAAGATTGGGTAATTATGTTGTGTAAATCTTCAAGCGTATCGGTTTCTCTAATTTCTAAATCGCGAAACACATCGTCATCAACATCGTTGTCAAGTATAACTCTAAATCTGTAAATCATAACTAAAAAATATTTTGCAAATGTATGTTTTTTTAATCTTATTTGGTAAATCTATGTAGGGTAAAAGTCATTGCGCTTAATAAGAAAAATGCGCCTACTTGATGGGCTACACCAAGCCATACAGGTACATTAAGTAATATGGTAAAAACGCCTAAAATAAATTGAAGAGCAACAATAACCAACAAATAATTGATGGCTTTGGCTTGTATGATGGTTAAGTTTATGGTTTTCGATTTTCTCCAAATGATGATAATAAAAACAACAACAATATAAGCGAGTATTCTGTGAACAAACTGCACCCCACTTTTACCCTCAATTAAATTTTTATAAAATGGAGTTTGCTCTATATAAACGGTTTCGTGCATAAATTTGCCCTCGCTCATCATTGGCCAATGATTGTGAATAAAACCAGCATCTAAACCTGCCACAAAAGCCCCGTAAATAATTTGAATTATGAGTACCGCTAACCCCCAACGAATTAAATTTCTAAAGCCAATATTTACTTTTTTCTTGTTGGGCAAGATTAGGTCTAAAGCGACCCAAAAGGTGTATGCAAACGTGATAAACGCCGTTATTAAATGTGCCGCTAACCGGTAATGGCTAACATCTGGATTATCAACCAAACCACTTTTTACCATATACCATCCCATAAAACCTTGGAAGGCGCCCATACACAATAAAATAATAGATTTTTTAATGGTTGGTTTGGTAAGCTGTTTGGTTAAGATAAAATATAAAAACGGAATAATAAACGCAAGCCCAATCATTCTACCAATAAACCGGTGTAACCATTCCCAGAAGTATATATCTTTAAAGTCTTGAAGGTTAAAGTGATTGTTAAGTTTTTTGTATTCTGGATATTGTTTGTACAAATCGAAAGCTTCATGCCATTCGGCTTCATTTAAAGGCGGAAGGGTTCCAGAAATAAGTTTGTAGTTAGAAATAGATAGTCCAGAATGCGTAAGTCTGGTAATTCCGCCAACTACAACCATTATAAAAATTAAGAAGCATCCTGTTAATAGCCAATAAATGACTTTTTTGTTGTCTTTTTTCATTTTAAGCTAATTTTTTTTCGAAACAAATACTATTTTCAACTCCAATATATGGCCCATAATTCGCTGTTATTTTATAATGGTTTTTTTTATAAAATTGTACAGCTTCAATTTGTCTTATACCGGTTTCAAGTATGGTACCAGAAAACGACAATTCTTTAGCCCAGGTTTCTAATTCATTTAATAGATTGCTTGCCACTCCATTTCCTCTATAACTGGATGATGTATACATGCGTTTAATTTCAACTCTATTTTCATCAAATTTTTTGAATGCACCACATGCTACTGGATGGTTATCTATATAAACCACGATTACATTTTTTAGCGATTCAATACCGTTATATTGATTATAAAATGCGTGATCATCGCCATCCATAATTTGTAGATAGCTGTTTAGTTGATTGACCAATTCGATAAAATCTGTATTTGTAGAATCTGTACGAACTAATTTTAGCATAATTATTTTTGGGTTTTAAGACCTAATCGCTCGCCTTCCTTGAGCATTAATTTGTAAGCAGCATCATAGTCGTTTGGTATTTCGCCTTCTAATATTGCTTCCTTGATGGATTCTTTGATGATACCAATTTCTCTGGAAGGTTGTAAATTAAACGTTTCCATAATTTCTTCTCCAGAAATGGGTGGTTGAAAATTGCGTACGTGATCACGTGCTTCAACTTCTATAATTTTTTCACGAACTAGCTTAAAATTATTGTGGTATTTATTGAATTTTTTAGGGTTCTTAGTAGTAATATCGGCTTCGCAAAGTGTCATTAAATCATCTACAAAATCGCCTGCATCAAAAACTAATCTGCGCACTGCCGAATCCGTTACTTCTTCGTTGGCTAAGGCAATAGGGCGCGAACTCATAAATACCATTTTTTGAACAAATTTCATTTTGTCATTTAATGGCATTTTCAATCGTTTAAATAAGCGATACACCATTTTAGAGCCTTCAAATTCATGGGCGTGAAATGTCCATCCCACTTTTTTGCTAAATTTTTTGGTTGGGGCTTTGCCAATATCGTGTAATAAAGCAGCCCAACGTAGCCAAAGATTATCGGTGTTTTTGGCAATATTATCAACGACTTCTAAAGTGTGATAAAAATTGTCTTTATGGCGCTGACCTTCTACTTCATCAATGCCTTTTAAAGCAATAAGTTCTGGTAAAATATGTTTTAATAATCCTGTTTGTTCTAAGAGCAAAAAGCCCGATAGATGGCGTTTTACTTTCAATAATTTTGTTTATTTCTACAACAATACGTTCGTTAGTAATAATTTTAATTCTATCAGAATTTCTTGAAATGGCCTCTAACGATTTTTTTTCTATAGTGAAATTAAGTTGTGTGGCAAACCTAATGGCTCTTAGCATTCTAAGAGGATCGTCACTATATGTAATATCTGGATTTAATGGGGTACGAATAATTTTATTTTTTAAATCTTCAATACCATTAAAGGGGTCCAGTAAATTACCAAAATTAGCTTCACTTAAATCTAAAGCAAATGCATTAATTGTAAAATCACGTCTGTTTTGGTCGTCTTCTAGCGTTCCATTTTCAACAGCAGGATTTCTACTGTCTTCATTATAAGATTCTACACGAGCTCCAACAAATTCAATTTCTATTTCATCATACCGAAGCATAGCGGTACCATAGGTTTTAAACACCTGTACTTTTGGTTTTGTCGGTAAATTTTTTGCAACTTGTTTTGCTAGACTTATACCGTCGCCTATGGCAACAACATCAATATCTTTGGCACTGCCTCGTTTTAAAATAAAATCGCGTACAAAACCACCAATAACGTAGCTATCTAAATTAAGCTCTTTTGCAGATTCAGATATTATTTTAAAAATAGGATGTTGTAATGCTTGTTTGTAATTCATTTATGAAATTTCAATAATCAAATTCAAAAAACCATCGATTATGAGGAATTTGAATTTATGGCTATATTTTATTCACGAATAATCTTCACAACGCCATTGTTACTTAATTTTATAATGGACGATGGTTTGTTGCAAATTTTGTCGTGGTGCAAATTTACAACATAGTCTACACCTTTTAAAACCTCTTGTTGTATTTCTTTAAAGGATTTAGGTGTTGGAAAACCACTAAGATTCGCCGATGTTGAAACAATAGCCCCATTTAATCTTCTGCTAAGTTGAAAACAAAACTCATCATCAGGAATTCTAATGGCGATGGTGCCGTCTTCAGCTATTAAATTAGCAGCTAAATTTTGTGCATCATCATATATAATGGTGGTTGGTTTATCGGTCACGTCAATAATATTCAAAGCCACTTCGGGTATTTTTTTTACGTATTTTTTCAGCATTCTATCATCGGCCACTAAGCATATTAAGGCTTTACTATCTATGCGCTGTTTTAATTCGTAAACTTTTTTTACCGCATCGGGGTTTGTGGCGTCACAACCAATGCCCCAAACGGTATCGGTTGGGTAGAGGATGAGTCCGCCATTTTTTAGAACATCTAAAGCTTTATTTATTTCGGTTTGCATATCATAATTTAAGGTTGCCAAATTTACTATTAGTTTTTTACATTGTAAAAACTTTGTAGTTTTGTTAAGATTAGCAGATGCGTAGTTTTTATATATGCCTATTTATGATAAGAAAAATTGAAGTTTTTATAAAAAGAAAATTAAGGCAAACGTTTAGGGCGATGCTTAGCAAAAGGGATATAAAAGCATTAAAAGACAGGAATTTCGTAATTGTTTCTAATAATTGTTGGGGAGGATCTTTATATAATTGGTACAAAAGACCCTTTAACTCGCCTTTTATAGGTTTGTTTTTATACGGACCGTGTTATTTGAAAGTGCTTTCTAATTTTGAATATTATTTGAACCAAGAATTAAAGTTTATATCGCAATCAAAGTATCCTGACCGCCCGAAAAATTATCCAATAGCACTTCTTGATGATGTAGAAATACATTTTACACATTACGATAGTGAGGAAGCTGCTAAAGAAAAATGGAACCGTAGAACAGCTAGAATGCGAGCAGAGACCAATTTAGATAATTACTTTTTTAAAATATGCGATAGAGAGCAGGTAACACATGAGCATTTAAAAACCTTTCACGAATTGCCTTTTAAGAATAAAATTTCTTTTGGTTTAAAAAGTTGTCCGGTTTTAGAAAATAAAAATCATATTAAAATTATCGAATCCCATAACAACAATAATAAATTCGTACCTAACGGTAAAAAATTATTTAAACTAACATTTATATATTTTAAAGTGAATAATTGGCTGCTCAATTAGCATTTTTTAGAATGAAAACTTTGTAATATTGCAAAATGAAAAGTATTTTTAACAATATACAAAACGATTTATACAAGCAGCAACTCACAGATGTTATTGAGAATTTCGATACAATAGAAGGTGGTGAGGGTAAAAGAAACGTTATAAAAATAATTAATCTTGATGGTGTTGATTTGAACATCAAGGCATTTAAAGTGCCAAATTTTATAAATAAAATTGTTTATAATTTTTTCAGAAAAAGTAAAGCCCAACGCTCTTTTGAATATGCCAAAAAATTATTAGAATTAGGTGTGGGTACACCAGCGCCCATTGCATATTACGAATTTAAATCGATACTTTTCTTCGGAAGGAGTTTTTACATTAGTGAACAATTAGATTGCGATTTGACTTATCGTGAACTTACTAAAGATTTTAATATTCCCGATTACGATGCAATTCTAAGAGCATTTACTAGATTTACTTATACGTTGCACGAAAAGGAGATTAACTTTTTAGACCATTCACCAGGAAATACCTTAATCAAAAAAAATAACGATTCGTATGATTTCTTTTTGGTTGATTTAAATAGAATGCAATTTGGTCCCATGGATTTTGAAACCAGAATCAAAAATTTTGCACGATTAACCATTCATAAATCGATGGTAGAGGTCATGAGCGATGAATACGCCAAATGTTCTGGTGAAGATTTCAACAAAATATTTAATTTAATGTGGCATGAAACCGAAGTTTTTCAGGAGAAATTCCATCGAAAAAAACGACTGAAAAAGAAATTGAAAATTAAAAAATAGCTAAGAATTAAGTTTCCAGAGCCTATAAAGTTTCACGTATTTAAAAAGGGTTACGTTGTAAGTTTGTACGCAAATAATGAATCCGTTTAACCCATCTAAAAAACCCAATCTTAAAAAATATGCTTTAAAAAAAGCCCAAGCGGGTCTATATATTATTTTCCAGATAGAAGATTTCTTGCCTAATTTATAATAAGCATTAGCCGCAATGGTTGAAAATCGCTCCACTTTTTGATTGTGGTCGGAATAATCTCGGTAAATCCAATGCAGTAAATCGCCTTGAAGTTTTCCAGATTTTAATCCCTTTTTTAATTTATAAGAATCGTGTGGATTGATGCCTTTCCATTCACCACTTTCTTTTTTAAATAATCGCAGTTTTTTATCCGGGTACCAATCAGAATGTTTTATCCATTGCCCACAATAATTATTTAATCTGTTACAGTAATAACCATCAAATCTCCAATTTTCTTTAACCTTTAAAATGCTGGCTTTTAAAGCTTCAGAAAGTGCTTCATCGCCATCAAGAGATAAAATATAATCGTTCTTTGCCAATGAAACTGCATAGTTTTTTTGCTCGATGTAGCCTTCAAACTTATGTTGAATAAAGGTAACATTATAAGTTTTACAGATCTCAGGAGTATTGTCGGTCGAAAAGGAGTCGACAACTACAATTTCATCAGCAATTCCTGTTAACGAACTTAAACATTTTTCTAAGTGTTCTTCTTCATTAAAAGTAATTATTACAGCAGAAAGATTAATCATTTATAAGAGTTTTCTTAAGAACAAATATACATTATTTAAGCAATTTTTTTAGTTTAAAATAGTCTGATAAACTTGCCCATTGTATGTCGTTTTTGTTTTTGGAAACATTGTCGTTTTTTAACGCTATTTTTTGTGTACCAATTATTGGAATGGGTTCATTTGGTACGTTTTCAGATTGCCTAGAAATAGTCTTGTTTAAAAGCGCCATGGCTTTAAACCATAAATCGTCTGCTTTTGGGGTTAGTTTTAAAAACAAGTCTTCATTAAATATATCGTTCGAAACAGAATTTGGAGGATATAAAACGCCCCAGGCACCAACTGGTATTGATAATTTTGGGTTGAGATTATTATCTTTATTTTTCCAAGTGGTATAGGGTAAATATCCATTATTATCATCAAGTTTAATTTGGTAAGTGGTATTGGCGATAATATCTTTTGGATATTTTAAATGTTCTTTGTATAAATTTATTAGTAAGTTTTTACTATATATTAAATCATCATCGCAAGTAATAATAACAGTATCAGGATTTTCTTTAAGTGAATGAATAAGTTTTCTGTGAGAACACGTTAAATGAGAATACTTAATTTCAAATAGTGAATTTTGAAGTTTGTCTAAGCGATTGGGTAATTTATCTTTTAAATCTTCATGCAGCCATAAAATAATTTTCGAAGGTTTATGGGTTTGATAAAAAAGGCTTTTTATTACTAAATGAATTGTATTTAAACGTGATGGAATCGAAGTCATTGAAACAATCACAGGTACGGATTCCTTTTTAGAGTTTAATAGTAATTTTGGAGGTGTAAAATGTAAAAACAGACTATATAGTAGCGATTTAGGAAGCTCTTTTATAACTTTCATTTTAGATTTTTAAAATAAGAAACAAATATAGTAAATACTTTAAGCTTATTTTTTTTAGTATTACATGTTCTTTTCATATTTTGCCACACTATTATAAATTTACATTTTCTATAAAATAAATTATGTCTAAAATATCTGTGATTATAAGTACATATAATGCCGAAGCTTGGTTAGAAAAAGTGCTTTGGGGATATAACTGTCAGACTTTTAAAGATTTTGAAATTGTAATTGCAGATGATGGATCTCGCCCTAAAACCAAAGAATTAATTGATGACTTTATCCAAAAAACGAAATTAAATATTGTACATGTTTGGCAAGAAGATGATGGTTTTCAGAAATCGAGAATTTTAAACAAAGCAATTGTTGCCTGTAAATCTGAATATATTGTGATGAGCGATGGCGATTGTATTCCGCGTGCCGATTTTTTAGAAGTACATCAAAACAATAAAGAAACAGGTTATTTTTTATCGGGTGGTTATTTTATGCTTCCTATGGATATTTCACATAAAATTGATAAAGATGATATTCTATCGGGTAACTGTTTCAATTTAAAATGGTTAAAAAATAATGGTCTAAAATCATCATTTAAAAATAATAAGCTTACCGCAAAGGGAATAATTGCTAAATTATTAAACAGTTTAACTCCCACAAATCCAAGTTGGAACGGACATAATGCCTCTGGTTGGAAAAAAGATATTGTTGCCGTTAATGGCTTTGATGAACGCATGCAATATGGCGGACAAGATAGGGAGTTGGGGGAGCGATTAACTAATTATGGCATAAAATCTAAACAAATACGCTATAGTGCTATTTGTGTGCATTTAGACCATAAACGCGGTTATAAAACACCAGAGTCCATCGCTAAAAACCAAGCTATTAGAAAGCATACAAGGGATTCGAAAACCCCTTGGACGCCTTTTGGTATTATAAAAGATTAAATTTAAACCGCTACATCATTATCACGAAGTGCGTTATTTAAAGATGTTTTCTTATCGGTGCTTTCTTTACGTTTTCCAATAATTAATGCGCAAGGTACTTGGTATTCGCCAGCAGCAAACTTTTTAGTGTAACTGCCCGGAATGACTACCGAACGCGCAGGCACACGACCTTTCATTTCAATTGGAGTATCTCCAGTAACATCAATTATTTTGGTACTCATTGTCAACACAACATTGGCACCTAAAACAGCTTCCGTTTCAACACGAACACCTTCAACTACAATACATCTAGAACCCACAAAAACGTTGTCTTCAATAATAACTGGGGCTGCTTGTAAAGGTTCTAAAACACCACCAATACCAACGCCACCCGATAGGTGTACATTTTTGCCAATTTGAGCACAACTTCCAACGGTAGCCCAAGTATCAACCATAGTACCTTCATCTACATAAGCACCAATATTTACATAACTTGGCATTAAAATAGTACCGGCAGAAATATACGCTCCATGTCTTGCAACAGCATGAGGCACTACACGAATACCTTTTTCGGCATACCCTTTCTTTAATGGAATTTTATCATGAAACTCTAACGGTCCACATTCAATGGTTTCCATTTTTTGAATCGGGAAATATAAAACAACTGCTTTTTTAACCCATTCATTAACTTGCCAGCCACCTTCAACAGGTTCGGCAACTCTTAATTCACCTTTATCTAATAAGTCTACAACCTTTCTGATGGCAGAAGTTGTTTTGTCTTCTTTTAAAAGATCTCTATTGTCCCAAGCTTGTTCTATGGTTTGTCTTAATTCGATCATTTTGTTTTTTGATTTTTGGCAAATATAAGAGGTATGGTTTAAAAAATGGGAATGAATTGCTTATTAAATGAACTTTTAAAACGAATAAATTAGTGTCGTTTATCGGTTGTAGTTGTGTATTTAGTCGGCTGTTTTTGCTTTAAAATTGAAATTTGGTCAGATGAAATACATTTTTAGTGTTTTTGGTCTTTTAAATTGTGCTTTTTGTCTATTAATCGGTGAAAAATAGCATCTCCACTTATAATCGAAAATACTAGCGCATATATCTAATTTATTGTGTGTGAGGCTTTATGTGGGTATATATTTGTCTCATCAAACAATAACAAACAGATGAAAACAAATTTCTACATATTATTAATTTTCTTATTAGCTTTCACTTTTGGAAATGCACAAAGCACTACTGAAGTTGTAAATAATGAAATTAATTCTACTGTATCTGTTTCTAATGATGATAAACAAGTAACTGTTGAAACTACAACAACTACTGCAAACGAAAACGAAGTACTTTTAATTGATGCTTCTCAAGTTAAAGAATCTATAGCTCGTAGTAGTGATATTAGAATTTACTTTAACCGCGTAAGAAATGTAGATAATTTAAATATTTTGTTTCCAAAAATGAATGTAGCTGAAAAAGCTTAATTATAAAAGAATTCATATTCAAATATTACAATAAGGTTAACTATTGAAAAAGGCTTTCTGAAAAAGAGGGTCTTTTTTTATTTTATTACATTATTTTTGCATTAAAGATGTGTTATGGCCCGAATTTTAGCAATTGATTATGGATTGAAGCGTACAGGTTTAGCGGTTACCGATGAACTACAAATTATAGCATCAGGGCTTACAACAGTAAACTCCAAAGAATTGCTCGCTTTTTTGAAGGATTATGTTAGTAAAGAAGCTGTAGAACTTTTTATTGTTGGAGAACCTAAGCAAATGGATAACACTGCTTCTGAAAGTGAGGTCTTGATTGTGCCGTTTCTAAAAAAGTTGGAAGCGCAATTTCCTAAAATACCTATTAAGCGTGTAGACGAACGCTTTACTTCTAAAATGGCATTTCAAACCATGATAGATAGTGGCTTAAAAAAGAACCAAAGAAAAAATAAAGCCTTGGTAGACGAAATTAGTGCCACATTAATTTTACAAAGTTATTTGTACTCCAAATAGTCGAATTCTTCAAATAAATAATACCATCATTCAATTTAAGTGTTGTATTTTTGCAACTTGTAACACAAAATAAAATCATGATTTTACCCATTATTGCCTATGGCGATCCTGTTTTAAAAAAAGTTGGAGTCGATATAAATAAAGATTATCCGGAGTTTGATGCACTTCTTGAAAATATGTTCGATACCATGTACAATGCCAGTGGTGTTGGTTTAGCAGCACCTCAAATCGGACTTGCTATTCGGTTGTTTATTGTCGATACAGCGCCTTTTTCAGATGATGAAGATTTTACAGAAGCGGAGCAAAAGGATTTAAGAGAGTTTAAACGGGTATTTATTAATGCCAAAATTCTTGAAGAAGAAGGTGATGAGTGGGCTTTTAACGAAGGTTGTTTAAGTATTCCAGATGTACGTGAAGATGTTTTTAGAAAACCTAAAATTACCATAGAATATCTTAATGAAAATTTTGAAACTAAAAAAGAGAGTTTCGACGGATTAATTGCACGCGTAATTCAGCACGAATACGATCATATTGAAGGCATTTTGTTTACCGATAAATTATCGAGTTTAAAAAAACGATTAATAAAAGGTAGACTCAACAATATTTCAAAAGGAAAAATTAGCGTTGATTATAGAATGCGTTTTCCAGATCAAAAAAAGAAACGATAATATTTGTAATACACCAATAAACAGTGGATATTTGCCACTTTCAAAAAATAATTTATGAGTTTAGAAAAAGTACTTGCCATTGCAGGAAAACCAGGATTGTATAAGTTAATAGCGCAAACACGTGGTGGTTTTGTAGCAGAATCATTATTAGATAAAAAAAGACTATCGGTTAATGTAAGGCAAAATGTAAGCGTTTTAAGTGAAATAGCTATTTACACATTAACAGAAGAAGTGCCTTTAAAGCAAGTTTTTGAAAATATTAAGAAGAAAGAAAATGGATCTCAAACGTCTGTAAAAGCAAAAGATAGTAAAGATGCCTTAGAAGAATATTTCTTTGAGATCTTGCCGGATTATGATGAGGACAGAGTGTATGTTAGCGATATTAAGAAGGTAATACAATGGTATAATTTGTTACAGGAGCATAACATGTTAGAATTTGATGATTCGAAAGATAAAACGAAAAAAACTAAAGACGAAGAAGAATAAATAAACACTTTGTTTTTATTAAATTTAGGGCATAGTTTCAAAATAGAAATTATGCCTTTTTTAATTTGTAATCATGAAAATTTCAAAAAAAACAATTAGTAATGTTGTATTTGTAATTGTTATCGCCTTATTAGTTATTCCGCAAACAAGACAACCTATTCAAGTATTTTTGCAAAAAGGCATTGCCTTGGTAAAACCCATAACAATAAATGAAGAAAAACTAACAACGATTTCCGATTATAAATGGATGTTAACAGACGAAAATAACACCATGTATAATTTTGAAGAAGCTAAAGGAAAAGTTGTTTTGGTTAATTTTTGGGCTACGTGGTGTCCACCATGTATTGCAGAAATGCCTAGTATGCAAGCGCTCTATAACGATTACAGTGATAAAATAGTATTTCTTTTCGTGACGAATGACCCTTATACTGAGATAAACCCATTTTTAGTCAAGAAAAATTACACTTTTAAAGTGTATAGACCGGTAACCAAGTATCCTGATTATTTCAATATTTCAACAATCCCTAGAACTTTTTTAATAGATAAGAAAGGGAATATCATAATAGACGAATCTGGTGCTGCGAATTGGAATAGTAAATCGGTAAGAAGTACTATCGATGCGTTGCTTAAATAATAGTTAATAGAAATAGATGAAGATTGTTGTATTAGATGGTTATACTTTAAATCCTGGCGATTTAAGTTGGGATAAGATTAAAGCTTTTGGTGAATTGAAAGTTCATGATAGAACAGATTTTAACCCAATAGAAGTATTGAGAACTATTGGAAATGCCGAAATTGTTTTTACCAACAAAACACCTTTAACCAAATATGTACTTAGCAAAGCCCCAAATATAAAATACATTGGGGTTTTGGCTACCGGATATAATGTTGTTGATATTATTTCAGCTAAAGAATTAGGAATTCCAGTAACCAATGTGCCCGTTTATAGCACGAATGCTGTTGCCCAATTTACAATGGCGTTACTTTTAGAAATGTGCCATCATGTGGGTAATCATAACAATGCGGTGCAAAATGGCGATTGGACAAAATCAATTGATTTTTGTTTTTGGAATTCACCACTTATAGAGCTTTCAGGAAAAACCATGGGAATTATTGGTTTTGGAAGAATTGGGCAGGCTACAGCAAAAATTGCTCAGGCTTTTGGTTTAAATATTTTAGCTTACAACAGAAGTAAGAATCTGGAATTGGAATCTGAAACCTGCAAGTATGTTGCATTAGATGAACTTTTTAGGTCTTCTGATATTATTAGTTTACACTGTCCGTTATCTGAATCTACGCAAGGTATGATTAATAAAGAATCCATTGCTAAAATGAAAGATGGTGTTATGATTATAAACACATCTCGTGGAGGTTTAATTAATGAAACAGACTTAAAAGACGCACTTAATTCTGGAAAAGTAGCTCGTGCAGCGGTTGATGTGGTTTCAATAGAACCTATAAAAGCAGATAATCCTTTATTAACCGCTAAGAACTGTATTATAACGCCTCATATTGCCTGGGCACCAAAAGAATCTAGAAGTAGATTGATGCACATGGCTGCCGATAATCTGGAAGCATTTTTAAAGGGATCGCCAATAAATGTTATAAACTCCTAAACTACTTAATTTTTTTAACCGATTCCATCACAAAAAGATTTAAAAGAATCAATGTAAATGCATAAACCGAGTCTTCAATAGGAATGGTGAATAATCGAATGTTTAAGTTTTCGGAATTATTATACCATACTACTTCATTTTCAATAAAACTTCCAGTTAGGATGCCATTCACAATAAAAAAGGGAATAAGCATTACCAAAAAAGTAATTAAATATGATTGAAGAATTTTTGGATATTTATTAACTACAAGCAGTGTTAAAATAGTAGCTAACGAAAAATTTACAAACGTGTACCATTTATCATAATTATATATTGAAATTATGAGGAATCCTAATATAAGTAAATAACTTATTAGTTTTGTTTTTCCTATGGTTAACTGAAGGTTTGGGAAATAATATAATAACGAATAATGTGTAAATACACAGGCATAAGGAATACAAATAAAAAAAAGCCATTCTTCAATAGGTAAACTAAAGATTTTGGTATTTAAATAATAACTAGAATTAAAACCCCAAATACTGTTTATAGTAAAGAAAACATCCCAAGGAATAAAAATAAGCATACTGATTAGTATACCAATCCCTAAAGATTTCCAGTGTTTATAAAATTTTAATTTTGGATGAAAACTAAATAGAAAGGGGATAGATAAGGAGCCTAGATTTAACAGCAGGTATAAATAAGACATGTCTTATTTTTTAAAATATTTAAAAGGAACTAATAACATTCCAAAGCATTCACCATCTTTTTTTCCTAAATGTTTATGATGCATTTTGTGCGCACGTCTTACACCTTTAGCATACCAGTTATTGGCATTTCTAAAAAGTTTAAAGCGTTGATGTATAAAAATGTCATGAACTAAAAAATAAGATAAGCCATAAGCAAAAATACCTAATCCAATTGGTAAACCTGCCCAAAAAATATCGTATTTCCAAAGTAAAAAACAACCAATACTAACAACAGCATAAAAGATAAAAAAGGCATCGTTACGTTCAAACCAACTGTCGTGGTCTTTTTTATGATGGTCTTTGTGTAAATACCATAAAAAACCATGCATAATGTATTTATGCGTAAACCACGCCATAAATTCCATAAAGCAATACGTTGCTAAAAAAATAAGTATCCAAAGTAATGTTTGCATGTTATAAATTTACAATATATTTAATTGATATTTAACATAGCTACGCATTAATAATTCTATTTTTTTAGGATTAGAAACCCTAATTCTGGTGTTTCTTATTTGAAGTGCTGGTGTTTTTTTAAGTTTTTTTAATAATTGTTTGTAGTATCTGTAGGCCATAAAAACACCAAATTTTGCTTCAATAGGTAGCTTTTTAATCCCGCTTAAGCCTTTTTCAAAATCATTTTCAATATCGTCAATAATTTGTTGTTTTGAATTTTCATCTAACTTATTTAAATCAGTATTCGGAAAATAAGTTCTATTTAATTCTTCAAAATCAGCTTTTAAATCTCTTAAAAAATTCACTTTTTGAAATGCAGAACCTAAAGACATGGCAGTATCTTTAAGTTCGTCATATTTTTCATTATCACCATTTACAAATACTTTTAAGCACATTAAGCCCAACCACATCGGCAGATCCATAAATGTAATCTTTGTATTCTTCTTCAGTTTAGATATTCTGTTTTATGTAAATCTAATCGCATGCTTTTCATAAAAGCATCCACTAAATTTTTATCTAATATTGTATTTGTGATACGGTGTGTTGAAATGAATTTAAAATAGGGTTTAAACTAATTTTATCTTTTAAAGCCAGTTCTAAATCTTCAGAAAACTTGTTAAATAAGTCTTCTTTATCATAATCATGAAAAGAATCTACAATTTCATCAGCAAAACGCACAAAACCATAAATATTATAAATATCCTATCGTAATGGATGGTGCAAGCATTTTTGTTGCCAACGAAAACGAAGTGCTGTACATTTTAGTAACTATTTTGCTACAACTATAAGAAACGGTGTCAAATAATGATTTCATATTTAGTTGATGTTTTATTAATTAAATCTGCTACTAATTTTCCTGATATTAATGACGGTGGAACACCTGGACCAGGAACGGTTAATTGACCTGTAAAAAATAAATTTTTCACTTTTTTACTTTTTAATTTTGGTCTTAAAAAAGCAGTTTGCAATAGTGTATTTGCCATGCCGTAAGCATTTCCTTTATATGAATTGTAATCTTTTATAAAATCATTTACACAATAAGACTTCTTTAAATATAACATTTTTTTTGACATTTTGATATGTTAAATTTTCAAAACGATCCATTATTTTATTAAAATATGTTTCTCTTAATTCTGGAGTATCATCTAATCCTGGAGCTAATGGAATTAAAAAAATACCTGCTTCTTTACCTTCAGGAGCAGCACTTTCATCGGTTATACTTGGGAAAACTAGCATAAAACAATGGGTTTTCTGGCCATTTCGGGTGATCATAAATAGCTTCTGCATGCACATCAAAATCAACATCAAAAAATAAGCGTATGATGATCTACATTTTCCAATTTTTTATTAAATCCTACATAAAATAGTAGGGAAGAAGGTGCAAAAGTTTTTTTATTCCAGTAATTTTCCGAGTATTGTCTGTACTGTTTAGGAATAAAGTTTCTGTATGATGGTAATCTGCACCACTAAGAACGATATCCGATCTATATTCTATGCCGTTTGAAATGACACCGATAGCTTTTTCATTTTCTACGATTATTTTATCAATGGTAGCATTTGTATTTAATTTTAACTCCAAGTTCTTTAGCTAAAGATTCAATCGCTAGTATAACCTGATACATTCCTTTTTTGGGATGAAAGGTTCCAAGTCCGAAATCGGCATAATTCATAAAACTATAAAATGACGGCGTGTCGCTTGGTTTTGCACCTAAAAATAACACTGGAAATTCAAGTATTTTAATCAGTCTGTCATTTTTAAATTCTTTTCTAACATCTCTTTTTATGGTACTAAAAAACTGATTAATTTTCCCAATGGTGGCAGGAGAAACTAATTCTAATGGAGAAACTCCTGGATTATAAACCAAGTCTTTTATAGCAATATCGTAGTTTGCTTTTGCTTTCGCTATAAATTGATTAAGCTTTTGAGAACTTCCCGGTTCTTCTTTTTCAAAAGCACTTTTTATTTTGCTTAAAGTGTCTTCAATAGTGATGTAATCATCTTTTCCAAAATAGACAGAATAGGCAGGATTAAGTTTTTCTAGTGTATAATAATCAGAAGGTAATTTATCAAAATCAGCAAAAAAACGTTCAAACACGTCTGGCATCCAATACCATGTTGGGCCAATATCAAACGTAAATCCGTCCTTTTTAAATTGTCTGGCACGACCACCTATCGTGCTATTTTTTTCAAAAATAGTTACGTCATATCCGGCTTTTGCTAGATAGCAAGAGGCTGCTAATGATGAGAACCCAGAACCAATAATGCTTATAGTTGTTTTCATAAATGTTTAACAAACATAATAAAAAGTTAAACAAAAAACAAATATAATTAAAGTTCTTTTACTAAATTTTCAATCGACTTATAAATTTTGATGCTTTTTGGTAACGATTGGTCATCGAAATCAGAAAATTTCTGACCTAATAATAGTAACTGAGTATTTTTCTTTTGGAGTAATAGTTTATTGAAATTGTTTAAATAATCTGATATATTCTCATCTTCCGGATAAACTGTGAAATAGGAAATGAACGTAATCTCTTCAAAAAAATCAAATAGATCTGTTAAACTATCCATTGGTACGCTTTCACCTAAAAAAATAGTATGATAGCCTTTACTTCTCAATTCGTAATTTATATAGAGCAAACCAATATCATGTATTTCGTTGTCCGGCAAAAACAGAACAAAGGTTTTAGATGCAGGCTTTGGTTCTAAACTCTGTAACCGTTCAATATTTAAAAGAATTTTTTGCTTGATGTGAACTGAAATAAAATGTTCGTGCGCTGGGGATATAGTATTAGTTTGCCATAACAATCCAATCTCCTTTAAAAGTGGTAAGAATACAGTATAAAAAATATCGCTGAACGTTTTATTTTCCAGAAGGTTGTTGTAAGTGTTGTAAAACAGTACCTGATCAAAATTAAGCATGGCTACTTTAAAAGCATTAATAGCATGATCTTCAACTTTTGCTCGTGATGCAATTTCACGAACTTTGATAGGGATTTCTTCCTCTTTAAGACTTGCAATCTTTGAGATTTTTAAACCATTGTTATTTAGATAAGAAATATTTAAAAGCTTTTGAAAGCTAGTAAGACTGTAGTTTCTAATATTAGTGTCAGATCTATCCGGGCTAAGTAAATTATATCGTTTTTCCCAGATTCTAATAGTATGAGCCTTTATTCCAGTAAGATTTTCTAGGTCTTTAATACTAAAGTTGACCTTAATATTGTTCATTCATTATCTATTTAAGTTAAACAAAAATAGGAATATTAATTGATTAAATCAAAAATTAATGAAGTTTTTAAGGATTTATATTAAGAAAAGTGCGCACAAGAAGACTCGAACTTCCACATTCTAAGCGAATACCAGCCCCTCAAGCTGGCGCGTCTACCAATTCCGCCATGTGCGCATTATGTATGTAGTAAAAATAGAAAAAGTTAAGCAATTAAGCTTAACTTTTTCTAGTGACCGGGCTGGGATTCGAACCCAGGACCCTTTCATTAAAAGTGAAATGCTCTACCAACTGAGCTACCAGGTCTTGTTTTTATTCTGTGCCAACGTGTTGTTGTTAGCGGGTGCAAATATAAAATCTATTTTTAATAAAACAAGGCTTTTTTTAAAGAATTTTTTGTTTTTTTGCGATGCGCATACGTATGTTTTTAATAATCAATTTATAGCGAGAAAATGATTTTAGTTTTAATTGGGTACATGGCTTCAGGAAAGTCGACTTTTGGAAAGATTTTAGCAGAAAAATTAAACTATCAGTTTATTGATTTGGATGATTATATTGAAAAGAATGAAAAATTAACTATAAATGATATTTTTAAAATTAAAGGAGAAATACATTTTAGAAAATTAGAAACACTTTATTTAAAAGAACTTTTAGATTCAAAAAAAGACCTGGTCCTTTCTTTAGGTGGCGGAACACCATGTTATGGCAGTAATATGGATTTAATTTTAAATGAGAAGGATGTAAAAAGCATCTATTTAAAAGCTTCCATCTCAACGTTAATGGCACGACTAAAAAACGAGAAAAGTAAACGTCCTTTAGTTGCGAACATTGAAACAGATGAATTGTTAGCAGAATTTATAGGCAAACATCTTTTTGAGCGCTCGCAGTTTTATAGTAGGGCAAATGTTACCATTACTACAGATAATAAGTCTTTAAAGGATATTATAGAAGAATTAGTTTTAGAGCTATTCTAAAGTAACTTCAAACTTTTTACCATCTAAAACCACATTTACGTGTTCGTGTAGCGATGTAGAAAATGAAATCCCTTTAAAATCGGCTTTAACAGGATACTTCTTGTGATTTCTATTTACTAAAACGGCCGTTTTAAATTTCTTTAATGGAACATTTAAAAAATGCTTTACACCATAAATTAAGGTGGTACCCGAATTTAATACATCGTCAACAAGCACTAAAGACTTATTTTGGTAATCTTCTGGCGCAATAGAGGTTTTTATAGGGTTCTGCGGATTTCTTTTGTCGATGCTAACTTTACAAAGTATCGGATTGATATCTGATATTTTTTGAAGTTCCTTTTTTAATTTTTTAGCAAAAATATAACCATTGCTATCAATCCCGGCTAAAATAACCTCTTTTTCGTCTACATTGCTTTCATAAATCTGAAAAGCTATACGTCTTATTTTATGGTTAATCTCGTTGTGGTTTAGTATCACATTATCTGTAACGTCCATGTTCTTGCTAAATTGAATTAAAGTATAAAATTACTCATTTTATCTGTAACTAGTATTTTTCTAAGTTCTAAAAGTGTTCATTATATTATTACTCTTCAGAATCAATTTCTTCAAAGCTATCGGTTTCACCATCCGAGGTAATATCGGTAAACCCGTCAATATCGCGCCTGTCTTTTTTAGTTGGTCTGCCAACACCTTTTTTTCTGTAATAATCTTTAGAATATTTTAATAATTCTTGTGCTTCAAATTGTTCTTTTGGCGTGGTATCGGTTCTATAAATATCAACTAATTTGGCACCAACACGACTTTCAGGAATATCATTTACAGTTAGTTTGTAGTTTATTTGGTCTTTTCTAAGTTCGATTATATCTTGTGCATACACCTCTCTGCTGGGCTTTACAATGTCTTGGTTTACTCTAACATGTCCTTTTTTACAAGCGGTTGTTGCCAATGTTCTCGTTTTATAATATCGAACGCACCATAAATACTTGTCTATACGCATATAATTATTGTAAAATCTACGTTAATGTTGTTGTGCAAAATTATATTTAAGTTGTATCTTGCGGCTCAAAAATAAGCAATAATGTTACATGCCTTACGAAGAATTAAATCTTTTAATAGCGGATTTTAACGCTAGTAATATTTTGCATTGTAAAAAACAAATTAGCACATGAATTTAAGAAAAATTGGTTTATATATTTTATGTTTAACAATAGGTTTTGTGTCTTGTAAAAAAGATGATGATACTGATACGGTTACTATAGAAATAAGAGATCGAGAGGATCAACAGCTCGCAGACATGGATTCTTTAAACGATTATTTAGCAACTCATTATTATAATTCAGACGAAATAGCATCACTTTCTAATCCAGGTATTAAAGACTTAGTTTTTACAAAACTTAAAGACGGTGAAACGGTAGCAGCAGGTAATACTTTACTTAAAGATGCAGTAGGTTTAGAAAAAAAATCCATTAAATATGCAGATACAGATTATGAATATTATGTGCTAACCATTAACCAAGGAGGAGGGAGTGATACACCAACATTTGCAGATAATGTGAACGTAATTTACGAAGGTTTTACTTTACAAGATACCATTTTTGACAATGCTGTAAACCCAGTAACGTTTGATTTAACTTCGTTAATTCCTGGATGGAGAAAGGTGTTACCACAATCGTTTTATACAGCAGAAAGTTATGTTGAAAGTGGTGATGGAACCGTAGAATATGTAAATAAAGGTGTAGGGGTTATGTTTTTACCATCTGGTTTAGCATATTTTTCAGGAACCATTGGGGGACAAACTTACGCTCCCATAATTTTTAAGTTTGAATTACTTAAAATATCTCAAAATGATCATGATGGCGATGGAGTGCCATCTTATCTTGAAGATTTAAATGGCGATGGTGAATTTACTGCAAATTATACCGATTTAAAAGACACCACCGATGATGATACAGATGGAGACGGTACGCCTGATTATCTTGATGCAGATGATGATGGTGATGGTATTTTTACCATCAACGAAGATATTAATAACGATGGTGACCCAACAAACGACGATTCAAACGGAAATGGGATTCCTAATTATTTGGATAAGACAGATAAAATAAGAAAGAGCTAAATGTTCTTTTTATAACAAACAAAAAACCTCGCCATTTAGCGAGGTTTTTTTGTTTTAAACTGTTCTGTCTAATCTTAAAGTAGTAGCGATAAACTTAAAATTAATTGGTCGGGTCTAGTATCCAATCTACTCGTACCAATACCGTTATTATTTAAAAAGGTTGCTTCATTATCGCTAAAACCTCGTTCGTATCTTATATCAATACCAACGCTGTTAAAGTTAAGGCCAATTCCAAAATTCACGCCAACGGAAAATTCATTTTCAACATCATTAATAGAAATACCCTCAAATTCGGTATCTAAAATATATTGTAAGGCAGGGCCTCCAAAAACACTTATGGGTCCAAGTACTTTTACTCCGAATAACATGGGAGCATCAATTTTTTGCATTTCAAAAGTATCATCATTGTAATCGCTTTTTGTGTGGGTATACATGACCTCGGGCTTAAAATAAAACCGATTACCAATTTTTCCAAATAATCCAACATGATACCCAACGTTGCGGTCTGGATGTTGCGCATTGTCACTAATCGATTCAAAATAATCACCATTGGCATTATAATTTAAACCTCCTTTAAAACCAATTCCTGTAGAGGTTTGTGCCATAATTGTAGTAGGAATTAAAGCCGTAAAAAATAAAATAATAAATAAATGTTTGTGATTGTTTTTTAAACTTTTCATAATATTCGTTTTAAGATTTGGTTTATGATATCAAAAACGCTGCCAAATGAAATTTATTACACATAATATTAAAATCAAATATGTTTTCGAAATATCACTTTTTATAAATAACCACACTTAAACCCGATATAATTGAGATTAAATTCAAATTAAAATTAAAAAAATATGTAGGTTTGCCAACTGAATATTTTCTTTTTTAAATGAACCTTCCATAACTAAATTTAGATTCTAGAGGGAATAATTATTAGGAAGTACCATGTGACCATTAAAAAACAATAGAAGTAACACATGAAATTCGAATTAAGCGCAAAAGACCCGCAAAGTAAAGCAAGAGCAGGTAAATTAATTACAGATCACGGGGTTATCGAAACACCTATTTTTATGCCAGTTGGTACTGTAGCAACGGTAAAAGGTGTGCATCAACGAGAGTTAAAAGATGAAATAAATCCCGATATCATTCTTGGTAATACCTACCATTTGTATTTAAGACCTCAAACAGATATTATTGAAAAGGCTGGCGGACTTCATAAGTTTATGAATTGGGATAGAAATATTTTAACAGATTCTGGTGGTTATCAAGTATACTCCTTGTCTTCTAATAGAAAAATAAAAGAAGAAGGCGTTAAATTTAAATCGCATATAGATGGGAGTTACCATGTGTTTACACCCGAAAATGTTATGGAAATTCAGCGTAGTATTGGTGCCGATATTATAATGGCTTTCGACGAATGTACGCCATATCCATGCGATTATAACTATGCAAAACGCTCTATGCACATGACGCATCGTTGGTTAGATAGATGTATCAATCATTTAGAAAAAACGCCATTAAAATACGATTACAATCAAGCTTTTTTTCCTATAGTTCAAGGAAGTACATATAAAGATTTAAGACAACAATCTGCCGAATATATTGCGAATGCTGGCGCGGTTGGTAATGCCATAGGCGGACTTTCGGTTGGTGAACCTGCTGAAGAAATGTATGCTATGACAGAAGTTGTAACCGAAATATTACCCGAAGACAAACCACGCTATTTAATGGGCGTTGGAACACCCATCAATATTTTAGAGAATATTGCACTAGGTATCGATATGTTTGATTGTGTTATGCCTACAAGAAATGCCAGAAATGGGATGTTGTTTACGGCGTATGGAACCATCAATATTAAAAACTTAAAATGGGCAGACGATTTTTCTCCAATCGACGAGATGGCTATTACTTTTGTTGATACCGAATATTCCAAAGCCTACTTAAGACACTTGTTTTCAGTAAACGAATTACTTGGAAAACAAATTGCCACAATTCATAATTTAGGATTTTATTTGTGGTTGGTTCGTGAGGCAAGAAAACATATATTAGCAGGAGATTTTAAAAAATGGAAAGACCAGATGGTAAAACAAATGGATAATAGATTATAAAAAGTTAAAAGTTAAAAGTTAAAAGTTAAAAGTTATTTCAATTTAAAACCCAAAACCCAATTTGAAAATACTAGACTGGTACATATTAAAACGCTATTTGTTTACATTTTTTATGATGTTACTATTGTTTGTTCCAATTGGAATAACGGTGCATCTAGCAGAAAAAATTGGTAGAATACTAGAAAATGAAGTGCCTATAGCTGAAGTACTTGTTTACTTCTATGATTTCACCATTTATTTCGCGCATTTACTTTTTCCACTGTTTTTATTTTTATCTGTAATATGGTTCACTTCTAAATTAGCCAATAATACAGAAGTTATCGCCTTTTTAAGTTCGGGTGTGTCGTTCACAAGATTTTTAAGACCCTACTTAATAGGAGCAACTATTGTTGGTATATTATCTATTGTTTTAGGTTTGTATTTAGCACCAAAAGCAAGTGAAGGGTTTAACGATTTTACCTATAAATATTTAAAGAAAGGGAAGACCGCTTTTGATGAAACCAATTTAAATGTATTTAGACAGATTAATGATAAGGAAATTATTTACGTGAGTTCTTTTGATGTAGGAAATAAAATTGGGCGCGATTTTACTTTAGAGCATTTCGAGAATAATAAATTAAAGCACAAAATAACAGCAAGTAATATAAAGTATATTGAAGAAGATACAACATACCGATTAACAAATTATGCAAAACGAATAGTAGGTACCGATATCGATAGTTTAGAAATTGAAACTACCAAAGACACGCTTTTTGCCTTTGATGCAGACGATTTAATTCCTGTTATTTATGCGGCCGAAACTAAAATGTATGGCGATTTAAAACGCTTTATTGAGAAAGAAGAGGCAAGAGGCTCATCACATGTAGGTCGTTTTAAATTAGTATTATATAGAAAATGGAGTTTGCCAGTATCGGTTTTTATTTTAACCATTATCGCAGTAGCGGTATCGTCTATTAAGCGTAGAGGAGGTATGGGTGTTAATCTTGCTGTTGGTATATGTATTGCCATGGTTTTTGTGTTTTTCGATAAAATATTTGGGGTAATGGCAGAACAATCAGACTTTCCACCATTAATAGCCGTTTGGTTTCCTAATGTTATTTTTGGTATTCTAGCCATTTATCTCTTACGTAATGCTAAACGTTAAGTTAAAAAATCATTTACACCTTCACTTTTTAGTTTTTATAGCTGGATTTACAGCTATTTTCGGTGAAATCATTACCATAAGTGCCGTTTCATTAGTCTGGTACCGAATGTTAATGGCATCTGTTTTAGTCTTTATTTATATTAAAATTGCAAAGGTTAATATTAATATTAGTCCAAAAGCGTTACTCCGATTGTTTATTGCGGGCGTTATTATCGCGCTGCATTGGATTACTTTTTTTGGAGCGATAGACGCATCGAATGTTTCAATAACACTCGCCATGTTTTCTACAGGAGCTTTCTTTGCATCCTTAATAGAACCCGTTATATATAAGCGACGTATTATTTGGTACGAAATACTTTTTGGAATCATTGTTATTATTGGTGTTTTTATAATTACTCAAAGTGAAATGAAATACATCACAGGGATTATTTTAGGAATATCATCAGCGTTTTTATCTTCCCTATTTGCAGTACTTAACGGGAGTTTTTTAAAAAGACACACTGCTACGGTTATATCGTTCTATGAGTTTATAAGCGGTGTTTTATTTATTTCAATTTATATAATGATTTTTGAAGAGGGGTTTTCAAGTAGCTTTTTTAATGTAAGCTATTCTGATTTAGGCTATCTTTTTATTTTGGCATCTATTTGTACCGCCTATGCTTTTATTGCATCTGTTCATGTTATGAAGGTAATAAGTCCATATACCGTGGTACTTAGTTATAATTTAGAACCCATATATGGTATAATTTTAGCCGTTATTTTGTTCCCGGAAAAAGAGCAAATGAGTGCTTATTTTTATTATGGAGCGCTGGTTATTTTTACTACTATTTTATTAAATGCTATTTTAAAAAACATAAGATTCTTAAAAAGAAAACGTTCTTAGCTTCAAATCATAATTAAAGTTTTTATATTTGTAGACTAACTTAGATTAATAGCCAAAACAAAATTCTTATGGAATATTTAGAATTTGAAATCCCAATTAAGGAACTTGAAGAACAACTCACTAAGTGCCAAATCATTGGCAAAGAAAGTGAAGTTGATGTTACAGAAACTTGTTCTAAAATTGAGAAAAAATTAGTTGAAACTCAGAAAGAGATTTATAAAAACTTAACGCCTTGGCAACGAGTTCAACTATCGCGTCATCCTAACAGACCTTATACTTTAGATCATATTAATGCTATTTGCGGGGAGTCTTTTTTAGAATTACATGGCGATAGAGCTTTTAAAGACGATAAGGCAATGATTGGTGGTTTAGGTAAAATTGGCGATCAAAGTTTTATGTTTATAGGCCAGCAAAAAGGATATAATACCAAAACACGTCAGTACAGAAATTTTGGAATGGCTAATCCAGAAGGCTATAGAAAAGCACTTCGTTTAATGAAATCTGCCGAAAAATTTGGTATCCCAGTAGTAACATTGTTGGATACTCCCGGAGCTTATCCAGGGTTGGAAGCAGAAGAACGCGGACAGGGAGAAGCTATAGCCAGAAATATTTTGGAAATGACCCGACTAAAAGTGCCAATTATTACCGTGGTTGTTGGTGAAGGAGCGTCTGGTGGCGCATTAGGAATTGGAGTAGGAGATGTTGTAATGATGTTAGAGAATACATGGTATTCGGTAATATCTCCAGAATCTTGCTCTTCTATATTATGGAGAAGTTGGGAGTATAAAGAACAAGCAGCCGAAGCCTTAAAATTAACTGCTTCAGATATGAAAAAGTTAAAACTGGTTGACGAAATTATAAAAGAACCACTTGGTGGAGCCCACCGCGATAGAGAAAAAACGTTTTCAGCTGTTAGCAATGCCATTGTTAAAGCTTACGAGTCGCTAAAAAACTTATCACCAAAAGATTTGGTGTCTCAGCGTATGGAAAAATATTCAGAGATGGGTGTATATAAAGATTAATACGGTTAAAACCATTACAAATTAAAATCTGAAGTTTCAATGCTTCAGATTTTTTTTATGCTTATTGACAATATTTTTAAGTTATTAACAGTTAAATTGTTAACTAACTGTGAACAACCATAATACAATTTTTCATTAAAAACACATTCATTTTAGTTACTTTCGTATTCATGAAACAACCCGAACAAATAAGAGGCTTTAAAGTTGATAAAAGTACATTGATTAGTCTTGAGAAAGGTAAAATACCACCTCAAGCTATTGATTTAGAAGAAGTTGTTCTTGGGGCAATGATGATTGATAAAAAAGGAGTTGATGAAGTTATTGATATTTTAAGTCCCGATGCTTTTTATAAAGAAGCCCACCAGCACATATTTGAAGCTATTTTTCAGTTGTTTGAAGGAAGTGAACCGGTAGACTTATTAACTGTTTCTACACAACTTAAAAAAAACTCAAAATTAGAGCTTGCTGGAGGTGATTTTTACCTTATTTCCTTAACTCAAAAAGTATCTTCTTCGGCGCATATAGAGTTTCATGCACGTATTATTTTGCAGAAATTTATACAACGTAGTTTAATTAAAATTTCGAGCGAGATTATTGAAGACTCTTATGATGAAACAAAAGATGTTTTCGATTTATTAGATAAAGCGGAATCAAAATTATACGAAGTTACCCAAGGAAATATAAAAAAATCTAGTGAAACCGCTCAAGAATTGGTAATTCAAGCTAAAAAGAAAATTGAAGAAATTTCAAATAAAGAAGGTTTAAGTGGTATTCCTACTGGGTTTAATAAATTAGATAAATTAACTTCTGGTTGGCAACCGTCCGATTTAATTATTGTGGCGGCGCGTCCTGGTATGGGTAAAACAGCATTAACCTTGTCTATGGCAAGAAATATTGCGGTAGACCAGAATATACCTGTGGCATTTTTCTCTTTAGAGATGGCTTCTGTACAATTAATTACGCGTTTAATTTCTAGTGAAACAGGCTTGTCGTCAGAAAAATTACGTACCGGTAAACTCGAAAAACACGAATGGGAACAACTTAATGTGAAAGTAAAAGGACTGGAAAAAGCACCATTGTTTATCGACGATACGCCATCACTTTCTATTTTCGATTTACGTGCAAAAGCGCGTAGATTATCGTCGCAGCATGGTATAAAATTAATCATGATTGATTATTTACAGTTAATGACCGGAGGAAGTAGCCATGGCGGAAACCGTGAGCAGGAAATATCTATGATTTCTAGAAACTTAAAAGCATTAGCAAAAGAGTTAAATGTACCAGTTATTGCATTATCGCAGTTATCGCGTGCGGTTGAAACTCGTGGAGGTAGTAAACGTCCGCTGTTATCAGACTTACGTGAATCTGGTGCTATCGAGCAAGATGCAGATATTGTTAGCTTTATTTACCGACCCGAATATTATAAAATTGATGAATGGGATGATGAAGAACGCTCGCCAACTGAAGGGCAGGCAGAATTTATTGTCGCAAAACATAGAAATGGTGGTTTAGATAACATCCGTTTAAAATTTATTGGGCATTTAGGTAAGTTTGATAATTTAGATGATTTTGACTCGCCTTTCGAGTTTCATTCAAAAATGAACGCTGCAGCTAACGATGATACCTTTAAAACAGATAACTTTAAGGCAAGTCCAGACCAGGCTTTTGGTAGTTCGTTTAATGAGGATGATGATAACGATGTGCCGTTTTAAAAGGTAATCTTCTGTTAAAGAATTCCTATATCGAATAAATTTTAAGTATATTTCAGCTTCAATAATAAGCACTTTTTAGTGTAGTTTATGTTGAATGATACCAAAGGTTTGATTAAAGTATTACTTCGGTCGTGAAAAAGATATTGCTCGTTTTTATATTTACATTTTTTGGGTTACAAGCTTATGCCTCGTACATCCTGATTCCTATGGATGCCGATAGCCAAAAAGAATCACTTAAAAGCATACGGACTCACCTATTGGACTCTGAAAAAAACGTTAAAGGTGAAATGGCTGCTTAATTATCGTGGTGGTTCCTTTTTATTGCCTGATTCTGAAGAGATAAAAAATGAATGTCAGATAAGAGGTATTTCGTTTGAAGTACTTGTCTAATGCGAAAACGGAAAGTATTTTAGCAGAAATTAGCAGTCCCAGTCTAAAAATATGGAAGCTGTGGTATTAGAAAAAGCGCCAAAAATAGCGGTTTATACTCCGAACGGAAAACATCCTTGGGATGATGCCGTTACGATGGTATTAACATATGCGGAGATTCCGTATACAATTATTTACGATGAAGAAGTCTTGGACGATGAGTTATTAGTATACGATTGGTTGCATTTGCATCATGAAGATTTTACCGGGCAATATGGGAAATTTTATCGTGCTTATCGAGCGGCACCTTGGTATATTCAAGAAAAGAAGAATGCGGAAGAATTGGCTATGAACCTTGGGCTATATTCAAAAGTTTCCGAAGCGAAAAGAGATGTGGCCTTAAAAATTCGGGATTATGTAATCGGTGGAGGATTTATGTTTGCTATGTGCAGTGCTACCGATAGTTTTGATATTGCGCTCTCTGCTGAAGGAGTTGATATTTGTGAACCAATGTTTGATGGAGATCCTAGTGAACCTGGTTATCAAAGTAAAATTGACTACAGTAAAACCTTCGCATTTAAAGATTTTATTTTGGAGCGAAGCCCAATGGTTTATGAATTTTCTTCCATAGATATGACAACTAAAAGAAGTGATTTCTAAAGAAAGAGATTACTTTTCGTTAATGGACTATTCGGCAAAGTGGGACCCGATTCCTTGCATGTTGGTTCAAAATCATACATCATTAGTAAAGGGATTTATGGGGCAAACTACCTCGTTTTCAAGAGATGAGATTAAAGTCGAATGTCTTGGTTATGGGAGAAAACAAATCGAATGGAGAGGCAAGATATATTCATGGGATTAAAGGAAAAGGATTTTACACCTTTTATGGCGGTCACGATCCCGAAGATTATGAGCATAAAGTAGGCGACTCTAAAACCGAATTAGATTTACATCCAACCTCTCCAGGTTATAGATTAATTTTAAATAACATTTTATTTCCAGCAGCTAGAAAGAAGAAACAGAAAACCTGATTGCGTTATTCTTCATTTTCCAAAACAAGTATTCTTCTAAATGTATAAATAAACCCATCGGCTCCAGTGCCATTGGTAGTTATATTTTGGTTTATGCTTAGCTGGGTTTCAGAAATATCGAGGTATCCATATTCATTAGAGTTAATTGAAAAGGAATAAATTGCCATTATCATCAGTAATAACCGTGTAGCTATATGTTCCTGTATCTAATCCATCTTCAGTATCAGTACTATTGTTATTGGTTACTGTTAAAGTGTTTTCTGTTTCATTAAACAATCAAACAATTTTATTTAAATCAAAATCATTATTTACCCCAGCAAATCTCACCACTCACGTTAACAAGGTGCCAGTAGGTTTTATAGATTTGTTGGCTGTAATTTTCGTCGTTGTTAATTGAACAATTGCTTACGTAATAAGGCTTAAAAAATGTAATTTAAATTGAATGTTTTCATACCGTAGTTTTAGGATTGTATTTGTTAAATAGTATGCTATAAAAGTTAAAAGGTTACCTTCATAAAATTGAAAAATATGCTTGAAATGCTGGGTAAAATACTAAATTTTAGCATTGTTATAATCAAGATATTTTCATACTATGAGGTTTTATCAACAGCAAATTAAATTATAAGCCATATCAACGAGGATTTCATCTCATTATACGTATGTTTTAGATGCAATATCAGAAATAAATCAGATACAAATAGGGCAGTTACAGGTGTTTATTAAACACACATCTGCAAGTTTAACTATTAATGAAAATGCTGATTTTACTGTTCGAAAAGATTTTGAAAGTCACTTTAATATCATGGTCCCTGAAAATGCGCCATATTACAAACATACTTTTGAAGGAAGTGATGATATGCCAGCACATATTAAAGCATCGTTACTTGGTTCGTATATACAAATACCAATCACCAATGGGAAATTAAATTTGGGGATATGGCAGGGAATTTATTTATGTGAGCACAGAAATTATGGTGGTTCTAGAGAACTGGTAATTACAGTCTTTGGAGAATAAAAAAAATCCGGTTCGTAAGAACCGGATTTTTAATAT
>CAVPHK010000014.1:0-39994 GCA_963704215.1 uncultured Flavobacteriaceae bacterium
ACAAACAACACCGTTCTACCTTCGCCTCTACTAATATCCTGCATCTTCCCAATGGCTTTTTTTTGAAATTCGGCATCACCAACCGCCAGCACCTCATCTATCACTAAGATTTCGGGTTCTAAAAATGCTGCTACGGCAAAGGCTAACCTTACAGTCATACCTGAACTATACCGTTTAACGGGTGTATCTATATAACGTTCACAACCAGAAAATTCGATAATTTCATCAATTTTAGAGGCGATTTCCTTTTTGGTCATCCCTAAAATAGCACCATTTAAATAGATGTTTTCTCGTCCCGTCATTTCCCCATGAAACCCCGTTCCTACTTCTAACAATGAAGCAATGCGTCCTTTTGTTTTTATTTCTCCAGTTGTTGGACTTGTTACTTTAGATAATATTTTTAATAAGGTGGATTTACCTGCGCCATTCTTACCAATGATTCCTAATACTTCACCACGTTTCAACTTCAAAATTAATATCCTGTAATGCCCAAACATACTCAGAAGTTCCTTTGGTACTTCTATCATTAACCTCACCAATTTTTAAATAAGGATCTTCTTTACCGCGAATCTTATACCACCACCGATTTAAGTCATGACTTATAGTACCCGTACCTACAAGTCCTAAACGATATTGCTTTGAAATATTCTCAACTTTAAGTATAATGTCACTCATATTAAACGGTGTCTATAAACGTTTTTTCAGTTTTATTAAAAACTATCAGACCTAATAAAAAAACGACAATACTAACTAAAGTAGCATAAATTAAATTAAAAAATGAAAATGTACTAACCCCTAAAGTCATATGCCTAAACAATTCTATAACGGTGGTCATCGGATTATATTCTATTAAACTCCCAACCCAGGTTGGCAAGATGCCGGTTGCTACTTTTTCTTGTATCAAAGAAACAGGATACATCACTGCCGAACCGTACATAAGTAATTGCACCCCAAACGCAACTAAAAAACTTAAATCGCGGTATTTGGTGGTCATTGATGAAATAATCATTCCTAAACCTAATCCTAATAATGCCATGATTAAAATGACCAACGGAAGCCAAATAATAGCCAGTGTTATGGTAGTATGATAAGCACTTTCTGTAAAAAAAACAAAATAGATATAGAAACTAACAAACACCAATAATTGTATACCAAATTTTATAAGATTTGATAACACCGTAGACATAGGCATAATAACCCTCGGAAAATAAACCTTTCCAAAAATACCCTGGTTTTGTTTAAAAGTATCACTGGTGCCGTTTAAACAAGCACTAAAATAATTCCAAGCACTTATACCCGCTAAATTAAATAAGAAAGCTGGAACACCATCGCCTGTTTTTATTTCGGCAATATTGTTAAAAACCAACGTAAAAATGACCGATGTAAATAATGGCTGAATAAAATACCACAAGGGCCCTAAAATGGTTTGTTTGTATAAAGTGATAACATCGCGCTTTACAAACAATAATAACAAATCGCGATAGCGCCAAATCTCTTTAAAATTAAGATTAATAACACCCTTTTTTGGTGAAATGGTATATAGCCAATCGGTATCGTCTGTTTGTGTATTCAAATTTTTTACTAATTAAATTATCACTTTTAAAAGCATGTTCCTTAATAGATACGTGTAGATGCGTCGTAGATGCGTCGTAGTTAATGCGTGCGACTGTTAAAATTCCTTAAACCATTAAAATTTCCAGATTTTACAGAATTTACAATATTGCCAGATTTCTTAATAACGTAAAGCATCCAATAAAAGAGGATGTTCATTAAGTATTAGAATTTTTAAGCAACGCTTTTAATTTAGACCAAAACCCTGCTTTGGTATTTGCATCCTCATGATACCCATTCGCATAATTTCCATAACCGTAGCCATAGCCATAACCGTAGCCATAACCATAGCCATATTTGGCTTTCTGGTCGTATCCATTATAGATTAAACTTATATTTTTAATTTGCTTGGTCTTATATTTTTCATTTATAAAATTAAGCATGCCTTTTTTAGTATAATCCTGTCTTACAACGTATAAAGTGGCATCTACATATTCTAGTAATTCTAAAGCATCTGCCACTAAACCAACGGGGGGCGTATCTAAAATAATATAATCGTATTTGGTTTTCAATACAGTTATTAATTCCCTCAATCTATCATTTATTAATAATTCTGAAGGATTTGGAGGCACCGGACCCGATGTAATAACATCTAAATACGCCATTTCGGTTTTTTGAATCACCGTTTCCAACGATTCTTGCCCGATTAAGTAATTAACAACGCCAATATCATTTTTAATGTTAAAATCTCCAAAAATCTTTGGTTTCCGAAGGTCTAAGCCTACTAAAATGGTCTTTTTTTCACTTAGCGCAAAAACGGTGGCCACATTAATAGAGCAAAATGTTTTTCCTTCACCACTCACAGACGAGGTTACCAACAAGGTTTTAGCGCCTTCTAAGTCTTTAGATTTATAATAATACTGCAAATTAGAACGAATGGCTCGAAACGCTTCGGCTACGGCCGATTTTGGTTTCCTGTGAACCACTAAATTGTTATCCAAAACATTCTTACCAACCACACCCAGCATTGGAATTGTGGATAATTGCTCCAAATCCATTGGGCTGTGAATATTATTGTCTATAAAAGTTAAAACAAAGGCGAATAATAACGGAATTAAAAGTGCTGCAAATAAAGCAAACACATAACGTATATTTAAATTCCTTCCTAAAACAGTTGCCCCTGTGTTTTTTGCTGAATCTATAACCAGAATATCCGACACATTGGAAGCTTTAATAATTTCGGCTTCGCCACGTTTTGCTAAAAACACATTGTAGGTTTGTTCGCTTAACGAATATTGTCGCTCGATGGTGATTAACTTTTGCTGATCTTCCGGTAATTTATTGAATTGCGATTCAATACGACTTAAGGAACTGTTCACATTTTGTAATTCCCGATGTAACCCACTGGTGGCAGAACTTATATTTTCTAACAGCACATTTTTTAATCCTTGAATTTGCCTATTCAAATCATTAAATACAGTTGCATCACTACGCACAGAGTATTGCAATTTGGATTTTTGTACCGACAGCTCATTAATCTTCGCTACATTGGTTAAAATATTACCATCGCCAATACCTGCAATAGATGGTGCAGGAATTTCGGTAAACGAGCTACTGGTCAATAAATAGTTTTTTAAGTTAGAATAATAATTTAATTGCCTATTTATAGACTCCTTATCGCCATCCAATTTGCTAAGCTTGTCATTTAAAGCAGTACTTTCTTCATCAAGACTATAAATTTTATTCTTTTTTCTATAGTCATTTAATTCTTCTGCATTACTCGTTAATTCACCTTTAACCCTGGAAATTTGTTCATCAATAAACGCAATAGCATTGGTAGCGTATTGGTTTTTTCTATTTAACTGATCGTCGCTTAACACAGTTACAATCATATTCAAATAATCAACAATCTTCTCGGTGTTTTTATCTATAAGAGAAATATCAAGAATAGGGGAATTATTGGTATTAGAAATAGCGGTTCTACCTTGGTAACTCGATACAATGCTATTAAAATCACTAAACTGAATAAAATAGACGTCGCCTGCCATGGCTTTTCTGTTTTCCGCTACATTAATCACCCCTTTTAAAAATGGCAGTTCTACAGCATCTCCAAACTTAAATTGTCTTTTAAAAAGACCTGTTGCTACATCTATGGTTGATAATTCTTTGGTGAAATAATTTTGTGCCGTAACTGCTGATGACGAGAATTCAACCTCAAGCTCATAAGAATCGGCATCTAAAATGGAGATTTTTATGGGTGTATTTATAAGTTGCGGAAAATTATAATCATGGCTAAACCTAAAAGGCGCTGCTTTATAAATGTCCTGCAATCTAAACCTGCCTTGTTTTAAATAACTCTTATAAAACTCTAAGCGATCAACTACTTTTTCATGGTGTGAACGCGATTTAAGCGTAACCACCATGGTTTGTACTTTCGAAGTCACACCGCCCCAGTTAAAGGTTAAACTGGCATTAGAAGTAAATAACGGATTGCTATCATCTTCAACAGATATTTTTGTTCCTAATTGATATGAAAACTCTTCGCGAATATTTTTTTGATACACAAAGAAAATCCCAATAGCAAAAAGCAACACAAAAAACTTCCAATAGCTTAATGCCCGAAACAGGAATTTTTTAATATCGAAACTCGCACCTGATGATTCTGAAACTTCAAATTCTTCAATCATACTATAATATTAAAGATTTTTAGTTAAAAAGTACGTCGATACCAATACCGAAAGTATGGAAGCAATGGTAGTAATATTTTGAATACCTGTTTGTCCTGCTCCTAAAGCTTTGCGTTTTAAGGGTTTTACCAAAATCATATCGTTAGGCTGTATGTAATAATACGGCGATTGCATCGCAGCTATATCGGTTAAATCGATGTGATGTATTTTTTGCCCATCGGCATATTGTCGTATCACCAACACGTCTTTTCGATCGCCTGTTAAACTAATATCACCCGCATTTGCCAAGGCTTCAATAATATTTACACGGTCTTGAAACAGCGTATAAACACCAGTTCCTTCAACTTCGCCTGTAACGGTATAGCGCAATCCAGCTAGTTTTACGGTGACAAATAATTCGGCGGTTTCTTTAAAATACTGCGCTAACAATTCTGCCTTTACTTTATCTTCAATTTCTGCTATGGTGTATCCTAAAACATTTATTTCACCTAAAATGGGGAATTTAATATTACCATGTAAATCGATAGTAAAACCGTTAAAATATAATGATGACTGCCCTTGTGTTGCAGCGCCAACCGTTGTTTCTACCGGATTAAAAATTTTAGTAAGCTCTTCGTCTAATGCCTTTACATTAATACTTAAAATATCGTTAACTTGCACCCTGTAAGGTTTTGAAGATTCTCTAAGCACTAAAGAATCGATAGGCACTGTTCCTTTATCTTGTAAATAAACAACATCTTTATTAGTAATACACGAAGAACACAACACGCTAATTGCTATACAAATAAGTAAGAAATGCTGTTTCATTTTAGGGGTCATTGATTTATCACAAATATAACTTTTCATAATGAACAATAAAACTTATAACGTAGTTTTTGGTTTTTTATCCGTTCTTTGCAAAAAAAATAGCTTTTGAATTATTTAACTGTTGAAAATATATCGAAATCTTACGGAGAGTTAACGCTTTTCGAAAACATTTCTTTTAGCATCCATAAAGATCAAAAAATTGCCTTTGTTGCAAAAAATGGAACTGGCAAAACTTCCATTCTAAATATTATTTCTGGTGATGATGAAGCCGATTCTGGCAATGTTACTTACAGAAAAGGTATTGCTGTTTCTTTCTTATCGCAAGACCCAAAATTAGATAAGAATTTAACGGTTGAAGAAACCATTTTTGCCAGCGACAATCCTATTTTAAAAGTTATTTTAGATTATGAACATGCGCTTTTAAATCCAGAAGATACCGATGCGTATCAAAAAGCATTTGAACAAATGGAACAGCATCAAGCTTGGGATTTTGAAACGCAATACAAACAAATTCTTTTTAAATTAAAGCTTGAAGATTTAAGCATGAAAGTTAGTGCGCTTTCTGGCGGACAAAAAAAACGTTTATCCTTGGCTAATGCCTTAATTAATAAACCCGATTTATTAATTTTAGATGAGCCAACCAATCATTTAGATTTAGAAATGATTGAATGGTTGGAAGCCTTTTTTGCCAAAGAAAATATCACCCTTTTTATGGTAACACACGATCGTTATTTTTTAGAGCGTGTGTGTAATGAAATTATAGAATTAGACGAAGGACAACTTTACAGTTACAAAGGCAACTACTCGTATTATCTTGAAAAACGCGAAGCTCGAATTGAACAAGAAGCGACTGAAACAGGTAAAGCCAAACAACTTTTTAAGAAAGAATTAGAATGGATGCGTCGCCAGCCAAAAGCTAGAACCACCAAATCTAAATCCAGAATAGACGATTTTCACGATATTAAACATCGTGCCAGTCAGCGTAGAAACGACCACGAAGTGCAATTGGAACTGAACATGGAACGTTTGGGCAGTAAAGTGGTGGAATTTCATAAAGTATCAAAATCGTTTAAAGACAAAGTGATTCTTGATGGCTTTGAATACCTTTTTAAAAATGGGGAACGCGTTGGTATTATTGGTAAAAATGGTACTGGAAAAACAACATTTTTAAATCTATTAACCCAAACAACCAAACCAGATTCTGGAAAAGTTATTTTGGGTGAAACCGTTAAATTTGGTTATTATACCCAAAACGGTATTACCATTAAACCAGACCAAAAAGTAATTGATGTTATTCGAGAATTTGGTGATTATATTCCGTTGAAAAAAGGACGACAAATTAGCTGCACAACAATTATTAGAACGTTTTTTATTCAGCAGAAAAAAACAATACGATTTTGTTGAAAAACTAAGTGGTGGCGAACGCAAACGCCTTTATTTGTGTACGGTTTTAATTCAGAATCCGAATTTTTTAATCTTAGATGAGCCTACTAACGATTTAGATATTGTGACTTTAAATGTGTTGGAAAGCTTCTTATTGGATTTTCCTGGATGCGTGATTGTGGTTTCGCACGACCGTTATTTTATGGATAAGGTAATCGACCATCTTTTTGTATTTAAAGGCGAAGGTGAGATTGAAGATTTTCCTGGGAATTACACCGATTATAGGGTGTATGAAGATAGCCAACCCGTTATTTCGAACGCGCAAGACGATAAAAAAGAAAAGAATTCTTGGAAAAAAACAGACGATACGAAACTTACTTTTAACGAAGAAAAAGAACTTAAAAATATTGAAAGTAAATTAAACTCGTTGGCCTTTGATAAAAATGAATTGGAAGCTAAATTTCATAATCCAGATTTAACGCCCGAAGAAATCACAAAACTATCGGAAGCTTTACAAAAAATAATTGATGCTATTGAAGAAAAAGAAATGCGCTGGATGGAATTGCAGGAAAAGTTGGAAGATTAAATAATTAACGAATAATGATTAACGATTTTTGATTGACGAAGTATATATTATTAATCAAATCCCTTAGTCCTTTCGAACGAAGAGAGAAATCACATCACAGTGATACTTTTAACCTTTAACTTTTAACTTTTAACTTTTAACTTTTAAACTTTTAACAAAAGTAAAATGTTATATCAAATTACATCATACATAAAATTCCTTTTAAAATCCACCAACCAACATGGGGTGCACTCCCCTTTTGTGTATAATTTGATAACACAATGTTTTTACGATAAATCGAAACATGAGAATTACAAAAACATTTTAGCATACAAAAAACAGCTTCTTCAAAATAACACCAAAATATCGGTAACCGATTTAGGCGTGGGTTCTCATGCTACCAAAAAACACGAACGCTTGGTTTCTGAAATCGCAAAAAACGCAGGAACTTCCAACAAAAGAGCTAATCTTTTATACCGACTTGTAACTTATTTTAAACCAAATACCATTTTAGAATTAGGAACTTCTCTTGGTATTGCAACACACGCCATGAGCTTAGCAAACCCTAAAGCTACTATTACGTCTATTGAAGGTTGCCCGAATATTTCTGATGTCACAAAAGCCAATTTTGAAAATCTTCAGTTAAAAAACATCGAAGTAATTACGGGAAATTTTAGTGAAGAAATCCTAAACCTAACATCCAAAAGCTACAACCTTATTTTCTTTGACGGCAACCACCAAAAAGAAGCTACTTTGCAGTATTTTGAAACACTTTTACAAACCGCGCACAACGATTCTGTTTTTGTTTTTGATGATATTTATTGGTCCAAATCTATGACCGAAGCCTGGGAAACCATCAAACAACACCCAAAAGTAACTGTAACCATCGATACCTTTTTTTGGGGATTGGTCTTTTTTAGAAAAGAACAACTTAAAGAACACTTTACTATTCGGGTTTAATGTCAATTCGTTGATTTGTCATTCCTGCGAAAGCAGGAATCTACTTTGAAGTTTTAACTATTTTTACAATTCAGTTTAAAAATAGTTTTGCTTAAATAATTAAAATTGCATCTTTGATTGTGAATTCCTGCCTTCGCAGGCATAACAACATACAAGAAATCCATTTGTGTATTCGTGGCAAAAAAATAATTTTTAACTTCGCAAAATGAAAATTTACACTAAAACAGGCGATAAAGGTACCACCGCATTATTTGGTGGAACGCGTGTGCCAAAACATCATATAAGAATTGATAGCTACGGAACAGTAGATGAATTAAATTCGCATTTAGGCTTAATTCGCGACCAAGAAATTAACGCGCATTACAAAGAAATTCTTATCCAGATTCAAGACAGATTGTTTACGGTTGGTGCCATTTTAGCAACCGACCCCGAGAAAGCTATTTTAAAAAGCGGCAAAGAACGATTAAACATTCCTAAAATTTCTGCTGAAAACATTGCTCTTTTAGAAACTGAAATGGATGCAATGAATGAAGCGTTACCTCCCATGACGCATTTTGTACTCCCTGGCGGCCATCAAACGGTGTCATTCTGTCACATAGCACGCTGCGTGTGTCGCAGAGCCGAACGATTAACATCGGCGCTTAATGACATTGAAGCCATTGAGCCTAATGCCTTGGTGTACTTAAACCGCCTTTCTGACTACCTTTTTGTGTTGGCACGAAAGTTGTCTCATGACTTGCAAGCAAATGAAATTAAGTGGATTCCTGAGAAGCAGTAAAGTTAGTTTTTGGTTTAAAAAACACAAGAAAAAACCACATATTCTGACTGAATACAGAACACTGCGGATTAGTCCGCGTTAGGGATTGCAGTGCAAATCCTTTTTTGTCTGGTTGAGCACAGTCGAAACCATTAAGACAAAAAAGATTGCAACGGAAAGCCCGACCCGAAAGGGAAACGCCCAAAATAAAAAATTTAATTTCAGTTGTTTACATAGTAAAAACCCACGTTCTTAAAAATAATAATTAAATAATTCATTTTTTTCTTGTGTGTTTAAACTAAAAATTTATTTTTGCACAAAATTAAAACGCATAAAAAATGTATTGGACTTTAGAATTAGCATCTTATTTAAGTGATGCGCCTTGGCCAGCAACGAAAGACGAGTTAATAGATTACGCTATTAGAACTGGTGCTCCTTTAGAAGTTGTTGAAAATTTACAGTCTATTGAAGACGAAGGCGATGCCTACGATTCAATTGAGGAAATTTGGTCTGATTACCCAACAGATGAAGATTACCTTTGGAATGAGGATGAATATTAATAAAGCATAAAGAAAAGTTAAAAAGTCTCGTATTGAGACTTTTTTTTTGTCCTAAACTTTATATAACACATAACAAAATGTATCTTTGATTGCTTTTTTAAAAGCAACTAAAACAAACAAAAATCTAGGAATTTCCTAGAATAACATAATATATAAATAATGAGTTTTTTAAATTCTGTACTTAAAGTATTTGTTGGCGACAAATCGAAACAAGATGTTAAAGCCATCACCCCTATAGTAGATAAAATTAAATCCTTCGAAAAAGCTATTGAAAGCTTATCTCACGATGCCTTAAGGGCTAAAACGGCGGAATTTAAGATGAAAATTGCCGAAGCTATAAAGCCTATTAACCTGCAAATTGAAAATCTTCTTCAAGAAGCTGAAAACACCGAAGATATTGATAGACGCGAAGATATTTATCAAGACATTGATAAATTAAAAGACGAAGCGTATACCATTACCGAAGACGTTTTAAACGATATTTTACCAGAAGCATTTGCCGTGGTTAAAGAAACCGCAAAACGTTTTGCAAACAACACTTCTATTACTGTAACTGCTTCTCCTTTCGACAGAGAATTATCGGGTGCTAAAGAGTATGTTACTTTAGATGACGAAAAAGCTATCTGGTCTAACTCTTGGGATGCTGCCGGAAAACCCATTACTTGGGATATGGTGCATTACGATGTGCAATTAATTGGTGGTATTGCAATGCACCAAGGTAAAATTGCCGAAATGCAAACGGGTGAAGGTAAAACCTTAGTTGCTACCTTACCAATGTATTTAAATGCTCTTTCGGGGAAAGGTGTGCATCTAGTAACGGTAAACGACTATTTAGCAAAACGTGATAGCGCGTGGATGGCACCTATTTTTCAATTTCACGGATTAACGGTTGATTGTATTGATTACCACCAACCAAATTCTGCAGCACGTATAAAAGCCTATAATGCTGATATTACTTACGGAACTAATAACGAGTTTGGTTTTGATTATTTGCGTGATAATATGGCACACTCGCCAAACGATTTAGTGCAACGCCCACACCACTACGCTATTGTCGATGAGGTGGATTCTGTATTAGTTGATGATGCGCGTACACCTTTAATTATTTCCGGACCAATACCACAAGGTGAACGCCACGAATTTAACGAATTAAAACCTAAAGTAGACGATATTGTTGCCGTACAACGCAAGTATTTAACAGGTGTTTTAGCCGAAGCCAAAAAATTAATTGCTGATGGCGATACCAAAGAAGGTGGTTTCCAATTACTTACGCGTATATCGTGGTATGCCTAAAAACAAAGCCTTAATTAAGTTTTTGATCTGAAGAAGGTGTTAAACAGTTACTTCAAAAAACCGAAAATTTTTATATGCAGGACAACAACCGCGAAATGCCAAAGGTTGATGCCGAATTATACTATGTAATTGAGGAAAAAAACAATCAGATTGAACTTATCTGATAAAGGTATTGAATACTTTTCAGGTAAAGACAACCCGAACTTTTTCGTAATGCCAGAAATTGGTGTTGAAATTGCTAAAATTGAAAATCAGAATTTACCATTAGACGAAGAAGCAAAATTAAAAGAAGAGCTTTATAAAGACTTTGGTGTAAAATCTGAACGTATTCACACGCTTAACCAATTGCTAAAAGCTTACGCACTGTTTGAAAAAGACATACAGTATGTGGTAATGGACAATAAAGTAATGATTGTTGATGAGCAAACGGGTCGTATTATGGATGGTCGTCGTTATAGCGACGGATTACACCAAGCCATTGAAGCGAAAGAAAATGTAAAAATTGAAGATGCTACCCAAACTTTTGCAACGGTTACACTTACAAAACTACTTTAGAATGTACCGTAAACTGTCTGGTATGACAGGTACTGCGGTAACAGAAGCTGGTGAGTTTTGGGAAATTTACAAATTAGATGTTGTTGAAATTCCAACCAACAGACCAATTGCTCGTGATGATAGAGACGATTTAGTTTATAAAACCAAACGCGAAAAATACAATGCGGTTATTGAAGAAGTTACTAACTTATCGAAGCAGGAAGACCAGTTTTAATTGGTACAACCTCGGTTGAAATATCAGTGAGTTACTTGGTAAAATGCTTACCATTCGAAAAATTCCACACAATGTATTAAATGCAAAACTTCATAAAAAAGAAGCAGATATTGTTGCCGAAGCAGGTCAACCAGGACAAGTAACTATTGCAACCAATATGGCTGGTCGTGGTACCGATATTAAGCTTACAGACGAAGTTAAAAAAGCAGGTGGTTTAGCCATTGTAGGTACAGAACGTCATGATTCGCGTCGTGTAGACAGACAGTTACGTGGTCGTGCTGGTCGTCAAGGAGATCCAGGAAGTTCGCAGTTTTATGTGTCTTTAGAAGATAACTTAATGCGTTTATTTGGTTCTGAACGTATTGCAAAAATGATGGATAGAATGGGATTAAAAGAAGGTGAAGTGATTCAGCATTCTATGATTTCAAAATCTATTGAACGTGCACAGAAAAAAGTAGAAGAAAACAACTTTGGTGTTCGTAAGCGTTTGTTAGAATATGATGATGTTATGAACGCGCAACGTGAGGTAGTTTACAAACGTCGTCACCATGCCTTATTTGGCGAACGTCTTCGTGTGGATTTAGCAAATATGATTTATCGATACATCGGAAGGTATTACAGAAACCAATAAAGCCGCAAACGATTTTAAAAACTTCGAATTTGAATTGATTCGTTATTTCTCTATGAGTTCTCCAATTACTGAAACTGAATTTAGTAAACTATCTGCACAAGAAATAACATCGAAAGTTTACAAATCGGCCTTCGATACATTATAAAGAAAAAATGACCCGAAATGCAGACCTTGCATTTCCGGTAATTAAGAATGTTTACGAAACGCAACGCGATAAATTTAAACGTATTGTGGTACCATTTACCGATGGTATTAAAACTTTAAATGTGGTTACCGATCTTGAAAAAGCTTACGAAACCAACGGTAAACAATTAATTACAGATTTCGAAAAAAACATCACCTTAGCTATTATTGATGATGCTTGGAAAACCCATCTTACGTAAAATGGATGAGTTAAAACAATCGGTACAATTAGCGGTTCATGAGCAAAAAGATCCACTTCTTATTTATAAGTTTGAAGCTTTTGAGTTATTTAAAGCAATGATTGATGAAGTTAACAAAGATGTAATTTCCTTCTTATTTAAAGGAGAATTACCTCAAGAAACTCAAAACACAATACAAGAAGCGCGAGAACGTCGTAAAGAAAAATTAAATACTCAAAAAGACGAAATCCCTAATTTAGATGAGCGTTCTGCACAAAGTAGAGCTGCCGGAAATACACAACAGCAACAGCAGGTTGTTGAAACCATTGTGCGCGACCATCCAAAAATTGGACGTAACGATCGTGTTACTATTAAACATGTTATGAGTGGCGAAAATAAAACGCTTAAATACAAACAAGCTGAACCTTTATTAGCTAAAGGCGATTGGGTGTTGGTTGAAGATTAACTCAATTTCTGTGCACGCAGAAATCTCCTAATATTAAAATCCTGATAGAAAACTATCAGGATTTTTTATGCTCAATAAAATTTGAACTACTTGGCTTTGTCAGAAAAAAATATATAAATTCGTTTAACTTTGGTTATAAAACATTAAAACGATTTTATATCCTTGTTGTTAAACGAAACACATAAAACACCTTACTCCAACCAATCTTTAAAATCTTTTACACGCTCTCGGGCAACAATAACATCGTCGTCGTTATAAGAATTTAGTTTTATTTGCAGGCGCGAATTGGTATAACTTACCATATCTTTTATGGCATTGATATTGACAAAGAATTTTCTATTTATCCTGAAAAAGGTTTGTGGCTCGAGTTCTGTTTCTAAACTATCTAAGGTTGTATCTAACAAATAGTTTCTCCCTTCTGTAGTATGTAAATAGGTGCCTTTGTTTTCGCTGTAAAAACACTCAATCTCATCTAGATTTATAAGTTTTAAATGCTGCCCCACTTTTACTGAAAAACGTTTTTTATACTCACGATCGATAGGATTTACAAGTAATTTTTTAATATCGTTAAAATCGAGGGTTACAGCTTGTTTTTGTGGCAATCGTTCCTTGTATTTTGTTACGGCTTTTGCTAACTCGTCGTCGTCGATAGGTTTTAACAAATAATCGATACTATTAAGTTTGAAGGCTTGCAGCGCATACTCGTCGTAAGCCGTGGTGAAAATAACGGCTGATTTTATTTCGATGGCTTCGAAGATTTCAAATGAAAGTCCGTCGCTTAATTGAATGTCCAGAAATATTAAATCGGGATGCGGATTGTTTTGAAACCAATTGATAGATTCTTCAACAGAATGTAACATGGTTTCGGCTTCTAGATTTAAAGTTTTTAGCATACGTTGTAAACGTCGGGCTGATGGTTTTTCGTCTTCTATTATTAGTACGTTCATTAGTTGTTGCTGTTTTTTAATGAGTTGCAAAGTTGCAAAGTTTCTAAGTTATATAGAATTTTATGAAACCGTGACTTCGACTTAAAACTGAGACTATTATTAATGTTAATGCCATTGGTAAGTGCGTTAGGGATTGAACGGTTTGTTTGAGCTTTTTTATTGTAAGAACCTTTCGACTGTGCTTAAATTTGTATAAAAAAAAGCGAGTAGTGAAAGCCCGACCCTTGTGGTAACGCCCCAATTATACTATTCCCAAAGGGTTTTATCGCTTTCTTCTTCCATAAATTCTTGTATTTTTTTATCCTCCCAGTCTTTTTTAAACCAAAGCCTTCCTTTAAAAACATTCCAACCATGTAGGGCTATGAAAATTGTCCACGCTACCATAACGATACTGTTAAACCAGGTAAAAAAATTGGCATATGGGTTGGTTTCATCAAGAATATATATGTTATATAAAAGCAGCGCCACTACGATGAAATACCCCACTAAATGGTAGTAGAATACTTTAATATTCCTGACCTTATCCTTCGCTTTTATATACAGTTCTTTTTTGTCTTGTTCTGGTTTCATGGCTATTCGTATTTGCGGTTTTCTTGTTCTTTATCCATAAACTCTTTTATTTTACGTTCTTCCCAGGACTTGCTAAAAAATAAGTTTTTACCAAATACTGCCAAGGCGTGAAACCCTAAACCGATGCCCCAAAAAACAGGGGTTGAAAAGGTGCCAAAATTCCAAATATTGCCGCTACTGTTCATTGCAATCATAACAAAAAGAAAGATGTTTACAGCGACATACCAGAAGGCATGCCAGTAAAAGCCTTTAAGTTCTTTTAGCCTTTTTTGTGCTCTTAAAAAGGCTTCTTCTTTTTTAAAATCGTTTGATGTGAATCTGTTATCTAATCGTTCCATATTATTTAATTATTAATTCCAACGATTGTTTTGTTCTTCTTTTCGCATAAATTCTTCAATCTTGCGTTTTTCCCAATTTCTGCCAAAGGCACCATTATGCACAAAAACTCTAATGGCGTGAATTGCGAGTCCGAACCCCCAACCAAACATGGGGAACCAAAACCACTGGAAGCCCCATGAGGTTTTATAATTAATGAATATTAAAAAAGGAATTACGAAAATATATGATACTAAGTTGTAATAAAAGCCTTTAAGTTCTTCTACGTGATTACGAGCACGTAAATAACTGTCGTCTATTTGATCTTTGTTTGTTGTTCTCATAACTGTTATTTGTTTTGTAAGCATAGGTATGGTTACTGCAAACCTGTTTGCTTCTTTATTAATGTTTACTTTTTTATTGGTTAATAGGTCGTAACGCTGCATAATATTACTTAATCCTACACCACTACTTTTTTTAACTATTTGCTTGGGCTGTAAATTATTTTCGACCACCAAACTATCTCCATCTTCATAAATTTTTATGTGTAAGGGGTTACTAGAGGTTACTGTATTATGCTTTACGGCGTTTTCTAAAAGAAGTTGTAACGATAAGGGAACAACTTTGCTTTCTGGGTTGCTAGCTTTTTCTGGTATATCGAAAATAATGCTGTCCTCAAATCGCATTTTTAAAAGCGACATATAGGTTTTAGCAAATTTCAATTCTTCGTCTACCGATACTAATTCTTTGTTTTTTTGTTCTAAAACATAGCGATAGACTTTAGATAATGAGGTGGTGAACTTTTGAGCATTATCTGGGTTTTCTTCAATTAAACTGGTTAACACATTTAAACTGTTGAACAAAAAATGCGGATCTAACTGGTTTTTTAACGCATCGAACTTCGCGCTTGCCGTTCCTGCAATAACCTTTTGTTCTTTTATTCTATTTTGTTGATACTTATTATAAAAATAGACAAAGTGAAAAATGATGACAATGGTTAGCGTAATCCACAATCCAAATTGATAGTATTGGAATTTTTCGTTTGCTATAAAATCTTGAAACGATTTTCCAAACAACGCCACAGAAGTAAACGCTCTAAGAAAAAATAACCCAATTAATGTGATTATGGTGGAGCTCGCAATGCCAATTATTATGCGTTTAATGGTGTCGTTCTTTTTCCATGGACGTGTATCCATAAAATCGAAAAAGTACATGTTTGAAAATCCTAATACAAACGAATACAACTGGTAAAGCCCAAAATTGATTAAAAATTCGTTTATAGTTTTAAAATTAAAGCCATTTGATGAAAGCGCATTACCGATTACAAATATAGCCGCACCTATTATTAAACTTAAAATGATGGCTTTTCTTAATTTTTTCATGTGGTTGTAATATTTGTTTTTTATGGAAAACATGTAGCTTCCATGTAATCTTTTTTTGGGTATAGTACTCGTTATGGAAGATTCATGACTTTAATTCTTAGTCTTACTTTATGACTATTTACAAGATTCTAACAACATTGCAGCGCGCTCTTTACCCCAGTTAGGACTAAACGGTGTTTCTGCTTTAAAGTTAGCGAAAAGTTCTAATGCGCGCTCTAAATCCTTACAGAACGGCTTAATGTCTTGCCCAAAATAACGGGCGCTACCCATACCCCATTCTGCTTTGCAATATACCACTCGCGGATTTTCTGGCGCTATCATTTCTGCCTTGGTATATAATTCTACCACTTTTCCAGATAAGGTCATGCCATAGGTAGCGCCATCGTAAGCTACCCAAGCGGTGTGCAATAAAGCCTGCAGCACTAAGATTTCAGGGTTGTTTTTTGAAATAGCTGTGGCATCGTTAATTAAATCTTGCGCCTTTTTAAGTTGTGCTCTAAGTTTATCTTCATTTTTTTCTCCAAAACTGCTTACAATATTTACCTGAGCTGCATAATATGCAGGTATCCAATTATCGGGTTCTGCGTTAGAAATACGCTCGAACAAATTAGATGCTTCGGTAGGGTTACTTCCCCATAATTCAAAGGCTTTTTGCATGCCTTGTTCGTAATCTGTTTGTGCAGTAATAACCGCGGTAACAAAAAATACTGTGATGATGATTAATTTTTTCATTGGATTATAGTTTTATATGTTGATTGATTGATTTATTATTAATTTGAAATTTAGCATCTGCCCATTTTGGTGGTCCCATAAATCCTTTGGCATTATTAGAACATCCATAAGGTTCCTTAGGAATTCCTATAAAATTAGTATCCATTTTGCCATTATCATTTTCATCATGAAACATAGAAATGGCGTAAATACCGTTTTTAACATTTTTAAAAACTATAGTGCAGGTATTATTTTCGATGGCACGAATTTCACCTCTTATTTCTTTCTTTAAAAATTGCGATTCCTCGTTGTAAAGGGCAAAAAACACTTTGCCTTTATTGCTTTTAAGATTTGAAACCGTAACCGTTACCTCGTTGCCATTTGTTTGTTGCGCATTGGAAACAAGTAAGCCAAAAAGAAAAAAGAAACTTATTTTTAATATTGATTGCATAAATAACTGTTTTAATGATGATACAAAGATATATTAGAACAACAGGTTTTTAAAAAGTGATAGACCCAATTGTTATATTTTATGGATGAAATGTAGATTTAAATTCGTTTGAAGTTAATGCATAAAAAAATCAAGAGCTAAATACACCCTTGATTTTTTATTATTAGAATAATTTAGTTTTAAACTAGCCTATTGTGCTTCAAATTTAAAGAAAATAGGCACCGCATAACTTACTTTTACAGGTCTGCCGCGTTGTTTACCCGGTTGCATTTTAGGCAATAGTGCAATAATACGTTCTGCTTCTTTTTCTAATATTTTATCAGGACCTCTGGATCGAATTCCGGTGGCATATCCTTTAGAATCGATGGCGAATATTACCGATACTCTACCTTGAATTCCCATTTGAAGCGCTGTTTCAGGGTATTGAAAATTTTTAATCACATGCTCTTGAACCTTTCTTTGAAAACAATCTTTAGCCTCTTGTTTAGATAGCCCTTCACAACCCGGATATATTGGAACATCTTCAATAACAGCGAAGGCAACTTCTACCTCTTCTTCAACTTTTTTCACTTTAACTTCTGCAACTTGCACAACACGCTCTGCAATCGCTTCACTTTGATTTGTTTCTGTACTCACAATAATAGTTTCCTCAACTTCTTTAACATCATCAACTATTTTAATAGTTTCGCTTATAACTGGCGCCGGCGGAGGCGGTGGTGGCGGTGTATTAATATTAATAACCGGAATATCGGTTTCTAATTCGGCCTCCATGTGTAATATATCAATGGCTACATCGCCTTTGTCATATGATTTATATTCTAAAAGCTGCCAAGATAAAAGTAACATTAAGTTCAGCCCTATAGCAAAATAAATTCCGCTATTTCTGGCAATGTCTGTTTTTGGATTTTTTTTAGCTGACATGACTACATGATTTAGTATATTAAATATACGAAAAATAAGCTGTAATTTTTATGACATTTGTCATATATTACACCCTACTAACTCCTGATATACAGTTATATACAGACAATTTAAATTAACTAATTAGTTTATTTAAGCAAGACTAAAAATCACTCTAAAAGGACTTTACTCTTCTACTAAAAATTTCTCAAAACATTTTAAACTATCTTTGCATCAAAATACATTACATGTCGTTTAAAGACTTACAACTTAACAGACCCATTTTAAGAGCCGTTGCCGAGGCAGGATACGATAATCCTACTTTGGTTCAAGAAAAAACCATCCCGTTTGTATTAGCAAAAAAAGACGTTATTGTTTCTGCACAGACAGGAACAGGAAAAACAGCCGCCTTTGCTTTACCTATTTTACAATTGCTTTTTGATAAACAAGACACTTCTAAAAAAGGAAAAAAAATAAAAGCCTTAATTATAAGTCCTACACGAGAACTGGCAATTCAAATAAATGAAAATTTTAAAAAATATAGCACTTACACGAATTTAAGAACTACGGTTGTTTTTGGAGGCGCGTCTATTGAACCTCAAATTGATGTATTGAAAAAAGGCGTTGATATTTTAATTGCTACCCCAGGACGATTACTTGATTTACACAAGCAAGATGTTGCAAACCTCGATTATGTTGAAACTTTAGTGTTAGATGAAGCCGATTTAATGCTAGACATGGGTTTTATTGATGATGTTAAGAAAATTGAGCGCCTTTGCACCTTAGAAAAACAGATATTACTCTTTTCGGCAACCATTCCATATAAAGTAGAACAACTCGCCAACACGATTTTAAATAGCCCTGAACGCGTTGAAGTGGCTCCAAATTCGTCAACCTCAAAAAACGTGAATCAGGTATTATATTATGTGCCAAAACGCAATAAAATTGAACTGTGCTTACATTTGTTAAGAAACACCATTAAAGGAAGTATTCTAATTTTTAGACGTACCAAATTTGGTGTTGACAAACTAGAACAAACCCTTAAAAAAAATGGCTATAAGGTTGAAAGTCTGCATGGTGATAAAAGTCAGAATTTACGAGAAGAAGCTTTAAACAATTTTAAATCGAACAAGGTAAATATTTTAATAGCTACCGATGTTGCTGCTCGTGGTATTGATATTAACGAATTAGATGCTGTAATTAATTTTGATTTGCCCAATGTACCAGAAACTTATGTGCACCGCATTGGAAGAACCGCCAGAGCTGGAAATACAGGAACTTCCTATTCCTTTTGTTCTGCCGATGAAAAAGCGTATGTAACAACTATACAACAGCTTATTCAATTGCAATTAGATGTTATTGAAGACCATCCGTATCCTTTAGACCCAAAAGCTAAAAAAGAAGTACACAGAACGCCTGGAAAAAGTAAACATAGAAAAGGCCGAAAAAGTGAAGGTTCTAAAAAGAAAAAGAAACGTTGGTACTAAAACTTTAGTAATTCCGTTATATAATTAAGAACTTGCTCAAAAACACATTAAGTCATCAAAATTTTAAAAACCATTCTAACGCTTCCAACATTTAAACAATAAATGAATTTTACAAACCCGTTAGTTTATGGTATTCCCTGTTTTTTAGGTCTTATTTTACTAGAGCTTACTTATAGTAAAACCCACAAACAGAAAAATCTATACGAATGGAAAGATTTAGGTTCTAGCCTATTTATGGGGGTTGGCTCGGTAGTTTTAGCACCATTGATTAAAACCATTTCTGCCATAATCATCTTTAATTATTTATATGAATTGTGTAATCCTATGGTTGATGGGATACGCACAAATATTTTAGGCTGGCAATCTTTTGGTTATTCTTGGCCAGTTTGGATTATTATGCCAATTTTTAGACGATTTTACCTATTATTGGTTTCACAGACAAAACCATATGGTTCGCTTTTTATGGGCAGCACATATAGTACATCATTCTTCCGATAATTTTAATCTGGGAACTGCTGTTAGAAATGGCTGGTTCACAATCCTATATAAACCTTTATTTTACATGTGGTTACCAGCCATTGGCTTTCCGCCAGAGATGGTAATAGTATGCTTAGGCATCGAGGCGCTTTGGCAATTTCAGTTACATTCTACCTATATTCCAAAATTGGGCATTATTGAAAAAGTATTCAATACCCACACCATGCACCAAGTTCATCATGCTAAAAATTTAGAATACATGGATAAAAACCATGGTGGATTTTTAAATATGTTTGATAAACTATTTGGAACCTGGAAAGAATTAGATGAAGATATTACTATTGAATATGGTGTCACGAAACCACCGAATTCATATAACCCATTGGTGATACTAACCCATGAATACAAAGATATTTGGAATGATATGAAAAAGAGTTCTAACATATATCACAAATTCATGTATGCCTTCGGACCACCTGGGTGGAGTCATGATGGAAGCACTTTAACCATCAAACAAATGCGAAACGAATAGAAATCAGCTGATCAACCGCTTCACAAACTTCAACAATGAAATAAAAATCTGTTTCAACAAAAGCGGGTTTTTATTTTACGGGAAAATCGAAATAGGTATTCGGGAAAGATTCATCTTTTAATGTAAAATGCCACCATTCTTTAGGGTAATTTTTAAAACCATATTTAAGCATTACTTCCTGCAAAAGACGCCGATTTGCTTTTTGTTTTTCGGTTATGCTTTTATAATCAACCCACGATACTTCCCCAAAAAAATCGTAATTACTTCCCATATCTAATGGTATACCTGTATTTCCGTCAATAATGGTTACATCTACTGTACTACCTTTACTATGTCCAGATCTCACTGCAATATAATCTTCGGCAAACAAATTTATTTTTTCAACATCCGGATAAAAAGTTTGTTTATTAATGGTGTCGTTTAAATCTTTTGCCCATCGCATAAAATGATTAACGGCGCGCTGCGGTCGGTACCCATCATAAACCATTAAGCACAAATTCCGATTTTGCAAATCTTGTTGCACGTTCTTTAATGCTAACGCTGTTTCTTTAGTTAAAATAAGCGTATTCGATTTATAGCCGTCAATACGTTTACCAACAAAATTATTAGTGGTATTATAGCGTAATTCTACATCTAAATCAGGCAAAATAGTTTTTACATAAACAAACCCATCGGGCAATTGGGCGAAGACACAACCATAAAGTAGAAAAAAGAAAATTGCGACATTTAATTTCATAAACTATTCAAATTATGCTAAATTAGAGAAAATAAAGTTGAAAAATGATCTATTCTTGGCATTTATATACTATGGCAGCCCTCTATATTATAGCGGGCTTGATGCATTTTATTAAGCCAAAAATCTACTTACGAATCATGCCCAATTATTTACCAAATCATACATTATTGGTGTATTTAAGTGGTGCTATTGAAATTGCTTTAGGCATCGGCATATGTCTCCCTTTATTACACAACTTTGCACTTTGCGCTATAATTGGTATGTTACTAGCGTTTTTATTAGTACATATTTATATGTTAAACAATAAAAAAGCATCAGAAGGCATACCCCAGTGGTTTGTTGTTTTAAGAATTCCGTTACAGTTTATACTTATGTATTGGGCTTACAGCTATTTAAACTTATAAGAGATCAAATTTAAAGGTTAAGAAGCTGTAATCTGGCAGGCATATTGCAAACCACCTAGGTTCATTTTTAAGAACCTGAATTATTAAAACAAAAAAACCAAGTTCCCTCAAACTTGGTTTTCTTTTAATTTGCTTTTTTATTATGAAGTAGATTTAGGGTCTCTATACCAACAGCATAATGCAAATATTAATTAATTAATCCATTGAACTAAAAAGTATGTTATTTAGTACGCTTCAAAGATAGAATTATAAATGAATAATGACGTTTAAATACATTATATTTCGATAAAATACACTTTATTTTAACATTTGAAGAAAAACTCTGGTTTTTAATCCGAAATAGGAGATTAAAAAAGTATAAAAACAAAAAAACCGAGTTCCCTCAAACTCGGTTTTCTTTCAATTTGCTTTTCTATTATGATGTAGATTTAGGGTCTCTATACCAACAACATAATGCAAATATTAATTAATTAATCCATTGAACTAAAAAGTATGTTATTTAGTACTCTTCAAAGATAGAATTATAACTGAATATTAACGACTAACTACAATTTATTTCGACGAAATACATGATACTTTAACACTTAACGTCAAAAATATGTATTTCGTCGATAAAACACATTAATTACTATATTATAAAACCTAAAAAAGCATCCCGAAAAAGGATGCTTTTTTACTAACTAACCAACTAAAATATGAATTACATTTTTAAAGTTTAAAGTAACCACTCAATAAACTACATTGTAAAATGCAACTTATATTAAGTAACCAAATTTTATGCCAAAGATTGAAATCTTATAAAAAAATTTCACACTTATAAATAGTGATGAAATTACTAACGTAAAAATTGTATTTACCTATAGCTTTTAAATTATAATTATAAGATATTTGCTTTTTTAAAACATAAAAATTTCATGAAACATATTTCATTAGTATTCTTAGCCTTTTTAATTCTGGCATGTAGCAATGAACAACACGACTTAACGGTAAAAGTATCCGTAAATGGATTGAAAAAAGGGGTTCTATATCTGAAAAAAATTAAAAACAATAATTTGATTACGATTGACACGGTCGCTATCAATGGAAATTCTGAAGTTGAATTACATGGCCCTTTAGAATCTGCCGAAGTGTTTTATTTATTTCTAGACAAAAAAAGTTCTGAAAATGATAAAATTGTGTTTTTTGCAGACAAAGGCACTACCGAAATTAAAACAACGGCTAAACACTTTGCATTCGATGCTAAGATTAATGGTTCTCCGCAACAAAAAGTATTTGAAGACTATAAATTAATGATGTCGCGTTTTAACGACCAAAATTTAGACTTAATTAAGGAAAACATGGAAGCCCAACAAAAAGGCGATACAGCGGCATTTAACAATGTTCAAAAAAAATATAATAATCTCATAAAACGACGCTATTTGTTTACGGTAAATTTCGCTTTAAATAATAAAGACAGCGAAGTGGCTCCTTATTTGGCATTAACAGAAATTTATGACGCCAAAACAAGTTATTTAGACACCATAAACAATACTTTAACGCCCAAAGTAAAGGCATCTAAATACGGTAAGGAATTACAAACGTATATTGATGAGGTCAAGAAAAGCGAAAAGCAGTAATAAAAAAAGGATTGTATTTGCTACAATCCTTTTTTTATTACTATGAATTTATTTTAAATCATCCTTACACATAGACATAACATCGCTACACCATATTAATGTCGTTAGATCTTTCTTGCACTTCATAATAGCGGTATCTTCTTTAAGACAGTAGTTGCTATTTCTTAACCTAATGAACTATATAATATAAATAATCCTTAGCATTTATAGTTATTATTCCAGATGTAATAGTCGGTATATTTGTGTAATTAGCAACTCAATGGATAGAAACAAAAAAGACTTTTCAAAAATGAAAAGTCTTTTTTTAACTTAAGAGCCGATGGAGGGACTCGAACCCACGACCTGCTGATTACAAATCAGCTGCTCTAGCCAGCTGAGCTACATCGGCGTTTTTAACGGGTGCAAATATAATCGCAAAAATGAAATTATCCAAACACTCCGATAAAAAATTTTATCCTAATTTATTAATTTTTTCAATTAATGCATTTCCTTTTGCTTCTAACTCTTTATTAATAGCTTTAAAATGCGCTTTTACATTGTCAACGTTTTTTGCATTCACTTTAGCAATTAACTCATCAAATGTAGCAATAGCTTCATCAATAATTGCTTCACTTTTTTTGTTGTCTTTGCTTGCGTTTGTTAATTCCCAAACGTAAACTGCTTCAATAATATCCCCTAAAACGTAATTAATATCTTTTTTTAGGTTTCTAACATTTGCCATAATTCAATAATTTATTTTCCGCAAAATTACACATAAACTTCTAATAGTGTTGCATTTTTAGAACTAATTTCATAGTTCTCTATAGCTGCAGGAAGTAATATAGTTTCTCCCTTTTTAATATGTTCTGAAAAACCATTTGCTATTATTTCGGCTTCACCATCAACACACATATAAATAATAAATGAATCGTGCTTATTTTCTTTTTGAAGTGTTTGATTAATTTTTAAATAATTTGTTGTAAAATAAGGACAACTCACCATTTCATTCGATTGATTTGGCGTTTTATCATAAGTTACTCTAAAATTATCTGGCATATCAAAATCAAAAGCATCAATAGCTAAATCGTTATGTAATTCGCGTTCATTACCATCATCATCTACACGATCCCAATCGTAAACCCTATAAGTAATATCACTTGTTTGTTGAATTTCGGCAACCATAACACCTGCACCAATAGCATGAACACGTCCAACTTCAATAAAATAAGTATCTCCTTCTTTTACTTTATCAAAATTTAAAATTTTAGTAAGTGTTTTATTTTTTAAATGTTTTAAATACTTTTCAGGAGTCATTTCTTGATTAAACCCAACAATAAGATTAGAATCTTCATCTGCTTGAAAAACATACCACATTTCAGTTTTCCCAAAGGAATTATGTCTTTTTGCAGCCAATTCATCATTAGGATGTAACTGAATAGACAAATCTTCTTTAGCATCAATAAATTTTATAAGTAAAGGAAATTTATTTTCAAATATTCTATAATTTTGAAGTCCAATTAAATCTTCTTTATACATATCTAAAAATTGCTTTAAGCGACTGTCCTTTTAAACTACCATTACAAACTATAGATGTATCTCCTTCAACATCACTAATTTCCCAACTTTCACCAACATTTGGCAAATCGCTGTTTTTATTAAGAATGGTTTTTAATTTTTGTCCGCCCCAAATTTTATCTTTTAAAATGGGTGTAAATTTTAATGGATATAAGTTATCTTCATGTATTATTATTTTCCTGAATAAGTTACAAAATTACGTGGTGTTTCAAAAAGTGTTATTTCTAAATCTAAATTAGAATTTAATTTTGGTTTAATTTTATTATAAATCACAACCACAATATTTTCTGCAGTTGGATTTAAATCTTTAAACTCTGGCACTTCAATATTCAAATTTTTATGATCGAAAGCATCTTCAACTTCATTTTTAATAATGTCTTTTAAAACTTTCATATCAATAACATAGCCTGTTTCTTTATCAATTTCACCAGTAACACTCACAATTAATTCATAATTATGCCCATGAAAATTCGGGTTATTACATTTACCAAATATGTCATCATTTTTTTCAAATGTCCAATCTTTTCTATACAGACGATGTGCCGCATTAAAATGTGCTTTCCTACTAACTGTTACTTTCATTTTTTCAAGATATTTATATGTTCGTAGAATTTATCAAAAATAATTTTAAACCACTCGGTATATAAGTTCTGGATGCTCTTTAATATCAGCTTTTACATTTTCTAAAGGCATCCATTTCCAATCTGGCAACTTCATCCGGATTTATATTCGGAACATCATTATATTTACCAATTAAAACATGGTCGAATTCATGCTCTGTTAAACCATTATCAAATGGTGCTTTATAAATAAATGAAATTGACTCTTCTAAGTCTACTACAAACCCCATTTCTTCCATTAAACGACGCTTTCCTGCTTCAATATTAGATTCTCCAACACGTTGATGACTACAACATGTATTTGTCCACAATAAAGGGGAATGATATTTATGTGCCGCACGTTGCTGCAGCATTAATTCATTTTTATTATTGAAAATAAATACTGAAAAAGCACGATGCAACAGAGCTTTTTCGTGGGCCTCCATTTTTGGCATCGTACCAATTTGTTCATCTTTTTCGTTAACAAGAATTACGCTCTCTTCTTCCATAGTGAACAAAAATACAAACAAATTAGAATTGCAACCCTTTTTAACTAAGAAAGAATACTAATAAAATGGATAAATTTTAAAAAAAATCACCACATTACTCGCTTACTGTATCCATAACTAGGAACTTATTAGTTTTTAACCAACCTTGAAATATTAATTTTAAATTGAAAATTATCCGTATAAAAAATATTACATTTTAATTATAATAAATTCAGATCTTCTGTTAAGTTGATGCTCTTCTTCTGAACAATTCACCCCGTTTTTACAATGGTTTATAAGTTGCGATTCACCATACCCAACAGCACTTTCAATTCTGCTAGATTCAATACCTTGGCTTACTAAATAATCTCTAGTAGATTTAGCTCTTCTATCTGACAAACTTAGATTATAATTATCACTGTTCCTTGAATCTGTATGAGATTCAATTTTTATAACCATTTTAGGATACTGAGCCATTAACAATACAATTTTATTCAACTCGATGGAAGCATCATTTCTAATAAAAGATTTATCTAAATCAAAATAAATAATACCTATTTTAATTTTCAAAATACCACTTTCTTCTACTATCAATTCATTAAGTGTTTCTATTCCCAATGCCACAACGGTTTCGCCATTTTCGTTTAATGTAAGTACTGGTTTTTCTTTGTTTTCATACCCCGTTTTAGACGTAACTACCTTATATTTTGTGTTACAATTTAAATATGTTTTAAAATTATAAGCACCTGCAATGTTCGTTGTAACAGTTTCTATCTCTTCGCCTTTATCTGAAAATAAAGTTATTTTAACTCCAGAAATTCTTTCTCCTGTAATCGTATTAGATACGTAGCCTCTTATTAGCTGTTCACATAAACGGTCTTCATCTGTTAAACGGGTGAAGGAATAAATATCATCATCGCCTTTACCTGTTAAGCGATTGGAACACACAAAACCTGTGTTTTTATCTTCTTTAATAATATAACCGAAATCGTCTAACTCACTATTTAACGGCGCTCCCAGATTTACTGGATTGCTGAAATTTGAATCTATTATTACACTTTCGTATACATCTAATGCACCAAGTCCTAAATGGCCATCTGATGAAAAATAAAGCGCCTTATCTGTTATAAAAGGAAACATTTCTCTGCCCGCTGTATTCACTTTTTCTCCTAAGTTTCTTGGTTTTGAATAGCCATTAAAGGTGCTATCTTGACTCTGAAAATTATTTTCTAAAATATCTACAACAAAAATATCTGTGGCACCAATAGAACCTGGCATGTCTGACACAAAATATAATAGTTTTCCATCTTTACTAACAGTTGGGTGCCCAACCGAATAATTATCGCTGTTAAACGGTAGTTCTTTTACATTCTGCCAACTAAGCAAACCATCTTCGTCTTCCCGTAAATCTGCACTATACAGTTTTAAGTGATTAATACCTTTATTATCGCGATTTAAATTACCATTGTAATTATTTCTGGTAAAATATACTTTGGTCTCATCTGGTGAGAATGCTAAAGTAGCTTCATGATAACGCGTGTTTAAATTTTTGGAAAACTCACCAATCAATTTTAAATCTGATTCTATTTGATTTAGTTTCCCTAAATACATATTTAAAAAAGGCTGCTTATTCCATTCATATTGTCTTGTATGAAAATTTGATGAATCGACCGCCGATGAATATACCAGTTGATTCTTATAATACATGGGTCCAAAATCTGAATATTTAGTATTTACAGATACATTTTTCAAAGTAAATTGCGGAACTATTTTTAAGATATCTTCAATAGCTAATTCCTTTTGATTTAATAGAGATGATCTATCATCTTTATTTTCTGTTCTTTTAGCAAACTCTTTCATCCAACGCTTTGCTTCTTTATACTCACCAATACCTTCTAAAGAATGTGCATATCTAAATATATATTCAGCATCTACTACCGAAAAGAAATTGGAAATGAGTTTGTCGTACCAAACATAGGCATTCTTCATATCTGTATTAAAAAAATAGGAATCTCCTGCTCTTTTTAAAAAGGTAATATATGTTGAATCGCTAATCTTAGTAAAATCTTTATCACTTTTTTCAATTTTATTAAGCTCGAATTCATATGAAGCAGCGGCTTCTTTATACCACATTCTTTCAAACATTTTATCTGCCTTAGTTGAATTTTGCGCAAAAGAAAAACTCATTGTAAATAATAAAATAAGGGTAATTGTATTTTTCATGTAGCTAATTTTTAAAAGAATCTTGGCGATTTTAATTGTTTTTCTTCTGTTCTTAATTCGAATCGCAGCATGATTTCGTGAGTTCCAGAGTTAAAGTTTCGTAACTTGGTAGTAGTCGCATCATAAGCGTAACCAAGCATTATTTTTGGCCCTAATTGAAATCCTATTAAACCACTCACCGAATCGTCCCATCGATAGGCCAAACCGAGCCGTAATGCGTCGTGAAACATGAAGTTAGCAGACAAATCAGCAATCATTGGCGCCCCAACAACAAATTTTCCTAAAAAAGCAGGTTTAAATTTTATAGTAGGCGTTAAATCGAACACTTTTCCGGCAATTAAAAAATAATGCAGTCGCTCTGCGGCAATAGCATTTTGAACGCCATCGTAATGTTCGTCTGTTAGAAAATTAGGTACCGATAAACCTATATAACTTTTTTCACTGTGCCAATAAATTCCTGCCCCAACAGTTGGTAAAAATTTATTTTCAATATTTTGTTGAAATACATCTTCTTGCTCTTGATATGAACCCCTAGACCAATCTATATTTAACATTCTACCGCCACCTTTTATACCAAAAGAAAGCTTACTATCATTATCTAAATTAAGAGTATAAGAAAAATTGGCGTCTAAATAAAACTCGTCTGATGGTCCTAAGCGGTCATTAACTAAAACAACACCTAAACCCACATTTTTACCCACTGGCGACTCTACACTAAAAGATTGGGAAGTTGGCGCACCATCTAACCCAACCCACTGTGTTCTGTGCAATCCAGTAACTGATAAATGTCCTCTAGAACCTGCATAAGCAGAATTCACTGTCAATGTATTAAACATATAATCGGTGTACTGTGGGTCTTGCTGTGCATGACTAGTGTTTAATGCTAACACTAAAACGAGACCAAATATTATTTTTAATTTTAAGTTCATATCTAAATTTTATATTTTAGGTATTATCCTGTTTTTTTAATTTATTTCTCTATCTAACGATATATAACCAACCTGCACGAGGTTCAGACCCATCTCCTAAATCTAATATGTAGTAATAGGTTCCTACTGGTAACTTTTCGTTTTTATTAACTACAGCTCTCCCGTTAGATATTCCATCGAAGGAATTGTCATAGCCCTCTTTTACATAAACTAAGTTACCCCATCTATTAAATATTTGAAGTTCATTATTAGGATAATTTTTTATACAATCAATATAGAAAAATTCATTTTTACCGTTTCCATTAGGTGAGAATTCGTTATAAATTTTCAAACATTTTGGATCTATAGTGGTATCATCACTATCGTTATTTCCGTTAGTGTCAATTTGGTCTAAGAAGTCGAGTGAAGCCGTATTTAGATAATCATTTATATCTAATACAACAACGGTAATTTCTAAAGTTTCAGTAACTCCTGCTGCAACCAAAGGTATTTGCCATAAACCTGTACCTTCATCATAGACACCAGATGATGCTACATAAGAAGTAAAGCTATAACCACTAGGTAGTATATCAATTATATCAACTGTGGTTGCATTTAAGGCTCCTAAATTAGCCACTGCAATTGTGAATACAATAGTTTCACCAATGAATGGATTTGCATTATTTACCGTTTTTGTCACTGCAATATCTGCTGATGGTGTATTAATAAATGTGTTATCCTCATCGTCTTCACTTTGGTCTCCATCATCATTATTAGGTTCACTATTTGGATCGAACTGATCGCTTGCAGTAATTTGAGCTTTATTTAAATATTCACCAGCTTGTAACGTTGGCATTTTAACCGTTGCTCGGTACGTTACGGTCAAACCTGTTAAAGGAACACTTAAGTTAGTCCAATTAATAATATTTCCAAAAAAGATTCCACCATTACTAATATCGGTAATATTACTATACCCAATTGGTAAAATATCTTGAATAGCAACACCTGTCGCCGCACTAGTTCCTGCGTTATCTATTTGAAGCGTAAATGTTACTATTTCGCCAACATTGGCATTTACATTACTAACAGATTTGTTTAAACTTAAATCGGCCGTTTGCGTCAAAATTAAAATACTATCTTCATCGTCCTCACTTTGGTCACCGTCATCATTATTAGGTGAACTATTAGGATCCATGACATCACTCGCTGAAATCTGAGCAATGTTAAAGTATTCTTCTGCTATTCCTGATGGTTCATTAATGAGCACATCAATAAATAAAGTCTGAGTTTGTCCGCTTGGTACAGTTCCAACATTCCAAACACCAGTTGTTTCATTATAAGTACCAGAAGTTGCGCTGTATAATATAAAGTCGAAACCTTGCGGTAGAAAATCAATCACTTCCACTCCAGTAGCCGCATCCGGACCAGCATTACTTATGGTAATCTGGAATGTAATTTCATCGCCTACATTTGGTCTAAGGTCATTATCACTAACAGTTTTTGAAAGTGATAAATCAGCCATCGCATCCACAGGGGTGATTAATACGCTATCTTCGTCATCTTCACTTTGATCGCCATCGTCGTTATTCGGCGTGGAATCAATATCCAACACATTTGATGCTGAAACTTGCGCAATGTTAAGATAATCTCCAGAACCATTTACCAACACATCAATTAATAGTGTTTCGGTTGCGCCGTTCGCAATATTACCTACTTTCCAAACTCCCGTAGACTCGTTATAAGTACCAGCAGTCGAACTGAATAAAATGAAATCAAACCCAGATGGTAATAAATCTGTAACTTCTACACCATTTGCATCCTGCGGACCATCATTTGTTAGTGTAATAATAAACGTAATTTCAGACCCTTCCAAAGGCATAGTATCTCCATCAACAACATCTTTGGTTAAAGATAAATCTGCAATTGAAAAAACTGGTGTTACTATCGCGTTATCTTCATCATCTTCACTTTGGTCGCCGTCATCATTATTAGGTACAGAATCTATATCAAATACATCTGAAGCTGTTACTTCAGCTATGTTTAAATAATCACCCGTTCCATTTACTAACACATCAATCAATAATACTTCTGAAGTTCCACTAACAATATTTCCTAAAGACCAAACCCCAGAGGTTTCATTATATGTACCAGAAGTTGAACTGTACAATATAAAATCATATCCCGTTGGCAATAAATCTGAAACGGTGACACCCGTTGCGTTTTGAGGTCCATCGTTAAACACTCTAATTTCAAAGGTTATTTCTGAACCTACAAGCGGCGTAATATCGCCATCTACAACTATTTTAGTTAATGATAAATCTGCCTGAGCCGGTACTATGGTAAGGGTAGTCTCATCATCGTCATCTCCATCTCCATCACCATCTTCATCGATGGTATTATCGGTGGTAGGATTACTATCCGGATCGTACTGATCACTTGCTGTGATTTGTGCCGAATTTGTATAGCTTACACCCACTCCTGGTGCGTTAACCGTGGCCTGATAGGTTAATGTTCTAACACCATTGTTGGCTGCGACTGTTAATGCTGTCCAACTGGCCGTATTGCCCGTTGCAATGCCACCATTGTTTACGGTACTTAATGTATAGCCGTTTGGTAATATATCTGCTACCGATACCCCCGTGGCCATATTGGGACCCGAATTGGTAATGGTTAATGTAAAGGTTACTGTCTCTCCTACATTAGGAAGCATATTGTTTATGGTTTTAACAATACTTAAGTCCGCCTGTTGGATTACAACACCCACACTGGTCTCATCATCATCATTAACACCATCGCCTTTATCGTCGTTATTGGCGCCCGTTGTCGGGTCGCTATCCGGATCAAACTGATCGCTTGCCGTGATTTGTGCTGTATTTACGTATTCATTAGCAGTCCCTGTTGGTGCATCTACCGTGGCATTAAAACTTAAAACTACCGTGTTAACACCTACGGGTACACTTAGTGCAGTCCAGTCTATGGTATTGCCTGTTGCTACACCTGTCAAGCTGATGGCCGTTAGTGACGAGTACCCTACCGGTACTACATCTTGTACTGAAACACCACTCGCTGCATTTGGACCTGCATTACTTATACTTATGGTAAAGGTTACGACATCGCCTACATTAGGGGTGCCATTACTCACTGTTTTTGACAAGGATAAATCTGAACGTTGCGGAACCAGTATAAAACTGTCTTCATCATCGTCTGAAACCCCATCGCCTAAATCATCTGTGTTACGACCGGTCGTTGGATTACTATCTGGATCATACTGATCACTGGCCGTGATTTGTGTATAGTTAATATACTCCCCGGCTGCACCTGTTGGTGCATTAACTTGTACTTCATAGGTTAAGGTAACACTCGAACCACTCAGTAAAGTTAATCCCGCCCAGTTTATTGTGTTTCCCGTTGCAATTCCACCGCCACTTATTGGAGTGGCTGTTAAAGTAAGACCTGATGGCACGATATCTTCTATGGAGATTCCTGTAGCCGCATCCGGTCCTGAATTGCTCACTACTAACTCAAAAGTTACTAAATCGCCCACATTAGGTGTTGAACTGCTCGTGATTGATATCCCTTTGGATATCGCTAAATCCGCTTGAGCTGGAATTACTGTCGAAGTGTCTTCATCATCATCGTCGCCATTACCATCACCATCTTCATCTACAGTGGCATCAGTGGTTGGATTACTATCTGGATCATACTGATCACTTGCTGTGATTTGTGCGGTATTCGTGTACTCGCCTGCTGCTCCTGTTGGGGCATTGACTCTTACTTTATAACTCAGCGTTCTTCCTGTTAAGGCAACTGTTGCTAAATTCCAGTTAATCGTTGTATTTCCTGAATTATAAATACCTCCATTATTTATACTGCCTCCTATTAGGGTATAACCTATTGGTAAAACATCTTCTACCTTTACATTTGTAGCCACATCTGTGCCTGCATTTCCTATTACTAGTGTAAAGGTTAGTATATCACCAATATTTAAACTACCTCCATTATCATCTGAATACGATTTTACTAGTGATAAATCCGATTGTTTTGGAACTATTGTAAAGGTGGTCTCATCATCGTCATCGCCATTCCCATCTCCATCTTCATCTACAGTAGCATCTGTTGTTGGATCACTATCAGGATCATACTGATCACTCGCTGTGATTTGCGCTATATTGGTGTACTCGCCTGCTACACCTGTTGGTGCATTGACTGTCGCTTGATATATAACGGTAATACTTCCTGCCGACGGTACAAGTAAATTTGTCCATGTGGCTGTATTACCTGCCGCTGTGCCTCCATTATTAACCGTTCCTAATGTTAAGCCTACTGGTAAGACATCTTCAACTGATACTCCTGTAGCGGCATTAGGACCTGCATTATTAACTGTTAACTCATAAGTAAGAACATCGCCTACATTAGGCGTTGCACTGCCTGATAATAGTCGCTTTGTGATACTTAAATCTGCCTGTGCCGGTACTATGGTAAGGGTAGTCTCATCGTCATCATCGCTATCGCCATCACCGTCTTCATCTACTGTATTATCTGTGGTTGGATCACTATCCGGATCGTACTGATCACTTGCTGTGATTTGTGCCGAATTTGTATAGCTTACACCCACTCCTGGTGCGTTAACCGTGGCCTGATACGTTAATGTTCTAACACCATTGTTGGCTGCTACTGTTAATGCTGTCCAACTGGCCGTATTGCCCGTTGCAATGCCACCATTGTTTACGGTACTCAAGGTATAGCCGTTTGGTAATATATCTGCTACCGATACCCCCGTGGCCATATTGGGACCCGAATTGGTAATGGTCAATGTAAAAGTGACTGTCTCTCCTACATTTGGAAGCGTATTGTTTATGGTTTTAACAATACTTAAGTCCGCCTGCTGGATTACAACCCCTACACTGGTCTCATCGTCATCATTAACACCATCGCCTTTATCGTCGGCATTAGCCCCCGTAGTTGGGTCGCTATCCGGATCAAACTGATCACTTGCCGTAATTTGTGCTGTATTTACGTATTCATTAGCAGCACCTGTTGGTGCATCTACCGTGGCATTAAAACTTAAAACTACCGTGTTAACACCTACGGGTACACTTAGTGCAGTCCAGTCAACTTGATTTGTTACTGTTTCGGTGCCTGTGCCACTAATGTTTGTTACATTGCTGTACCCTACTGGTACAACATCTTGTACAGATACTCCTGTAGCTGCTACTGTACCTCCATTACTTAATGTTATGGTGAATGCTACTACATCGCCTACATTTGGAGTTGTATTACTTACTGCTTTGCTTATTGATAAATCGGATGTTTGTGGTGTGATGGTAAACGCTGATTCATCATTCTCACTTTGGTCTCCATTGTCATTATCTGGGGTACTGTTAGGATCAAACTGATCGCTGCCTGTTACTTCGGCTACATTACGATACTCACCTGTTGCCCCGGTTGGCGCTTTAACTACAACATCATAACTTAAGGTAATATTTGAACCATTGGCTAAACTTAATCCGGCCCAATCTATTTGGTTTCCTGTTAATACACCTCCATTATCAATACTACCTCCTGTTATTGTGTAACCTATAGGCACTATATCGCTAATACTAATACCTGTGGCTGCATCTGTGCCATTGTTGGTTACCAATACCTCAAAGGTTACCGTATCTCCTACGTTAGGTGTCGAACTGCTTGTTGAGCTGATGCCTTTGACTAACGTTAAATCGGCTTGTGCAGGTATTACAACTTCGGCATCCTCGTCATCTTCACTTTGGTCTCCATCATCATTATTTGGTGTACTATTCGGATCGAATTGATCACTATCTGTAATTTGTGCTATATTTTTATATTCGTCTATTGCTCCTGTTGGTGCATTAACTCTAACTTGATAGCTTACTGTGATACCTGTTAATGGCACACTTAGGTTATTCCATGTAATGGTTGTATCTCCGGCATTAAATATGCCAACATTACTGATACTTCCTGAAACTAGGCTATATCCAATTGGTAGAATATCATCTATACTTACTCCTGTTGCTGCACTTGTTCCTGTATTGTTTATGTCAATACTAAAAGTAAGTAGATCTCCTACGTTTAATGAACCGCCATTGTTGTCTACTACGGTTTTATCTATCGATAAATCTGCTATTTTTGGTACTACAACAAAAGTAACTTCATCATCATCATCGCCTCCGGTTGCCGGGTTGTTATCGCCATCTGTGTTATCTTCATCTACAGTAGCATCTGTTGTTGGATCACTATCAGGATCATACTGATCACTCGCTGTGATTTGCGCTATATTGGTGTACTCGCCTGCTACACCTGTTGGTGCATTGACTGTCGCTTGATATATAACGGTAATACTTCCTGCCGACGGTACAAGTAAATTTGTCCATGTGGCTGTATTACCTGCCGCTGTGCCTCCATTATTAACCGTTCCTAATGTTAAGCCTGCTGGTAAGATATCTTCAACTGATACTCCTGTAGCGGCATTAGGACCTGCATTATTAACTGTTACCTCATAAGTAAGAACATCGCCTACATTAGGCGTTGCACTGCCTGATAATAGTCGCTTTGTGATACTTAAATCTGCCTGAGCCGGTACTATGGTAAGGTTAGTCTCATCATCATCATCGCCATCGCCATCGCCGTCTTCATCTACTGTATTATCTGTGGTAGGATCACTATCCGGATCGTACTGATCGCTTGCTGTGATTTGTGCCGAATTTGTATAGCTTACACCCACTCCTGGTGCGTTAACCGTGGCCTGATACGTTAATGTTCTAACACCATTGTTGGCTGCTACTGTTAATGCTGTCCAACTGGCCGTATTGCCCGTTGCAATGCCACCATTGTTTACGGTACTCAAGGTATAGCCGTTTGGTAATATATCTGCTACCGATACCGCCCGTGGCCATATTGGGACCCGAATTGGTAATGGTCAATGTAAAAGTGACTGTATCTCCTACATTAGGAACCGTGTTGTTTATGGTTTTAACAATACTTAAGTCCGCCTGCTGGATTACAACCCCTACACTGGTCTCATCGTCATCATTAACACCATCGCCTTTATCGTCGGCATTAGCCCCCGTAGTTGGGTCGCTATCTGGATCAAACTGATCGCTCGCCATGATTTGTGCTGTATTTACGTATTCATTAGCAGCACCTGTTGGTGCATCTACCGTGGCATTAAAACTTAAAACTACCGTGTTAACACCTACGGGTACATTTAGTGCTGTCCAGTCTAAGGTATTGCCTGTTGCTACACCTGATAAATTGATGGCCGTTAGTGACGAGTACCCTAACGGTACTACATCTTGTACTGAAACACCACTCGCTGCATTTGGACCTGCATTACTTATACTTATGGTAAAGGTTACGACATCACCTACATTAGGCGTCCCATTACTCACTGTTTTTGCCAAGGATAAATCTGAACGTTGCGGAACCAGTACAAAACTATCTTCATCATCGTCTGAAACCCCATCGGCTAAATCATCTGTGCTACGACCCGTCGTTGGATTACTATCTGGATCATACTGATCACTCGCCGTGATTTGTGTATAGTTAAGATACTCCCCGGATGCACCTGTTGGTGCATTAACCTGTACTTCATAGGTTAAGGTAACACTCGAACCACTCAGTAAAGTTAATCCCGCCCAGTTTATTGTGTTTCCCGTTACAATTCCACCGCCACTTATTGGAGTGGCCGTTAAACTTAAACCTGATGGTACTATATCTTCTATAGCTATTCCCGTAGCTGTGTCTGGACCTGAATTACTAACTACTAACTCGAAGGTTACTAAATCTCCTACATTAGGCGTAGAACTGCTAACTACAGAGATCCCTTTTGTTAACGATAAATCGGCAGATTGAATAACAAAAGTAGCCGTATCTTCATCATCATCATCACCATTACCATCACCATCTTCATCTACAGTAGCATCGGTTGTTGGATCACTATCAGGGTCAAGTAAATCACTATCTATTATTTGAACGCTATTAGTATAATTACCCGATCCATTAACAATAGCTTGGTAGGTTAATGTTCTTGACAATCCATTTCCTAAGGATACATTACTCCACGTAATCGATTTATTACCTACTAAATAAACACCCGAATTAGATATGCTTCCAGGAACAACATCAAATCCTGATGGCAACAAATCTTCTATAACAACGCCCGTGGCATCACCCGGTCCAAAATTTTCTAATAAAACTGAGAATGTTACAGTATCTCCAACCGACCCTGAAACTGGTAGTACGGTTTTTGTAATTTGAAGATCGGCAGTTTCTAATATAATACTTGCATTGTCTTCATCATCCTCACTTTGGTCTCCATCATCATTATTAGGCTGGCTATTTGGATCAAACTGATCACTTGCAGAAATTTGAGCTTTATTTAAATATTCATTGGCTGCCCCTGTTGGGACTTTTACGCTTGCGGTAATGTTTAAAGTACCAGTTGATGCGTTTGCCACAGTACCAAGCGTCCATATCCCTGTTGATACATTATAATTTCCTGCGGAATCATCACTTATATAAGTATATCCGATAGGTAATTGATCTAAAACTCTAACATTTGTGGCCGTATCTGGACCACTATTAGATACTGTAATAGTGAAGGTAACATTATCTCCAACGCTAACATTTGTCGGTAGCACTGTTTTTTGAAGCGATAAATTTGCCGATTGGATGGATACAATAGCTGAATCTTCATCGTCTTCACTTTGGTCTCCATCATCATTATTTGGCTCACTATCTGGATCAAAATTATCACTTGCAATAATTTGTGCAGAGTTAATATACGGTCCAGAAACATTAACTGTTGCATTAAAAGTTAAAGATAAAGTAGAACCACTTGCAATATTTAAATTAGTCCATGTAATGGTTTGCGTTCCTAAATCAAAAACACCTCCATTCGAAACCGATCCCGGTACTAGAGAATAACCTATAGGCAAAACGTCTTGCACATCAACTCCTGTGGCATCTGAGTTTGTCGAACTTGCATCATTATTAAAAACAGCAACTGTAAACGTTACAACATCACCAACATTTGCGCTCGTGGGTAAAACAGTTTTTGTTAATTCTAAATCTGAAACTGGGGTAATAATAATAGTTACTCTGTCGTTAGCATTGCTACACGATCCATTAGAAACTGTCCACTCAAATTCATATGTTCCTACAATAGTACCAGTAACTGCGGTATTAGGATCATTATCATTTATAAAATTAACCGAACTTGGTCCAGATACTTGCGTCCATTCGCCAGTTCCTGCCATTACGGGTGTTGCCCCAAGGTTAACGGGTGAAAATTCTGGAAGTGTCTGGTTTGGTCCTGCTTCTGCACTAATCGGATCGGAATAAACAACAATACCCATAGTATCAGAATTAGTACAGCCGCCATTAGTTGCTGTCCATGTAAACAGATATGTCCCTGCTGAAAGACCTAATATCAAACTATTTGGGTTATTAGGAGAAGCAATAGTTGCTGGGTTTCCTCCTGTTTGTGTCCAAGTACCTGTTCCCTCAACGAGTGGTGTTGCTTGAAGAAATGTTTGAGTGCCGTCACACAATTCCTGATCTGGACCTGCAAAAGCCTGAGAAGGAGGAACAGCTGTAAAAGTTACGTTAACAACATCTGATTGTGGCGCACATAAACCTGCAACTAATGGTCCATTGGAAACAGTCCAAGTTAACTGGTAGGTGCCAACTGCAATATTTGACAAACTTGTTACCGGATTATTTGGATTATCTATTGTTGTTGTAGAGCCTACTGGCGCACTGGTAATTGTCCACACGCCAATTCCAATTGTTGGCGGTGTTGCGGCGGTAAGGAAATTTGATTGACAAGCATTCGGCTGATCTGCACCAGCATTAATAGGCCCTGGCGCCTCAAAAACTTCTATTCTTACTATATCGGCATTATCAGTACATAAATTTGCTTGAAAATTCAATTCAACAACATATAAACCTGCAACTGTTAATCCAGTCACATCGGTTGTTGTGCTATTATTTGGTGTCGTAAAAACTACGGTTGCACCACCTGGCTGAGATAATAAACGCCATTCAGATGTTACATCTCCTGGTATCGCGGCATTTCCTGCAGTTAAAGTAGCTGTGGTTGTATCTGCAATACAAATATTTTGATCTAAACCTGCATCGGCGTCTTCACTCGGCCCATTACTAACGTTTATAGTTACTTGATCGCTATTATTACATGCACTTCCAGAACCTACATAATCTGTAGTATATTGAAAAACATATTCATATCCAGGTTCTACTGGCGCATTAGCAGTATAACTATTACTTGGAGATTGTGTTGGCGAAAAGGAACCTATACCAAGAGGGTTTGTTGTTGAAACTATTATCCAGGTTCCAGTTGTTCCTGCTGTTGCTTCAAGAAAAACGCTGGTTACCTCACATAAATTCTGGTCTAAACCAGCACTGGCTGGAGCAAAAACATCGACCGTAATTTCATCTGTAGAATTTGGACAAAGTGGCGAGCCACTAGATGTAGTCCATCTAAAAACATAAGATCCCGTTGTTAAACCAGTAACATTTATTGTATTATTTCCAGGATTATCAATAGTTGGTGAATTCGGTCCTGAAATGACTGTCCAAGTACCTGTTTCTGCATTTGGATTCAATAAAGGATTAGCAGTTATTGTAGTATTTGTGGCTGCACAAATAACTTGATCGCCCCCTTGAATAACGGCATCCGTTGGTGGAATACCTACCACTATCGTTACCTGATCAGTGGTGCTGAACTAGCTGCACAATTCCCATATTCAATAACCCATTCAAAAACATAAGTGCCATCTAAAAGATCTGAAAAGGTGGCGGTTGGACTATTTATATTATCGACTGTAAAACCTAATCCGGAAATTCGTTCCAAGTTCCTGTACCA
>CAVPHK010000015.1:0-440775 GCA_963704215.1 uncultured Flavobacteriaceae bacterium
TTTTTTACCGATTGAGACCTACGTTGAGATAAATCTAAATTTTTAGCAGTATCACCATCACTGTCAGTATGTCCCACTATCATAACTTTAAGATTACCACTTTCTTTTAGAACACTTGAAATCTCTTTTAAAACACCATATGATTCTGGTTTGATTTTATCTGAGTTGACATTAAAAAGTATACCATTGGTAACCAATTTCCCTTCTGTGAGTAATTTATTTCTGGTGTCTGGATCTCCAACCGCAATACGTAAATTACTAATAAAATAATTGTCGTTTTCTAATAATGAATTAGTTTGAAAAGCAAATATATTAGGATTCATATCTGTAGGTAGTATTTTAGGCAAGTCCATTATTTTTTCTTCATTAAGATAAACTCGGAGGCGTTGTTTTTGTCTCCAGATCGACACTTTTAAATGGTTTTTTTCTTCCGTAGGCATAAATATTTCTTTAAGGTCCAATAATTTTGAATCTGATTTCATTTTATAATGACCGTAGGCTTTAGAATTATAATTACCTGGATTGTCAACCCCAGGATGTATGTCCATACGAAAGGTATGATTAACTATTCCATCAGAAGTTTCACTACTATGTTTTAGACCTTTTCTGTAACGATCTAAATCTGAGATATCTTCTAAAACAAAATGTACTATTCCCGAGTTCCAATTAAAAGGAATGGAACACAGTATATCAAATTGAATCGTGAAATTATCTGGAAGTTTTAGAAGTAGATCAACATAAAATTCAGACTGCTCTTTTAACATCAACCATTTACCTTCTTTACCTTCAACAGTAACAATTTCACCCGATCCATTTGTAAACCATTTCGCAGGAAAATCGCCAATAGCATCTTCATTAAAATCATCAGAAAGAATAAGCTTTTCACCTGGCACAAAATCAAATTTGGAGGTGTAGCTGGTGGTTGTTTTTTTCGTTTGATTATCCGAATTGTTGCTACTTTCAGATTGAGTTGGTTCTGTTTCGTCTGTATTCTCTTGAGGAGAACTTACTTGTTTCTCGACTTTATGGGTAACCGCTTTTTCTACTTGTTTCTCAACTTTATCTTTTAATTTTTTTAACAATTGGGCTGATGAATCTATAGGCGATAAAATACATAATACCATTACCAACTTAATAATTACATTTTTCATGATCAAAAAATTTAACTGATTAATATGAGTAGGTAAGGTAGTATGAAAATAAAAGCTGAATTTCCCCTAAAAGGAGGATATTTTAAAAATCCACTAAAACAAGGATTTCTACTTTAGAATATTAACTAAATTGCAGTAGCATAAATTTAATTTGATGAAGCATACATTTTTCATTGGTATAATATTTTTGTTTGTTTTCACTAAATCAAGTTCACAAACCTTGATGAATTTGGATAGCTTATTGACTGAAAATAAGTCATCTAAAATGGATACCACTCGGGTTTTGTTGCTTATTAATATTGGACAGCAATACGAAGGGACCAATCCGGAAACTGCAAAGAAATATTATAAGGAAGCAGGAGCTCTCAGTGAAAAACTTAATTATAAAAGAGGAATTTTAAAGTATATATCGAATTTCGGGTATGTACTTAATATGCAAGGAAAATATGATGAATCATTAAAATTAAATCTTAAATCGGTACAAATTTCAAAGGAATTAGGAGATTCATTAGCACTGGCAAAATGTTTATTCAATACCGGCACGTCATACCAGTTGCTTAATAAATATGAAGAAGCAATAAACTATTATTTAGAAGGGAATAAGCTATTTAAATCATTTAATAATGAATCTTTTATCGCAAAATCGTCTGACATCCTTCAAACCCTTTATCAAAAACTTAAACGCTATGATAAGGCCGTTGAGTTTGGACAAGAAGCTATTGTCATATCAAGAAAAAATAATTTAGAATACGATTTGGGTAATGCCTTAGGTAATATATCCATTAGTTATAATGCATTAGGCAAATTTGACAGTGCCATTGAGGTACTAAATGAAGCGCTTCAGATTAGTAGAAGAATTGACAATAAATATCTTGAATTGACAATTCAATTAAATTTTGCTGAAGCCTGGGAGAAAAAACTGCAATTTGACAAAATGAAAGATCATGCTTTAATAGCTAAATCTTTGGCAACTCAATTGGAAGATGCCCAGAGCAAAGGGCATGCTTTAAAATTTATTTCTATTTATTATTTAAATATAAATGACATCATTAATGCGGAAGATTATGCTAACCAATCAAAAGATATTTTTAAAAAAAATGATTTAAAACCCGAGTTAGCAAATAGCCTGTATTTGTTAGCTGATATTGCATTGGTTCAAGGAAATATAAAGTCGTATTTGCAATATAATGAGGAAGGTAATTTGATAACTGATCAATTGCTGAATAAAAGCATTCAACATAAAATTGTTGAACTTGAAAAACAATATGACACCAATCTTAAAGAAGAAAGGATAGCATTATTAGAGAGTAAAGATGTGCAACAACAAATAAAACTATCTAACAGAACCAGATTAAACATTGTGTTAATCAGTTTTATTGCTGTACTATTTCTTTCTGGATTTTTATTTATAAAGATTTACAGACAAAAACTTATTATCAGAAAAAAACGTATTACTGAACTTGAAATTGAACAACAATTATTAGCAACAGAAGCAGTCCTTAAAGGTGAAGAACAGGAAAGAGTACGCGTAGCAAGAGACCTTCATGACGGTTTGGGAGGTTTATTATCAGGAATTAAATTTTCATTTCAAAATATGAAAGGGAATTTAATAATTCCAAACGAGAACGAAGAAGCATTTACAAAGGGAATGGAAATGTTGGATACTTCCATAGACGAAATAAGGCGTATTGCCCATAATATGATGCCTGAAGCTCTTGTGAAATTTGGGCTAGATACAGCACTGAAAGATTTCTGTGCTAATATCGATCAAGGAGGCATCATTCAGGTTACCTACCAATCCATTGGGATTGACACTTATAATATCGATCAATCGAAGGCTGTTAGCTTATATAGAATTGTACAAGAGTTGATGTATAATGCCTTAAAACATGCACAAGCAAAAACAGTAATTGTACAACTAATAAAAAATGACAACAAACTTTCATTAACAGTAGAAGACGACGGTATTGGTTTTGAACCGTCAATTCTGAAGGATAATCCAGGAATTGGATGGAGCAATATTTACAGTCGCGTTAATCTTTTAAATGGAAAACTAGACATTCATTCAACCCCAAAAAATGGGGCATCGGTTCAATTAACCTTTAATACATGAAAACTAAATTATTTATAGTAGACGATCATTACATGGTAATTGAAGGCATAAAATCTTTATTGCAACATGAATCTTCTGTAATATGGAGTGGTTACGCAAGAAATGCAGCCATATGCCTTTCTGAATTACGAGTTAATCAGCCAGATGTTATTTTAATGGATATCAATCTGCCGGATATTAGTGGTATTGAATTATGCAAAGAAGTTTTAGCTAAATATCCAAGTATAAAAATTATTGGCTTAAGCACTTTTAATCAGCAAAGTTTTATAAAAAAAATGTTGGAAAGTGGTGCGCTAGGATATATTTTAAAAAATGCTACAAAAAAAGAAATATTAGATGCTATACAAACAGTTATGAAAGGTAAAATATATCTTAATAACGAAGTTTCTAAACAATTAAATAGTAAGCCCAATTTGCCTTTTATTGTTCTTACAAGGCGAGAAAAGGAAATTCTGGAGCTTATTGCAGAAGGTCTCACCAATGTAGAGATTGCAGACCGACTTTTTCTGGGTAGCACTACAATTGACACCCATAGAAAAAATTTACTTCTTAAAATAGGAGCAAAAAACTCCGCTGCCATGGTTAAGCTGGCTATAGAGCATAATTTGTTAACAATTAATAAATAGTTAAAATATCCCTGAAAAAGGGTAAAATGGCGTTTGAATTATAGATTATTTTTATAGATATAATCTATGCATCATGAAACATATTTTAAGGAATTTATGGTTAGTTTTATTTTTAGCAGGTTTGTTTTTAGGAACAGCACAACAAGGAAATCAAAAATCTGAAGTTCTTCAGGATATCAAGGAATTAAAGAATGATATAAAAGAACTGGAGGCCGAACTTGCAGACGCAAAAATTAATTACCCAGAAGATGTGCCAGAACTTCAAAAAGATCTCGCTGCAACAAAAAAGATGTTGGCCAGTTTCGAAAAAATGGCTGGAGTTTCAACACAGTCAAAACCTGCCGTTGCTAAAGTGAATCCTCCATCCATACCGACTAATAATTCGTCCATTGTGCCCATTGTGCTGAGTAAGCCGGTATCAGCACCTTTGCCTGGCGAAGATAAAGACCGTCTGTTGTGGTACAAAGGGAAAAAAATTAACGACTCCACGCTTATCACTACCAATGCGATGCTGGTGCAGCATCAAAAGAAAAAAAACAGGGTAGTTGTCCAGCCTGATAAAAACAGTGATCAATTCAAGAAAATGATTGAAGAACTGGGAAAAAACGAACAACGTAAAGACCAACTGATCGACAAGTTTGTTGCCATGAAAAACGGGCCATTGTATTACCAGGAACTTGAGCGGTCGCTTGAAATATATGATGACTATGCCAGTCGATATAACGAAGTGCTTAAGAACACGATTGATTTGCCTCCTATGTCTGGCGCGACTAATCTTGGAGGAAAGACAACGGGCGGTAACAGTATATTGGCTGAGCCGGATATTATGATGAAATATGTAAGTTTAACCTTTGACCCTCTAGAGCAATTAAAGCTAGCAAAAAAAATGTTTGACGAACTTCCGCCGCTTCAGGATTTCCCGGCTCCGCCGGAACATGATATGGGAGTATGTGGGAGTTGTGACGAAAATATTATTGAAAAAGAAAAGAAAGCAGATGCCGAGTGGTATGAAAAGTATTTTGGAAAAGAAGCAGAAGTCATTCGGACAGCGCTAGGTGCCTATCGTCAACTTGTATTGCTAAGTATAGATATTAATGGTTTTGAACGGGAGAATGGTGTTGATTTAAGTAAATATATAGACCCGATATCCGATAGAATGGACAAAAAGAATGAATTACTAGTAAAAAAATATGGAAAGGATTTTAAGCGAAAAACAATTGTGGCGCAAGCTGTGCTGGGTGTTGAAAGGCAAAAGGCATTGCTCGGCCTCGGCAACGAGAGCGGTAGTAATGCTATTAGTGCAATTACGGAGATGTTTTCCGAAAAAGAATTTGTTGATTACTTCAAGGAACAGGCAAGTGCAAGAAACTACAACTTTGTATTGAATTGTCCTTTTTTTCTTGGCTTAGAAAGACAAAAAGCACTTTTGGGTGTCGAGAGTGAAGCTTCAGGAAAGAATGGTTTGGGTAAATTATTTGATATGTTTGTAGATTGCAACCGTTTTAACCTTACACTGGATCTGGATTTTATTTACAAGCAGATTGATCCGGAGCGGGACGGGGATAAAACTGAAATGAAAGCTACCGGCACTATATATACAAAAGACAAAGTGTATGTTTTCCTTTTCAGGGAAAAGTGTACCTGGAAAATTGGTTTGGGAGAATTAGATTTTAAAAATGCTAATGAAAAGAACACCTCTTTGCCTTTAACGGTAAGGAGTGGATACAAAACAATCAGGAATGAAGAGGATGAACTAGTGACGTATCAATATAGCGGAAATAAGGAGCTCTTTGCCCAATTTCCTTCTTTCTCGATCGATTTGTGCAATGTTACTAAAAAGGATTCAGTCTATATGATGCCGCTAAACTATGCAACAGATGTATCTATGGGGTCTCCTGATGCCCTTGCTCTTTCTATTAAAATGGGAGACACGGAGGCCTTGAGTAAAACAAATAAAAGCTATAAGGAGGAGTTACTTCCGATTGCAAATCATATGTTCATCAATGTGCCTAAAGATGAAAATATCCTGGATGACTTGAGTAATATGGCTTCAGATATATTCAATTGGTTGTCAGGATCGACCATTACAAAACCCACCGGCAATCCCAAGATGGACGATATGCAGGAAAAGTTTAACCAAAAGCAGTTTCAGGAGAAAGCTAAGACAGATATCAGTAAAAAAGCAATGAACAAGGAGGCGACACTACTCTTTGACGCCCAAAATGGTCAGGCCATATTGGTAGATAAGGAAAGAGATACAAAACACGAGATAGATGAATTCACCGAACTGGAAAAAGGCATCATTCACCTCAAGATAATCCATGATCCTGTAACTTCGAATTAATATAAAAAAAACCAGGTTATTTTTTTTAGAATGGGCTCATTGTTGGTAGAGGAAAATAGAACATGGATTCGTTTGATCCGTATTGCAAATTAATAAAATATCCGGTGACTCCTAAAAGCATCAAAGCACTGTAATTAATTTAATTGTTCTTCTTGAATATACTATTCATAATAGTCTGTAAGCCTTTAAAAGCTAAATAAATTGCTAGACCACAAAGAAGTATAGCTAAAATAAGAATAGGTATATAAAGCGGCTTTTCTTTATTTGATAATGCCGTATGCAATAATAAAGGACCAAGAAACATACAAGCTACCGATAGTCCCATATTTTTTAATCCTTTTACAAGCAAATATCTATCTGTTTTAGGTGTTTCCATTTAGATAATTTTGAATAGCTATACGAACATTTTTATGTTTATCTAATAAAGCTTCGGCTTCATTTTGTGAAATTTTTAATTCATCCATAATCATTCTGACACCTCTATCTACAAGTTTATTATTACTTAGCTGCATATCAACCATTTTATTGCCTTTTATATGGCCTAATTGAGTCATGGTTGTGGTGGTAATCAAGTTAAGAACTAGTTTTTGAGCCGTACCTGCTTTCATTCGTGAACTACCGGTAACGAATTCGGGCCCAACAATAACCTCAATAGGATACTGTGCTGATTGCGAAAGCGGACTGTTTTTATTACAGACGATCATTATATGATTATTGAAGGCATTCGATCGTTGCTTCAAGACGAAAAAAACATTGAATGGCTTGGTCATGCCATGACAGCAGATTCTTGTTTAGCTTTTATAAAAAACCAACAACCCGATATTCTTTTTTTAGATGTAAACTTACCAGACAAAAGCGGCATAGATTTATGTAAGGAAATTAAAGCGCATTACTCAGATATTCAAATTATTGCACTTAGTTCTTTTAATCAGCAAAGTTTTATAAAAAAAATGATGGATAATGGTGCATCTGGGTATGTTATAAAAAATGCCTCTAGAGATGAACTTATTAAAGCAATAAATGCTGTTCTAAAAGGCGATTTGTTTTTGAGTCCCGAGGCAGCATTAATCATGCAAAATTCTGAACTTACCAAAATCCCTATAATAACCAGAAGAGAAAAAGAAGTGATTCTGTTAATTTCCAAAGGACTTACCAATAACGAAATTGCAGGAAAATTGTTTATAAGCACCACAACTGTTGATACACATAGAAAAAATTTACTCATTAAATTTGAAGCTAAAAATACAGCTGCTTTAGTACGAATGGCTTTTGAAATGAGTTTAATTTAAAGAATAGAATAAACATAAAAAGTAGTAAAAACAAAAAATCCCGTAAACAATAGTTTCGGGATTTTTTCGTGGTACCTCCAGGAATCGAACCAGGGACACAAGGATTTTCAGTCCTTTGCTCTACCAACTGAGCTAAGGTACCTCGCCAAAGCGGTTGCAAATATATATTCATTTTTACTATTCACCAAAAGAAAGTTGCAAAAAATTACTCGATTTTTTAGATGCTATAAATATTTAACTATATGTAATTTGAAATCAATATAATAAGTTAAATTAGAATATTAATAAATTGTCATTTTGTAATTTTATCCTTTTATTTAAAATTATGAATCTAATAATCGATGTTGGTAATACTTTTGTAAAACTTGCTGTTTTTAACGGCGACAAGATTGAATATAAAAAACAAGTTGAATTAATTTTAATAATTGATGAAGTTAAGGCTATAAAGAATAATTTTAAGCTAATAAAACATGCCGTTATTTCTTCGGTTGGAAATTTAAAAAGTGACGCCGTTGCTGTTATTAAACAATATTTCGACGTATTAATATTAGATGCGAACACAAACTTACCTTTTAAAAATTTGTACAAAACGCCCAAAACCTTAGGTGTAGACAGAATAGCTTTGGTATGTGCTTCGGTGCAGCAATTCCCAAACAGGAATGCATTAATAATAGATGCAGGTACCTGTATAACTTACGATTTTATTACCGATAGTAACGAATACCTTGGAGGTGCCATTTCCCCAGGTTTACAGATGCGGTATAAATCGTTGCATAATTTTACGGCGAAATTACCGTTATTAAATACCGAAATGCCCTTAAGCATAACCGGAAACTCAACACAACAAGCCATACATTCGGGTATTGTATATGGTGTTTTGAAAGAAATTGATGGGGTTATAGAAGATTATAAACAAAATTTTTCAGATTTAACAGTTATTTTAACAGGAGGTGATAGTAATTTCTTGTCTAAACAATTAAAAAGTAGCATATTTGCGACTTCTAATTTTCTTTTAGAGGGATTGAACTTTATTTTACATTATAATTCAAACGAATGATAAAAAAACTTTTATTAGTTTTTATTGCAGTTTTAACGATTAGCAGTTACGGACAAGAAGGAACAGCTTCACCCTATTCCTTTTATGGTATTGGAAGCCTAAAATTTAAAGGAACGGTAGAGAATAGGAGTATGGGTGGTTTAAGTATTTATACGGATAGTATTCATATCAATTTACGAAATCCTGCTTCTTATGCTGGCAACAATCTGGAAATGTGGAATAATGAGAGTAGGCCAGTTACTTTTACAGTTGGAGGAAGTAATGATGCTATTAAGTTGAAAAGTGATTTAGAAACCGACAAGGCTTCTTCTGCTACTTTTGATTATCTTGCATTATCTGTTCCTGTTGGGAAATTTGGTTTTGGTTTTGGATTATTGCCATTTACTTCGGTTGGTTATAAATTACAATCAAACGATTCAGAAGGAAATGTAACAGACAAATTTAGAGGTCAAGGTGGGTTAAATAAAGCCTTTCTAGGTTTAGGATATCAAATTAATAAAGAATTAAGTTTTGGAATCGATTTTCATTATAATTTTGGGAATGTGCAAAATAGTACGGTTAACTATAGTTATGATAGTGATGGTGCTTTAACGCAATATCAATCAAGAGAAAATAATCGTTCAGACTTAAGTGGAATCAATTTAAACCTTGGTTTGTCGTACAAAACAATGATAACTGATAAATTGGAATTAGTATCTGGAGCAACCTATACACCAGAAAGTAGTTTGGTGTCTAAAAATGAAAGATCGTTTTCAACCATAACCATTAGTGCTACTACAGGTCAAGAATTTGAAATAAATACGATTGATACCGATTTAGAATCACTTGGTTTAATGGAAACAGATTTAGTTATGCCTTCTAAATTTTCGATAGGAACTGGTATTGGAGAGCCAAGAAAATGGTTTGTCGGTGCAGAATACACTACCCAAAAAACGAGCAACTTTTCGAATGATTTGTACAGCAGTGGTGCAACAAAGTATGAAGACGCAAGCACTATAGCGTTAGGAGGTTTTTATATCCCACAGTATAATTCTTTCGATAGTTATTTTAAACGTGCCGTATATAGAGCGGGTTTACACTTCGGAAATACGGGATTAAATATAGAAAATGAGTCGATAAATGAGTTTGGCATATCTTTTGGTGTAGGTTTACCAGTAGGGAGCTATTTCTCAAATGCGAATGTCGGATTTGAAATTGGAAAAAGGGGAACTACAAAAAATAATTTAATTCAAGAGAATTTTATTAATTTCCAAATAAGTTTATCTTTGAACGATAGATGGTTTGTGAAAAGAAAATATGACTAACAGCGTAACATTATTAACATGAAAACAAAAATTACATTATTACTAGCTTTTTTATTTATTGGGTTAAATATAAGCTTTGCGCAGCAAGATGAAGAATGCATGACTAAATTGTCCATATTCCATGAATATGTGAAAGCAAAAAACTATGATGCAGCTTATCAACCATGGATGGATGTAAGAACAAAATGTCCAGAATTTAATAATGCTATTTATGTAGATGGCGAGAAAATCTTAAAAGATAGAATTGAGAAATTTACAGGAGCAGATAAAGTTGCTGCCATTAAAGACTTAGTAAAGATGTGGGGAGAAAGAGCACAATACTTTCCAGATAAAACCCCAAAAGGTGAGTACGGCGCGCAAGCATGTCAGTTAATGTATGATAATAAAGGTGCTATGAACGCATCTATAGATGAGTTATATGCATGTTTTGATTCTGTATATAAAGAAGATAAAGCTACTTTTACAAATCCACAAAGTTTGTATACATATTTTTCATTAATGGTTGATTTGTTTGATGCTGGAAAAAAACCTGCAGAAGAATTGTTCGATAAATATGATGATATTGTAGAAAAAGTAGAAGAGGAAGTAAAAAATTACTCTGAAAGTTTAAATGAGATTATTGTTAAGGAAGAAGAAGGAACAGAATTATCTAGAAAAGATACTCAGTACAAAGCATATTTCGAAAGTTACTTAACAAATTACGATTTAATTGCATCGGGTATCGATGAAAAAATGGGGTCTAGAGCAAATTGCGAAATCTTAATTCCTTTATATCAAAAGAATTTCGAATCTAATAAAGAAAATGCCGTTTGGTTACAAAGAGCAGCAGGTAAAATGGTTGAAAAAGACTGTACAGGCGATCCATTATTCTTTAAATTAGTAAATGCTTATCACGAATTGAGTCCAACAGCTAAGTCTGCATATTACTTAGGTGTACTTAAAGATAAACAAGGAAAATCTAACGAAGCTATTTCTTTTTATGAGGAAGCTATTAAATTAGAAACAGATAATTACAAAAAAGCTGATTTAAATAATAGAATCGGATTGAAATTAAAAGCAAAAAGTAATTATGGTAGAGCCAGAGGCTTTTTCAGAGAATCGCTTAGATTGAACCCATCAAACGGTCGTCCGTATTTATCAATTGCTGCTATGTATGCTGCAAGTGCTAATAGTTGTGGAGATACTAACTTTAATAAAAGAGCTGTATATTGGTTAGCAGCAGAAGAAGCAAGAAAAGCGGGACGTGTTGATGCAACTCAACAAGGTAATGCAAATCAATCAGCTGCTAGTTACCGTCTAAAGCACCAACTAAAGCCGAAATATTTAGTGGTGGTATGGCTGGAAAAACAATCAATATTGGTTGTTGGATAGGAGCATCTATAACAGTGCCTAGCCTTTAATGAGAAAACAAATTTCAAATAATATTTTTAACATAGTCACCATATTTTTGGTGACTATGTTTTTTTCATGTAACGACAGTTTTAAACAGGTTCAGAAAATGGGAATTTCAGAAAATGAACCCGTTGGCGTTGCAGAAAATATTAATTTAAAATATACAGATTCTGGCAGAGTAACGGCAAATCTTTTAAGCCCGAAAATGCTAGATTTTACAAACAGAGATTTCCCGTATAATGAATTCCCTCAAGGTATTACACTATACATTTATGACGAGGAGAATAAAAAAAGTACTGTAATTTCAGATTACGCTATTATTTACGACGCTACTAACCTCATAGATTTACAAGGTAATGTTGTAATTACTACTGCAGATAATAGAATTTTAAAAACCGAGCAATTATACTACGATCAGAAAAGGGAATGGTTGTATACGAATAAGCCAGTAACTTTTTCAAGCGAGAAAGATATTATTAATGGCAATGGTTTCGATTCTAACTCCAAATTCACTAATGCCGAAGTGTTAGAAGTTACAGGATATGTAACTGTTGAAGATTAAATTTAATTATCTTTACCCAAGATTAAACTTATAATTATGATGTTTTCTAAGATTTTTCAATACGCATATTTGGTGTTTGCTGTATTGTTTTTATACGACGGTATAACAAAATGGAACCTAGATAGAACGGCCTCTTATTTATCGCTAGGATTAGCGGCACTTGCCATATTTATGTTTTTTTTTAGAAGAAGATTTAACACGAAAAATCAGAATAAAGATAATTCAAACTAAATGAGTGTCGATGTTATTATCATTATAGTATCATTAATACTTTCTGCGTTTTTTTCAGGAATGGAGATTGCTTATATCTCTTCAAACAAAATTCATATAGAAATTGAAAAAAAGCAGGATGGTTTACTATCAAGAATTTTAACAAAACTTACTTCTAAACCTTCAAAATATATCGCAAGTATGCTTATTGGAAACAATATCGCACTTGTTATTTATGGTTTTTTTATGGGCGATTTATTGGTCGATTGGTTTAAAACAATGGTACCAACATCGGTGGCATTTTTAGATTTAATGCTTACCGACTTTAGTTTATTAACACAAACTATAATTTCTACAATTGTAATTTTGGTAACTGCCGAATTCTTACCAAAAGTATTTTTTCAAATATATGCTAACAAACTAATTAAGGCATTAGCAGTACCTGCGTATCTGTTTTATGTTGTGTTTTCAGTTATTTCAGATTTTGTTATTTGGATTTCAGATTTTGTATTAAAACATGTTTTTAAAACCGAAGGCGATCAAATTCAACTGGCATTTACCAAAGTAGAATTAGGTAATTATATTAGTGAACAGATGGAGTCTGTTGAGGCGCACGATGATGTGGATTCAGAAATTCAAATTTTCCAAAATGCTTTAGAGTTTTCCGAAGTAAAAGCACGGGAAGTCATGGTGCCTCGTACAGAAATAACTGCTGTAGAAATTAACGATTCCATCAAATCATTAAACGCCCTTTTCACTGAAACCGGATTCACTAAAATATTGGTGTATAAAGACACTATTGATGATATTGTTGGTTATGTACACTCCTTCGAGTTGTTTAAAAAGCCAAAAAACATTAAAGCCATGTTGCTTCCTGTTGAATTCGTGCCAGAAACAGTACTAATTAAAGACGTACTTAATGTGTTAATTAAAAAGCGAAAAAGCATCGCGGTGGTATTAGATGAATATGGCGGAACTTCTGGAATTATGACCGTTGAAGATATTGTTGAAGAATTGTTTGGCGAAATTGAAGACGAGCACGATACGATAGATTCCATTGAAGAAAAAATAGACGATTCAACTTATAAGTTCTCTGCAAGATTGGAAGTTGATTATATTAACGAAACTTTTAAACTTAATTTGCCGGAACACGAACATTTTGAGACACTTGGAGGTTTAATTGTTAGCCATACCGAAGAGATACCAAAACAAAATGAGATTGTTAAAATTGAGGGATTTCAATTTACAATTTTAGAAGTTTCAAATACTAAAATAGACTTAGTAGAACTGAAACTTTTAGACGACGATTAACTTAAAATAATTAAACATGTAACTGCTTTTATTATTAAATAGAAAATAGTATTTTCGCGCACGATAATTAGTCAATTAGCAGTTGGCAACCAACTTAACAAGTAAATCCTAAGATTAGGTAAAATAAATAATATCAGATGGCAGTTTTAAATAAAATTAGACAACGTTCCCTATTTTTAATAATAGTTATAGCATTAGCGTTATTTTCTTTTGTATTAGCAGATTTGTTTAAAAACGAAAATGCTTTTGCAGGTAAATCCCAGAATATAGTGGCAACTATAAATGGAAAAGATATTACCCGTGAGTATTTTTTAGAAAAAGTTGAAGCTTTACAACGTCAAGCAGGACCAAATGCAACTAGCACTCAAATAATGAATCAAGTTTGGGAGCAAGAAGTTAGACAAGCAGTAATGGAATCTCAGTTCGAAAAACTTGGTATTACTATCGAGAAAGAACAAATGAGAGATTTGTTAAAAACGGCATTGTCTGGTAGTCCAGAATTTTTAAATGCAGCAGGTTTATTCGATGAAAATAAAATGAACGAATATATTGCGAATTTAAAAGAAACATCTCCTCAAGGTTACCAAAGTTGGGTTGATTACGAAAAGACTATTGCAGCAAATGCGTTACAGCAAAATTATATCAATATGGTTAAGGCTGGTTTAACAGGAACTTTGTTAGAAGGCGAGTTAGAGCATAAATTAGAAGCTAATAAAGTAGATATTAATTTTGTTCAAATACCATATAGTTCGATAGCCGATAGTTTGGTAAAAATTAGCAAATCTGATATTTCAGATTATATTGACAAGCATAAAAAACAATTTGAAGTAGAAGCTTCAAGAGATATTAAATTTGTACAGTTTAATGAGATTGCTTCGCCAGAAGATGAGAAAGCGATTGTGGCAGATTTAAAAGGTCTGTTAAAGAATAAAGTTGAGTATAATGAAAGTTCTAAATCGAGTGAAACCATTGTAGGATTTTTAAATACTACTGAAAACGAAGGTTTTATTAACTCGAATTCAGACATTAAATTTGATAATCGTTTTGTGTTTAAATCTAGTTTGCCTATAGTTGCAGCCGATAGTATTTATAACCTTAATGAAGGTGCAATTTATGGGCCATATAAAGATAATGGCTACTATAAAATGTCTAAATTAATAGCTGTTAAGCAAATACCAGATTCTGCTAAAGTAAGACATATTTTAATTCCTTTTGTTGGATCTCAAAGTGCAGGTGCAGAAGTAAGTAGAACAGAAGCTCAAGCTAAAATTTTTGCAGACAGTTTATTGAGCGTATTAAAAGCTGACAAAAGTAAATTTGCAGAGTTCGTAAAAGAATATTCTTCAGACCAAGGAAGTATGGAAAAAGAAGGTCGTTACGATTGGCATCCATATAATTCGATGGTTCCTGAATTTAATGATTTTGAGTTTGAAGGGAACGTTGGCGATATGGGCGTAGTAAAAACTGTTTTTGGTTTCCATATTATGGAAATTGAAGGTCAAAAATCTAAAAATAAAGCAGTTAAAGTCGGAACAATTGCTAGAAAAATTGAAGCTTCTGAAACGACAGTAGACAAAGTATTTAGAGACGCTTCAAATTTTGAATTAGCAGTGGTTGATAAAGATTTTGAAAGCGCAGCTAAGGAGAAAAAATACACTGTAAATCCGGTAAATGCTCTAAAAGAGTTAGATGAAAATATTCCAGGTATTGGTAGTCAACGCGCCATTGTTCGTTGGGCTTTTGAAGAGGATGCGAAAGTTAGTGATATTAAACGTTTTAACATTCCAAGTGGTTATGTGATTGCACAGTTAGTAGCAAAACATAAAAAAGGACTGATGCCTGTTGAAGATGCTAAATTAACCGTGGCTCCAATTATTCGTAATCAAAAGAAGGCAGAAATGATTAGAAAAAGAGCTACTGCAACAAATCTTGAGGCATTAGCAAAAGCTGAAAAAACTACTGTGAGAAATGCTACCGGAATTAATATGAAAAACCCAACCATTACAGGTGTGGGCAGAGAACCGCTTGTGGTTGGTTCTGCATTTGCATTAAAACAAGGACAAACCTCTAAATTAATAGATGGTGCTAATGGTGTGTATATGATACAGGTAACTAAAATAGAACGTGCACCTAAATTAGATAATTACCAAGCAGCTGCTAATAGAGTGGAACAACAAAAATTAAATGTGGTGGCTTCTAAGCTTTACACAGCTTTAAAAGAGGCTTCTGATATAGAAGACTATAGAGCTAAAAACCAAATTCAATAAGTAGTATTCTTAAAATATAATGGTTAAAAAAATGCCTCGATTAAATTCGAGGCATTTTTTATTTTATAAGAGTACCATCTCTTTATATGGAATTATGGTATTATAACCTTTATTTTTAAAATAATCTGATGGGTTTGTTTCAGAAGTGACTAATATAAAATCCCCACCCCAAGCACCAAGACTTTTAATACTTCCGTAAAAATCTCTAAATAATAATTCTTTAACCGGTTGCTGTTTAATTATTTTTGAAATAATGGATTCGTGTTGGGTAATTAGAGTGTCGAAATCTAAAAGTGTATCAGACTGTATAATTTTATTGGTAATGTCGCTAATTTCAGAAATGGCGGTATCAATAGAGCCTTTGTTCGCTTTAAATTTCGCTATACCATCTCGACTGTTTTGTTTTTTGTTTAAATAAGCAAAGTATAAACTATTCTTGAAAGAGGGATTGAAATCTATTTTGCTAACATATGCTGTGCTGTTCTTCAATTGGTAGATTAAAGGGTATTTGTGTTGTGCGCAAGCAATATCGTAGCCACTGCCACCAAAAGTATTTTCTAATAATTTGTAAGCGTCTACTTGAGCCCATTGTGCTATATTATTAATTAAAGTAGAAGAAGTTCCCAAGCCCCAATTTCTTGGAAATGTTAAGTGCGTTGAAATTTTAACACCTTTTTTTGTTTTTAAAAAACCTGGGTTTAATGATTGGGCTGCTTTTAAAATTTGAATAATTCGATTTGAAATGTCATCGCGACCATGCAATAAACCCGCAGCAAGCTCATTAAAAGAAAATACATCCTCATACCAAGTTTGTCCCTTTTCGTCAAAACTTTCCCAAACTACAGTTTGGTTTTCAAGAGTTTCCACTTGTAACGTTTGGCCATATTTTGTAGGTAGCGCAAGCGATAGCGCTCCATCAAGTACCACATATTCTCCAGTAATTAAAAGTTTTCCGTTGCTATAAAATTTTTGCATTGGTTTATTGTTAATCTACATTCTTAATTTTTCAATGGCTTCTGCAACCGCGCTATGCGTAACCATATGGGTTTTAAAATGGTTGGTTAGGGTAAGTTTTTCTGCATCTGTAGCTTTAAACTGGTTTAAAATGTTCATTAAATGCATTTTCATATGGCCTTGTTGAATCCCTGTGGTTGTAAGCGATTTAAGTGCAGCAAAATTTTGAGCTAAACCAGCAACGGCAACAATCTGCATTAATTCTTTGGCAGAAGGATGGTGCAATAATTCTAGAGATAGTTTCACTAAAGGGTGTAATCCAGTTAAACCACCTACCGTTCCTAAGGCTAATGGGATTTCAATCCAAAAGGTAAAAATGCCTTCTTCAATTTTTGCATGCGACAAACTACTGTATGTGCCATTTCGGGAGGCGTAGGCGTGTACACAGGCTTCTATGGCTCTAAAGTCATTTCCCGTAGCTAAAACCACCGCATCTATACCATTCATGATGCCTTTGTTATGTGTAACTGCACGATAAGGTTCAATTTCAGCAATCTTTACGGCTTGAATAAATTTTAAGGCAAATTCTTCAGGTAAAATGCTGACATCTTCATTTAAATCTTCAACCTTACAACTTACTTCTGCTCTCACGAGGCAATCGGGAACATAGTTAGAAAGTATACTCATTACAATTTGAATGTTCTTTTCTTCGTCTGAAAAGCCTTCATAGTTCAAAGCTTCCTTTTTAAATGTTTTAGCAAATTGCTCTAAACAAGAATTTATAAAATTGGCACCCATGGCATCTAAAGTTTCAAAAGATGCATGGAGTTGGTAATAGCCTTCAATCTCCTGAGTTTTATTTCTCAATTCTATATCTAAGATACCACCACCACGTTTTTGCATATTTTTGGTGATATGAGATGCCTCTTGAATAAGTTTCGATTTAATGTCATTAAAAAAGTTTTGTAATGTTTTAAAACCCCCATGAAACATAAAATGCACTTGTCCGATTTTAGTAGTCGAAATAACTTCGGTTTTAAACCCACCTCTTTCCATCCAAAATTTTGCAGCTTTACTCGCAGCGGCAACTACCGAACTTTCTTCAATGGCCATGGGTATGGTGTACAACTTTTCATTAATTAAAAAATTGGGAGCCACACCTAGCGGTAAGTAATAATTAGTAATGGTGTTCTCAATAAATTCGTCGTGTAGTTGCTGAAGTTTGTCGTTGGTATTCCAGTATTGCTTTAAAATACGTTTGGTATCTTCGGCATTAGAAAAGTAGGTTTCAACTATCCAATCAATTTTTTTTGATTTCGATAATTTTGAAAAACCAGAAATTGAAGCACACATGTTTTTTAATTTTAAAAACACAAAGATACTACATCTAATATTTATATATGCCGAGCCTTATTTAATTGTGATTAATTACTGTTTTTTGAAGAATTTTTAGTAAACTTGAAAACTTTTAATAAAACCGCAATGAATGATTGAAATAAACAAGATTATATTAATCTTCATAAAATAAAATACATGAATTCAGTAATGGTTAACATGATAATAAATAAATGGTAAACAGTAAGTTAGAACCACATAAGAAAGAACATTGGGGACAACCCATTGGGTTATATGTGTTGTTTTTAACCGAAATGTGGGGGCGTTTCTCTTAATATGGTATTTGGTCCTTATTGGGTAATCGGCTTCAAAATATGGTGAAAATGTTGTGTTTACTTGAATATTAATATTTACTGTGCTAATAGGAATGATATTTATGTTACTATTAAGGCCATTAAAACGATTAACACAAGCGCAGAAGATAATGGTAGTAAAATAAAGTTAATTGAATTGAAAGCAGGATAAGTGTTTGCAAATAAAACAAAAAGTTTAATTTTTTATAAAACAATAAATTATATATGAATACAGACAATAAAAACCTTTCTAAAGAAAAGGGATTAGGCCATCCAAATGGGTTAATGACGCTTTTTTTCTCTGAAATGTGGGAAAGAGTTTGTTATTATGGAATGAGAGTTCTATTAACTCTTTATTTGGTAAAATCACTAATGAAGGGTGATGCAGATGCTGCATTAATTTATGGTGCTTATACCGGACTTGTTTATGCGGCTCCAATTTTGGGAGGTAAAATGGCTGATAAATATCTTGGATATAGAAATGCAGTTTTGTTAGGTGCTATTTTAATGGCTATTGGTGAATTTTTAATATTAGGTGGTTCAGAACAATTTTTAATGATTGGAATGGGAGCCTTAATAGTTGGAAATGGTTATTTTAAGGCAAACATTTCTACAATTGTAGGTAAGTTATATAAAGACGACGACCCGAGAAGAGACTCTGGTTTTACCATATTTTATATTGGAATTAATATTGGTGCATTATTAGCAACTACTGTAATTGCTTATGTAGGTGAAACGTATGGATTTAAATACGGATTTGGATTAGCTGGTATTGGTATGTTGTTAGGTTTAATTATATTTTGGACCGGAAGACATAATTATGCGGCTGCAGAAGGATTAGGTTTTACCGAAGAAGGAAAACAAAAGGTTTTTGCTGGTATAAACAAGGCGCATATGGTTGGGATTTTATCGTTTCTTTTAATTCCAGTTTGTTACTTCTTAATTATGCAAAATAGCTGGATGGATTATATTTTAATTTCATTATTTCTATTTATATCATACACTTTAATTAAAGCTGGTATTGCTGCTGATGCAGAGCAAAAAGTAGCTATTTGGAAAGATAGAATGATTGCTCTTATTATTTTTATGCTTATTAATATAACTTTCTGGGCATGTTTTGAACAAGCAGGAACATCATTAACGTTGTTTGCTGACAGAAACGTAGACAGAAGTGTTTTTGGATGGGAAATGCCAGCATCTATGACACAATTTTTCAATCCATTTTTTATCATTGTTTTTGGATCTATTTTTTCTGTAATGTGGGTAAAACTATCAAATATTGGTAAAAACCCAAGTATTCCGTTAAAATTTGCTTTTGGTATTTTACAATTGGCTTTAGGATTTTTGGTTACCAACATAGGATTACAATTTGTTAACGAATCTTTCCAAGTTCCATTAATTACTCTAGTAGTTTTATACTTATTGCATACAACTGGTGAATTATTTTTGTCTCCTATTGGACTTTCAATGGTTACAAAATTATCTCCAAAAAACATTGCAGGTACAGCTATGGGTGCTTGGTTTTTAAGTTTTGCAATTGCCAATTATCTTGGTGGACAAATTGCGGCTTTAACAGGTGGGCATAGTGATACTGGTGTTGCCTTAACAGGAGCTGAAGGATTAGAAAAATATATTTCTATATTTTCTACGCTTGGCCTTGTTTTAATTGGAATTGCAGTTTTAATTATCCTATTTAACAAACCATTAAAAAAGTTAATGCACGGTGTTGTATAATCTTATTGAATTAAATGTTACTAAATAATTTAAATAGTATAAAAGCTCAGGTGATTTTTTACATGAGCTTTTTCATTCAAAAAATATAAATAATGAGTACAGAAAAGAAATCATTTTTTGGAGTAATGAAGTCTTATAATAAGAACTTCTGGGTGGCAAGTGGCATGGAATTATTTGAACGTTGGGCATGGTATGGCTTATTTGCAGTTTTAGCATTGTACCTAACAGGTTCGACTGATGAAGGTGGCTTAGGATTTACCCATACAGAGAAAGGACAAATAATGGGGATTGTTACTGCAATATTATACCTCCTCCCAATGATTACTGGAGTAATAGCTGATAAAATTGGTTATAAACGTTCATTAATAATAGCCTATGTTTTATTAATAACAGGTTATTATTTAATGGGTGAAGTTTCAAGTTATTCTTCTGTGTTTTTAGTATTTCTTTGGGTAGCTGTTGGTGCTGCAATGTTTAAACCAGTAGCTTCGGCTATAATTACAAAAAATACAGACGAATCTAATTCGACCTTAGGTTTCGGTATTTTTTATATGATGGTAAATATTGGTGGATTTGTTGGTCCTGCAATGTCTTCAACGTTAAGAACACAATACGGCTGGAAAATTATTTTCTTGCAAGCCGCCATCGTTATTGCAATTAACTTAGTAATATTATTGCTTTTTTACAAAGAGAAAGATAGAGTTAAAAGTACCGATACATTAGGGGAAGCAATAATAGGTTCTCTTAAAAATATGTGGGAAGCAGTCAAAGACACACGTCTTTCTGTTCTTTTGGTTATTATGGTTGGTTTTTGGACTATGTTCAATCAATTGTTTTATACTCTTCCTACATTTATTGAAGATTGGGTAGATACAGCAGCCTTACACGATTCTATTGCACAAATTTCGCCTTGGTTGGCAAGTTTTATGAGTGGTGGAGGGACATCTATTAATCCAGAAATGTTGATAAATATTGATGCAGGAGCTATTATTTTATTTCAATTACTTGTGTCCTATTTTGTTCTTAAAATGCGACATGTTAGTGCAATGATAACAGGATTTATAATTGCTTCAATAGGTATTGGTATTACATTTTATACAGGAAACGGTCTATACACAATTTTAGGCATTGTTATTTTTGCTATTGGTGAAATGATGACGAATCCAACATTTTCTTCGTTCATTGCTTTAATTTCTCCTAAAGGAAAAGAAGCATTATACATGGGAACTTATTTTTTACCAATATTCTTGGGTAATTTCTTAACCACCTTTATTTCTGGAAATTTATATCGAAGCTTGGTCAGATAAAATTAGTTTATTACAAACTGAAATGGCTTCGAGAAATATAGCTATGCCAGAAATAACGAAAGAATTTACAAAAAACGATTACTTTGCTACTGCATCAGAAAAATTAGGAATGACTCAAGTGGAAATGACACAAATGGTTTGGGATACATATAACCCTAATAAAATTTGGTATGTAATTGTTGCTATAGGAATTGTTACCATTTTAGCATTATCTATTTACGACAGATTGGTAATTCGCCCAAAAGAAGCCGCTGCAAAAGCAACTAATTAATTTAAGTTATTATCAATGACATCAAAAAGAAACGAATTTTTTGACACGCAAGTTCTTGGGCATCCATCAGGACTATTTGTATTATTTTTCACTGAAATGTGGGAGCGTTTTTCATTTTATGGAATGCGCGCCTTATTAGTGTTATTTTTGGTAAGTGCCTTAGGAATTGGCGGCTGGGACTGGCCTCGTGAAAATGCTTTAGCGTTGTACGGTACCTATTTGGCTTTACTATATTTAACTCCAATTATTGGAGGAACTTTAGCCGATAAATATCTTGGAAACAGAAAAGCTATTATTATAGGAGCCATTATTATGACCTTGGGTCACGCAAGTATGGCTATAGAATCTAATCCTTTCTTTTTATATTTAGGATTGCTTTTATTAGTTATTGGTACTGGTTTTTTTAAACCAAATATGACATCCTTCATATCCATTTTATACAAAGATTTTCCTGAGAAAAAAGATGGGGCCTACACTATTTTTTATATGGGTGTAAATGCCGGAGCATTTTTAGGAATTATGTTGTGCGGTTATTTAGGTGAAATTTTAGGATGGAGCTGGGGATTTGGTTTGGCTGGAATTTTTATGTTGTTAGGTTTATTACAATTTACCTTTGCACAAGGAATTTTTGGTGATGTTGGTAACAAACCGAATACTGAAGATAAAACTATTGACGCTGATGATCATAAAAAAATTGAAGATAAATTAAATCCGTTTACAAAAATCGACAAAGCTTTAATTGCCATTATATCTGTATTAGGATTAACTTGGGTAATTAACGATCCGCTTTCAAAAATTGGAGAAACAAACTTTTTAGAATTTGGCGGAACCGATTATTCTGGTCATACTATTTTAATAACTTTATTGCTATTTATTTTCTTAATTACCACCAGAATACTACGTTATAGCAGAATTACGCGCGACAAAATGATTGCTGTGGTAATTTTTGCTTTCTTTATAATCTTCTTTTGGGCATCTTTTGAACAAGCCGGAGGATCTATGAGTATTTTTGCTAAAGATTATACAAGCAGAATTTTATCCGGGAATGCAGCCTTTATTTTTAATATTGTTGATGTAATTATTACGGTTGTTCCAATTGGAATTATAACCTATGTATTGTTCTTATTGTTTAAGCAAACCTTTAAAAAATACTTTGTTTCAAATTTAATTTTAGCATTTAGTTTTGTGCTTATTTGGGGAGTTGTGCTTTGGAAAATATATAACAACTTTAATACCTATTCTTATGAAATTTCATATAATACATATGCAATTCCATCTGAAGATGTTAAACCAATAGCAATTACAGCCGAAACAACGGTTCCAGAAAACGCTGAAATAATTGAAAACACAACAGTTATAATTTCATCTAACGAATTTATAAAGGACGATAAAATTTCTATTTTAGATTTAGATAAAAAAGGAACAAATTTTAAATATTTGAAACCGGAACAGGCCGATTTAATTAATAATAATATTCCGGCTACAATTATTAGAAAAAAGGACAATGAAGTTCAAATTCCGGCAACTTGGTTTTTAATTTTGAACTCGTTATTTATAATTACTTTTGCACCATTATTTTCAAAATGGTGGGAAAGTAAATACAACCCAAAACCGGCAGCAAAATATGCTATCGGATTATTTTTCTTAGCTATAGGATTTGGAATTTTAGCTTACGGAGCATCAGGAATTCCTCAAGGTGCAAAAACCGCATCCGTGAGTATTGTTTGGTTAATTTTTGCTTATTTATTCCATACTCTGGGAGAATTATGCGTTTCCCCAGTTGGGCTTTCATATGTAAGTAAATTGGTTCCTCCGCGTATGATTGCGTTTATGTTTGGTGTTTGGTATTTGGCTTTGGCAATTGGAAATAAAACGTCAGGAAAAATGGGTGCCATGATTGATGATATTACGGCTAATTATAATATTTCAACCTTTCTTTTTAATTTTTACGATCGTACCAATTATAATAGGTTTTATTAGCACTGTTATTAAGTCCGTTACTCAAAAAATTAATGCACGGTGTTCGTTAATCGAAAATTACGTTAAATATTATTCAAAATGCTCCAAATTTGGAGCATTTTTTGTAAGTTCGGAACAAGTTTTGCTACAAATTTAATTATGAAGAAATTAGGATTATTATTAGTATTTGCTCTTTTAACAGTTGTTAAGGGTTTTCACAAGAAATTAATTGGGTGTCTTTAGAAAAGGCGATTGAACTTCAAAAGAAAACACCAAAGAAAATTATGATGGACGTTTACACTAATTGGTGCGGACCTTGTAAAATGTTGGATAAAAACACCTTCAAAAATGCAGATGTTGTAAAATATGTGAATGCCAATTATTATGCGGTGAAGTTTAATGCCGAAGGCAATGAAAAAGTAAATTATAAAGGTAAAAGTTATACTAATCCTGGGTACAAACCAGAGTTGGTAAATAGTCGAAATTCTGCGCATGAATTGTCTCGGTTGTTGCAAATTCAAGCATATCCTACCATTGTTTTCCTAGATGAAAAAGGAGATGTTATCGCACCAATAAGAGGATATCAAACGCCTCCACAATTAGAATTATATTTAAAAATGTTTAGAGCAGATGAGCATAAAACCTTAGATACTCAAGAAAAATTTAACTCCTATTATTCGGCGTTTAAACCAGCCTTTAAAGGATAAAGTATTTTAGGTAACGTCGTCTTTTATTAGGCGCAGACCTAATATTTAATAACAAAAGCTCCTTTTTTACTTGTTTGGTAAAAAGGGAGTTTTCTTTTTTTGCACACCGATTCCCAATAGGTAATATAAGATTTGAAATTACTACCATCTGCGATTATATATTTGGGTTTTATAGAATCAATTAGCCTGTTTAAATTTATTTTTGGCGATTGCCGAAGTAATACATAATCAGGTTCAAACGATTTTATATTGTAAACACCTAAACTATCAATTACCAATATCTTTTTATCGTTTAGTAAATAAACCGACTGAATTGAATCATATTCAACAGTTTTTATATGATTACCCACAACGTAATCTTTTATTATTTTGGTTTTGTTTTCATTAATATTGTCAAAATCTGAAGCTACAGTTATTTTGTTTTTCGTTGTAGTACCCATAAGAGAATACCTGCTTTTATGGAAAATTACAAATTCATTTTCTGGCTTTTTTAATGAGATATAACTAATTGCAACTTGACAAATTATAATTGCTATTAAGAATAGTTTTAACATTGAATAGTTGCGTTTAATATACAAGCCAACCAAGGCTATAATAAAAATATAAGCGACTATAACATATAGAAGATTAAACGGGATGTCTTTAAATAGGAATGATTCTTGCCGAGATACCCATGCAACGAACGTATTCATTAAACTTATAATATGGCCATATATACTAGCTAAAAAAGACGGAAGTATATTTAAAACAGCAAGTAATATAACGCCAATTCCAAAACCTAAAATAAGACCTAAGAGTGGGATAATAATTAAATTAGAAAGGAAAAATAAACTGGGAAATTGATGAAAATAGTATAAACTAAGTGGTATAATGCCAAATTGTGCAGATACAGTTACCGTTAAAGTATGCCAATAAAATTTTACAATTTTGTTTTTAGGCTTCCATAGATTAAATAATAAAGGGTCGATGGCAACAATAGTTAAAACGGCCAAATAACTTAGTTGAAAACCAACATCGAATAAAAAAAGCGGTTTAAAAAGCAATATTACAAACATTGAAATAGCTAAAGTGTTATAAATATTGGTTGGTCTTTTTAAATTCATGGCGATGGCAACAATACTAAACATAGTAACAGCTCTGGTTACCGAAGCCGAAAGTCCTGCTGTTATAGCAAAACTCCATAAAATTGAAACTATCAAAATAGACTTTAAAAGCGCTCCGTTTTTTATACGGTCTATTGGTTTAAATACAAATTGTAAAAGCAATAGAATGATACCTATATGAAGTCCTGATATTGCTAATATATGTATAGCACCAGCATTTGTGTAGCTAGAATAAATTTCTTCGCTAATGTCCTGTCGCTGCCCTAGTAAAAGGGCGTTAATAATGGCTAATTCATCTGCCGATAAAGGGTAGAGTTTTAGTTTTTTGTTTATATGATTACGTATGTTGTTTGCAATACCAAAAAGTGTAAGTTCTTCGGAATTTAATTGGTATAGTGCATACTTTGATGTGAAAATTTGATGGTAAATATACTTCTTCTCCAAATAGATTTTATAGTCGAATTGATGCGGATTTAAAGGATGAATTAAATCTTTAAATTCGGTTTTTGTTATATAGACGTCGTCCACTTTTAAGGATTTTTGCAAGCTATCTTTTTGAATATTTAAGAGTGTTTTCCCAGTGACTTTTGTGCTGTCAATTTCAAACAAATCGACTATGTATTTTTCATAATAATCGCCAGGTTTTAAAACCTCACGCACTCTAAATTTTATTGTTTTTAGAGAATCTTTTCCTTCAAAAAGTTGATGTGTATAATGAAAACGATTGTTTTTTTCATTGTGGAAGTTGGTAATCAGTATACCTACAGAAATCATTAGCAGATAAGTGCATAAACCAAACCAAATGGTTTTAATGAATTGTTTTTTTGCAATGAAATACGATAGGAGTAGTAAAGCAAACAATACTCCGGTAAGCATCAAATTTAACTTTAAAGCAACATTAAAAAAGTAACCAATAATAATACCAGTTACTAGGCAGAAAGTTAATTTTATAATGGCGAAATTTAGTAGTCTCATTTCACCGAAAGATATAAAAATTCTTATAAAATCCGACGCGCTTCTACGAAAGCAGAATTCCAGTAATTTTCAGAGAGTTTCGAAACGGTTACACCGGCGCTTAACGTAGCATGAATGAATTCTATTTTACCAGGCTCACTATTTATTACAAGCCCAACATGGTTTATGTCGTTTCTTCTATTGGTGGTTTTAAAAAACAGTAAATCACCTTCTTGTGTGTTCGATAATGAGATTTTTTCACCTTTTCTTGCCATATCTCTGGAGCTTCTAGGTAATAAAATGTTAAATGCTCTAAACGATTCAAAAACTAAGCCAGAACAGTCCATTCCATCTGCGGTGGCGCCTCCAAATTTATATTTTACTCCATTAAATTGTTTGGCATAATCTACGATGCTCATTACCCTAGCTTCTTCAGTTTCAAGGCTGTTTGTATAAGTGCTGTTCATCTCAAAATCTGATGAAATTAATTTGTCATCGAAATCGGGTTGTTCAATACCATTTTTAATAGCTTGTCTTTTTTTTACTATTATGTGGTTTGATGTTTTACAGCTTATACCAGTAAAAACAACTAATAATAATATAATGGCTTTCTTCATAGATTTGGTTATGCTTTGATGGCGTTATAAATTAATTTGGCCGTTTTTTCACTGGCGCCTTTTCCGCCCAATATTTTTTCTAATTCGTTATAATCAGCAAAAATTTTAGAACGCTCTTTTTCGTCTAAAATTATACCAAGTTCTTTTTTTAATCTTTTTTTGTTGAAGTTATTTTGAATAAGTTCTGTAACTACTTCTTTATCCATTATTAAATTAACAAGAGAAATATATTTTAACGTAATTATCCTTTTCGCAATTTGATACGAAATCGCACTGCCTTTATAGCAAACTACCTGTGGAACTTTAAATAAGGCGGTTTCTAAAGTTGCCGTTCCAGAGGTTACTAATGCTGCCGTAGAAACGCTTAACAAATCGTAAGTTTTATTAGAAATAAAATTTATATTTTTTGATTTTATAAACGGTTCGTAGAAATTGTAATCTTGACTTGGAGCACCTGCAATAACGAATTGATAGTCTGTGAAATCTTTAGCGATGCTTAACATAACGCTAAGCATGTTTTTAATTTCCTGCTTTCTGCTTCCTGGTAATAAAGCAATTATAGGTTTTTCGTTTAACTTATTTTCCGTTCTAAATTGTTTTTCGTCTATTATTTTTCTATTCGCAATTGCATCAATTAATGGATGACCAACAAAGGTTACTTTATAATCATATTTTTTGTAAAAATCTTCAACAAATGGCAATATTACAAACATGGCATCAATGTCGCGTTTTATTGCTTGCACGCGACCAGCTCTAGATGCCCAAACTTGCGGAGAAATATAGTAATTTGTTCTAAAGTTTTGTTGTTTCGCCCATTTCGCAATGCGTAAATTAAATCCAGAATTGTCAATAAAAATAATAACGTCTGGGTTAAAGTTTTGTATGTCTTGTTTGCAAAAAGCGATGTCTTTAAATATCGCAGATAAATTCATAATTACCTCGGCAAAACCCATAAATGCACGTTCTTTATAGTGTTTTACCAACGTGCCACCAACAGCTTGCATTAAATCGCCACCCCAAAACCTAAAATTGGCAGATGGCGTCTTCATTAGCTAATGCTTTCATAAGGTTTGAACCGTGTAAATCTCCCGAAGCTTCTCCGGCAATAATATAATACTTCATTTAAAAAAGTTTAAAAACAAAGGTAAATACAGCCACAAATACAGTAATTAAAAGCACGCCACGAGCACGATAGTCTTGTCTCTTTTTTATGAAAATAAAAAATGCAGCTAAATTTAAAATGGCACCTAAACTTATTAATTTACCTAAAAAACCTTCGTTTGCTGCAGCTTTTATAACTTGGGTAAAATCGTCTCCATTACCAAATAAAGTAGCCACTAGTATTAATCCTATGCTATTGGCTATTAAGCCTACCAGCATGCCTGTAAAAATATCCTTTTTCATTTGTTACTTAATTTGTACTGATTTATTTAAATCCCAAGAGTTTAATTTCTGGATAAAATGATGTGCTGTTAAATCAAACTGACTTGGTACCACCGAAATATAGCCATGTTCTAAAGCCCACTCATCGGTATCTTCTCCACCATCTAAATTAACAAATTTACCAGAAAGCCAATAATAATCTTTACCCTGCGGATTGATTCGTTTGTCAAATTTTTCAACCCAGTTGGCTCTTGCTTGTCTGCAAATTTTTATGCCTTTAATCGCTTCCTTCGAAATATTTGGAATATTTACATTCAATACAATGCCGTTGGGTAATCCATGTTTTAAAACATTTTCAGTTATTGTTTTTACATAGTCGTCGCAGGCATCAAAGTTTGCATTCCAGGTATAATCTAAAAGCGAAAAACCAATGGAAGGAATGCCTTCAATACCCGCTTCAATGGCAGCACTCATAGTGCCAGAATAAATTACATTAATTGAAGCATTGGACCCATGATTTATACCCGAAACACAGATGTCGGGTCTTCTGTCAAGTTTTTCTCTAATGGCAAGTTTTACGCAGTCGGCAGGTGTTCCAGAACAACTGTACTCGGTTTGTGGACCCTCATTAACAAAAACCTGCTCAACGTATAATGTAGCATCTAATGTTATAGCATGCCCCATGCCACTTTGTGGACTGTTTGGTGCAACCACCACAACATCGCCAATAGTATTCATTATTTTTACTAAAGCTCTGATTCCCGGTGCATTAATACCATCATCATTAGTAACTAATATAAGAGGTTTGTTTTTCATTTATATAATAAGAATAGTACCGCTAAAATACATAAATTCCACAGTTTACTTGGTATTTCTTCAGTTTAACAAAAAATTAGTAGGACATTGCGGTTGTTGGCATAGTTTTTTCTTTATTTTAGTAAAAAAATGTTGGTTTGTTTTCAAGCCACAGCTAATAGCCGAATAAAAAATATGGATGCTGTAGATTTTAAAGCATTAATGTTTTTTGTTTGGGGATTAATTATTTTGTTCAGTCTATAATGAAGGCTAATTATTAAAATTAAAGTATGAAAAGGAAATATATAGTACTGCTGTTATCAATACTACTGGCTTTTGGGTCGTGTAGTTTTACTACTAAAAAATTTAGCAATCCAGATAAAGATAAATTGCTTATCCAGGTAATTACGTTTGTCTTGCAACAAGGCCATTTTAATCCAAAAGCATTTGATGATAATTTCTCTGAAAATTTATACGACAATTATTTGGAAGTGTTGGATCCAGTAAAGAGGTATTTTTATGAGTCTGATATTCAAGATTTTGAAAAGTATAAATATACGATAGACGATCAATTGAAGGCAACTGATATTACGTTTTTTAACGTGGTTCATGAGCGTATGATAAAACGTTTTGAAGAGGTGAAGGAAATTTATAAAGAAGTTTTGTCTGAACCTTTTGATTATTCAACCGACGAAAATTTCGATACGGATTATGAGCATACATCCTATGTGAAAAACAGGAAAGAAATGAAAGAGCGTTGGAGACAACAATTAAAGTTTTCTACACTTTCTAATTACGATGATTTGTATAACCAAGAAAAACGAACTAAAAGAAAGAGATCCTTCTTATGTAATGAAAACCGAGGAACAAATTGAGAAAGAAGCACGCGAATCTACATTGAAATCTATTAATGTTTATTTTAATGATAACATCGACGATTTTGAAAGAGAAGATTGGTTTGCGATTTATGTAAATACTATTGTTGAAGAATTTGATCCGCATACCTATTACTTAGCACCTAAAGATAAAGAAGATTTCGATCAGCGAATGTCTGGTAAATTGGAAGGAATTGGTGCAAGATTGCAAAAAAGAATGGATTATATAAAAATTGTAGAGCTGATTTCTGGAGGACCAGCATGGCGAAGTAAGGAGCTTGAGGTTGAAGATATGATATTAAAAGTAAAACAGGAAAACGAAGAGTTCCCCGTTAACATTGTTGGTATGCGTATTAACGATGCCATAAAATATATTAAAGGTCCAAAAGGAACGAAAGTAACACTTACAATTAAAAAAGTTGATGGTACTATTAGAGATGTCACCATTACAAGAGATGTTGTAGAGTTAGAAGAAACCTATGCAAAATCGTCTATTATAAAAAAGGAAAATATGACCTTTGGGATTATTGATTTGCCATCTTTTTATGTAGATTTTCAAGATTATAAAAACATAAATGCCGCCAAAGATGTAAAAACAGAAATTGAGCGTTTAAAAGCTGAAGGTATTGATGGGTTGGTTTTAGATTTACGTAATAATGGCGGTGGCTCATTGCCAACCGTGGTAGAAATGGCGGGGTTATTTATTAAAGATGGTCCTATAGTTCAAGTACGTTCAACAGGTGAAGCAAAAGAAGTTTTAAAAGATAGAGATTCTTCAATTATCTTGGGATGGTCCGTTAGTAATTTTAGTAAATGAAATATCGGCGTCAGCATCCGAGATTATGGCTGCAGCAATGCAAGATTACAAACGTGCTATAGTTATAGGTGGTAAACAAACCTATGGTAAAGGAACGGTTCAAAATGTGATTAACTTAAACAATATGCTTCGAAATAATACCAGTGGCGATTTAGGAGCATTGGCCTTAACAACACAGAAATATTACAGAATTAACGGTGGTTCAGTACAATTAGAAGGTGTTAAAAGTGATGTTAATGTGCCAGGTAAATTTAGTTTTATAGAGGTAGGAGAGAAGGATAAGGAAAATGCATTACCTTGGGACGAAATTGATGCTGCAGTATACACGCCTTGGGATAATTATTTTGATTATAACACCGCTATTAAAAAAAGCAAGGAGCGTATGAGTAATAATCCGCAGTTAAAACTAATAGAAGACAACGCTAGATGGGTTAAAAATAAAATTGATGAAACAATAGTTCCTTTAAATTATAATAAATATAAAGCTGATTTAAAACTAAACGAAGAAGAGGCGAAGCAATTTGAGGCCCTTTCAAATTATAAAACGAATTTAACATTCGATTCTACTTCTTACGAAAAAACACTTTTTGCTAAAGATACAACCGACTTAAAAGAAAAAAGGATGCGTTGGCATGAAAGTTTAACGTCATGATGTGTATGTAGAAGAAGCCGTAAATGTGTTAGAAGATTTAAGAGCGTCATATCCAATAAAAAAGGTAGCTAGAGCTGTAAAAAATTAGTTTATTTATGAGTCATAAATCGAACTCGCTAAAACAATTAGCGCTCCAAAAATTTAAAAAAAACTTTTGGGGCGTTTTTAGTTTCTATTTTATTGTTTTGGTAGGGTTCATTTCTGTGTTTGCCTATGCATTTGCACCAGATAATTCGCAATATGCCAATCAAATGCATTTAACAATTCATTCAAAAAAACCGGGGTTTAAAGTAGCGATGCTTACAATTCCATCGCAACTTGAATCGAATCAAAGCGGGTTTGATAAATTTTTCTTTGGAAAGAATAATACCGATACCGAAATTCCAATTTCAAAATTTAATGTTAGTAGAGATACGTTAAATTATTTAGAATATGCCTCTGATGGCTTGGAGGGAGTTGAAAAATCAATACCATTAAATGTATTTGCTAACAAGAAAGCGGATAAATATATTAAGGAAAAAACTTTTCTTTTTGGTACCGATAAATATGGTCGCGATTTATTAAGTCGGGTTTTAGTTGGTGCTAGAATTTCATTTTTTATTGGCTTTGTAGCAGTATTTATTTCCTTGATAATTGGTGTTTTTATGGGAAGTGTGGCAGGTTATTTTGGTGGTAAAATTGATGCCTTTATTATGTGGATTATTAATGTAACCTGGTCAATTCCAACCTTGTTGATGGTAATTGCTATTACATTAGCATTAGGAAAAGGGTTTTGGCAAGTATTTATTGCCGTGGGGCTTACCATGTGGGTAGAAGTAGCAAGAGTAGTGCGCGGACAAATAATTAGTGCGAAAGAAATGCAATATGTTACCGCAGCAAGAGCTTTAGGCTACAACGATTATAGAATCATTACAAAACATATATTACCAAATATTATGGCGCCTGTTATTGTAATTTCGGCAGCCAATTTTGCGGCAGCCATTTTAATAGAAAGCGGATTAAGTTTTTTAGGTATTGGTGCACAGCCACCTATGGCAAGTTGGGGAGCTATGATTAAAGACCATTATAATTATATTATTCTTGGGAAGCCATATCTAGCCCTTATACCTGGTATTTGTATTATGAGTTTGGTTATGGCTTTTATGTTAATTGGAAATGCGTTGCGGGATGCCTTAGATGTGAAGAGTTAACTTTTTTTGTTTTATCTCGTTGCTTTTTTTCTATAAAAGTTTGCTTAATCAATTATATATTTGGGTTCAAGTCATTAGTGTAATCTAAAACTTCAGGCTTTCCAGCTTTACTGCGTCAATTGCATGTTAAGAAATTTTATGCTACTTAAGTTTTTATAAGCAAGGTGCGATGATTTGAATAACTAAGCGTACTTTTTCAGTCTTCTAAACTTAAAATCAGTTAAAATGTCTTGTATTTTTCCTATCGAAGATATTTTCTTTTAATCAAAAATTCAAATTAAAAAAATGTTGTAAGACATGTGAAAACCACGATTTTACTCATGAAAAATACTTGGTTTTCCACTTTTTTTTCTGTAAATCTTAATAGTATAAATTATAATTCCAACCACTATTAAACTTAAGAAAAAGTAAGTAGCTACCACATACCCAATTCTATATTTTGGTGGTTTACCTAAATATTGACTAATGTCCTTTTTAGTATTTATTTTTATAGAATTAAAGAGTTTTGTTTTTACATCGGCATTAAATTGTGTGTCGCTGGCGTAGAAAAAGGTATATAAGTTTTTATTTAATAAATAAAATTCGGCTTCGTAAGTAGGGGTTTCTAAATCGTTAGCAAATTTTAAATTATAACCGGTAAAGCCTTCTTTTTCAACAAGCGTTTTGTTCTTCAAAAAATAAGGAACACGGTATCTCATTCTTGCTACAACACGATCATATTCATCAATTAAACTGGTGTAATCGTAAGGCAGTTTAGATAAGCTTTCTTTTTGGTCTTCATTTTCAAAAAGTACTTTTTGAAGAATAAAACTATAAGAGTTAGTTTTAAATCTAATTTCATGTATTTTCACACCATCTACAAGTGTGTCTAATTCAACAAAATCTTTTGGCACATCTAAACTAACCAAATCATCTAATTTATGCGAGAACATATCATCGCTATGTTGAGATGATACGGTGCCAGTAATTAAAAGGAAATATAAAATAAAAAGCTTTTTCATAATGCTGTGATTCAAAGAAATCTTGTGATAAAGATAAACTAAATTGTACATATCTAAAGTAAACATTTTTTTAACTCCATTAACAATTCAAATTTACATTTAATAAAATATTAATATTTTGAATATGGTAAAGCGCTTCGGTTTGTGTTTTTAAAGACAATTTAGAAATCTTCAATTTTCATATTTCCATTTAAGGTGTCAATATATTCTAAAACGGTGTCTTTACCGGTTTCGTTAGAAGACGAAGTTATAAAATAATTAGGCATCTCTTCCCAAGTTTCTAATAGAACATCTTTATAGGCTTCAATATTTCTTAAAATAGCTTTTGGTTTTAATTTATCTGCTTTGGTAAAAACGATAGAAAAAGGAATGCCGTTTTCACCTAACCACTGCATAAAATCCAAATCGATGGTTTGGGGTTCATGTCTAATATCAACTAAAACAAACGCACTTACCAATTGTTCACGTTGGCCAAAATATTCGGTAATAAATTTTTGAAATGTCTTTTTTGCATTTTTAGAAACGCGGGCATAACCATAACCAGGTAAGTCTACTAAATGCCAGTTACTGTTTATTAAAAAATGATTTATAAGTTGCGTTTTTCCTGGTCGTCCGGAGGTTTTTGCTAAACTTTTACGAGCAGTTAACATATTTATAAGCGACGATTTACCAACATTACTTCTGCCAATAAAAGCGTATTCGGGTAATTTTGCCTTTGGGCATTTAGCCACATCGGAATTACTCATTACAAATTCAGCAGATTTAATGTGCATGCTAAAAATATTTGTCATTCCCGTGAAAACGAGAATTTATTAATTGAAAACTTTAGATTTAATATATTAATTTTTTCGTTACAAGCCCATTTTTTGCAACCAGGTATGCATAATTTGGTTAAACTCCTTTGGGTGTTCCATCATGGCAGCATGTCCGCATTTGTCTACCCAATACAATTCAGAATTAGGTAAAAGGCTATCAAATTCTACGGCTACCTCTGGTGGCGTAACATTGTCGTTTCTACCCCAAATAATACACGTTGGAACATGCATCTTTGGTAAATCTTTTGCCATATTATGCCTAATTGCACTTTTTGCTATTGCTAAAGTTTTAACTAATTTGTTGCGATCGTTTACCGTAGCGTAAACTTCATCAACAATTTCTTTAGTTGCAATAGCGGGGTCGTAAAACACATCTTGTGCTTTCTTTTTAATTACTTCGTAATCGCTGCGCTTTGTATAACCGCCTCCCATAGCGCTTTCATAGAGCCCAGAACTGCCGGTTATTATAAGCCCTTTAACTTTTTCTGGGTAAAGCTTTGTGTGGTATAACCCGATGTGGCCACCAAGCGAGTTGCCTAACAAAATAACTTCGTTATAGCCTTTAAATTCTATAAAATTATATAGGTATTTTGCGAAACTTTTTACATTGGTTTTTAATAAAGACATAGAGTAAATAGGCAGTTCGGGTATCACCACAGTATAGCCTTTTTGGCTAAAATACTCTATAACTGAATCAAAATTACTTAAACCACCCATTAAGCCATGTAGGACAATAATTGGGGTGCCTTTACCAGCTTCAATATAGCTGTAATTCTTCTCTTTTTTTAAACTATGCGTCATTAATCAGTTGGTCATTGCTTTGAAACAAATATAGTTATTTCATTCATATTTCAACTACTTTATTAGTATTCAAAATTAATATTTCAAAATATAAAGTTTATTGTTTATAAAGCTATTTACTGTGCCTGATTAATCTGTTGGTAATTAGGATACATGCTTTTAAAAACGCGTTTGGTTGGTGTAAAAACCGCATTTGAACGAAAATTTATTAACAAAGTGGTATAAAGTGGTAAAAAGTGGTAAAATTTTCAATATATTTGAGTTTTAAACGTATAAAGTTTTTCAAATCACATTGGACTTATTAACAGGAACATACGATTGTAAGGTGGATGCTAAAGGCAGACTTATGATGCCCGCGCCCCTAAAAAAACAGCTGTCTTCGGTTTTGCAAGACGGTTTTGTTTTGCGTCGTTCTGTTTTTCAAAAGTGTTTAGAGTTGTATCCAATGAGCGAATGGCAGGTGCTTATGCAAAAAATAAATAAGCTGAATAAGTTTAAGAAAAAGAACAACGATTTTATTCGTCGCTTTACGGCGGGAGTTAAAATGGTTGAAGTTGATATGAATGGACGATTATTAATACCCAAAGACTTAACGGTTTTTGCAAATATTTCAAAAGATATAGTTATTACTTCAGCAATAAATATTATAGAAATCTGGGACAAAGATTTGTATGAGCAGGCTATTGATGATGCTACTATTGATTTTGCAGATTTGGCTGAAGAGGTCATGGGGCAAGATGATGATGAAGATGGAATATCATAATCCCGTTTTATTAAAAGAAACCGTTGATGGGTTAAATATTAATCCGGATGGGGTTTATGTAGATGTCACTTTTGGTGGTGGTGGTCACAGTAAAGAAATACTAAAAAGATTAGGTGAGAAAGGAAAATTGTATGCTTTCGATCAAGATCAAGACGCACTTAGAAATACGATAGACGATAGTCGCTTTACCTTAATTAATGAAAACTTTAGATATATAAAACGCTTTTTAAGGTTTTATGGGATGAAAGAAGTAGATGGTATTTTAGCGGATTTTGGAGTGTCGTCACATCAATTTGATGTAGCAGAACGTGGGTTTTCTACGCGTTTTGAGGCAAATTTAGATATGCGAATGAATCAGCAAAACGAATTATCGGCATATCAGGTTGTTAATAAATACGATGAAGAGCAATTAAAACAAGTGCTTTTGCAATATGGAGAATTGCGTTCTGCACCAGCAATGGCAAGGGTTATTGTAGAACAGCGTGCCTTGAAACCTATTGTGACAAGTGAAGAGTTAAAAGCGGTATTGAAAAAGTTTTTGCCGCCACGACATGAGAATAAAGTGTTAGCTCAAATATATCAAGCTATTCGAATAGAGGTTAATCAGGAAATAGAAGCATTGAAAGAGTTTTTAATGCAAACGCCAGAGCTTTTAAAAAAAGAAGGTAGGTTGAGTTTTATTTCTTATCACTCCTTGGAAGATAGATTGGTGAAACGTTTTGTAAGAAATGGATTGTTTGAAGGAGAGCCAGAGCGCGATATGTATGGTAATTTTGATGTACCGTTTAAAAAAGTGAATGGCTTAATAGTGCCATCTAAACAAGAAATTAATATGAACAGTAGGGCAAGAAGTGCTAAACTTAGAATTGCCGAAAAGTTATAATTAAAGAGCCATGGTGATACATGGATTGTTTTGTGGGACAGTTGTAAAGCAATAAGTATTAACACGTGAAAAAAAATATTTATAAAATATTAAAAGGGACTTTTTTAGTGAGCGACGACTCATTTAAAAATTGGCGATTTATAATTTTTATTTCAGCGTTGGCCATCATAATGATTGCAAGTTCACATAGTGCCGATAAAAAAGTGTATGAAATTGCCAGATTGAAAAATGAAGCTAGTGAAATGCGTTCGGCTTTTATAGATGGACGTTCTAAACTTATGAAGCTAAAAATGGAGTCGGGTATTGTGGAGGTTATGAAGGAAAAAGGAATAGCGCCTTCGGTAATTCCACCAAAAAAGATAAAAGTTAAATCTCAAAAATAGGTTAATTAGTGGCAGGTAACGAAAAAAGCATATTAAACCGAGTGTATTTTGTTGCAGGATGTATGTTCATCTTCGGGCTTGCTGTTGCCTTTAAATTATTTAGTATTCAATTTCTGCAAGGCGATAAATATAAAGCATTGGCTACCGAGCGCGTTATTAAAAATGTCATCATACCAGCTAACAGAGGCAACGTTTATTCTGTGAAAGGGAATTTACTGGCAACCTCAATTCCTAAATACGATATTCGATTTGATGCTTTAACACCAACATCTAAAACTTTCGAAAAGTATATTAAACCTTTAAGTGATTCTTTATCAAAGTATACAGGAAAATCATCAAGTTATCATGAGAACGAAATACGAAGAGCAAGACTTGTTGCGAAATCGGTATTTTTTAATAGCGCGAAATGTTGGGTATTCAGAATATATACGATTACGCAATTTTCCATTATTAAGTTTAGGAGCATTTAAAGGCGGATTGATTGTCGAGCAAACAACCAAACGTGAGCACCCCATGGGTGGTATAGCGCAACGCTCGATAGGTTACGAACGTTTCGATGAAAATGGGAATGTAACAAGAGCTGGAATAGATGGTGCATTTGGGGTAAAATATTTACGTGGTACCGATGGTCAACGAAAAAAACAACAAATAGGCAAAGGGCAATGGAAACCTTTAAATGATGCTAATGAGATTGATCCGAAAAATGGTTACGATGTTTATACTACAATCGATGTCAATATTCAGGATATAGCACATCATGCACTTTTAGAGCAGTTAGAAAAATACAAAGCAGATCATGGCTGTGTGGTGGTAATGGAAACTAAAACGGGCGAAATAAGAGCCATTTCGAATTTAGGACGAAACAGTGATGGTTATTATTACGAACGCTTAAATTATGCCATCGGTGAATCTCACGAATCCGGGTTCTACTTTTAAACTAATGGCATTAACGGCGGCTTTAGAAGATAAAGTAATAGATACCAGCGATGTGGTTGATACAGAAAAGGGAATCATTTACTATTACGGAAAAGCAGTAAGAGATTCGCATCATGGTGGTTATGGTAAAATTACAGTATCAAAAGCATTTGAGGTTTCTTCAAATACCGGTATTGTTAGAGCGATAGATAAGGGTTATGCGAAAAATCCAAGCAAATTTGTAGACAGATTGTATTCCATGAATCTAAATAGCGATTTAAAACTTCCGTTAATTGGAGAGCCAAAACCTGTTATTCCAGATCCACGAATTAAAAATGGACGTTGGAGCGGTATTGCTTACAGTGGATGGCATATGGTTATGGGGTTTCGTTTACTCCATTGCAAACTCTTACTTTTTACAATGCTATTGCTAATGATGGTGAAATGGTAAAACCGCAATTTTTAAGAGAAGTAAAAGAATTTGATAAAGTGGTAGTGCCTTTTGAAAAGGAAGTTATTAACAAGCGAATTTGCTCTGAAGAAACGGTGTCGAAAGTGCAAAAGTTACTTAAGAATGTTGTTGAAAAGAAGCATGGTACTGGGCATAGATTGTATTCTGAAAACTTTTCAATGGCAGGAAAAACAGGCACCTGTCAAAAAGATTATGCAAATAAAGATAAGTTAAGTTATATCTCCTCATTTGCGGGCTATTTCCCTGCCGAAAACCCAAAATATTCATGCATTGTTGTAATTCATGAACCCGATAAAAGCGTGGGATATTATGGGGCAGATGTATCTGGTCCGGTATTTAAAAAAATAGCTCAAAAAATATTTACAGACACGCCAATTGTAGATGAGGTTAAATCATTAAATGTTAAAATAGCTTCTGTAGAAAAAGAATATAATAGTTACTATAAAACGGCACGAACCTTTAAAACTATTATGCCAAATGTAATTGGCTTACCAGCTATGGATGCGCTTGCATTACTAGAAAATATGCCTGTAAAAGTAAAGGTAAAATTAGAAGGTAGTGGTATTGTTAAAAAACAATCTATCGAGCAAAATATAAAATTAAAAAATAATCAACTAATCGTATTGTCCGCTTCATGATAGCATTAAAAGACATATTATATAAAGTAACCATTAATGCAGTAATAGGATCTACCAGCGTTCAGGTGAATGCTATCGATTTCGATTCTAGAAACATTAAAAATGGTTATGTTTTTGTTGCTATAAAAGGAACGGTTTCTGACGGACATCAATTTATAGATCGTGCTGTAGAGCAAGGCGCCATGGCGGTGGTATGCGAAACGATGCCAGAAAACCTAAAAGAAGGTGTTACTTATGTTGAGGTTGATAATTCTAGTAGAGCTTTGGCCTTTATGGCATCCAATTTTTATGATAATCCTTCAGAAAATTTAAAATTAGTTGGTGTTACAGGAACAAACGGAAAAACCACCGTTGCAAGTTTGTTGTATCAATTGTTTAAAAAAGCAGGGTTTAAAGTAGGATTATTATCGACTGTAAAAATTATGGTTGATACCATAGAGTATAAGGCAACACATACCACGCCAGATTCATTAACAATTAATAAGTATCTGGATGAGATGAATGCTGCTGGCGTTGAATTTTGTTTTATGGAAGTGAGTTCGCATGGAATTCATCAGCACAGAACAGAAGGATTACGATTTGAAGGTGGCATATTTACAAACCTTACGCACGACCATTTAGATTATCACAGCACTTTTGCAGAATATCGCGATGTGAAAAAATCGTTTTTCGATGCGCTACCAGAAAAGGCATTTGCGCTTAGTAAATGTAGATGATAAGAACGGTCTGGTAATGTTGCAAAACACAAAAGCAAGAAAATTTACTTATGCGTTAAAAGGCTATGCCGATTATAAATCTCAAATATTAGAAAACCAGTTTGGAGGGCTTTTGTTAAAAATTAATGAAAGCGAAGTTTGGACACGTCTTGTTGGAAATTTTAATGCTTACAACATTTTAGCCATTTATGGTACCGCAGAATTATTAGGTCTGGAAAAGGTTGAGATACTGCGATTAATAAGTGAGTTGGAAAGTGTGAGTGGACGCTTTCAATACATTATTTCGAATAGTAAAATCACGGCAATTGTTGATTACGCACATACGCCAGATGCTCTTAAAAATGTGCTTGAAACCATAAATAGTATTCGTACTAAAAACGAAGAATTAATCACTGTGGTTGGTTGTGGTGGTGATAGAGATAAAACCAAACGCCCAAAAATGGGACATATAGCTACAGCGTTAAGTACTAAAGTGATTTTTACCAGCGATAATCCTAGGAGTGAAGATCCTGAAACCATATTAAAGGAAATAGAAAAAGGTGTTGAGCCTCAAAATTTTAAAAAAACATTAACCATTAGCGATCGAGCGCAGGCTATTAAAACAGCTTGCCAAATGGCGCAGCCAAACGATATTATTCTAATTGCAGGAAAAGGACATGAAACCTATCAGGAAGTAAAAGGTGTGCGATCCGATTTTGATGATTTTAAAATAGTGCAAGAATTTTTAAACCAGTTAAATAAATAACCAACATATGCTGTATTATCTTTTTGATTATTTAGAAAAGCAATTTCAAATTCCAGGGGCGTCTCTCTTTGGTTTTATAACCTTTAGAGCGGCATTAGCCATGATTTTGTCGTTGTTAATTTCTACAATCTATGGAAAACGCATCATACTTTTTTTGCAGAAAAAGCAAATGGGAGAAACCATTAGAGATTTAGGTCTTGAAGGGCAAAATGAAAAAGCAGGTACGCCAACTATGGGTGGTATAATCATCATACTGGCTACCCTAATTCCTGTATTGTTACTGTCTAAATTAGGTAATGTCTATATCATACTTTTAATTATAACAACTTTATGGATGGGAACCATAGGGTTTATCGACGATTATATTAAAAAATTTAAACAAGATAAAGAAGGCTTGAAAGGCCGATTCAAGGTGCTCGGGCAAGTAGGGTTGGGAATCATAGTAGGCGCTACATTATACTTCAATCCGTATGTAACCATAAAAGAAAAGTTGCCGGTTGAAGTGCGTCAGCAAATGCTTGTTGAAAATCCGAATATATCTCAAACAAAACTTTTTAAAGAGGAATCAAAATCCACTAAAACTACGATTCCTTTTGTGAAGGGGAATGAATTTGACTATGCCGATATAATAACTTGGATAAGTCCAAAACTGAATAATTATGGTTGGGTAATATTCATTTTAATTTCAATATTTATTATTACCGCAGTATCAAATGGCGCTAATCTTACCGATGGTATTGATGGTTTAGCGGCAGGCACCTCCGCTATCATAGTATTAACCTTAGGGATATTTGCTTGGGTATCTGGTAATATCATATTCTCAGATTACCTCAATATAATGTATATCCCGAGAGTAGAAGAAATTACAATTTACATAACCGCTTTTGTAGGTGCACTTATTGGATTTCTTTGGTACAATGCGTATCCCGCTAAAGTTTTTATGGGTGATACAGGTAGTTTAACTATAGGTGGAATTATTGCGGTTATTGCTATTGCCGTTCGTAAAGAATGGTTAATTCCTGTGTTATGCGGTATTTTTTTAGCTGAAAACTTATCGGTAGTAATGCAAGTGAGTTGGTTTAAATATACCAAGAAGAAATATGGAGAAGGACAGACGTATTTTTTTAATGTCGCCATTGCATCATCACTATCAAAAAAAGGGATATCATGAAAGTAAGATTGTAACCCGATTTTGGATTGTGGGTATTTTATTGGCAATCCTTTCAATAGTAACCTTGAAAATTAGATAGATGGAGCGGTTAGTAATTCTAGGAGGAGGCGAAAGTGGTGTTGGAACAGCACTATTAGGAAAGGCAAAAGGATACGAAGTGTTTGTTTCCGATAAGGGAAAGATAAAAGATAAATACAAAGAAGTTCTTATACATAATGAGATTGAATGGGAAGATGAAAAACATTCTGAAGAAAAAATTCTGAATGCCAACATTGTTATGAAGAGTCCTGGAATTCCGGATAAAGTGCCATTGGTAAAACAGATTCGAGAAAAGGGAATTTTAGTGGTTTCAGAAATTGAATTTGCAGCTAATTATACAGCGGCAACTATTGTTGGAATTACCGGTAGTAATGGTAAAACCACAACGGCCACTTTAACACATCATATTTTAAAACAGGAATTAGCAGTTGGATTGGCAGGAAATATTGGTGATAGTTTTGCGAAACAAATTCTAGAAAAAGATTACCCAAATTACGTTTTAGAGATCAGCAGTTTTCAATTAGATGATATCGTAAAATTTAAACCGCATATCGCCGTAATCACTAACATAACACCCGATCATTTAGATAGATACGATTACAAATTAGAAAATTACATCGCGTCAAAATTCAGAATTACCGTAAATCAAACTAAAGATGATTATTTGATTTACGATGCCGACGATGATGTACTAACAAAATGGTTGCACGACCACCCAGTTCAATCCACATTATTGCCTTTTTCATTGGTTAAAACCATAGAAAATGGCGCTTATTTAAAAGATAAAAATATAATAATAACAATAGATAATAACCAAATAATTATGCCGACAACAAGTCTAACTTTAGAAGGAAATCATAACATTAAAAATGCAATGGCAGCCTCTACTGTAGCGCATTTATTAAAAATAAGAAAACAAACCATACGCGAAAGTTTAGAGAATTTTCAAGGTGTTGAGCATCGTTTGGAGCAAGTGCTTAAAATTAATAAGGTTCAATATATAAATGATTCTAAGGCAACTAATGTCAATGCGACCTATTATGCTCTGGAAAGTATGGATGCTCCAACAGTTTGGATTGTTGGTGGTGTGGATAAAGGCAATAATTACGAGGAATTATATTCTTTCGTGAACGAAAAAGTTAAAGCTATAATCTGTTTAGGTGTTGATAATGAGAAGTTATTAAAAGCTTTCGGCAATATGGTTGATACAATTATTGAAACAAAACATATGAGTGAAGCCGTAAAGATAGCTTACAAATTAGCCGAAGCGGGCGATAATGTGTTATTGTCTCCAGCCTGTGCAAGTTTCGATTTATTTGAAAACTACGAAGACAGAGGGCGTCAATTTAAAGAAGCAGTTAGAAATTTATAATTAATTCCTGGAAAGAGGAATCTTAAAAAGGATTGAGTTAAACGAAATTCGTTGATATAAATAAAAGTAACTAATTAAAAAAGAGATTCCTGCTTATGCAGGAATAAAAAATGCAAACACTATTTAATAACATAAAGGGAGATCGGTTAATATGGGCCATTGTTGCGCTATTAGCAATCTTGTCGTTCTTACCAGTTTATAGTGCCGCAAGTAATTTGGCATATAGAACAGGTAGCGGAAATACCTTTACGTTTTTTATTAAACATTTTGTGCACTTATTGCTAGGGTTTGGCATAATGTATGGGATTCATAAAATCCCGTACCGTTATTTTAAAGGGTTGTCTCTGGTAATGATTCCTATTGTTGTGGTTTTACTGGCAATAACCATGCTTCAAGGAACCACTATAGAAGGAGCTAATGCGAGTAGATGGATTGAAATTCCTGTTGTAGGTGTTTCATTTCAAACATCTACTTTTGCGTCCGTTGTATTGATGGTTTATGTGGCTCGATATATGTCTAAAATAAAAGACGTAGCCATAACTTTTAACAGTTCTATTTTACCTCTATGGATTCCGGTATTCATAGTTTTAGGGTTAATTCTTCCTTCAAATTTTTCGACAACTGCTATTATGTTTTTAATGGTTTTGGTGTTAGTGTTTTTAGGCGGTTACCCAATTCGATATATTGGAATAATCTTGGGACTCGGATTGTTAGGGTTGGCATTTTTTGTAATGATGGCAAAACTAAGCACCGGTCCGTTAAGTGTAAAAGTTGAAACCTGGGAGAATCGAATTATAAACTATTCAAATAACGAAGATACAGAAGCCGATTATCAAATAGAGAAAGCAAAAATTGCGATTGCAACAGGAGGGATTAAAGGCTTGGGTCCTGGAAAAAGTATTCAAAAAAACTTTTTACCACAATCCTCATCCGATTTTATTTATGCAATCATTATCGAAGAGTATGGCATTTTAGGAGGTGTTTTTATTATGATACTTTATTTGTGGTTTTTATTTAGAATCGTTATTGTGGCACAGAAAGCCGATACAGATTTTGGTAAATTAATAGTACTTGGTGTAGGGTTGCCTATTGTGTTTCAGGCTTTAATAAATATGGCGGTAGCTGTAGAATTATTCCCTGTTACAGGACAAACATTACCATTAATAAGTAGTGGTGGAACATCTATTTGGATGACTTGTTTAGCTATTGGAATTATTTTAAGCGTAAGCGCCAAACGAGAAGAAATTAAAGAACAAGAAAGTGTTGAAGAAAATCCACTTGAAATATTAAGTGAAGCATTATAAATGAGAAATTATAAAATCATATTATCTGGTGGCGGAACAGGAGGGCATATTTATCCTGCCATAGCCATTGCTAACGAGTTAAAATCTCGTTACCCAGATGCAGAATTTTTGTTTGTAGGCGCCAATGATAGAATGGAAATGGAGAAAGTTCCTCAAGCTGGATACAACATCAAAGGACTTTGGATTTCCGGTATTCAACGTCAGTTAACTTTAAAGAATTTAATGTTTCCATTAAAACTTGTAAGTAGTTTGTGGAACGCTCGAAAAATAATAAAATCGTTCAAGCCAGATGTGGTTATAGGTACTGGTGGCTTTGCAAGCGGGCCATTGTTATACGTGGCAGCAGCAAATAAAATTCCTAGTTTAATTCAGGAACAAAATTCGTTTCCTGGAATAACCAATAAATTATTAGCTAAAAAAGCACATAAAATTTGTGTGGCTTATGATGGATTAGAACGGTTCTTTCCAAAAGAAAAAATTATAAAAACAGGTAACCCAGTTCGAAAAGGATTGTTAGATATAGATAGTAAAACAATTGAAGCTAAGAATTTTTTCAATTTAAAGCATGGTAAATACACTTTATTGGTGTTAGGCGGAAGTTTGGGCTCCAAAAGAATTAACCAGCTTATTGAAAAAGAATTAGACTTTTTAGATTCTCAAAATGTTCAAATTATATGGCAATGTGGCAAGTTGTATTACAGTAAGTATAAAATTTATAACAACACAAATAACGTGCAAGTTTATGAGTTTTTAAACAATATGGATTTTGCTTACGCTGCTGCAGATGTTATTATTTCACGAGCAGGTGCTAGTTCAGTATCAGAATTATGTATTGTTGGGAAACCAGTCATATTTGTGCCTTCGCCAAATGTAGCAGAAGACCATCAAACCAAGAATGCTATGGCAATTGTGGAAAAAGATGCGGCCATGATAATTAAGGAAGAAGATTTGGATACCGATTTCGAAAATAAGTTTTCGCAACTTATAGCGTCGCCAGAAAAACAACAAAAACTGGGAAAGAAGATAAAAAATTTAGCATTGGTTAATGCAACAAACCAAATAGCCGATGAGGTTGAAAAACTTTTAAAAAACAAATGAATTTAAATAGTATACATAACGTTTATTTTATTGGTATTGGAGGTATCGGTATGAGTGCTTTGGCACGTTACTTCGTTGCAAACGGTAAGATAGTTGCTGGGTACGATAAAACACCTTCTGAAATTACCAATAGTCTGGTAGCTTTAGGGGTAGAGGTTCATTTTAAAGACGCTGTTAACTCTATTCCTAAATCTTGCTTAAATGCAGATTCGACATTAGTTATTTATACGCCTGCAATTCCGCAAGGGCATGTAGAATTTGAATATTTTAAAAACAATAATTTTAAGATATTAAAACGCTCTCAAATTTTAGGCTTAATAACCGAAAACACTTTCTGTTTAGCTGTTGCAGGAACACACGGAAAAACGACCACTTCGAGTATTTTAGGGCATTTGCTTAATGAGTGTGATGTGCCTTTAACTGCTTTTTTAGGTGGTATATGTGAAAATTACAACTCTAATCTAATATTAAATGGCACGGAGGTTTCGGTGGTTGAAGCTGATGAATTCGATCGTTCATTTTTAACATTGTCGCCAGATTTGGCCTGTATTACTTCTATGGATGCAGATCATTTAGATATTTATGGAGATGCATCAGAATTAAAAAAATCGTTTGTAGATTTTTCAAAAAGAGTGAAACCTAACGGAAAATTATTTGTTCGAAATGGATTGCCTATCGAGGGTATAACTTATGGTATTGAAGACGATTCCGATTATTCGGTTCAGAATATAAAAATAGAAAACGGCAGTTATGTTTTTGATGTAAAAACACCAAAAACCCTGCTTGAAAATTTACAATTTAACCTACCTGGTAGACATAATCTGTCTAATGCACTAATAGCCTTGGCGATGGCTGTAGAATATGGTTGCCCTCACCGGCAGCTCGCCAATGCTTTAGCGTCTTTTAAAGGCGTAAAACGACGATTCACCTATCAAATAAAAACCGACAATTTTGTATATATAGATGATTATGCACATCATCCAGAAGAAATTAATGCGGTGCATCAGGCTGTAAGAGAAATGTATCCAACTAAAAAGGTGTTGGCCATTTTTCAGCCGCATTTATTTAGTAGAACACGCGATTTTATTGATGATTTTGCAAAAAGTTTATCGCAATTTGATGAGATATTACTGTTGGATATTTATCCCGCCAGAGAATTGCCCATAGAAGGTGTAACTTCTGCTTGGTTATTGAGTAAAATTACGAATGAGAGTAAACAATTGATTAGTAAACAAGATTTGCTTAAAAAAATACATGAAAGTAATGCTCAGGTTGTTCTAACAATTGGAGCAGGTGATATAGGAGAAGAAGTTAAACATATTAAAAAACAATTCAACGTTGCGAATTAACTGGAATTACATAAAAATAGGTTTCGTATTACTACTAGTTGGTTTTTTATTTGCATTTTCTGCGAATAGAAATAATGTAAGAATTGTATCTAGTGCGAACATAAATTTTGTGGGCGAAAGCAATATGTTTATAACAAACGAAAATGTTAGTAAATTGTTAATACAAAGTTATCACGGTCTTAAAAAAGTACCTAAAGAAACTTTAGATTTGAATGAGTTAGAATACGCCCTAAAATCTAACCCAATGATCAAAACCGCAGAAGTGTATGTTGCTGTTAATGGTACACTTAACGCTAAAATAGAACAAAAAACACCTATTGCAAGAGTAAGTACTAACGCATCATATTATATTGATGACGACGGGTTTTACATGCCTTTGTCAAGCGTTTTTTCTGCCAGAGTACCTCTGGTTACCGGTTATGTTGAAAAAAATAATTTAAAAAGTATCTATATAGTTGCGAAAAAAATAAATGAAGATGAATTTTTAAAAAAGCATGTTATTGAAATTCATAAAGGAATAGATAATATGATTTATTTAAAATTAAGACAAAGTAGCTTTTTAGTTCAAGTAGGAGATGTTACTTCTTTAAGTAAAAAAATCAACAACTTAAAGGCGTTCTATCAACAATGTCTTAAAGAAAATGCGTTGGATAATTATAGTAAGGTGAACTTACAATTCGATAACCAAGTAGTATGTACCAAAATATAAACCATGGAGCATAATTTAGCAGTAGGATTAGACATAGGAACCACAAAAATTGTGGCTATGATTGGTCGTAAGAATGAATATGGAAAAGTTGAAATTTTAGGCATCGGAAAGTCTAAAAGCTTAGGAGTGCATCGTGGTGTGGTAAATAATATTACCCAAACAATTCAGTCTATTCAGCAAGCCGTACAAGAAGCAGAATTAGCATCAGATATAAAAATTGAAGGTGTAACGGTAGGCATTGCAGGTCAGCATATAAGAAGTCTGCAACACAGCGATTACATAACCAGAGCAAATTCTGAAACGGTAATTGATGAAGATGATATTGAAAGGCTAATAAATCAGGTTCACAAGCTAGTAATGCTTCCTGGTGAAGAAATTATTCATGTATTACCACAAGAGTATAAAGTAGATGGGCAAGGCGAAATAAAAGAGCCTATTGGTATGTATGGAGGTCGTTTAGAAGCGAATTTTCATGTAGTAGTAGGGCAGGTATCTTCAATTAGGAATATTGGTCGTTGCGTACAGAGTTCCGGGTTAAATTTAGAAGGGATTACCTTAGAGCCATTAGCATCTGCGAATGCCGTATTAAGTCAGGAAGAAAAAGAAGCGGGTGTTGCGTTGATAGATATAGGTGGTGGAACTACGGATTTAGCCATTTTTAGAGATGGCATTATTCGTCACACAGCAGTAATACCGTTTGGCGGCAACGTTATTACGGAAGATATTAAAGAAGGTTGTTCGATTATAGAAAAGCAGGCAGAATTATTAAAAATTAAATTTGGTTCTGCATGGCCAGGTGAAAATAAAGATAATGAAATCGTTTCAATCCCTGGATTACGAGGTCGAGAGCCAAAAGAGATAACCCTTAAAAATCTCTCCAAGATTATTCATGCGCGTATTGTTGAAATTATTGAACAGGTTTATGTCGAAATTAAAAATTACGGGCACGAGGAACAAAAGAAAAAACTGATTGCTGGTATTGTGTTAACCGGAGGCGGTGCACAACTTAAACACCTTAAGCAGTTAGTAGAGTACATAACAGGTATGGATACCAGAATTGGGTATCCTAACGAGCATTTAGCTGGCGATAGTGATGAGGATATAACCAGTCCGTTATATGCAACTGCAGTAGGTTTGGTTTTAGATGGTTTGAAAAGACATGAGCGCAAAAGAATAGAACAACAGGTTAAAAATCAAGCAGTAGATGAAGCCCCTAAACCTACTGAAGATATAAAAGAGAAACCAGTAAAAGAACGTCGTTCTTTTCTGGATAAGTTAACCGATCGGGTTAAAGATTTTTTAGATAATGCAGAATAGTTTAAGTAATCCAAAGAACAACAAAAAGTAATAATTAAAGTATAATACCAGTAAAACAGAATTTATGAGCAGCAAGAAAGAATTCGCAAGTATCGCATTTGATTTACCAAAAAATCAATCAAATGTCATTAAAGTTATTGGTGTTGGCGGTGGTGGCAGTAATGCTATAAATCACATGTTCCAGCAAGGCATTAAAGGAGTCGACTTTTACATTTGTAATACAGACGCACAAGCACTTCAAAACAGTGGAGTTCCTAATAAAATACAGTTAGGTGTAAATTTAACCGAAGGATTAGGAGCTGGTGCAAACCCTCAAGTAGGCGAGCAATCTGCGGTTGAAAGTTTCGAGGATATTTCAAATATGCTCGATTCGAACACTAAAATGGTGTTCATAACTGCCGGAATGGGTGGTGGAACTGGTACAGGCGCCGCGCCTATTATTGCTAAAATGGCTAAAGATTTAGACATTTTAACAGTAGGAATTGTAACGATGCCGTTTCAGTTTGAAGGTAAAATGCGAATTGAACAAGCTCAAATAGGTGTTGAAAACTTAAGAGAAGTAGTCGATTCTTTAATTGTAATTAATAACAACAAGCTTCGCGAAGTGTATGGAAATCTTGGTTTTAAAGCAGGATTTTCTAAAGCAGACGAAGTGCTATCAACAGCTGCTCGTGGTATAGCCGAAGTTATTACACATCACTATACTCAAAATATCGATTTACGCGACGCTAAAACCGTATTAAGTAATAGTGGAACTGCTATTATGGGGTCTGCATTAGCATCTGGCGAAAATCGTGCTCAAGACGCCATTCGTAAAGCCTTAGATTCTCCTTTATTAAACGATAATAAAATTACTGGAGCTAAAAATGTATTGCTGCTTATAGTTTCAGGATCTCACGAAATTACTATTGATGAAATTGGTGAAATAAATGACCATATTCAAAACGAAGCAGGTCATGGTGCTAACATAATTATGGGGGTTGGCGAAGATGAAACATTAGAAGAATCTATCGCAGTAACTATTATAGCTACAGGTTTTGATGTCGAACAACAAAATGAAATTTCGAATACCGAAACTAAAAAGGTTGTGCATTCGTTAGTGAGTGAAGATTTAGATCTATCTTCTAAAGATAAAGAACCAGTTATAATCGCGCCAACCATAGAATTAAAAGAAAAGAAAGAAACTCCTATAGTAAAACATACTTTAGACTTCGATTCGGAAGATTTAGAATTTCCTAAGAAGAGTAGTGTTGCAAATGATAAAACTGCGAAACCTGAAGCCAGTATTGATTTAATTCCTACATCAGAATTCATTAAAAATCTTAAAGTGGTTTATCAGGAAGTAAAATCGAAAGTAAAAGAAGACGAAGATTTCATCATTAAACCAGTAACTAAAATGTCGAAATCAGATAAAGATATTTTTGATATAGAAGTGGTGTCTGATTATATTGAAGAAGAACAACAAATTACATTAACATTCGATTTACCACTTTCAGCAAGTCAAAAATCTGAAAAGGAAGATGTTTTGTTATCATTTGAAATGGATGATAATATTAAGAAAATTCAGGTCAATGATTATGTGGAACTTATTCCTGTTAGTGAATCTAACGAAAAAGGAGATATTCGCTATGCTTTAGAAGATTATATTGAGGTTGAATCGTCAATGAACAAGAAGCAAAAGGAGACAGCAGAGTTAATTGAAGAATATGATCAAGAAATAGTTTTTGAAAAGAAAATCTCAAAAACTTCGGAAGTAGAACGTGTTAAAGATGAAGAAGTAGACCCTTTGAATAGTCCTATTTCAGAGATGCTAAAAGAACGCGCTGAAGAAAGACGACGCAAAATGAAAGACTTTAACTATAAATTCAACAATGCAAAAATTGATGACATCGAAAAAGTACCGGCATACAAGCGTCAGGGTATTAATTTAGATGAAGCAAAGCATTCTTCAGAAACAGATATGTCTAGATCAAGCATAGGAATTGATGATAATGACGACATTCAAATACGAAGCAATAATTCATTTCTACATGATAACGTAGATTAAAAATATACTAGCCTTACTTATTTATTTATGAACCCGAAAAGTTTCCCTCAGCTTTTCGGGTTTTATTTTTCTGGTAAGTAAGAATAGCAAAATTTTCATGAAAACGTATTTACAAAATACCTATCAAATAAGAATCTATTTTTTATCTTCGCATTCAAATAAAATATTACAATGAGTTTACAAGAAAACATCATGACAGCTCTAAAAGAGGCAATGAAATCTAAAGATCAAACGGCCTTAACAGCTTTAAGAGCGGTAAAATCGGCGATTTTATTAGCGCAAACAGAAAGTGGTGCAAAAGAAGAATTAACAGAAGAGCAAGAGCTTAAAATGCTTCAAAAACTGGTAAAGCAACGCAAAGATAGTGCATCAATTTATATAGAGCAAGGTCGAGAAGATTTGGCGGCTCCAGAATTAGCAGAAGCAGACATAATTAATCAATTTTTACCCGAGGCCTTAAGCGACGAAGAAATTACTAAAGTTGTTTTAGAGACCATAAATAAAGTAGGTGCATCGGGTATGAAAGACATGGGTAAAGTAATGGGAATTGTTAGTCAGGAACTTGCTGGAAAAGCAGATGGTAAAACCATTTCTAATATAGTAAAGGCGAAATTGTCTTAAATAATTCAGAATTCAGAATTCAGAATTTTGTTAATGGCTGCGTAGTTCAATTGGATAGAATATCAGATTTCGGCTCTGAGGGTTGGGGGTTCGAATCCCTTCGCGGTCACTAATCATAAAACCTGAATATAAATTTAATTAAGTCAAATTTATATTCAGGTTTTGTATTTTTAATCTTTAAAAGTGTAATTAAAATTTAAAACAAACGTTGTTACATCATGTTGGCCATTTTAAACGCAAAAGATTTTAACGTAAGCAGTACTATACTATTAGGTATTTTATTTGCGGTTTTGGGCTATATTATACTTTACTACCTGTTTAGAATGGTAGAAATGGGGTATGTTTTAAAACACAAAAAACCATTATATCATCATTTTTATTATTATTTACGCCGATTAAACGCTAACCAAAAAACTGTTTTAATACAACAGTTTTCGTTTTATAATAAACTTACTAAAAAAGAAAAACGATATTTTGAACATCGCGTAGCTTCATTCATTTTAGATAAAGATTTTATAGGTAGAGATGGTCTTATGATTTCCGATGAGGTTAGAGTATTAATTTCGGCTACCGCCGTCATGCTTACTTTTGGTTTTCGAGATTATTATATTGGCTTAATTTCTAAAATTGTGGTTTATCCTAGCGCTTTTTTTTCTAGTACCAATCAACAATATCATAAAGGAGAATTCAATCCTAAGTTGGCAGCTTTGGTGTTATCATGGGAAGATTTTAAGAAAGGGTTCTTTAATGAAGGCGATAATATAAATCTGGGTATTCATGAGTTTACGCATGCTATTCATATTAATAGTTTAAAGGAACGCGATGTGAGTTCAACGATATTTAGCGATTCATTCACTGAACTTTCTGAACTTTTAAATACAAACGAATCTCTAAAATTAAGACTTTTAGAATCTGATTACTTTAGGAGATATGCCTTTACAAATCAATTTGAATTTTTAGCGGTTGTGATAGAAAACTTCATAGAAACACCGCAAACCTTTAAAAATCAATTTCCTATAATTTATAGCAAAGTAAAGCAAATGCTTAACTTTTCGGTTGCAGGTTATTAGGTCATGACTTTTATCATACTTTTTAAAGTGATTGTTTTATAACTTTAGTCATAGTCAAGTTTTAAAATAAATGTCATGATACGAAAAGCACCAATCTCGATGATAATGACTTCGCCTGTCATTACATTAAAAAAACAAGATAGTTTAGAAAAGGCAGAATTGCTATTTAAAAAACATCACATTAGGCATATTCCTGTGGTTTCTGATGACGAGGTGGTTGGAATGTTAAGTTACACAGATTTGTTACGACTTAGTTTTGCTGATGTAACCGATAGTGCCGATACCGATGCCGATGCAATGGTGTACAATATGTTTACCATTAAACAAGTGATGATAAAAAATGTTATTTCTGTATCTGAGTCAAATTCAATAAAAGAGGTAGCAGAAATTTTAGCAACAAAAGAGTTTCATGCATTACCCGTTGTAAGTAATAATAAACTTGTTGGCATCATAACGACTACCGATTTAATAAAATATTTATTAAAACAATTTTAGTTTTATTTTAAGAGCACAAATTGAATTTGTTCACAAAATAATTGCTTGTTTTTCACTAATATTAATACTTAATTCTTGAAAATGATACGAACAGCGCCAGTTTCTGAAATTATGAGTAAAAATATTATTGCACTTACACGTGAAGATAATCTGGAACGTGCAGAAAAGCTATTTAAACAACATAAAATAAGACATATCCCTGTGGTTCAAGGCGAAACAGTAATAGGAATGTTGAGTTATTCCGATTTACTTAGAATAAGTTTTTCTGAGGTTGCAGATGATGAGCACAATATCGATTCTGTTGTTTTTGATATGTTTACCATCGAACAAGTAATGACTAAAAACGTAATTAGTATTGCTAGTAATACTTCGATTAAAGATGCTGCCGAAATTTTAGCCAAACAAGAATTTCATGCCTTACCAGTTGTAGATCAAGGTATTTTAATAGGGATTATAACAACTACAGATTTGTTAAACTATTTTGTTAAACAGTATTAAGAATTGGCAACGGCTCTTAATTCTTTAATAGTTTCTAACTGATTTTTACTTTTAAACACAAAACTACCAGCTACTAACACATCGGCACCAGCATCAGCAAGTGCTTTAGCATTTTTAGTTGTTACGCCGCCATCAATTTCTATAATGGTAGATGCACCTTTGCGTGTAATTAATTCTTTAAGTTGTTTTACTTTAGCATAAGTATTTTCAATAAAACTTTGACCGCCAAATCCTGGGTTTACACTCATAATTAGTACCAGATCGATGTCATTAATGGTATCTTCTAAAAGATTAATACTGGTATGCGGATTTAGCGAAACACCCGCCTTCATGCCTTCCGCTTTTATGGCTTGTAATGTTCTGTGTAAATGAGGACATGCTTCGTAATGCACCGTTAAAATATCACTTCCTAAATCGGCAAATGTTTTAATGTAGCGATCTGGGTCTACAATCATTAAATGAACATCTAAAGTTTTTTTAGTGTACTTTGAAATAGCAGCAAGCACAGGCATTCCAAAAGAAATATTAGGTACAAATACGCCGTCCATAATGTCGATGTGAAACCAGTCGGCATCACTTTGATTCACCATTTCAATGTCGCGTTGTAAATTGGCGAAATCTGCCGCTAGTAAAGAGGGTGCTATTAATTTAGTGCTCATTTTTTTAAAATATTGATTTTTCCAAAATTAACTTTTTAGAGCTACTTCTGGAATTATTGATTAATAAAATTTTCAACCATAGTCACGATTTCGTTGGCAATCATGTTGTCGGCATTTCGTAGCCATTCCAAATAGTCTGATAAGTTTTGTAAAGCGTTTTTATCACTCACTACGGTAAAACCAAATTTGTATTCTTCAAAAATGCGCTGGTCTATAGAGGTATCTATTATTTTGAAAATATTTTGATGTCTCTGGTCCATACGAATTTTATCAAAAATAGTATCGACGGTTTCTGGGGCGCCTTCAAACACTTGTAAGAAGTTATTGTTTCTGTAAACTAAAATACCAGTAATGTTGTTTTTGGCATTGTTAGTTTTGGCTTTTTCAATTAAATTATTAAAATCTGTAATCGATTTATTTATTCTTGAATCGCTTATATAGCAAATGGTTTTAAGCATTTTATTGTAAACTTATTGGAAAACATATACATTATCTTTTGTTTGGCCTGCAAAAATAAGGAATAATTTAGGTTTTATCGTTTATTTAGAAGTTATTAAACTAATTTTTATAAAAAAAATGAACCCTCGGTAATCAGCCGAGGGTTCTTTCATCAATCAAAAAACGAACAGTTATGTTTTGTAACTGTTTGTTACTGTTATTTAGTCGTAATATTATAAGATTACTATCCTAAATAGGTTTTTAATATTTTACTTCTAGACGTATGTTTTAGTCTTCTAATTGCTTTTTCTTTAATTTGACGAACACGTTCACGCGTTAAATCGAATGTTTCTCCAATTTCTTCTAAAGTCATTGGGTGTTGATTTCCTAATCCAAAATATAAACGAATTACATCGGCTTCACGAGGTGTAAGCGTTTCTAAAGCGCGTTCAATTTCGGTACGTAAAGATTCATGTAGTAACTCTCTATCTGGGTTTGGAGATTCACCACTATTTAATACATCGTATAAGTTAGAATCTTCACCTTCAACTAAAGGTGCATCCATACTTACGTGACGACCAGAATTTTTCATAGACTCTTTAACATCGTTAATGGTCATGTCTAATTCTTTTGCAATTTCTTCAGCAGAAGGCGGACGCTCATGACTTTGCTCTAAAAAGGCAAATGTTTTATTGATTTTATTGATAGAACCAATTTTGTTTAATGGTAAACGTACAATACGAGATTGTTCAGCCAATGCTTGAAGAATCGATTGACGAATCCACCAAACAGCATACGATATAAATTTAAAACCACGTGTTTCATCAAAACGTTGTGCTGCTTTAATTAAGCCTAAATTACCTTCATTAATTAAATCGGGTAATGTTAAACCTTGGTTTTGGTATTGTTTAGCTACCGAAACTACGAAACGTAAATTAGCTTTTGTCAATTTTTCTAAAGCTAATTGATCTCCAGCTTTAATACGTTGTGCTAATTCTACTTCTTCGTCTGCGGTAATTAAGTCAACTTTTCCAATTTCTTGTAGATATTTGTCTAACGATGCGGTTTCTCTGTTGGTAACCTGTTTCGTGATTTTAAGTTGTCTCATCTAAAGTTCTCCTGTAAGTTTTAAAATGAATATTGTTATTCAGTGGTTATACGTATATATAACACATTTTGTTACAAAAATTTTAATTTATTTTTTTGCGTTCTCTTTTTAGACCCTAAAATCTTATAAAAGTTACATTTTAATTTTTGCGCATAGCAAAATACAATTACCATAATCATTTAAGTAATTGTTGAAAAAAATAAAAGCTTCAAATTTTTATTAATGTTTTGTTGTTAAGGTTGGTAGCATCCAACATTTGTTGTGTAAATGCATAGTGCCCTTTGGTAGTAATAAGTTTGAATCTTGACGATTTTAAATTGCTTAATCTGTTAAGAAATAACCATTTAGACTTTAATAAATTGGGTTTTTCAGATTTAAGGCTAATATCAAAATAATGTTTTCTTCCTTCTTTTTCGGCTACAATGTCTGGAGTAATGCTAATATCACTCCCAGCTTTTAGATAAGATTTTGGGGTTTCGTAGCCATCAATATCTGCTTTAATGTTTTCAAAACCTCTTTTTTCTAAATAGGTAATGGAGTTTTCTAAAATGTTCGAATATTTTTCTTTGTCTTCTTGAATCATTCTTATAATATAATGAAAATGAGGAGAAAAGCAAATATTTAACAAGGTTTAACGTTCGATGGTGATATTATTCAAAATCAAAAGATTTACTGGTTTCAATAATATCTTTAAGTTTTGTTATTTTTTGGTGCATGCGTTTAAAAAAAAGAGATCGGTCTTTTTCGCCGGCATTTACTAATAATTTAGAACTGCTCATTTGCTTTTGAAAAAACTCATACATCAGTTCACAGGTAGGTTGGTGGTCTATTTTAAAATAGCTGATGACTGTGAAAGGTGTGAAAAACACTTTTTGAAAAGGTGTAACAACCATAATGGTGTTAGACATGGTGTGAATATCGTTTACATAAAGGTTATAAATGGCTTTGTTTTTTGAACCAATTAAAGATTGCTGAATCGCTTGTTCTTCAACATGATAGATAACATCTTCAATATCACCACAAATTTTTAATGCCAGTTCTTTGGATAATGCTCCAGATTCAAAATAATACAAAACTTGTTGTAAGGTGCCATTAATAGTGGTGTTATTCCAAACTTCAGTGATATTAATGTCTTTGTAAACTTCACCAAGTTTGAAAGCACTTTCCAGCAAACTCTCAGGAATGGTTTGAATAAAGTCATCAAAAGTTACTTTATCAGTGGTCATATCCGAGTCTACATCTTTTAGCCAGACATAAATTTTATATCGCGATAAATAGGAGTCTTTTAAAGTGTGGAAAAGTGGGACATCTTTAGCCGAATAAATAATGGCAGCGCTTTTTAGTTTTGTTAAAGGTAAAACATTGTTAAGAGATTGTTTAAAATATAATTCCAATCCTTCCTTGTTATGAATGGGTGGTGATAATTCTGTAATAATGGAATTTTGATTTCCGACTTCAAATAAATTATTTAAAGAAATTTTATAATGTTTAGCAAGTTTAACGCCTTCTTCTAGAGTTAAACTGGTTTTTGAATTTATACGTCTGTAAGCAGCATCGTAACCTATATCTAAAACATCAGCAATTTCGTCTACGAATGAGGCATTATTCTGCGATTTCGACTTTAAATACTGAATAAATTCATCTTGCATTTTTTGAGAAATTACAAGTAGGTTTCTGGAAGACTTTGTGAAATTTAAGAAAAATATTTGTAATTATCTGTGTTTTAGTCAAATGGTTTTGAAATATCACAAAGTACATTTGATAAACTAATCGTTCATGAAGTATAATTACAATATTTCATGATTTAAAACACTATCAATTATGAAAAAACTATTTACAGTAATCATCATTCTTGGAATAAGCATGATGATCAATGCTCAAGATGTTAAATTCGGACTAAAAGGAGGTGTAAATTTTGCCTCATTTTCAGGGAAGGATGTAGAAAATGTAGATTCAAAAACGGCATTCCACGTTGGCGTATTAGCCGAAATCCCGTTACTTGATAAGTTTTCATTGCAACCAGAGCTTTTATATTCTGTTCAAGGAATTAAAGAGAATGATGATAACGCGGAGTTTAAACTTAATTATTTGCAACTACCGTTAATGGGAAAATATTACGTGACAGACGAATTTAGTTTGGAAGCTGGTCCTCAAGTAGGCTTTCTATTATCGGCCAAAGCAAAGGTTGAAGGAGAAGGTGAAGGCGATATTAAAGACGACATGAATAAAACAGATTTTGGTCTAAATTTTGGCTTGGGCTACACATTAGGCAATAGGTTAAATGTTAATGCCCGTTATAATTTCGGTCTTTCTAAAATTTACAATAAAGATACTTTTCTAAGTGATATTAAAGCTTATAATAGTGTCATTCAAGTATCAGTTGGATATATTTTTTAATTTAATTCTCTAATCATGAAAACAATAAAAAATAACTTAAAATTAATTGCATTGATTATGTCATTAATTATGCTTTTCCAAAGTTGTAAAGCGTATTATAATGATTCTGTGACTTTGCACCAAGCTTCACAAGAATTTAAACGAACTAAAATTCAAAATAAAGATAATGGAATTTTAAAATTTAGAGGTATTAAAATGGAGGATAATCAATATTACGGCGTTAATAAAGTAAAAGGTGACATGATAAAAATTCCAATAGATGAAAATTTTATTAAATCCGTGAAATTGGAAAATGAAACAATGTCAACTATTTTAACAATTGCACTGCCAGTAACACTATTATTGGGAGCTCTTGTTATCATTGGTTCTTCTTTAAGTTTTGACCTCGGTACTGGCGGGGATTGGCCTACCTCTTATTAAGATTAATAAAAAAAACCTCACAAGAAATATACTTGTGAGGCTTTATATTTATTGGAATGAAAAAATTAATCGTCTTTTCTATCTTCTCTTGGTTTTCTATCGTCTCTGCGGTTATCACGTCCACGATTATCTCTACCTCTGTTATCACGTCCACCACGGTCGTTATTCTCTCTTGGTGGTCTTGCTACATAACCTTCTGGTTTGTCTAATAAGGCTTTACGAGATACTTTTTCTTTACGTGTTTTTGGATCTACTCCAAAATACTTCACATCAAAAACGTCACCCATATTAACTACGTCACTAACATTTTCAGTACGTTCCCAAGCCAATTCACTTACGTGTAATAAAACTTCGTTTCCTGGAGCTTCCATATATTCAACAACAGCACCAAAATCAAGCATTTTAATTACTTTTACTTCGTAAGTACCACCAACTTCTGGTTTGAACATTAACGAATCAATTTTAGCTAAAACAGCATCAATACCTTCTTGACCAGTTCCTAAAATTTCAACAATACCTTCTTCAGTAATTGGGTCTTCGTTAATAACAATAGTTGTTTTAGTTGCTTTTTGTAATTCCTGAATTACTTTTCCACCAGGTCCAATTAAGGCACCAATAAATTCGTTAGGAATAACTCTTGTAATCATTTTAGGCGCATGTGGTTTCACATCTGCATTTGGTGCAGCAATTGTTTCAACCAATTTTCCTAAGATGTGTAAACGTCCAGCTTGTGCTTGTTTTAAAGCATTTACTAAAATTTCATAAGAAAGACCTTTTACTTTTATGTCCATTTGGCAAGCAGTAATACCATCGGCAGTACCAGTTACTTTAAAGTCCATATCACCTAAATGATCTTCATCACCTAAAATATCAGAAAAACGGCATATTTTCCAGTTTCAGCATCCGAGATTAATCCCATAGCAATACCAGAAACAGGTTTTTTCATTTGAACACCAGCATCCATTAAGCGCCATAGTACCAGCACAAACAGTTGCCATAGAAGATGAACCGTTAGATTCTAATACTTCAGATACTACTCTTACAGTATAAGGGCAATCAGCTGGAACCATTCCTTTTAAAGCACGTTGTGCTAAGTTTCCGTGTCCTACTTCACGACGAGACGTTCCTCTTAATGGGCGTGCTTCACCAGTTGAAAAAGGAGGGAAGTTATAATGTAAATAGAAACGCTCTTCACCTTCAAAAGATGGCATATCTATTTGGTTTGCTTCTCTAGAAGTTCCTAAAGTAACTGTTGCTAATGCTTGAGTTTCTCCACGTGTAAAGATTGAAGAACCATGTGTTGATGGTAAATAATCAACTTCACACCAAATTGGTCTGATATCAGTCGTTTTACGTCCATCTAAACGTAAACCTTCATTTAAAGTTAAATCTCTAACCGCTTTTTTCTCAGCTTTGTAGAAATATTTAGAAACTAAACTGCCATAATCTGCTAATTCTTCTTCAGTAAATGTTGCTTTTACTTCTTCTTTAATAGCTTCAAAAGCAGCACTACGTTCGTGTTTTGCTGATGCAGCTCTTGCTACAGCATATACTTTATCGTATGTTAAATCATGAACTTTTTTAGCTAAATCTTCATCTTCGCGTTCTGGTTCGTACTCACGAGTTTCTTTTTTACCAAAAGCTTCTGCTAATTTTACTTGAGCAGCACATTGTACTTTAATAGCTTCGTGTGCAAATTTAATAGCTTCAACCATTTCTTCTTCAGAAATCTCATTCATTTCACCTTCAACCATCATTACAGAATCTGCAGATGCACCAATCATCATATCGATATCAGATTCTAATAATTGAGCATCTTGTTGGGTTGATAATAAATTCACCATTAACTCGACCAACTCTTACTTCAGAAATAGGTGTTTCAAAAGGAATATCACTTAATTGAATAGCTGCCGAAGCTGCTAATCCAGCCATAGCATCTGGCATAACATCTTCATCATGAGACATTAATTGAATCATTACTTGTGTTTCAGCATGGTAATCTTTTGGAAATAACGGACGTAAAACACGGTCTACTAAACGCATCGTTAATACTTCACCGTCACTTGGTCTTGCTTCTCTTTTAAAGAAACCTCCAGGATAACGTCCAGAAGCAGCAAATTTTTCTCTATAATCTACCGTTAATGGTAAAAAGTCAACATCACTTTGTTGGTAGTTGGAAACAACTGTACATAATAACATACATTTTCCAGATTGAACAACAACAGAACCATGCGCCTGTTTTGCTAATTTTCCGGTTTCAATGGAGATTTCTCTTCCATCACCAAGGTCAATGACCTCTTTAAAAACTTTTGGAATCATAAATTTTTTAATTCTAATTAAACAATGGTCGTTGTGTTGTTGTGTGTAGTTGTTGTGTGTGACCAATGAAAAACTATAATAAGCTTCTTCATTTTACGTCATTGCGAAGCTTTTTTAATGTGGCAATCTGTTCTTTTGAATGATTACCAGGACGTTCAATCTGTAACATGTTTATTCTATTTGGGCGTTACCCTAAAGGGTCGGGCTTTTCGCTATATCTTTTTAAAACGTCATTGCGGGGACAAAGGACGTGGCAATCTGCCATTTTTAGTCCACAATGCTTATTTTGTTTTTAAGTTTTAAAAAGGATGCCGCTTCAATCCCTAACGCAAAAACAAAAAAGAGGCTGAAAAGCCTCTTTTTTTATTTTCTTAATCCTAATTCTTTTACTATCGCACGATATCTTAAGATATCTTTCTTAGTTAAGTAATCTAGTAAAGCATCTACGTTTACCTACTAATTTCACTAAAGAACGCTCAGTATTATAATCTTTACGATTGTTTTTTAAATGCTCAGTTAAGTGATTAATTCTGTAAGTGAATAATGCAATTTGTCCTTCTGCAGAACCTGTGTCTTTTGCATCTTTACCGTGTTTTGTAAAGATGGCTTCTTTTTCTTTTTGATCTAAATACATGCTAATATTATTGTAAATAATTGTTATGTACACGAAAGGCTATCTTTCGAGCGGCAAATATAGTAATATTTAATGATTTACAAGCAATTGTGTTAAAAAGAAAAAGCGACATTTATGTCGCTTTTTCTTTTATGCTCTTAATGGCTGATTTAAAATTAAATCTAAATACTTATTTACTTTGTTTTTAAGTTCTTTTCTTAAAACAATAAAATCTAAGAAACCATGTTCCAGTAAAAATTCTGAGGTTTGAAACCCATCAGGTAAATCTTTACCTGTGGTATCTTTAACAACACGTGGTCCTGCAAATCCAATTAAAGCACCTGGTTCTGCAATATTAATATCACCTAACATGGCGAACGATGCTGTTGTACCACCAGTTGTAGGATCTGTACATAACGAAATATATGGAATGTTGGCATCTGCTAATTGTGCTAATTTTACCGATGTTTTTGCCAATTGCATAAGTGACAATGCCGATTCCATCATTCTTGCACCACCAGATTTAGAAATTACCATTAAAGGAACGTTGTGTTTTAATGAATAATCTAGCTGCTCTTGCAATTTTTTCTCCAACAACACTTCCCATAGAACCACCAATAAAAGCAAAATCCATACAGGCAACTACCAAATCTTTACCTTTAGATTTACCAACGGCAACGCGAATGGCATCTTTTAGTTTTGTTTTTTCTTGAGCCGATTTTAAACGGTCTGGATATTTTTTAGTGTCTACAAATTTTAATGGATCTTTAGATTCTAGGTTGGCGTCTAATTCTTTAAATTTATTATCATCAAAAAGAATTTCAAAATATTCTTTACTACCAATACGAACATGATAACCATCTTCTGGACTTACGTAAAAATTTTTCTCTAATTCTTCGGCATCAACAATTTTACCGGTAGGAGATTTGTACCACAGCCCTCTAGGGGTGTCTTTTTTCTCTTCGGTTGTCGTTGTTATTCCTTTTGTTTTTCTTTTAAACCAAGACATACTGATTTGCTATTTTAGTTATACGAAGTTAGATAATTTTATCTAAACAACGATTTTTAGTTAGGGGTTAGAGGCATTCTTTTTTTTAATTATGGAAAAAGTAAATGCAAAAACCAGTTCACAAAATTAAAGTTTTATTTTAATTTTGAAGTACCCCCTTTGTTAATTTTTATCGTTTAACCATTATTAACTGTTTGTAGTAGCTTGTAATTAGACGATATAAAAAAATCCTGTGCATACAGGATTTTTTTTTAAATATTTTAAGTAACTTCTTTATTTACAAAGTGTTTACATTGTTTAGATCTTCGAAAGCCTTTTTTAAACGCTCAACAAAAGTAACTTCTCCAGAACGTAACCAAACACGTGGATCGTAATATTTTTTGTTTGGAGAATCTTCACCGTCAGGATTACCAATTTGTCCTTTTAAATAGTCTTTTTTATCACCCATATAATCACGAATACCACTCATAAATGCGTATTGTAAATCGGTATCGATATTCATTTTAATAACACCGTAGCTAATTCCTTCGCGAATTTCTTCAACTGTTGAACCAGAACCACCGTGGAATACAAAATCGATATGATTATGTCCTACACCATATTTTTTAGAAATATAATCTTGAGAATTTTTTAAGATTTTTGGTGTTAATTTTACGTTTCCTGGTTTGTAAACACCATGTACATTTCCAAAAGCAGCTGCAATTGTAAATTGGTCACTTACTTTACTTAATTCTTCATAAGCATAAGCTACTTCTTCTGGTTGTGTGTATAATTTAGAATCATCAACATCGCTATTATCTACACCATCTTCTTCACCACCTGTAATACCAAGTTCAATTTCTAAAGTCATACCCATTTTGCTCATACGTTTTAGGTATGTTTTGCAAATTTCGATGTTTTCTTCAATAGGTTCTTCAGATAAATCAATCATATGTGAACTGAAAAGAGATTTTCCAGTTTCAGCAAAATGTTTTTCACTTGCATCTAATAAACCATCAATCCAAGGTAATAGTTTTTTTGCACAATGGTCTGTATGTAAAATTACTGGAACACCATAAGCTTCAGCAAAGTGTATGTACATGTTTTGCACCAGCAATAGCACCAGCAATTGCTGCTTTTTGTCCGTCATTATTTAAACCTTTTCCTGCATTAAATTGTGCACCACCATTAGAAAACTGAATAATTACTGGAGCATTTAACGCTGCTGCAGTTTCTAATACACCATTTATAGTGTTTGATCCGATTACATTTACCGCTGGTAAAGCAAATCCTTTTTCTTTAGCAAGTTTAAAAATAGCTTGCACTTCTTTTCCTGTAGCAACTCCTGGTTTTATATTATGTCCCATAATTAGTTTGAATTTTAAATTTTAGTTTAACAGTGTCAAAAGTAATCAATTTTTAAGTAATTAATGCATTTTTTGATACTTGAAAATGGTAATATGGCACTAAAACGTTATAGTTTTTAGTAATAAATTATTTGCTTAAAAAGGATAATTTATACCTATGTTATAAACGGCGTTACCAAAATTATAGTCGTTAAACCATCTGTTTTGGGTTTGGTAAGACGGGTCGTAGGTTTTAAAACCTATATCGAATCGAAATACGAAGAAACTAAAATCATAGCGTAGTCCGAATCCTGAACCAATAGCAATATCTTTTATAGATTTTAAACTGGAAAAAGTGGCATTATCATCGGTTACGTCATCTAGCACATTCCAGATATTACCAGCATCAACAAATACAGCACCATTTAATTTTTCAAAAATATTAAATCGTTGTTCTAAGCCTAAGAGCAAGTTTTAAGTTGGCTTCGTTAAATTCGTTACTAGATTCTGAACTTCCTGGGCCTAAACTATAGGCGGTCCACGCTCTATTATCATTAGCACCTCCAGCAAAGAAACTTTTAGAAAATGGTATATTACTCGAATTTCCATAAGGTATGGCAATGCCTAAAAATGTTCTGGCAGCTAAAATATTTTTTCTTCCTAAATTCCAGTGTTTTACATAATCAAATTCTGTTTTTACATATTGTGAAAATGCCACATCTAAGAGTTCGTATTTATTACTGGTATTTTTTTCTGCGCCAAAAAGGTTCATAGCACTCGACAGTAAATTTCCTGCGAGTTCTACTTTAAAACGGAATATTGAAAAATCTTCATCAAATAAATTAGTTCGTTCATCATTTATTAAACTAAAACTGGATGCAATTATTAAGTTGTTTTCGGTTAACCTATTTTTTCGTTCATTAATACCGCTTATAGTTGATAATTGTGATGATGAAATTTCACTTGGTGTATTTCCGGCTAACGCATAAGATAGAAAGGTATCAGTTTCATCTGGAATAGATAGGTCTGTGTTTGAATCAATATAATTAACATCTTGTGCAATGGAGTTTAATGAATTGTATGACGTTTCATAAACGTTAAAATAATTTTCAATTTTCAAATTTCTAACATATTGAATATTAAACACGTCTAATCTATTGGTGACTTTTCTAGACGGCGACCAGTTATAATTAAAAATACCACTAAAGGTTTGTTTGTCTAAACCAATATTTGTTTGACTGGTAGTTGATAAGCTTATTCTTGTACTGGGAGACATGTATTTTGGGATTATTTTTCCGGTATTAAAAGGGAAAAAGAATCTTGGAATGGTTAGTTTTAAATCGGCTCCAATTTCATTGATATCAAAAAACGGATCGGTAATATTGTTCTTGTCTTTTGAAGCCCCAATAGAACCTATAGCCGAAATTTCTAATGTTTCTGCACCTCTAAATATATTTCTGATTAAGAGACTTGGGTTTAATGAAAAACCAAAAGTTTGAATATTACTTTGAGAAACATCGGCATCAAAACTTAATCCGAATTTTTTTAAAGGTGTGAGCCTAATGGTGTCAGAAAGTGTATTGTTATCGTTTTCAATGATGTCTATGTTCGGATATTTAAAAGTCCGTAATTCGTTAATGTGTCTGTAGGTTAAGGTTCTGTCATTATCTTTAAAAACACCACCCGGAGTAATAAATATTGCATCGGTTAATGCTTTAGGGCGGTATTTAATTTTATCGTAGCTATAAATGTTATAACCTGCATAAAATATCGAGTCTTTAAATGGCTTATTTCTGTTTTCAAAAGTATAATCGGTTATAATATTAACGTCTTTAATTTTGTAAATTTTAAACGGTACATGCCTTACAGAATCAGAAGTTCTAATAGCACGGTCTTGAATTTGAACGCTTACATTTACTTTTTTCTTCGTGCCAATGGTATCAACTTCAAAAGATATATAGTCTTGATTAAAATAGTACACGCCAGAGTTTCTTAATGCATCAGCTATTCTGCTTCGCTCTGCATACAAAGTTTGACGATTTATATTGCTCATGACGTTTTAATAATCCGTTTTTTTTGATTTTATCGTAGAGAGTTTCAATGGCAGGAGATTTTATTTGTTCTGAAATACTATCTAAAATAAACGGAACTCCTGTTTCTACTAAGTATTCCACCTCCCCACGTTTCGTATCTTTTTTATTTATGTTGTAAGTTACTTTAGTGTCGAACCATCCATTGTTTATAAAATAATCTTCTAGTTTTTTAACAGATTTTGTGGTTTTGTTTTCATTGACAATAACTGGTGTTTCGCCTGTTTTTTTTAGCCATTTATTAAAGTCTTTTCTAGATTCAATATCTTTTTCAAATTGCTTTTTAGAAAGTAATTTTGTTTTTCTTGCTACTTTTTTAGGATTACTATAAATTTTATCTTCTAAAATAGAGTCGATATTTGGGCGTGCCAAATTATAGATGTAAAGTCGCAATGGTATATTAAAAGGCGGAATTTTACTGTTAGGTTTTTGAATGAGTAGGTTGTTAATGGTTTCGGTGTTATTCTTTTTACCATTAACTAACACATTAGTTTTTGTGAGTAAATATTCGTTATCATTAACTCGCTTTACAGCATCACACGATGTTAAAAGCCTCATGAATAGAACCAATAGTGCTATTTTTAAGAATGGGAGTCTTATCTGCAAATTTCTGTATTTTTTAAATGGGTAAAATACTATTCGCATCTTGTAAATCGGGTTAATTTATAGAGTTTTTTATAACTCATTTTAATTTTAATTTAAATTAATTTTAGATATTGATTAAAGTAAAGTAATTTGTTTAAAAAAATAATGACCTTTATGGACTCAAAAATACGTTATTTTCAGAATAAAATATATTATATCCTTTTAAGTTTCAAAAACGTGTATAATACCTATTTTATTAATTAAACGAATGTTAAAATAATTATATGCTCTCTAAAAGTCAAATAAAATTAATAACGAGTTTAAAGCATAAAAAATTTAGACAGCAATATGGTTTTTTTGTTGTTGAAGGTGTTAAAACAATAAAAGAACTTTTGGAGTCTAAATTAGAGCTCCATGCTTTATATACTACCGAAAGCTTCAATATTAATGCCAAAGATGAAGTTTTGATTACTGAAAGCGTATTAAAACGCATTAGTTTTTTAACAACGCCTAATAAAGCATTGGCTGTTTTTAAAATTCCGAAACAAAAACCTTTAAATGAAGAAGGACTAATTGTAGTTCTTGATGCTGTTAGCGACCCAGGAAATTTAGGAACCATAATAAGACTTTGCGATTGGTTTGGGGTTAAAGAGTTAATTTGTAGTTTAAATACTGTAGATTGTTATAACCCTAAGGTTATACAAGCTACTATGGGTTCTTTAACGCGTGTAAATATCACTTATATCGATTTGGTTCCTTTCTTAAAAGACGCAAAACAACCTGTTTATGGTGCCTTTATGGAAGGTGAAAATGTTTATAAAAAACAATTACCCGAAAATGGTATTTTGGTTATGGGTAATGAGGCAAATGGAATATCTAAAGACATGGAAGCCTTAATTGCAGAAAAAATATCTATACCAAGATTTGGAGATTTACAAGAAACCGAAAGTTTAAATGTAGCCACTGCAACAGGTATTTTGTTGAGCGAGTTTAGAAGGAGGAATTAACAGTGTTCAATTAACAATTAAAAATTAACAATTGATAATCAGAAAATATGTTAACCTTATTTTGCCTAAAGCCTACAACCTACTGAAACGTAAAATTCACAAAAACACCTCTACTTTTCATATTATTAATATTGCTAGTCCAAGGGCTATTTGGGTCTTCGTCTCTCACAAGCTCGTCGTTTATACCAAACAATCCACGAACAGAAGGTGTGAATTTAAAATTGTATAAATAAAAATCGATACCAAAACCAAGTTCGTAGAACAGGTTATTAGAGGTAGTTCTAAATTGCCCGTTGCCATTATCGTTGGGGTTGGTTTCGTTACTCGATAGGTTTATAGCGGTTGAAAAGCCACCAACAACAAAAGGTTTAAAGTTGTTTACACGCTTCGTTGAAACTTTCAATAACAATGGAAAATGAACGTAAGTCGATTTTACTTCGCGGGTTAAATCGGTTTCGGTAAATGTAGAGCCCTGAAAATAAGTCTGACTATAATACAATTCTCGTGTTGTAATAAATAATCCGGGTTCCAAGCGTAAATCAATAAAATTATTAATACGCAAATTCCCTATTAATCCTACACTAAAACCGGGGCTTCGTTTTACATACACATCTCTTAAGTCTTCGTTGTAATCAAAGTTAAAATCGTAGTTATTAATTCCTAAAAAATAGCCCCAACGCAATAAATTGTAATCTGTTGTACCTCTACCTTGATTGGCATCATAAATTATTTTTTCCTTTTTAAACAGTTGTGCATGCGAAGTCTGAGCAACTAGTAAAATTAAGATGATTACAATAAACTGCTTCATAATATTATTTTGATGATTTATAAATTGTTGCCACACCCAAGGTTTGTGGAAAATCTTCAACATTAATAAACCCAATATTTCGCAAAATATTGTTTAAGGTCTCTCCATATGGAAAAGCAGATGCAGATTCACTTAGATATTTATAGGCACTTCTATCTTTAGAAAACAACTTTCCAATAAGCGGTAAAATATTTTTCGTGTAAAATTTGTAGCCTTGTAAATAAGGTGCTTTCGTGGGCATCGATGTTTCTAAGATTACAAAAGTACCGTTTGGTTTTAATACTCTGTAAATTTCTTTCAAGCCGTTTTCCAATGATTCAAAATTTCTAATACCAAAAGCAACGGTTATAGCATCAAAGGAATTATCTTCAAATGGCATATTTTCGCTATCGGCTAAAATCATTTCAATTTTAGAATCTAAAGCTTTATTTTTAATTTTTGCCTTCCCAATCTCAAGCATACCACTGCTAATGTCTAAACCAGTAATTTTGGTGGCATTTGTTTCGGCAAGGTTTATTGCTAAATCACCCGTTCCTGTAGCAATATCTAAAATGGTATCAGGGTTGTTTTCTTTAACAATTTTAACCACTTTTTTGCGCCATTTTATGTCAATTCCAAAAGAAATTACACGATTTAACCCGTCGTAATCTCCAGAAATGGTGTCAAACATCTTGGTTACTTGTTCTTTTTTACCTAAATCGCTGTTTTTGTATGGTTTAATTTTCGACAATGTGTTGTTTTTTTGGCAAACGTACATAATTTATTTCTACTTTAAAAAATCAAACAAATTCTTATTTAGCGAAACTGGTTATTGTTAATGAATTTTAATGAATTGTGATTTACTGGTTTTTGGTATGTAATTATATTTTATGGTATATTTGACTTACTATTATGATTTTAAAATAATGAAAATAATTATTGCTGGTGCTGGTGAAGTAGGATTTCATTTAGCAAAACTATTGTCTTACGAATCTCAAGAAATTACTTTAATAGATCCAAACAAAACAAGTTTAGCTTACGCCGATACACATTTAGATATTAGGGTTATAAAAGGCGATGCTACATCTATTGCCGTGTTAAAGGAAGCACGTGTAGAAAACAGCGATCTATTTATAGCCGTAACTTCTAGTGAAACTACAAATATTACTATAAGCGTAATTGCTAAACAACTGGGCTCTAAAAAAACAATTGCCAGAATATCTAATACCGAGTTTATTTATCATAAAGATGAAGTAGGTTTTACAAAATTTGGTATTGATGAATTGATTTCTCCCGAAGCATTAGCCGCTGCAGAGATTAAATTATCTTTAAAGCAATCGTCGTTCAACGAAAATTACGAATTTGAAGGAGGTGCTCTTAACCATGGCAGGTTTAACACTTTCGAGATCGGCATCCTTTGTTGGAAAAACCGTAAAAGAAGCTGCCGAAATTTTCCCGGAAATTCACTTTGTACCTATAGCAATACAACGTTTTGGTACGCAATTAACCATTATTCCAAGAGGAGATACCAAATTTAAACGTGGCGATACAGTAGTTTTTATTACTTCGGAAGGAGGTGCAGATGAGCTTTGCAGACTTACAGGTAAGGTAAACCGCGATATAAAAAATGTTATGATTTTAGGCGGAACCCAAATAGGTTATAAAACGGCTCGAGATTTAAGTGAGAAAGGTTTTAATGTAAAACTTTTTGAAGGTAACAGAGAGCGTGCTTTCGAACTTGCTGAGGTGCTAACAAACGTGCTAGTTATTAATAGCGACGGACGTAATGTAGATTTATTAGATGAAGAAAATATTGGTGATATGGATGCTTTTGTTGCTGTGGGCGATAACTCCGAAACAAATATTATGTCGTGTTTAGTTGCCAAATCTAGAGGGGTTAAAAAAACGATTGCTTTGGTTGAAAATATGGATTATTTTGTATTGTCGCAATCTATAGGTATTGATACGTTAATAAACAAAAAGATATTAGCAGCAAATAATATTTTTAGATATATAAGAAAAGGAGAAGTAGTTGCCATGACGAAACTGAGTAATTTAAATGCCGAATTATTAGAGTTTGAAGTAAAAGGCACTTCAGAAGTGTGTAATAAAACAATTAAATCTATCGATTTTCCAAGGTCTGCCATTATTGGAGGCGTTATTAGAAATGGCGTAGGTATGATTGCCCTCGGGAATTTTAAAATTCAGGAGGGCGATAGGGTAGTGGTCTGCTCTTTATTGCAATCTATAAAACGCGTTGAAAAGTTATTTCTATAATAATCTTTAATTTAAAAAGTATCAATATTGAAACTTAACTACCAAATCATCTTTCATTTTTTAGGATTACTGTTATTATTTAATGGCGGTTTTATGCTCTTATCGTCATTAGTAAGCTATCTGTATAGCGATGGTGTAACGTTTCAAATTTTTATTGCGGGTATTTTAACTTTAATTGCAGGGGTTATAACCATGTTATTTACGCGCAACCATAAAAAAATAATGAATAAACGCGAAGGTTACATTGTAGTAACTTTTGGTTGGATTGTTATGTCTTTATCAGGTACATTGCCGTATATGCTAACAGAAAGCGTTCCTAGTTTTACAAATGCTTTTTTCGAAACCATGTCTGGGTACACGACCACGGGAGCGTCTATTTTAAATGATATTGAAATTATTCCCGAAGGGGTACTGTTTTGGCGAAGTACCACACATTGGATTGGTGGTATGGGTATTATCGTACTTGCCATTGCTATTTTGCCACTTTTAGGTATTGGAGGGATGCAACTTTTTGCGGCCGAAGCTCCAGGGCCAAGTGGCGATAAACTTCATCCTAGAATAACCGATACCGCTAAAAGACTTTGGCTAATTTATTTTGGCTACACAGCAGCCGAAACGCTTTTGCTTAAACTAGCCGGTATGTCTTTTTTCGACGCGATTAATCATTCTATGGCAACCTTATCTACCGGAGGGTTTTCAACAAAAAATGCCAGTTTAGCACATTGGAATCATCAACCCATCATTCAATACATTGTTATTGTATTTATGTTTTTGGCAGGCTCCAATTTTGTGTTAAGTTATTTTGCATTTAAAGGAAAAGTTCAAAAAATAATTCACGACGAAGAGTTTAAACTGTACTTTAAATTCGTTGCAGTTTTTACACTAATTGCGGCTCTTATTATTTACTTTTTCGCAGATCCTTCGGCATCGTCTATTACTCATGAAATGGTATGGGGTGAAGGCGAAAGTGCTTTTAGGCATGCCTTGTTTCAAGTGTTAACCGTTATTACTACCACCGGATTTATATCGGCAGATTATACACTATGGACACCCTTTTTAACGGTTTTCTTTTTTGGACTTATGTTTCTTGGCGGTTCTGCAGGCAGTACCTCGGGAGGTGTAAAAGTCGTGCGGCATTTAATACTTATTAAAAATGGGTTTTTAGAGTTTAAACGCACACTGCATCCAAGTGCCATAGTGCCAGTGCGGTATAATAAAAAAGCCATAAATAGGTTTATCGTATTTAATGTTTTAGCATTTTTTATGTTATATATGCTCTCCTTTATAGTTGGGGCTTTGGTTTTTTCAATGTTCAATTTAGATTTTGAATCTTCCGTAGGGTTATCCGCCTCCAGTTTGGGAAATATCGGGCCAGCACTGGGCAGCTTTGGTCCTGTAAATAACTACGCCGCATTGCCACCTTTAGCGCAATGGTGGTCGTCGTTTTTAATGCTAATAGGGCGTTTAGAACTCTTTACAGTACTTATTTTATTTACGCCGTTCTTCTGGCGGAATCGATAGTTTTTTAGGGCATTCCCCAAGGGTCGCGTTATACACTACTAGTTTTGGCTCGCTGCGGCTACTCGCCAAAAGCTAACCGTTTCTATCGCTAATGCTAAATTTCTAACTTGTACTCATGTATTTATTATTAAAGAAATGCAGGTTTATCATCAACTAAGGCTTTCCATTAAAGTTTTGTAACAATCATAAAAAATTGTGTAACACAAGAAGTTGCCTACAGCTATACCTTTGTTTTATTAAGCGTTAGGAATACTAAAATAAAATTCTAAGAATATGAACAAAACAATAAAACTTATTTTTTTGGTTGCCGGTATAGGGCTTTTAGCTTATGGAATTTATCTTCTTATAATTCCAGAAACATCTGTGGATTTAGGTATAGTAAATATCGAAGCGCAAAATAATAAGAATGCTTATATAACTATTGGTTTAGGTTTAGCCTCTTTACTGGCTGGGTTAATAGGAGGCAAAAAAGTTTAACATCATTATTTAATAAATTGAATAAAATAATGATGGGCAGGTCAATAAATAATGTTATTTCAACATTATAGAAAATAAACTGTTTAGAGTTAATGATATGCATAATTAGTATTAAGTTGGTTAGTGAAAATTATGTTGATTGTTAATCTTTAAGCAGTTTTTTAATATTTAGAATATGAATTCCAAAACCCACATCAATCACATTGCTTTAAATTTATTGGCGTTTATCGCCATTGTATTCATATTATATATATTAAAACCCATAATAATGCCAATATTATATGCAATAATATTAGCAATCATGATTTTTCCTGTTCAGAATTTTATAGAAAAAAAATGGAAATGCAACCGTTTAATTGCGTCTTTATGCTCTATAACAATCATTTTTAGTGTTATTTCTTTATTGGTTGTAATAATCTATTCGCGACTCTATGCCGTAATTACTAATGGCGAAGATTATATATCAAAACTAACAACCCTTTACTATAATTTTATAAACTTTACATACGATACTTTAGGTATCAGTAGAAAAAGTTCATTATTCTCAAAAGATTTAAGAGTTGAAAGCCTGTTAAAAGGGCGTTTTGAAAAAATAATGGAGCTTCTCTACCAATCAGGATTTATTTTCACCTATATTGTTTTAATACCCATTTATCTGTTTTTCTTTTTGTATTACAGACAATTTTTCAAAAACTTTTATTATAAATTATTCAGGAATAAGCCAAAAGTATTTTTAAATAGAATGCTAACTAAAGTATATAACATTCAACGAAATTATTTACTCGGGCTTACAAAAGTGATCTTTATTGTAGGAACGCTTAATACTATTGGGCTTTTAATTTTAGGTATTACAAATCCTATTTTCTTTGGCTTTCTGGCAGCCATTTTATTATTAATTCCCTATATAGGTATATTAATTGGCTCACTAATTCCTGCCATAATTGCACTGGCTACAAAAGACAGTGCTTGGTATGCTTTCGGTGTTATTGCCATTTTTGGCTTTATACAGTTTTTAGAAGGGAATTTTATCACACCAAAAATTACAGGCTCTAAAGTTAGCATCAATTCGTTTATTGCCATTCTATCTTTTATTGTGTTTTCAATGCTTTGGGGTATTGAAGGCATGATTGTAGCATTACCCATTACAGCTACAATAAAAATTGTTTTTGACAATGTTCCAAAATATCAAGCCTATGGATTTTTAATTGGTGAGCCCGTAGACAAGGACTTGCAAAGCTCCATTAGAAACAGACTTGAAAAATGGAGGAAAATAAGAAGTAATAAACAACAGGTAAATAATATATAGTAGTTTATACTTTTTTAATGCCTAATTTACATGACAATTACTAAGAATGAAACTATTCATAAAATTTGATTTTAATACAATCTGTAAAAAAGTTTTAGAAACAAAACTTAACGAGCTCCATATAAAATATAGAATTTTAGCGTTTGGAGAAGTTGAGTTACTGGAAAAAATACCTGCCGATGTATACGAAACATTAAGCAATGCCTTAAAAGACTATGGTATTGAAATAGTTGAAAATCAAAAAAGTATTCTGGTACAGAAAATTAAAGACGTTATTATTGATATGGTTTTTAATGAAGAATCTACTATAAACGTTAAAAGTTCGGTCTATTTATCAGAAAAATTAGGACATAGCTATGGCTATCTTTCTAATCTGTTTTCAGAGGTCACTTATACGTCGGTCGAAAATTTTATCATTATTCAAAAAATAGAATATACCAAGCAACTTTTGTTAAGTACCGACTTAAATTTAACCGAAATTGCCTTCAAACTTAATTATTCCAGTGTGGCACATTTAAGCACACAATTTAAAAACAATACTGGAATTACACCTTCTGCTTTTCAACGCATTATTTCAAAAAGAAGAACTATTGCACAGCAAAAAAACTAAGCAGCATTTATAAAAACCTTTATGGAAAACGACTATATAAATATTATTCTGGCTGATGATGACAGGGATGACAGGCTATTTTTTACCGATGCTTTTGATGAGCTAGGAATGAATACCAAAGTAAACACCTATAACGATGGGGTAGAACTTATGGACTTTTTAAATAGTGAAGATGCCATCATGCCAAACGTGCTTTTTTTAGATTTGAACATGCCAAAAAAATCTGGAATAGAATGTTTAAACGAAATTAAGGCAAGCAGTAAAATGTCTGAAATAGCCATAGCTATTTATTCTACTTCGGCATCAGAAGAAGATATAGAAGAAACCTTTGTGTTAGGGGCAAATATTTATATAAAAAAACCAAGCGATTTTAAAGCACTTAAAAAAGTGCTTGCAGAAGTTGTATCCATTAATTGGCAATACCATACCAACGGTTTAAATAAAGACAATTTTTTATTAAGGATGTAATGGAAATTAGAAAATTTATTTAAATCATCATTATTTATAAAAATCATTCTTTTAGCGAGTTTGTTTGTCATTCTTTTAATAGGAGGATTTACTTATAAACATATTTCTAATTTAACTAATTCTACAAAAATAGTTGTTTATACCTACGAAGTTAATGTCGAATTAGAGCGTTTAAATTCTTATTTAATCGATGCCGAAAGTGTACATAGAAAATACACATTAACAAAAGATTCTATGTATTTAGAGCCTGCATTACTGGCTAGAGAAAAAATTAATAATTCATTTCTTCAATTAAAAGAATTAACTATTGTAAATATAAAACAACAGGAAAACTTAATAATTTTAAATAAATTAATAGATAAACTTTTTTTAAATTTTGACAAAACAAATAGGCTTGTTATAAATGATGAAATCAGCACCGAAACTTTTAAAACACTGTTTTTTGAAGAAAAAGTAATACTTGATACCATCAGACGTCAGATTAACGGAATAATTGAACTCGAAAATAAACTGCTTAATGATCAGGCAAAAGGAATATCAAAGTGATTTACAGTTTACACCCTTATTTTTTTATTTTGTTTTACTGATAACACTTGTTATAATAGTTATGTCATTAAATAAAATAAACACTGATTTAATAAAAATAAAAGCAAAAAACGACCAGTTATTAATTTTTAAAGAATCGACGAATCAATCTGAAATTATAGGTAAACATGGTAATTGGGTTTGGCATATCGATTCTAATATATTTACTTATTCAGATAATCTGTATCGTCTTTTAGGAGAAGAACCGCAATCTTTTGAAGCTAACTTTGATAATTTTTTGAAATTTGTTCACCCAGAAGATGTGGATAGATTAACGAAAGATTTAGACACCATGATTGTGAATGAAGAGTTGCCTTTTGTAAGTTATAGAATCGTTCAAAAAAATGGCACAACGAAATATTTAAAGGCTTATGCAAAAGCGTTCTTTAGTATTGACGGACAAAAACGATTGTTAGGAATAACCAGTGATATTACAGATGAGATTGAAAGTTTTTTAGTTCTAGAGGAGCGTAATTTAGAGCTAGAACGTAATAATAAAGAACTGTCTGGCTTTAACTATGTAGCCAGTCATGATTTGCAGGAACCTTTACGAAAAATACAGACCTTTATTTCAAGATTAGAAGATAAAGAATCAGATAAATTTTCTGAATCAGGACTTCAGTACATGGAGCGTATAAATTCTGCCATCGCTAGAATGCGTACGTTAATTGATGATTTGCTTCAGTTTTCAAGAACTACCAAACCTGATAAAGTATTTGTTGTGGCCGATATGAATGAGCTTTTTGAAAATGCAAAGCAAGATGTCGCTGTAGCTATTCTCGAAAAAAAGGCTCAAATTACTAACGATTTATTACCAAAAGGGTTAGTAATATCCTTTCAGATCCAGCAATTATTTTTAAATTTATTGAGTAATTCTTTAAAATATAGTCAGAAAGGAAAGACACCAATTATTAAAATAAACTATTCAACAGTTAAAGCAAAGGATGATCCTAAATTTAGTGAAAGCTACTAAAAGTAATTACCATAAAATTACTTTTACAGATAATGGTATTGGTTTCGAACAGAAATATTCAGAAAAAATATTCGATTTATTTAATAGACTACATAATAAACAAGATTATACCGGAACAGGTATTGGGCTTTCTATTTGTAAAAAAATTATCGAAAATCATCAAGGATTTATTTTTGCAAAAGGAGAAGTTAATGTTGGTGCTGTTTTTACTATTTATCTTCCAATTAATTAATTATAAACATCATTTTAACTCAATAAAATAAGTCGACCTATTTTGTGATAGGCCGTTTTAAGTAAAATAACAAAAAACCTTTGAATTTATATTCAAGGGTTTTTTGTTTAATAGGGCATTTCTGTAATGACATACAAAGATTCTATAACCGCAATTCTGTAACAATCAACTAAAATACTGTAACATAAAAAAAGCAAAGAGGTCGCACCTTTGTTAAAGAAATATTTATAACAATTAAAAAATCAAATATCATGAGAAGCTTATTATATCTAGTGGCGGTTATTCTTGTAATTGGTTGGGCTCTTGGGTTCTTCGTTTACAGTGCAGGTGGGTTAATCCACATTTTATTAGTAATTGCTGTAATAGCCATATTACTAAGATTAATAGGAGGGAAAGGCTTGTAGTATATAAATAAACTTCAATAACAAAATACCATCAACTTGTGATGGAAAACATATAATAAAAATAAAATAATATTATGAAAGCAAAAGTATTAGGAGTAATAGCAGGAATAGCTACAGGAGCATTATTAGGTGTGTTATTCGCACCAGATAAAGGATCAAAAACCAGAAAAAAAATTAAAACGAAATCAGTTGAAGCTAAAGATAGCTTAAAAGAAGAGTTTGATAATTTTTTAGATACCGTTTCAAAAAAATACGATTCAGTAGTTAAAAATGGGGAAGAAGTTCTTGAAAAAGGAAAAAAGGAAGTAAAGGATTCAGTAAATGCTAAACTGTAAATTCTAAAACTTTAAAAAATGGACAGTACCACAAACATGGCGAAAAGTGTAGATATACTTTATGAAAAGGCTAAAAAGTACACAGAAACAAGTGCAGAATTATTAGCGCTAAATGCTGTTGATAAAACAGCCGATGTACTTTCGTCTTTAACATCAAGAGTAATTATTGTTATGTTTTTTGCCATGTTTACGTTGTTTATTAATGTGGGCTTAAGTTTATTTATAGGAAGTTTATTAAACGAATATTATTTAGGGTTTTTTATAATATCTGCATTTTATTTAGTATTGGCATTAGTGCTTTATGTGTTTAAAGACAAATTTATTAAAATACCTGTTACTAATTTGATAATCTTAAAATTATTGAAATCAAAAAAATCTGATTCAGACATTTTTAATTTATATAAAGAAATTAAAAATGAAGAAGTATAAAAATAAATAGAAGCATTGAACAAGGCGATTTTGCTTCTTGAAGATAGAAAAAAGCTGGAATATCAATGATTTAAAACTTCAATTTTATGAAACTTCTGAAAATTTCAGACCCATAAATATATTTAAACAAAGTGTAAAAGATTTTACGAGAAATAGGAGAAGTTAGAACAAATCTTTTTGAAACCCTACTAAGTATATCTGGAGGTTATTTTTCAAAAAAGATAATTATTGGTAAATCAAATTCTATCATAAAAAATATTTTTGGTTATGCTTTACAGTACACAGTAACCAATTTTATTGCAAAAAAAGTAAGTACAGAAAGTGATAGAGTAAATATTATAATAACTAACAATTTAAAACGTAATAAAAATGAAAACATTAAAATTAACATTAGTAATTTGTGGCAGTATCTATAATGCTTGTATCATGTAATGATGGCAAGAAAGAGTTGGCACAAGAAAAAGTGGAAAGTTATGAAGCTATATATAGATTCTATTAGCACAAGTAGCGACTGTTGAAGTTATGGCTGAATTGGGAAGCAATTGAAAGACGATTGTAAAAAAATGACAAGCTGAAGCAGACAATGCATTAGTAGCAGTTAAGGAGAATTCTGAAATGAAAAAATCAATGGATGAATCTACTTTAAAATTTGAAACTTTTAAAGCTGAAGTAATGGCAGAACATGAAAGAATGGAAATAGCCAATTCTAAAATGATGATGCGTCAATCATTATTGGGTAGTGGTTATGCAGGAGGAGATATGAAGTTTGACATGGATTAACAAAGATAATATTTTAAGTGTTTACCAAAATTTTGTTGATACAGTTGAAAAAAATAAAGATTCCTATTCTCGTGAAGATTGGGATGAAATCAAATTGCTTTATGAAGCTATCGATACAAGAAAAAACACAGTTGAGAAACGAAGGTTTAACTAGTGCTGATAATAAAAAAATTGCTGCTTTAAAATTAAAATTTGCACCTATGTACACTTTAAATAGAATGGGCGCAAAATCGGAAGAAAACGCAGCAGCTAAACAATAATTAGGTAATATAAATAATATATAATCACAACAACAAAAACAAATAACATGAAAAAATATTTAATAACAGGAATTATAGTATTAGTAGCAAGTGTATCAATGAATGCACAGGATATTTCAAAGAATGCATTAGGATTACGTTTAGGAGACAGTGGTGGATTTGGAACTGAAATCACTTACCAAAGAGCTTTGGGAAACAGCACTAGACTTGAACTAGATTTAGGTTGGAGAAACAGAAAAGACTTCAATAATAACGGTTATGATGATGATGCTATCAAGTTAGCTGCTTTATACCAATGGGTAATGAATATCGACGGAGGTTTCAACTGGTATGTTGGTGTAGGTGGTGGATTAGGTACTTATGGTTATGATTATAACAATGATCATTATAACGATACATTTGCATTTGCTGCAGGAGACATAGGTATTGAGTATAATTTTCCAATTCCATTATTAATCTCTTTAGATTTTAGACCTGAATTTGGTGGGAATGGTTATTACAAAAACAATTATGGCTCTGATATTGCATTAGCAATTAAATTCCAATTCTAAGATTTTTCAAAGTATAATAACAAATTTTTAAATAAAAAAACCTCTACAAAATAAAGTTTGTAGAGGTTTCTTATATAGTCTATTAGTTGTGTTTTTAACTCACCGCTTCTTTAATACGTTTTATTGCTTCAATTATTTGTTCTTGAGATGCTGCGTAAGAAATTCTTAAACAATCTGGGTTTCCAAACGATTCACCGTCAACGGTTGCTACTAATGCTTCTGCTAATAAAAACATAGAAAAATCAGAGGCATTATTAATTTTATGACCTTTCAAGGTTTTTCCAAAGAAATAAGAAATGTTTGGAAATACATAAAAAGCTCCCTCAGGAACGTTTGTTTTAAAACCTTCAATCTCACCTAGCAATCTTAATATTAAATCACGACGTACTTTAAATTCGTCAATCATGTATTGTACACGACTTGGCGATTCGTTAAGGGCTGTAATGGTAGCACGTTGTGCAATACAATTGGCACCACTCGTAATTTGACCTTGCATTTTATTGCAAGCACGAGCTATTTTTTCAGGAGCACCAATGTATCCAATACGCCATCCCGTCATCGCAAATGCTTTCGATACACCGTTTACTGTAATGGTTCTATCGTACATGTCTTCAAATTGAGCCATACTCGCATGACCACCAACATAATTTATGTGTTCGTAAATTTCGTCAGAAACCACATAAATATTAGGGTGCTTTACCAAAACATCGGCTAAACCTCTTAATTCTTCTTTGCTATAAATAGATCCACTTGGGTTACAAGGCGAACTAAACCAAATCATTTTAGTTTTTGGTGTAATGGCAGCTTCCAATTGTTCTGGTGTCATTTTAAAATCGGTATCAATCGATGTTTTAACTTCTACCGGAATACCATCATTTAATTTAACTAAATCGGCATAACTCACCCAGTACGGACAAGGCATAATAACTTCATCACCTTTATTAGTCATAACCGCAGCAATATTTGCTAACGATTGTTTTGCACCAGTAGAAACTACAATTTGGTTTGGTGTATAAGTTAAACCGTTATCACGTTTAAACTTTGTGATGATAGCTTGTTTTAAATCGCCATACCCATCAACCGGCGAATATGAATTATAATTGTCGTTAATTGCTTGTATAGCAGCTTCTTTTATAAAATCTGGTGTGTTAAAATCTGGTTCACCCAAACTTAAACCTATAATATCTTTGCCTTCTTCTTTTAACTCTCTTGCTTTTGCAGCCATAGCCAAAGTAGCAGACTGCGCCATGTTTAAAATTCTATCAGATAGTAATTGCATTTAAATAATAATAAAAATGTTAGTTAGACGTGTAAAGCAGGTTTCATTCCCATTTCTTTTAAATGCTTAAAATGGGCAATAATGGCTTTACGAGTAGTTTTATATTCGTTATAAGGTAAATTAAACTCTTTAGCTGTTTCTCTCACAATTTTTGAGATTTTTGTGTAATGGATGTGGCTAATATTTGGAAAAATATGATGCTCTACCTGGTGGTTTAACCCGCCAGTAAACCAATTTACAATACGGTTGTTTGTACTAAAATTAATGGTTGTTTTAAGTTGATGTACAGCCCAGGTATTTTTCATCAGTACCATCTTTTTCTGGCATAGGCATTTCAGCTTCTTCCATAACATGTGCTAACTGAAAAACAACACTTAGTATTAAGCCTGCTGTATAATGCATTATAAAAAATCCAATTAAAATTTTCCACCATGCAATATCTAAAACGAGCATAGGAATCACAATCCAGATCGCTATATAAATGATTTTAGAAATAACTAGTTTACTCCAGTTCCAAACAGGATTTGGGAATTTTCCATAAGATAATTTGCGCTTCATATAGCGTCTCATTTGTTGAAAATCTGTAGTAATTGCCCAATTTATAGTTAATAAGCCATACAGTAAAACAGAATAGTAATGTTGAAATTTATGATACCAATGCCATTCAGAATGTTCAGAAAAACGTAAAATACGTCCTGCTTCTAAATCTTCATCATGCCCATGAATGTTGGTATAGGTATGATGCAATACATTATGTTGTACCTGCCAGTTATAAACATTTCCTGCAAGAATATAAATACTACTTCCCATTAATCGGTTTACCCATTCTTTGTTAGAAAACGACCCATGATTACCATCATGCATAACATTCATGCCAACGCCTGCCATACCAATTCCCATAACAATGGTTAATAATAAGTTGTGCCCAACCAGGAATGCTTAAGGTTAATATTAAAAAATATGGCGTTAAAAAAATGGAAAACATTACGATGGTTTTAATCCATAATTTCCAATTGCCTGTGCGTTTGATATTGTTATCTTTAAAGTAATTGTTAACACGTTTATTTAGTGTTCTAAAAAACTTTGCAGAATCTGTTCTTGAGAATGAAAGTGTTTGTTTTGTCATGTTATTAATTTAATACAATTAATGTAAAAAACTGTTAATCATACTTGGGGCAAAGATAGGTATAAACCATATGAAGTAATAACGTTTTTTTGTAAAATAATGTACTTAAAAAGTATATTTTTGTTGAAAATTTAACAAGAATGGACCTGATATTAAAATACTTTACGAATCTTAACAGATGACCAAATAAGTAAATTTGAAAAATTAGAAGCACTATATCAAGATTGGAATTTAAAGATAAACGTGGTGTCTCGCAAGGATATTGACGAACTATATTTGAGACATGTTTTACACTCCTTGGGCATTGCAAAAGTAATTAGTTTTAAAGATGGTAGTAAAATTTTAGATGTTGGTACCGGTGGAGGGTTTCCAGGTATTCCGTTGGCTATTTTGTTTCCAAATTGTTCATTTCATTTGGTAGACAGTATTGCTAAAAAATTAAAAGTGGTAGATGAGGTTGTAGATGGTTTAGGTTTAACCAATGTAAAAACAACGCATTGTCGTGTAGAAGAGCTTACAGATACCTACGATTTTATTGTAAGTCGCGCGGTTGCTATTATGCCAACCTTTGTGCATTGGGTTAAAGGAAAAATAGCTAAAGAACAAAAGCACGATTTAAAAAATGGTATTTTGTATTTAAAAGGAGGCGATTTAAGCGAAGAACTTCAAGATTATAAAACGGCCACAATTTATAATTTAAGCGATTATTATGCTGAAGATTTTTTTGAAACTAAAAAAATGGTGCATTTACCTTTAAAATTTCGAGGGTAATTGTAATTTGAAACAATTATAGTTTAGATAAATCCCTGAAGGTTTCCTTGAAAAAGAAAAACTGATTTTGATACCAATAGGTATTCCTGTAGTTTTCAACATCTTTCGCACTTTTGTCAATCGATAAAATGGAGTTGGCTTTATCAAAATAAAATTTAGCATTAGTAAGATCGTTTAATTTAGAATAACAAATAGTTAAGCCTAACATCGCATCAAAATCTAAGGCATCAAATTTTAATACAGAATTAAAATCTGTAATAGCTTCCATATATTTACCCAGAAATAATAACGAAGTGCCACGATAAAAATATGCGTAACTGTTGTTTTCGTTTAATTTAAGTGAAATAGAAAAATCGGTGATTGCTTTGTCATAATAATTAATGTCCAAGTAAAATACGGCTCGGTTGTAGTAGGAGTCGGCACTTGAATCCGTCAATATAGCCAACGAATAATCATTTAGGGCTAAAGGGTATTTCTCTAAGGCAATATACGCCAAAGCTCTGTGGTAATAAAACTTTGTTTGATTAGGTATTGCGATTATTAAAGTAGTAAAGTCTTTAATGGAGCCTTCAAAATCGCCTATGTCGTATTTTACACAGCCTAAACTATAAAGAGCGTCTAGAAAGTTTGCGTCTAGTTGGTAAGCACTTTGATAATCTTCTTGAGCACCAGTATAATCTCTTAAGCTATAGCGTGAATTTCCTCTGTTGTAAAAGGTGTCAGCATCCGGTTCTTCTACAATAATCTTTGAATAATCTACAATTGCTCCAGAATAATCTCCTAAATCGTTTTTTGCAAGACCTCTGTAAAAATACGCATCTAAATTCTTGGGTTCTAATTCCAGTACTTTGGAATACAGATCTATTTTTTCATTTAAATCTGTGGTTTTAGACGCTAGTCTTAAAAGCTTGTTGGCTTGCCCATAACTTGAGGCATTTAAGATTAAGAGTATTAAGATTGTTAAAGGTCTTTTCATGTTGGGCAAATCTGTTTTTTTAATTGAAAATTTAAAAAATAAAGTTAGTAATATTTTTTAAACTTTTTAATTTATCATATTCACTTTCTTTATTGCTGACTAATTTGATGTATTATTTAGCTTTTTTCTTATATTTTAATTGAATAAACCTACAAAAAAAATATTTTAAATGCATTTCATCGAAAAAAAACGCATTATATCGCATTTATTCGTAAATTTACACAGCGATTTTAAACAATTGCTAGTCTCTCACAACAGTTTTAACGCCCTAAATAAAATTTTGGATGAGAAGATCTATAACCCTCAGTTTTTTGCAAATTGCTTCATTCGTTTTTTTCTTACTAATAAGTGTAGTAAGTAATGCTCAAATTTTACAAATTGAATATTCTTGGAGGGGATGTTGTTACGCAAGGAGCATACCATAACGATTGATGCAGGTACCAGTTTAACTTTTAGAGCAACAAATATTGAAACAGGTAATTGTAGTAATTTAATAATACAAGATATTGATATTTCTAATACTTTAGATTTTGATATATCCCCTAATAATCCTTCAGATAAGATAAAACCATCAAGTTGTAGTGGCGATAAGTATTTAGATTTTGAAATAGAAAATGATAGTGGAAGCTGTTCTACAACCCATACTACAGTTACTGTTGAAATTAAAAACCAATCAGACTTTACGTTTACCTTAGAAGTGAATTCTTCACCAGAAATATATGTTTTGGGTGGAAGTCCTTATACTGATATTTATCATAACGATGTTACAACATCTGATGCGAATGGTACTAATTTTGGTATTGTGAGTGAAGGTGATGTTGTTGTAAGGTATTATATAGTGGCTAATATAGGAAGTTGCGGCTTAAATGTTTTCTCCGCCTCAAGTTCAAACCCTGATTATGTTGTATTTTATCCATATACTATCCCAGTTACATTGCAGTCATATTATTATACAATAATAGGGGTAAGGTTTACCGCTCCTATTTCTCCAAATCCGTTGGTTCCAATTTCAGGTACACAAAGGGCGACCATAAGTATTTTTAATTCAGACAACACAGAGTTTAAGTTTGATGTGACAGCAGAGATGTTTGATTTTACAGGGCCTCAACCGGGTGGTATCACAGCCGATTTTAGACTTTGGTTAAAAGGAACTCGTGGTGTTTTTACAGGAGCATCGGGTAGTTATGTAGCAGCTAGTAACGGTAATAAAGTATCGTTATGGGAAGATATAGGTACTAATAGTAAAGATGCAACGCAGGATGTTGTAACAAATCAACCTACTTATATTAATACAGTAACCGAGAATATAAATTTTAATCCAGTTATAAAATTTGAAAATAATGGATCTTCAATAGAGCAATATTTAAAAAATGATATTAACGGTTTTTATAGTCAGGATATCTTTATCGTGATGGTGCCAGATGCACCTATGTCAAGTTCTTCTAATAGAACAACTATATTAGCAGGTATAGATTCTGGCGGCGGCGGCGATTTAACAGGTGTTGGATTTGGTAATTATTCTGATGAATTTACGGGAGAAACTTTATCTTATAATCAAGATATTCCTGGAAGCGTTAATTATCATGGTACGGCAGAGATTGGTACATCAATTTATTCGAATGCTGGTATTATTAATGTTAGAAATAATAGTACCGTTACAGCTCAAGAAATTCTATATAACTCACATGAGCTTACAACTTCAACCGAAGGCAGCTCCTTCGCAAACATAAATTCGGGTAGCGGGAGTAAATATTGGATTGGAAGAAATTTTGATTTTCAAGGGAGCTTAAATGGGCGAATAGCCGAAATTTTCACTTTTGCTAGTACATTATCAAGTGGCGATCGTCAAAAAGTAGAATCGTATCTGGCAATTAAATACGGTATTACTTTAGGAGCTTCAAATGAGGCACAAAGAGATTATGTTAATTCTTTTAATAATACAGTTTGGGATATTTCAGCTAATTTAGAATTAAGTGACAATTTTAATCACGATGTTGCAGGAATTGGTAGAGATGATAATTCCGATTTAAATCAAAAACAATCCAAAACTATTAATTCTGCCAATGGCGTTACTATTGGATTAGGTGGTGTTTTTGGCACTAACATTGCAAATCCTAACGAATTCGAAGATGATGGCGATTTTTTAGTTTGGGGTAATAATAATGGTGCATACTCTGAAAGTAGTGTCGAAAATGTCACAATTGTTCCTGGCATTACAACTAGTTTTACACGAATGGATAGAAAATGGAAAATCGTTGAAAGCACAATAGCTGGGGATGTAGAAACAGTATGTGTTGGTATACCAGTTACCGCTTTTAGTGGGTTTTCTATAAAAAATGATAATGAAGAATATGTTTTAATAGTTGCCGATAATCCGGCGTTTGGAAGTGCCGATATTGTTGATATTGTTCCGCTACAAATTAATGTTGATGAATTTGGTGATCCAATTGAAGATAACAACGGATATCAAGTTTATAAAGCCTGGTACGATTTTCATGATACCAATTATTTCACTTTTGGAAAAGTATCTCGATTATACTAGTAATAAATCCGTTAGTATAGCTGCTGGCGATTATTTGGTAGGTGAAGTGTATATGGATTTAAATGCCAATGCCTTTACTGTTTCCGCATGGGTAAAAAGCATTCCAAGTGCAAATACCAGAACTATTATGGCAAAGGGGAGTAAATTGCAATTACGCTTAAATCCTTCTAATAAAGTTGAAGTAACACTAGACGATTTAGAATCTGCAAAATTTACTTCTACAACAGCCATAAGTGATAATAAATGGCATCAAATATCATTTGTATATAAAAGTGGAACCATCTTTTTATATATTGATGGTGTATTAGATCATTCTGAACAAAACGTTGTCGCACCTTCTCCCAATTACAATCATTTTTCGGTAGGAGCCATTTACGATGATAAGAGTTTAATTACTAATCCTTTTTTGGGTGAGATTGATGAAATTTATATTTGGAATCAGGCACTAACAGGAGAGCAGGTAAGATATCTCATGAATCAAGAGGTGCAAGCGTTTGATGTTAGTGGTACAAAGTATGTTAGTGGTAAAATAATACCTTATGCTAGTGCAAGCAATAAGGTGGCGTCTTTACTTTGGAGTGATCTTGAAGTGTATTACAATTTTAATAGTTTCTACGGAACTTCAATCGAAGGTTTAGCAGATGGTCAGCAGTTTTTAAGATTGAAACATTTAGATAAAGATAAAAATGTGATTTCTAATCAGTCGGCGCCATTGCCTTATCTTTCTGCCTCCAATGGTGACTGGAATACACCTGCCACCTGGAGTAATAATGTAGATCAAGTACCACCAAATTCAACGGGTTTAGATGGAACAACTAAAATAGATTGGAATATTGTACAATTAGCACACAATGTAACTTCTGGAGACAGGGATATTTCATTGCTCGGATTAATACAAACGGATGGTACATTAACCATTGCCGACCCCATTGTTACTACACCAGTTGAAAATAATTCTGGTCAATCATTAACTATAACCCATTACTTAGAATTGGATGGTGTTATAGATTTAGTGGGCGAATCGCAATTAATTCAAACAGAAGGAAGTATTGTAGATGCACATAGTAGCGGTTATTTAGAACGAGACCAACAAGGTACAGCAAATGGGTTCAACTATAATTATTGGTCATCTTCAGTGGGTCCAATAGTAGATGTAAGCTTATTAGGCCCAGAAGCTATTGGTACATCAAGCACTAATGCCAGTAACAAAATGGAAGACTTTCTAAACGATGCGTCAGGTAATCTTATGACTTTTGAAAATATTGGTTATGGGTATGATTTTGCACCATCTGGTCCAACAGGCTTATTTAAAATATTCACCTACTGGTTATATAAATTTTATGGTCATGAAGACGATTACAGTGCCTGGGAAAAAATAGATGAAACAACAAGTTTGCTGCCAGGAGAGGGCTTTACCATGAAAGGGCCAGCGGGAACTGCACCTATAGCAGAGAGATTTAATTATGTATTTAAAGGCTTGCCTTATAATGGCGATATTACCCTTGCTTTAGATAAAACTTCAGGCGATGTAGAGCGCTTAATTGGTAATCCATACCCATCTGCCATTGATGCCGAAGAATTTATTTTAGACAACATTAGCGTTGCCGAAGGTGGTAATAATACGAACACGGTAATTAACGGTGCACTCTATTTTTGGGATCATTTTGGAGAAGAAAATTCACATTATTTAAAAGATTATGTTGGTGGTTATGCCACTTATAATTTAACGGGTGGTGTTGCCGCAATTTCTAATGACGTTAGAATTAATAATGATATGACCACAGGAACCAAAGTGCCAGGGCAATTCATTCCGGTAAATCAAGGCTTCTTTGTGTCAACTAAAATACCACAACCTCTAGAATTAAATCCTAATAATAATGATCCAGCAGGAACAATTCTCAGTGTAGACGGCGGTACTATAATATTTAAGAATAGCCAGCGTGTTTTTGCAACTGAATTAGAAGAATCAGAGGGACTTCCAGTATCGGTATTTATGAAATCTTCAAAAGCAGAAAAGGTTGGTGCTATTTCTAGTAACAATGTAAAACCTAAAAAATCAATTATTCGATTAAAGTATATCTCCCCTTTAGGATATCACCGCCAATTGGTTTTAGGAACCAATAAAAATGCTTCAAACGGTTTTAATTTAGGCTATGATGCTTTTATGGTCGATGTGAATCAGGAAGATATGTATTGGTATTTTAATAATAGTAAATTTGTTATTCAGGGTGTTGGAGAATTTAATCCAGCTCAAGAATATCCCTTAGGTTTAATTATTGAAAAAAGCGGTGTTGCTAAAATAAAAATTGAAGCCTTTGAAAATATGGAATCGGCTATTCCTGTGTATATAAAAGATGACTTAACAGGCGAAATTAAAAATATTACTACGGAAGCTTTTGAAATACATTTAGATCCCGGTGTTTATAACAATAGATTTAAATTGGTGTTTCAATCAAACGAGAATGCATTATTAAGTGCCAATGGTATTGTTGAAGAACCTAACAATTTAGAAATTTATTATTATTCTAAAACTTCAAAACTAGAGATAATTAATAAGAATAATTTAAAAGTATATTCTGCAACAATGTTTAATACTCTTGGTCAGGAATTGAAAACGTTAAAATTGAATACACGTAAAAACGTTTCATTACCAGTTTCAGGAATTACAGGACTTTACATTGTTAAATTAAATACTGAAAATGGCATTGTATCTAAAAAGATTATTATCGAGTAAAGTTTTAAATAAAATCAGCCACCAAAAAATGAAAAAGCGTCACCCCATTTGGAGTGACGCTTTTTTTCAACTAATGTGTTTCTCGATATAAAGATTCCTGTTTTTGCAGGAATGCGTTTGTTATCCTAAAAACGGATATCTATAATCTGTTGGAGTTACAAAGGTTTCTTTTATTAAATGTGGTGAAACCCATTTACACGATTTTACGTCTTCAATAACTAATTTTTACATTTCACTACATAAGCTTTTTGGCTTATAAGCGCTTGATGTGGCACTGCATTTTTGACCTTGAAATTTAAAAGCACCTCAAATAATAACAGTTGAAATTTGTTAGGAAAAAGTTGTTTTTGTATTAGAGATTTATATAAAATTATATTAGAAATAATTTTTTATTTTTTTTGTTTGTTATATTTTCCTTCATAACACACAGTGTCACAATGTATTATTCAGATTTCATTTTTTGTAGTATGGTAAAAATAAACCTACGAAAATCAGTTAGCAAAGTGTATTTCGTCGAATAAATTTGTATTGTATCGAAATTTAAATGTATAATTAAACCGCAGTTTTAAACAATTGTTAGTCTCTCACAACTAATTTAACGCCCTAAATATAATTATTGGATGAGAAAATCTTTATCCCTCACGTCTCTGTACATTACTTCAATCGTGTACTTTATGCTAATAAGTGTAAAAAGTAACGCCCAGATTTTACAAGTTGAAATTCTTGGGGGTGCTGTTGTTACCCAAGGTTCAACGGTTACTATCAATGCGGGTTCTAGTTTAACTTTTAGAGCCACCAATATAGAAACAATTAATTGCGGGCAATTATATATACAAGATATAGATATATCGAATACTACAGATTTTGATATATCGCCAAATAACCCTTGGGATAAAATAAAACCATCAGGTTGTAATGGTGATAAATATTTAGATTTTGAAATCGAAAATAACAGTGGAAGTTGTGCATCGTCATCAACTTTAGTTACGGTAAAAATTAAAAATCAATCAGACTTTACGTTTACTTTACAGGTGAATTCTTCGCCAGAAATATATGTTTTAGGAGGGAGTCCTTTTGCTGATATTATGCATAATGCGTCAGGTACTAATGATACAAATGGTACCTATTTTGGTGATGTAGAGGACGGTGCTTCGGTAACACGTCGTTTTTTAATTGCGAATATTGGAAGTTGCGATATGAATATTACTTCTGTAACAAGTAATAATCCCGATTTTACAGCTTCTTCAATTTTCGGAATCCCATATAACAATTTACCCCCGTACTATGGAATTTATGTAGATGTAACTTTTACAGCACCCACTGGTGGTATTGGAACGCAGGCTGCAACAATTAGCATTTTTACGACCGATCCAAATACCAATCCGTTTTTTCTAAATGTTAGCGCAGAAATGTTTAAAGAAAACATACCAGGACCAGGAGGTATTACTTCGAGCTTTAAATTATGGCTAAAATCTACCCGAGGTATAGTTAAAACCGGGTCTACCGTAACAGATTGGCTAGATTTAGGCACAAACCTAAAGCATGCCACTACAGTTGCAGGAAAAGAACCTACTTATATCGATACACCCGAAGCTGATATTAATTTTAATCCAGTTATAAAATTTGAAAATGATGGCAGTGGTGTCGAGCAATATATGTATAATGCTACTAGTGGTTTTTACAATCATGATATATTTATTGTGATGGTTCCAGATGCCACTATGAATAGTAGTTCTAGTAGAAACACTATTCTTGCGGGAATTAAATCTGGAAACCCCGGGGATATAACAGGTGTGGGCTTTGGCGATTACTCCTCAGAATTTACGGGTGAAACATTATCGTATAATCAAGATGTGCCAAATGGAGGGAGTTTTAATGGTGACGCGCAAATAGGTGGTTCGTCTTATTCAAATGCTGGTATTATAAACGTTAGAAACGATTTGGTCTCATCTCCAACGAAACAAGATATACTATACAATTCTCATATATTAACTACTTCAAATGTTACCGAATCGGCTTTTACAAATATTAATGCAAGTAAATATTGGATAGGTAGAAATCAAGATGTTCAAGGTAGTTTAAATGGTAGAGTCGCCGAGGTATTTACCTTCGCTGAACGATTAACCGATGCAGATAGGCAAAAAGTAGAATCGTATTTGGCTATTAAATATGGTATTACATTAGGGGCTTCTAACGAGGCTCAAAAAAATTACATTAATTCATTTGGTAAAACAATTTGGGATATTTCTGCCAATGCTGGTTTTAACTATGATGTTGCAGGAATTGGTAGAGATTCAATTTCCGATTTAAATCAAAAACAATCCAAAACCATTAATTCTGTCAATGGCGTTATCATTGGATTAGGAGGAATCTTTAGCAAAAATAGTGCTAATCCTAACGAATTTGAAGATGATGGCGATTTTTTAGTTTGGGGTAATGATAATGGCGCACTTACAGGAACAAATAGCGATGTTGTAACCATTGCAACTGGTATAACAACAAGTTACACAAGAATTGACAGAAAATGGAAAATAGTTGAAAATTTCGAAGCCCTAAACGGCGATGTTGAAACCGTTTATATAGGAATACCCGTTACCGCTTTTAGTGCGTTTACTAAAACTAGTGATGAAGAATATGCTTTAATCGTGGCAGATAATCCGGCATTTGGGAGTGCTGATGTGATAGATATAATCCCGTTAAAAATACATGTTGATGCATTAGGGGTTCCTATTTTAGATGGTAATGGAAATCAGGTTTATAAAACTTGGTATGATTTTCATGCTACCAATTATTTTACTTTTGGAAAAGTATCTAGATTAGAAGCTAATCATTCAATTAATTTTGATTTAAATGACTATTTGGTGGGAGAATCTAATTTAAATTTAAATCAGGACTATTTTACAATTTCGGCTTGGGTTAAAGCGCCTTCAAATGCCAGTGAATAGAACTATAATGGCTAAAGGAGATAAATTGCAACTTCGATTGAATGCGGCCGATAAAGTTGAAGTTATTATTGATGCATGCAACGCCCAAAATTAACGTCGAACATGGCTATTAACGATAATAAGTGGCATCAAATAACTTTGGTTTATCGATAGCGGTACGTTATTTTTATATATTGATGGGGTTCTTGACCATTCCGAAGCAAGATATTGTACATCCTTCTCCTAATTACAGAAATTTTTCTATAGGTGCCATTTATTATGACAGGGACACATCAATAAATCCAGTTTTTAGGTAAAATTGATGAAGTATATGTTTGGGATTTGGCACTTACAGAGAACCAGATACGTTATTTAATGAATCAAGAAGTAGAAAAAATTACAGGAGATTTTGTGAGCGGAAAAGTTAATCCTTACGGTGCAATAAGTAACGAAGCATCTTCTATTCCTTGGAGTAATCTAAAAGCATATTATAATTTTAATTCCTTTTATGGGTCAACTGTTGAGGGTTTAACAAATGAGCGTAACTTTTTACGTTTAAGATATTTGAATAAAGATAAAACTGTTGTTAGTACACAAACCACGCCAGTGCCTTATATGTCTGCGACATCTGGTGCTTGGGACAATCCTGCAACATGGGTTAATGGTGCAGATAATGTTTTGCCTAACGGCATTGGACTCGATGGACAAGAAGTTGATTGGAATATTGTTCAGATTTCACACGACATAACATCAGGTGATAGAGATATTAAACTTTTAGGATTAATAATAAATAATTCAGGAACTTTAACAATAGCAGATCCTGTAGTAACGACACCAGTTGAAAATAATTCTGGTCAATCACTAACAATTACCCATTACTTAGAATTGGATGGTGTTATAGATTTAGTTGGCGAATCGCAATTAATTCAAACAGAAGGCAGCATTATAGACGCCGACAGTGGTGGCTATATTGAAAGAGATCAACAAGGAACCGCTAATGGATTTAATTATAATTATTGGTCGTCTTCTGTAGGTCCAATTGGTGGCAATGCCACAACCATGGGGACTGGGGTTGCAATTACCAATGCGAGTAATAAAATAGAAGACTTTTTACTCAATGGATACGTATCTTCATCACCTATACCTATGACTTTCGAAGATGTTGGTTATGATTTTACACCTTCTGGTCCAACAGGCTTCTTAAAAATATTCACATATTGGTTATATAAATTTTATGGTGCTGCAGATGATTATAATGCCTGGGAAAAAATAGATGAAACAACAAGTTTGCTGCCAGGAGAGGGCTTTACCATGAAAGGGCCAGCAGGAACTGCACCTATAGCAGAGAGATTTAATTATGTATTTAAAGGCTTGCCGTATAATGGCGATATTACCCTTGCTTTAAATAAAACTTCAGGCGATGTAGAGCGCTTAATTGGTAACCCATACCCATCTGCCATTGATGCCGAAGAATTTATTTTAGACAATATTAGTGCCACGGAAGGTGGTAATAATGCACAAACTGTTATAAACGGTGCACTGTATTTTTGGGATCATTTTGGAGAAGAAAATTCACATTATTTAAAAGATTATGTTGGTGGTTATGCCACTTATAATTTAACGGGTGGTACTGCGGCAATTTCTAATGATATTAGAATTAATAATACAGGTGCTTTCGGAACCAAGGTTCCAGGAAGATATATTCCGGTAAACCAGGGCTTCTTTGTATCTACAAAATTAGAATCGCAGCCAAATGATAATTTAGATACTATTGCTAGTGTATTAGGCGGTAATATTATATTTAAAAATAGCCAACGTGTTTTTGTAACCGAGCTTGAGGAATCATCACCTGGAGTTCCAGTATCGGTATTTATGAAATCTTCAAAAGCTGAAAAAGTAAGTACTGGTTCAAAAAAGGATATTCAAAACAAAAATCCTATAATAAGATTAGAGTATATCTCCCCTTTAGGATATCACAGACAATTGGTTTTAGGAACCAATAAAAATGCTTCAAACGATTTTAATTTAGGCTATGATGCTTTTATGGTCGATGTGAACCAAGAAGATATGTATTGGTATTTTAATAATAGTAAATTTGTTATTCAGGGTGTTGGAGAATTTAATCCAGCTCAAGAATATCCCTTAGGTTTAATTATTAAAAAGAGCGGTGTTGCTAAAATAAAAATTGAAGCCTTTGAAAATATGGAATCGGCTATTCCTGTGTATATAAAAGATGACTTAACAGGCGAAATTAAAAATATTACTACGGAAGCTTTTGAAATACATTTAGATCCCGGTGTTTATAACAATAGATTTAAATTGGTGTTTCAATCAAACGAGAATGCATTATTAAGTGCCAATGGTATTGTTGAAGAACCTAACAATTTAGAAATTTATTATTATTCTAAAACTTCAAAACTAGAGATAATTAATAAGAATAATTTAAAAGTATATTCTGCAACAATGTTTAATACTCTTGGTCAGGAATTGAAAACGTTAAAATTGAATACACGTAAAAACGTTTCATTACCAGTTTCAGGAATTACAGGACTTTACATTGTAAAATTAAATACTGAGAATGGCATTGTATCTAAAAAGATTATTATCGAGTAAAGTTTTAAATAAAATCAACCAACCAAAAATGAAAAAGCGTCACCCCATTTGGAGTGACGCTTTTTTTAAACTAATGTTTCTCGATATAAAGATTCCTGTTTTTGCAGGAATGCGTTTGTTATCCTAAAAACGGATATCTATAATCTGTTGGAGTTACAAAGGTTTCTTTTATTAAGCGAGGTGAAACCCAGCGTAATAAGTTTTGAGCACTTCCAGCTTTATCATTCGTTCCAGATGCGCGCGCACCTCCAAACGGTTGTTGTCCTACAACAGCTCCCGTTGGTTTGTCATTAATATAAAAATTACCAGCACTGTTTTGTAAGGCTGCAGTGGCTTCGGTAATGGCATATCTGTCGGTTGCTAAAATGGCTCCTGTTAATGCGTATTCGCTAGTTTCATCAACCAATTTCAACGTTTCAGAATAGGCATCATCTTCATATATAAAAATGGTGATCACTGGTCCGAATAATTCGGTGCACATGGTTGCATATTTAGGATTCGTTGTTACAATAACAGTGGGCTCAATAAAATAGCCTTTAGATTTATCGTAATTACCTCCAGCTATAATTTCGGCATCTTTATCTGCTTTGGCTTGGTCAATATACTTTGCTAATTTATCGAAAGAGCCTTCATGAATTACAGCAGTTATAAAGTTGCTCATATCAGCAGGCGAACCCATTTTAAAAGATTTCACGTCTTCTATAACTAATTTTTTAACATCACTCCATAAGCTTTTTGGGATATAAGCTCTTGATGCGGCGCTGCATTTCTGACCTTGAAATTCAAAAGCACCTCTTATAATTGCTGTAGAAACTTGCTTTGGAATAGCCGTTTTATGGGCTACTATAAAATCTTTACCTCCTGTTTCACCAACAATACGAGGGTATGTTTTATACTTATGAATATTGTTTCCTATTTGTTTCCAAAGCTCTTTAAAAATAAACGTAGAACCTGTAAAGTGTAATCCCGAAAAATCTGGACTTGATAAAACTGTATTGGTAATCATTACAGGATCGCCGAATACAACATTAATTACGCCATCAGGCACTCCTGCTTCTTTAAAAACATCCATAATAACTTTAGCAGAATATATTTGGCTATCACTAGGTTTCCAAACCACAACATTTCCCATCAATGCCATACACGACGGTAAATTACCTGCAATAGCTGTAAAATTAAAAGGTGTTACCGCATAGGTGAAGCCTTCTAACGGTCTGTATTCAACTCTGTTCCAAGTGTCGCTTGTGCTTTCTGGTTGCTCCGCATAAATATCGGTCATGTACTGAACATTGTAACGCAAGAAATCTATAAACTCACAGGCAGCATCAATTTCAGCCTGATGTATGGTTTTAGATTGCGCCATCATAGTAGCCGCATTTATTTTTGCTCTATAGGGCCCTGCAATTAATTCTGCAGCTTTTAAAAAGATGCCTGCACGTTGTTCCCATGGAATTTGCGACCAAGTTTTTCTTGCTTCTAAGGCAGTTGCAATTGCTTCATCTACATGCTTTTGTTCGGCTAGGTGATAGGTTCCAACAATGTGTTTGTGGTCGTGTGGTGGCGACATGGTTCTGGTATTACCAGTTTTTACGTTTTTGCCATTGATATATAAAGGTACGTCAATGTTGCTGTTATACATTTCTTTATAAGCCTGTAGTACAGCATCGCGTTCAGGAGTACCTGGTGCATAGCTTTTTACAGGTTCGTTAACAGCAATTGGTACATTAAAAAAACCTTTTCCCATGATTTGTTTGTTTTTGTTATTGAATTATCAGTAAATGAGCTGCAAATTTACGAATTTTTAAATGATATTTAGGATTGAAGGCTGCATAAAAACACGTTAAAGTTTAATATTTTTTTGTAAGTTGCTAATTCCTTTTCAGACTACAATTATTATGTGCACAGTAACAATTATACCAAAGGGCAAAAATGATTTTGTGTTAACTTCTAATAGGGATGAAGCTCCAAACAGGAAGTCCCTCCCTCCAGAAGTTTATAAAATTAAGAATACCCAACTTTTATTTCCTATGGATGAAATGTCGGGCGGAACCTGGATTGGGTTAAGTGAGAAAAATAGAGCAGTGTGTGTTATGAATGGAGGTTTTGTTAGACATGACCCAGAACAAAATTACCGATTAAGTCGAGGTATTGTTGCCTTAGATTTTATGGTTTGTGATACTATTCTAAATAAAATACAAGGGTATGATTTAAATGCTATTCAGCCATTTACTATGGTAATTATAGATTGGAATGCCGCATTAAAATTATACGAATTGGTTTGGGATGGCTGCTGAAAAACACTTAAAGGAATTACCGCTACAACCAAAAATATGGTCGTCTACTACACTTTATAATCAAGAAATGAAGCAAGAGCGTAGACATTGGTTTGAAGAATTTAAATCCAATAATATTTTAAATGCACAATCGGTGTTGAGGTTTCATAAAACGGCAGGCCGTGGTAACGACGATTTTGGCGTTGTTATGAATCGCGGATTTGTAAAAACGACAAGTATTACCCAGATAGAAAAATTCGGCGAGTCTTTTGAGATGTATAATGAAAATCTACAAAATAAGAAAATAGCTAGTAAGTCGTTTCATTTACCCGAAATAGTAAATGACTGATACTGGTATTATTTTAACATTGGCGTATCCGGAAACTATTGTGATGGTTTCTAAAGAATGGTTTTCGCCTTTCTTAAAATATATGGGTATTGGAAAAAAGAACTATTTACGGGCAGGTCATGCGGCATTGGTTTTAATAAACAAGGAAACAGGTATTTTAGAATACCACGATTTTGGCAGGTATATTACCCCAGAACCCTCGGGACGTGTGCGAGGAAAGGATACCGATAACGAACTGCATTTTCCGTTAGTTGCAGAAATTAAAAATGATGAGATAATAAATTTAAATGCCATTTTAGAGTTTTTAGCAACCCACCCTAAAATAACCCACGGTGATGGTAAAATGATCGCTTCGGTTTGTAATGCCATCAATTATAAAAAAGCGCGGGCTCATATTACAATAATGCAGGAAAAACATTTTATACGTTATGCTGCTTTTATAAAAGAAGCTTGTAATTGTGCGCGTTTTGTAACGGATACTTTAATCGCCAGTGTAACCAATAACACGATTAAAAAAAATCTTGAAAAATCAAAATGGTTTACACCCAGTACGGTGGGCAATGTGCTTTTGGCAAATACCGAAACGCATGCTTTTGAAGTTTCAGAATCGGGCGTTATTTCTGTATTTAAAGGTTCTGAGAAAGGCGAAAATATGCGGTATTTTTTAGATAAATTACAAGACCATACCCCCAGTTTTGTGGGGACTTTAGCCCCTAAACCCGTTGATGGTTTACACGAAAAGGCACAATGGTTATCTGGAATTGCTGCAGGTGCCTGGTTTGAATTACACAAAACAGAACACCAACAAGAATTTTATTTTAGACGTATTTCACCTCACGGACATATTGATGTGCATGAGGTTTTTAGTGTTACAGGTGAAGGATTTGAATATGATTTAGAATTTGAATTTGTACAATACTCCAATTGTAAATTTTTTCATGTAAAACAGTATGATAAGATTTATAGGTTTGAACGAAAGAATTAATTAAAGTTGGTTATTTTCTAAAACTCTAAATTTAACCATGTCAGTTATTAAATTAATGGGTAAGGTCTGGTTTAAAGGAAACTGAACCGATCCTTTGCCCTGTTTGAAAACAGCTAATTGATTTTTAAATTTTTCGTGTCCCGATGGTGTTGCATAAAATCCTATATGTTTTGCAAAACCACCAAAATAAACCAGAGGTTTACGATGTGTTTTGTATGCCGGCATACCATATGAAATACTTTCTGTAGCTTCTGGTGCATTGTTAAAGATTATCTGTCTGATAGCTTTAAGTTTTATTTGCGTTTCTATAGGGAATGCTGCAATATAGTCGTCGACCGTTTTTGCGTTTTTTAGCATGCTTTAATTATTTTTTAATTAAAAGTAAATATGTTAATCAAATGTTATTACGTAAAGTGTTGTTAATTTGTTTTCGAATAGTTTCGTTTTTTGCTAAAAACTAACAAGTTAATGTGTATAAATATATTGAAAATCAGCTAAATATGTTTAAAAATAAAAATTATGGTTTCATTTTTAGATGTGTAGTTTATTGATATATATAATGCTTGCGTTAGGGGTTGTAGCGGCATCCTTTTGGTTTTATTGGATTAAAAAAAGCCATAATAAGTAAATCTCAAATTTTGATTATGGATTCTTGCCTTCGTGGAAATGAAAAAAAACCAAAAGATATAGCGGAAAACCCGACCCTTGCGGTAACGCCCAAATAAATGAGTTTAAAAAAAGATTAAATTCTAGTTTATAGCAAACGGAGCGCTTAACTTAAATGTTGGAATAGTAACTTGAAAGTTTTTTGTGGTTGTAAAATTTACCATATTATAATGCCCCTGCATAGCGCCAAATGGCGAGGTGAGCAAGCATCCAGATGTGTAAGTGTGCGATTCGCCTGGTTGTAAAACGGGTTTTTTGCCAATAACACCTTCGCCAGAAACAATTTCTACATTATTTAAGGCATCTAAAATTTCCCAATGGCGATGCGTTAAGTTGTACGGTGTCTTTACTTTGGTTTTCTATAGTTACGGTGTAACCAAAGGCGTATTGTATTTTATAATTTTTATAAAATGAGCCTTCGTAGGTAGTTTCTACCGATATCTTTATACCACATGTAACTTGTTGAACCATATAAGTTGTTTGTGCTTGCTAAATTAATAAATATTAAGTGGTGAATGCTAAATTTTAACGTCTTTAATTAAAAATTTAGTTAAAACGCACGTTTAATTCGAGATATTAACCGATGTGCCCTCGCCAACGCCAATAATTTTGTCGTAACGAGCACCAAGGTCTCTGTAGTAAATTAAGACTTTGTAGTTGTTTTCGGTTTGATAGAAATTACCACTTATGGCACCTTCATTTAAAGCGCCATTTTTTTCGACTATCACATATTTGTAATTGTAAAACCCTTGCTTTAATAAGATGGCTTTTGTTAATGTGTTACGGGATGCGTCGTAAATAAGTTTGGTGCTGTTATCGATGGCATAGTTATTAAAATTACCATACACATGAACGTCTTTATTTTTAAAGGATTCGTTGGGTATCAGCGAAAAATGAACCCAAACATAATCGGCTTCAATATCGGGATTGTCTACATCTAACGCAGTAATTAGATAATTACCGTTAATATCTGGATTGTAAGTGTAAGGTTTACTGGCGCGTTCAACATTTGTAAACAGATAGTTGTGGTAAATATCTTTTAAATCGATAGCACGTATGCCTGTGTTTGCAGCCCTGACTTCCTTGTTTTCAAAAAACAAATATTCGTTTCCGCCTAAAAAACTACTTTCTGAATCGTACCTGTAAATGAGCTGATTGCCAAGGGTATATTGTGGTTTTAGATTAGAAATGGCTGTATTTAGATTGTTGTTTTGAACAATAAGTGCTTTTACGGTTTGTGATGGATTATTAAGCTGATTATTAGTTGAGGTAACACTAATTTCAACACGCTGTTTTTTTTCAATATATTGAATGTCGCGCGTGCGCTTTAAAGCTACTCCAACTGCAGTAAGGTCTTCGTAGATCATGAATTTTCTAGAAAAAACTAATGCGTCGTTAGTATCAAAAATACTTATTAAATAATTTCCGGAAACTTTAAGTCGTCTTGTTTGGTCGTTAGGAATGGTTAATTGATAGTTTGAATAAATTTGATAGGTATTAAATGAGTTCTGGTAATTGCGAATTCGCTGGTTATCAAAACCATCCATAAATTCAGATTTCATTAAAGCAGAAGGTGTCCAGTCGTAATTATAATGGTCTATTTTGTAATAATAATCATCTTCATTTCCGTTAAGCACATCAAATTCTAAAACAACATATTCGCCTAGTTTTAAAATGGGTAGCTGTGTTTCGGAGTGTTGCCTTTAAAAATAATGGTTTTTATATAGTCAGGAGGATTTACTTCTGTAGTTTGGCATGAGCCCGAAAACGGAAGGAGAACTATTAAAAAAGCACTTACAAACTTAATGGCAAACATTTAACTTTGAATTTTTTGTAAATATAATCAAATATGATACCGTTTATTGAGCATTAATTTTTAACAAATAAAAATCGCAATAAATTTATGCAACTGTACATTTAATTTGTATTTTTGCCCCGATTTTTTGACTACTAATTTCAAAATATAAAATATGTCAAACGACATTCGTATTAAAAAGGGTCTCGACATTAAACTTAAAGGTAAAGCTGAAAAAACTCTTGAGAAAGCAGTTTTAAGTGACTTTTACACTCTTAGACCCCAGGATTTTCATAGCGTAATACCAAAATTAATTTCTAAAGTTGGATCAAAAGTAAAAGCAGGAGAGCCTGTGTTTTACGATAAATCTAATGAAAACGTAAAGTTTGTTTCGCCAGTTGCTGGAGAAGTTGTAGAAATTGCCCGTGGTGAAAAGCGCAAAATATTATCAATTAAACTGCAGGCAAGCAAAGAGCAAACGTACCAAGATTATGGGAAGTTTAATTTAGATGCCGCTAAACCTTCTGAAATAAAGGCACATCTTTTAGCTTCTGGATGTTGGCCATTTGTAAAACAACGTCCGTATGATGTGATTGCAAATCCCGACAAATCGCCAAAAGCTATTTTTATATCTGGTTATGCGAGCGCTCCTTTGGCAGCCGATTTAGATTTTACACTTCAAGGTAAAGAAGCAGAATTGCAGGCAGCTGTAACGGCATTAAGCAAACTTACTGAAGGTAAGGTACATGTTTCTGTAGGAGCAAAATCTAATTCGCCTCTGGCAGGTTTGTCTGGAATTACGTTGCATAAAGTATCCGGTCCACATCCTTCAGGAAATGTAGGCACTTTAATAAATAAAGTAGACCCGGTTAATAAAGGCGAAGTTGTATGGACGGTTGCTGCTCAAGATTTAGTAATTATTGGCGAATTGCTGTTAACAGGAAAATTTAATGCAGAACGCATAATTGCGCTAGCAGGTTCTTGTATAGAAAAACCAAAATATTACGTTAGTAAAATAGGAGCAGAAGTTGAGCCTTTGTTAAATGCAAATGGTATTTCTAAAAGAGCTCATATTCGAATTATTTCTGGTAATGTACTTAGTGGCAAGCAAATTAACCTTGACGGGAATTTAGATTATTATAGTAACGTGATTACTGTTATACCTGAAGGCGATGATTATGAATTGTTTGGCTGGACTACACCTGTATTTAATAAAATTTCAATGAGTAGAGCCCTTACTTTTTCTTGGTTAAACCCGAACAAAGTATACGATTTAAATACGAATACGAATGGCGAGCACCGTGCTTTCGTGGTTACTGGTGGTTATGAAGAAGTATTCCCTTTAGATATTTATCCAATGCAAATTCTAAAAGCTTGTAAGTATCAAGATTTAGATGAAATGGAATCTTTAGGAATGTATGAAGTGGCACCAGAAGATTTCGCATTAACAGAATTTGTTTGTGTATCTAAACAACCACATCAAGAAATTATACGAAAAGGATTAGATGTAATGCTTAAAGAAATTGGATAATTATTCATTGAATGCAATGAAATGAATAGATTTAAAATTATTTTTTTGAATACAATGAAATGAAAAATATATAAGATGAATTTAAAGAAACGATTACATATTTTAAAAAGAAAGTTAAGAGGTTCTAAAATGGCACCGGCATTTGGAGCGATTCATACTTTTTTATACTTACCAGATGAGACTACTCATAATGGAACGCACATAAAAGCAGCCGACGATTTAAAACGTACCATGAACACCGTTATATTGGCGATGATTCCATGTTTAATTTTCGGAATGTTTAATGCCGGTTATCAGCATAATTTGGCATTTGGAGAAATTGAAGCTGTAACAGGAGGTTTTTTTAGTTCAGAATTTTGGACTTTAGATAATTTCTTTATCGGATTTTGGAAAATAATTCCTTTAGTTATTGTTTCTTATGGTGTTGGTTTAGGAATTGAATTTTTATTCGCCATTATTAAGAAGCACGAAGTTGAAGAAGGATACCTTGTAACAGGAATGTTAGTGCCACTAATTGTACCTATCGATATTCCACTTTGGATGCTGGCTGTTGCCGTAGCATTTGGTGTTGTTATAGGAAAAGAAGTATTTGGTGGAACAGGAATGAATATTCTAAACCCGGCATTAACTATCAGAGCCTTTTTATTCTTCGCTTATCCAACATGGATGTCGGGAGATAAAGTATGGGTTGAAGGTGCTGTGGCTAGAGATAATGCAATTGCTGCAGGTCAAAATCTTGATGCTATTTCTGGAGAAACGGTTTTGGGAAGTTTGGCTCAAGGTAAAGATATTTTATATTCTACTTGGGATATGTTTTATGGTTTTATACCTGGTTCGGTTGGAGAAACTTCAACACTTTTAATTTTATTAGGTGGTTTATTCTTAATCTTTACTAAGATTGGAAGTTGGAGAATAATGTTGTCCGCTTCATTAGGAGCAATCGTAATGGGGTTAATATTTAACCAGATTGTAGATGCAGGTATTATTACAGACGGCAGTAAGTTTTATGGTTTAATGAGTACACCATTTTGGCATCATTTAATGATGGGTGGATTTGCTTTTGGTGTTGTTTACATGGCAACAGATCCTGTTACAGCATCACAAACCAATAAAGGAAAATGGTATTATGGCTTCTTCATCGGATTTATATCAATTTTAATTCGCGTATTTAATCCTGCTTACCCAGAAGGTGTCATGTTAGCTATTTTATTAATGAACGTATTTGCGCCAACTATCGACCATTATGTGGTTCAAGGTAATGTAAAACAACGAATGAAACGTCTAAAAGCAAAAACTGCATAACGATGGAAAATAAAACAGATAAAAATTCATATACCATAATTTTTGCCATTATCATGGTATTAATTGTAGGTGCGGTATTAGCATATGCATCAGAATCTTTGAAGCCTACTATTGATGAAAATAAGCGTTTAGAAAAGCAGCAAAATATTTTGTATGCGATGGGCGTAAACGAAAATGATGAGAGTAGTGCGAATTTTGTTGCTACTAATAAAGTTGCTGGAGAATTTGCAAAATACATTACAAAGCAATTGATTATTGAAGGTGATAAAGTAACTGAAGATAATCAAGCATATTTAATTGATGTGAAAAAAGAACAGGCAGCTGCTAAAGATGGTAAAATTAGAAGATTACCATTATTTGTTGGAGAAAAAGACGGAAAAACCTTTTATATAGCACCAATTATGGGTAAAGGATTGTGGGATGCTATTTGGGCATACGTTGCAATGGATGAAAACATGGTGGTACAAGGCGCTTATTTTGATCATAAAGGTGAAACTCCTGGTTTAGGAGCAAATATTAAGCAACGTTTCTTTATGGATGATTTTATAGGAGAGCATATGTTAGATGCTGAAGGAACCTTTAAAGGTATCGACGTAGCTAAAGGTAATGCTGATCCAAAAAATGAAGACAAAACGGACAATGAAGTAGATGCTATTGCAGGTTCTACAATTACTGGTAACGGTGTGTCAGCAATGATTAAAAGCGATATAAAGCTTTACGAGCCTTTCTTTAAAAACTTAAAAAACAATTAATTTATGGGACTTTTATCTAAAAAAGACAGCAAATTAATATTAGATCCATTAGCAGATAATAACCCGATTACCATTCAGGTATTGGGAATTTGTTCGGCATTGGCAATTACAGCAGAATTAAAAGCATCTATTGTAATGGCTATTTCGGTAATGGCGGTGTTAGCAATTGGTAACGTAGTTATTTCGTTGATGCGAAATATCATTCCATCTAAAATACGTATCATCGTTCAATTAGTTGTAGTAGCGGCATTGGTTATTATAGTAGATTTAATCTTAAAGGCGTATTCATACGAACTTAGTAAAACCTTATCTGTATTCGTAGGGCTTATTATTACGAATTGTATCATTATGGGACGTTTTGAGGCGTTTGCGTTGGCAAACGGTCCTTGGAGATCGTTTTTAGATGGTATTGGTAATGCTGCAGGATACGGATTAATACTTATTCTTGTAGGATTCTTTAGAGAATTATTAGGTTCAGGAACCTTATTAGGATTTAAAGTGTTAGGAGACCCAATCGAAAAAACAGGCTTATACGCTATAGGTTATGAGAATAACGGATTTATGTTATTGTCACCAATGGCTTTAATCGTAGTCGGTATTATCATCTGGATTCAACGTAGTAGAAATACTGCATTAATAGAAGATCATTAATAATTCAGAATTAAGAATTCATAATTAAGAAAAAATGGAACATTTAGAATTATTTTTAAAATCAATATTTATAGATAACATGGTTTTTGCTACATTCTTAGGAATGTGCTCTTACCTTGCGGTATCTAAAAAAGTTAATACTGCCGTTGGTTTAGGGGCAGCCGTTATATTTGTAATGCTTATAACTGTACCATTAAACTGGTTGTTAGATCATTATTTGTTACAACCAGGCGCTTTAGAATGGTTAGGGGCTGAATACGCTGATTACGATTTAAGTTTCCTTTCATTTATTATGTTTATTGCCACCATTGCTACTATGGTGCAATTAGTAGAAATAGTTGTTGAGAAATTCTCTCCATCTTTATACAATTCATTAGGGATATTTTTACCACTTATTGCGGTAAACTGTGCCATTTTAGGAGGATCTTTATTTATGCAATCTCGTGAAATTCCTACATTAGGATTAGCGACAGCTTATGGAGTTGGTTCAGGTATAGGTTGGTTTTTAGCTATTCTTGCTATTGCCGCCATTCGCGAAAAAATTAGATATTCAAATGTGCCACCAGCCTTAAGAGGATTAGGAATTACATTTATTATAACGGGTTTAATGGCTATCGGCTTTATGAGTTTTGGAGGAATGTTAACAGGTGGAGATGATGCTGTTAAAAAAGAAGAAACTACTACCGTAAAGGTTGATTCAAAGAAAGAAAAGGAAGTGTTCGCTAACAACATAAAAGTAAATGAGTAATATGATTTTAGCCGTAAGTACATTAGGAACAGTTGTAGCAACAGTAATAGCTTTTTTAATTATTACATTATTATTGGTAGCATTACTATTAGTTGTTAAGCAGAAATTATCACCATCAGGACCTGTAAAGATTACCATAAATGGTGAAAAGGAAATTGAAGTAGCTTCTGGAGGAAGTTTATTATCGACTTTAGGAAATCAAAAAATATTTTTACCATCTGCCTGTGGAGGTGGTGGTACTTGTATTCAATGTGAATGTCATGTATTATCTGGTGGAGGTGAAGCCCTTCCAACTGAGACACCTCACTTCACTAGAAAAGAATTACAACATGGAGCGCGTTTAGCTTGCCAGGTTAAAGTTAAACAAGATATGAATATCACGATACCAGAAGAGGTTTTTGGTATTAAAAAATGGGAAGCAACAGTAGTACGTAATTATAACGTAGCCTCTTTTATTAAGGAGTTTGTTGTTGAGATTCCAGAAGATATGGGATATAAGGCTGGTGGATATATTCAAATAGAAATACCTCAGTGTGTTGTTAAATATTCCGATATCGATATCACAGCGCATCCTGAAGAGCACGAAACTCCGGATAAGTTTAAAGCTGAATGGGATAAATTTGGTTTATGGAGCTTAGAAATGAAGAATACCGAAACGGTGGAGCGTGCCTATTCTATGGCTTCTTATCCTGCTGAAGGACGCGAAATTATGTTGAATGTTCGTATTGCAACACCACCATGGGATAGAAATAAAAACGGATGGATGGATGTGAATCCAGGGGTAGCCTCATCCTATATTTTCAATCAGAAAAAAGGAGATAAAGTAACTATTTCTGGTCCTTACGGTGAGTTCTTTATTAATGAATCTGAAGCCGAAATGCTTTATGTAGGTGGAGGAGCAGGTATGGCACCGATGCGTTCTCACTTGTATCATTTATTCAGAACCTTAAAAACAGGAAGAAAAGTAACTTACTGGTACGGAGGTCGTTCGAAACGCGAATTGTTCTATTTAGACCATTTTCATAAATTAGAAAAAGATTTCCCTAATTTTAAATTCTTTTTAGCCTTATCTGAGCCTATGCCAGAAGATAACTGGAAAGTTAAAGCGGATATTGATTCTCCAGGAGATGGGTTTGTTGGATTTATTCATAACTGTGTTATCGATAATTATTTAAGCAAACATGAAACACCAGAAGATATTGAATTATACTTCTGCGGACCACCATTAATGAACAAAGCAGTTCAAAAAATGGGCGAAGATTTTGGTCTTGCAGATGAGAATATTAGATTTGACGACTTTGGAGGATAGACTTCAATATTAAATATTAAAAACCGATGCTAAAAGTATCGGTTTTTTTATGCCGTTAATTCGCTTAACGCAAAACGAGGTTTTTCGTTTTCAAATTCAAAAAGTTTGGTATAATCCATAATGTTGGAGACTTCATCAAGATTACACAAAAGCGTCACAACAGCACAAAGTCCGTTAAATAAAACATCTTTATTTGTTGGATGCTTTGGCTTTTTGTTTTTGTGATGTAGAGGTAGTTGGTAACCACAGGCTTTTAAAAAAGTAGCTTCAATTTGCAATAATTCTAAGGGTGAGTAACCATTAAATTTTCGCCCTAGATTTTGATGTACGATACCCAGATAATTAAGTTCTAAAGCACCATGATGGTCAGATAAATGTTTCCAACTGTCTTTGTTATCTAAAATATTTCCAACAGCACATCGCATACAGCACTCTGGATGCAATTCATTATTATGAAATGCATTATAGAGCTTTTTTATAGCCGATTCAAGTCTGATAGAGGTATTCAAAATGTAACGGTTTTGATTCTAAAATAAGAAAAAATCATGTTATTTCCTAAATAGGACATGTTAAAACACGATTGGAATGATGAATTTAAACATTAAAATTAATAAGATTACTGATATCAAATTTAAGATGATGCCTACGCGCGCCATTTCACTAACCTTTATATACCCGCTGGCAAATACAATGGCATTTGGTGGGGTAGCCATAGGAAGCATAAAGGCACAACTACTAGCAATGGTTACAGGAATGAGTAGATAAAGGATAGGAATGTTTAATCCTATTGCAATTCCCGCTACTACAGGAGCCAAAACTGCTGTAAGAGCAACATTACTCATTAACTCCGTCATAAAAAGCATTAAAACGATTAGTAAGGATGCCATAACTAAAATGCTTACTTTGCTGTTTGAAATGCTTGAGGCTATCATATCGACAATGCCACTTTCAGACATGCCATTTGCCAATGCTAAGCCACCACCAAACAAAATTAATATGCCCCATGCTAATTTGTGAGTGTCGTTCCATTCTAATATAAAATCGCCTGTTTTCAAATTAAACGGAATGGTAAAAAGGGCTAATGCACCAAAAATACTAATCATGGTATCGGACAAATCCAAATTTGGTACGACCGAATTAATAACACTTCTAAATATCCACAAAAAAACCGTGATTCCGAATATGGTTAAAACCCGCTTTTCTTTTGGAGTCATGTTGCCTAGTTTTAAAATCTCGGAATCTATAATATCTTTCGACGCATTAAATTCTAAGCCATTATTCGGAAACATCCATTTTACCATCACCAAATAAATAATAGCGATTAAAACAATAGAAAATGGTAACCCGATGAGCATCCATTTAAAAAAGGATATTTCAATATGATATTGGTTTTCAAGTAGTCCGATTAAAATAGAATTGGGTGGTGTGCCAATAACGGTTGCTATTCCCCCGGCATTGGCAGAAAATGCAATTCCTAACATGACACTTATAGCAAAATTCTGGTCATTTTTAGTAAAGCCATCAGCGTCATTAATAAGTAAATGTATTACAGACAAAGCAATTGGGAGCATAAAAACAGCACATGCCGTATTGCTTATCCACATACTTAAAAAAGCGGTGGCAATCATAAAACCCAAAATAACTTTGTTGGGTGTGGTGCCTGTTTTTTTTATAATATTTAATGCGATTCTGCGATGAAGGTTTACTTTTTCAAGTGCCAAGGCTAAAACAAACCCCCCGAAAAATAGAAATACTATCGGGCTTCCATAATTCGCTCCCACAGCATCCATAGGCATGACTTTAAAAATTGGGAATAATAATAATGGGAGTAGTGCTGTAACCGAAATAGACACCGCTTCGGTAATCCACCAGCAAACCATCCATAATGCGGTGGCAATTACAGTGTCGGCCTTGGTTGAAATAATATCGAATGGAAGTAGTTGAACAATGATAAATAAAAGTGGCCCTAAAAAGAGGCCTATGATTTTGGAATAAGGTTGCTGTGTCATCAAAGTTATTGACTAAATAAATATATTGTTATTGTTAAATGGCAAATTTCGATTTTAAAGTTAAACTTTTTTTAGTTCGATGATAATCAAACATAAATTATATTTAATAATTGCTTAAAAATGTAAAAAAAATGCGTTCTAAATTAAATGAATTGATGTAGAAAAGCCTATTTAAATACTTGCTTTATTCTTTTTTTTATCGCGTTTTTTTAAAAAAAACAGGGTTATTACTATAATGAGAATAGCGGCTGAAATCCATAGAAAATAGTAAATATTAGCTTGTAAAGGAATTGGAGAAACATCGCCAATTAAAACCAAACCAGCCCAATATTGTGGATGTAAAGTTCGCCCTTCTGCAGTAGCAAGATAATCGAGTTTTGCTTGTTGTAATGCCTTATTTTTTGGCATTCCTTTTTTTATATTTTGATAAAAAAGTTCAACAATTTTGGCGCTGGATTGTTCGTCTATTTTCCATAAGCTGGTTAAAATACTTTCGCTACCAGCATAATTAAATGCATGTGCCAAAGAAATCATACCTTCTCCCGCTTGATAAGTTGGTTTTCCGGTTTCACAAGCCGTTAATATGGCTAAATTTGAAGCTAAATTGGTATTGTAAATTTCGTATGTATATAAGTAATTGTTGTTGGAATTTATAGAATCTAATGATTTCGCAAATACCAATCTGGAAAATTCGGGCGACAAATTATTTGATTCAGCATGAGTTCCAATATGAATAATTTTATGTTCTTTAGCTTCACTAGTAAAAATTTGTTTGCTTGCTTTTTCATTTAAAAAAGATGTACCACTAAATAATTTAGAATATTCTTTTACCAAATCTACCGTAAAAGGTTGTGGCAGTAGGCTAAGGTACGTTTTGTCTATTGATATAGAATCTGTTATTCTAATCTTATAGTCCCTTTTCATTTTATCGTTAAACTCAGGTGCAAAAGCAATAAAATCCTGTTTGTAGTTTATTGTTTGCTTGTTTTTATCTAATAATAATAAACTATAGTTATATGAAATAATATGTTTAGCTAATAAACTATACATTGAAAATTCATTTAACGAAGATATTTTTTTACTTGTTAACGTTTCAAAGCTTAAATTATAGAGTTCAGCATCTGGAATAATTATAACATTTTCCCCTTTTATGTTTTTTTCTATAGGATTCCAAAGTTGATTATAAAGAGAAAAAAGTAGCGTGCTTAATACATTTAAATCGGAAGGGTTTTTTTCTAATTTTCGGATAGATTCGTTTAAATTTTCAGCATTTATTTTTGTCAGATTATTTGTTTGTTCGTTAATAACAAAAGCATATAGGTTTTTTTCAATGAATAAATACCGTACTACTGTTGTGTTTTTTGGGATGTTGTTTTGAAGATTGTTTAAAGGTTCTTCAATGGTTGCATAACGCATTTTGTAATATTTTGGGTAATACTGTTTTAAGGAATCTAAAAAAAGACTCCATTCAGCATTGGCGTTAAAATAGTTTTTTATGCTTTCGGAAGTATTCAAGGATTTTGAAATGTCATTTTTTAATTTAATCTCTCGTTCCGTGATTTTTTTAGGAATATTATTAAATGAAATGCTGCTGTTTAGGTTTAATCGCGATCTGATTCTATTATAAATACTAGATTCATGAATTGAAATTATATCGTTTAAATACTTTTTATCTTTTGTTTTTTCATATAAATTCAATCGGAGTTGTTTCGCAAAATTGAATAAGTCATTATTATCTGCCATTAACTTCGCAATATCGTCCGATGTATTAATGATGGCTTTTCGTTGTTCTAATATTTTAATTCCGGTTTCAATCTGTTTTAATAAAACCAAAAGAAACTCACGGCTTTTATTTTCAGTTATTTGATATTTAGATGAGGCATTAACATACAGTGCTCGAGGTTTATCAAAATGAATTAGGATGGAATCTTGAGCGGATTTATTTTCTATGTTAATTTTAAAATCAATAGCTTTTTGACTCATTTCAATAGCTTTGTTATAGTCTTTTAGCTGAAAATAAATGGACGAGATGGCAGTGATATTTAATAACTCCTGTTTAGTGTTTTTAAAATCACCTGTTTGTACTGCTTTGTAAGTTTCTTCGGCAAGTGCAATGGCTTTTGTTTTTTGTCCGTTTTTCGCATAAAACAAACCCATGTTGTTTAAGGCAAGTAAAAAATCATCATTATATTTTCCAGCTAACGATTTTCTAAATACTACTTCAGCTTGTATATAATAATCGGCTGCTTTTTCTAATTGATTATTTTGTTCAAATATTTTACCACGAGTTAAAAGGGCAGAGGCATGCCAATATAATTGATTTAAACTACTCGATTCTATCGTTACAATAGCTTTATCAAGTAACGCAGCAGCGCCTTTTAAGTCTTGAGTATTTAACTTGGATTGCGCTAAAATTATATTTGAGATAATAACATTAGGGTCACCTTCTCCCAACATATTTTTCTTCTTATTGTATGAATATGATATGATTTTTTCGGCTTCATTAAATGCGCCTATGGTATTATAAAAAACGCCTAAATTATCAATAGCCACCAATTGATTTTTTTTGGCAGCATTTTTTTGTTGTTCATTTTCCTCGAGTTTTATATAGGCATTAAAACCTTTTATGGCAACTTCAGAATAGGTAATGGCTTCAGAATTTTTTCCCAACATGTTAGCGAGTACTGCTAAATTCATATTTACTAAAGAGGGTCTGTAATATTTATTGATGGGTTCGTTTTTGGTGTTTTTTAAGGCTTTTAAAGATTGATTAAAGAAGAAATATGAACTATCTAGTTTACCTTCACGCCACATAACACCTCCTAGAGCATTGTAAATCTGTTGACGAAAAACATAATCTGTTTTTTCTTGTTTTTCAGTTAGTTGAAGACTTTTAAAATAGTGCTTTTTTGATAAGGGATAATCACCCATAGCAGAGGCATAATATCCCATATTATAATTAAAATCTGCTACAGCTGCATTTTTGTTTTCTTTTAATTGGTTAGCGTAAGTAATGGCGTCTTTTAAAGTGTTGTAAGCGTCATTTGGCTTGCCATTTTCCTCATAAATCCAGGCTAATTCTTTTAGAGCCTTTGTTGTAATGTCTGGTTTTTGGTACTTTTTAAGTTCGTCAACAAATTTTAAAGTTTTGGATAAAGCAAAATCTCTGTTTTTGTTTGATAAGGCATAACTCCCAACATAGGGAATATAGGCAGGAAGCGTATCATAATTTTTAATCGATTTGAAATACGCTATCTGTATTTGAAGTTCTTTATTGGCTGCATCAATGCGTTCGTCATTAATAAGCTGCTTCAGTTTTTGAATGCCTTTTAATGTGTCATTTTGACAAAAAATATTCGGACTAACAAACCATATTAGCCCAACAATACATAAATTGTAAATGACACGAATATTCATGTTTTACTTTAAATTAGTGAGTAGGTCTTTGCATTCTTGACTATTGCAATTTTTGAAACTCTCCTTCGCTTTTGCAAGGTTGTTGGTTTTTAAATAAGCTAATCCTAAATAAAAATAGGCTTCGTTTAAAAATATACTTTCTGGGTAATTAGTAGTGTTTTTAAGAAATGGTATGGCTTTTCGCTCGTTGTTATCTGCTAATTGAGCGACGCCTAAAAAGTAATTTATAGTATCATTATCTGGTTTTTTTTGTTGATGTTTCGTCCATTTTGTAATAGCCAACTTATAATCGCCATGTTTGTAATTTACCATAGCATCATAAAATTCGAAATTATCGTTGGCACCCATGGTTGTTGGTAATCCAGGATCTGCAACAAAATATTTAGCATATAGTTTTTCGTTTGAAGGTTGGCCTAAAAACCAATAACTTCCTAAGCCTATTACAATAACAGCAGCAACGGCATATTTTATTAGTTGTAATACTTTAGTTTCAGGAAATGTATGTTTAGAAATAGTTAGAGGAATATCTTTATGAAATTCATCTAATTGTTCTTTTAATGACTGCGTTTCAATACCAAGGAGTAAGGTTTTTATATCTTCAACTTGCGATTTAAATTCCGTATCGTTTATAAGTTTATTTTCAAATGCAGTTCGTTCTTCAATCAACATGGTGTCGTTGTAATAACGTTCAACGTTTTCCAATAAATCTTGACTTATGTTATTATTAGCTTTCACTTTTGTTTAGGTTTTTTGGGGCAATACCATGGCGCGTAATTTTTCCATGCAACGGTATTTTTTATTTCTTGCGGTGTTTTCTTCAATATTTAATTGGGATGCAATTTCTCTTAAATCTTTTTTTTCATAATAAAAACTGGTTAACAATTGTTTACAGGGTTGACCTAAGTTTTTAAATGCAGTCATAGTTGCCTTTAATTTTATATTCGACACATCGTCTTCAAATATATCGTCACTTTTATTGATAAATGCCTTTTCATTAAAAGTGGATTTTGTTTTTTTAAACCGAGATGATTTTATAATATCCATCCATTTGTTTTTTGCAATCGTATATAAATAGCCTTGTATAGCCGTTTCGTTTAACGGGATAAAAGATTTGTCTTTTACGTTATTCCATACAACTATAAAGGCGTCTTGATAGACGTCTTTGGCGTCTTCCTTTGTACCGCTATTGCTTAAAACTAACGATTCGATTTTGGGATAGTTTGAAATATACAGTGCTTTCAATGCAACCGAATCGTTAGTTTTTATTGCCGCAATAAGTTGTGACTGCTCGTCTAATTTGTGTAGTTCCCTCATAAATTAATAGCTAGAGGAAATATACAAATTTTAAGAGTATGTTTAACTTTCTTCTTTTTAATTATATTTTTACTAATATCATTTGGTCATTGTTACTTTTGCTTTACCCTTAACCCCAGCATAAAAAGCTCTCGCCTGAGCTATAGCCGGACCATTATTTATATTCACTCCTGCACCATAATTCATACCATAGTACACAAAGTTATCACCATCTTTTTTAATTTTAGTACTGTCGTAATTTGTAGGTGTCCAAGTATAAGTTGAACCTATTACTGATGAAACAACTGGATTTATTTCAAGAACTTCTATTTTGTAGGTTTTGGCATCTTTATCTGCTGGAATTTTGAATACTGCATCAATAGTGAATGACGTTCCACTAGTTTTTTCTACAATTGATACATTTACAAATTTCACATTGGGGTCGTTATTTATGTTAATAATGCCCTCAACTTCATCTATTAGTGATTTACCTTCATTGTTATATAAATAAATTTTTGCATTTACATTTTCAACACCAATTTTGGTAGTGTAATCCAAACATTCATAGGTTGGTCCTGCATTTTGGTTTGGTGCATTATAATAGTTTGTAACACCATCATATTTTCCAAACTTGCCTGTAGTTCCCCATTCAATTTTAATAGATCCGGTTGTAGGGTTTGGAATAGGATTACCTTCAAAATCTACAACACTTAAGTTCTCAAATTCACCTCCCCTTAAATATGGGTTTTCTGGTACGATTTTATATTGGTTTTTGGCTATTTTTACAATGGCCTTACCTTCATCTAAAAGTGTTTTAGTGCCAGTATTTGCGTCTTTAATGTACACTTTAACAATTACATCATCTGCGGCATTATCTGGTACAGTTCCTGAGTTGGCTGTATAAACCACAGTTTTAGAATTATTTGTTAATGTTTGATTAGGATTGCTAGTGCCATTTAAAGATCCATATTTACCAGATGTAGTCCATTCCATTTCATAGCTTTGATTTTCTGCTAGTTGACCATCTGACGATATTGTCACTTCTAATGTTTGGCTACCACCTGGTCTTATAATTGATTCGTTAGGCTGTAACGTTATATTGGTACTTCTTGACGCTATTACTTCCCATTTTTCTATGGCATTGGAGGTACAAGCTGCGGCTTGCAACCTTGCAAAATCATTTAATTGTAATGTTAAATCTGCAATAGCTGCAGGTTTAAAATATTTACTAATTTTTTTCGGGTCATTACCTAATAATACATCAAAATCAAAATAAGTTACTGCAGCTTGTGCTATTTTGGCAAGTCCAGGATCTAAACCGTTTCCACTGGTTATTCCGAGTGCGAATTCCCTTGATAAATCTAAAAATGCTTTTGGAACTTCACCTTTTTGAATTGTCTCGAAAAATCCAGAACCCAAAGCAGATACTACAGCTGTTTTAAAAATCTCATTTTTGGTAGAATCGTAACTTTCTGCACCCAAAGCGGTTCCTAAAAATGGAAGTAGTAAATCAAAAACAAAATAATCCATCTGCATTTCATTATACTTCTTTTTCTCTTCTTCACTCATGCCTTCGGTTGGATTAGCTTCACAGCTTAACCCAATTAACCTAACTTCAAATTTTGCAGCACTTTCGGTACCTAACAATGGTAGCGAAATTGCAGGTGTATTTTTTATGGCAAGATCTTGTCCTTTGCCAGTAGCTGCAGTCCAAAAAGTTCCTAGCAATGATGTAAAGCCATCAGCTCTTTCCACTTCCTTTTGATTTACAAGTTCACGAGGCACAGATACAAACGATGTTGAACCAATTAACTTTGAAGCTATTTTATAAACATAAGCATGGGATCTACGGCGTGATTGTGCTTGGAATCCAATCGATAGTGGTCCTTCATTGGTAATTTTGACCCCACTTTTTTCGTTGGTACCATCAATAACAACACCTTTTACTTTATTTGTTTTAGAGATAGCTTCTTTTGGAACCGTAAGCTCATCCATGGTATTTTTAACTAAATTTTTAAAAGCTTCATTTTTTAAAAAATGTTTATCAGCAAGAAATAAAGTTGTAATTGCTTCATTAAATGGGATAATCTCTTTTTGAGAGTTGTATTCGTTGAAGTACTTTTCTTTAGTTTGTTCAAACTGAAATATAGTTCCCAACGCAAAATATAGCGCAGCTTTTCCAGAAGACATTATGGAGAGTTCCTTTTCCTCTTTTGTAATAAATCCCATAAAAATCACTTCACCTTCTTTATCTTGAAGTAAAACAAAACTTCGGTCTCCTGGAGCAACATATATTTTGGTTACTCCCGATTTAGGCACTTTAAAAGATTCACCTAATGAAACAATTTCTGTAGTGGTTAAGTCTAAATTTGATCCTTCAGGAAGTATAACACTTACTTCAACTTGTTTAGCGCCTTCAATAGGCTTTACAACTTCTTGTGCGGGTTCATCTTTACTACACGATAAAGCAATGCTAAGTGCGATTAAAATGAAAGCTAATTTTTTAATATTTTTCATGACGTTATTGTTTTATGGTTTTAAATACATCGAAACATTTATATAATGTCATCATCAATCAGAACAATTATTTTATTTTTGCATTATGAGCAAAGCACTAACAAAACAAGAATTGCACAATTTAGCCATGAATCATGTTGGTAAAGATTTAGAACAACGTGGTTTTGAGTTTATTGCTATAAATAGTAAGTTGAAAAAACATCCGCAATTTGTTTGTATCGATAAAAACAAGCAGTATTATTTTGTAATTGTAAGAGTTGTTATTTTGCCTGATAATCCGAATAATTACGATGTAATTTGGATGGAGACCTTTAAAAATCACGCTAGAGAAAAAGACGCAAAAGTGTTGTATGCCGGTGTTGGAATAGGTAATATTACAGGAGAAAAAGAGCCTATTTATTTAAATCAAGATTATTTACTCGAGTACAATGGCATTCAAGTATTAGAAACCAATTTAAATTAGTCTGTATATCCCGCGAAGACAAGAATATTTTTAACTAAATTTTTATAATTTTAATGAATAAATTAATAGTCTTATTAGTTTTGGTATGTTTTTCATGTAAGCAGGAGCCAAAAAACACCAAACTTTCAGGTTCTGTTTTCGGAACCAGTTATCATGTAATTTATAATTCTGAAGTTAATTATGAAAAACAGTTTGACAGTTTATTTTATGTAATCAATAAATCGATGTCAACCTATCATGTAAATTCTGATATTTCTAAACTAAATAGAAATGAAAGTGTTCATGTAGATACTCATTTTGTAAAAGTTTTTCGACGCTTCTCAAGAAATTTATAAGGAAACAGAAGGTGCTTTCGACCCCACTATTGGAGCTGTTGTAAATGCCTGGGATTTTGGTCCGGAAGGTAAAATAGCAAACATCGATAGTTTAAAAATTGATAGTTTAATGGTGTCTGTGGGTTTAAATAAGGTGAATCTTTTAGATACTAAAATTAGTAAGCCTGCAGGAACATTTTTAGATTTTAATGCTATAGCAAAAGGGTATGGTGTTGACGTTATTGGTGAGTTTTTAGAAAGCAGAAATATTAAAAATTATTTAGTTGAAATTGGTGGTGAAATTAGAGCAAGAGGTAAGAATGTTGAAAAAGGAACTCCTTGGAAGGTTGGTATAGAAATGCCGCATTTTGACGGTGAACAATCTATTTTAGAAGCTATTGTAAGTAAAAGATGAAGCTATGGCAACGTCCGGTACGTATAGAAAGTTTAAAGTAGATAGTCTGGGTAATCGATATGCTCATATTATTGATACTAAAACAGGGTATCCTAGCAAAACGAATGTATTGAGTATATCTGTGATAGCTAAAGATTGTATGACTGCCGATGCATATGCTACTGCGTTTAAAGCGATGGGAATTGAAAAAGTAACAGCTTTTTTAAAATCGCACCCAGAACTTAAAGTGTTTTTTATTTTTGAAAATGACAAAAAGGAATTAGAGACTTTATCGTTAAATAATTTTCCGAAGTAAATATAGTTTTAATGTGACCAGTTAGATAAAGATGTGTCATATAAATGCTATTAATCAATTTAAAAGTTGAGGGAACTATATGTGAACTCAGCTTTTTTTGTTTTAGGGTTATTTATAAACCACCGGAATAATTTCACCTTTTGCTAAACAAAACTTTGTTATTTCTTCAGCTGAAAGCGTTGAGGTGTAATCGACCTCTTCAACTTTAAAACCAATACTTCTTAACTTGTCAAAATAATCACGACCATACACACGCACATGATCGTATTGTCCAAATACTTTAGCACGTTCATTTTTATCGGTTATGGTGTTGTCTTCAAAAGTAGACTCTCGATTTAAATCTTGTGGAATTTGAAAAACACCCATACCACCAGCTTTCATTACACGATAGAGTTCCTGCATTGCTTTGGTGTCGTCGGGTATATGTTCTAACACATGATTGCATAAAATCACATCAAATTCATTGTCTTTGAAAGGTAAATTACAAATATCTGCCTTCACATCGGCCAAAGGAGAATTCAAATCTGTGGTTATATAATTTAGATTTTTCATCTTTCTAAAACGTTTATAAAAAGCTTGTTCAGGAGCAAAATGAAGTACTTTTTTTTCTGTAGAAAAGAAATCGGTTTCATTTTTTAAATACAACCATAATAGTCTATGACGTTCTAAGCTTAATGTAGAAGGCGATAATACATTGTTTCGTTGTTTGCCGTATCCGTAAGGTAAAAAGGTTTTAAAACTTTTGCCATCAATAGGATCGGTAAATGTATTTCCTTTTAAGTATAAAAGCTAAAATAGGGCGAACTAAATAGCTTACCCTAATTAATAAAGGTCTTGGGATTGTATTTAAAATAAGTTTGAATAATTGCTTCATGAAATTTATAGCACCAAAGATTTTTGGCGGAATTCATCCTCTTCATCAGAGATAATTCCAAGTGCTTCATAAATATATGCAAATGTTGAAAGTAATTCGGGCTTACCATCAACAATCGCTACATTATGTTCAAAGTGTGCTGAAGGCTTATCGTCTAACGTTGTAATAGTCCATCCGTCTTTATGTTGTTTAATACGATGTGTTCCCATATTTATCATTGGTTCGATGGCCACAACCATACCTTCTACAAATTTTTTACCACGTCCGCGTTTTCCGTAATTTGGCATTTCTGGGTCTTCATGCATTTTTTTTCCTAAGCCATGGCCAACTAATTCTCTAACAACACCGTATCCATGGTCTTCACAATATTTTTGAATAGCATACCCTACATCGCCAACGCGATTGTTTATTTTAAATTCGCGAATACCAACGTATAAAGACTCCTTTGTAACTTGAAGTAATTTTTCGGTTTCCGTAGCGATTTCACCAACAGGAAAGGTATAGGCATGATCACCATAAAAGCCATTTTTAAGAGCACCACAATCTATGGAGATAATATCACCTTCCACCAATGGTGTATTGTTGGGAATACCGTGTACAACCTGGGTGTTCGGACTCATGCAAAGCGTATTAGGAAAATCGTATAACCCTAAAAATCCAGGAATAGCACCGTGATCTCTTATGCATGTTTCGGCAATTTTATCTAGTTGTAATGTGGTTACTCCTGGTTTAATTGCTTTTGCAACTTCACCTAATGTTTTAGATACAATTAACGCGCTTTCGCGCATTAATTCTATTTCTTCTCTTGTCTTTATAATAATCATGTATAAAAAATATAGGTAATTAACTTAAAACGATCTATTCAAAATCGTTTTAAAGATTTACCATTTATCTAAAAAAATCGAAAAAGCTCTTTTTTTGCTCTATTACTGGCGGCTTTGTGTTTGTAACCAATTGGTAAATTTCTCCCCATCCATAAAAACCACCAACATTTCTATCGTCAATAAAAAGATCGGCATGGATTTTTCGACTGATACTTTCACTGAAGTCTTCTTCTGGAAAACTTTTATTGACTGCGTAAAAATAGACGCCATTTTCTTCACAAAATTTTACCGCTTCTTGTAATCTTTCTCCACTTCTGTAGGTCCATAAAATTAAACGATGTCCTTCTTCTTGAAGCTTTTTTAAAGTTTCGAAAGCAAATATCATGGGTTTACCTATTTTTGGATAGGCATCTTCCACAATGGTTCCATCGAAATCGACAGCAATAATTAGGTTTTCGTTAAATTTCATTCAAATTTGGGGCTTTGTTTTAGCACAAAAATACAATATTTTATTTTTAACTATCTAAACTAAAGGGTGTTGTGTCATTGCTTTAGGTTGTTCAACGCCCATTAATTTTAAAATAGTTGGCGCCATATCTCCTAAAATACCATCTTTAATAGTTTTTAATTCATTATCTATTAAAATGACAGGTACCGGATTTGTGGTGTGCGCTGTATTTGGAGAACCATCAGGGTTTATCATGGTTTCGCAATTGCCATGATCGGCAATTAGTAGCGTTGTATAACCGTTTTCTAATGCGGTTGTTACTACATCTTTTACACAGGCATCAACAGCTTCGCATGCTTTTATGGCAGCTTCCATTACGCCGGTATGTCCAACCATATCGCCATTAGCAAAATTTAAACACACAAAATCAACCTCTCCTTTTTGTAATTCTGGAATTAAAGCATCACGTAATTCGAAGGCACTCATTTCAGGTTTTAAATCGTAGGTAGCTACTTTTGGAGAATTTCTTAAAATACGTGTTTCACCTTTAAATGGTTCTTCGCGTCCGCCTGAAAAGAAAAATGTAACGTGAGGATATTTCTCGGTTTCGGCTATTCTAATTTGTTTTTTATTGTTCTTTTCTAAAACTTCACCTAAAGTTTCGCTTAGGTTGTCTTTATTAAATATAACATTTACGTTTTTATAAGTGTCGTCATAATTAGTAAGCGTTACATAATGCAAATTTAATTTATGCATATTTTGCTCATGAAAATCGTTTTGCGATAAGGCTTCTGTTAATTCGCGTCCACGATCTGTTCTAAAGTTAAAAAAGATTACAACATCGTCTTCTTTAATTTTAGCAACAGGATTACCAGTATTATCAACCATAATAATTGGTTTGATAAACTCATCGGTAATATCGTTATCATAGTTTTTTTGCATGGTTTTAGTAATGTTGGTTGATTTCTCACCAATACTATTAACCATACCATCGTAAGCTAATTTTACACGCTCCCAACGTTTATCTCTATCCATAGCATAATAGCGACCAGTAACGGTAGCTAATTTGGTTGGGGTGTTTTTTATATGACTTTCTAATGTGGTTAAAAATCCGAAGCCTGCTTTTGGGTCCACATCACGTCCGTCTGTAAAGGCGTGTACATAGGTGTTTTTTAAACCAAAATCGTTGGCCGCATCAATTAAACCTAATAAATGTGTTATGTGAGAATGCACACCACCATCACTTAATAATCCTAAAAAGTGAACGTCTTTATTGTTGGTTTTGGCATAGTTAAACGCGTCAACCAATACTTTTTCGGTATTAAGTGTTTTATTTTTAACTGCTAAATTTACTTTCACTAAATCTTGATAAACAATACGACCTGCTCCCAAATTCATATGTCCTACCTCACTATTTCCCATTTGTCCTTCAGGTAAACCAACGTGTAAACCATCTGTTCTTAAGGTGGCGTATGGGTATTTTTTATATAAAGAATCTATAAATGGTGTATTGGCATGATCGATTGCGGAAACTTTTGGGTCTGGAGAATTTCCCCACCCATCGAGTATCATTAGGATAACTTTTTTGTTCATTGGTTTTAATATTTTAAAAAGAATTCAAAGATACTGAAGTTTGATAAAATACCGAATGCTTTTTAATTGAAAATCCTTTGTAGATATTGATTTTTAAAAGAAAATTATAATGCTATGGATTCTCTTAAGAAAAAATGAATTAAACGTTAAAATTATGTTATAATTTGTTTTAAATGAAACAGGATTAAACGATTGTCGTCTTAAAGTTATATCAATTTCATTAATCAAAAATCATTAATCATGAAAAAAACAATCATTATTTCTGCAGTGGCATTATGTTTTTCTATGGCCACAGTACATGCCAACACCATTGGTCCAAACACAGACTATTTAAAAGTATCGCCTACATTAAAGGTAAATTCCTTTTGTATCTCAATTGCCAAAGGCGATATTGAAACCGTAAAGAAGTTACTTTCTTTAGGTGAAGATGTTAATCAAAAATCTTATGGCATGACCCCATTAATGTATGCTGCCAAATATAACAGAACCGAAATTTTAAAACTTCTTATTGAAAAAGGAGCTGATTTAAATGCAAAATCTGATAAAAACATGACGGCTATTAAGTATGCCGAATTGCACGGCGCAAAAGAAGCTTATGCTATATTGGAAGAAGCATTATCTAAAAATTAGTTAGAAGTTATCTTTTAATTTAAATTAGTTTATTAAAGTAATGAAGTCCTGAAATTCAGGACTTCAACTTTTTAATTCAGTTTAGATTATAATGCTTTGTACATAATAAAATGTTGTCCAATATTCTTAATATCAAAAGGGAGTCCGATTATTTGATACCCGTTTTTTTTATAAAATTCAACAGCTTTTTCACGGGCATTGCACCAAATAATTTGCGTGTTTTGTTGTTTTAATAGATTTTCCCCGTGGCTCAATATTAATTTACCTAGCCCCAGATTTTGCTTTTCTTTTAAAATAGCCATGCCACGGAGCTGATATTGAGATTCATCTTTTAGCAATGTATGTTTGCTTTTTAAAAAGGAACAAACACCCACGAGTTTATCATGGTGGAATATACCTAAATGAAAAGTTGTATTTAATGTGTCGCCCTCGAATAAACAAGATTCTAATGGTTTTCCTTCTCGTAAAACAGGGTGTCTTACGGGATAGGTCTCTAATGCTGAAATTTTTTTAATTTGGTAATCCAATTTTAAATAGTTTTAGATTATAGCACGTATGTAACCAAACTTAATAAAAATTTTTTTTAATAAATTGTACTGCTTGAAATTATTTATCTTCACATAAAAAAAATGTCATTTATTTTTAAAATTATAACACAAGAAAAATTAGATGAAATACTACCGTTAGTTGTAAAATTAAATAACGGATCTGTTGCTTACGATGTTTTAAAACAACGATTTTCTGAAATGTTTACTCAAAATTACGAATGTACAGGTGTTTATGATAAGGATATTTTAATAGGTGTTTGCGGTTTGTGGTATTGTACGCGGCATTATTCTGGCAAAAGTGTAGAAGTAGATCATGTTTATATAGACGACAAATACCGAGGAAAAGGATTAGGCAAGGCGTATTTTAAATGGATTTACGATTATGTAAAGGCAAAAGGCTGTGAATCAATAGAGTTAAATACTTACGTAAGTAATTTTGATTCTCATAAATTTTACTACAATGAAGGCTTTAAAATCTTGGGCTATCATTTTTTTAAAAAGCTGTGATTTTTTCTTGTTAATTAAAGAACTGTTTTTATATATTTGCGGAAGAATTGCGGGAGTAGCTCAGTTGGTAGAGCGTCAGCCTTCCAAGCTGAATGTCGCCGGTTCGAACCCGGTCTCCCGCTCTAAAAGCTTCATAGAAATATGGGGCTTTTTTCTTTTCAGACAGATTGCGATTAATAACTTTTTAGGGTGAGAAGTTTATCCTGAGCGGAGTCGAAGGGAACCCGGTCTCCCGCTCTAAAAGCTTCATAGAAATATGAGGCTTTTTTCTTTTCAGACAGATTGTGATGAATAATTATTTAGGGTGAGAAGTTTATCCTGAGCGGAGTCGAAGGGAACCCGGTCTCCCGCTCTAAAAAGCTTGATAGAAATATGAGGTTTTTTTTTGCTGAATTGTTTGATGTTTTGAGCAGTACAAAACTTAGCTGACGGTTGCGTGAGGGATAGAAGCGAAAAGCCCGCAGCGACCCCGAGGCTTCGGGGGAGCGCGGACTTGTAGTGTATAGCCCGACCCTTTTGGGGCACGCCATAAATTTATTTTAAATTACTAAGTTCTGTGCCAGACTCTAACTTCGTAGGGGAGTTTATTATGCTCGAATATGCGTGCGGTTAATGGTCCTTTTAAAATAATGGAATTGCCATTAACCTTGTAGCCAACTGCCTTCGCGCAAACCAACAACGGGTGGTGTATTAAAACTATGAAACTCTTTTATTCTGGTTTCTCGGGTTTCGCCCATGTGCTTGCTACCGGTATCGGGGTCTAAATAATGCGGATTTATATTAAAAGGTACTATGGCCAAGGCATTAAAACTTGGTGGGTAAACAATTGGCATATCGTTGGTGGTTTTAATGGTGAGTCCGCAAATGTTACTTCCGGCACTGGTTCCCAAATACGGTGTGCCATTTTTTATGGCCGTTTGTAATACTTCTATTAAATTGTTTTTGTAAAGTTGGTAGGTTAAAACAAAGGTGTTGCCACCACCAACAAAAATGGCTTTGGCTTGTTTTACTGCTTCTATCGGGTTTTCAAATTCATGAATTCCTTTTACTGTTTTGTTAATTTTAGCAAAGGCTTCGAGATACTTTCTCGGTATAATTATTATGAGAAATACCGCTTGGTCTTGCATAAGGGATAAATAAAATAGTATTTGTGTTTTTAAAGAATTCGGTTAATTCATCTAAAATATAGTCTAAATAATCACTTCCGTGTACGGTAGAGGTGCTTGCAATTATTAGGTTTTTCATCATGTTTATTTTATAAAGTAAAGTTAGCCAAATGTAGGTTTTAATAAAAATTTTATGGGTTTTGTTACAAAAATTAGTTTTTATGGCTTATTTTTAAGTAAAAAGAGACTATGAAAAACATATTATTCTTTATTACCGTGTTTATTGGCTTTCAGGTATTTTCGCAGGATTTGAAACGGATTCAAGTTAATGGAAAAGTTATTGTTGAAAGCAGCGATATTTCTGGAATTACTGTGTTTAACAAATCGTCGAATGGGGTTGCCATAACAGACGATCATGGCGAGTTTGTTTTAATGGTAGCTTTAAATGATTTAATTGAAGTAAGCGCTTTACAATTTCAAAACATTAATTTTCAGGTTAACGAAGCAATTATTAAGTCTAAATCCATGAAAGTTTTTTTAATTGAAGAAATTAATAAACTGGATGAGGTTATTGTTTTATCTAATAGTTTATCGGGTGATTTAGAGAAGGATATTAAAGCAACCAAAGCCTTCAACCCAAAATTAGATGCTTTATATTTTGGTATTTCGCGCAGTGAAGACTATGATTTTACAGACGATAATAAATCGGCCGTAAACAACCTTACCATGAATTCTCAAAGACAACATATGATAAATGGCCTAAATATAGTTAATGTAGTAGATCTATTATTGCTTCCTTTATTCCGATCGGAAGCGAAAAACAAAAAGGATTCTGGTGTAACAAAAGTTCCTGTAGAATCTATAAAATACTATTTTGGATCGGAATTTTTATCTGATAATTTCGATATTCCAAAGCATAGAGTAGAAGAGTTTATAAGATATGTTGAAAGCGAAAATTTCGATTTTTCTTTACTTAATTATGGTCGCGAATTAGAATTTTTAGAATTACTTCACGCAAAAAGTTTAGAGTTTTTAGATAAGTAGAAGCCGATAGATTTAAATGTTTTATATTAAGGTTTAGACTTTAACAAAAGTTTAGAATCAATTTTTGTTTTATTTAAGAAATCTTGTACGTTCTTTAATGTTTTAATTAAAGAAGTTTGAAACAAAAATTACTTTTAGGCTTATTTATTTTTTCCTCATTTACTTTAATTGGTCAATCAATTAAACGTACAGCGATTAAAGGGGTTGTTTCTGCTAAAGAAAATGATATTGAAGGTATTGTTATTTATAATACATCGGCAAACATTGGTACTGTTACCAATGAAAAAGGTGAGTTCGCAATTGAAATAACCTTAAATGATAAAATTGAAATTTTTGCATTACAATTTCAAAGTGTTTCCGTTAAAATAGATGAAGAAGTGTTAAAAACTAGCTTTATTAGAATTCAGTTGGTAGAACAGGTTAATCAATTGGATGCGGTTTTGCTTTCTTCGGGTCTTTCAGGAAATTTATTTAAAGATATAAGTGATGTTAAAACAGTTGAGACTATAGCCATTAATATGGGGAATATGAATATGGCTTATGAGTATAATGATGATATGGCCTTCAACAATAGTCTGATTGAAAATTCTCTTAAATCAATAACAAATAAAGGTGAATTATATAATGGATTTAACCCTTTAGCTATTGCGAAGTTGATTTTTAAACCTAAAAAGAACGTGAATAAACCTATTGAACAAATTGACATAGAACAAACTAATACTATTATGTCGATTTTTTCTGAAGAATTTATCATTAACAATTTTAATATTTCACCTGAAAATTTAGAGGCGTTTATTGGTTTTATTTATGAAAAAGATATAAACCCCGAGCTGCTTGAAACAAAAAACGAAATACAACTTATTGATTATTTGTTTAAGCAAAGTGAATTATTTTTAAAAATTATGCATGCAAAAAAATAAGTATGTCATAGTTTTAGTCTTCTTGTTTGTTTTACAAGGAATTTATCCTCAATCGGTCAACATTAAAGGTAAAGTAGACAGCGCTGTCGAGGTGGAAAATATTCACGTTATAAATAAAACAGCGCAGGTTTTTACAATTACAAATAATAAGGGGGAATTTGAGATTTCTGCTAGTTTAAACGATGTTATCGTGTTTTCGTCAATTCAACAAAAATCAAAATCAATCGTTGTCGATAAAAATATGATTTTGTTTAAAGCCATGAGAGTTGTTTTAGAAGAGCATATCACAGAATTAGACGAAGTAATAGTGGGGAAAGTGCTTACCGGAAACTTGTTTTCAGATATTAATAATGTAGAAGGTGATGCGCCCATTAATTTTTTTGATGTTGGTATTCCGGGGTATACAGGTAAACCTGCAACGCAAAGTGAAAGACGTTTAAGTGAAGCTGGAGAATTTAAGCCAAAAATGCTTTTGGGTCTTCTAGGTGGAGGGCTTCCGTTAAACCCCATTTTAAACGGAATATCGGGTAGAACAAAAATGCTTAAAGAGCGCGTTAATCTTGAAGCACGTGAAGAATTAATGCAAAGTATAAAAGGCAGATTAGCAAAAGATTTTTTTATTTCAAACCCTCTGGAAGAAGATTTAAAAATGGACTTCTTTTATTTCTGTGCAGACGACGAGAATTTTATAAAGTATTGCGAAAATCAAACAGATTTTAATGTTTTAGTTTTTTTAAGAATGAAATACAAGCATTACATAGAAAATCGAAACCTTAGTGCCGATTAATTTTTTGGAATGATGTTTGACGCTAGAGTGCTAAATTAATTACATTAGTAAAAAAATAGGAATGTATCACTTAAAACAACTTTTTTTAATTTTAGTAGTACCCCTTTTCGCGTTTACCGCAGTACATAAATACTATGTTAGTGTTACACAAATTAATTATGTACCTAGTGAACAATCTGTTCAAATTATATCCAGAATTTTTGTTGATGATTTAGAAAAATTATTGAGAGAACGTTATGATGAAACGATTACTTTAATAGCGATAAATGAAGAAAGTTCAAATAATGCTTATATCGAGAAATATTTAAAAGAAAAATTAAAAATAAAAATTAATGGCAAAGAGGCACGTTTAACTTTTGTTGGAAAAGAATACGACGCAGATATAGTAAAATGCTATTTAGAAGTAGAAGGCGTAAAAAAAATTGAATCTATAGAAATTAGCAATCAAGTATTGTTTGATTTGTTTGATGAACAGCAAAATATTGTAAAAACTAAAATATATTCTAAACAAAAGAGTTTTTTGCTTGACCGAAGCAATAAATTAGCCTTGTTAAATTTTAATTAAAACACCATAATAGATTTATAATTTTATTATTTTTGACCGTTTTTGACAAAATAATTGGATAATTATTTGATAAATGCTCAAAAACGTGAATTTAATTTAAAGATATTGATGAAAAAATCTATTTTGTACTACTTCAGTATTCTGCTCATTTCTGGAGGAGTTTATGCTCAAGAACAAGTAAGCCCAAAAACAGGACATACAAACACTAATAAATTCAGACAAATGTATGATTTATTAGCAACGCCTAATATGTTTAGAACCGCTTCTGGTGCTCCAGGGCCAGCGTATTATCAGCAACAGGCAGATTACAAGATGGATATTGAGATAGATGATGTTAATGCAAGATTAACCGGCAGAGAAATTATTACCTATACAAATAATTCTCCCGATGTTTTAAAATATCTATGGGTACAGCTAGATCAAAATATGCGGGCTAAAGACTCCAAATCACCATTAATTGAAGATAGCAGCTTTAGACCAGCAACCTCGATTTCGCAATTTGTAAAATCGCATATGTCTGAACCTTTAGAGCGCGGATTTAATATTTTAGAAGTAAAGGACGCTAAAGGAGGTAATTTGGTGTACATGATTAATAGTACCATGATGCGAGTAGAATTGCCTACGCCTTTACGAACCGGCGAGCAATTTTCGTTTGCAATTAAATGGTGGTACAATATCAATGATCATGTAAAAGAAGATGGGCGTTCTGGATATGAGTATTTCCCTGATACCGACAACCGTATTTATGTCATGGCGCAGTTTTATCCTCGAATGGCGGTTTATAATGATGTTGATGGATGGCAAAACTCTCAGTTTTGGGGGCGTGACGAATTTGCATTACCATTTGGGGATTTCGATGTTAACATTACTGTTCCTGCCGACCATATTTTAGATGGCACCGGAGAATTAATAAACAGAAAGGAAGTGTTCTCAAAAGTAATGATGGATCGTTATGAGAAAGCAAAAAAATCATACCAAGAACCTGTTAAAATTGTAACACAAGCCGAAGCAGAAATTGCCGAAAAAGGAAAAAGTAAAAGCAAAAAAACTTGGAAGTTATCTGCAAAAAATGTGCGCGATTTTGGTTTCGCAACTTCAAGAAAACTTATTTGGGATATGATGGCAGTAAAAATTGGAGACAGAGATGTTATGGCTGTTTCTATGTATCCTAAAGAAGGGAATCCACTTTGGGAAGACTGGTCTACTAAAACCGTAGCCAGTACGTTAAAATCGTATTCGCGAATGACATTTGATTATCCTTATCATAAAGCTATATCGGTACATGCACCCATGGGAATGGAATACCCAATGATTTGTTATAATTATGGAAGGCCAAATCCAGATGGTACTTATAGTGATAATGTAAGGTATGGTATGATGGGGGTTATTATTCATGAAGTGGGTCATAACTTTTTTCCAATGATTGTAAATAGTGACGAGCGTCAATGGACATGGATGGATGAAGGCTTAAATTCATTTCTACAGTATGTTGCAGAACAAGATTTTGCAGAATGGTACCCGAATGCTTTATCTCCTGGCTATGATAAATTCCCTTCAAGAAGAGGACCAGCCCAAAAAATTATTCCGTACATGGGTGGCAACCAAGATTTTATATCTCCAATAATGAGCAAAGGTCTTAATGTACTATCAATTTGGTGAAAATGCCTACGGAAAACCAGCCACAGCCTTAAACATATTAAGAGAAACGGTTATGGGGCGCGAACTTTTTGATTATGCTTTTAAAGAATATGCACAACGTTGGATGTTTAAACATCCAACACCCGAAGATTTTTTCCGTACTATGGAAGATGCATCTGCTTTCGATTTAGATTGGTTTTGGAGAGGATGGTTTTATACCACAGATTGGGTTGATATAGGCGTAAAAGAAGTAAATAAATATGTTGTTTCCTCAAAACCCAACGAATATGGTAAGAGACTTGTACAACGTTATAATATAAGTTCAGAAGATTTGGTTTATTTGGTTGAAGTAGGCAGTGAATCGTCTAGTAGCGCTCCACAACATGTAAAACCTTCAGAGGCCTCAAAAAACTTAAAAGAATATCTTATGGATAATTTTACAACCGAAGAGCGTCTAGCTTTAAAAGAACCCAAATACTTTTACAATGTTACATTTAATAAACCAGGAGGTTTAGTAATGCCAATAATTGTTGAGTACTCTTATGCAGATGGAACAAAAAAACGAGAAACCTATCCCGCCGAAATTTGGCGATTAAATGATAATGAAGTGGGTAAAGCTATTGCTTCTGATAAGGAAATTGTAAGTATCGTTGTAGATCCAGATTTAGAAACTGCCGATATTGATACTACAAATAACCATTGGCCAAAACAGAATGAGAAATCTGACTTTGAAAAATTTAAAGACAGAATGAGAGGTTAATAAACTTAAATATTAACCCGATTTTTTAAAATCGGGTTATATTTTCTAGATATTTATTTAAAATTTGACCGTTTTTATATTTGTAATCAAACAACTTACTATATTTGTGTTGTGAAAATATATACTACATTTTTATTTATTAGTGGTGGAGAAATAGCTTTTATACTATTTATTGCACTTATGGTATTTGGTGCCGATAAACTTCCTGAAATGGCCAGAGGTTTAGGAAAAGGTATGCGCGTACTTAAAGACGCTACCAACGATATCAAACATGAAATCACTAAGTCTGCTGAAAAAAATGGTGTTGACACAAGTATTGTTACGGATGTTAAAAAGGAAATTGATAAAGTTAAAGACAATATCGACGATTTTACGGGCTCCGTAAAGCGGAAATTTTAATTATTCTAACTACTACATAACCAGTATAATAACGTTTTTCAACGTTTTTTTTTGCATTATTGTCTGCCTAAACGAGTTTTTCAAGGTTTTTATCGTTTTATTTTAGCATCGTCAGATTTTTAGTCTACGTTAGTAATCCCAAATCTAAATAATGAAGGATGAAAACTAACCTAACAATCAGTTTTTTCTTTATCTTGACTGTATCATTTAGCCAAAATGAGAGAAAAGTAATCAGCTACATCGACAGTATTAATGCACTTGCATCAAATCATTATAAAAGTAATGATATCACGCAATCTTTCAATTATCTTCTTAAAAACGTAGAACTTTCCGCATCTATAGATGACGATTACGGTAATGCGCAGGCTAACTTTTTGCTAGGTAATTTATACAGATACATGGGAATGCCCGATGAAGCTGCCGAATGCTATTCTAAAATGCTAAAGAGTGCGAAAGAAGGAGAAGACAATTATTTAATAGCGAGTTCTTACTTGAGTTTAGGTGAAATTTACAAGCTTATTAAACCGATGGATGCTGTTATACCTTATTATAAAAAGGCATTAACTTATGCATCAAAAAGCAATGTTAGAGATGAAAACAATATAGACAAAAGACAAAGTATTTTGTTTGATATACATTTGAAGCTTAGCCATATTTATATGTCTGTAAATCAGCCCAACGAAGCATATATGAATTTGTTAGCAGCTGAAAAAAATTTAGAAAGCAATTTATTTTCTAAGGCATCTTTGAGTTATGCTTATGGGTTATATTATGTTAATTTAAAATCTTTTAATCTAGCCACCAGAAAATTTAGCGATGCTTTAGACTATTTAGAAAATAGTAATAATGATGTTGAGGATCTTAGAAAAAGTATCTTATTAAAAGAAATATATAAAGAACAATCTGTTGCACTGGCTTCTTTAGGCAAAGTAGACGATGCTTATTTAGCGTTATTAAATCATGATAATTACAGAGAGAAACTTATAAAAGCCGAAAAATTAAAAGAGGAGCAAAATGCGAATTCTAAATTTTTCATGCTTCAGTATAAAAATATTGCTCAATCGGCTAATAAAGAACTTTGGCTCGTGCAAAATAAATCAAACGAAATAAAAAGTGTTGTTGTTTTTGTAAGTATAGCTGCATTTGTATTGCTGATTTTAATTTTTATTCTGGTTAAAAATTACCGTTCTAAAAAACGTTTAAGTTTTATTTTGCAAGAGCGAAACAGGTTATTACATATTGCAAAAAATGAGGCGGAAAAATCTTCGAAGTTGAAAACAGATTTTATCTCGAATGTAACGCACGAATTGCGCACGCCACTTTATGGCGTAGTTGGGTTAACATCTTTAATGCTAGAGAAGAATAGTTTGAATGAAGAGGATCAGAAATTGCTGAAATCTTTAAAATATTCGGGAGATTATCTTTTAAATCTGGTGAATGATATTTTACAAATGGGTAAAATGGAGTCAGAAAAAGTTGAATTAAAAAATGTTTCGGTTAATTTAAGAGAAATGGTAAGTAGTATCATTGGTTCTTTTGAATACCGATTACAAGAAAGCAATAACGAAATTCATGTATTGATTGATGATAGCATTCCAGAAGTCATCGTATGTGATAATGTTCGACTATCCCAAGTTTTAATCAATTTAATCGGCAATAGCATTAAATTCACCAATAATGGAAAAATTTGGGTACGAGTTGTATTGAATAATTTACGAACTAGTGATGCAGATATTCGTTTTGAAGTTGAAGATAATGGATCAGGTATACCTAAAGATATGCATAAAACCATTTTTGAAAATTTCACGCAATTAGATGAGAACAAAAATGCCAATTATCAAGGTACAGGTTTAGGGCTTTCAATTGTGAAGAAAATAGTAGAGTTATTTAATAGTAAAATTGAATTGTCTAGCGATTTAGGTAAAGGATCTGTATTTAGTTTCAATGTTACTTTCCAAATCGATAAAAATGTATTAAAAGATACTAAACCAAGTATAAAAGGGAAAATAGTTACATTAAACCAAGGGTATAAAATTCTTATTGCTGAGGACAATAAAATAAACCAAATTGTAACTAAAAATTTATTGAAGAAAGAGAATTTTATATGTGATGTTGTTGAAAACGGACTTGAATGTGTTAAAGCGTTTAAAAGTAACAAATACGATTTAATATTAATGGATATTAATATGCCCGTAATGGATGGCAACCAAGCCACTCAAGAAATTCGAAAAGAAAATTCTGATATTCCAATCATTGCATTAACAGCTGCCGATATTGAAGAAGTTAAAAGGAATTTTGGTACTATTGGGTACAATGGAATCATCACAAAACCTTTTGATAATTGCGAATTTTTCCAAGTTATAAATGCGCATATCCAAGCAAGTATTGCCAAGAATAAGCGTGTAAGTACTATGGTTAAAGTATCTTAATTAGACTCTAATATTTTCGGCTTATCGTCAAACCATCTCTTATTGGTAAAATTACAGTTTCAATTCTGTTATCATTTTTTAAGAGATTGTTATAATCTAAAATAGCTTTAGTAGAAGTGTCATCGGGTTGTAATGGTTCAATTACTTTTCCGTGCCAAAGGACATTATCCGATAATATAATGCCACCAGTGTTTAGTTTATCAATAATTAAATGAAAGTAATTTACGTAGTTAGGTTTATCGGCATCAATAAAAATTAAATCAAATGTTTTATTCAGTGTGGGGATAATATCAATCGCACTTCCCAGATGCTGAAAGATTTGTGTTCCATACTCGGATTTGTCAAAATATTTGCGCTGAAAATCCACCAATTCTTCATTCACATCAATAGTATGTATTTCGCCATCTTTTTGCAATCCTTCGGCTAAACAAAGTGTTGCATAACCCGTAAAAGTCCCAATTTCCAAAATGCTTTTCGGATTTACTAATTTAGAAATCATACTTAAAATACGTCCTTGGTAAGGACCGCTTAGCATAATTGGTTGCAATATTTTTTGATAGGTTTCGCGTGTAAGTTGTTGTAATAGTGCTGGTTCGTCTTCAGAGTGTGCTACAACATAATCATCAAGTGCATCGGGTAAAAAATTCATGGAGGTACTATTCTGGTTTTAAATAATTGTTACATTTTTTTTGGTGGCTCCATAATCGTACCACATTTTCTGCAGGTACGACGGCTTTCGTTAGAATAAAATTTTTCAAAAATTTTAGGCATATCGGTTTCAATATCCTTCAATTTAAATTTTTTTCTATAAAGTAAATGATGGCACTTTTCGCAATACCATTGTAATGCATCTTTCATTTTTTTTGATCTCGGATATTCAATGACTAATCCAACCGTATTTTCACCACGCTGTGGCGAATGTGGTACTTTTGAAGGCAATAGATAAATATCACCCTCATTAATTGGCACATCCACCGGAGTTTTCCCATCCATTATTTTTAAAATCATATTGCCTTCCACTTGATAGAAAAACTCTGGGGTTTCATTATAATGGTAGTCTTTTCTATTGTTTGGTCCACCAACCACCATCACAATATATTCTCCATCTTCCCAAACACATTTGTTTCCAACAGGTGGTTTTAAAAGGTGTCTGTTTTCTTCTATCCAAGTTTTAAAATTTAAAGGCGAAACTAATTTGCTCATATAAAAAAGCCCCACTTAATCTCCCCAAAGGGAAGAAACTCAAACTGGGGATTGTGAGTTTTTGTTAAATTTTTTTAAATAAGTCTAAAATTACTAATAAAATAAGGAAATAACATTTTTATTTTTACAGTTAAGTTCCCTCTCCTTTGGATAGGGTTAGTGAGCGGCTTTTACAAACTTTTTGTTCTGCCACCATCAACAGGAACATTTATTCCGTTAACATAGCTGGAGACTTCACTTGCCAAAAAAGTTATTACGTTAGCTGTTTCTTCTGGTAGTGCAAATCGTTTGGCAGGCGGGTAGTTTTTCATTATTTCGGTCATTTCTTCAATGGTAGTACCTTCAATAGTCGCTTTTATTTTAATAATTTCTGCTAAACGTTCGGTATCTGTAAAGCCAGGTAATACATTATTAACCGTAATACCAAAAGCACCAAGTTCAACCGATAGGGTTTTGCTCCAATTACCCACAGCGCCTCGAATAGTGTTGCTCACGCCAAGACCAGGAATAGGTTCTTTAACAGACGTGGAAATAATATTTATAATTCTTCCAAAACCTTCTGTTTTCATAAAAGGAACGGTGGCTTGCGCCAAAATATGGTTGCATTTTAAATGCATGGTAAAGGCATTGTCAAATTCGTCTAAACTTGCAGAGAGAATCGCGCCACTTCTTGGGCCACCTGTATTGTTAATGAGAATATGAAACCCATGATTTTCATCAATGAACTTAATTATTTTTTCTTGTAAATCTCTCGGATTTGTGAAGTCTGCGACTATAAAACTATGCTTTTCGTTATTAGGTAATTCAGCGAGAACCTGTTTTAATTTATCTCTATTTCTGGCTACCAAAGTAACATGAGCGCCTTCATTTGCCAGTGCAATTGCTGTTGCTTTTCCTATGCCTTGTGTACTTCCGCAAACCAAGGCGTTTTTATTTTTTAAGTTTAAATTCATAGTATATAAAATTAAAAAAATTGTTAATGCTTCATGTTTTTTGCAACTCTGTCGTCTTCTAAAACATCTTCTGTTGCCTTTTGTATTTTTTCTAAAACACTTTTTAAATCTGTATTTAAATCTAAATCTCCATCGGCAAGCATATTTAAAATAGCTTTATCTTGAGCTCTTCCTCGAATCATAGCTTCTCGATAACCAACATGTTCGTTAAAAGTAACCAACGAATATTTGGAAGCATATTTATGCGGAAAGTGTTTTTCTAAAGCCATTTCAATAGCGCGTTTTTTTCTAAAAATTTCATTGTTTACGTGCCCTTTCATTTCATGGAAATTATCAATCGCTAAATCAGCAATGGCATCGGTGTCTTTTTTTCGAGAGGCTTCATAGGTTTTAAAAACGGTTTCCCAGTCTCCTTGATGATTGTCTAGAACCTCATCAAACTCTACAATATCTTCAAGCGAAGCATTCATGCCTTGACCATAAAAAGGGACTATGGCATGTGCAGCGTCGCCCATTAAAAGGGTATTTCCTTTATAATGCCAAGGTGAACATCTTATGGTTCCAAGTGGTGAGGTTGGATTTTTAAAAAATTCATCGGCCAGATTTGGCATAATTTCCAAAGCATCTTTAAAATATTTGTTAAAAAATTCTATGATACGTTCTTTGGTAGTAAGATTATTAAAATTATAATCGCCCTCATCGTAACTTAAAAATAAGGTAACGGTAAAACTACCATCTAAATTTGGTAGAGCAATAAGCATAAAATCTTCTCTTCCCCAAATGTGTAATGCATTTTTATCAATTTTATAACCTCCATTATTATCCGCAGGAATGCGTAATTCTTTGTAGCCATGGGTTAAATAGTCTTGCGAATAACTAAACAAAAATTTTTTTTCTGTAAAGTAGCTTTTTCGCAGTGCAGAACCCGCACCATCTGTAGCGATAATTACATCGGCATCTTCTATAAATTCCTTTTTTGTATCGTAATCTTTGAAAAAAGCGGTTGTTTTTTCAAAATCTACCGAAAGGCATTTTTTATTGAAATAGAACGAAACATATTTATGCTTTTCGGCTTCATCTACCAATAGGGCGTTGAGTTGACTGCGCGATATAGAATTGATGAATTCATTTTCGCGACCGCTGTAGGCTGAAAACATCGTTTTGCCATGAGTATCATGCAGTATTCTTCCGGTCATGGGCACACAAAAGGCTTTTATTTGATCTTCGATGCCAACCAGTTTCATGGCTTTTTTACCACGGTCTGATAACGCCAAATTTATAGAACGACCAGAGTCTGTGTTTACTTGGCGAATATCTGGTCGCATTTCGTAAACAGAAACACGATAACCTCGTTGACCCAGGCGCAAGGCTAGGAGAGAACCACATAGTCCTCCACCAATAATAAGTATGTTTTGTTGTTTATTCATTGTTGTCATTCCCGCGAAGGCGGGAATCTCATGTTATAAAATTTTATTTTTTCAATGTAAAACCCTTCCATCTTTAGGGAAATTGTTCTTTAATTATTCAGTATTAATTTCAAACGTTCTACTAAATGATATACATCTTGATACGAATTGTATAATGGAGTTGGTGCACAACGAATGACGTTTGGCTCTCGCCAATCAGAGATTACACCTGCTTTAGTAAATTTATCATGTAATGTTTTGTCTGCATTTTTTATAAATATAGAAAGCTGACAACCGCGTTCATCAGGATTATCTGGTGTGATTATTTTTATCGTGTCTTCTCCTAACTGTTTTAAAAGAAATTCTAAATAACCAGTGAGGTGTTTAGATTTTTTAATCAATTTATCCAAGCCTACTGCATTAAAAATTTCTAGAGATGCTTTAATTGCGGCAAGAGACAAAACAGGTGGATTCGATAATTGCCAACCAGCGGCTCCCGGAAGCTGTTCGAATTCGTCGCGCATCTTAAACCTAGTTTCTTTATTATGGCCCCACCAACCCGTTAACCGGTTTAGGTTTTTGTTATAAGCATGGCGTTCATGTACAAAGCAAGCTGCGATACTTCCAGGTCCGGAGTTTAAATATTTATAAGTACACCAGGAGGCAAAATCGGCGCCAGACTCGTGTAAATTCAGTGCGACATTTCCTGCGCCATGAGCGCAATCAAATCCAACTATACAGCCGTGTTTATGACCTAGTTCGGTTATCCGTTTTAAATCGAAGTATTGTCCGGTGTAATAGTTTACAGCGCCAATTAAAATGAGTGCGATTTCATCACCCTGAGATTCTAAAAGCGTTTCTAAATCTTGATAGTTAACTAATTCTTCGTTTTTTGGTGCTTTCCAAAGTATTACCCCTTTCTTATCATCAAAACCATGATGTCGTAATTGCGATTCTACCGCATATTTATCAGATGGAAAAGCATCGGCTTCAATTAAAATTTTAAAACGTGTTTTTGTTGGTTTGTAAAACGAGGCCATTAAAAAATGAAGATTGGCTGTTAATGTGTTCATCACCACCACTTCCATAGGTTTGGCCCCTACAATTTTTGCCATACCTTCTACTAAACCTTCTTGATAGTTTAACCATGGATTTTTGCCGTGAAAATGACCCTCCACAGCCAAATTAGCCCAATCTTCTAAAACGGAATTAACATATTTTTTTGTTTGTTTTGGTTGGAGCCCTAACGAATTTCCTGTCATATAAATACAGTCATTTCCCTGTTGGTCTTTTGGAACATGAAATTGATTTCTATAAGAAGCTAATACGTCGTTTTGATCTTGCTCTACGGCAAAATCGAGACCTGATTTATAGTGTGACAAATTGAATTAATTTTGGGTTTCAAACAAAAATAAGGATTCTAAAGTTAGAAATGAAGTTCGTAATGTAGGGAAATTAATCAGTTTTAATTGTTATTCCAGTAAAATGTAATTTCCAGTGGTCTTCTGGTTTTTTGTGAGTTTTAGCAATTTTTAATCCGCCATTATTTTCATAATCTTCCCAGGTTGTAGTTAAGGATGGTTCTTTTGAATTGCCTTTTCTAAAAACCCATTCTTTAATTATATACTCATCGCTAAAATAAAAATCGTAAGCGTCTCCTGGGGTGTAACCGCCTTCATTAGTATAGGTTACAGTAATTTTGTTCATTTGAGTCTTATTAATAGGCGATGCTTCTTTAATAGGTTCAGATATAGTAGTTCCAGAATCCCAAACTAACTGAAAAGGTGCTAATAACCAGAATTTATCGTTAATAAATGCCTTGTCTGCATTTGTAGATAGACTATCCACATATTTCCTGTTATAGGTAATTGTGTCCTTACTTGAGATTAGCGTAACGTCACCGGATTTTGTATTCCAGCGCCATGAGCGTTCAAAATGCATGGTGTCTTTATCCACATTAAATGTAAAAGCTATTTCATTCACAAGTTTCCAATTTTCATAACCGTTAGCATAAGCTATTTTTTCGGCAACTGTCAGTTCTTTTACTACGACTTTGGCTTCTTTTTTTTGTTTGCAAGAAATACATAAAACTATTAAAACAGCCAGAATAATATTTTTCATCATTTTAATTTTTAACTAAGATAGTAATAATGTTAAAGAAGTTTTATATTAGTATGTTAATCCTAGATTTATGGCGACAAACGAAGATTATTTTGAAACAAATAGAATTACTTGGAACAATAAAGTAATTGTACACGCATGCAGTGACATGTACAATTTAGAAGCTTTTAAGAAAGGGCAAACTTCTTTAAATACTTATGAGTTGGAAGCATTACCAGATGTGAAAGGGAAATCGTTATTGCATTTGCAATGTCATTTTGGACAGGATACCTTAAGTTGGAGTAGGTTAGGGGCTAAATGTGTGGGGGTAGATTTAAGCGATGAAGGCGTAAAACTTGCCGCAGAATTAAATGATGAATTACAGCTTGACGCTAAGTTTATATGTTGTAATGTGTTAGATACTTCCAAATTCATTACAGATACATTCGATATTGTGTTTACAAGTTATGGCGTGATTGGATGGTTGCCAGATTTGAAGCCTTGGGGGAAAATGATTGCCGAACGATTAAAGAGAGGTGGAGTTTTTTATATGGCTGAATTTCATCCGATAGTATGGATGCATGATTATAAAAACGGAAAGGCAGAAATGACATATGGGTATATGCAAAATGAGGTTATTTATGAAGAATATGAAGGGACGTATGCTAATCAAAATTCAAAAATAATAAGTAAAGAGTACGGTTGGAACCATGGTTTGGGTGAAGTGGTTTCTTCGTTAACTGAAGCTGGACTGCACATAGATTATTTGAAAGAGTTTGATGAAAGTCCGTACAACGTATTGCCAAATTTAATCGAAACCGAAGCAGGAAAGTTTGTTACAAGAGACAAATTATACCCTTTGATATTTACTTTGAAAGCAACTAAGGTTTAGATTTTTTTAAAGGGATTTGTTTAATCTGTTTATGTATAGTTTGTTTAGTCTTTGTGTGCGAGGATTTTCCGAAGGAAAATCAGAAGCAAGCAAGCAAAAAAAGTAACTAATATTGGTTAAGCAAAACTAGGATTTTATATTATATGGTGTTACAAAATGTTTTTATTTCTTTACAGTGTAATTGCATTCATCATTCAAGACTATTTTCTTATCAATTTTCCAATAATTTTTTAGTTTTTCTTTTGAACTCAAATATCCATAATAATCAATAAAATACTTTTCAAAATAAATTCCCAATGGCAAATTACCTTCTGTTTTCCATTTTGCATATGCGGTTGATAAAGTGAATATAGGCAAATGAAATGTAGTTTGTTGGTTGATTATATAAAATTCAGTTCCAATTTTTATTTTTTTTGTCCTTTTTGGATTGTTTGATTCTATTTTATATTTACCATAAGATTTTCCATTGATTAGAGTATCATTTAGATTTAAGAAATCATAGTATTTTTTTTTGTAATTAAATCTATCAGAAAATCTATTAACATATTTACAGTCAATGTTTATAAACTCTGCAGTTATTAAATCCGTTTTTAAAATTAGGACGTCAGAATATATACCGTTATAATCTGTAAATATCATTTTATAGTTTAAACTATCCAATTCAGTTAGTTCAACAATATAATTATTTTGCTTTGAGTTTGTTAAATAAAGTTTTTTAATAGTTTCATCCTTTTCTCTGAATGGACGATTTTTGATTTTAATTGAATCTTTATAAAAAGTCAACTCATATTCAATTAGGTAATCAAACTCATATTGTTTTTGCGCAAAACAAATCGTTGAAATTAATATAAATGTTGACAGTAATACTTTCATCAAATGTTTTGTAATACAAAGATAGAGTTCCGCTTTAATGAACTTTATCGGTTTTTAAACGAAATTAGCTAATTTTTCTGTTTAAGTCAAGTTCTAAAAAAGGTTATTTATTTAAATGGAATTAGACTTTTAAAGCTATAAACTAGACAGTGTTTAATTACTTTCTTTTAGTAATTCTTTAGGGAACACAGCCATAAACCTATTCAATCTAGGGATAGATACGTTTTGAATATATGAGTTTTCGGGATGAAGGCGTTCGTAGTTTTGGTGATAGTCTTCGGCAACCCAGAATTTTTGAAACGGATACACTTCGGCAGCAATTTTAGCATTTAACTTTTTAGACAGTGCCTCTTTCTTTTTTAAAATGATTTGTTTTTGCGTTTCGTTCTGATAAAAAATAATAGAGCGATATTGAGACCCTCTATCGTTTCCTTGTCCGTTTACCTGAGTTACATTTTGCGAGCCAAAATAAACATCAACTAAAGTTTCAAAACTTACAATGTTCGGGTCGTAAATAACTTCTACAGCTTCTGCATGCCCAGTTTTACCGGTATTGCTGGCTTCGTAAGTAGGATTCTTAGTATGGCCTCCCGAATAGCCGTTAATAACTTCATCAACGCCTTTTACACTTTCATAAATAGCCTCAACACACCAAAAACAACCACTGGCAAAATAGGCTTTTGCTTTTCCATTTTGCATAGCAACCTCTACAGGTTTAGCATTTATTACAGCGTCTTGTTTTTTTTGTTGGCCTGAGTTTTGGCAATTAAACAATAGTGTTAACAAAATAGAAATAGTGATATTTTTCATGTTTTAGGAATATTTAAAGTGTTAGACGTAAAACATTCATAGACCTTAACAATACCTAGCTAAGTTTATAAAATAAAAAAGCCTCCAAAAAGATTTTGAAGGCTGTATTATTTAAATGAGTTTTTACTTAACTTAGTTTAGCAAATAATTTTGTCATTTTTTCTTTTTGTTCTTCGGCTAATTGCGCATCAACTAAAATACGTCCACTGTGCTCATCAGTAATTACTTTTTTACGAGCAGCAATTTCTACTTGAATTTGCGGTGGAATAGTAAAGAAAGACCCTCCAGAAGCACCTCTTTCAATTGGTACAACTGCTAAGCCATTTTTCACGTTTTTACGAATTCTGTTGTAAGCAGCTACCAATCGCTCTTCAATTTGCTCTTGGTATTCTTGAGACTTACTAATTAAAGCTTGCTCTTCTTTTTCAGTTTCGGCTAAAATAGCATCCAACTCACCTTTTTTATGTTTTAAGTGGTTTTCACGCTCTTTTAATCGTTCTTTAGTTTCAGCAATAACTTCTTTTTTCTGCTCAATTTGAGCTTTAAATTCTTTTATATGTTTTTCAGCTAGTTCAATTTCTAATTCTTGAAACTCAACTTCTTTCGTTAAAGAATTGTATTCTCTGTTATTTCTAACATTTTTTTGTTGTTCGCTGTACTTTTTAATGAGCGATTTAGATTCTTCAATTAAGTTCTTTTTAGATACAATATCATTGTCGATAACTTCTAAATTCGAAACTAATTTTTCTAAACGAATGTTTAGTCCAGTAACTTCATCTTCTAAATCACGCACTTCTAATGGAAGTTCTCCACGTACGTTTCTAATTTCGTCTATACGAGAATCTATAAGTTGTAAATCGTATAACGCTCTTAAACGCTCTTCAACAGTTAATTCTTTACTTTTAGCCATACTTTAAAAATACTTAACAGGATTGGTATTTGTCTTTGATAAAATGATTGCAAAATTAGTAATTTTTTTTGTAAGATATGCTACTAAAAGATTTTTTGTGAATTGTTCACTTTCATAATGTCCCACATCGGCCAAAAGAATGTTGTTTTCGGCTGTAAAAAAGTCGTGATATTTTAAATCGGCTGTTATAAAAGCGTCAGCACCAGCAGCCTTAGCCGCTTCAATAGCAAAACTTCCTGAACCGCCTAGAACAGCAATTTTTTTAATATTTTTATTTAAAAATGAAGAATGACGCACGCATTTTGTGTTCATTTTATCTTTTAAAAAGACTAAAAAATCTTTTTCATTCATAGATTCTGCTAGTTCTCCTAGCATTCCCATGCCAATATTCTGGTTTTTATTTTCTAAAGTGATAATCTCAAAAGCGACTTCTTCATAAGAATGGGTTTTAAAAAGCGTTTGTTTCACTATAGATTCTAAATGCTTCGGAAAGGTTATAGTTATTTTTGTTTCTTCTTCGGTATGTAAAACATCTTTTTGTCCGATGGTTGGGTTAGAATTTGCGTTGCCTTTAAAAGTTCCGTAGCCTTCAACATTAAAACTGCAATTAGAATAATTACCAATACTGCCAGCTCCGGCCCTAAATAAAGCTAGGCGTAGTTTTTCGGCTTCACCTTTAGGAACATAAGTTGTTAGTTTTTTTATAGTGTCATTTTGTGGTATTAAAATGCTTTTGTTTATTAATTCTAATTGGTTACATATCATGTCGTTAACCCCCTGTATCGCATTGTCTAAAGCAGTATGCATGCTGTAAATGGCTATGTCGTGCTTTATAGCCTTCATTACCACGCGTTCTACGTAATTCTTACCGGTTAATTTTTTTAAACCTTTAAAAATAATTGGGTGAAAACTAATAATAAGGTTGCATTTCTCTTTTATGGCTTCATCTACAACGGCTTCGAGCGTATCGAGCGTGACCAAAATACCTGTTATTTTTTCGTTTTTATTACCAACTAAAAGCCCCACATTATCAAAATCTTCGGCATAGGCTAAAGGGGCTAATTCTTCTAAATGATTAATAACGTCTTGAACAATCATGAATTTATTTGTTTGTATCAAATATAAAATATTATTTTCGCTAAGATGAAACATCGCATACTAAAAATAAAGGCGGTTAAAAGACTTTTTGTTTAGATGTAGCATGTAATCCTTGAATAGGTAGTATTACACACATGAAATTACTTAGATACGCATCTTTTCCTTTTGTACCTGTATATTATGCTGTAACAAGTTTGCGGAATATGTTATACGATTTGGGTGTGAAAAAATCAACTTCCTATAATTTTCCTGTTATATGTGTTGGAAACTTGAGTGTTGGTGGAACAGGAAAATCACCAATGATTGAGTATTTAATTAATTTATTGAAAGACGACTTTAAAGTTGCCACTTTAAGCAGGGGTTACAAACGAAAAACCAATGGATTTGTTTTGGCAAATGAACAGTCTACAGCAGAAACGCTGGGAGATGAACCATTTCAGTTTTTTACAAAGTTTAAAAATGATATTTATGTGGCAGTAGATGCTGTTAGAACAAATGGCATAGCGCAATTGAGAGCACTTAATAAACCAGCAGAAATTATTTTGTTGGATGATGCGTTTCAGCATAGAAAAGTAAAAGCTGGGTTTAATATTTTATTAACCACCTATAATAACCCTTATTTTAAAGATTTTGTTTTGCCAGCAGGAAATCTTCGAGAGCCAAGAAGTGGTGCTAAGCGTGCTCATATCATTATAGTTACTAAATGTCCGTATAATTTAAGCGACCAAGAGAAAAGTAGTTTTGTTAAGCGTATAAAGCCACAAACGCATCAGAATGTATTTTTTAGTACGATAGAATATTCGAACAACATATTGTCTGAACAACGAGAAATAAGTATTAATTCGGTTTCTAATTTTACTTTGGTAACGGGTATAGCCAACGCCAATCCGTTGGTAGCGTTTTTACAGTCTAAAAATTTAAAATTTGAACATTTAAATTATAGCGACCATTATAATTTTTCGGAGAAAGATATTTTAGAGCTTGAAAAAAGAAGCTTAATTATTACTACCGAAAAAGATTATATGCGCTTAAAACAATACGAGTCGTTAAAGGATAAATTATTTTATTTACCAATAAAGGTTCGAATTGATAATGAACCGTTAGTAAATAAATTAATAAAAGATTTTTTAAAAAATTAGGCTGTAGCCGAATTGTCTTTTTTTGAAGCTAAAGCATTGTAAAGTTTTTTCTCGAATTCTTCTTGTTTGAATGGTTTTGGAATGATATCGGTAAAACCTGCTTCTTCAAATTCATGCATTTTATCTTCTATGGTTACCGCTGTTAAAGCAAAAATTATTTGTTCTTTATCAAATGAACGTACAATTTTTGTGGCTTCTATACCACTAATACCTGGCATATGTATATCCATTAAGATAATGTCATATTTATTAGCTTTAATCATTTCAACAGCGTCTTCACCATTGTCGATAATGTCGCACTTAAGTTTCATTTTCGTTAAAATTTTCTTGGTAATCATTTGGTTTATTTTGTTGTCTTCAACTACCAAAATCTTAACTTTTTCTAAATCTATCTCGTCTGTATTACCGCTAAAATAATTCACTTTAAGATCTTTAGCTTCTTCTACAGACGTATATTCTAGAGGGATTTCGAAATAAAAAGTGGTGCCTTTTTCTAACTCACTTTTCACATAAATTTTTCCTTTTAATATATCAATTAATCCTTTTACAATAGAAAGACCTAATCCGGTACCGCCATATTTTCGATTAATTTGTATAGATCCTTGAGAAAAACTTTCGAACATATTGTCTTGTTTTTCTTGACTGATTCCTATACCATTATCTTCAACTTCAAAGCGTAAGGTATAATTTTTACCTTCTTCAGCAATCTTGTACACTCTAATCCAAATATCACCATCTTTGGTAAATTTAATTGAGTTTCCTATTAAGTTTATTAGGATTTGAGAGATTTTTAATTGGTCTGCAATAAAGTTTTCGGGTAAATTTTTATCGTATTCTAAATGTAGTTTGATATTATTGTCTTGTGCCGAATTGTTTAAGGCTAGAATAATATTGTTGATTTTCTTTTTTAGATTAAACGGTTCTGGTTCAATATCAACTTTATTAGCTTCAATTTTATTAATTTGGAGGATATCGTTTATGAAAGTTAACAAATAATCGCCCGAAAATTTTAACGATTTTAAATGCTGGACTTGTTCGGGTTTAGGGTTTTCTTCCAAAAGCATATTACTTAAACCAGTTACAGCGTATAAGGGTGTCCTTAATTCGTGTGTTACAGTAGAAAGGAAATTTGCTTTAGTTTTTGATGCTAATTCTGCTTTTTCTTTTGCAATAATTAATTCTCCATTTTTTTTATGGAGCATGTTATTGGTTTTTAATCTAATGTTATTGTTTTTATACAATGAAAGTGTAAGTAATGATAGGATGGTAATTAAAGCGACACTTAAAATGGAGATAAGAGTGTTCATACTTTTATCCTCTTCAGCTTTATTTAATTTTTCAACTATTTCACTGTTTTTTTCTAAAGCATCATTTAATTGATATTGCATTTCTTCAGATTTAGAAGAATTAGCTCGTTTTATACTTTCGAGTGAATCGGAAAGCTGAACATATAGTGATAAATAATCTCTTGAGGCTTTAAAATTTTCATTTGAATTATAAATATCGCTCAGCACTAAATAACCATCATTAAGGATGCTTACATAATTGTTAGTCTTCGAAATATTTACGCCATCATTAGCATAAGTTAGAGACTTTTCGTTATTCCCTAATTTATTGTATACACGACTTAAAGAAATGAGCGCATCACTTTGGGTTTTAAAATCGTCTTCTTTTTTTGCCAAAGCCAGTGCTTGTTCTATAATATCTCTAGCTTTATTGTAATTTTTTAAAGCAATGTATGTTTTACCTTCGCATAATAAAACGTCTGCGAGCTCTTTATTTAGATCTTCTTCTTCGAATTTAGATTTTGCTGCGGTATAAGAATCGAGCGCTGAATAGTAATTCTTTTTAGCCATGTACACATCGCCAAAAATTTTGTATGAATTACCTAAGTTTTTATTATCGTTAATTAGTCGCTGAACTTCTATAGCTTTTGTAAGCGATTTGATGGCTTTATCTTGATCTCCTATAATAAGTTGAAGTTTCCCTTTTATAGAATAAATGATGCCCGTACTTTTTTTATTATCGTTTTTTTCGGCTAACAACAAGGCTTCATCTAAGTTTTTCTGAGCCTTATAATAATTGTAGTTTTCTAACTCCGTTTGCGATTGATTAATTCGATAATTAATGTTGTTTTGTAGCAATTCAGGATCATCTTCTATTGTTTTTTGAGAAGAAGCGCCAAGGCTGAAAAGCAATGTAAGTACAAATATGTAGATTTTTATTCGGGACATATTAATCATTATTACTGACAAATATAATTATTTTATCGATTAAACACACTTTTTTTCCGACAAATTACACATTAAGTCAATTATTCTTTGCGAATAGCCTGTTTCGTTATCGTACCAACCAATAATTTTAACCATGTTTCCTATCACAGAAGTCATTCCAGAATCGAAAATACAAGAATGGGTGTTTCCAACAATATCAATAGAAACAATAGGGTCTTCTGTATATTCTAAAATGTCTTTAAACTGATTTTTGGCAGCTTGTTTAAAAGCATTATTTATGGTTTCGATAGATGCCGTTTTTTTTACATTAAACGTAATATCGGTTAACGAGCCATTTATAACAGGTACGCGAATACCGCAACCCCCAATAACATCTGATAGTTCTGGAAATATTTTGGTTAATGCTTTTGCAGCTCCTGTTGTTGTTGGAACAATAGATTGACCCGCAGCACGCGACCGACGTAAATCTCTATGTGGTTGGTCGTGCAAACTTTGGTCGGTTGTATAAGAATGTACTGTGGTAATGTAAGCTTGGTTAATTCCGCAAAGTTTATTAATGATATCAATCATTGGAGCGGCATTATTTGTGGTACACGAGGCGTTAGAAAGGATGCTTTCGGTACCATCAATCATATGGTCGTTAACGCCCATAACGATAGTTTTTATATCATCTTCAAGTGGTGGAACACTTAAAATAACATGTTTGGCGCCATTGGATATATGATGCTGTAAATCGGATTTGGTTTTAAACTTGCCAGTTGCTTCAATTACAAAATCGACATTAAAAGGTTTCCAATTTATTTCTTTGGGATGAATGTGATTCAGTAAGGTAACTTTTTGTTCGTTTATATGGATGCTATTGGCAGCATGAGAAACCGTTCCGTTAAAGCCTCCATGTACACTATCGTATTTAAGTAAATGACTTAGTGTTTTGGCATCTGCCAAATCGTTTATAGCCACTACTTGAATATTCGGATAATTTTGAAGTAGTCTAAATACGCGACGACCAATTCTGCCAAAGCCATTGATAGCTACAGTAACCATTACTAATTAATGTGTTTTTGAGCTTTATATGAAGAACGTACTAGCGCACTACTTTCAACATGTCGAAAACCTAATTCAAGACCAATTTGTTCGTATTCTTTAAATTGATCTGGATTAATAAATTGCTTAACTGGTAAATGTTTTTTACTTGGTTGAAGGTATTGGCCAATAGTTACAATATCTACATTATTTGCTTTTAAATCATGTAGCGTTTCAATTACTTCTTCGCGCGTTTCACCTAAACCAAGCATAATACCAGATTTTGTGCGACGTTGTCCTTGTTGTTTTAAATATTTTAAAACTCCTAAACTTCGGTCGTATTGAGCTTGAATTCTAACATCTCGTGTTAATCTTCTAACAGTTTCAATATTATGAGACACCACTTCTGGAGCAACATTTATAATTCTGTCTATGTGTTTCTCAACACCTTGAAAGTCTGGAATTAGAGTTTCTAATGTGGTTTCTGGATTCATTCGTCGAACCGCCTTTACGGTTTCTGCCCACAAAATGCTTCCCATGTCTTTTAAATCATCTCTATCAACACTCGTCAATACAGCATGTTTAATATTCATAATTTTTATAGAGCGTGCTACTTTTTCGGGTTCATCCCAATCAACATTTTCAGGTCGTCCTGTTTTTACACCACAAAATCCACAAGAACGTGTACAAATGTTACCTAATATCATAAAGGTAGCAGTGCCTTCGCCCCAGCATTCTCCCATATTAGGGCAACTTCCGGATGTGCAAATAGTATTTAATTTGTACTTATCAACTAAGCCTCTTAGTTCGGTGTAGTTTTTTCCGGTTGGTAGTTTTACACGAAGCCATTTAGGTTTAGCCAAACGTTCTTCGGGTAGTATATTTGAAACGGTTTCTGAATCCATGTTTTTAAAATAAAGGGCAAAGATACAAAGTATTCTTTTAAAAGAGGCTTATAGCGACGTGAGAAACCAAATACTGAAACCTATTAAAAAGGCTATACTTATAATGCTTAAAAGGTGCATTTTTACGGAAGGTTGCCAGTCTTTAGGCGTATGTTTACTTGAAATTAATCTATAATTTATAATAGCATAGAAAGGTGCCGTGATAAACGATAAAATGGTAGCGATTTTAATAAGCAAGCCCATTTCTGAAGCAAAAAATAAAAATATTAGCACAGTTCCGATTGCTAGTAAGGCTATCCAAAAGTTGTAATTAAATTTCGATGCTTTTCTAAAAAGTAATTTGGTGGTTTTTGCCATAGCTCTTGGCGAAGCATCTAATGTTGTTAGGGTAGTGCTAAACATGGTAGTAAAAGCTGCGACACCAATAATTAAATACGCCCAATTCCCTAGGCTTTTAGTGTACATTCCAATTAATTGATTTGAAAAAACACTTGCCGAATTACTAAATAGTTCACCACTATTAAACATCACTAACGCACCTAACATTAGGAAACCTACTCCAATTATTATGGTGCTTAAGTAGCCTATATTAAAATCGAATAATGCCGATTTTGGTGTGTATTGTTTTGTTTCATCATTTTTTTCAATACACCAGAGGGACTGCCATACAGCAACATCAAGTGGTGCGGGCATCCATCCCATAAAGGCAATTAAAAAGGCAATTCCGACAGAGTCTGAAGGCATTATTTGTGTAAACGAAAGTGGTTCTGTCTTATTTGTAAAAGCCATAGAGACTGCTATTAATGTGCTTATTGTTAATGTTATAACAATTATTTTCATTAATTTATCTAAGAGCTTGTATTTGCCAATTATTAAAAGTAATATGCAAATACCGAGTATAATGATGGTGTAAATTTCTGTATTGGATATTACTCTAGCTCCCAGATTAAACGTCCCAAAATCGCCAAAGAGGTTTGAGGCTAAACCTGCCGTTACTATTGTTACCGCGGTTTGTATGGTGAAGATGGTCGCAATATTTAAAATGAAATATGTTAATAAAACACCTTTTCCTAGTTTGAGATAACCATCCAGTAAACTTTCGCCAGTAGCAGTGGCATAGCGCGGTCCGTACTGAAAAAAAGGATATTTAAAAAGGTTTACTAATAGTAATGCCCAAATTAAACCCATACCAAAATCGGCACCCGCTCGGGTAGATTGCACTAAATGCGATACACCAATGGCAGCTCCAGCAAATAATAAACCTGGACCTAAATTTTTAAGTTTAGTAAACATTATTTTTCCTGAATAATTTCGGCTAATAATTTTTTAGCACGCAATAATTTAACTTTTACGTTATTTATAGGTTCTTTAAGTTTATTAGAAATTTCCTTATAGCTTAATTCTTGAAAGTAGCGAAGATTGATTACCTCTTGGTAATGCGGTTTCAATTTTTTTATATCTCGCAATAATTTAGCTAAATGTTGCTCTGTAATTAATTCGTCTTCTGGGGTTGGCGATTCATCTAAAATTTGATACACCGACTTGTCATCGTTTGAAGTTATCTGAGTAATAGACTTTTTTTCTTTTCTTAATAAATCAATATGAATATTTTTAGAAATGGTAATAAGCCAGGTTTTGAATTTAAAAGAATCATCAAAAGTTTCAATTCTATCAAAAGCTTTAGAAAATGTTTGGATGGTTATATCTTCAGCATCATTTTCATTCTGAATGCGCTTTAACTGAAAACCATATACATCATCCCAAAACGTGTCCAATAAAAAGTTAAACGCTTTTTGGTCGTTTTCTTTGGCACGTTTAATGGCTTCTTTTATTTCCAATGATTTGGTTTTGAGATCAGATTATTCATAAATATAACAAATTGTATAGTAATTAAAAAAACTTCGAGTATTGGAAGTAATACAATAAGATCATTTTCTCCTAATTTTTTTGATGTCTTTCCAAAAACGACGAATTGTATAATTATACGGGTTAAAAATATGCCTAAAACAATTTCCCAATTAAAGGTAAATGCAAATAATATAGTGGCTAAAATCCAGAAAAGTAGTTGTGTGCAATAAATTAATGTTAGTAGTATTTTATGATGAAATTTATAATAGTTGGCGGTTGAAATATGCCGTCTTTTTTGCTTTATCCAGTCTTTAAATTTTGTTTTTGGTTTCGATATTGTAAAACTATTTTTAGAAAACCTTATGGCTGTATTTTTTTTCGTAGCTACTTGATTAATAAACAAATCGTCGTCTCCAGACCGTATTTTAATATGATTTATAAACCCATTCGCCTTAAAAAATTCTGCCTTGGTGTAGGCTAAATTCCTACCCACGCCCATATAAGGCAAACCAATTTTAGCAAACGAAAAATATTGAAGCGCAGTAACTAAAGTTTCAAACCTTATAATTTTATTTAGAAACGATTTTTTTACTTTAGAATAGGCGCCATATCCTAAAACTATGGTTTTTTCATCATTAAAATGAGAACACATTTCTTGTATCCAGTATTTTGAAACGGGTTTACAGTCGGCATCAGTAAATAATAAGTGTTCGTTTTTTGAGGCTTTAATGCCAAGTGTTAAGGCGTATTTTTTATTGCCCCAAAACGCTTCGATGTTTTTTACATCAACAATTTTAATTTTGGCATTTTCGTTGGCAAAAGTTTCCATGACTTCGAGTGTATCGTCACTGGAAGCGTCATTTATTAAAACGATTTCGAAATTAGGATACTCTTGAGATATGATTGAAGGTAGAAAGGTTTTAAGATTTTCAGCTTCATTCTTTGCGCATATAATTACAGATACGTCTACTATTTTACGAGATTCTTTACTTGGTTTTTTAAAAGCAAATTTCCCGAAAACACCTAAGTAAAAAATAACTTGAATAAAAACTACAGCTATAAAGCCATAGTAGACAAAGTCAAGTAGCACCATAAAAATTTATGAATGTTTTGGTTCGTTACAAGTATCAAATTGGTCTGGAGTTTTACCACAAAAGCCACAACTTTCACCTGATTTATTTAATACTGGATTCTGACTTGCACAGGTTCCTGCAAATTTACCGTCTTTTTTTGCCCAAATTTTTATGGCTATCCCAGCAAATCCTAAACCTAACAGTACAATAGTAATTATAAGAAGTTTCATTTTTTTAAGATTAATCAATTGAAATACAATTTCTATTAATAGGAACAGAAATTTTATTTGCAGCAAAGATAATGGATTTCGTTTTTATTTTTTAAAACTTTATTGTTTTAAAAATAATAATGTTGTGAAAACGGAAAAGCCTCATTTGAAAAAACAAATGAGGCCTTTACCTTGCTATAATCAATTCAATCTATTAATTTAAATCTATTTCAGCAACAGATCTGTCTAAGGAAGCTCGTTTATTACCTCCTTTAGGTTCAATAGTGATATTTAACGCCAAGGCGTTTTCTGTGTATGGAATCGCTCTAAGTTGTCTGTCGGTTTCGGTTAAAATTCCTAAACTCACCATTTTTCCTTGTAGCTCTGCCCATATTTGGTAACATTGATCTTCTGGTAATTCGGGTAAAGAAACAACGTCTATCATCGATGTTTTTTCTTTAGGGTTAATATATGCTACGGTTTTGAAATTTTTAGAACGACTATTACCTTGCATGATATATTTGTAGGTGTTAGGGTCGTTAAGTTCCATAAACTGATGCATAATGTTGTCTAACTTTTTATTGTTAGCTTCAATATCGCTTCGTAAATCGAAAATTTCATCAACAACCACCTGGTTTTCTTCATTTAGTCGTTGGTTTTGATTGTAAAAAAGATACGACGTACCGGCAAAAATAAAGGCAGCTATACTTGCCGCGACACTAAATTTATACCACTTTTTTTGTCTAACAGAGGTATTCATTTTAATTACTGGTTTTTCGTCTAGTTCATCTAGAATACTATTCAAAATATTATTAGGAACTTCAACAGCATTACTTCTTGTTACTATTTCAAGGTTATATTGTAATGTGTTGTATTCATTCTGTACTTCTGGATATTTTGAAATATAAGACTCTACTATTTCTGTTTGTTCAGAAGTAGTATCACCCAATAGATATTTTTCTAGTAGGCCAGAATTTAAAAAAGTAGTTATTTTCGCATTCATGACTTTTTTTGTTAAGGATTATAAATTTTTTTCAATTCACGCAATCCAATCTTTAATCTCGATTTTATAGTACCCAGTGGAATATCGAGTTCTTCACTGGCTTCTTGTTGGGTCATGCCCTCAAAAAAGAGCGCATTTATTACTATTTGATATTTTTCATCAATGCTTTTTAAATGTTTTTGTATATCTAATACATCCTCATTTAATTCGCCTGCTGATACCTTATATACGGATGATTTATCTATTTGGACTTCGTTACCATCTTTGTTTTTTAAAGACCTAACCTTGTCTATTGCAGTGTTATACGCAATTCTGTATAGCCAAGTGAATAATTTTGCTTTACTAGAATCGTATTTATCTGAATAACGCCATATTTTTACAAAACTTTCTTGAAGTACATCTTGAGCTGTGTCATCATCACTTATTATTTTCTTAATTACACCGTATAATGCATCGGAATAATTATCGTAGAGTATAGAAATAGCTTTTTTATCGCCTTTTTCTAATAAACTAACTATTTGTATTTCTAAGGATGAAATCAAAATGAATAAGTTTTAATTTGTTAAAATATCAAATATAATTATACCAAAGTTAGAAATTTCTTTGGTATTATAAGATATTAACTTCAGCTTCAATGGAAATATCAAAAAGCCTTTGAACAGTTTCTTGTATTAATTTTGAAAGTTTTAATATATCCGAACCTTTGGCATTACCATAATTTACAAGCACTAAAGCTTGATTTTTATGAACGCCATAATCGCCAAACCGTTTACCTTTAAAGCCAGCTTTTTCAATTAGCCAACCAGCAGGTATTTTTACTTCATGCTCTGACACTGCATAGCTTGGCATATCATTAAAATTCTTAAGTAATTTATTGTAATGCTTTTTTGAAACTAATGGATTTTTAAAGAAACTTCCGCTATTACCAATGTCTTTTGGATTTGGTAATTTACTTTCTCTAATCGCAATTACTACTTTAGATATTTGTTGTATTGTTGGGTTGGTAATGCCCATTGCTTCGAGCTCTGTAGATATGCTACCATAATTTATATGAAGCTTATGGTTTTGTTTTGTAAGTTTAAAAATAACGCTGGTTATAATATATTGCCCCTTAATTTTATTTTTAAAAATAGAATCTCTATAACCAAAATTACAGGTTTCGTTAGTAAAGTTTTCTAGTTGTTGGGTGTCGGTGGCCATGGCTTCACAACTATAAAAAATATCTTTAAGTTCTACGCCGTAAGCTCCAATATTTTGGATGGGTGCTGTACCAACATTACCCGGAATTAAAGATAAATTCTCAATGCCTCCAAAATCGTTATTTATACACCAAACAACAAACTCATGCCAATTTTCTCCAGCCGATGCTTTCACATAAACATACTGGTTGTCTTGCGAAACAATTTCGATACCTTTTAAATTTATATGAATTACAAGGCCGTCAAAATTTTTGGTAAGTAACATATTGCTGCCACCTCCTAAAAAAAGTTTATTCGGGTAGGTTTTTAGAGATAGAATTTGTTTTAATTCTTCAATATTAGATACCGATACATAATATTTTGCTATTACATCAATACCAAAGGTGTTGAAGGGTTTTAACGATATGTTTTCTTTAATTTGCACTAATCTTTGTAAACTTTAAGAGCTTCTTTTATAATGTGTACCGCTTTTATTAAACTTTCTTTATTAAGTACGTAAGCAATACGCACTTGGTTTAAACCTAATCCGGGTGTAGAATAAAATCCGCCTGCAGGTGCAACCATAACGGTTTCTCCGTTAATATCAAATTTTTCTAAAAGCCATTGTGCAAAATTATCAGAGTTTTTTATTGGCAATTCTACAATGCAATAAAAAGCTCCTTTAGGTTTTGCTACCTTTACACCTTCAATTTTTTGTAATTCATGAATTAAAGTGTCGCGTCTATCTACATATTCGGCTATAACATCGTCAAAATAACTCTGCGGTGTTTCTAAAGCGGCTTCACTTGCAATTTGTGCATAGGTTGGTGGACTTAAGCGGGCCTGAGCGAATTTTAACACTGTTTTAAGAACCTTGCGATTTTTTGAAACCAAACAACCTACTCGCGCTCCACACATACTATATCGTTTAGATACAGAATCAATTACAACGGCATGTTCTTCTAAGCCTTTTACTTGTAAAATGGAATAATGCGTATTTCCGTCGTACACAAACTCTCTGTAAACCTCATCGGAAACTAAAAACAAATCGTGCTTAATGGCTAAAGCTGCCAATTTTTCAATTTCTTCTTTAGAATATAAATATCCAGTTGGATTTCCGGGGTTGCAAATTAAAATAGCCTTGGTTTTTGGCGTGATAAGTTTTTCGAAGGTTTCAATGGATGGTAATGCAAAATTATCTTCAATGTTACAAACAGCAGGCACTACATTAACGCCAGACGATGTCGAAAAAGCAATATAATTGGCATAAAATGGTTCTGAAATAATAACTTCATCGCCCGGATCCATGATACTACTAAAAAGGAATAGCAATCCTTCACTTGCCCCAGTAGTTACAATAATGTCTTTATGAGACAAATTAATATGGTATTTTTTATAATAGGCCGCCAGTTTTTTTCTATACGTATCAGAGCCTTCAGATCTAGAATACGATAGTATCTCAACGGTATTGTCTTTAACCGCTTTTAAAGCCACTTCGGGCGTTTTAATATCTGGTTGGCCAATATTTAAATAATAAATAGACTTTCCATTCTTAGCAGCTTTTTCTGCATAAGGAACTAACTTACGAATGGGAGATTCTGGCATTAATAGCCCTTTTCTAGATATTGTTGGCATTTAAAATAAATTATAGGCGGCAAAGTTGAGAAAATTATCTTAAAGTTTTTTTAAATTTTTAACTAAAATAATATTCGTATTGCAAAGAGTTGTAAATTGTTAATGACAAATGGTAACGAAATTTATGAAAAAACTACTTTATTTAATTATGATGTTTGTTTTGTTTTGTCACTATGGTTATGCACAACGCGGATTCGTGGTAAAGAATAAGCGACACTCTAGTAAAGTAAATATTAAGCTCGTTAACAACCTAATAATTATCCCCGTTGAAATAAACGGCGTGGTATTGTCTTTTTTGCTTGATACCGGTGTAAGTAAGCCCATTATATTTAATTTTTTAAACATTTCTGATACTTTAAATTTAAAAAATTCTGAAACTATCTATTTAAGTGGACTCGGTGAAGGGGAGTCTGTTAAGGCTATAAAATCCAAAAACAATATAATTAAAATAGGAGATGCGTTAAAACTAAATCAGGATATATACGAAATATTCGATTCTAACTTAAATTTTGCGCCTCGTCTAGGTTTTCCCGTTCATGGAATTATTGGTTTTGATGTGTTTAAAGATCTTGTGGTTGAAATTAATTATACCAGGAAATATATCCGGCTAACAAATCCTCAAAAATATAAGTATAAAAAATGCAGGAAATGCGAAGTTTTCAATTTAGAGTTTTACAATAACAAGCCTTATATAAATGCTCAAGTAAGTGTGAAGCAGAAAATAATTCCAGTTAAATTGTTAATAGATTCGGGTGGAAGTGATGCCCTTTGGCTATTTGAAGATGATTCTTTGGGAATTGAAATTGATCATCCTTATTTTGAAGATTTTTTAGGTTATGGTTTAGGTGGAAGTGTTCACGGTAAGCGTTCAACTATTGATGCGTTACTATTAAATAGTTTTGAATTGAAAAATGCCAATGTAGCCTATCCCGACGATAGTTCAATCTCTACTGCGAAAAATGTAAAAGAACGTAATGGAACCCTAGCAGGTAATATTTTAAAACGTTTTAATGTTATTGTTGATTATCAAAAAGGCATTGTAACATTTAAAAAGAATTCTTTTTTTAAAGAAAAATTCAGTTATAACAAAAGCGGTATCGAATTGGCGCATAGTGGTGTAAGATTTGTGCGCGAAAAGGATGCTAAATTAGATACTAAAAGTTATAGTGCGCAAAATGGTAATGAATTAAATAACAACAACACAAGTATTGTTTTAGATGTTCGCTATAAATTAACCTTAAAACCGGCCTATGCTATTGTAGAATTAAGAGAAAATTCGTCCGCATTTAATGCTGGTTTAATGATAGGTGACGTTATTTTGTCTATTAATGGTAAGGATGCGTCTCAATACACTTTGCAACAAATTATACATCAATTTTATGAAGCTGCGGGTAAGCAGATAAGACTTGAGGTAGAAAGAAATGGTTTAATATTAAAATTTAATTTTACGTTGCAATCTCCAATAATAAAAAAGACCTAAACTTAAATATGTTTAGGTCTTTTAAAATTTATTTAGAATAATAGATTTTTATTTTTGAACTACACTTTTCGTTTTTTCAAGTACACTTGAACTATTGGAGTTTACTACCTCACCTTTAATTTTTAAAGCGACTGTTGGTGTTTCGGCATTCGAAATTACAGTGATAGTTTTTCTTATAGGGCTAACTCTGTTAGTGTCGTATTTCACTTCAATTTGTCCTGTTTTTCCAGGTAAAATTGGTCCATCCGGTTTTTTAGGAATCGTACAACCACAGGTCGATGTTACATTCGATATTATTAATGGTGCATTACCTGTATTAGTAAATTCAAACACTCGTAAGCCGTTCGATCCTTTTTCAATCGTTCCGTAATCAATCGTATCCGATTTGAATTCGATTTTAGCTACTTTATCTTGAGCATTTACAGCTAGACTTACTAATCCGATAAATAAAATTGTAATTAATTTTTTCATTTTATTAAGTTATTTTATAATTTTTACTTTGTATGATTAAAAATAATTATAAAAAGGCATTCAATTACCACTGTTTTTATGTTTTATTTTCAATCAAACATACTTATTTTTTCCACAAACAGCAAATTTATTAGACGAAATACATGTTTGTGGCAAAATATCTCGAATCAAATTTACATATTCCTTGTCATCTTTTGGTTTAATTACTGTTAAAAAATAATGTTTTCTGTAATATCAAACCTTATTATAACTTTCACAGAAAAAGAAATATAAGTACTTTTGCGAATCATTATTCAAAAACTATTCCAAAGTATGCAAATACCTTCAAAATATAATGCAAATCAGGTAGAAACCAAGTGGTACGATTACTGGATGAAACATAATTATTTTCATTCAAAACCAGACGAAAGAGAACCCTACACTATTGTCATTCCGCCTCCAAACGTCACAGGAGTGCTGCATATGGGGCATATGTTGAATAACACCATTCAAGATGTGTTAATTCGTCGTGCTCGCTTACAAGGTAAAAATGCTTGTTGGGTGCCAGGTACAGATCATGCCTCAATTGCTACCGAAGCAAAAGTAGTTGCTAAATTAAAGGAACAAGGAATTGATAAAAACGATTTATCTCGCGAAGAATTCTTAAAACATGCCTGGGATTGGACCCATGAATATGGCGGTGTAATTCTGGAGCAACTTAAAAAACTAGGTTGTTCTTGCGATTGGGATCGAACCAAATTCACTATGGATGACGACATGAGTGAAGCTGTTATTAAAGTGTTTGTGGATTTGTTTAACAAAGGATTAATATACCGAGGTTACCGTATGGTAAACTGGGATCCTGAGGCAAAAACAACACTTTCTGATGAAGAAGTAATTTACGAAGAAAAACAGGGAAATCTTTATTATTTAAACTATAAGATTGAAGGTAGTAATGACGTATTAACTATTGCGACAACACGTCCGGAAACTATTTTTGGCGATACCGCCATTTGTATTAATCCCAATGATGAGCGTTTCGTACATCTAAAAGGAAAAAAAGCGATTGTGCCAATTTGCAATCGAGTGATTCCTATTATTGAAGATGAGTATGTGGATATCGAATTTGGTACAGGCTGCTTAAAAGTAACACCTGCACACGATGAAAACGATAAAAATTTAGGAGACAAACATAAACTGGAAGTTATCGATATATTTAACGAGGATGCCAGTTTAAATAGTTTTGGCTTACATTATCAAGGGAAAGACCGATTTGTTGTAAGAAAGGAAATTGTAAAAGAACTAGAGGAAAAAGGTAGTTTAGTTAAAACCGAGAATTACCTTAATAAAGTTGGGACTTCAGAAAGAACCAAGGCAGTTATTGAACCGAGACTTTCAGATCAGTGGTTCTTAAAAATGGAAGAGCTCGTAAAACCAGCTATCGAAGCAGTTTTAGGTGAAGACGCAGAAATAAAATTATTTCCAAAGAAGTTTGAAAATACCTATCGCCACTGGATGGAGAATATTCGCGATTGGAATATTTCGCGTCAGTTATTATGGGGGCAACAAATTCCAGCGTACTATTACGGTGATGGAAAAGAGGATTTTGTAGTTGCCGAGACTATTGATGAAGCCTTAGAATTAGCACAGCAAAAAACCAACAACCAAAACCTAACAACCAAAGACCTAACACAAGACAGTGATGCATTAGATACATGGTTTAGTTCCTGGTTATGGCCAATGAGCGTGTTTGATGGTATAAGAAATCCTGAAAACGACGATATTAAATACTACTACCCAACAAACGACTTAGTAACAGGTCCAGATATTTTATTCTTTTGGGTAGCACGTATGATTATTGCTGGTTACGAGTATAAAGGCGAAAAACCCTTTAATAATGTGTATTTAACCGGCTTGGTGCGAGATAAGCAACGCCGAAAAATGAGTAAGTCTTTAGGAAATTCTCCAGATGCCTTAAAATTAATTGAAGAATACAGTGCCGACGGTGTTCGTGTTGGATTATTATTAAGTAGTGCCGCCGGGAACGATTTAATGTTTGATGAAGCACTTTGCCAACAAGGAAAAGGTTTTGGAAATAAAATTTGGAATGCCTACCGATTAGTTGATGGTTGGGAAATTGATAAAACAATATCGCAACCTAACTCTAGTAAAATAGCGATTGAATGGTACGAATCGAAATTCCAGGTGGCTTTAATAGAAATTGAAGATCACTTTAGTAAATACCGTTTAAGCGACGCTTTAATGGCGATTTATAAACTTATTTACGACGATTTTTGTGGTTGGTTGTTAGAAATGGTTAAACCAGCATACCAACAACCTATCGATGCGGTAACTTATAAAGCCATCATCTCAATTTTTGAAGAAAATTTAAAAATCGTGCATCCGTTTATGCCGTTTTTAACAGAAGATATTTGGCATTATATAGCTGAAAGAACGCCAGAAGAAGCATTAATTGTTGCTAAATGGCCAGAAGCTAAACCTGTAAACGAGGCTCTAATTGCGGAGTTTGAATTTGCTTCAGAAGTCATTTCAGGAATACGAAATATTAGAAAACAAAATAATATTGCGTTTAAAGATGCCATAGGCTTTTCTGTAATAAATAATGAAAAGTCAAGTACTACTTTTGATGATATTATAGCTAAGTTAGGAAACCTCGAGAGCATAAATTATGTTAATGAAGCCGTTGATGGAGCACAAACTTTTAGAGTAAAATCGAATGAGTTTTTTATTCCTATGGAAGGAAGTGTTGATGTGGAGGCTGAAATTAAAAAACTAACGGAAGAATTAAATTACACCGAAGGCTTTTTAAAATCGGTACAAAAGAAACTTTCTAACGAACGTTTTGTTGCAGGGGCACCAGAGCAGGTAATTGCTAACGAACGCAACAAAGAAGCCGATGCTTTGGCTAAAATTGAAACTTTAAAAGCGAGTTTGGCGAGTTTAAATTAGTCTGTATTTTGTTATAAGTTTTAGCGTCGCCTTGCTAAATAGTTAGTGTTGGTAGAATAGTTTTTCATTATGTTTTTAATATTGGGGTGTTGATTACAGTACACCAGTAAAAATGAAAATATAATACAAACCTGTTAATATAAAGACAACGCCAGCTGCGGTTCGCATTATTATTTCAATTTTTGTGATTCTTGTATAGAAAACACCAATTTTTCCTGCTGTAAACGCCAGTAAATAGGTAAAAAGAATAACGGGTAATCCGGTGCCAAATGCGAATATTAAAGGTAAATAGAGTCCGTCAGCGGTGGCGATTGTTATGGGTATTAACATGCCAAAAAATAAAGCGCCGCTATAAGGACAAAACGCTAAAGCAAAAATAACACCTATTAAAAAAGAACCTATTAGTCCTTTATCTGTAAATTTTTCTGATAGTTTTTCTTGAAAATTAGTCTTTCCGAAAAAGTTGAGTTTGATAATATTTAGCATTATTAGTCCTATTAGAATTAATAAAGGACCCAAATATTTTTCACCATTCTGGTTAAAAAATCGCGCCATGTGAAATTTGCTAGCACCAAAAAATAAGATGAATCCAATAACGGTGTAACTAAATCCTCTACCAAAAGAATAGAGTAAACCACTCAAAAATACTTTCCGTTTACTGGAAATATTTTTAGATATAAATGCAGTGGCTGTTATGTTAGTCGCTAAAGGACACGGACTAATGGCGGTCATTAGTCCGAGTACAAAAGCAGATAAAATTGGAATATTGTAATTCTCTAAAAGAGTTTGTAAATAATCCATTTAGAGCGTTTTTAATTGGGTATCTATTTTAGATTTCAGTTCTTTTGAAAAAGCTACTTGGTCGTTTCCTTTCATAAAAGCAAAATCGGTTAAATTAATTTGAGTTTCTTTTCCGTTTTTTATCACATTCAAAAATAATGATGTGCCAGACGCCTCAAATTTTTCAGCTATTTTCTCATTGGTTTTTTCATCTACATTAATCGCTTTAAAGGAAATTGTTCCTTCTTTAAGTTCTTTAGAAAAATAGGTGTTCAAAGTATATTTAGTATTCGCTTCAATAGCATTGCAAGTCATGCATCTATGTGTAGAATGGAAGTCGATTACTTCTATTTTTGAAATGGATTGGTTTACCGAATTGTCTTTGTTTTTGTTTTGGCCGTTGCAAGAAGTTAGCATGAAACTAAAGGCTAAAACTGTTAAAAATTTGATTGTTTTACTCATGGTTTTAAGTTTTTTGGTTTAATAAATCTTCAATTTTTATAATATCATGTTAAATAAATATCCGGAAAAAATGATGCAGAGTGTAACAACTCCAAAAAAGATAGCAATCAGTTTTAAGGTCATTACTTTCTTTAAAAGCATTGCTTCAGGTAATGAAAGCCCAACAACGCCCATCATAAAGGCAATGGCAGTACCTAAAGGAATGCCTTTTGCCACTAATACCTGAACCACCGGAAGAATGCCCGAGGCGTTAGAATACATTGGTACCGCTAAAATGGTAGCAATAGGTACGGCAAATAAATTATCTTTAGCCATATATTTTTCAAAAAATCCTTCTGGAATATAACCATGCATTAAGCCTCCAATAGCAATTCCAACCAGCACATAAGGCACGACACCTTTTAGAATTTTTATTACTTCATTCCAAATTATAGGTAATCTTTGCTTTAAGGTTTGTTTTTCGGCAATAAAGACATCTTGTTCCTTTTGTGCGGTTGCCAAAACGTCTTTTACCCAAGGTGTTAAATACGATTCTAGCTTTAGTTTTTGAAGAATTACCCCCGAAATAGTTCCTAACAAAATACCACTAATTACATAAATTACGGTGGTTTTAAGTCCGAACAAGCCAAGAAAAAGACCGATAGCAACTTCATTTACTAAAGGCGAAGTGATCAGGAAAGCAAAAGTGACTCCAAGGGGAATACCTCCTCTTACGAAACCGATAAACAGCGGCACAGACGAACAGGAACAAAAGGGTGTTACCACACCAAAAAGGCTTGCGAATAAGTATTCTAGTCCGTATAATCTATTTCGTGAGAGATAATTTTTAACCTTGTCTATGGGAAAGTAACTATTTACAATGCCCATAAAAAAGATAACCACAAAAAGTAAAATTAAAATTTTGGTGGTGTCGTAAATAAAGAAGTTGAGTGCTTCTGCTAAATGTTGCCCTTTGTTTAAATTCAAGACGTCATAAACAAGCCAATCTGCAATATGTTGTATCCAATCAAACATTTTTTATATAAATGGTACTATCAAAATCTAGAATGGATTGCTTTATATGAGCCACCGCGTTTAGATTTGAGGAAAAGGATTATTTATTTGAAATGTTATAAACTAAGGCGCTGTTAATTTAAAAGGTCCAAAACTTCATCTTTTGAAGGGATGCGCCCTTTTATGGTTATAACATCATCTATAACTAATGCCGGTGTTGTCATAACGTTAAATTTCATGATTTCCATAATATCTTCAACTTTTTCAATTGAAGCATCAATGTTGTTTTCTGAAACCACATCTTTAACAAGATTGGTCATTGTTTGGCATTTAGGACATCCAGTTCCTAAAATTTTAATTACTTTGGTCATAATACATGCGTTTATTTATCGTCAAAAGGCGATTAATGAAAAAAAAATATCAATCAAAAAATTGTTGAAATAATGATTTTGCAAGGTTCCATTTTTCTTGATTGATACAGTACTTTATTTTGGGTGGTTTTAATTCACCTTGAATTAAACCAGCGTTTTTTAATTCTTTAAGATGCTGAGAGATGGTAGATTGCGCCAAGGGAAATACATCTACTAAATCGCCTGTAAAACAACACGATTGATTCTCTAAATGTTTTAAAATGGCAATACGTGTAGGGTGCCCTAATGCCTTCGCAAATACTGCCAAAGCTTCGGTGTTTTCCTTATATTCTATCTGTTCTAAACTTCTTTTCATCTTTTTATAGGATTACCTCCCGCTAATGGGTGTAATTTGCTGAAAACATTATTAGGAATGATGATTTATTCCTAATTGCTTATCGCAAATGTACGATTGGGTTTTAGACTGGTAACTGACTTTTGTCATATAAATCAATATTTTAGTGAGTGAGGTGAGTAAGTAAATCATTTTCTAAGTTGGTAAATAATGGTAAAAATTGTAATGTTGAAGACTAGTCAAGTGTGTATGAAAGCATAGCACATGTGTTAGTACTTAATATTACAGATGCAAGCGAAGTAGAAAATACTAAAGAATTTTTAGCAGTAATTAAGTGATGGTAATAAAATAAGTCCTTTCACATGTGATGTGTTTTCATTTTTGTTTTAAATATGTTTTGAAGCACATTTAACTCCTTTTTGTATTTTAAATCGGTTCTTGACGCAAAATATAACGTATTTTCAGTTTTTGTTTTTCCGTCCCAAACTAACTTTATTTCTTTTTTATTAATAGCATCTTCACATAAAAAATCTGGAACTAAAGCAAGTCCGTTTTCATTACTCAAACACCTCACAATAGAGGTTATATTTGGCAAAATGTAGTTTGGTTTAAAGACAGGGCGTTTGTTGAAATTCTCAAACCAAAAACGTCTAAAGTGTTCCATTTCGTTAGAAGAACTGTACCAAGTGTTTTTATGTAATTCATTTTCTAATTCCTTATAATTACCAGAATTAAGGTGTTTGTTTATTTCTGTTGTATCGGTTTTAATTCCCGCAATTAAAACTATTCTTTCTTTGGAGAAAGGGATGTAATCTACTAAAGATTTTTTGTCATTTTGCCTTCTTGGAGTTATAACCAAATCTAATATTCCGTTATCTAAATCTTTAATCAAATCTGTGTGCGCTCCAAATTTGGCGACTAAATCAAAATTTAATTTGTGGATTTCTGGTTCAATGATGAGTTGAAACATTTCAGAACACATACCAATATGCAAGGAAGGATTTTTTTCTTGAGTGGTTTTCTTAAAATGCTGTTCCGCAATTTCAAGTTTGTTAATCGATTCAATAATGTATTCGTACAAAAATTTACCGTCTTCGGTTGGAATCATTTTTCTTGAAGTGCGTTCAAATAATTTTTTGCCCACGTAGGCTTCTAAAGCATTTAAATGTACACTTACTCCTGGTTGTGAAGCATATAATGCAATTGAAGCTTTAGTTAAAGTGCCGTTTTCATAGATTTCTTTAAACGTTCTATACCATTCTAAATTTACCATTAGTATTAATATATATAATACAAAGGTATGATTTGTATTATTATTACAATACTAATGTTTATGTTATTTTTGCCGAATATTAATTAAGAAACAAATGAAAAATATTTTTATAATTAATGGAAGTCATCCATTTGCACATTCTGGAGGAAGGTTTAATGAAACACTTATTTAAAAATACAATTACATATTTTGAAGCCTTAGAAGGTTTTGAAGTTAAATCAACTCAAGTAGGGGACAATTATGATCCTAAAGCAGAAGTTGAAAAATTTAAGTGGGCAGATCTTGTTATTTATCACACACCAATTTGGTGGTTTCAAATCCCATTTGGTTTCAAAAATTACATAGATGTGGTGTTTACAGAAGGCCATCAAAACGGTATTTATAGTAGTGATGGACGAAGTAGAAATAACCCAGAAATTAATTATGGAACTGGTGGATTAATGCACGGTAAAAGATATATTCTTACTACTAGTTGGAACGCGCCAAAAACAGCATTTACACTCGAAAATGAATTTTTTGAGCAAAAAAGTGTCGATGAAGGTGTTATGTTTGGATTTCACAAAATGAACGCATTTACAGGTATGAAATTATTGGCAACACATCATTTTCATGATATGGAGAAAAATGCCGATGTTCCTTTAGAGTTAAAGGAATATAACGTTTTTTTAGAGAATGTGATAAATAAATTTTGATTAACCAAAATTGTTTTAAATGTAGAATACAATTTTATTGCAATAAATATTATATTCTTTGTGAGGATTTATGCTGACATAATTAATAGTAACTTATAAAAAAATAAATTACTTTTTCTAAGCATAATGATTAGAAAGTATTAAGGGTTGGGTTTTTTTAATTTTGGCTATAAGGCGCTAAAGCAGTAATCCAACCCTTAATTTCGGTGGGATTGGTTGAAATAAATGCACCAGTTCTTATATTGCTATGGCTTATCTCATTTAAAGCTGTTACCGTAACTATTTCATTTTCAAAAACGGCTAAGCAATAAGTTCCTGTACTTTGAATAATCGGTACGGCGCTTTCTGTTTTGGTCGATAATTTTAATTTTATGACCGATTCGTTTTCCGAATAGCGTAAGTAGTATAAAAAACTGCCATAAATTGCTATATCGGGAATATTATAAGATGAGTTTTTAGTTGGAATTGCTTCAACCAATGTTCCGTTTTTTTCAATTTTGTTAATTACTTGGTCACTAGAATAATATAAATACTCATCTAATAGCGCTATCCCTTCAGTTTTTATATTTCTAATTTCAGAAATAATGGCACCTGTTTCTGGATTTAATTGATAAATAGATTCGTTTTCTCCATTACCTCCAACCCAAAGAGATACTCCATCGTAGGCTAGGGCATGAGGGGATTTTAAATTTTGGGGTAAGTCGATTTTAAGTTCTATGGTCGAGGTGGTTTCGTTGTATAAATAAATACCAGGGCTTTCGTAGTTTTTATGTGTTAATATCCACCATTTATACTCAACGTTTTCTATGACGGAGGGAAAAATAATGTCTTCGGTTAAATCTCTATTACATGCAGAACATAATATAGTAAGCAAGAGTAATATGAAAATTGATTTTCTAGCTTTCATAAACGTTTTAAGTGGTTGTTTCAAATTTGTGAATTTTGAGATTTAACGTATCAATTTATATTTTAATAACCTTATGAACTTCTTTTTTGTTACCCGAAAGAATTTCAAAAAAATAGACACCACTACTATAGCGATTTAAATAAAGGGTTACTTTGCCATCAACCATAGTATCGGTTCCTTCTTTTAATAAAACTCCCGACGCGTTATAAATTCTGTAAGTAATTGTTTCGGTGGCATTGATTCCGGAAATGTTAACCAGATCTCTAAAAGGGTTGGGATACACCAACCAGTATTTGTTTTCGCCATTAGGTGAATTGGTATTAGCAACACAGCCTTTGGATACATCGTAGGCGCCTTTTAAAATTTCGTCTACCTTTAAATTGTTAAAACTATCATTTAAGGTATGATTGAAAAAGGTGGCATCGATAATTGCATTGTCCGCTCCAAGGAAATTTTGCAGTAATGTAGCGAATGTTTGCCTGTAATCGTACTGAACGGTTTTTAATTGGTAATTATTAGTACTCTTAGCTTCTGTTAAATCTGGATTGGTGCCCGAAACACCGCCCGCAACGGGTTTTCCGAAGACAAACATAGGCGCTATTTCGCCATGATCGGTACCAAAATTACCATTTTCGGCTGCTTTTCTGCCAAATTCTGAAAAGGTAACTCCTACCACATCATCGGCCAGATTCTGACTTTCCAAATCATTGATAAAAGCCTCCATACTTCCCGATAATTGCGACAATAAATCGTAGTGTCTTCCTAAAACTTCGCCCGACCCTTGTACCTGGGCATCGTGTGTATCGAAACCAGAAATACGTACCATATATATTTTGGTTTCTAAATCGCCACTTATTAATCGAGCCACTGTTTTTAACTGATCGGATAAATCGTTATCTGGATAACTTATATCGTTTTTGCCTCTATTAAAAGCATTCGAAATAGATTCTGCATAGGTGTTAGATAGCGAATCGGTATTGGTAATAAATCGTAATTGTTCGCCATAATCTGAATCTGGGAAATTTAAAGGCGGAACTCCTCCTAATCCGTTTAAAACAGAATAAAAACCAGCAGGATCTTGTCCGGTAAGGTTTATAGATAATCCGTGAGCTTCTTCCGCATGAAAACCAAGCGATGTTTTATTGGAGCCTATTTCGATGGCCAGGGGATAGGTATCTACAATTAAATCGGCATAATAGAGTTCCATAAAACGCCCCATCCAACCAGAATCTTCGCCATTTAAAAGGCTGTTTCCATCGTTTCCTGTTAAATATAAATCGGTCGATTTAAAATGACTCTTATTTTGAGAAGGATATCCCACCGATTGCATAACGCGTAAGTACCCTTTGTCGTACAATGATTTAACTCCGATAAGTGCGGGATTTAAACCAATTTGTTGATTGTCGGCTAATGTAGTATCTAAGTTAATGTACTTATTCGACCCAGAAATTGGAACTTTAATGGTAGGCCTTAAATTACTGTAAATGTCGTATTGATTAAGCGGAACCACCGTGTTTAACCCATCGTTAGCGCCGGCTAAATTTATGAGAACGAGTTTTCTGTTGGAAATGTCTGGGCATTCCATAAAAGGCATAAACGATTTTAATGCTGCTTGCAATTGAAACGGTGTTAAACCAATAACCGAAGCAGTTGCCGAAAGTTTTATAAAATTTCTTCTTTTCATAATTTACATTAATTGAAATTCGGCTGCATTACACATCGCCATAACTAAAGCATCTAAACGTGTTTTTACAGTAATATCGTCATTGGTATTTAAGTATTGATTCCATACTCCGGTCCAATAATAATCTGGGAAACCTTCATCTACTAAATACGTTTTAAAGTATGCAATTCTGTCTGCATCAATCGCCTCGGGGTATAATAAATCGGCCATTTCTGTAACCAGTAAATTGGGGTCTGATGCATTTGTAATTTTGTTTTTAACAAACAGAACCGTATCTAAAGATGCATAATTATTACCCGAACCAATCGTGTTTTTTCCTTCTATTAAGCTTTCAATAAGCTTGTATCTTCCTATAATGGTGTTTGATGAAAACCAATATCTATCAAAATCTGGTTCTTGATAATAAGCGGGATAACCCGCCACATCGTCTGGATTGTAAAAATCCATACCGGCGGCTTTAAAATAACTGTTATGTATAAATCTGAAGAAAAAGTTGTTATAATAATTTAAAGCATCGGTTGTCGGGTTTGGAAACGTGACACTAAACATGGAGCATATTTCTGATAACATTTGTAGCGGACTTTTAATAATGCTTCCAATTATTTCATCGGTGGCATCAGTGTCGTCGGCATCATAAAAGTGTTCGCTAGAAAGTAGTGTTTCTACAACCGGTAACACCTCGTAATCGTTACTAATCAAAAGTTGAGCTAGTGGTGTAATAATATCTGTTTCAATTTCCTCGGTCCATTTACTTTTTACAAAATAGCGATATAATCTTCTGCAATATGCTTTGGCGGTTTCTGGTTGCGAAAAAACCATTTCAACAAAATCGTTTAATTCGTCAAATATTTCAGCATCTATACTTTTTCCTGTAATAACTTGATTGTTAAAAGCGGCAGTAAATGTTTTATTATTTGTATCGTGCTGATCTTTATTTACATAGCCCATTGGTATACCAGTATCTGGATCGATAGCGCTTCTATCGGCTTGAATTTTAAATCCGGAAAACACTTTTGCAGCTTGCTGTATATCTATTTCGGTATAATTTGTATAATTTCCGGCGCCTATTTGTTCTCCTTTTAAAATGGTGAAGAGTTCTAGATATTCTCTAGCATAATTTTCATTAGGATTATTTTTGTTGTTTTGTGTGTTATCTAAATAATCAAGCATGGCATTATCTAAGGTTATTTTTTTTGCCAAGGTTTTTATATTTCCGAAGGCATAAAAATCCATTAAGCGCATGTAGTCATAAAAATAAGTAGCTGCTCCCGCACCATCATCTTTTCCAACTGTAAAGCAGGTGTGCAAGAAAAACGATAATTTATGTTTTAAACTTATCTGGTTCATGGCATTATACCACCACCATGCGCTAACCACACCGCGTTTTCTACTTTGTCCTGTAAATGAATTAGGGAGTTCTGTTGATGAGGTCCAAAACCCATCTGGCGCTTCAGTTGGTAAAGGGTCGAATGGTTCTGGTAGGGCGTTTGGTACTGCTGAGATTAAACTATTTACAGCTTGCGTAGCAGACATGCCAACAAAGGTATTTAATTGCTCTTTTGTAAAGTTAAAAGAAGCACGTCGAAGCAGGTGTTTTGCTTTTCGGAAATCTAAATTTGTACTTAACGGATTAAGTGATGCCATACTTTAATTTTTTATCAAAGTAAAAAAAAGATTAATTAGTCTTTTAAAAAATTAATTTTTTCGTTGAAAGTAGGCAAGTTGTACAAATAAAATGGTATTTCATCTATTATTGAAATAAAATACTTACATTAAAAATATCCTAAAAGATTGGTTGTCAGCTTTTAAATGCTGTATTTAATATCTAAATTGTAAACCCATAATTTTAATTTTTACAACAATTATAAGGCTTCAATAAATAATGGAATGATACACCCATTTTGGTTTTAAAGGCTTTAAATTATTATTTTTTACGAAAAACGCTAGCAATGGTTTTTCCAATTTCGTCTAGTTTTTCCAAAGGTTCCATTAAAGATGGGTTATTAAACTCAATATCTTCGTGGAAAGCAATAGTATTCATAATGGGGCAAACCAAAATGAAGTTATTCGATTTGAAATAGCGATTTATGTAAATCGAAATATTTTTAATGTTTTTATGGTAAGATGGTTCGTCTTTTCTCGTTAATATGAAAATTAAATTATCGTCAATTTTAATATTACTTGAAAGCGCTTTAGATTCATTCCAGCTATTGAAGATTACAAAATCGGCATCAATAGGGTGTTCTTCATGAACATTTTGAATAACTTTTATAGTTTGTTCGCTGCCATAAAAAATGATTTTAGCTCCGGTATTGTACGCTATATTCCAAATGTTTAATAGCCAAAACGGAAATCCAATTTCATTTTCTACGTTATTAGGCATGATTACAATATGTCTTTTAATCGTAGCTATGGGTTGCGATGCTTTGTAAATAAAGCTTGTGGCGTTTATTTTAGACAAAACACCTTCTGTTAAACTGCCAAGGAAGGACTCAGATATATGTGCTTTTATGTGCAATCCTAATATTAAATCGGTTACTTTATGTTCTTTAGCTACATTTAAAATACCATTCATAATATCTAAATCGTAACGCAATAATTTATTTAAATTATTATCGGTAGAAGCTGCAATTTTTATGGCCTTATCTAAAATTTTAATAGCACTTATTTCTGCATTGGCATCGGTCGTATCGTTATTGATTACATGTAATGCATAAAGTGAGTCTTTGTTTTCTTTCGATTTAATTACACTACTTAAACTAATTAATTCTTCAACAGTTTCAGAATTATTTATAGCGATTAAAATCTTTTCTTCATTAACCCCATTTTTTTTGTCTTTGGCAGTAGATTGAAATAGAGATAGGTTTCTGGAACCTTTTTGTACGACAAATGTAGAAATGGTGCAGGTTACTAAAATCATTATTATAGTACCATTTAAAACGCTATCGCCTAACAATCTAATAGGTTCGCCTGTAGCCGTTTCGCCAATAATTATGTTGTAACCCACCGATACGGTTGCTAAGGTTACGGCGGCATGTGCAATACTTAAACCGAAAATAATACGACGTTCATCTACCGAGAATCTAAACGATTTTTGTGTTGCCCATGCTGCAATAAATTTTGCCAATGTAACGGCAATCGTCATAACCACAGCGACTAAAATAGTTTCAGAATCTGTAAAAAAGGCACGGTAATCAATTAGCATTCCTACACCTATTAGGAAAAAAGGAATAAAAATAGCGTTACCAACAAACTCAATACGATTCATGAGCGGCGAGGTGGAAGGAATTAATCTGTTGAGTGCAAAACCAGATAATAAAGCGCCAATTATCGCTTCAATTCCTGCAATTTCAGCTAAAAATGCCCCAAGAAACAGAATTACTAAAACAAAAATATATTGAGATATGTGGTCATGATATCGTTTTAAAAACCAGCGGCCTATAATTGGGAAGATGTGCAACACAATAAACCCAAAGATTAGAATTGAAATAATTAATCGAATCCAAAATTCGCTATTTACCGTTCCTTTGGTCATACCAACTATTACGGCGAGCACCAAAAGCGCCAGCGTATCGGTAATCATGGTGCCACCAACTACAAGGTTCACTGCGCGATTTTTTGTAATTCCGAATTTACCTAAGATAGGGTAGGCGATTAGGGTATGCGATGCAAACATACTGGCAAGAAGGACTGATGTGAGCATGCTAAAATTGAGTATAAAAACACCAACCAAAACACCAAATGTCATGGGTATACTAAAGGTAAACAGACCAAATAGCAGACTTTTAAATTTGTTTTTTTTAAATTCATTCATATCTATTTCTAAACCAGCTAGAAACATAATATAAAGTAGCCCTGCGGTGCCGGATAATATAATACTGCTATCACGTAGCAAAAGATTAAAACCATTAGGTCCAATTATGGCTCCGGCAACAATAAGCCCTAAAATATGAGGAATTCTTAGTTTATTTAAAAGTATAGGAGCTAGTAAAATAATTATTAAAATGATAAAGAACTTTAATACCGGATTGGTAAATGGGAGTGAAGTATCTAAAATATTTAATAATAACATAACCCTCGTGTTTTGCAGCCAAATATAGTAAATGGTTTGGTTGTTTGTTAAAATTTAATACTGCAGCCCATTTATATTTTAAGAGGAAAATGAATGTTAAAAATTAACTCTGAAACTTACATTAGGAGTGATGCCTAAAGATTGATTTTCGACTGTAACAATCTCGTTATTATCATTTACCGAATGGTATTGATTAATAATATTATTTTTATTGAATATATTCCAAATAGACGCGCCCACTGTTGCATTGGCAGTTTCTGTAACATTAAAGTTATAAGTCGCAGAACAATCGGCCCTCAGGTAATCTTTTAAATTCGAGCTATTTGGATTTGAATAGACAATTTCATTATTGTTTGGTGTGTTATTTGGGGCTGGAAGTGTGGTTGGTTTACCAGAGTGCCAATTTAGGCCTAAGGCTAATTTTAAGTTGTTATGTGTTAAAGTACCTGCGAAATCTACAGCGTGTTTAATATTGGCATTATTTGGAAAGGGTTTGCCATCATTAAGCGTATCAAACGCATAATTGTTTGTGTTGTAAGAATAGGACACCCATGCACTTACTGTGGAGTTAAACTGCTTATTTAATAAAAAATCGATGCCTTTTATTTCATAACTTCCTATACTGTTTGCAAATTGAAACTGGTTTTGAAAACCTTGACTTCTGGCAGTAATTCCGTCTACTTTTTTGATGTAAGTTTCGGCACTTATCAATAGGTTGTTTTTGTTAAAATGTATGCCCGCTGACGCCTGTTTGCTTTTTAAAACCGGAATGTTTCTATTGTTTGATAATATCCAGCGGCGTTTTTCAACCCCTAAAAAATCGTTTTGTAAATCAATGATTTGAGTGGTGGTTTGACTTTTAAATTCACCCAAAATTTCAATTCTGAAATTATTAAAAAATCGTTGGCTAAAACTCAATCGTGGTTCTGCCAAAAGCATATCAAATTTGTTAAAATAATTTAACCGAGCGCCTATTTTTAAATTTGTTTTAGCGTTGTTTGATAGTAAGGCAGATTCGGCGTAAACCGCATGAGAACGAATAACTTCTTTTATATAACTTCTAAAGGCTGGGTTGTTAACGTCCTCCAAATTGCTTATGCCAACTTCAGTAAATTGATAGCCCCCATTTAATTTAAACTGATAATTGGGTGCGTAATTAATGTCTATTTTAGCGGCACCATCATAGACTTCGTTTTCCTGAATAAGTCTTAAATTGTTGGTTATGTCGTAGTTTGTAGCATCTAAATCGTAGTTAGAAACATAAATTTGTGAGTTGGTTGATAGGTAATCATTCCACTTTTTAGTATAGATAATTCCGGCAGCAATATTTTGTTGGGAAAGTTTGCTGTTAAAAGCTTCGTTTCTGTCGTTTATGGTGGATTGTTCGTCGTAATTTAATTGATTGTTTACATTGAAAAAATGAAATCTGAGCTTGTCTTTTGGAGTAAGGTCGTATAAATATTTCACATTAACATCATAAAAATAAAACTGTTCGTTTTGAGAAATGGAGTTTCTGTCAGTTTTTGTTAAATCTGAATCCTGAAAAATACGTTTAAAATATTGGTCGTATGTCGGGGTTAAAATTAAATCGGTAACAGAGCGTCGCGAAGAGATTTGTAACTCAGATTTTGTTGAAAGCGGCACTTTAGCAAAGCCATCTACATTTATTAAATTAAAACCTAATCCAGCTTTAAATTCATTATCAATATCATTTGGTAATTGTATATCGATGACACTTGATATTCCATCACCATATTTCGCACTTGTGCCATTCTTATAAATGTTTACGCGTTTTGTAGTGTATGGATTAAAGGCGGAAATTAACCCGAAAAAGTGCCCTGATTGATACATCTTAATACCATCCCATAGCAACAAATTTTGGTCGTGTGTACCACCACGAACATTAATATTTGATACCGTTTCGTCGGCGCTTAAAACCCCGGGTAACGCTTGAATAGTTTGTAAAACATCGGGTTCTATTAAACCTGGAAGAATGCCAAAAGATTCGGGTTTTATAGTTATCGAACCATCATTAAATTTTGTGATACCCGTAGTTAGGTAATTATGAATGATAACTTCTTCGAGACGTTGGGTTAAAAATTCTGGAGTTTCAGATTTGATTTGTTTTTTTATCACGACAAATCGATTATCTAACAATTCAAAATCTAATTTAGTTTCAGCTCGAAGAAATTCTAAAGCGGCGTCTAGCAAAAGCTCTGCTTCCGGAAGTTTAGATTCTTTGTGTTTAATGGTTTCGTCTGCGTACGAAAAACTTATGCTGTAACGCGTTTCAAGAATTTTTAAAATGGCAATAAGTGATTGCTTTTCTTTCTGAATATTTTGCCCCAATATATTGGTAACATTCAAAAAAAAGAGAAAAAATAAAATAGAAAGGAGTCCTTTTCTACTCACGTTTTAAAATTATAGCGTCTTTTGTTTTACTATAGGTTACGTGTAAAGGTAGGGTAATTGCCTTTAATGCAATCTCTAAATTATTGTGCGCAAAACTACCCGTAAATAGTTGGTTAGCATCAATGTTTAATAATGTAATATCTACATTATATTGTCTTTCAAATTCTGCAATAACCTCTTTGTAAGGTAAACTTTTAAAAGTACTTTCGTTATTTAACCACGAAGGTGTAGTGCGATTTTCTTTTTCTTTAGCAATTTGTTTCCCATCAATAATTAAAAAACTGTCTCCAGGTTTTAATTTAGTTTCTTGAGAATTGTAAATAACGCCTACTAAACCTTCGTAGCAAATAACCTCAAAATAATCGTCCCGTTGTTTAACATTAAATTGAGTGCCATAAACCTTTACGGTTCCAGATGTTGTGTTAACATGAAACGACGAACCCTTAGCAACTTTAAAGAAAGCTTCGCCTTCAAGCCTTACTTCGCGTTCGTTTTTCCATGAATTTTTATTAAATGCTAAGAGGGATTTTGCATTTAATGATACACTGGATGCGTCAGGTAGCTCTATAGTTGTTTTTTGGGCAAATTCTGTTGAAATTTTAGTATCTAGTGTAGTTGTGTAATAGTATACACCAAAGCAAATAGCAAGAATTGCTGCTACGCGCATCAAAGGTTTTATCCAGCTATTAGATTGTTTCTTAGAAGTCTTAATGGTTTTTAATACCTTTTCTAGCTCCATAGAAGTATTGTAGTCTTCAGCTTTAAAAGCTTGTAAACTATCAGATAACTTTACTAAATCATCGTAGTCTTCAAGCATTTTAAACGCTTCAAGCTCCCGGTCATTTAGATCGTTATTTAACCATTTCGATATTAATTCTTCTCTGTTCATCATGTCGATATTCAATTATATAACAGTTAACTTTTAATTTTCCCTACCCTTAGTTTAAAAAAATATTAAAAGTAAAATATAAAATATTAAGAGTTTTAAGTTTAAAGCGTTTTGGGTGCTTCAAATTTCTAACCTCTAACCTCTAACCTCTAACCTCTAACTTCTAACTTCTAACTTCTAACTTTGTACTTCTAACTTTGTACTTCTCAACTTATAACTCCTTTATTTCCCTTCGCAACTTTTCTAAAGCACCATAAATACGTTTTTCGACCGCTTTGGTAGAAATATCTAAAATCTCTGCAATTTCTTTAAAACGTTTGCCTTCAATACGATTCATCAAAAAAGCTTCACGTTGTGCTTCGGTTAGATTCGACAGAGCTTTTTGAAGTTTAATATGATATTCTTTTTCCTGCATTAAAAATTCAGGATTCTCGTTGGTAGACATTTTATGCTTGCTTTTTTGATGTTTTAAAACAACCTTTTGATGAGCCACTTCATTTAGCATTAAATTATTGGCGGTTGTAAAAACAAAACTTTTCGCCTTGTCTGGTGTTACTTTGGTGCAATTTTCCCATAATTTAACAAAAGCTTCTTGTACTTTGTCTTTGGGGTTTAGTAATTCGCCATATTTATAATATAAGAAGTTATGTAAATCTTTAGCGTATTTATTAAATATAGAAGAAAATAAACGCTCTTCGCAAATATTTTCTTGTAGTGGTTTCTCCATGATTTTGGGTAGTTGGTTGCACTAAAATAAAAAAAAACGAAACATAGGGTAGGAATTTTTAAGTTTATCTTGTTATATATTCAAAAAGCTATGTTAAATCCTAAAAATCAACAATCATGAAAACTAAAATGAGAACATTATTACTATTGCCTTTTTTTGCCCTAATGTTGTTTACCTCTTGTCAAGATGAAGTAATTGATATTACAGAGCCAACAGAAGCCGAAGCGCTAGTTGCGACTTCAGAACTAACAAGTATGATTAGTGCCACCTCTAAAATGGATGGTTCTGCAGATAATATTATAGATAAAGCAAGTTGCTTATCTGTAGAATTACCTATTACTGTTAAAGTTAATGGAATTGAAATAATTATCGATTCAGAAGAAGATTATAAAACAATTGAAGCCATTTATAATGAATTTGACGATGATGATGACGATTTAGAGATATTTTTCCCAATTACTATTGTGTTAGCAAATCATGAGCAAGTGGTTATTGCAAATCATGATGCTTTAGAGGATTTAATTGAAGATTGTAAAGGTGAAGATGAAGAAGATGACGATATAGAATGCATCGATTTTCAATACCCAATTTCTTTTTCGGTATACAACGCAAATTTTCAAAATGTTAATGTTGTAACAATCGAAAATGATAAACAATTGTATGTTTTTATTAAACGCGTAATGAATGCTGAGGTTTTTGCAAGTTTAGATTTCCCTGTTACAATGGTATTAGCCGATGGTTCTACCGTTACCGTAAATAATAATGCAGAGTTAGCAGCAACTATTAAAGAAGCAAAAGATGCCTGCGATGAAGATGACGATAATGATTATCATGACGACGATTTTACCAAAGAACGATTAGATACTTTATTAAAAACCTGTCCGTGGGTAGTTTACGAATTTCAACGCAATGCTATTAGTTTAAGTGATGTATATAGCGAATTTATTTTAACATTTAAAGAAGATAATGTTGTAAAAGTGCGTAAAAGAAATGGCGATATTTTAACAGGTACTTGGTCTACCCGAGTAACTAACAATGGCGCTTTAATTAAACTAGAATTTGAAACATTAGTAGATTTTACTTTAGAATGGTTCGTTTACGAAATAGAATATGGAAAAATTAAACTATTCACCTCAAATGGAAACAAAATCATCTTAAAGAAAAATTGCGATGTAGTAATAGATATTACCAAAGAACGCATAGAAAACTATCTACAAGAATGCTTTTGGAGAGTGGAGCGTCTAAGCGTTGATGGAGCAGATAACGAAAAAGATTATATAGGCACACCATTAAAATTCTACGCTAATAACGTTGTTAAGATTCGTGTTAATGGCGAGTTTGTTTCTGGCACTTACGAAGTAGGCGTTCGAAATATTGGTTTCATCTTAAAAATTACGCTCGATGGCAGACCAGATTTAAAATTAGAATGGTTAATTACCTTCTTAGAGCCAGGTTTAATAAAACTTGAGAATGCCAATAACAAAATGATTTTAGAAAGACATTGTCCTGATGTTGATGACGATTTAAAATTTATTGATGCCATACTAATAAGCGGTAAATGGGAAGTTACAAAGTACGATGATGGTTTAACACATGTTATAGATCCAACAGAACAATTCAAAGATTACACCATGGATTTTATGATATCTGGTAGAGTAGAAGCTACAAATACAATCGATCCAAATACAACGCCAGTTAATAAACTTTTAGTGGGTTCTTGGTTAACCTATAGAAATGATGGCTTATACCTTGGGTTGTATTTTAAAGATCAAGCACCGTTTAATGAGTTAAACCATAGATGGAAAGTTAAAAGTGTAAGTACAACTAAAATCGAATTAAAAGATTATAGTTCTACTGGAACTGTAGAAAGACTATTAATTATTGAAAAGAAAAATTAATTATTGATTTTAGAAATTAAAGGGAAGTCCATTTTTTCGGTTGGTTAGGTTAATTATTAAGTAGAAGTCCCTTTATAAAGGTTGTCAAACATCAGTTTTGGCAACCTTTTTTTTAATTATAAATATTTATAAGGGCGCTCCCAAAAGGGTCGGGCTATACACTACAAGTCCGCGCTCCTGCGTCGCTGTGGGCTTTCCGTTACTATCCCTAGCGCATTTGGCAACCCCATAAAAAGTACTAACAAGCTTAAAATCAAGTATCATTTTTATAAAAATCAAAGTCAATAATACGTCTCAAATCATTAACTTTGCATTTTTAAAATTAAAACTGAACTATGTTCAATAATTTAAGCGATAAATTAGATAAAGCCTTACATGTATTAAAAGGCCACGGAAGTATAAGCGAAGTCAATGTAGCAGAAACTTTAAAAGAAGTACGTCGTGCGCTGTTAGATGCCGATGTTAACTTTAAAATAGCCAAAGATTTTACTGTTAAAGTAAAAGAAAAGGCACTTGGTCAAAACGTTTTAACAACGTTACAGCCTGGGCAGTTAATGGTTAAAATCGTAAAAGATGAGTTAACCGAACTTATGGGTGGCGATGCCGAAGGTATTAATCTATCGGGTAACCCAAGCGTTATTTTAATGTCTGGTTTACAGGGTTCTGGTAAAACTACCTTTTCTGGAAAACTAGCTAATTATCTAAAAACAAAAAAATCTAAAAAACCATTATTAGTAGCGTGCGATGTGTATCGTCCTGCGGCAATAGACCAATTACATGTTGTTGGAGATCAAATTGGTGTAGAGGTTTTTAGCGATAGAGGAAATACAGATCCTGTTGCGATTTCAAAAGCAGGTATTGCACATGCAAAAGCGAATGGTTATAATGTAGTTATTATAGATACCGCAGGTCGTTTAGCTGTCGATGAAGTGATGATGACCGAAATATCGAACATCCACAAAGCGATTCAACCACAGGAAACCTTGTTTGTTGTAGATTCTATGACAGGGCAAGATGCCGTAAACACAGCAAAAGCCTTTAATGATGTATTGAATTTTGACGGTGTTATCCTTACTAAATTAGATGGTGATACACGTGGTGGAGCTGCTATTTCAATTAAATCGGTTGTAAATAAACCTATAAAGTTTATTGGTACTGGCGAGAAAATGGAAGCTATCGATGTGTTCTATCCTGCACGTATGGCAGACCGTATCTTAGGGATGGGAGACGTTGTATCGTTAGTAGAACGCGCTCAAGAACAATTTGATGAAGAAGAAGCACGTAAACTTCAAAAGAAAATAGCCAAAAATCAATTTGGATTCGACGATTTCTTAAAGCAAATTCAGCAGATTAAGAAAATGGGGAATATGAAAGACCTTATGGGGATGATTCCTGGTGCTGGAAAAATGTTAAAAGATGTTGATATTGATGATGATGCTTTTAAAGGTATTGAAGCTATTATTCATTCCATGACTCCAAAAGAACGAAGTAATCCTGGAATTATCAACGCTAGTAGAAAACAACGTATCGGTAAAGGTTCTGGAACTTCGGTGCAACAAGTAAATCAGCTTTTAAAGCAATTCGACCAAATGAGCAAAATGATGAAAATGATGCAAGGTGGCGGCGGCAAAAAGATGATGCAGATGATGAAAGGAATGAAATAGTTTCAGTCTCAGTCTCAGTCTCAGTCGAAAAAATTAAATTTTATGGATTTCAAAAAACTACTAGCTTATCAAAAATCTTTTGAATTGGCTATGTTAATTTTTGAAATTTCTAAATCGTTTCCAAAGGAAGAAACTTATTCTTTGACAGATCAAATAAGAAGAAGTTCAAGATCTGTTTCTGCGAATATAGCGGAAGCATATAGAAAACGAATTTATCCAAAACATTTTACAAGTAAACTAACTGATGCTGATGGCGAAAATTCTGAAACAAATACATGGTTAGATTTTGCGCTAGCGTGTAACTATTTAGATAAAGAAAAACATTTAGAGTTAATCGAACTCGGAATGAAGTTGGAAACTTATAAATTATATGATTAATAATCCAAGCAAATTTGGAGTAAATACAGAAAACTATAAATAGCAAGAGTAAGTCGGCAGAGTGATAACTGCGACTGCGACTGCGACTGAAAACTATAAAGATGATAATTTTAGACGGAAAAAAAGTAAGTAACGATATAAAAGAAGAAATTGCTGAACATGTAAAAGCAATGATTTCTAAAGGTGAAAAAGTGCCACATTTGGCGGCTATTTTAGTGGGAACAGATGGTGCTAGTATGACCTACGTGAACGCTAAAGTAAAAGCTTGCGAAAAGATAGGGTTTCATTCTACCTTAATAGATTTACCTGAATATACTTCAGAAGAAGAATTGTTATCAAAAATACATGAACTTAATACCAATGATGATATCGATGGGTTTATAGTTCAGTTGCCATTACCAAAGCATATCGACGAACAAAAAGTTTTAATGGCTGTGCATCCAGATAAAGATGTGGACGGATTTCATCCAACAAATGTTGGGAAAATGGCCTTAGATTTACCTACTTTTTTACCTGCAACACCTTACGGAATTCTCGAATTATTAGAACGTTATCAGGTGGAAACTTCTGGTAAAAATGTGGTAGTTATGGGAAGAAGCCATATTGTTGGTCGCCCCATGAGTATCTTAATGAGTCAGAAACGAAAAGCAGGTGATGCAACAGTTACCGTGGTACATAGTCGTTCTAAAAATTTAGCAGAAATAACTAAAGCAGCCGATATTATTGTAGCAGCTATTGGAATTTCTGAGTTTTTAACTGGCGATATGGTAAAAGAAGATGTGGTTATTATTGATGTGGGAATTACAAGAGTACCCGATGCAACAAAAGCCAGTGGCTACAGACTTGCAGGCGATGTTGATTTTGAAAGTGTAAGCAAAAAAGCCAGCTATATAACGCCGGTTCCTGGTGGCGTTGGCCCCATGACAATTGCAATGTTGTTAAAAAACACCTTGTTGGCTAGAGAAAGACGAACTGCATAACGTATTAAAAATTTGCTAAATTGCATTATGAATTTCTTAATTTATAATGCAATTTTTTTATTCCAGAGAGTCGCTATTGGGAGTCTGCAACACATAATTCCTATTTTAATAGCACTCGTTTTTTGCATTTATATAATTAGACTTGCAAAATTTAACTCATCAAAAAACCAACAAATTCCTCATTTTTAATGCTATTGGTTTTGGAGTTAGCCTTTTTGTTGTTGCTTTTCATTTGTATTCAATAAGCTCAGGGAACTACAAAATTGAAACCGATTTACCTTTGTATTTATGCAGTTTAACAGCAATACTAATTCCAGTTTTTCACGGTTTACAGAAAAAATTGGATGTATGAGATTTTGGTGTTTTGGATTATTGCTGGAACCTCTCAGGGTGTAATAACTCCCGATATTTTAGAAGGGTTTCCGAGTTTTGATTATTTCAGGTATTGGACAGTGCATTTAGGATTATTAAGCATTATTTTTTATGCCACCTTTGTTTTTAATATGCGACCCAAACTTAAAAGCGTTTTTAAATCGTTTTTCGCATTACAGATTTACCTGATTGTTATGATGCTAATAAATTATGTTTTGAACGCGAATTATTTTTATTTGAATGAAAAACCAAAATCGGCTTCTGTTTTAGACCTTTTTGGAGAATGGCCTTACTACATTATGGTCGCTCAATTATTTTTAATTCCGTATTTTTTAATTATTTATTTGCCGTTTTATTTGGCGAATAGGAAAGCCAAAAACAACTAGTGTTTTCTTTTTTTAGGCTTTAAACTCGGTTTAAAAACTTTAGTAGACTCGCTTATTAGTTCGTTTAATTCTTTAAACTCTTCTTTGGTAAGCTCTCTATATGCACCTTCGGGAATATTATCTAATGTAATATTCATTATTCTAACGCGTTTTAGAGTTTCAACTTCGTAGTTTAAATATTCGCACATTCTGCGAATTTGTCGGTTTAATCCTTGTGTTAAAATAATTTTGAACTCGTAAGTACTTAATTTTTCAACTTTACATTTATTGGTAACTTTGTTTAAGTCTTCAAGCGGAATACCACCCGCCATGCGTTCAATAAATGTTTGAGAAATAGGTTTGTCTACCTTTACAATATATTCTTTTTCGTGATTGTTACTGGCGCGAAGAATTTTGTTTACAATATCGCCATCATCTGTTAATAAGATTAAACCCTCACTGGGTTTGTCTAATCGTCCGATAGGAAAAATACGTTTCGGATACTTTATAAAATCTATAATATTATCTTTTTCTACACTGGTGTCGGTAGTACATACAATGCCAACAGGCTTATTAAAAGCTAAATAAACAAACGATTTGTTAGAAGATTTAATTTCTTTTCCATCAACATGAACTACATCGTTAGGAGCAATTTTAGTCCCCATTTCTGGAATAACCCCGTTAATTGTAACGCGCCCAGCTTCAATTAGTTTGTCTGCTTCTCTGCGAGAGCAATACCCAACTTCACTTAAAAATTTATTAATACGTTTTAACTGTTCTTCCATGCTTCAAAAGTACAATAATTCTAGGTGTTTAAAAATTCTAAAATATGATTGTAAACGACTTCGTTTTTTAAGCCATGACCAAAGCCAACAGTTTTTATTATTCTTGAATTTTTGTAATGTTTTGAAATATGCAAAGCATCTTTATATGAAATAATGCGATCTTTTTTATCGTGAATGATTAGACCCTCTGCTTGAATGTCTTTTGAAAAGTTTTCAATGGTATAAAAGGCGGGGAGGTAGCCAAAATGTTTTACAAAATAATCATTCATGGCTTTTACAACTTTTTTGTTGTACCCCATTATTTTTACATAATTACCAATCACTTCATCAAAATTTGAAGGTGCGCCTAATAAGATCAATTTTTTAACCGGTAATTTATAATTATTAATGGCTAAAGCCGAAGCAGTACCGCCAATGGAATGCCCAATTACAACAGCTGGATTGAATTGATTAATGATTAAATTAATACATTCTGAATACAAAACAGCATTGAAAATTTTACTTCCAGAATCACCATGTGCAGGAGCATCTAAGGCAATAATATTATAATTTTCAGATTTTAAAATTTCAATTAAATCTTTCCATCTAAACGTATTGCTTTCCCAACCATGGGCTAGTAAAATAGTTTCTTTTGTTCCGCTCCAGCGATATGTTTTTATAGCGATATCTTTATAAACAGTGGTTTCTTGAACAGCCATGTTAAGGTAGTCTGTTTCAATACTGCTTAATTTGCCTTTTCGTGGCGTAGAGAATATTTTAACGGCTTGTTTTGCTGCGAAATAAGGAAAAGGATAACTTATAATATTTATAAGACTCCCAATTGTTTTTATAAGTTTTGGATTCATTTAATCTTCTCGGTTTACTAAATCCATAGAAAAAGCAGGTAAGCAAATAGCAATGTATTCGCAAACTTCGTTAAACGGATTTGAGTATTGCACTCGGGTATTTTTGTTTATTTTTATGGATTGTCCAGCTTCAAGAATAACAATTTCATCTTCAATAATAAATTGTTTTTTGCCACTAATGATGAATGTGTACTCATCAAATTCAGGAGTTTGAAAAGGTTCGCTCCAGCCAGCTGGGGCTTTCATATGGGCAATACTAATTTTAGAATTTCCATCGGTTGCTAAACCAAAATGTTCTTTAATTACTTTTCCGTCGGTTGTTGGCACAACAAACGGACTATTTTGTATGGTATATTTTTTCTTTGTCACAAGGTTGTTTTTTTTCGTAACGTCTAACGTCTAACGTCTAACGTCTAACGTCTAACGTCTAACGTCTACTATCTTTAATGGTCCTTTAATGGTTTTTTCTTAATCATGCCACCTTTTAAATCTTTTACAATACCCATTACAATAAACGCATTCTTATCTATTTTATCTATTTCGGTTTGTAATTTGGCTAGTTCTAAACGCGTTACAATGGTGTAAATAATATCTTTATCATAACTTTTTCCATTAGAACCAAATCCGCCTTTACCCGCATAAATAGTACAGGCACGTCTCAATTTTTCGACTAGCATGAGGCGTAATTCTTCGTGTTTTTCAGAAATAATAGTTACACCCACATATTCTTCAACCCCGTCTACCACAAAATCGACTGTTTTGGCGGCAGATAAATAGGTTAATATAGCGTATAGCGCTATTTCTATTGAAAGAATATAGGCACCAACAGAAAATATTATAATGTTTATCAATAAAAGTACATCACCAATGGTTAAGGATAATTTTCTACTTAAGAAAATAGCCAATACTTCGGTGCCATCAATAACACTACCACCTCTCATAGACATTCCTATTCCTAAGCCTAAAAAGAAGCCGCCAAATACCGATATTAATAATTTGTCTTCAGTAATCGTTGGGTAGTCTACAAAATGTACAACAATTGCTAAAAGCGTAATGGCTGCGATACTCCTTAAAGCAAATTTTAAACCAATAGTTCTTGACGCTAAAATTAAAAAAGGTAGGTTTACCAGTATTAAAAAATAACTCAAATCGAACGAAGTAACATTTTGTAATAATAAGGAAATACCTGTAGCACCGCCATCTATAAAACGGTTGGGTAATAAAAATCCTTTTAACCCAAATCCAGCAGAAAACACGCCAATAGTAATATAAATATATTCTTTAATGGCATGAGATATTTCAACCTGAAATTTTCTAACAAGTGGCACTATTTGCTTTTTGGAAACAGGCTTGTCAATATGTTTTGCTTCAAGTCTTTTTCGAGCAATATCAACTAATATTTTAGAAAAAAATGGGTTCATTAATTTTATTAAATTTTATAATAAATGGGTTCAGCGTACAAAGATTTATTTTTTCAATACTTTTGTTAAAATACCAAAAACACTTCTTATAAAAGTAGCACTGGTTAATACTTTTACAACCGGATTCATTGCAGTACTTTTTCTTCTGGAAGACGTTGAACTGCGTTGTTTTGATTCTGCTTTTTCTAGATGCTTCTTTTTCTAATCTTGCTTTTTCTTTAGCTTCTTCTGCTTCAGCTATTTCTATTTTTTTATTTAGCATTTCATAAGCACTTTCTCTATCAATTGTTTCATTGTATTTTTTAACAAGTTTCGATTTTGAAAGTAAATCTTTTAATTCTTTATCTGTTAAAATATCCATTCTACTCATTGGAGCACGCATCATGGTGGCGGCTAGTGGTGTAGGACGTCCTTTTTCATCTAAAGCAGACACTAAAGCTTCTCCAATACCTAATGATGTTAAAACTTCTGTAGTATCATAATATTCAGAATCTGGATAATTTTGAGCTGTTAGTTTAATGGCTTTTCTATCTTTTGCTGTAAAAGCACGTAAGCGCATGTTGAATTTTTAAACCTAATTGACCTAAAACAGCTTCTGGAACATCGGTTGGGTTTTGAGTTACAAAATAAAACCAACACCTTTACTTCGAATTAATTTTACAATACTTTCAATTTGATTTAAAAGTGCTTTTGAGGCTTCATTAAAAATTAAATGTGCTTCATCAATAAATATAACTAATTCTGGTCTTTCACTATCTCCTTGTTCAGGAAATGTGGAATAAATTTCAGCCAACAAACTTAAGCATAAATGTAGAAAATAATTTTGGTCTATCTTGAATATCGGTTAATCTTAATAATATTTATATAACCTTTACCATTCATTATCAATTCTTAATAAATCATCGACGTATCAAAAGAGGTTTCTCCAAAAAATAAATCGGCACCTTGTTGTTCTAATTCTACTACTTTTCTTAAAATAGCACCTGTTGATGCGGTTGAAATTCTGTCCGTAATCATCAGCAAATTCTTCTTTACCTTCTTGGGTAGCGTATTGTAATATTTTTTTAAAATCTTTTAAATCTAATAATAGGCATTTTATTGTCATCACAATATTTAAAAATAACTGCAACAATACCTGATTGTGCTTCAGATAAATCTAAAATTCTTGATAATAATACAGGTCCAAATTCACTTACAGTTGCTCTTAATCGAACACCATTTTGTTCAGATAAGGTTAAAATTTCAACAGGAAAACTTTTAGCTTCAAAAGGAATACCAATTTTTGCATGACGTTCATCAATTTTTGGATGCCCAGGACTTGGTTGTGCCAAACCACTTAAATCACCTTTAATATCCATTAATAAAACAGGAATGCCTTTATCACTTAAATTTTCGGCTAATACTTGTAAAGATTTTGTTTTTCCAGTACCTGTAGCTCCGGCAATTAAACCATGACGATTCAAGGTTTTTAAAGGAATTTTTACTAATGCATCGGTAATGGTTTCTCCATCTAACATGGCAGCACCAACAGGGATATAGTCGCCTTTGGTTGCATTTCCTTCATTTATATAATTAAAAAAAGTTTCCTTTCTGCTCATATTTTTATAATTTTTCATAAAAATACATGAATTATGAAGAAGAAAAAAAATAAGGTTTGTTAATATAAAAAGGACTGTATAATTATAAATTTGACATAAAATAGAAGTGTTTTTATTTAATATCACCTATTAGATTGGAGCATGTTTTACATGCTAATCGTTAATATATTTTTATGTTGAAAGTCCTATTCGGATAATAATTGATATGAAAATATATATGAAATGTTCATTTAAAGCTTAATTAGATTTTTTCAAAATATCAATATTATGTTTAATAGTTCAATTTCTTTAAATAAATGTATCTTTGCACCCTAATTATTTAGAGATGAATAAAGAAATACTAGACTTAGTTAATAAAGGTGATATGTTGCCTTTAATGGAAGAGTTTTACACCATACAAGGTGAAGGCTTTCATAAAGGTACGGCGGCATATTTTGTGAGAATAGGTGGTTGCGATGTTGGATGCCATTGGTGTGATGTTAAAGAAAGTTGGAATGCCAATTTACATCCACCAACAGAGATTTCTAAAATTGTTGAAAATGCTAAAAAATACAGTAAGACAATCGTAGTTACTGGAGGAGAACCATTAACATGGAATATGAATCCTTTAACCACAAAGTTGAAAGCTGAAGGGTTGCAAATACATATCGAAACTTCTGGGGCTTATAAATTAACTGGAGTTTGGGATTGGATTTGTCTCTCACCTAAAAAAATGAAGCTTCCTACTAAAGAAGTTTATGAGAAAGCTCATGAGTTAAAAGTGATTGTTTATAATAAAGATGATTTTCGCTTTGCGGAAGAACAAGCTGCAAAAGTAAATAAAGACTGTATTTTATATTTACAACCCGAATGGAGTAAGCGTGATAAAGTGATTCCAGAAATTGTAGATTATGTGATGGCAAACCCAAAATGGAAAGTGTCATTACAAACTCATAAATATTTAAATATTCCTTAGGATAAAGCTCCTTTATAAAATAGAAAGTTCCAATAGTACTAAGATGCTATTGGAACTTTTTATTTTAATTAATACTATTTTATTTACTCACAGGAATAGCAATTCTAACAGTATCCCAAGCTAAAAACATGCTGTTGTCTTCAAAAGCAATAGAAAAAGCTTCTACCGCTTCGCCTTTACTTACAGGGACTTTAGCACGTAATACGTCATGAGCCTCTTTATAGCTGTAAGCACCCCAAACATCTAAATCACTATTAAGTATAATAGTCCATTCGGTGTCGCCAGGAATGGTGAACAATGAGTAGGTTCCCGCTTTTACTTTTTTTCCTGCAAAGGTCATATCCTGAAAAAATTTAATTTCCGTCGCTTCATTAGCGCCAGTTCTCCAGATTTTTCCGTTTGGCGCCAGTTCACTTATAGAACGATCTTTTAGTTGTGGTCTGCTATAAATAACTTTAACCATTGGTGTTGCATTTCTATCGGTTCTAAAATAGACGATGTCTAAAGGACTTTTATCTAAGCTGGCAAATTTTTGTGCATACGTTTGCACCGAAAAAAGCATTACAAAAGCTAGAGTGCAGGTAGTTAAAAATGTCGTTTTTTTCATAATCAAGTTTTAAGGTTCGTAATGTCTAAAGATAAGTCTAAAAAATCAGAAAGTTTTTTAAAAACTAGAAAGTTAATGTTAAAATTTATAACTACAGATGCGAAATAAATTTCAGTAGTTATCAATCTTAGTATTACGGTGATTATCAAATGTTAGTTGAAATAGTGAGTAATTCGAGCATAAAATACCGCTTTTATAGGTACTGTAAGTATGAGTTGCTTACTCTTCCTTCATATAATTTTTCACCCAAGCTAATAAAGCGTCTCCATGAATATTTTTAGCTAAAACGACTCCTTTCTCATCAAGAATAAAGTTTGCAGGAATGGTTTGTACACGGATTTTTTTCAAGATTGGTGTGTCATCTCCCAGCAAATCAGATGCCTGAAACCAATTGCCTGCACCATCTTTCTCTACGGCTGTTTTCCAAGCAGATTCATCGCTCTCCAAGCCATATGCAATTATTTGTAAGCCTTGGTTATTATAGTCCTTCCAAAGTGGTACTAAAACTTTACGATTTTCTATGCGACAAGGTCCGCACCAAGACGCCCACAAGTCTATAATGGTAAGTTTTTTGCCTAATTGCTCGTTCAGGTTAATGGTATCCTTTGTGATTAATGGTAATTGCAGGTTCGGAAATACATCGCCCACTAAAACCGGTAAGTTAGAAGGCGCGCTCTGTTCGCAAAGTTGTTTGGTCCATGGATGTCCGGGTTTTATTTGCTTCCATTTATCACATTGTCTTACTAAAAATTCGGGGACACGCTCGTAGTAGTTTACCGGACTTACCCATCTAAAGGCTACCATGGCAGGTAAAAAGTGTGGCGTCGCATCTGCAAATTTTATAAGCTCTGTTTGGTATTGTAAAATAGCATGTTCTTTTTCCATCAATTGGATGCCGTCTTCTAATTGCCATTGCTTTCCTTCTAGGTAGGTTTGATAAGCTTTTAGGTTGATATCTCTTAAATTTAATATGGCCTTATTTAATTCTGAAGGGTTTTTAACCGAGAAACTTTTTTGAAATTCATTCACATGAGCGGTTATTTGTAGAGACGTTCCCGATTGCCAAATAATGGGCATATAATTAGATTTAATCGGGTTTTCAGTTAGTAAATAATTAGGGGCCTTACCAGGTTGTTGTAGCGTTAATTCAAACAATACAGGTTCTTTAGTTTTGGGTAAGTTGTCGAACTCAAAGCTACCATCAGAATTTACTTTGGCAGAATCTATAACGGTTCCTAAATAGGACGTAGCGACTTCTCCTAAGGTTTCGGGTTGAATAAGATAAACCGTTAAATTTTGATTTTCTACACCTTTCAATTTTCCTGAAATGTCTGTAGGCGACTGACAAGCGATTAAAACTAGGGTTAATAAGATGAGATAAGAAGTGTTTTTTATAGAGAACGTATTCATTTCTGTCTGATTAGGTTGCGCATATAAGCGTTTTGCCGTGTATTTTATGCATCTAATTTAGCAAATAAAATCAACTTGCCAGCTTGTAAGCGGGTTGGAAATTCATTGTGAATTTCTTTTAGTAGGCTAGGGGAATTAATTTAATTTACAAAGCTAAAATTTATGTTTACCAAAACTAAATGGGTGTTTAAGGAATTTTGATAAAAGTTTTAGATTACTCAGTCGTGCTCAATAACTTAAGTTATCCATAACACCACTAAGATTATAAAAGGATGAATAATGCTTAGGTTTTAAATTAGCGTTTTTAAAAACACTGAATCTATTATTTACGCCATTAGAGAAAAACTTGAAACCTGTTAAGATAAAGGCGAGTACTATGAAGACAAAAACATTTAATGCTGTTACCGTTAAAGGTTAATACCATTGCTATGGTAGAACAACACTAAATGTTTTTGTTTGTTACAATGAATTTATTTGTTGACTGTAGCGTTCCAAATTTAACAAGGATTATAGGCCTTGCAATCAAACGAACTTAACAACTTATTTCTTCATCACTTTCACATTCATTTCTTCTACTTTTTTGTCTGAAAGGATAGAAGGCGCTCCAAATAATAAATCTTCGCTGGTACCTGTTTTTGGGAATGCCATAACTTCTCTAATGGATGCTTTTTTCTCTAAAATCATCATTAATCTATCTACTCCCCAAGCAATACCACCGTGTGGTGGCGCACCATAATGAAACGCTTTGAACATGGTGCCCACACTTTTTAGCATCTCTTCTTTATTGTAGCCCATGTTTTTATACGTTGCTTCTAAAATTTCAGGTTTATGAGCACGCACAGAGCCACCACCAATTTCGTAACCGTTTAAAATTAAATCGTATTGTTGCGCAATAATGGAGCCTATTTCTTCCTCTTCACCATTCATGTGTTTTTCAATGTCGTAAACGGCAGGCATCGAGAAGGGGTTGTGGGTAAAAGTCCAGCGTCCTTCATCGGTTTTTTCAAACATTGGGAAATCAATCACCCAAGCAGGACGTAATTCCTTCGGATTAATTAAATGCAACATACTACCAAGTTCTTGACGCACCACATCTAGTGCTTTATTGGCAGTAGCATAATCGGCAGCAGAGAAAAATACAATATCACCTATTTGTGCATGGGTCGTATTAATAATGCCGGCAGCAATGTCTTCACCTAAAAATTTAATGATAGGTGATTGTAGGTCGTTTTCATTTACAATGATGTAAGCTAAACCACCTAAACCATGCTGTTGTGCAATGCCTGTTAGTTTTTCAATTTGTCCTTTAGATAAACGTTTGTTGCCTTGTTCTTGTGCCGATACTTTAATACATTTTACAATACCGCCTTCTTCAATAGGCTTACTAAACACCTGAAACGTTGTTTCTTTTACAATCTCTGTAATGTCTTGAAGCTTTAAGCCAAAACGTAAATCGGGACGGTCGCAACCGTAAAAATCCATGGCATCTTGATAGGTAATGACTTCAAACGGACGTAAAATCCACTTGTTACCATATATTTTTTTAACCACTTCATTAAACATTTTAGTATTTAAATCAATGATTTGTTGCATACTCGCATAAGCCATTTCTATATCCAACTGTGTAAATTCTGGTTGGCGATCCCCACGAGAATCTTCATCTCTAAAGCAACGTGCAATCTGGAAATATTTTTCATAGCCACTCACCATCAACATTTGTTTAAATTGTTGTGGTGCTTGGGGTAAGGTGTAAAACGCTCCGGGTTGTTTACGGGTTGGTACGATAAATTCGCGTGCACCTTCATCGGTTCCAGCACTTAAAATAGGTGTTTCAATTTCCAAGAAATCTTCTTCATCTAAAATATCGCGCAATAATTTAATCACCTTATGGCGGTTTACAATCACGCGTCGTACATCGTCGTTTCTATGATCTAAATATTTATACTGAAAGCGAACATTTTCATTTGTTTTTGTAGCGCGTTTTATTTCGAAAGGCAGTGTTTTAGATAGGTTTAAAATATCTAATTCGTAGGCCTCTAATTCTATTTTTCCGGTTCTTAAGGCAGCATTATAATCGTCCTCTTTACGCTGAACGATAGTTCCTGTTACGGTGATTACCGATTCTGGTTTAAGCTTTACCAATTCATCTAAATTAGGAAACGATTCTCTGCTTAAACGAATTTGAAACACCTCGGTACTCGAATCGCGTAAATCTATAAATATTAATTCACCATGATCGCGAACACTAGATACCCAACCAGCAAATGTTACTTTTTCAGAGATATTTGCATCTGAAATATCGGTAAATACATGCGTTCTATATTCCTCTTTGATGACGATAGGAATTTGAGGTAGCACCTCTTCCTGTTGTCTTGGGGTTGGTTGCTGGGTGTTTGGTTTTAGGTTTTGGGTTTTGCTTCCGTCTTCTGTCTTCGTGCTTCCATCATTTCCACCAGCTAACTGACTTAAAATACCTTCGCGAATTACTTTTCCAGAAGCACCTTTGCCAATAATAGCAATAACTTTTCCAACCAGAATACCTGCTTTTCCTTGGTTTCCAGCTTTAATGTCGTTTGCAATCGCTTCATTTTCTGAAATAACGGTTGCTATCGCATCGAATATTTGTTCTTCAGAAATGGTATTCTCTTTAAAATAGGCATTATAATCAAATTTCCTGTCTTTTAAATACCTAGTAATGGCATTTTGAACTAATACCGATGTAATTTTTTCCTCTTTAAAGAGTTGAAAAATTTCAATAAGATGTTCAATTCTATGAATGTCACCATACTCGTCTGCGCCAATATTATTCACCAAAGTTTTAGCAACGAATGATGGGTCTTTAAGTTCGTTATTAATGGTAACAAACGTTTTAGAACGCAGTGAATCTGAAGTGAAAAATTTGGCATCCTGAGGTAAAACGCCTCCTTTAATTAAAATAGATTCAACAGCAAAAGGCAACGAACTAACATCTACCTTAATAGAGTCTACAACGTCTTTTATGTTTACAAAAGGTAAATCGGGTTCCGAAATAAAGCGGTAATCGGCTTCATACTCTTTTTTACGCATGGTTTTAGTCTGCTTCAAATCGGCATCCCATAAAACCGTAGTTTGGTCGGGTCTAAATTCTTTATGTTCTAGGTAATAGTTGAATTGTTTTTCAACTTCCTCTTTTAAAGCATCTACCATGAACTTGAAGGAGTTCAAGTTTTTAATTTCGGTACGCGGATTTAAATCGTAACTTCTTTTTTTACGAAGGGATACCGACACATCCGATTTAAACTCACCTTTTTCAAGATTGGCTTCACTTATTTTTAAGTTTTGAACAATACGTTGAATATATTGTGCATAAATAGAAGCATCCTCAATATGACGAATACAGGGTTCAGTAACAATTTCTATAAGTGGTACACCTGCCTTATTAAAATCGACTAACGAGACGGTTTTTTCATGCATTAATTTTGCAGCATCTTCTTCAATATGTACCTGTGTTAAATTTACGGTAAATTGTGTACCATCATTTCGATAACAAGACACTTGTCCGTCTGGAATAATAGGGTTGTGAAACTGCGTAATTTGAATATTTTTCGGGTTATCTGGATATTCATAGTGTTTTCTGTCCCAAGAAATAACGTCATTTTCGAAAGACGAATTTACAGCCTTTCCAAAATAAATAGCCTTCGTAATAGCTTCTTTATTAATTGCCGGAAGCACACCCATTTGTCCGGTACAAACAGAACATATGTTTTGGTTTGGCGTGTCTATTTCTTGATTTGGGCAAGAACAAAACAACTTGGTTTTTGTATTTAGTCGAACGTGTGTTTCCAGTCCGATTACTAACTCTAAATCGTGCGCTTTTAAAGCGGCGTCTAATTGTTCCAATTCCATTATATCGTATCTTTTAAGAAGTTAGCAAACTTCAAAACAAGTTCGTCATTATTTTTTGCGGCTGTAATTTGTAAACCGGTTTCTGTGCCTTGTGGGATAGTTAAAGTGGGTAATTGCCCCAAACTAAACCCAACTGTATACGCATCGCTTAAATACATAGCATGTGGGTCTTTTAAACTATCACCAATTTTTGGAGGTGTTCCCGGAGTTACGGGAGATAAGATGATGTCTACTTCTTTAAAATCGTTTTCGAAATTTTCAGCAATGGAATCTCTCAGAGCCAAACCTTTTAAATAGATTTCATCTGAAAACCCTTGAGATAATACTTGGTTTCCACCAACTATACGTCGTTTTGTTTCTTCTGAAAAGTTTTCAGAACGCGTAACAGCATAGGATTCTTTAAGGTTTTTATCCTCAATGCGGTTTCCGTAGTTGCTGCCATCTAAACGCGATAGGTTAGAAGCAGTTTCTGCCATAGCCAAAGTGTAGTAGGTAGAAACAAGAATATCCGATTTAAAGAAATCCAGTTCTTTTACTTCAATGCCTTTGGCTTTTATTTTTTCGATAGATGCTAAAAAATCTGATTTAATTTTAGAATCAATCGCATCGCTTTCAATAAAATTTTTAAAGTATCCAACTGTTTTTATGTTGTTCGAATTTGAAATGGCTGCTTCGCTAATTTCCGCGGAAGCGTAAGTGGTTTGATCTTTTACATCTTTACCACTCATAATATTGAGTACAATGCGAATGTCTTCAACCGATTTGGCGATAGGTCCAACACAATCGGTAGACGATGCATAGGCCATTAAGCCATAGCGCGAAATACGCCCGTAAGTCGGTTTTAAACCATAAACGTTGTTGTAACCAGCAGGTTGACGCACAGAACCACCCGTATCGCCGCCAATAGAAAATACCGTGTAATCTTTCGCCACATTAACCGCAGAACCACCACTGGAACCACCAGCAACTAATTCGGGGTTGACGGCATTTTTAACGGCTCCAAAAATGGTGTTTTCAGAAGAAGACCCATGACCAAAACTATCGCAATTTTCTTTTACAATAGGAATAGCACCGGCGTCTATTAATTTTTGAATGGCCGTAGCGGTGTAAGCCGATTTATAATTTTTTAGAAGGTTAGAACTCGCGGTTGTGTAGGTACCTTGAACCATGTACACATCTTTTATTCCAAACGGAATACCTTCTAATAAGCCTATGGTTTCTCCGTTTGCTATTTTAGCATCCACTCTTTTAGCAGATTCTAACGCTGAAGTTTCTAGTAAGGAGTTAACAGAATTGTAGGTGTTTGCTTTTAACAAACTCAATTTTTCTATTATTAAACTTTCGCAAGTTATTTTTTTATCTACCAATTGTCGGTGTATGCTGTGTATTTGAGATGCCATAATTATTCTTCTATAACTTTAGATACCACTAAATACCCTTTTTTCTCTTTCGGAAAATTTTCGATTATGATTTGTTTTTCTAAAGCAGAACTTTCAATCACTACATCGTCTCTTAAATCGTTTAAAGACACGCTATTATTATAATTATTAAAAGAGTTTTTATTTGTGGCTTGTGCATTTTTAATGACGTCAAATAATTTGTTCACGGCCTCACTGGGTTGCGCTCCTTTAATACTCGACAATACGTCGACTGTCATAATTTTACTCATATCTTAATTTTTTAAAATTAATTTCAATTTATTCCTTAAACTTCAAGACCTCCTAACGGTTTCTTTAGGATTTCTTATTCTACCAACCCTTCGGGGAGGTCGGAATTATTTTTATAATTCCGGGTGGGGCAAAAAAAAGCCTTCCGAACTCGGAAGGCTTTATATATTTTTAAACAATAACCTTCCTATTCTAAAAATTAGAATTATTGAAATTATTATTGTTATTATTATTTGTCATAGTTTGCTATGTGAGTTCAAATATATGTAGAATAAATATATTACGAGCTATTTTTTTAGAGATCCTTTTTTAATTATCAGATTGTTAAAAAAATTAAACTTAAGTTAGTGGTTATACAACATATCTATACAATTAATTCATTTAAGTAAAATTTGCTGTGCATTAATTAGAAGTTTTTGGGTAAAAAGTGGGATTTTGTTTGTTAAAAAAAAGCTTAGAAAAAGCTCGAAATTTCGGTTTTAAGCTATTTTGTATATTTTTTCATTTTCAAAAAGAGTAAAAATCATTAAAAGGCTATTTAAGGTGTTTTTTAAGCGATTTAAGACACTTTTAAGTAATTAACAAATGTTGATAATTATGTGTTTCAGTCAATAAAATGCTTTTTAAAGCCATCAAAATTTCGTATATTTGTTTGTATTCAGAAGGATGCGTAAAGGCATCTTTTTTTATGCGGTAAATAATAGAAATAAACAATAAAAATAATATGAGCGAACCTAAAGAAGAATTTAACAAGCACAATTATTCGGCAGACAGTATTCAGGCATTAGAAGGTATGGAGCATGTACGTATGCGTCCATCCATGTATATTGGAGACGTTGGTACACGTGGTTTACACCATTTGGTTTATGAAGTGGTGGATAACTCGATTGATGAGGCCTTAGCTGGACATTGTAATAATATTACGGTTATAATTAATGAAGATAACTCGATTACTACCGAAGATGATGGTCGTGGTATTCCAGTAGATTTACACAAAAAAGAAGGTGTATCGGCGCTTGAGGTTGTTATGACCAAAATTGGTGCAGGTGGTAAGTTTGATAAAGATTCTTATAAGGTGTCTGGTGGTTTACACGGGGTTGGTGTAAGTTGTGTGAACGCATTATCTGAGCATTTGCGCGCTACCGTTTACAGAGATGGTAAAATTTATGAGCAAGAATACGAGCGCGGAAAAGCGTTGTACCCTGTTAAGCAAATCGGTGAGACCGATAAGCGTGGAACAACGGTAACTTTTAAACCAGATGGCACCATATTTACTCAAACTTTAGAATATAGCTATGATACTTTAGCAAGTAGATTGCGTGAGTTAGCGTATTTAAATAAAGGTATTACCATTCATTTAGTTGATAAAAGAAGCCCAAAAGATGATGGTACTTTTGAAGGTGAAACATTTCATTCTAACGAAGGTTTAAAAGAATTTATCAAATATTTAGATGGAAACAGAGAGCCTTTAATGAAAGATGTGATTGCGTTTGAAGGTGAAAAAAATGGTGTTCCTGTTGAGGTTGCGATGGTTTATAATACCTCGTATGCTGAAAATTTACACTCGTATGTGAATAATATTAATACACATGAAGGTGGAACACATTTATCAGGGTTTCGTCGTGGTTTAACGATGACACTTAAAAAGTATGCTGATGATTCTGGTATGCTAAAAAATTTAAAATTCGAAATAGCGGGTGATGATTTCCGTGAAGGATTAACAGCCATTATTTCGGTAAAAGTTCAAGAGCCGCAATTTGAGGGTCAGACTAAAACTAAACTTGGAAACAGAGAGGTTTCTGCATCGGTAAGTCAGGCAGTATCTGAAATGTTAACCGATTATTTAGAGGAACATCCAGACGATGCTAAAATTATAGTTCAAAAGGTTATGTTGGCGGCACAAGCGCGTCATGCGGCTCAAAAGGCACGTGAAATGGTGCAGCGTAAAACGGTGATGAGTATTGGTGGTTTACCTGGAAAATTAAGTGACTGTTCTGAGCAAGACCCTACAAAATGTGAAGTATTTCTAGTTGAGGGAGATTCGGCAGGTGGTACTGCAAAACAAGGACGTGACCGTGCATTTCAAGCTATTTTACCACTTCGTGGAAAAATCTTGAATGTTGAAAAAGCTATGACGCACAAAGTGTTTGAAAATGAAGAGATAAAAAACATTTTTACTGCTTTAGGGGTTACTATTGGAACTGAAGAAGATAGTAAAGCGTTAAATCTTTCGAAATTACGTTATCATAAAATTGTCATTATGTGTGATGCCGATATTGATGGTAGTCACATTGCTACTTTAATTTTAACCTTCTTCTTTAGGTATATGAAAGAGTTAATTGAGGAAGGTCATATTTATATTGCAACACCACCTTTATATCTTGTTAAAAAAGGACAGAAAAAGGAATATGCTTGGAGTGATAAAGAGCGCGACCGTATAGCCGAAGAATTTGGAGGTAGTGTAAACATTCAACGTTATAAAGGTCTTGGAGAAATGAATGCAGAGCAACTTTGGGATACAACTATGAATCCAGAATTTAGAACCATGCGTTTAGTTCAAATAGATAATGGTACCGAAGCCGATAGAATTTTCTCTATGTTAATGGGCGATGAAGTGCCACCACGTAGAGAATTTATTGAAAAGAATGCTATTTATGCTAAAATTGATGCGTAAATAATTTTTTAGATTCTATTTATAACCCTGGCATTTTAATGTCAGGGTTATTTTTTTAAACAAAAAATCGTTTAAACGCAAAATAATACGATAAAAAGTTGCACATTGTAGTTTTTTATATATATTTGTATATCCAAATCCATAAATGAATGAAAAAGATAGTCCTGTTAAGTTTGTTTTTTATAACAACTCAATTATCAAAAGCACAAGAGTTAGAAAGTATTTTACTTGCCGCTAAAGATGACGCCAATAAACTTATAGAAAGTTATATGAACCCTGGCATGAAAGGGTTGATTTATGGCATGAATAGTGGCTGGTATCACACGGCAGAAGCTCACAAAAAATTTGGCTTTGATCTTACCATTGGTTTAAATGCATCTATGGTTCCTCAAAAAGATGAACTTATTACTTTTGCAAATTTAGGTTTAACTAATATTACATATTCTCAAAGTACAAGTCCAACATTAGCGGGAAGTGGCGATGGTGCTAATATGACTGTTAATGCAACTGTTCAAGGGCAAGATGTCACCGCTTCATTTAATATGCCATCGGGTATTAAAGATGATTTGCCAATAAATGCGGTTCCTTCACCAGCGGTCCAATTAAATTTTGGTTTGCCATATAAATTTGATGTAATGCTACGCTTAGTGCCTGAAGTTGGAGACGATGATGTAAAAGGTAAATTATTAGGTGTCGGATTAAAAAAAGAAATTACTAGTATATTCGGGCCTATAGAAAAGCTGCCTTTGCACGTTTCTGTTTTAGCAGCATATACTTCAATGGATGTAAATTATGCCATGGATGGAACGAATATTCCAGGAGAAAACCAAAATGCACAGTTTAAATTGAATTCATATACGGCGCAAGCAATAGCCTCATTAAATTTTCCAATTATTAATTTCTATGGAGGAATTGGTTATAGTGCTGGAACTTCAACATTAAAAATGTTAGGTACTTATGAACTTGAATATAACACCGGGCAACCAGCACCTAATGATACTGTTACAGAAACTGTTACAGATCCATTAAATTTAGATTTTAATTCTAATGGTTTTAAAGCAACAATAGGAACACGATTAAGTTTTGGGTTCTTTAAAATTTTTGCAGATTATACTTTACAAGAGTACAATACAATCTCAGGTGGTATAGCATTTAGTTTTAGATAAAGAAGTGTAATTATTTTCATATATATTAATTGTTTAGTTTTAGTTAGTTTAGTGTTTAGTTATTTAAAAAGTGCATGATTTAATCCTGCACTTTTTTTATTTAGAGCAGATAAATTTGTAGTTTTGCCTGACTAAAATCATATAATTTAAACATTTATAAATAGACATTTGTAAGCCATTAATTTATATGTGCAAAAAGAGTATCACAATATTTATATAAATAAAAAATCTAAATTTTAAGACATGAAAGTAACAGTAGTAGGTGCAGGAGCAGTAGGTGCAAGTTGTGCAGAGTACATTGCCATTAAAAATTTCGCTTCAGAAGTTGTTTTATTAGACATTAAAGAAGGCTATGCCGAAGGTAAAGCCATGGATTTAATGCAAACAGCTTCTTTAAATGGTTTCGATACTAAAATTACAGGTATTACTAACGATTATAGTAAAACAGCCGATAGCGATATTTGCGTTATAACTTCTGGTATTCCACGTAAACCAGGTATGACACGCGAAGAATTAATTGGAATTAATGCTGGAATTGTAAAAACAGTGTCCTCTAGTTTAATTCAGTATTCACCAAATACTATAATTATTGTGGTTAGTAATCCTATGGATACTATGGCGTATTTAGTGCATAAATCTACTAACTTACCTAAAAACAGAATTATAGGTATGGGTGGAGCTTTAGATTCTGCGCGTTTTAAATACAGATTAGCAGAAGCTTTAGGCGGACCAATTAGCGATGTTGATGGTATGGTAATTGGTGGTCATAGCGATACTGGTATGATTCCATTAACACGTTTGGCTACAAGAAATGGGGTGCCTGTTTCAGAATTTTTAAGTGCAGACCGATTAAACCAAGTTAAAGAAGATACTAAAGTTGGTGGTGCAACATTAACAAAATTATTAGGTACTTCGGCATGGTATGCTCCAGGTGCAGCTGTAAGTTCGTTAGTTCAAGCGATTGCTTGCGACCAGAAAAAAGTGTTCCCTTGTTCTGTATTGTTAGAAGGTGAGTACGGATTTAACGATATCTGTCTTGGTGTACCAGTAATTTTAGGTAAAAATGGTATTGAAGAAATTGTTAACATTAAATTAAACGATGCCGAAAAAGCAAACATGGTAGAAAGCGCAGCAGGTGTTAAAGCTGTTAACGATTTGTTGTAAAATAAGTGCCTAAAGTGCGGTGTAATTGAAGTGCACTAAAGGTATAAATATTCTAAAGTGTCTAAGCTTGTATGAAACTACAATTTTAGACACTTTTTACTTTAAATACTTTAGGCACTTATCACTAAAAAACATATATTTGGCGCATGAAAACGAAATGGTACTTTGGTGCTTTATTAATTGTATTTACACTGTTAGGGGTATGTCAGAATGAATTTTCTGAACCTAATCAGGAAATTGCATTAAAATTCACAGATGTTAATATAACATCTGATGATATTGAAACCACTATTTCGCAGCTAAAAGTACAATTACAAGCCATTGGTATTACGAATGTTCGGGTAAAAGCATTAAAAGACGGAGACTATAAAATAGCGTATTATAGTGCTTCAGATGTAGCAAGTATCAAAGAAATACTTTCTAAAGATAAAAACTTCCAAATAGGTCTAGAATCAAACAATAAGGATGATGATTCTTCTAAAAATCCTTCAAATAAAAAGACCAAAACTTATAAGTTTGATATTTATGAACTTCACAAAAGTACGGATGCTGAATCGGGCTTGGGTGGAAAATGCGTAGTAAGCTTTAAGCAAGATTACGATAGGTTTTATAATCCAAATGTCATCATTTTAAACAATGATATAGATAATCAGGATGCTGGTAAATCCATTACAGTCGCCTTTAAATTATATCATACAATTGCAATAGCCCTAGATAATTCTGTGGGCAATATTCCCGAAGGTCGCGCAGGACCTACTGCATAATTTGTGTGTATTCTTGTCTGCTTTCAGGAAAGAAATAGCAACATTTATAACTACCTAACACATTCAAATCACATTTAAAAGTATAGAAACAATAATCGGAGTTAAGAACATAACTTTGAATGTTTTTTTAGACCAACATCACTTAATAATAACCAAAAAACAAACTGTTAAATAGAGAAGTAACTTCAATATTTAACATAAATAACAGAAAAATGCAAAATAAAGGATTAGTAAAATTGTTTGCTCTTTTATTCGGATTGGTAAGTATTTATCAATTATCGTTTACATTTAAAGCAAACCAAATAGAGCGTAAAGCAACAGAGCTCGCCATTAGTAAATATGCCGAGTCAGAGCCAGATTACCGAGCTTTGAGAAGTCAGGAAGAGGCGTCTTATTTAGAATCTATTGCCATCGATACCGTTTTCAACATCGGTATTGCAAAATACACTTATAATGATGTAAAAGAGAAAGCCATGAATTTAGGTCTTGACTTAAAAGGTGGTATTAACGTTATTTTACAAGTATCTGTAAAAGACATCTTAAAAGGATTGGCTAATAATACAAAAAACCCCGTTTTCAATAAAGCATTAGATGATGCTACAGAAATTCAAAAAAATAGTCAAAACACCTATTTAGAAGATTTTTTCGTTGCCTTTGATAAAATTAAAGGGAATACCAAATTAGCATCACCAGATATATTTTACACTAAATCTTTAGATGGTGATATTGTTGGTACGATGACCGATGATCAGGTGAAAAAAGTCATCGAAACTAAAATTGATGAATCTATTGTATCTGCTTTTGAGGTATTACGTAAGCGTATTGATGAGTTTGGTGTAACATCGCCTAACATTCAACGTTTAGGAACTTCAGGAAGAATTTTAGTAGAATTACCAGGTGTTAAAGATATTGAACGTGCAACACAATTATTACAAAGTACAGCACAACTTGGAATTTTGGGATGCTTATAAAGGGGAACAATTTTTTAACTTTTTAGCGGAAGCAAATGAAGTTTTAAAAGGTGTTGTTGATGCGAAAGGGGCCACTGGAGAAGTTGAAAGTCAAGATGATGAAAATGCAAAAAGCGATACAATAGATGATTTATTAGGAGAAGCGGCTACTGATTCTACAGCTGTTGCCACCGTAAATCCGATTTTCGATTTAATTCGCGGTCAAGGATATCAAGGCGGTCCTGTTATTGCACAGTTCGAAATAAAAGATAAAGAAACGGTTTTAAACTATTTAAACTTACCACAAGTTAGAGCATTACTCCCTGTAGAAATGCGTTATGTAAAATTCGCTTTTGGTAAGCCAGAAAAAGATAGTGAAGTAGTGGATTTATACGGACTTGTAGGAAATAGAGATAATGTTCCTCAATTAAGTGGTGATGTGGTAACCGATGCTCGTAATGCATTCGGACAAACAGGAAAACCAACCGTTTCTATGCAAATGAATGCCAAAGGCGCTAAAATTTGGGAGGAAATGACAGGTAAGGCTTATACGCAAGGAAGTCAGATTGCCATCGTTTTAGATAACGTTGTGTATTCTGCACCAGGGGTAACAACTGGACCTATTTCAGGAGGTAGTTCTGAAATCTCAGGAAGTTTTACATTAAATGAAGCAGTCGATTTAGCGAATGTTTTACGTGCCGGTAAATTACCAGCGCGTGCCGATATCATTTCAAGTGAAGTTGTAGGGCCATCATTAGGAAAAGAAGCTATTCAAAGTGGTACTTTATCATTTATGATTGCTTTAGTTCTGGTATTAGTTTGGATGATTGTTTATTATGGTAAAGCAGGTGGTTTTGCCGATGTTGCTATGATTTTAAATATCCTCTTAATTTTTGGTATTTTATCTGGTCTCGGAGCCGTCTTAACACTACCTGGAATTGCCGGTATTGTACTAACTATTGGTATGTCGGTAGATGCGAACGTAATTATTTTCGAACGTACTAAAGAAGAGATTGCTAAAGGCAAAGGACAAAAAGAAGCGGTACAAGACGGATTTAGCAATGCCTTGTCATCCATTATCGATGCCAACATTACAACGGGATTAACCGCTTTAATTCTTTTTATTTTTGGAACAGGACCTATTAAAGGATTTGCAACAACCTTATTAATTGGTATTTTCACTTCTTTATTTACCGCTATATTTATCACCAGATTATTAGTGGACTGGTATTTAAACAGAGGTGGTAAATTAGATTTTACAACGGCATTAACTAAAAATCTATTCAGAAACATCAATATTAAATTCTTACAAAAACGTAAAGTAGCCTATATGGTTTCTGGTGCCTTTATTCTTGTAAGTTTAGGGTCTTTATTTACAAATAGTTTAGATCAGGGTGTCGATTTTGTTGGAGGTAGAACCTATCAGGTGCGTTTTCCTCAAGATGTTAGTGCTTCAGAAATGACGTCCACATTAATTGGAGCCTTTGGAAGTGCCGATGCCAAAACGTTTGGTGCAGCGAATCAGTTAAAAATCACTACTAAATATAAAGTGAACGAAACAGGATCTGAGGTCGATGAAGCGATTAGAAAAATGCTTTATAATACCTTACAACCACATTTAAAGGGTGTTTCTTACGACGATTTTATTAGTGATTCCGATACCAAAACGGTTGGAATAATGAAGTACTACAAAGTAAGTCCTACAATTGCAGATGATATTAAACAAGCATCATTCTGGGCTATTTTAGGGTCGTTAATCGTTGTATTCTTATATATTTTATTACGATTTAAAAGATGGCAGTTTTCACTTGGTGCGGTCGCTGCAGTGTTCCATGATGTTTTAATAGTATTAGGAGTATTCTCGTTAACATATAAGTTTATGCCATTTAGTATGGAAATAGACCAGGCATTTATAGCCGCTATACTTACGGTAATTGGATATTCGCTAAATGATACGGTAATTGTATTCGATAGAATTAGAGAATATTTTAATGAGCATACAAGTTGGAATTTAGATAAAGTAGTAGACGTTTCTTTAAGCAGTACCTTAGGTAGAACCTTAAACACATCATCCACAACATTGGTTGTATTATTGGCAATCTTTATTTTTGGAGGTGATTCTATTCGAGGATTTATGTTTGCATTAATCGTTGGTATCGTGGTCGGTACTTACTCTTCATTATTTATAGCAACACCGTTAATGTACGATACGCTAGATAAAGAAAACAAGCGTAAAGAAAAGAAAAGTTAAATTAAATTATAGTTTTAAAAAGCCCGTCAACTTTTTGTTGATGGGCTTTTTTTTATAAAAATAAATCTAAAGATATTCTTTAAATCGTATATACAACAAGCAACTAATTTCTATACTTTTGATTAGAATTATAAGCCTTCAATTTAAACAAATGTACCTTTGTGAAAACAAATCTGTCATCCACTAAAAAATTCCTTTTTGTTTCGCGTTGGGGCGAATCTTTAGACATTATAAATACCATAAAATTAGAAGGGCACGAAGTTAAAATGTATATAGACGATAAACCTTCTAAAGAAATAGGCTATGGTTTTGTGCAAAAAGTAACCCAATGGGAAAAACATGTAGATTGGGCAGATGTTATTGTGTTCGATTATACGGGTTTTGGTAAAATAGCAAGCGAACTTCGTAAAAATGGTAAGCTTGTTATTGGAGGAACAGAGTATACTGATATGTTGGAATTAGACCGGAATTTTGGTCAATCTGAATTGAAAAAACATAAAATAAAAGTCATTCCTTCTGAAGAATTTACCTCGTTTAACGATGCTATTCAATATATTGAAAAACATCCAAATACTTACGTTATTAAGCCATGTGGCGAAACCCAAGAGCTTAAGCAATTGTTGTTTGTGGGAAGCGACGATGAGGGCTTAGATGTTATTCGCGTATTAAGAGCCTACGAAAAGTCCTGGGGAGACGAATTTGGTAACTTTCAGTTGCAAAGACGTGTAAAAGGAGTCGAGGTATCTATTGCGGCATTTTTTAATGGTAACGAATTTATTTATCCGGTTAATGTCACTTTCGAACATAAAAAATTATTCCCAAAAGAATTAGGAGTTTCTACCGGTGAAATGGGTACCAGCATGTTTTGGACTAAAGATTCTCCAATCTTCGAAGCCACCTTGTTAAAATTTCAAAATACATTAGCTAAACATAATTTTATAGGGCACATAGATATCAATTGTATTGTAAATGGCAACGGAATCTATCCTTTAGAATTTACATCGCGTTTCGGATACCCACAAATATTTATTCAACGAGCAGGCATTAACGAGCCTATTGGGGAGTTGTTTTATAAATTGGCAAGCAAACAAAAATTCAAAATTAATGTAAAAAAAGGGTTTCAAGTAGGTGCTTTTATTGTGGTGCCACCGTTTCCTTATGAGGATAAAAAAACCTTTAATCTGTTTTCTAAAGATGCCGTAGTGGTATTTAAAAAAAATGGAAAAGAAAAAGAAGGCGTGCATCCCATGCATTTAAAAAAGGTAAACGACCAATGGCTCATTACCGGAAATACAGGAATTGCGGTGTTAGTTACAGGAACTGGCATAACCATGAAAGATGCTCAAAAAATGATGTATAACAGAATTGGTAATGTAATAATTAATAATGGCTATTACCGTACCGATATTGGCGATCGTTGGTCTGAAGATTCAGATAAACTCTGGTCTTGGGGTTTATTGTAAAATACTTATTTCTAGATAATATGATTTTCAGGGCGTGTACAGATTTCACAGCTTTTTTTAAAATACTGCCTAAGGATTGGCAGGAAGGTATCGTGCCTTTTTGGGAAGACTATAAAAAAACCACCAAGGGTTACTTACTTATAGATACTAATACGATAATCGCTGGAGGTTTGTTGTTTTCTAAATGTCCGCCAGATATGTTATATGCTCATGAAGAAGCAGCATCATGGATTAATAAGGGTTATTTATATGTGGGATTTATTTATGTAATTGAAGCAAGAAGACATCAAAATTTAGGCACCATTTGGTTACATGAGCTAAAAAAACAATACCCAAATCAAAAATTCTGGTTAACAATCGAAGATTTAAAATTAGATGCCTTTTACTTAAAAAATGGTTTTAAGCGCATTAAATCTTTAGATAATAATGGGGTAGAAGAAGTTATTTATACGTTCGAAACGTGATTTTTAAAAAACAAAAAACCTAACTATTTGTTTTCAAATAATTAGGTTTTTTTATTGTGGAGTCGCCGAGATTCGAACTCGGGTCCAAACAAGTAACCAAAAGGCTTTCTACACGTTTATTCTTTTCTTGTTTTTTCGATTGTAAACTGGTTAAAGACAACCTATTTACAACTTATCTTCTTTAGTTTCAAAAGGGCATCAAAGCACTACCCATTCTATGTTAACATTTACGATGCCTCAAAAAGAACGCCGTTAACCAAGGCTTTCAAGAGACATTTAGCTTTCCAACCTTGTAGGACTAGGCACATCTTACTATAATTCAGATTAAGCAGCTAAAGCGTAGTTATTCTCGCCGTTTAAATTTTGACCTAGCCTTTTACGTGTTTCAAAGTCATTACACGACGTGCTTACAATTCAATTAATCTCGCTGTCAAAACCAGTCGACCCCAAATTGTATTTTTATTTTGGCGTTACCCAAAAGGGTCAGGTTTTCCGCTGTATCTTTTGCAAAAGCAAAAGGATGCCGCTTCAACCCTTAACGCGGGCAGCAAAGGTATCAAAAAACTTTGTTTACCGCTTAAAATCTATTACATTTAATCAAAATTTATACCAAATTTTAAACTATCAGTTAACAACTCATATAATCTTAGGATAAAAATGAAATTCGCCATCATTAAAGAACGAAAAAATCCACCAGATCGTCGTGTGGTATTTTCACCATCAAAACTAAAAGAAGCAAAAAAACAATTTCCAGAGGCCATTATTAAAGTAGAGTCGAGCGATATTCGAGTGTTTTCAGATAAGCAATATAGCGCTGCGGGTTTCGAAGTTACCGAGAATGTATCCGATTGCGATGTACTAATAGGGGTTAAAGAAGTGCCAATAGAACATCTAATTCCTAATAAAAAATATTTTTTCTTTTCGCATACTATCAAAAAACAATCTTATAACAGAAAATTATTAAAAGCTATTTTAGAAAAAAACATCGATTTATACGACCACGAAACTATTGTTAACCAGAAAGGAATTCGGTTAATAGGGTTTGGTCGTTATGCTGGTATTGTTGGTGTTTACAATGGGTTTAGAACTTGGGGGTTAAAATTTAATTCCTGGAATTTACCACGCGCAGAAAAAATACATGATCAAGACAAGTTAATAGAGCAATTAAATAATATTTCAGTTACCTAATATTAAAATTCTACTAACCGGTAGCGGAAAAGTAGCCAATGGTGCTCAAGAAATGTTGGATGCCATGCATATAAAAAGTGTTTCGGTAGATGATTATTTAAACAACAACTTTTAATGAACCAGTATATTGTAAAATTGATGTTTTAGATTATAACAAACGCAAAGATGGAAAAGTAATTGATAATGTACGATTTTTTTAATAATCCAAAAGACTATGAGTCTGATTTTATGCGTTTTGCAAAAGTAACCGATTATTATATTGCAGGACATTTTTATGGAGATGGCGCACCTTATTTATATACCCGAGACGATGTAAAATCACCCGATTTTAATATAAAAGTAGTGGCCGATATTAGTTGTGATGTCGATGGACCAGTGGCAACAACATTACGAGCTTCAACCATCGCAGACCCCATTTATGGATACCATCCGCAAACAGAAAGTGAAGTAGATTATAAAAACGAAAACGCTATTGCTGTTATGGCGGTAGATAATTTACCATGCGAACTTCCAAAAGACGCCAGTGAAGGGTTTGGAGACAGTTTTTACAACATGTTATTCCTGCTTTTTTTAATAAGGATGCAGATGGTATTTTAAAACGCGCTAAAATTACTGATAACGGAAAACTAACAGAACGTTTTGCTTATTTACAAGATTATGTAGATGGAAAGTAATAACTTTAAAGCTGAAATTATTTAAATGACAAAAACTGCTTTAGTAACTGGTGCTGCTTCGGGGTTGGGATATGAATTATCTATTTTATTAGCCAAAGATAACTACGACTTAATACTGGTAGATAAAGATGAAACAAATCTTGTAAAAGTAAAATCTGCTTTATGTGATACTTATAAATGCCAGATTACTATTATTGTTAAAGATTTAAGCAAGCCCAATGTTGCAAACGATATTCTAGAGGAGATTAATATTCGTTCCGATTGATGTTTTAATTAATAACGCTGGTTTTGGTTTGTTTGGTACGTTTTCTGGTACCGACTGGCAACGCGAAGAGGATATGTTGCATTTGCATATTTTAACAACTACGCATTTAACCAAATTAGTTCTAGATGGTATGTTACAAAAGGGCTCTGGTAAAATATTAAATATGTCGTCTTTAGCAGCCTTTCAACCCGGACCATTAATGTCTATTTACTATGCATCAAAAGCATATATGTTATCTTTTTCTGAAGCGATTGCAAACGAATTAATTGGTACGGGAATAACCGTAACTGCTTTGTGTCCGGGACCTACAAGTACAGAGTTTCAGAGTGTAGTTTCTGCAAACACTGTCGATAATAAAATACGTTTTAATATGGCTTGCCCGTCTAAAGTAGCTCTATATGGTTATAACGCCATGAAAAAGGGAAAAACAGTAGCGATTCCTGGGAAGTTTAATAAATTTTTATCTGTGTTGCCTCGATTTTTAACAAGAAACAGAGCCACTGCCATAGTTCGAAAAATTCAAGACAAGAACAGGAATTAGTGATTTGAATTAGCTGTTTTTTTTGAAGTTGTTAATTTGGTGTTCTAAAATTAAAATGGTGAGTATTCCTAAGGTATAGGCAATAAGATCGGATACGTGAAATGTGCTGCCTAAGATGAGTATTGCGAGATGATTGTTTTGAAGGTTTAACAGTTTTAGAATATTAACCAATTGTAAAAACTCTACAACAAAAGCAAAAGCTAATACGCTTAATGCTATATTATAATTATTATCTCTAATAAAGCTTTTAAAAAAGCAATACATTAAAATAACTACTAAATAATCGCCAAACGTATGGCGTATAAATCCGTTTTTTAAAAATATAGCTATTAATATTTCTGTGCTAAAAAGTAACACGGTAAGGACGAAGTATGGTTTGTTTAAATACTGTTTCATGGGTGGTTTTGCGTTAGCGATTGCAGTAGAAAGCCCACAGCGACCCCGAGATTTCGGGGGAGCGAGGACTTGTAACGGAAAGCGCGACCCCCTCCCGATGGCTATCGGGATCTGGGGGTAACGCCCATATTATTAACTAATTTAATTATTCGTTATTCCAATCTATTTTTCGGGATACATACATTACAGTCGATAGTATTATGAATAAACCTATACTGCCTACTAATAAGGCGTAATTTTCTAATTGAATAATGACATAAATAAAGGTGTAAAGGCGGTTAAAGACAACCCGATAAATAGGGGGAACTTGAGTGTTTTTAGTACGGATTTAGAATAGAGTGTGATGAGAATAATTACCGAACTACCAGCAATTAAATACGCTTTTAAAAAGTTGCTGTGTTCTGATATGGAAACTAATAAGGGTGTAAAACATGGTGAGTGCCAACCCTATCATTAAATATTGAAACGGGTGAATATTAATTTTACTTAAGGTTTGTATTAAAAAGAAAATTAAAAAGGTTAAACCTATTACAAGAAACCCATATTTTGCAGAGCGTTCACTTTTTTGATATTCGTCTACCATAACCATAAATTTTGTACCAAATGCAAATTCTTTAAGATTTGGTATTTTGTTTAGATGTTGTTGCGAAAAGGCTCTGTTGATGTGCAATACTTTCCAATCGGCTTTAAACCCTTCTTTTGATATTTTTTTGGTTTCGTCGTTTGGTAAATAGTTACCCATAAAACTTGGGTCTGCCCAATTAGAAGTCATATGCATTGTAGTTGTTTTACCTATTGGTATTATTTCTATTTGTTTACTGCCATTAAAATTCATCTCTATATTAAAACTGGCGTTGTTATGGTTTTTTAAATCTTCTGAATTTATAAAATCTGATTCCAGCGTATTTAATTTGACTGTGTTTGAGTCTTCATTAAAATTAGTTTGAAATGCATAGGTGTTGTTATTAAGTTTTAAAAGCATTTCGCTTTTTATGCCTTTTAAATTGGACGTTTGAATTATTACGGTGGCTTTTTCCCAGATTAGATCTGCTTGTTTTATGCCTTTTAAAGTTAAATTTGTTGGGAGGTAATAACCCGAAAAGTGCATATTAGTTGTAAAAACAGCCGATTCAAAATTGCCTCGATTGAGGGATTTGGAATTAACTTTTACAATTGAATTTAGAGTTTCAGGAAAAATATAAGCGTAATTGGTATGTGTTTGGGTTTCTTTTAAATAGGATTTTGTTTTTTCGATATAGGTTGTCGATTCAGAATACGATTTGTATGGAATCTTTAAGATTGGTCCGTAAACCAATACATTGTTGCCCCATTTCTCATTTATTTCATTAATAACATCGTTTTGTCTTAGCGCACGTTCGTTAATTAAGCTATTAATAAAAGCTAGTGGGATTAGTAGAATTATGACCAAGAATCCTACCATGAGCATTCTTGCCGTAATGGATGTTTTTAGCCAGTTGCCAAATTTGTTTGGTGATGATGTGTTTGTGTTTTCCATGTTTGTAGATTTAAAGTACTTTGAAATACAAAGTAAAAGATTAAAAAAAAGGTTAATGTTTGTTTATTATTTTTTCGAGGGCATCGATGTGTTTTTTAAATTCAATTTCTCCTAATGGGGTTGTGCTGTAACGGGTATTTGGTTTGCGCCCAATAAATTGCTTTTCAACATTAATGTATTGTGCTGTTTCTAATGCTTTAGTATGGCTTGCTAAATTACCGTCTGTTACTTCTAAAAGTTCTTTTAGGGTGTTAAAATCTGCGTACTCATTCACCATTAAAATAGACATGATGCCTAATCTAATTCTGTGATCGAATACTTTATTGATGTTATTAATTATACTCATTTGTTGCTTCCTGCTACTGCAGAAATCTTATAAATAAATTCAAAATTTAACTTCCTGCCAATGGCGATCCAAATATTCCAACTGCTAATTCTACCCAAATTATAAGCAGTAAAACTATAATAATTGCAGCAAGAAAAACGCGATTCTTCGTTTTTGTTACTTTTCGTAAAACAAGCTCAAGTAACAATCCAGTACCAAATAATAGTATTGCGGCTACTACAAAATCTGATAGTGTCCAATTAACTTCATTGGAAAACTGCATAGCCATTAGTGGTGTTATGAGCAAAATTGCGATAAAAAGCAGTATGCCGATTAATCGTTTATTTGAAGATTTCATGTGTAAAAATCTAATTTCTATCATATTTAAAATGCATCCAAGTGCCATAAACAATGTGCATAATACCAAAACCGAGTACCCAAAGCCAAAAACCATAACCAGGAAATAACGAGCCAATTAATCCTAAAATAATCTGGATATAACCTAAATATCGAATATCGCCAATACTGTATTTTGATGCATTTACTAAAGCTAACCCATAAAAAATAAGCATGAGTCCTCCAGACTGTCCGTATTTTTGTTGCCCCAGAATTATTAAAATATATAGGCCACCAACAACTAAAGGGATTAAAAAATTAATGACTAAACGTTTGGAAGTTGCATCCCAGATTTTGGCACCATGTTTTTTCGCTTTTTTAGTGGTTAAATAAATGCCGGTTACTATACTAAATAATGCAACCAAGAATAAAACAAAAAGACAAAGTCTAAATATATAACCATCAACTTTTAGAGTTCCGTCGCTGTAAGTGTTTACCAACCAATAAGCAAAACCGGAGCCAATTAAGGCATAAAATCCTGCCAGTATGCCTGATAAGCCACTAAGGGAAATAAAACGAGATGATTTATTCATTAAATCTTTAATCTCGCTGATGTCTTTTAAATAATCTTTTGATTCCATATAAAAGTACTTTGAAATGCAAAGTAAATAAATATTTTTCAATATTCCATCATAATTTTTTGTTAAGTTTGATATGATTATTTTTTTTGAAAAGAAATCAGCGGAAGCCTATATTTTAATACAAGATGAACCTTTTTATTTATTTTAAATCCAAAACGGAAATAAGTTAAAAAGTTTAATTCTTAGCGTTAATTAGATTACTGATTGGAATGTGTTTAGCATATCTTTAATAATAGCTTTAGTGTCACCTTCTGCTAAACTTTCAAAAGAAACATAGCCTCTATAGTTTTGATTTTTGATAATAGTTGCAATTTTTTTTATATCAGCCGGTATTTTAGTGCTATCCTTACTTTTAACATGTTCTTTTACAAAATAGTAATTAGCGTAAGGAGCTAGTTTTTCAATTTCTGTGTATGGATCGTCTGAAGGTAAGCTGCCGCAGTCTAGGATAAGTCCAAACCATTCTGAATCTACCCGTTTAAGAATATCAATTACCTCGTTGCTGGTAAATAAGAACTCATCATGGTTTTGTAGCCCTACAATCACGCCATATTCTTTACCATATTGCGCACATTCTTTAAATTCACTTACTAGCCATTTTTTTATTTCGTCTTTGGTAAAAATTTCGCTATCGTTTCTACCAGTAAAAACCCTCATAATGGTTGCTCCTAGTTTTGATGATACCTGTAACCAATCTTTAACGAGGACCTTGTCTGAATTTCGACTTGCAATATCTGGAGTTACAAAATTATTTCGAACGCCGGTCCATGCAATATCCAGACCCAATTCCAGAGCTTTTCTTTTTAAAGCAAAAAGTTCTGTATTTGATGGAGTTTTTGGGTATGATGAAAAATAATAACCAGTTAAATCTACTGCGTCTAAACCAATATCGGCAGCAAATTCCATCATATCAATAAATGTCATTTCACCATTTCTAAGCATGGTGTTAAAGGAGTAGGCATTAACACTGTATTGTACTCTATTCTTTTTTTTAGAAGGATGCTTGTAAGAATGTGCCATAAGGCTTCCAGAACCTAAAATAATGGGAGTTAATGCTATATTTTGTAAAAAAACTCTTCTTGATTTTTTCAAAGTCGGGATAATTTTAAGATAAAATACCTAAAAATTAGAAATTGTTTTTCTAATTGCTACCAATCGTGTAAGCAATCCTTCTAGATTGTCTAAGTGCAACATGTTGGCGCCATCACTTTTAGCATTTGCCGGATCGAAATGGGTTTCAATAAATAGCCCATCTACATTGTTTACTATGCCTGCGCGGGCAATAGTTTCAATCATATCTGGTCGGCCACCGGTTACGCCAGCAACTTGGTTGGGTTGTTGTAACGAATGCGTAACATCTAAAACTGTGGGTGCGTATTGGCGCATGGTAGGAATACCACGAAAATCTACAATCATATCTTGGTAGCCAAACATAGTACCGCGGTCTGTTATCCACGCTTTATTATTTCCAGAATCGTATATTTTTTGTACGGCATGTTTCATGCTTTCAGGACTCATAAATTGTCCTTTTTTAAGGTTTATTACTTTTCCCGTTTGTGCTGCCGCAATTAATAAATCGGTTTGGCGCACTAAAAATGCTGGAATTTGTAATACATCTACATAGTGTGCCGCCAAATGCGCATCCGATATTTCATGTATATCTGTAACAGTAGGAACATCAAACGTATCGGACACTTTTTTAAGAATTTTTAAAGCTTTTTCGTCACCGATTCCTGTAAAACTATCTACTCGGCTGCGGTTGGCTTTTTTAAAGCTTCCTTTAAATACATACGGAATTTCTAATTTGTTGGTTATGTTAACCACTTTTTCGGCAATTCTTAAGGCCATATCTTCACCTTCGATGGCGCATGGACCACATAGTAGGAAAAAGTTGTTTGCGTTTGTATGTTTTATTTTTGGAATGTCTTGAAGATTCATGTGTTTATATTTATTATTTTTTGAGGACACATGCTATTCGCTTTAAATCTTTACCATGGAATTAAACTTTTTAGCACGCTCGTTTCATGTCTTAATTTTTAATTAAGCAAAGATAAGATTAATGTGCCATATAAATAATTACTTTTTTATTTGAATTGACTGTACTTGGTAAGTGGGTGCATTAGCGATAGAAACCCTTCGTCTGCGCTCAGGATAAATTCGGCTTTTTTTGCGCGCGCTCTTGCGGGAAAAAGCTATAATGGATAGCGCGACCCTTTGTGGCTTAATGAGTTAGCTTAATTTTTTTTCGTACTTTTAATAACCACAAAGGGGAATGCTCAAAAAAAAAATATAACATTATTTATCCATTAATTATAATTACCTTTGCACGCTTAAAATAAGGCACTATTATGGCTAATATTAAAAACATTGCAATTATTGCACACGTTGACCACGGTAAAACTACGCTGGTTGATAAAATCATGTACCACTGTCAGTTATTCCGTGAAAACGAAAATACGGGTGATTTAATTCTTGATAACAATGATTTAGAGCGTGAAAGAGGTATAACAATTACTTCTAAAAACGTTTCTGTTATATATAAAGACACGAAAATTAATATTATTGATACGCCTGGTCACGCGGATTTTGGAGGCGAGGTAGAGCGCGTACTTAATATGGCCGATGGTGTATTATTATTAGTAGATGCTTTTGAAGGCCCTATGCCACAAACTCGTTTTGTATTACAAAAAGCGATTGATTTAGGGTTGAAACCATGTGTTGTTATTAATAAAGTAGATAAAGAAAACTGTACGCCAGAAGAAGTACACGAAAAAGTATTCGATTTAATGTTTGAATTGGGTGCAGAGGAGTGGCAGTTAGATTTCCCTACCGTATATGGTTCGGCGAAAAATAACTGGATGAGTGACGATTGGAAAAATCAAACAGATTCTATTGAGCCTTTATTAGATATGGTTATTGAGCATATTCCGGCACCAAAAATTGAGGAAGGAACTACGCAAATGTTAATTACGTCTTTAGATTTCTCGTCGTTTACAGGACGAATTGCTATCGGGCGTTTAACACGTGGCGGATTAAAAACAGGGCAAAACATTTCTTTGGTAAAAAGAAATGGAAGTATTGTAAAATCAAAAATTAAGGAAGTTCATATTTTTGAAGGATTAGGTCGTAAAAAAGTAGATGAAGTTCAAACAGGAGATATTTGTGCTTTGGTTGGTTTAGAAGGTTTTGAAATTGGTGATACTGTTGCCGATTTTGAAAATCCACAAGGTTTGAAAACCATCGCGATTGATGAACCAACCATGAGTATGTTGTTTACCATAAACGATTCGCCTTTCTTTGGGAAAGATGGAAAGTTTGTAACATCGCGTCATATTAAAGATCGTTTAACTAAAGAGCTTGAGAAAAACTTAGCATTGCGTGTTAATGAAACTGATAGTGCTGATAAATTCTTGGTTTTTGGTCGTGGTGTATTACACTTATCGGTCTTAATAGAAACCATGCGTCGTGAAGGTTACGAAATGCAAATAGGTCAGCCACAAGTTATCATAAAAGAAATTGATGGCGTAAAATGTGAGCCAGTTGAAGAAATGACGATTGATTTACCAGAAAATGTGTCGGGTAAAGCGATTGAAATGGTGACTTTACGTAAAGGTGAAATGTTAAGTATGGAAGCTAAAGGCGACCGTATGGTTTGTCAATTCATGATACCTTCTAGAGGTATTATAGGATTAAGAAACCAATTACTTACAGCTACTGCTGGTGAGGCGATTATGGCACACCGTTTTAAAGAATACCAACCATTAAAAGGAGGCATTCCAGAGCGTCAAAATGGATCTTTAGTATCTATGGAAAAAGGACAAGCTATTCCGTATTCTATCGATAAATTACAGGATAGAGGTAAGTTTTTTGTCGATCCAGGTGAAGATATTTACGAAGGGCAGGTAATTGGCGAAAATTCTCGTGGCGATGATATGACGGTAAACGTAACTAAAACTAAAAAGTTAAGTAACGTTCGTTCTTCGGGCGCCGATGATAAAGCCAGAATTATTCCAGCCATAAAATTCTCGTTAGAAGAAGCGTTGGAGTATATTCAGAAAGATGAGTATGTTGAAGTGACACCTAACCACTTACGTTTACGTAAAATCTATTTAACGGAAGTTGAAAGAAAGCGTAATAAAGGTATCTAATCAGGTATTGCAAGAGCAAAACAATATACTTTTAAGAAAAATTACGCATTCAAAATATATAGATTTTGTAGGTGTAATTTTAGTCTTAGGTATTTGTATTTATAATGATTTTCACGAAACTATATATTATCAGGGAGGAATTCAATTTGGAGTTCCTCTTCGTTATTTTAGTAATTATATTTCGGATGGTGGTTTTCCAATAGGGTTGCTTTCTACCATAGGTGCGGTTATTTCATTATTAGCTGCAAGGCTTATTGTAAAACAGCGTAATCTGGGTAATTTAATTGGAATTTTTACTACGGTAAATTCGGGGGTAATTGATTATTTGTTTGGAAATCATTCGGCTATTATTACGTACCCGTTAACCTTTGCAATTGCCATATTAGCCACTAAAAAATGGCATGAAGGCGAGCGGATAAAGAAAATTGACAGTAAATATTGGTTGTTAGTATTCGCCGGATTTTTAACTTCGTATGTGCTCGTATACCTAGGGTTTTATTTATTTGGAACTACCATTGACAACATAATATTTAAGCATTCTGTTGCCATCATCTTCGGTATTTCATTAGTAGGTAATATTAGTACGGCATTCAAATATGAACAAACTTTTTTAACCTGGTCTTTTTATAATGTAGCTCAGCTTATAAAGAATACGATTCAAGGAAACATTGCGAATGTAGTGAAGTATATATTTTATCTTTTAAACGCTATTTTGGCATTTTTTGATTGGAAAATTAACGGAGATGTTAAAATAAAAAATTAAATTAATTATGGAATTATTTGGAATAGGCTTGGTAGATTGGGTTGGATATGCTGCTATGGGAACAGTACTAGTATCATTTTTAATGAAATCGGTAATAAAATTACGAATAATAAACTCTTTTGGGTGTCTGTTTTTTGTTGTTTATGGATTTATGTTGACTCCCATTTCGATGCCTATAGTCATCACAAATTCAGCTATTTTATGCATTAATATGTATTACCTTCTTAAAAGAATAGGATAATTTTTATTCGCGTATTATAATCCTTACGTATTATATCGAATTAAATATTCATACGTAAAATGATTTTGTATATTTGATTCCTTCGAAGGGATTTGAGCATATATTATGTCATTTAAATTTGCAAATACATAGTTGCAAAATTTGCATGGGTTTATATCAATAATAAGAAAACGCATATTAATTGAAAAAATTAATAGACTATATAAATACAAATGTGTTAATAAAGGTGACGTCGTTACAAACTGTATCTGTAATTACGCGCATGATAGCAGGCCTGTTAACATCTAAAGCCATCGCCGTCTTTATAGGACCTACAGGATTAGCTTTAATAGGGAATTTACAAAATTTTGTTAGTGCTTTTCAAACTGTGTCAATACTTGGTTTTTACAATGGTGCCGTAAAGTATATTTCAGACTTTAAGGATGATGTTGCAGAACTTAGTAAAACCATTTCTACCATTTTTTATGTGGGATTTATTTCCACTATTTTGGTATCGTTTCTGTGCTATTTTAATGCAGAACAGATTAACACGATAATATTTCCTGTTTATAATAATTATGCATTTGTAATCAAGATTTTTGCCATTGTATTGCCTTTTTATGCTTTAAATATGTTTTCATTTTCAATAATGAACGGGTTTTCAAAGTATAAAATCCTCATTGTTATTAATATTATAGGTCAGATTTTAAGCGTTTCAATTGCTTTACTTTTAATATATCAGAATAAAATTAATGGTGCTTTAATTTCGGTTGTTATTGCAGAATCCCTAATTTTTTTAATCACATTAGTTGGTATTATTAACAGACGGTCGCTTGTAACCTATATTAAAGTGGACAGTATAAGTTTAAGCTTCTTGAAGAAAATGAGTTCTTATTCGCTTATGGCGCTGTTTACAGCAGTCATCATGCCTCTGGTTGCTATAGCAATTCGTTCTTATATTATAGATAATGTGGGTTATAAAGATGCCGGTTTTTGGGAAGCCATGACAAGAATATCGAAGTATTATTTAATGCTTGCAAGTTCCTTAATGGCCTTATATATTTTACCCAGATTTTCTGAGATTGACGATGTTAAAGAATTTAGAAAAGAAGTTTTTAGTTTTTATAAAACCATTATGCCTTTTTTATTAGGAGGATTGGTTTTAATGTATTTGCTACGATCGGTCATCGTGAGCGTTGTGTTTACTGGTGAGTTTCAACCGGTTGAAGATTTATTTTTATGGCAATTATTAGGTGACTTTTTAAAAGTATTATCTATGGTAATTGCATACCAATTTCTTGCTAAAAAGATGTTTTGGCATTATATTTTAACTGAAGCATTTTTGGTTATCATTTTATATGCGACTAGCGTTTATTTTATAGATTTATTCGATAGTGTAAAAGGTGCTGTATTGGCGCACTTTGTAAGTTATATTATGTATTATAGCATTATTTTACTCATATTTGGAAGTTCGCTTTTTGGGGTTGATTCAGATAAGAATATAAACTAAACCTTATAATTTTTGATTAAAAGGATATCGGAATGGAAGATTATACAGTAGTCAAATATTCGAACCAAAATTATAATGAGTGGAATGACTTTCTACTTCAAGCAAAAAATGCCACCTTTTTATTTCATAGAGATTTTATGGAGTACCATCAGGATAGATTTGAAGATTATTCTTTGTTAATTTATCGTAGGGGTAAATTAGTTTGTCTATTACCTGCCAATATAAATGACAACAAATTATATTCGCATCAAGGGTTAACTTATGGAGGTTTAGTGCTTGCCAACAAAAGCACTTTTCAATCTGCTAATGAGAGCGTTTTCGTGATATTAAAGTATGTATTTGACAAAGGAATTGATACCTTATTTTTGAAACAATTGCCTAAAATATACCATTTAAAACCTTCAGATGAATTCGATTATCTCGCATTTATTTTAAATGTAGAAGTTTATAGAAAAGATATCACGATGTGTATTGAATTGAATAATGATGTAGAATTTTCAACCTTAAGAAAAAGACAAATAAAATTAGCTGCTAAGAATAATTTATATGTGACATTAGAAACGGACTTGTCTTCATTTTGGAACGATTTATTGATTCCCAATTTAAAAACAAAGCATCGCACATCTCCAACACATGCTTTAGTAGAAATAACTGCATTACGCGAAAAGTTTTCAAATAATATTAAGCAGTTTAATGTATATCAAGACCGGGAGTTGTTAGCTGGTTGTACAGTTTTTGAAAGCAATACGGTTGCTCATTTGCAATATATTTCGACCAAGAAGTTAAAAAGTGTTGGTGCATTGGACTATTTAATTAATTATTTAATATCAGATTATTATAAAGGAAAAAAATATTTTGATTTTGGGATTTCTAATGAAAATGAAGGGAGAAGTATTAATGAAGGCTTACTTAATTGGAAGCAAAGTTTTGGTGCTTCGACGATAATTCATGATTTTTATAAAATTGAAACTAAGAATTATTCTTTGTTAAAAAATATAATGATATGATTAAGTTTTTAGATTTAAACTTACTCAACAAACGCTTTGAATTTGAATTTAAAAACGGGTTTAATCAATTTTTAGATTCAGGTCAATATATATTAGGTGACCAGGTTGCTAGATTCGAGACTGAGTTTTCTAAATATTGCGGCACACAATTTTGCATTGGAGTAAGTTCCGGTCTTGATGCACTTCAATTAATTATTGAAGGCTATAAAACTTTGGGGGTGTTAAAAAATAATGACGAGATAATTGTGCCTGCCAACACCTATATAGCAACGGTTTTAGCTATTAGTAACACAGGGTTGAAGCCAGTTTTGGTAGAGCCAAATATTCAAAATTATAATATCAATCCAAAAACGGTTAGAGATGCGATTAGTTCTAAAACAAAAGCGATTTTAGGCGTTCATTTGTATGGACAGATTTATGATGTTGAACAATTAGAAATAATTGCTAAAGAGCATAATTTACTATTAATTGAAGATGCAGCCCAAGCACATGGTGCAATTTTTAAGGATGGTCGTAAAGCAGGGAACCTTTCAGGTGCCGCGGCTTTTAGTTTTTATCCTACAAAAAACTTGGGAGCGCTAGGTGATGCGGGAGCAATCACGACAAATAATGAAGCGTTAGCTGAGGTTATATATAAGTTGAGGAATTATGGAAGAAAATCGACTTATGTGAATGATTTAAAAGGGTATAACTGTAGGCTAGACGACCTGCAAGCCGCATTTTTACGTATTAAATTAAAGCATTTAGATGCCGATAATGATAAACGAAGAGAAATTGCGAATCTGTATTTTCAAGAATTGAATTCCAGTATTGTAGTTTTGCCAAATTGTAAAGATTTAGCGCAACATGTATTCCATCTTTTTGTAATTAGGAGTGATAAAAGAGATGCATTAAAAAATTATTTATATAAAAACGGTGTTGAAACTCTTGTGCATTATCCTGTAGCTATCCATAAACAATTGGCTTATAAAGAGTTTATTGATTACGAATTACCCATTACAGAACAAATTCATAATGAAGTTTTAAGTTTACCACTACATCCCGTTCTATCTCAAAGTGATGTTTTAAAGATAGTTTCCTTAATCAATATGTTTTAGTGGAATTTAAAAATAAAAATAAAGAGCTATTTTTAGTCAAGTTGTTTTCCGTAAACTCTATTGGGGTAATTTTAAGATCGCTTTTGGGTTTTGTTTCGCAAAAACTAGTAGCGGTTTATTTAGGTCCTAATGGAATTGCCCTTATGGGTAATTTAAGAAATGCCTTAAATTTATTTGGTTTTATTTCTACTTTAGGAATAGACCAAGGCCTTTTAAAATATCAATCTGAATTTGAAGATAAACCTATTGAGTTAAAAAAATTATACGAAAGTTCATTGGCGTATAGTTTAATTGGGAGCTTTATTATTTTTGCAGTCTTATTTTTTGGATCAACATTCTGGAGCGATTATTTATTTAAAACACCCGAATACAGTTACTTATTTGTTATTCTTGCTTTTACTTTACCTTTTACTGCGATATACAATTTATGTTTTGCAATAGTTAATGGAAAATCAAATTATAAAAAAGCCACTCTTATATCCTTTACTGTTTATGCAATAGTTACCTTGTTTATAGTTATGTTAGTTATTTGCTGTAATCTAGATGGTGCTTTACTGGCAGTTACCTTAACCCCTATGGCTCAAATTGCTACTTTGCTATTTTTTGCTAGAAGTGAATTGTTTTTGTTTTATGGCTTAAAAATTAAATTGCATAAATTCTTTAAGAATAAACTTTTCATATTTATTGTAATGTCTTTTGCTGCCATTGTTCTTGCTAATATTGTAGAACTTAAACTAAGAAATCATATTATTGAGAAGTTATCCATTCAGGAGGCAGGTTATTGGACATCAATGTTAAGTCTTTCAAATTATTATTTGTCATTTATGACAGGGGTTTATTCATTATACATCTTACCCAAATACGCGAAAATGACTAATTTAAAGGTTTTTAAAAATGAACTTGTCAATATTTATAAAATAATAATTCCAATTTTTGCACTTATGTTTGTGGGTATTTATCTGTTTAGAGAAATAATAATACAGATTTTATATAGCAAAGAGTTTTTACCGATGCAATACTTGTTTAAATGGCAGCTTATCGGCGATTTGGTTAAAATTGTAGCTGCTGTTATTGCTTATCAATTTATTGCTCAAAAATTATGGAAGTTTTTTATTATAACTGAAGCAATGTCTTATTTTTTGTTCTATGTGTTTGGGGTTTATTTTGTAGATAAATATGGTGTTGAAGGTGTTGTATTGGCTAATTTTTTAAGATATGTTGTATATTTAATCATTGTACTATTTTTAGTTAAATATATTTTTAAAAATCATGAAATTATTGATGAGACCAAGCGTACATAATTTAAAAATTTTGGATATTCCAAAGATTAGCGATCCCAGAGGTAATCTTGCCGTTATAGAAAAAGATGTTATTCCATTTAGAATGCAGAGGGTGTATTATTTATTTGATGTACCTAGTGGGTCAAAAAGGGGAGGGCATGCCCATAAAGCGCTAAGTCAATTTTTAATAGCCTTAAGTGGGAGCTTTGATGTTATTGCTAAAGATGGAAATGAAACAAAGATAATAACACTCAACAACCCTTCTAAAGGACTATTAATAACTCCAGGAATATGGCGTGAATTAGAAAATTTTTCTTCGGGTGCAGTATGTTTGGTAGTGGCATCTGAAGTTTATAAAGCCGAAGATTATATAGAAGATTATGATGCCTTCGTTAAATACAACACCTTTTAAATAATCGAAACGAGTTTTCTGAAAACTTTATTTTGACTAGCCCAATAGTGAATGTAGTCTTTTAGGTTTTTTGTTTTTATTTTAGAGAATATTTCTTTTCCTAGGGTTTTGTTTTGAAAATAACCGGCAAAGAAGAGAAGCTGATTAAAATGAGTTTCGTTATAGGATTCAATTATATTTTTATCAAAATTATATTTTTCAGAAAAATATTCAAATAAACTTTTCATTTGATTTGCTAAAAAATATTGCTTTTCAAATACTTTTTCATGAGAATAAGAGTTCTCATGTACTCTATAAATAACTAGTGCTTCGTTAATTCTTTGAAAATTCGTATTCATAACCATATCAACTAAAACTGGATAGTCATCAATAGTAATGTTCATATTTAAATACGAATTAAAATCTACATATTTAGCAAGGTATTCCCTTCTGTAACAATGTCCAGTAGGTGCTATTTTGCCTAATAACAAAGCTTCTTTATAGTTTTTAATAGAACTGTTTAATATAGATTTATTTTTATAGAAAATGGTTTTTTTCGTATTGTCGTAATAACTATCAAAGCCAGAATCTACAAATCCTAAACTAGTATCGTTATTTAGTACATTAACCATTTTTTGCAAAGCATAATTGGATTTTAACATATCGTCTCCAGCAATGTCAAAAACAAAAGTGCCATGGCACCTATCTAAAGTGGCTTTAAAGTTTTTAAGAATTCCTTGTTGTATGTCGTTTTTATGAATCTTAAAAAGATGTGGATACAAGACCGCATACTTATTAATAATCTTCAAAGTGTCATCGGTCGAGCAGTCGTCACCAACAACAATTTCATAATTAAAATCTACTATTTGCTTTAAAATAGATTTAAGAGTATCTTCAATGTATTGCTCGTTATTGTAAGTAATAAGATGGACAGATAACAAAGTCATAACTAGATGTGAATAGAGCATAAATTTAAAATAAAGAACCATAGGATTGATGAATAAAACAATTATTTTTGAAAAAACATAGTTTTAAATAATGAGTCAAATCAAAATTGCGTTAGTTGGATTTCATTTGCATGGAGGCGGAACGGCAAGGGTAATGACTAACCTTTCTAATTTTTTTCATGAGAAAGGTATCGAGGTTCATAACATAATTATACATGATGAAATTGGATACGATTATTCAGGTAGCTTATATAATTTGGGGAAATTAAAAAGTAAATCAAATACCATATTAAATAAGATTAGGCGTATCGTATATTTTCGTAGGTATATGAAAAAGCATCAATTTGATTTTATAATTGATTTTAGGTTTCGAAAAAGAATAATTCAAGAGTATTTAATTTCAAGATTTGTTTATAACATCGAAAGAACAATTTATACCATCCATAGTTCTCAGTTAGAAATTTATTTGCCAAAATCGACCTTTTGGGCAAAGGTTATTTATGCGAAGGCCTATAAGATTGTAGCAATTACAAAAGCAATGCAGGAATTAGTTGAGTTAAAATTCCCAATGCTGAATAATATTTCAATGATTTATAACCCCATTATTACAAGCGATATTGCCACTAAAAAGGAACACCTAATTAATCTCAATTTTGAATATTATATAGCCGTTGGACATTTTGATACAAACCAAAAACAGTTTGATAAGCTTATAGAAGCCTATTCTAAATCGATACTTCCAAAAAAGCAAGTACATCTGGTAATTTTAGGAAAAGGGAAAAAGCAGTTAGAGTTGGAGAATTTAGCAAAAGAAACAGGCGTAACTAATAAGGTTCATTTTTTAGGGTTTCAGGAAAACCCTTACAAGTATATGAAAAACGCTAAAGTATTTGTGTTGAGTAGTTGGCATGAAGGACATCCTATGGTATTATTAGAAGCCCTTTGTTGTGGCACACCAGTTGTTGCCTTCGATTGTCCTACTGGACCTAGAGAAGTTGTCTCCCATGATGTTAATGGGTTGCTGATTGAAGACCAAAATATGGAAGCATTAATAATGGGGTTAAATACCATGTTGTCAGATGAAGTTCTATATAAGAAATGTAAAGATAATGCGTTAAAAAGTACAATGAATTTTTCTTTATCGGATATTGGGAATCAATGGTTAGATTTAATGAATATTAAAAACTAATTTTTTGTTGAAACTACTCTATATAACTACAAATTTACAAGGCTCTGGAGGTGTAGCACGAGTTCTTTCGGTTAAATTAAATTATTTAATTGAAACCTATGGCTATACAATCCATGTAGTTACCACGAATAACAAATGCGATACTTTTTTTTATGATTTTAATTCTAAAATCGTTTTTCATAGGATTGAAATTAAAAATTGCGGAGTTATACATTTATTAAAGTATAGGAGGTTACTTCAAGAAAGAGTAGATCATATAAAGCCTAATATTATTGTTAATTGCGATAATGGTTTTAAGGGTAGTTTACTGCCGTATCTTATAAACACTACTGCAGCGTTAATTTATGAAAGGCATGGAAGTCGACAAATTAAAACAATGACGCTTATTGAAAGCTTAAAAAAGAATTTCACTAATTTGATTTTAGATAGAAGTCTTTATAAATATAAAGCATTTATTGTATTGAATGATGAAGATGCTAATGACTGGAAAGCGGATAATGTTTTTGTTATTTATAACCCTCTTTGGTTTAGTCCACCTCAAGGGCAAAATAAATTCCAACACAAGGTGGTTATAGCAATAGGTAGACATTCCAGAGAAAAGCAGTTTGATGTTTTAATTCGAATATGGAAAAATGTTGTTATTCACTACCCAGATTGGATACTTAAAATTTATGGCGAAACCGATGGTAACAGGACTATTGAGAAGTTAGTACAGGAACTAAATATGGAAAATCAGGTTAAACTGCACCTCCCAGTAAAAAATATAGAACAGGTTTATAGTGATGCATCCATACTTTTAAATACATCATCTTCTGAAGCTTTTGGTTTGGTTATCATAGAAGCGATGGCTTTTGGTTTGCCCGTAATTGCATTCGATAGCGCAACAGGACCAAGAACCGTAATAGAAAACGAAAAAAATGGTTTACTTATTAAAAACAATGATATTAATACTTACACTAATAGAATAAAAGAATTGATTGAGAATGACAATTTAAGAAAAGCATTAGGAGAGAATGCTAAAGTAAGCGTTGGAAGGTTTAATTTAGATAGTATTATGCAACAATGGAATGCGCTCTTTCAATCATTAAATTAGTTAGTTGTATTTTTATGAAGGTCGAAGTAACACATATATAAAATCTTATAATATTGTAATAATATAATTTTTGGATTTTTAGATAATAAATTCTTCACTATTAATTTGTTAAAAACTTTAAAGAGCCAGGAAAAAACATAGTTTAGACCGGTTTTTTTTGAAAAAATGAAAGCTTCTAGTAAATCATTTTCATGTTCCTTAATATCGTTATTATTGTAAAGGTTGAGAAGTGTTCTTATGCCAAACTCTACCTTTTCTTTATATTTAATACTAGTCTCAAGCCCTAAATGATAAACACTATTATCGATATGAAAAACAGGTATTTTATTAAGTTTTAATTGCGGACCAAAATAAATATCCATTCCATAAGAATTTCCAATACTATCTAAAGCAAATTTTATGTAAACATCTTTTTTAATAAGTATGTTGGCTGCCGATGTAATTTTATAAGGCTTTATGTTTCTTTTTTCTGCACTTACAGACTCGTAAGTTACACCATATTTCCATCGTAATAAACTACTTAAATCTGGAGGGTTTCTGTTGTAAATAATACCGCCAAAAACAACTTCGTAATTATTTTTAATGGCTTTTAGATAATTTAAAATAAAAAAGTCGTCTTTTAATTTCATATCTGCATCAAGTAATAAGACCCAATCATATTTAGCTTTATTAACTAATAATTGTCTTGTTTTTGCAATACCATTATTTTTGTCGGATAGAGAATAAGATGTGTTTGACAATGAATTAATTATCTCATTTGAATTTATAGTTATTTCATTAGAATGATCATCTAAACATATAATTTCAAATTCTATTTTAGAACAGCTTAATTGATTATGAATGGAAGTAACTAAATCGCAAATATTATAATTATAAACAGGTATTAATACAGATATCATGGTTTTTTAGAATAAATCATTTTTATAAACACCAAAAATATAATCACTTTTATGGTGCTTAAGATACTCATCTTCAAACTTAAATAAATCCTTCAGTATTAATTCTTTTTCATTATCGAGCGTTATGAAGTGATGGCCTAAATCTTTTAATGCAGGTATTAAAATATTACCTCCAAAAGAACTTTCGTAAACAGGAGTATAATGTTTATGGATAGAAGGAATAATGTTTTCAGATTCCATGCATTCAGAAGGATCTGCAATAATCATTCTAATGAGTCCAGAACCGTAAAAACTATTTTTATAAAAATTTAGTTTAAAACGTTTTTTAAATTTCTGCGGAATGAGACTCAAGCATTCATTTATTCCTTTTATTTGATGTTTTGGATATTGAAGTCTATTGGGGCCAACATATTCATTTATGATTAATAATCCGTTGTTTTTAAGAGTATGTTTTACTTTGTTTTTAAGAAAGTTATCTATGTTTTTAAAATGATGTAGTGATGCATGGAAAAATACGATGTCATAATAATTTTCAGGATAATTATATTCGTAAACATTTTGAACTTTAAATGAAATATTACTTAAATTATTTTGATTTGCAGTTGTTCTAGCGTTTTCAATTAATTCATCGCTAATATCCATGCAAACTATTTCTTTAATATTTGGATGTTTTGCAAATTCTAATTCATGATGACATTTTCCGCTACCAAGCGACAGCATTTTTAGGTCTTTTTGGTTGTTTAGAATGTTAGTGTTAATGTAGTCTTTGAATCCAGTTTGCGAATTGCCTGTAATTAGTAGGTTCCACCTTTCATGCATTTTTGGAATAACCCAACTGTGCGCTGAATCAATATTTATTTTGTTAAAGGCGCTTTTAGTTCGCTCTACGTTTTTGAAGTTTAATTTAGATACTATAAAAGAAAGACCTCTTAACTTAAGTTTTGTATAAACATCAATAACATCATCAAGAGTTATAATTCGCACCATAATTATATAGAAAATTTACCCTTTCCTCTGCACCACTTCAAAAACCTGATTGTCATCACACTTTAAGGTTTTACTTGGGTATTTTAATAACAAAGCATAATCGTGAGTCGCCATTAAAATGGTGTTGCCGTTTTTGTTTATTTCTTGTAAAACTTCCATAACTTCAATACTGGTTTGCGGGTCTAGATTTCCTGTAGGTTCATCGGCAAGAATAAGTTCGGGGTTGTTTAGTAAAGCTCTGGCAATGGCAACGCGTTGTTGCTCGCCACCCGAAAGTTCGTGCGGATATTTAAACCCTTTGGTTTTCATGTCTACTTTACTTAAAACTTCTTCAACACGCGTGTTCATTTCGATTTTGTCTTTCCAACCCGTAGCTCTTAAAACAAATAATAAATTTTCGTTTATAGTACTGTCTGATAATAATTTGAAATCTTGAAAAACAACACCTAATTTTCGTCTTAAAAACGGAATGTCTTTTTCTTTTAAGGTTTTTAAATCGAAATCTACAATATGTCCTTCACCTTCAGTTAAAGGTAAATCGCCATAAAGTGTTTTCATAAAACTACTTTTTCCTGTGCCTGTTTTTCCTATTAAATACACAAAATCGCCTTTGTTAATTTCAACATTAACATTGGAAAGTACTAGACTATCTCCTTGATAAATCGAAACGTCTTTTAATTGTAAAATAGGAGTGGACATAATGATAATAAATTTTTGTGTTGTAAATGTATTATATAAAAGTTGAAAGTTGAAAATTAAAAGTAAAAAGTTTTGAATCTTCGGTCTTACACTTACGGTCTTTCATCATTTCTTTACTTTTAATAACTTGGTTTATAATTATAGCACGATTGTTGCGTTATAAGATTTATATTAAATTATCTTTGATTTTAAATTAAAAAACGAATCGTTAATGACTTTAAAAAACAGTATTTCTTTTTTGGTGGCTATAAGTTTAAGTTTTCAAATTTTGGCACAACAATCTGCCACTTACACCAATAATTTAGTAGAGTATCAAAAAGCTTTATCGCTTTACAATAACCAGCAATATTTAGCGGCACAATCGTTATTTGGTAGCGTTAAAAAATCAACAAAAGAAGATGTTTTATTATCTGATTGTGCGTATTATATTGCCAATTGTGCGGTGCGTTTAAATCAGCAAAATGCAGATCAACTAATAGAGAATTTTGTAAAAGAATATCCAACAAGCACAAAACGAAATACAGCTTTTGTAGATGTTGCAGATTATTATTTTGAGAACTGAAAATATGCTTATGCTAGAAAATGGTATGATAAAGTAGATGAAAGCGCTTTGGGTAGAGCAGAAAAAGAAAAATTTTATTTTAATAATGGCTATTCGGCATTTTCTAGCAAACAATATAAAGAAGCCAAACAGTATTTAGTCGAAGGTAGAAAATTCAAAAGAATATGGTTCTCAAGCCAAATATTACATTGGTTTTATGGCTTATGAAGGCGATGATTATGACAGTGCCAACAAATATTTTGAGCAGGTAAGTAACCAAGAAAAGTACAAAGAAAAACTGTCTTACTATCAAGCCGATTTAAATTTTAAATTAGGGAATTTTGAAAAAGCCATTCAGTTAGCAAAGGCAAGATTAAAGGGAAGCGATGCTAACGAAGTTTCAGAACTCTCAAAAATTATAGGTGAAAGCTATTTTAATTTAAAAAAATATGCCGAGGCTATTCCATATTTAAAAGCCTATAAAGGGAAAAATGGCAAATGGAATAACACCGATTTTTATCAATTAGGTTATGCGCATTATAAACAAGGTGATTACGACAAAGCTATTTCAGAATTTAATAAAATAATAGGAGGCAACAATGCTATTGCACAAAATGCTTATTACCATTTAGGCGAAAGTTATATAAAATTAAATAAAAAGCAAGAAGCTTTAAATGCTTTTAAAAATGCTTCAGAAATGGATTTCGATTTAAAAATTCAGGAAGATGCCTGGTTAAATTATGCGAAACTTAGTTACGATATTGGGAATCCCTACCAGTCAGCACCTCAAGTTTTGGCGGCTTATTTAGAAAAGTATCCAAAAACAACACATAAAGACGAATTAGAAAATTTATTGATAGATTCTTATATCACATCTAAAAATTACAAAGAAGCGCTTAAATTATTGGAAGGTAAAAAGAGTTTCGAAAACAAGGTAGCTTACCAAAAAGTAGCTTTTTACCGAGGTTTAGAACTGTATAATGAATCTAATTTTAATGAAGCTAAATCACTTTTTGATGCGTCTATTAAAGAACCACGAGATGCTAATTTTACAGCAAGAGCCACTTTTTGGAAAGCTGAAACCGATTATAATTTATCAAATTTTGATGATGCGTTGATTGGTTTAAAGCAATTCCAGCAATTAGCGTCTTCAAAAGCAACACCCGAATATAAAAATTTAGATTACAACTTAGCTTACACCTATTTTAAGTTAAAAAATTACGCTCAGACAGCGCACTTTTTCAATCAGTTTATAGAGTCAAATAAAAAAGACGATAAAGTACGACTCAATGATGCGTATCTACGTTTAGGAGATGCATACTTTGTTTCTAGCGATTATAAAAATGCGATAAGTGCTTATGAAAATGCTATAAAATTAAGTGCGATAGATTCCGATTATGCCTTCTTTCAAAAAGCAATTAGTGCTGGTTATATTGGACAAGATTCAAAAAAAATTAAAGAATTAGAACAGTTTATATCAGAATACCCAAAATCTAAGCTTCGCGATGATGCCATGTACGAACTTGGTAATTCCTATGTAAAAGTTAATGAAACCGACAAAGCTATACAGGTTTATAATCGATTAAATTCAGAATATAAAATGAGTTCTTTTGTTTCAAAAGCCTTATTGCGTCAAGGGTTGGTTTATTATAATCAACAGAAATAACGATCAGGCCTTAAGTAAATTTAAACAAGTGGCTAACGATTATCCCGGATCACCAGAGGCTATTCAATCGGTAGCAACGGCACGATTAATTTATATAGATTTAGGACGCGTAAACGAATATGCGGCTTGGGTTAAAACACTTAGATTATGTGGAAGTTTCTGATACTGATTTGGATAATGCTACTTACGAAGCTGCCGAAAAACAGTATCTGGACAATAATACAGATAAAGCCATTTCACAATTTAATGGGTATTTAAATCAGTTTCCAAACGGATTACATGCCTTACAAGCACATTTTTATGTGGCGCAATTATATTATAAAAAAGGTTTAATAGAAAATGCAGCACCGCATTATAAGTATATCGTTGATGGTTCCAGAAACGAATTTACAGAAGAAGCATTATCGCGTTTATCACAGCATTATTTAGAAAGTAAAAATTGGAATAAAGCCATTCCGTTATTGCAACGATTAGAAGAGGAAGCTAATTTTCCACAGAATGTAATATTTGCACAATCTAATTTAATGAAGGCAAACTATCAAATGGAAAGTTATAGTAAAGCAGTTTTGTATGCTGAAAAAGTATTGGAAAATTCTAAAATCGATAACAAAATTAAAGCCGATGCCAATATAATTATTGCACGTTCTGCTATGAAAACTAACAATGAAGAAAAAGCAAAAGAAGCCTATGCTAAGGTTGAAATTGTAGCAACGGGTGAAACAGCTGCCGAAGCTTTGTATTACAATGCTTATTTTAAAAACAAGGAGAGTAAATTTGAAGCTTCAAATACTACAATTCAAAAATTAGCAAAAGATTTTTCTGGTTATAAATATTACAGCGCCAAAGGATTAGTGTTAATGGCAAAGAATTTTTACGCCTTAAACGACGCCTTTCAAGCCACTTATATTTTAGAAAGTGTTATTAAAAACTTTACAGAGTTTGATGATGTTATTAATGAAGCCAAAACAGAATTAAATAAAATAAAGGCCAATGAAGCTAAAACAAATTCATCAATACAAGCTGGAGGAAATTAGTTTTGATAAAAGTTAAAAGTGTCTGGTTGAGCGTGGTCGAAACCTTAAAATCAAAAATCGTCAATCGTAATTCAAAAATAAAAAGTATGCGCAAGCACATAAAAAACATAATAATAGCAGTTTTTACTTTAAGTGTAACCTCTGTGTTTTCACAAAAAAAATCTAACGACACCATTAATACTGGCATTATCGATGTAGTCAAGCCTTATACGCCAACTATTTCTGATGCGTTTAAAGTAAAGGAAACACCTTCGTTAGATGATGAAACTACACAAGCAAAAAAAGAGATTAAATACAATATTTTTTCATTCCCTGTTGCTTCAACATTTACACCAGCAAAAGGAAAAGCGGCTACGGTAGACAAAGCGAAGCCTGTATAAGTTATTCGATAATTATGCCACTATTGGTGTAGGGTCTTATACAACATTTTTGGGCGAAGTTTATTTAAATCATGCTATTAGCAGAACAGAAAGTGTTGGTGGTTACGTAAGTCATACGTCATCGGGTGGTGGTATAGAAGGATTGTTGTTAGACGATAATTTCTCAAATTCTAAAGTACAAGTTAACTACGCATCGCGTCTAAGAGATTTTTCTTGGAATGCCGAGGGTGGTTTTCAATATCAAAACTACAATTGGTACGGGCTCCCAGAAAATTATGCAAACAATGCTGGTTTTGCGAGTACTTTAGATGTTGGTCATTCCTTTTTCAATGCGCATTTAGGAGGCGATTTAACTTTTGAAGATACCTATATTAATTCTGGCAAGTTTTCTTTTTAGACACTTTGGCGATAATCAGGGTTCAGCAGAAAACAGATTTACATTTAAGGCAAAAGTAGATGTGCCTATTAATGATTATGAAATTGCCACCAATGTTGTTATTGATTATTTAGGAGGTGGTTTTGATAGAAGCTTATAACAGCAATGAGGAATTAAATTATGGAAATTTTCAAATTGGTATTTCACCAACCTACGAATTAAAAGAGGACGATTTAACACTAAATTTAGGTGTGTCTTTGTTTTATTTGAATGACAGCGAAGCTAATAAAAGCAAGTTATATATTTACCCAAATGTAACAGCTACTTACAGAATGGTAAACGATGTATTAATAGCTTACGGTGGTCTTAAAGGCGATTTAATACAAAACTCATATTATGGGTTTGCGAATGAAAATCCGTTTGTGTCGCCAACCTTATTTATTACACCAACCGATCAACTTTATAATGCGTATGTAGGTTTAAAAGGAAAAGTTACCAGCAATGTAAGCTATAATATTAGCGGAAGTTATTTGGCCGATAGAAGTAAACCCTTGTTTAGAAATAATGTAACCTCGATGGATATGTTAAATGGAGAAGATTATGAATACGGAAATTCCTATGGTGTCGTGTATGATAATGTGAAGACTTTAGGGCTCGCTGGCGAAATTACTGTTGATGTAAATAGAAACTTTAAATTGGTTTTAAAGGCAGAAACGTTTAGTTATAATACCGATGAAGAAGCCGAAGCTTGGAATTTACCTGATTTTAAAGGCACCTTGTTTTTAGATTACCAAATTGATGAAAAATGGTTTGCAGGTGCTAATTTGATTTATGTAGGAGAACGAAAAGATTTGTTAAGCATTGATAATGGAATTTTTGGAATAGCCGCAACCGAAGTAAACCTAGATAGTTTTTTCGATGCCAATGCCCATGTAGGGTATCATATAAACGATCAATTATCGCTATTTGCGAAAGCAAATAATATAGCCGATAAAGGCTATCAACGTTGGCAAAATTTCCCGGTTCAAAGCATTCAGCTTTTGGCGGGGGCAACATATAAGTTCGACTTCTAAGTTAACCCAAACAATAATAACAAAAAAGCATCCTAAAATCTGGATGCTTTTTTTATTTTTATCAAAACTTCAAAAAATGAAACAACTTTTAATTTTTCTATTATTTTCTTCAATATTAACAAATTGTGCTTCTAAACAAAATGTGGATTTAATTATAACAAATGCCAATATTTACACGGTTAATGATGCTTTTGAAACTGCCGAAGCATTCGCAGTAAAAGACGGAAAGTTTGTAGAGGTTGGCAGTACAAAAAGTATTTTAAATGCCTACACATCTAATAACATAATAGATGCCAAAGGGAAGACTATTTTACCTGGGTTTATAGATGCGCATTGTCATTTTTTAGGTTTAGGATTTAATCAACAATCCGTTAATTTATTTGGCACCAAGAGTTTTGATGAAATTATTAATAGAATTATAGATTTTCAAAAAGAAAGAAATCTAAAGTATATTACTGGTCGGGGTTGGGACCAGAACGATTGGGACGTAAAAGAATTTCCTAATAAAGAAAAACTGGACAGTTTATTTCCAACCACCCCTATTGTTTTAACACGTATAGATGGGCATGCAATTTTAGCAAATCAGGCGGCATTAAATTTAGGGAACGTTACGGTAGAAAGTAAAATAGATGGAGGAGAAGTAATTATTGAAAATGGTAAACTAACAGGTGTTTTGGTTGATAATGCAGAGAATTTGGTTATGAATTATTGGCCAAAATCTTCAAGAGAAGATATTGTTAAGGCCTTATTAGATGCCCAAGAAATTTGTTTGGATTATGGTTTAACAACGGTCGATGACGCCGGATTAAATAGAGAGTCTATAGAAATAATAGATAGTTTGCAAAAAGTGGGTGCGTTAAAAATGCGTATATACGCCATGATTTCTGCTTCGAACACGCATTTAGATTACTATTTAAAAAAGGGCATTTTTAAAACAGATAGACTTAATGTACGTAGTTTTAAATTTTATGCCGATGGTGCTTTAGGTTCTAGAGGTGCGATGCTTAGAGCCCCTTATTCAGATAAACCAAATCATTTTGGGTTAATGGTAACCGATTTAAAAACCTTTAACGAAGCAGCATCAAGAATTGCAAAATCAGAATTTCAAATGAATACCCATGCTATTGGAGATTCGGCAAACCGTGCTGTATTACAAACCTATAATAAATTACTTAAAAATAAACCCAATAGGCGATGGCGTGTAGAACATGCTCAGGTTGTAGCACAAGAAGATTTTAAGTTGTATAACCATATCATGCCATCCATCCAGCCAACACACGCCACCAGTGACATGTATTGGGCAGAACATCGCTTAGGTTCAGAACGGCTAAAGGGGGCTTATGCTTACCAACAATTGTTAAAGGCATACGGTAAAGTGGCCTTAGGAACCGATTTTCCTGTAGAACAGGTAAGTCCGTTTTTAACATTTTATGCAGCTGTGGCCAGACAAGATTTAGAGCAATTCCCTAAAGGAGGTTATCAAATGGAAAATGCTTTAACCAGAGAAGAAACATTAAAAGGCATGACCATTTGGGCTGCATATTCTAATTTTGAAGAAGACGAAAAAGGAAGCATAGAAATAGGGAAATTTGCCGACTTTATTATTTTAGATCAAGATATAATGAAAATAAACACCACTGAAATTCCTAAAATAAAAGTGCAAGCGACCTTTATTGACGGCAAAAAGCAAAATTAGTTTTTGCTTTAAATTTGATGCGTTGTTATTTAATAGATAGTTTTGCCAAATAATCAAAATGATCACCTTCTAAAACTAATTCGCATTTAAGATTTACGGTTTCGCAAGCAGTTTTTAAAGTGTTAAAATCTAAATACAACCATTTCATTAGGTCTTCTTTTTCTCCTTTATAACTTAAAAAGTAGTCGAGTTCGCCATAATAATTAGCATTCATATCCATCCAAACTCCACCATCTTCATCTTCATACATGTATTGAATATCCGAAGAATCTATTAAAATTTGTCCGTTTGGTTTTAATAAACTTTTTAAATGTTTTAAGTACTTAGATACTTGTGCTAATTCTTGAAAAATTCCGGTTCCATTCATAAGCAATAAAATAGTATCGAAAGTTTCATTTCATCTAGAATATTTTTTACTTCAGCATTTAAAACACCACGTTGTTTCGCAACTTCAACAGCACCTTTCGAGATATCTATAGCTTTTACCTGAAATCCTTTTTCCTGTATATACAAACTATGACTTCCAGCGCCACAACCAACATCTAAAACAGTACCTTTCGCTAATTTTAATGCTTTTTGTTCAAGTTTAGGCATGTCTTTAAACCCACGAAATAGGTAGGGTAGCGGCAAGTCGTCTTCATCCGAAATGTTAGTAGAGGTGATGATGTCTTCTGTATATTTTCCGTTTTGGTAATCTAATAAGGCTTTTCCAAATAAATCTTTCATGCTGTTTTACGTCATCGCGAGACTTTTTTAAGTCATTGCAATCTTTTAATTTAGGGTTTCAATTTTAAAGATTACTTCAGTCATTCTTTCTTCGTAATGACGAAAATACTATTTTTACACCATGCAAGACTTCATAAATAATCTTCCAAAGCTCGCCAAAGATAAGCATAACGAAAACAAAAAATTCTTTGCGAAACTAAAAAGTAAATCGCCTAAAAATTTGGATTATGTTATGCAGGAATTGCATGATAACGAATTTAAAAAAACGGATTGCTTAGAATGTGCTAATTGCTGTAAAACTACAGGACCGTTGTTTACCGATAAGGATGTGGAGCGTATAGCAAAACATTTTAAAATGAAAACACAGCAATTTATAAATCAGTATCTGCGTTTGGATGAAGATAATGATTATGTGTTGCAAAATGTGCCATGTACATTTTTAGGCTCCGATAATTATTGCTCCATCTACGATGTGCGTCCAAAAGCTTGCCGAGAGTTTCCACATACCGACCGGAAAAAATTTCAACAAATTTCTAATTTAACTTTAAAGAATGTGGCTATTTGTCCTGCAGCCTATAATATTGTTGAAGAGATGAAACGACGAATGATGATTTAGTAATCAGTCACAGTATTCAGTCACAGTTTTCAGTCTCAGTATTTTGTATTTTTAATTCACGTCTTTGAAACTTTGAATCTTTGCAACTTTAATACTCAGAAACTTTTACATCAAATATATTTTCAACCTTTTTCATTATATTTAAAAAATTAAATCAATCGTATTGGAAACTATTTTAAATTATTTTGAAACTATTCCGTCTTCCCATCGAAGCCTTATTTTAGTGGGAGGATTAACTATATTCTGGCTATTAGAAGGTGCAGTGCCTTTGTTTAGATTCAAGTATAAAAAATGGCAGCATGCAGTTCCTAATTTGTTTTTTACACTCACTACCATCATTATTAATTTTGTGTTGGCTTTTTTGCTTTTACAATCTGCCGATTGGGTGATTGCAAACAATTTCGGATTATTAAATTGGTTGCCAGAAATGCCTTTGTGGTTATATGTTATTTTAGGGGTGTTTTTTATGGATTTTTTTGGCGCCTACCTTCCGCATTATGTTGAGCATAAAGTAAAACCTCTCTGGATGGTTCATTTGGTGCATCACTCCGATCATAACGTAGATACCACTACAGCCAACAGACATCACCCCCTAGAAAGTGTCATTCGTTTTGCGTTTACTTTAATAGGAGTTTTTATTATTGGCGCGCCTATTGGTATTGTGATGCTGTATCAATCTATGAGTTTGGTGGCAACACAATTTACCCATGCAAATATTAAACTTTCAAAAAAAGTAGATAAAGCGCTAAGTTATGTATTAGTATCTCCAGATATGCATAAAGTGCATCATCATTATATGTTGCCTTATACCGATTCTAATTACGGAAATATTTTTTCGATTTGGGACAGGTTATTAGGAACTTATATGGAATTAGATAGAGAAAAAATAATTTACGGCGTAGATGTTTTTCCTGATGAAAAGGAAAATAGCAATATCAAAGATTTACTGAAACAACCGTTTCAGAAATACAAAAAGCCAACAATTATTAATTAATAAAAACCGATTCTAGCTGGTTGCCAAATTCTTGCATTAAGACGCCTGTTAAATTGGTTAAAACGGCAATTACGAGTTCTTCCTTTGGGTATATTAATAGAACCGTTGATGCTCCAACACCACCGCCTGTATGATAAATTTTTGGCGTGCCGTTTTTTGTGCTTTCTACCGAAAAACCAATACCATAGCCCGTTTTTTCGCCTGTTACTAAACGGTGGGATGTAATAATTTCTGAAAGGGATTTCTCTGTAACAATGGTGGGAGAAATAATCTCATTTCCAAATTTTAATAAGTCCTCAGAGGTCGATAAAAAACCACCGCCACCAACTTTAAACTCGTTGTTAACAGGATTGGCTAAAACGGGTTTTTTTAAGAGTGATTTTTTGTAAAATTTCGTTTTATTCGGAAGGTTAACATCTGAAACATCCATCATAGAACTATCCATATGTAATGGTTTAAAAATAGTATCGTGTACATACGTGTTAAAAGGTGTTTTTGCTGCTTGTTGCATCGCTTCACTTAATAATACAAATCCGAATGTTGTGTAGTTGAATTGTGTTCCCGGTTTAAATAAAAGGGAGTCGTTTTTAAATAATTCTAAACCTTCTGTAATGGTCAATTCTTTATTTAACGCATATTCATTATTATCTTTATAATGTCTGATGCCGGCTAAATTGCCCCCAAGTTGCCTTACCGTAAAATCGTAAGGTTGTTTTGGGTATTCTGGTAAATATTTGTAAATGCTCGAATCTAAATCTATAATTTTTTCTTCTGTCATTTTAACCAATGCCAGGGCCGTAATAGATTTTGAAATACTCGCAATTCTAAAAATAGTGACATCGGGTTTTACCTTTACGCGCGGTTTTTTTTGAGCAAATCCAAATCCTTCAGACCAGATAATTTCACCCTTCTGAGATACCGAAATAGACATGCCCATAATACCGTGTTTTCTCAAAAATTTTTTAGCAAGTTTTTTGGCGCTTTTAATTTTAAGTTGATTCGGATTTTGCGGCGTTTGGCTAAAACCAACAGCACTTAATAAAAGCATTAAGGTTGCAATAATTCTTTTCATTTAATAATTACTTATATAATAAATATTTTGATCTTGTTTTTTTAAAAGCTTCCAAACCTTCTTGCCATGAAGCTTTTATGTCCGATTCATTTTTTCCAGCTTCAATTTCTTGTTGAAGCTTTTTAGAGCCGGCCAATTTAGTAAAAAAGCTATTAAAGAATTCGGATTTATTTGAGCTGTTTTGGTACGATAAAATTAACCAGTTTAAATTGATGTTCTTCAAATTTTCTGTAGTTGTTAAATCCATTCCGTAGCAAACTTTATCCTGATGAGGTGGGTATTTTGCACCTTCATTCGGTTTGGGAGTAAATGTGAATTTAAAATTGGTCGAATCTAAAAATGGACTTCCAAAAATTTGAAATTGCTTATTCGTACCTCGACCAACACTCACATTTGTACCTTCAAAAAAGCATAAACTGGCGTAAAGATTTATCGACTTATCGTTGGGCAAATTCGGACTTGGTTTTATAGGTAAACTGTAACGCATTTGGTGCGTGTAATTTTTAATTGGAATAATTGTTAATTGGCATTGAATACCATTTTTCAGCCATTTTTCACCATTAATCATTTGTGCATATTCTCCAATAGTCATGCCATGTACTACCGGAATAGGGTGCATGCCCACAAAACTTTTATGCTCCATATCTAAAATGGGCCCATCAATATACTGCCCATTTGGGTTTGGTCTGTCTAAAATTAAAACGGGAATATTAGCTTCTGCACACGCTTCCATAACATAATGTAAGGTTGAAATATAAGTGTAAAAACGTGCGCCAACATCTTGTATATCAAAAATAATAAGGTCTATGTTTTTAAGCTGTTCAAGTTTTGGTTTTTTATTGTCGCCATAAAGTGAAATAATAGGAACCCCTGTTTTAGTATCTATACCGTCTTTTATAAGTTCTCCAGCATCTGCAGTTCCTCTAAAACCATGCTCGGGTGCAAGTACAGTTTTTACATCAATATTTAAAGTGAGCAATGTATCAACCAAATGCGTATAGTTTTCACCATTTTTAAATATAACACTTGATGGATTTGCTACAATACCAACACGTTTGCCTTTTAATAGCGGTAAATAGGCTTTGTTTGGTTGGCGCCAACTATTATTTTGGCTGTTTGGTTTTGGGTTTTGGGTGTTTGGTTTTCGTTACCAGACTCCCGTCTTCTGTCTTTTGTCTGTCGTCTTTTGTTTTAGATAAGTTTCCACAAGAAATCATTACCAAAACAAATAATAAAACTGTATTTTTGAAAACATTAAACCGCATCATATAATTTGAATTACGAGTATTTTATAGCTAAACGCATTATTGGTAGTAAAGCGTATAAAAGTAGTATATCGGCACCAATAATAAAAATTGGTATCGCCGCAATTGCCATCGGAATTGTGGTAATGATGGTTGCCATCGCAACTGGAATTGGTTTACAGCAAAAAATCCGCGATAAAGTAGTGGCGTTTAATGGGCATGTTACTATTTCAAATTACGATAGCAATACTTCTCAAGAAAGTATCGCTCCCATATCTAAAGACCAAGATTTTTACCCCGAGTTTAAATCGGTTGATGGAATTAAGCACATCCAAGCAGTAGCTTCAAAATTTGGGGTTATTCGAACCGATACCGATTTTGAAGGCGCTTACCTAAAAGGTGTGGGATGCCGATTTCGATTGGGAGTATTTTAAAGAGTTTTTGGTTAAAGGCACCCTACCAGACTATACAAAAAACAGAAATGAAGACGTGCTAATATCTCAATATTTAGCCAATAGATTAAATTTTAAGGTGGGAGAAACATTCCAAATGGTATTTCCAAAAGACGATACCGAAAAACTTCCAAATATTATCACCTATAAAATAGTTGGTATTTACAATTCCGGATTTCAAGATTTAGATGCGCAATATTTAATCGGAGATATTCGCCATATTCAACGAATAAATAATTGGAAGTCAGATCAAATAGGGAATTTTGAGGTGTTTATAACCAATTACGACGAGTTGCCCATAAAAGGCATCGAGATATATCAAAACACCCCATCAACGCTAAACACACAAACAATAACAGAAAAATACGCCTCGGTTTTCGAGTGGATAAATATTTTCGACAAGAACATTTATGGCATTATTGGCATTATGATACTGGTGGCGGGTATCAATATGATTACCGCCTTACTGGTTTTAATACTCGAGCGCACCCAAATGATAGGTATTTTAAAAGCACTTGGTAGTAATAACTGGAGCATTCGAAAACTGTTTTTGTACAACGCTTCGTACCTAATAATGCTAGGGTTGTTTTGGGGTAATATAATAGGGTTAGGTCTTCTATTTGCGCAAAAATATTTAAAACTGTTCCCCTTAGATCCCAGCGTGTATTACGTAACCGAAGCACCCGTTTATATAAGCGTTGGTTACATAATCGCATTAAATATTGGGACACTAATTTTATGTTTACTCATGCTTTTAGTGCCATCATTCATCGTTACAAAAATATCGCCGGTAAAAGCCATTAGGTTCGAGTAGTTTTGGGCGTGCCCCTAATGGGTCGGGCTATACGTTACAAGTCCTCGCTCGTTCCTCGCTGTGGGCTTTCCACTTCTATCCCTCACGCGAGTTCACGTAAACATTTAACTTTATTTAAGTACAATAGAGTCTATTTCTAAAATAAAATTCTCTGCTTTTTTATTACCTATTAAAAACGCAATTTGTTCCATCTGTTCGCCTGGGTAGTTGGGCAACTCTAAAGTTTTACCCCTAAAAGCTGGATACATGGTATTTAGTGGAATTTCAATAGTGGTCCATTCGGTTTTAGATTTAAAAGTGGCGATATAAGAATGTTTGTCGCTTGCTTTGCTTTTAATTCTAAACTGATAGTTCTTGCCGTCACCCTTAATTCGTAAGCAAACTTTCGAAAAAGCAGTAACATTTTTAGATTCAAAATTATATTGAACCATCGAAAAACCACCGTTGTTTTCCAACGAAACCCTACCACTAAAAACACCAAAACCAACAGTGTTTAAATCAAAAGAACTGTTCGATCTTCCACCCATAACCACATCGTTAATAGTGTTCCAGTTAGAAATGTCACTTTTTGTATTAAAATCAAAAATAATCATAGTGGTTTGAAATATGTTTAGAAGTAAAAATAATGAAAATATTTTCATGAGTTATGCCATTAATTAAACGTTTGAAATGAAATAAAAAAAGCTGATGATAATGATAAAAAAATAGCAGAATTCAAGGTCATTTTCATATAAATCGATATAAAAATCAATCCGTTTAAATGTTAATATTAACGATTATAAGAAACGTATTTCGCTTTAAACGATTTTATAGTGTTTTTCGTATAAATATTTTGTTAAATCTCGGCGTGTAATCTAAATTGCCTTAAATTATATAAGTATTGTAATTGCTATTAAACAATTTTAACACTCCAATTCCCTACTTGTTGGTGTGACAAATTAGAATTGTTTCAACAACTTAATTATCAAGTTATGTTGTTTAGTCCATTAAAACTAAAAGTATAAAATTATGAAACACATTTACTTCTAGCCCACATTTAGCGGTTAAATACGCTAATCGTTGTTATTACTTTTCTAATTTCAAATCATTTTAAAGCAATTTTAAAGGCTGCTTTAATTTACAAAAATATGGGTATGTTCAAAAATATATTAAAAACTCTCATAAAGAGATATGTTTCGTTGGCAAGTTTAGTTTTGCTAAGCTTGGCATTTAGCAGTAGTTATGGGCAGGGTCTTAAGATAACTACGCAGAATAAACCAACGCCAAGAAGTTGCGATTGTTCTCCTTTTTATAAGAATGCCAGTTTTAAAAATCCTAAATTAATTTCTGGATCGGCCTTATGTGCTGGTGCAGTGTATCGCTTTGCAAATGTTTTTCCAAACAATCAATATGGAACTACTATTGATGCTTTGGTTAAGGTAGTAGCGTTTAATGGCGGAGCTTCACTTTTAGAAATGGATGTTACCTCTACCGGTATACCAGAAGCCTTTCAGCCGCGTATAAATAGCACCAATAAATATGATCAAAGTGTTCTATTTAATATCACGTTTGTTACTGGAGGTGGTAATTATGGCGATGAGGTAGTTATTTCATTTTATGCCTCTCCTTATGATATTGATGGCGATAGTGTGGCTACAAGAGAATACGCCGAAGTGAGTTTGCCAGATGCCTATTTTTTATCCAATAAAACCTTAATAGATATTACCCAAACAGCTACCTTAATACGTGGCGAAGCTATTAATACCAGTACAGCACCTAAAGGTGATATTTCGGTAGATTCGCGTTATACTTACAGTAATTATTTTGAGAATAAATCCTCATTCACTTATAAAATTGGTAAAAAAGATGGTAATAGCGATCGTTATTATTCATTAAATATGAGTTGCGCTAATTATACAGACCCAAATTCTGTTTTAATTACATATCCCGTGATTTGTGGCTCTGTGAAAGATATAAATGGAAGTCCGTTATCGAATGTAAAAGTTGATATTACAGGATCTGATGGAAGTTTACAAAATTTAACAACAGACAGTTCTGGTAATTATAAGGCTGTTGCAAGAATACCAGAGGCTTTAGTGGATGTTGTATATAAAATAAAAGAAACAGATTTAAATGGTTATATTTCTGTTTCCGATACCGATGGTGCCAATGATAACTTAATCACCAAAACAATTAATTTGGCATCCACCTGCAGCAATAATTTTGTCGATGGCGTTAAACCAAAAATAACTGTAGATAAAAAAACAGATTTATTATGTCATGGCGCTTCTACAGGTACAATTAAAGTTTCGGCTACCGGAGGGGTTCCTCCTTATAATTATAGTATAAATGGAAATACTCCCCAATCTAGTTCGCTGTTTGAAGGCTTATCTGCAGGAAATTATACAATTAAGTTAATCGATTCGTTAGGAAATACTGCAACAACGAGCGTTACGCTTAGTGAACCTGAGGCTTTAAAAGTCACCATCGCAAAAGAAATTGCAACGAGTTCATACGATTGTAAAAATGGTAAAGCTACCGCCACCGTAAGTGGAGGTACGTCTCCTTATACTTATTTGTGGAGTGCTAGTGCAGGAAATCAAACTACCAATATAGCAACGAATCTTCCTTCCGGAACACATTCTGTTACAATTAAAGATGCGAATAATTGTGTTATTGTACAAGATGTAGTGATTGGATGTTCAAATACTTGCGATGCCAAAATAAAAGTTAATAATGTTACAAATGTACTTTGTGCAGGCGAGACTTCAGGAAGTGCAACAGTGAGCGCCAGTTCAGTGGCAAATCCATCTGCTAAATTTACCTTTACATGGAATACAACACCTGTTAAGGTGGATTCGGGTGTAACTACAAGTGCCGTAAGTGGTTTAAAGGCAGGTATTTATACAGTAAGTGTTACAATTGATGGTGCAGTTTGTGATCCTGTAGAACATTGCATTACTATAGTAGAACCAAAAAATGTTTTAAATGCTACAGCTACGGCTACCGATGAAAGCGGTCCTGCGACAGCCGACGGAACAGCAACGGTTACCGCAACAGGAGGTACACCACCTTACACCTATTTATGGAGTCCTGGAGGTCAAACCACCCAAAAAATAACTGGGTTGAGTGCTGGAAATTATACGGTTACAGTTACAGATGCCAATCATTGTTCGGTGGTGGTTTCAACTAAAGTAAACCCAGGGACTTGTGATAATCTATCCGCCAATGTAACTACAACAGCAGCAACTTGTAATGGTGAAAGTAATGGCTTTGCAAAAGCAAATGTTTCTGGAGGCTCAGGATCTTTTACATATTTATGGAGTCCTGGAGGTGGAACTACTCAATCAATTTCAGGATTATCCGCAGGTACATATACCGTTTCCATTACGGATACTGTTACAAAATGTACGGTTCAGGCCTCTTGCAAGGTAAATGAACCAAATGCACTTAGCTCAGGGATAACTGTTTCGAACGCGCTTTGTTTTGGTGAAAATACAGGCTCGTTAGATTTAACAGTTACTGGTGGGACATCTCCATATAGTTTTTTATGGAGTAATGGCGCTTCTACAGAAGATTTAAACAATTTGAATGCAGGAACTTATACCGTTTCAATTACAGACGCCAAAGGATGTCAAACATCAAATACAGCTACGGTAAGACAGCCTGAGTCAAAACTAGATATTTCAGTTCTTTCACAAACCGATATTAATTGTAATAACTCTATAGGGTCGGTTAAATTAAATGCATTTGGAGGAACATCACCATATAGTTATAATTTAGATGGCGTTGTTCAATCATCAGGTGAATTTACAAATCTGGAAGCTGGAGACTATACTATTAAAGTTGTTGATGCCTATGGTTGTGAAAATTCAATTACGGTTACTATTCTAAAAAATTGTACCGATGCCCAGAACGACATCAATAACACAGTTGTAAATACACCAGTAACGGGTAATGTATTAACTAACGATACCGATCCAGAAGGCGATACGCAACGTGTAACCACCACCACAGTAACTACCGCACAAGGCGTCGTAGTCACCATCGACCCAACCACAGGAGTATATACTTATACACCACCAGTAGATTATGTAGGCGAAGATAGTTTTGAGTACAGCGTATGCGATGATAGCACGCCAGAGGCTTGCGATACCGCGATGGTTTACATTGAAGTGTTGCCAGTAGGAGGCCCAGAGAATGAAGCACCAATAGCGAATGCCGATACCGCAGGCACTAAAATAAACACGCCGGTAACGGGCAATGTCTTATCGAATGATTTTGATCCGGATGGAGATACCATTGTAGTGACCACCACCACGGTTACCACTTCAGAAGGTGTTGTTGTAACAATCGATCCAAATACAGGGGAGTTTACTTATACACCGCCGGCAGGCTTTACAGGCGATGACAGTTTTGTATATACCATATGCGATACAGGTAATCCGGCATTATGTGACACAGCTGTTGTAGTAATCACTGTTGTAGATAACCAAGGTAACATCACCATAGCTAATGATGACGCCTACACCACCATACCAGGCGTATTGGTATCAGGCAATGTGTTAGAAAACGATTCCGATCCAGAAGGCGATACCCAGACAGTGAGTACCACGCCAGTAAAAGGTGTTGAAAACGGACTATTAGTATTGAATACCGATGGTACCTTTACATACACCCCAAATACAGGTTTTACAGGAACCGATAGTTTTGTGTATAGCGTATGCGATAACGGAACCCCACAAGCTTGCGATCAGGCTACGGTATATATCACGGTTATAAAACCAGCACCAGCAAATTCAACAAACGCCCAGAACGACATCAATAACACAGTTGTAAATACACCAGTAACGGGTAATGTATTAACTAACGATACCGATCCAGAAGGCGATACCCAACATGTAACCACCACCACAGTAACTACCGCACAAGGCGTCGTAGTCACCATCGACCCAACCACAGGAGTATATACTTATACACCACCAGTAGATTATGTAGGCGAAGATAGTTTTGAGTACAGTGTATGCGATGATGGCACGCCAGAGGCTTGCGATACCGCGATGGTTTACATTGAAGTGTTGCCAGTAGGAGGCCCAGAGAATGAAGCACCAATAGCGAATGCCGATACCGCAGGCACTAAAATAAACACGCCGGTAACGGGCAATGTCTTATCGAATGATTTTGATCCGGATGGAGATACCATTGTAGTGACCACCACCACGGTTACCACTTCAGAAGGTGTTGTTGTAACAATCAATCCAAATACAGGGGAGTTTACTTATACACCGCCGGCAGGCTTTACAGGCGATGACAGTTTTGTATATACCATATGCGATACAGGTAATCCGGCATTATGTGACACAGCTGTTGTAGTAATCACTGTTGTAGATAACCAAGGTAACATCACCATAGCTAATGATGACGCCTACACCACCATACCAGGCGTATTGGTATCAGGCAATGTGTTAGAAAACGATTCCGATCCAGAAGGCGATACCCAGACAGTGAGTACCACGCCAGTAAAAGGTGTTGAAAACGGATTATTAGTATTGAATACCGATGGTACCTTTACATACACCCCAAATACAGGTTTTACAGGAACCGATAGTTTTGTGTATAGCGTATGCGATAACGGAACCCCACAAGCTTGCGATCAGGCTACGGTTTATATCACAATAATTGATATTGAACCACCTTATATTGTAAGTTGTAACATTGAAGATAAAACGATGGAATGTAGTGGTTTGGATAATAAATCGGTGGCTGAAACTTGGAATGCTGAAAATATTGCCGCTTTAGAAATTTGTGCCGAAGATATTTGTGACAACAATTTAAGTGGACAGGTAACATCTGATTTTGATTTTAATAATTTCGAAAGTTCATGTGGATTAAGTGGAAGTATCGATGTTACTTATACAATTACTGATGATAGCGGAAACGCAACCACTTTATCTGTAACATTAACAATAATAGATACAACACCGCCAGATATATCCGATTGTATGCTAGAAGACAAAGTGCTTTCATGTACTTTAAATTCGGCTAAAGAAATGGCAGACCAATGGAATTCAAGTAACATAGCCACTTTGGAGGCATGTGCTAAAGACGATTGTAGTGTAGATCAAGCAGTAACAGTCACTTCAAATTATAATTTCGATAACTTGAATGCGGGAAAATTAGAGGTTATTTATACGGTGACTGATGATTGCGGAAATTCCTCAACTACAAGTGTAGAACTGACTTTACAAAACGATGCTGTGTCGTCTACCGATATTAGTCTTTGTGTAGACAGTGAAGTTGAATCTCAAGTGTTTAATTTATTTAATTTATTATCAGGTAATTATAATACCGGCGGAACTTGGGCGGTTGTTTCTGGTGATGCATCGGTACTGGATGGGCACTATTTTAATCCTAAGTCTGTTAGCTTGAGTGGTGAAAATGATTCTGAAACCATCACGTTTAGTTATACAGAGAAAGACTCGAGTTGCCCAACTTATATTGAAGCTTCCATTGAAGTAAACAATGCATGTGCGGTTAAAGGATGTGATCTTGATAATATTGTTGTTTCAGTCTTACTAACGCCAAACGGAGATAGTCATAACGAGTATTTCACTGTTTCGGGTATTGAAGATTGCGATTTTAAAATTGATGTTAAGATTGTAAACAGATGGGGAGCAATAATTTTTCAGTCCAATAATTATCAAAACGACTGGAATGCTTTCATCCATAAATCGTCGGTAGGTCCAGCAGGTCAAGTGCCAAGTGGTACCTACTATTATGTAGTAACGTTAATAGATAGCGGAAAAGCCCCAATAACAGGTCTAATGTATATTGGAACTAAATAAACTTAAGCTATGAAGATTTTAAAAAATAATTTAGTCATATTGGTATTATTAACATGGTCTGTAACTTTTGCTCAGCAAATGCCTCAATTTTCGCAGTATATGTTTAATACAATATCAATAAATCCAGCTTATGCAGGGAGCAGAGAAACATTATCTGTTGTAGGATTGCATCGAAGCCAATGGGTTGGTATAAATGGGGGGCCAACAACTCAGACCATATCTGTCCATTCTCCATTGAGAAATGATAGAATAGGATTAGGATTCTCTGTTATAAATGATCAACCAGGTTATGAAAATTTAGTATATGCCTACGCAGATTTTTCATATACCATTTTTACAGGAGAAAACACAAAATTGTCATTCGGACTAAAAGGTGGTTTTACACACTATAATTTGGATGAAGTATTTTTAAATAACCCCGTAGTAACTTCCGATCCTTTCTTTGGTAATTATGCCGATAAATGGAATCCAAATGTAGGTGCAGGGTTTCTATGGCATGCCAACAAATGGTACTTAGGGTTATCTGCACCAAGAATTATAAATACAGATTACAGTTTAACAGAAGAAATCTCTAATGTAGAATATATTGCCCTAGAGCGTGTAAGTTACTATTTTACCGGAGGGTATGTATTCGACTTAAATAGTAATGTTAAGTTAAAACCATCCTATTTAATTAAGGCTACTAACGGAGCACCACTTTCGGTAGATTTAAATGCAAACTTTTTATTTCAAGAAAAATTATGGTTAGGCGGTTCGTACCGATTTAATGAGAACACCGCTTCTCTTGGTGCTATTGCAGATTTTCAAGTAACGAAAGAGTTTAGAATTGGGTATGCATATGAACATTATGTATCAGAAATCAGACCTTATTTTGGAGGCACTCATGAGGTCTTAATAATATTTGAACCATTTAATGAAAAACGTAAAAAATCTCCAAGATATTTTTAATCCGAGACCTATGAAAAATTTTACTTTATTAATTTTTGTTACCATTTGCAGCTTCACCTTACATGCTCAAAAAAACAGAGCTGCCGATAAGTTATATAGAAATTTTGCTTATTTGGAGGCTGCAAAGATGTACATGGAAGCCTTGGAAAAGCAGGATAGTTCTACCTATTTGCTTACCAGAATAGGCGATTGCTATTATAAAAACTCCGATTCTAAACAAGCATTAAAGTGGTATTCGCTAGTGGCTAAAAAAGGGGAAGACATTAACCCTAAATTTATGTTTAAGTACATACAAACACTTCGAAGTGTTGGAAATAATAAACTTGCAGACGAATGGCTTGTCCGATTTAAAAATTATACACCAACAGATAGCCTTATTCTAAATTCTAAATTTAGCAACGTTACAACAAACCTTGAAGCTAAACCGCAATTAAAGCTTATCAATTTAAATACTAATACGAGTTTAGCCGATTTTGGTGGATTTGAAGATGGTTCCGGAAATTTCTACTTTTCTTCATCGGCTTCAAAACAAGAAATATCAGAAAATACAAAGGATAAAATTTATAAATGGAATGAAGAACCGTATTTAAAAATTTATCAGGCCAAAGTCAAGAAAACGGATGATTCTGTTGAAATTGAAAATTTTGAACCTATTGCCGCAGATTCTATTAACTCGGTTTCAAATCATCAAGGCACATTAACTATTACTAAAGATGGCAAAACATTGTATTTTACGGGTAATAACGTTAAGAAAAATGACAAAGCTGTTTATGATAAAAAAGGCACCAATAATTTAAAGATATATCGTGCCAGCTTCTTTGATGGGCAATGGGGTAATATAAAAGACCTTTCTATTAATGATAAAAATTATTCTACCGGACATCCAACTTTAAGTCCAGACGAGAAAAATCTTTATTTTGTTTCAGACAAAGCAGGAGGATACGGTCAATCAGATTTATATGTGGTAGCCATAAATGAAGATGGTACGCTTGGTGAAGCAAAAAATTTAGGTCCCAAAATAAACACCTCAGGTCGCGAAATGTTTCCATTTGTAGCTCAAGATTCTACTTTATATTTCTCATCGGATGGGTATATAGAAAACAGCTATGGGTTATTAGATATTTATAAAACAGATGTGATTAAAAAAGGTTTGTCTAATCTGGTTGCTATAGAAAATTTAGGGTCTGTTTTTAATAGTGGTTACGACGATTTTGCTTTTTTTACGAATGATGGTGAAAAAACTGGATTTCTGTCTTCCAATAGAGAAAACGGACAAGGAAGCGATGACATTTATGCTTTTTTAATAGAAAAGTGTCAGCAAAGTATAGTAGGCATTGTTTATGATGTGCTAACCAATGAACCGGTAAGAGGTGTAAAAGTATTATTAAAAGATAAAGATGGGGTCGATTTAGAGAATACTGTTACTAACCAAGATGGAATGTATATGTTTGAAGATCAGGATTGTGAAACTAATTTTATAGTTACTGCTAGCAAATTAAGACATGAATCGAGCGTAAAAAACTTATTTACCAGCAATATACCAGAAGATAAAATTAATGCAGACTTGTATTTAAAACCAAATGATATTAACATAAATCCTATCTATTTTGATTATGATAAATGGGCTATTAGACCAGATGCTGCTTTAGAATTAGATAAAGTAGTGACTGTCTTGAAAAATTATCCAAGCATGGTTATTAAAATTGAATCGCATACAGATAGTCGCGGAGATGATGCTTATAATTTAGCATTATCAGATCGTCGTGCAAAATCTACTCGAGATTATATCTTTTCAAAAGGAATTTCGGAGAATCAAATTGAAAGTGCGATAGGTTACGGTGAGACTCAGTTAGTAAATCATTGTGTAAACGGATTTAGAAACAAGTGTTCTGATGCTGAACATGAGCAAAACAGGCGCTCACTATTTATAATAGTAAATTTTGAAACCTTCGATAAATAAATAAAAAAACGACTTCATTTGAAGTCGTTTTTTTATTGTCTCAAAGCAATAATAGCTAAATACATTTTCTAACTATTCTCTATATCACTAATATGATGCTCTAAAGCTTTTACAGAAATTTGTATTTCCATAATCAATAATCCTAACGATATAATTAGTAAAATAAGCGCAGTACCAAAAACCCAAATAGCCAAAGTTTGCTGTTGTATGTAAATTAAAAACATTGTTAACACACAAAGTAGTAAACTAGAAATACCAAATATTTGCATAGACCGTGTTAGGTACAAGCGTTTTTTAATATTCTGTATTTGAGCAATTAACACCTTGTTTTTATTTTTTTGGTATTTACTGTGTAAATCTCGTATCGTTGCAGCATATGCTAAAAATCGGTTCGTGTAGGCGAGCATAATCAGAGATATTGCCGAAAATAGTACTGCTGGTGTTGTAAGGGTTAATTCTTCCATGAATTTAAATTTTGTTCAAAGTTATAGAACTTTTAAAAGATATATTTCAAATAATTTCTAAAGTTTAATGGGTACAGTAAGACAAAAAGAGAAACCAATTCGATTTCTCTTTTGTAAAATATTATTTTTTTACTGATTAAAGATCTATTAAATACCCAACAGATAAATTTATAAAGCTGGTTGTTAAAAGATTTGGTTCTGTTTCAACACGATTGGGCAAGTTAATATTGTAGCCTAGTTCGAAATCCCAAGATTTGGTTACTAAAATAAGCGGAATATTAATTTGTGTGTTTAATAAATCGAAGATGTCGTTATAAATATATTCCATTGTGGTTACGTCACCTATTGTGTTTAGTTGTTCTAAAGCTGTGGTTTGTTGCGCCATCAAAAAACTTATTTGGGGTCTAAATTTCAAGGTAAAATCGTTTTCTCTAGCAATAGCAACATTCGCGTAAGTGCGCGACACAATTTGAAAGGATTGATCTGTTCCAAATAAATAAGACGTAGCTAGTTTTGTGCCTAGTGTTCGTTTTTTGTTTCGTATACCTAAACTTAAATCTATTGAGTTGGTAAAAGCGTCCAAACCGTTGGCATAAAAATATCTAGTATATCCAACATTATAATTGATAAGCTTGTTTTTACCTAAGGTGTTGTAATAGCCTAAGGCAATATTGGTAAAATCCCATTGAGGGCTAAAGGTTTCGTAATATATACCAGAAACGCTTATATTAAACCCTGAATTGCTATAATATGAAATTTGTGGCACTATATTAAACTGGTCGATTCCAGAATCGCGACCCGAAAAAAAAGTATTGCTATTAAACGAAACATTCGTGTAAATAAAATTATTGGTGCTGAATGAATCCAAAATATCATTCATAAATTGTTGATTATTAAAAAAGAGTTCATCAAGAAGCAAATCTGTCTCGTCTTCTTTTGGCTCTTGAGCATATATATTAACAGCGGTTGCCGCCATAAACAGCAGCAACCAAAGTACTAATATTTGTTTTTTAAATAAGGATGGCGTTTTCATCTTTTCAAGATATTAACTGCCTCCTTTTCCATTTCCATTACCACTACCATTTCCGGTGCGTGTTCCGTCATTATTTCTGGTTTTATCTCCATTGTTGCCATTGCCACCAAAACCTTCGCCATTTCTCATTTCACCTTGACCAGATTGCTGTCTAGTTTGTTGCATTTGTTCTTGGAGTAGTTGTCTTTGTTCTTGTGTGCAAGATTCTCTAAATTGATCTCTTAACTGACGTAATTGACGTTCTTGACTTTGAATTAATTGATTTTGAGCATCTGTGAAAGATTCTTTTAATCGCAATCTTATTTGATCTTTAGTCTGAGTTTTGTCTTGTAAAATGACTTTTTGTTCGGCAGTTAAAGAAGCTTTAAGTTGTTCTCTGTTTTTCAACATTAGCTGGCGTTGAGTTTGTAACATTTCTTTTTGTTGAAGTGTTAACTGGTTCATAATAGGCGTATAGTCTTCTTCTTGAGCAAAAAGAGCACTTCCTGTTGTTAAAAACATTATTAAACTAAATAATGCGATTACTGTTTTTAATGATGTTGTTTTCATGACTTATGAATTTATATTTTTAAATCTGTTCTATTAGTTAGAACTTATATTTTTAAAATAGTTTGGAATTATAAAACAATATTTTCAATTAAACTTTTATCAATATAGCTGTCTATTAACGAGTCTTCTATTAAAATGGAGTTCATAAAAATGTTTTCTAATTCTTGTTCAGATTTTTCGGCTTCAATTACTACATTATTTAAAAGGTAACTGTCTAAAAAGTGGTTCATTTCGGCGTCTGGAACCATAAGCGATGAAACTAAAAAATCATCTTCTAGAAAATCTGAATTAAATATTTGCTTGTCTTTGGTATTGGTTATTTTAATTTGATTGGGTTTGCTTTCATTATGCATCCAAATCGTGAGTGTTAGCGCTAAAATAATGCTTGCGGCTATAGGATACGCAATCAGTGGTTTAAGCCAAAAAACGGTTTGTTTAGGTTCTTCAGTTTTAATGACTTTGTTAAGAATAGCTGCTTTTGATTTTGCAAAGTAATCTTCAGGAATGTCCATTCCTAGCTTTTCCTTATGGAATTTTGAAATGTCTTTTTTATTTTGGTTAGAATTTTTCATAATGTATATGCATGTTGATTTCTGTTAGACCTGTGGTGCTTTAAATAGTTTGTTTAACATTGCGCTAATATTTTTTCTTCTATAGTTTTTACGGCACTATAATAAGATGATTTTAGGGTGTTCTCACTTATATTTAAAATTTCTGATATGTCATGGAAACTTAATTCATCAAAGTATTTCATTTGAAACACCCGTTTTTGTTTGTCCGTTAATTTCGCAATGGCTTTGTTAAGTTTTAGCTGTATTTCATTACCATTAAAAAAACTATCCTGTGTTAAGTTTTTAAGATGTTGGTTAGTGACGTGTTCTAAAGGAACTAAAGATTTTATTTTATTCTTCTCTAAAAAACGGATGGATTCATTGTATGCAATACGATACATCCAGGTATGTAGCGAGCTTTTTTCTTTAAAGTTATGTATGCCGTTAAATATGCGAATAAAGGTTTCTTGTAAAACATCATTCGCGTTATCGTGGGTAATAACTATTTTTCGAATATGCCAATACAAGCGCTCTTGATACAGGTCAAGTAAATCCTTAAAAGCTTCATTTTTAAACTTCGGATTTTTAAGTTTTTTAATAAGTTCAACTTCTTGATTCACAATTCGAAGATTTTATAACTTAGACCCTTCTTTAATCAAATAGTTTGTTTTAAATTACAAAAATTTATTTACATAAATAGCCTCGTTTTTTATTAGTTTAGTAATATGCAAGAAGATTTTTTACATTACATCTGGAAATATAAAAAGTTCGACTTTTCAAATTTAAAATCGACTACTAATGAGCCGATTGTTGTTGCCTCAGTAGGGCAACATAACTGGAATTCTGGCCCCGATTTTTTTAACGCGCAACTTACAATTGGGCAGCAACTTTGGGCAGGAAATGTAGAAATTCATATTAAGTCGTCCGATTGGTTTTTGCATAATCATGAACAAGATAAAGCGTACGACAATGTTATTTTACATGTAGTCTGGGAGCACGATACCGAAGTATTTAGAAAAGACAATACGGCAATCCCCACGTTGCAGCTAAAAGATTTTATTAATAAGGCTGTTTTAAATAATTATGAAAAGCTGTTTTCTAAAAAAGGCAAATGGATTAATTGTGAAAATGATTTTGCCACAGTAGACGATTTTGTGTTAAATAATTGGCTCGAGCGGTTGTATTTAGAGCGGTTAGAACGAAAGTCGGATGTTATTCAAGAACTATTAATCGAAACCAAAAACGATTGGGAAGCTGTTTTTTTTGTCATGTTAGCAAAGAATTTTGGGTTGAAAGTAAATGGCGAAGCGTTTTATAGTATTGCTAAATCTATTGATTTTTCGATTGTAAGAAAATCACAATCTAATATAAAATCTTTGGAAGCCTTGTTTTTTGGACAAGCAGGTTTGTTGGAAGACGATTTTCAATCTGCATATTATTTGGAGTTAGTAAAAGAGTATCGTTTTTTAAAACATAAGTTTAAACTAGAAAATCATCAAGTGCTGTCTTTGCAGTTTTTTAGATTACGACCACCAAATTTTCCAACAATACGACTATCGCAATTGGCAAGTTTGTATGTGAATCATAAAAACCTGTTTTCAAAAGTTATAGAAACAAATGCATTAACCAATTTTTATAAGCTATTTAATGCGTCTACCTCAGAGTTTTGGAAAACGCATTATACCTTTCAAAAAGAATCGACTTTATCAACAAAAGTCCTTACAAAATCCTTTATAGACTTGCTATTAATAAATACCATATTGCCTATAAAATTTTGCTATTCTAAGGAAAAGGGTCAAGACAATAATGCTGTTTTTCTAGAAATTGCCAATCAAATGGCTTCCGAAAAGAACAGTATTATAGACGCCTTTAATGGTTTAAAAAAAGTCGCAACATCGTCTTTACATTCGCAGGCACTTATTCAATTAAAAACCGAATATTGCTCGAAGCATAAATGTTTGCAATGTGCGGTGGGAAGTAAACTTATAAGTAACTAAGTTTTTAGATAAACTTTTAAACTTTATACTTTAAAACTTGTAAACTAAGTGTTAAATTGCAGCATGAACAGTATTTATAAACCATTATTGTTTTTTCAAAAGCACGGATATTATGTTTGCCAGCGTATAGCAGAACGTTTGGGCATAAGAACCAAAGTGGTGCGTACCACATTTATGTATTTAACCTTTGTAACTCTGGGTTTTGGTTTCGCGTTGTATTTGTTTTTGGCATTTTGGATGCGAATTAAAGATTTGGTTTATACAAAACGCTCGTCGGTATTCGATTTATAACTTATGAACCCATTAGCTAAATTTTTTAGAACCAGAATTTATACAGCCATTTTTTTAATGGTTTTTATATTATTAGTAGGTGTTATTGGATATAAATTAATTTCTAATTACTCCTGGATTGATGCTGCTTACATGACGGTTATAACAATGACCACCGTTGGTTTTGGTGAAGTTGTGCCGTTAGACGATCAATCTAAAATTTTTACTATATTTTTAATATTAGCAAGTGTGTTAATTATGGGATATGCACTTTCTATTATAACAGAGTATATTTTAAGCAAAAATAATTTTGAAGAATTAAAATATAAAAGAATGCAAAAGAATATAGATCGTCTTAAAAACCATGTGGTTGTATGTGGTTATGGCAGAAATGGAAAACAAGCCGTTAGAAAGTTGATGGCTTATAACAAATCGTTTGTTGTTATTGAAAAAAATAAGGAATTAGAAGAACGCTTACAGCAAGACAATGTGCCATATGTAATTGGAAATGCCAACGAAGATGAAATTTTATTACAAGCAGGAATAGAGCGTGCATCAAATTTTATTTCAGCACTTACCTAATGATGCCGATAATCTTTTTGTAGTACTTTCAACGAGACAAATTAATAAAAAGATTAATATTATTAGTCGTGCATCTAACGAATCGTCTTATGATAAGTTAAAATTTGCAGGAGCCAACAATGTTATTTTGCCAGATAAAATTGGTGGCGATCATATGGCGTCGTTGGTTGTTATTCCAGGACTCATGGAGTTTATAGATAACTTGTCAATTGTAGGAAAATCAAACATTAATATTGAAGAAGTTGCGGTCGAAAAATTATTTGGCAAACAAAGAACAGGAACTATTAAAGATTTAGACTTACGAAGAAAAACGGGTTGTTCGGTTATAGGGTATAAAGACGAAAATGGGGAATATTTTGTTAACCCAGAGGCTGAGTTAGAGTTGGCTATCAATTCTAGAATCATCGTTTTAGGGAGACCAGAACAGATTGAAGCATTAAATACCATCTACAATATTGATTAATTTATTTGCTTTTTAACGGCAATTGTTTCAATAAGCCATATTTTTTTAGCATCTTGTTCTCCATTATTAAAATATCTTTCAAAAAATTACTTTAATTCTATGAAGAAAATTCTGCTATCTATTTTTACATTAGTACTTCCATTTATAACATTTGCACAAAACACAACAAAAATTGGCATAGACCAAAAAATCGATCAAGCATTCGGAGACGCAACGGGGTGGTTTGTTGATCTTATTTTTTATCAGATTCCATTCGGTGAAAATATCAAAGTGTTTTGGGTACTATTCCCATTAATTCTTGGCGCTACTTATTTCACGTTTTATTTTAAACTTGTCAATTTTACTGGATTTTGGACATCAATTAATATTGTAAGAGGTAATTATGATGATTTAGAAGGACGAATCGATCATAAAGTAGAAATTTCAAAATCTAAATTTACAGACGATGATGATAACCCAGACACCATACGTGTTGAAGGTCATGTAGGTGAAGTATCCCATTTTCAGGCATTAACAGCGGCACTATCGGCAACAGTTGGTCTTAGGTAATATAGCTGGTGTTGCCATTGCGGTGTCTATTGGTGGTGCTGGAGCAACTTTCTGGATGATTGTTGCTGGTTTACTTGGTATGGCGTCAAAGTTTGTAGAATGTACGCTAGGGGTAAAATACAGAGATATTGATGAAGATGGAACTGTTTACGGAGGTCCTATGTATTATTTAACCAAAGGGTTGAAATCAAAAGGATTAGAAAAATTAGGTAAATTATTAGCTGTTTTGTTTGCTATTTTTGTTATTGGTGGATCTTTTGGCGGCGGAAATATGTTTCAGGCTAATCAAGCATTTCAGTTAGTTGAAAATATTACGGGTGGTAATAATTCAGTTTTACACGGAAAAGGCTGGTTGTTTGGTGTAATTATGTCCGTATTGGTAGGCATTGTAATTATAGGCGGAATTAAGAAAATCGCAAAAGTTACTGATAAAATAGTGCCTTTCATGGTTGTTATTTATGTAGCCGCTTCACTATTTGTAATTTTTGCTAATTATGACATGATTGGAGCTGCTTTTATGCAAATATTTGATGGCGCATTTAGTCCCAAAGGTATTGCAGGAGGTGCTATTGGAGTGTTAGTACAAGGTTTTAGACGTGCTGCTTTTTCAAATGAAGCAGGCGTTGGTTCTGCATCTATAGCGCATTCAGCAGTTATAACGCAATATCCTGCAAGCGAAGGTATGGTGGCATTATTAGAACCATTTATAGATACGGTTGTGGTGTGCACCATGACGGCATTAGTCTTAATTATCACAGGTAATGTAACGGCCGAAAATGCGGCATTAAACGATGCTCAGGCAATTTTATTAACCTCAGGTGCTTTTGGTTCGGTAATATCTTGGTTTCCTTACGTGCTTACCGTGGCAGTTGTTTTATTTGCATTTAGTACCATGATTTCTTGGTCTTACTATGGTTTTCAAGGTTGGGCATATTTATTCGGAAGAAGTAAAAAAGCAGAATACACCTATAAATTATTATTTTGTGTATTTGTAATAATTGGTTCGGCAGCGAGTTTAGGATCTGTTATAGGTTTCTCTGATGCCATGATTTTTGCAATGATGGTACCAAATATGGTTGGATTGGTAATTCTTGCCCCTAAGGTAAAAGAAGAACTAAATATCTACATGAAAGCTATTAAAACGAGAAATACTTAAATTTAACATATAGTTATATAAAAGCCCATTTTTAAATGCTCGCAAGCATAACGAAATGGGTTTTTTTAATGATAATTCTCATTATTAATTAAAGTGTCAATTTTTTTACGATATTCGCTTTTATTATTTTCAATCTATAAATAGTATTTATGGCAAAATCAAACGAAGCATGGGGCTCGCGTATTGGTCTAATTTTAGCAATGGCGGGAAATGCTGTTGGTTTAGGTAACTTTCTAAGATTTCCAGTACAAGCTGTCCAAAATGGTGGCGGCGCCTTTATAATTCCTTATTTAGTATGTTTTTTATTAATGGGAATTCCTTTATTATTCATAGAATGGTCTTCGGGCAGGTATGGAGGTAAATTTGGTAACCATAGTACGCCATATATTTTAGACTCTATGGTTAAAGGTCGAGTTCTTAAATACATAGGTGTTTTTGGAATTTTCACCAACATAGCCGTTGTTTCGTATTATGCCTATATAGAATCGTGGACGATGTCTTATGTATTCCACTCATTAAAAGGTACGTTTGTAGGGATGTCGCAAAGCGAAGTTGCTGGTTTTTTCGATTCGTATATTGATATAGCACATAGTACAACAGGAATTCCTTATGAAGCCGTTTTATTTTACATATTATGTTTATCAATTAATGTATACATACTTTCTAAAGGTTTAAAAGGCATTGAGAAAGTGGCCAAAATTGGTATGCCGCTATTAATCTTATTTGGTGTAATACTGGCGGTTCGCGGTTATACTTTAGGGACAAGCGGTGCTTCCGATATGTTTCCAGATGCCAATGCCTGGGATGGTTTAAACTTTTTATGGACACCGCAATATAGTTCGCTCCTCGATTTAAAAGTTTGGATGGCGGCTGCGGGTCAAATATTCTTTACGCTTTCTGTGGGTATGGGGACTATTCACTGTTATGCAGCCTATTTAAAAAGCAAAGACGATATCGCTTTAAATGCTGTTTCGGCAGGATTTATGAACGAATTTGTTGAGGTTGTTTTAGGCAGTGCTATTGTAATTCCAATAGCTGCAGGTTATTTAGGTCTTGATTGGGTTTTAAATAATGCCGGTTTCGGAATGGCTTTTCAAACCATGCCTTATTTATTCCAGCAATGGGGACCAGTCTTAGCTGCTATAGGCGGATTTATGTGGTTTGGCTTATTATTCTTTGCAGGAATAACCAGTTCGCTGGCCATGGGTACGCCATGGATGGGCTTTATGCGCGACGAATTTGGATGGGGTAGTAATAAGGGAGCGTGGACATTTGGAGCTTTAGCACTCGTAATGGGCTTGCCAACCGTGTTTTTTTACCAACAAGGAGTGTTTGACGAATATGACTACTGGGCAGGAACCGTGAGTTTAGTGGTGTTTGCCATGATGGAAACAATTTTGTTTTCTTGGATTTTTGGCATGAAAAAAGGTTGGCGCGAAATTACAGATGGCGCCGATATTAAAGTGCCTAACTTTTATAAGTATATCATTAAATACGTAACACCGTTAATGTTAATTGTGGTGTTTTTGGGGGCTTTATTTTCACCATTAAATAATGATTGGACAGGAAATTTAAATAGCTTATTTTCTGGTAACGGATGGAGCTTATCTAATACCTCTATTATAAAAACAATTACACACGCAGGTTTAAAAGAACAGTTAGCCATGGCTACCGATCCGCTTGTAATTGAAAGTTTAAACGACAAAATGTTTTATATAAACATCGCTCGAATAATGTTAATGTCATTATTTATATTTATTTCATTATTAGTATATTTAGCATTTAATAAGCGAAGAAGAGAAGGGAGAGCCACATTATGAAAACCGAAGCATTAATTATGTTAATAGGAGCACAAGGCGTAGTTATCGCTTTTATGTCTTATTTTTTCTATAAAGTTTTAACAACACCACCAAAGCCTGAGCCAGATTCTTATTCTGAAAACGACGATGTGGTAAGATAATATTATATTGAAATTTAACTTTAAAATATCCCATTTCACCTATTCTAAAGAACAGAGAAATGGGATTATTTTATTAATACTTCTCATTGTAATCTTTCAATGTATTTATTTTTTTATCAATTTTTCTTCTCCTGAAGATACTATTGATAAAACCGAATTAGCAAAGTTTCAACGAGAAATAGATTCGCTTAAATTACTAGAGATTGAATCCAGGAAACCAAAGATATACTCATTTAATCCCAATTATATCACCGATTTTAAAGGCGCTTCAATAGGAATGACTAATGAAGAGATTGATAGATTATTAGCCTATAGAAAGCAGGACAAGTGGATTAATTCTAGTAAACAATTTCAGGAAGTTACTAAAATATCAGATTCTCTTTTAGATGCCATATCGCCGTATTTTAAATTTCCAGAATGGGTTAATAATTCTTCTAAAACGGTCGAAAGTACTAATTATGCCTTCAACAATAAACCAAAAACCTTTGCCGAAAAGCTGGATTTAAATATGGCCACTTTACAGCAATTACAGCAAGTGCATGGCATTGGTGCGTATTATGCAGAACGTATTATAAAACTTAGAAACTCTTTTCCTGGTGGTTTTATTGATATGGTTCAACTGCAAGATGTTTACGGGTTAAAACCTGAAGTTATAGAAAAAATCAGTGAAGTATTTGCAGTAAAAACACCACGTACCATCCAAAGAATAATTTTAAATAAAGCTACTGTAGATGAGTTGGTTACTATTCAGCACATCGATTATAATTTAGCCTTTAAAATTGTAGAACAGCGCAAATTAAGAGATGGGTATAAATCGATTGACGAATTAAAAAAAGTTAAAGACTTTCCAATAAATAAAATCGATATAATTAAATTATATTTGTCGCTCGATTGAAAATGAAAAACAAATGAATAGTATGTACTTCACCGAAGAGCATATTCTTTTTAGAAAAAGTTTACAAACGTTTTTAAAAAAAGAAGTTGTTCCTCATATTGAAAAATGGGAACAAACAGGCACTATCGACAGATTTATATGGAAAAAATTTGGCGATATGGGTTATTTCGGTATTAATTACCCCATAGCTTATGGAGGTTTAAATCTAGATTTATTTTATACAATTATTCTTTTAGAGGAGCTTCAAAAAATAAATTCTGGTGGATTTGCTGCTGCCATTTGGGCACATGTTTATCTTGCCATGACGCATTTAAATGCCGAAGGTGATGAAGCTATCAAACAAAATTATTTAAAACCAAGTATTAAAGGTGATAAAATTGGATGCTTGTGCATCACAGAACCTTTTGGGGGAAGTGATGTGGCTGGTATGCGTACAACGGCCGTTAAACAAGACAATCATTATATCATCAATGGTTCTAAAACATTTATAACCAATGGTGTATACAGCGATTACCTTATCGTTGCGGCTAAAACAAGTCCGGAATTAGGTAATAAAGGAATCAGTATTTTTTTAATTGATAGAGATGTTAAAGGTGTTTCTGCAACTAAACTAAATAAATTGGGTTGGCGCGCATCGGATACTGGTGAGATTGCTTTTGATAATGTAAAGATACCTGCATCTAATTTAATGGGTGAAGAAAACAAAGGCTTTCAATATATTATGCAGCATTTTTCGTTAGAGCGTTTAATTATGGGAGTCAATGCGCATGCCCGTGCCGAATTTGCACTAGATTATGCCTTAAAATATATGTCTGAACGCCATGCTTTTGGTAAATCTATTAATAAATTTCAGGCATTAAGACATTCTATTGCCGATTTGGCTACCGAAGTAGAGTTTTGTAAAGCGTTTAATTACTTGGTAACTTACAGGCTAAATAAAGGGCAATATGTTGTAAAAGAAGCGACCATGTCTAAACTTAAATCAACAAAAGTGGCCGATGAAGTTATTTACCAGTGTTTACAATTTTTAGGGGGTTATGGTTATATGGAAGATTATCCGATGGCTAGATTGTTGCGCGACAGTCGATTAGGTCCTATTGGAGGTGGGACTTCGGAAATTTTAAGAGAGATTTTAGCTAAAATTATTATAGACAATAAAGAATATAAACCGGCAACGTAAAAAATTTAAAATTTTGAATTCAGAATTCAGAATTAATTTTATATTTGCACACTGAAAATCTAAAAGAGAGGAGGTTAAGACACTATGTTAATTATACCGATTAAAGAAGGAGAAAATATAGATAGAGCGCTAAAGCGTTTTAAAAGAAAGTTTGATAAAACAGGCGTTAAGCGTCAGTTACAGACTCGTAAACAATTTACTAAGCCATCTGTTGAACGTAGAGCGCAAGTACAAAAAGCACAATACATTCAAGGTTTAAGAGATGCTGAAGATATTTAATCTTAAAAGCAAATAAAAAAAAGACTTTCAGTTTCCTGAAGGTCTTTTTTTTTATAGCATACCCCGCGCTTTAATTTCGAGATATTTATTTATAGTATTTATGGTTAAATGTTCTGGTGCAGTTAAGATACTTTGAATACCATGTTTTTGAAGTTCGTTAACAATTAATTTTTTCTCATAGATAAATTTTTCGGCAATCGTTTTTTCGAAAATTTCAAAGGTGTTTACAGCACTTTTTTGAGTAAGCTTTTGTAATTCGGTGTTTTCAAAAAATATTACGACTAACAAATGGTTTTTAGCAATGGCTTTTAAATAAGGTAGTTGTCGATGTAAAGCATCTAAAGTTTCGAAATTCGTGTACAATAACAATAAGCTGCGTTGATTCAAATTTCGTTTGATATCAATATATAATCTCGAAAAATCAGATTCTGCAAAATCGGTAGATACATTGTAAAGGGTTTCCAGTATATTATTCATTTGCGATGGTCTGCGTTCTGCAACTACTTTGTTTTCTACCTTTCTTGAAAATGAAAAAATACCAGCCTTATCCTGTTTTTTTAAAGCTACATTGCTTATTACCAAGGCAGCATTAATGGCATAGTCTAACAAGCTTAATCCTTCAAAAGGCATTTTCATTACTCTGCCTTTATCAATAACACTATATACGGGTTGCGACCGTTCATCCTGATATTGATTCACCATTAGTTTGTTGCTTTTGGCAGTCGCTTTCCAGTTAATATTCCTTAAGTCGTCACCCTGCACATAATCCTTTATTTGCTCAAATTCCATGGTATGACCAATACGTCTAATTTTTTTTAAGCCATATTCAAAAATCTTATTTGAAAAAGCCAATAGCATATACTTTTTAAGTTGTAAAAACGAAGGGTAATTTGGTATCATGGCATCTTTTCCAAATTGAAATCTTCTCGAAATAAAATCTAATGGACTAGATGCATAAATATTTAAATGCCCAAAATAATATTCTCCACGTTCCAGAGGTCGTAAGGAATAAATGATTTTTTTCTGTTCTAATTTGGTTAATATGATATTAATTTCAAAATCTCTTTTTTGGTATTGAAAAGGTAATTCGTCTATAAGCTTTAAAGTACTATTGAAATTATAATTGTTTTTTACTGATATTTCTATAGGGTTGTCATCGCCATTACTCAATTTTTCGGGTAAAATACGCGATGCTAAAATGCCTTTTTGCTTAAAAAGTAAGATGTAATCAATAATAAGCAGCGCTAATAAAACAAAAAAGAGTGTATGAGTGACGATAAAAAGTCCTGTAAATATATAGGACAGAATAAATAAGAAAACAAGCGTTCCTGCACTTATAAAAAAGCGTGCGTTTAAATAGCTGTTTTTAAGAAGTTGTTTCACTATCTGGGAATCTCTATTGTTTCTAAAATTTGATCGATTACTTTTTCAACGGTATAACCTTCCATTTCGCGTTCGGGAGTTAAAAACAAACGGTGTTTAAGCACTACTTTCGCACAGCGTTTAATATCGTCTGGTGTTACGAAATCTCTTCCTTGAATGGCTGCGTTCGATTTTGCAGTATTTAGTATGGCAATAGAAGCTCTTGGTGAAGCACCTAAAAACAAATTCGCATTAGTACGCGTATTATTCACAATAGAAGCTATGTAGGTTAATAGATGATTTTCAACTATAATCTGCTTAATTAAATTTTGATAATGAGCTATTTGTTTCGCATTTAAAACTGGTACTACAGCATCAAAATCGAGTTGGTCTTGCCTTTGATGGTTTTCTAATAAAATTTGTATTTCATCATTTAGAGTTGGGTAATCCACATTAATTTTAAACAGGAAACGGTCCAATTGTGCTTCGGGTAATCTGTATGTGCCTTCTTGTTCGATAGGATTTTGAGTTGCGAAAACTAAAAAAGGAGGTTCCATAATGTATTTAGTGCCATCCATGGTTACTTGTCGTTCACCCATAACTTCAAACAAAGCGGCTTGAGTTTTTGCCGGTGCTCGGTTAATCTCATCAATTAAAATAACGTTCGAAAAAATAGGGCCTTTTTTGTATTCAAACTCATTGGTTTTTACATTAAAAATGGAGGTTCCTAAAATATCGCTAGGCATTAAATCTGGGGTAAACTGTATTCTGCTAAAATCTACCGCCAGTGTTTTAGCAAGAAGTTTTGCTGTAATGGTTTTTGCAACACCTGGCACGCCTTCAATTAGCGTGTGACCGTTTGATAAAATTGAAATAATAAGAAGTTCTATCATCTCATTTTGACCAACAATAATTTTGCCTATTTCTTTTTTAATGGCTTCAACGTGGTCTTGAAGGGGCTTTAAATCTATTCTGCTTTCAAAATTTATATCCTGATTTTCCGGAGTATGTTCTTCCATTATACTGTTTGTTTTGTGAATTTTTCTATGAGATTGTTGAGTTGTATCAAATCGTTTTCAGTGTGATTTGACTTCGATTTTAAATAAACAATAAAGTTTATTAATGCTTTAGTATCTTCTTTTTTGTTGGATGACTTAATGGCTAATTTACTAATAAAACTTTCGCTTAATTCGTTTGTGTTAAGGTAGTATTTAGCTCTAATTTGTTCTAAAAAATATTGAATTTTATTTTTGATGATATTGGTAAAATCGCCGTGTTGATAGTATAAATCGCCAATAGTTTTGGTAAAATCTAAGGTGGCGTTTTTTAAAGGTTCAACAATAGGAATAATTCTTTGGGTTCGTTTACCCTTAAAAACAACAAACATAATTAGCGATAGTAATGCGATGTAAAAAGCCCATTTTAAAGCTTGGTTTTGAAGTACGAATCGTAACGGACTCGTAATTATTTTTCTGCCACTTTTATAATAATTGTCCCAGATTATGGGTTGTTTAGGTAAATAGGAAAGTACCGTAGCGGCATAATCTTCTTTATCATTTAACATGTGGTAATTGGTAAAAGCAAATGGGTTGGTATGGATATAAAAAGCGCCGTTATTGGTTCCATAAGGCATTTTTATATAGTTTATGTTTTCGTCTGGTATGGTGTCATTTAATGGCTTGTCGCTTTTGTCTATTTTAATAGTGCCCAATGCGATGGCGTTGATAGTGTCTAATTTTGTAAAATAACTATTTTCGATAACATCTGTAAATCGCTTTTCGTACTTTTTTAAATACGGGTTAGTGAAGGAGTTTAATGAAGGTTTTTTATAAAGCCCATTCATGTCTGTACCCACTTTAATGTTTAGGGTGTCACTTAAATTTCCATAAAAATAGTTGGTGCTTATAAACACTGTGTTTCCATTTTCAACATATTTCAATAAAGCTTCAGACGCTTGTTTGTCAAACGAAACAACATTATTTATAAAAAAGCTTACTGTTTTTGTTGAGTCTTGTAAAGTCTTTAAACTTTCGAAACTGTTTGTTGTTGATACGGTTACAGGTTGATTAGAAAAACTTTTTAATTCGTTAAAAACAACATAGCAACCCAATGGTATTTTATCGGAAGCAGAATATGAATCGCGCCAATTTAAAGCTTTGGGTTTGGTTATTTCTGCAATCATTATTAAAACAATCACAATACCTATGGCATATAGGGCTACTTTAGATTGTTTATCCATGTTGCAGGGTATTTATTTTTTCGAAATCAGAAATATTTTTATCGTAGTTAGCTTTATCTATGGGAAATTCACCATACCAAACATAATCGTATATAAACGAAATGCGTTTGAATATAATTTTGGTGTTTTCATCTTTTATTTCGTTAAGATATTCGCTATTGGTTTTGTCGTAATGCCATTCAATTATTTTCTTATTAGTTAGCAGTTTTAAACTTTTTAAGTATGCATAGCGCGTAGCTAAACGGTAATTGTTTTCTTTTAAAGCATCTTCTATTAAGGTTTCAAAATTTACATCTTTAAGGTTTTCTTCTACATAGTTAAAATCATTAATATCCTGACTTTCATTTTTAAAAACGGAATTAACAGGTGCTTGCATTAAAAATTTAATGAGCAGATACAGCGTTGTTAAGGCTAAAAACAAGTAAACAATATACTCGAGGGTTTTGTAATTAATAAAATCTATATTAACTCCAAAAATATCATTTAGCCAGCCAAAAAACTTTTGTAAAACCCTTTGGATTAGGTTTACACCACCCGTATCGTTTATAGAATAATTAAAATCATCACCTTTATAACGTTCTTTTAAGGCTTTCTTAAAATGAGTGACTTTTAAATGAGAAGTATCTTTTTGTATGTATTCTTGTGAAAAACAAATGTTGATATTCGAAAATAAGATACCAAAAGTTAAAAGTAATATATGTTGAATGTTTTTATTCATTAACACCTATTTGATCAATTTTTCTTCTTAAAAACTCATTGTTTGTTTCTTCATAAATATTGTAATAGAGAACTCCATAGGCCACCTGCGACAAGGCTTGCGAATATATAAACGCCAATAAAAACATAGCAAAACCTAATGTAAAAACAACATTTGCAAATACGCTTGTTATTAAATCCACATGGCTTTCTATTGAAAAATAAACATAAATGGCTATAATAAAACCTGGTATAGAAATTATAAGCATGGTTATCATTAAATTTAAAATACCTATCACCAATCCGTATAAAATTACTTTTCCAAGGCTAGAAAAAGTAAATGTCCAACCTTCAGAAAGTGCTTCACTTATGTTTTTATCAGTTGAAAAAATGGACATAAAAGATAACCCGAAAAATGCGGTGAGTAAAAAGCTTAATCCGTATTGAATAAGCATTCCAATAATAGGAATAAAAGCAAAAATGATAGAGATTATTAAATAGCCAAAGTAAAGTCCCGCACCCAAAACAATAAATATCAAAATGGTACCTAAATTAGTTCTAATTTTTTGCCAGATATTCTTAGAATCGAACTCGCCCTCGTAATTAACATAATTTGCGACGTATGCACTGGAAAAACTGTAGTTTATTAGCGCCGTAATAAAAAGTATAAGTACCAATACGATGGCTCCAACAATTAAATAGATGGTATGTTCACCATCGTTATTCATACCGAATCTAAAATCTCTACTGGCTAAGCCCATAAAGCCAGTCACTAATAAATAACTTGCCGTGATTAATAGAATAATGCTTAAGGCGTTATAACGTAGGTAAAGTGAGGTGTATTTTTTAAAATTGTATTTAAGAAATAAAAAATAACTATTTATGATGTCTCCGAAAGCATTTCTGTTTCGAAATTCTATGTAGGGTGTATTCACGTTTATTTGATTTTATTCAATTCCGATTTGTAAATCTTGTTAAGTTTAATGGGGTAAATAATATAATAAAATACGATTAAAAATAGAGAACAACTTATAATGCCATAAGACACTATCGAGGGCATTTGTTCGCCGTATCTTGTAATAAATCCTTCAATAAAACCGGCAATTATAAAAAACGGAATCGTGCTAACCACTATTTTTAAACCGTCTTTGGCTCCTTTTGTAAACGCTACACGTCTCGAATAGGTTTTAGGAAATAAAAAGCTATTTCCCATTACAAGACCCGCGCAACCGGCAATAACAATTACCGATATTTCGATAGTGCCATGTAACCAAATCGTCGATGTTTTTTCTAAAATACCGTAGTTATAAAAAAAGGTAATAAAGGCTCCTAGCATAATGCCATTACTAAAAAGAATGTACATGCTTCCAACACTAAAAAACACACCAAACGCAAAGGCAATAATGGCTACTCTAATATTGTTTATGGTAATGCCTAAAAACGACCCAATATTACTTCCGCTTTTATAAACCGCCATGGGTTCGCCATTTTCAATGTTTTCAATGGTCATATTTACATAATCGTCGCCTAAAATTAAGCGTACAAAAGAATCATCATTTAATGTTGATACTATACCAATACAAACGGCAGACATAAATATTAAAAAAGTATAGAGCAATGTTTTATGATATGTTTTAAAAAACAAAGGAAATTCATACTTCCAGAACGATATAATCTTGTTTTTAGATTCTCTTTTTGTAATATAAATTTTTTGATGGGCTTCTGAAGCTAAAGAATTAAGATATAGCAAGGTTTTGCTATCGGGGTAATAGGTTTGTGCGTACGACAAGTCGTTTGTAAGATGAATATAATAAGAAGCTAAGTCATCAGGATTTATTTTTGCATTATTATGTAATGCACTTTCAAAAACCATCCATTTTTCCTTATTTTGCTTAACGAAAGAAGCTTCGCGCATAAAACTTTTTTAATAAAGAACGAATATACATTTCAATGAGCAGATTAGCAATTAACACAGCACAAAATGTAAACTTAGATTACAAATTAATTGGGGTGGGAGAGCGCTTTGTTGCTTTTTTAATTGATGGACTTATTTTGTTAACCTATATAACTATAATGGAAAACTTAGTAGAGCTCTCTGAAATTTTTGATACCGATAGTTGGACAAAACGTGGATTTTTAGGTTTGTTTTTACTGCCAGCTTTCTTTTATTCGTTGCTTTGTCATATCATGTTTAGTGGACAAACCGTGGGTAAAATTATAATGAAAATTAAAGTAGTGCGTTTAGATGGCGCGCCAACAGAATGGTATAATTTATTGGTTAGATGGATGTTACGTATCGTTGATGTTTGGTTGTTTTTTGCGTCTATTGGTGTTTTAAGTATGTTGCTTTCTGAGAAAAAACAACGTATTGGTGATGCCGCCGCAGGAACTGTAGTAATTAGCGTCAAGCAAAAACATAAAATTACAAGTACCATTTTAGAAGATATTGATGTAGATTATATTCCTGTGTTTAATAATGTAACAAAACTCACTGATAAAGACGTTCGAATTATTAAAGAAACTTTTCAAATTTCTAAGAAAAACCGTGATTATAAAACACTTACATTATTGCGAAATAAAGTGTCGGAGGTACTAAATATAGATTCCCCTTTATACGATATCGAATTTTTAAATACCATTTTAAAAGATTATAACTATTATACCCAGAACATGTAAAAGCATTGTTTTCTTTTGCCTTCGCAAAACAACAATCATTTTTTTTACTTGCACCTTATGAAGGTTTAAAATGGGCTAAAATCAATTACTAAAAAATATGTTTTTTCAGATTGTAGAAATACTCGGGACCTTTGCCTTTGCCATTTCTGGAGTATTAGTTGCTTTAGAAAAAAGAATGGATGTGTTTGGAGTGCTTATTATTGCCTTTGTAACCTCTGTTGGTGGCGGAACGTTAAGGGATGTGCTAATAGGATTTACTCCGGTAACTTGGATGGTAAATATGATTTATGTTTACACTATTTTAGGAGCCACCGTTTTTGCTGTAATTTTTAGAAAACGGCTCGATTTTTTAAGAACGTCTCTGTTTTTGTTCGATACTATTGGGATTGGATTGTATACGGTTGTAGGGATTGAAAAAGGACTGGCTATTGGTTTGCATCCTATTATTTGCATAGCGTTAGGAACGATAACAGCTTGTTTTGGTGGAGTTATTCGAGATATTCTTTGTAACCAAATACCAGTTATTTTTAGAAAGGAAGTGTATGCAACCGCATGTATTCTAGGTGGATTAACCTATTTTTTACTGCGTAAGTTTCCAATAGACTATAATTTTGTATTTGTTATTGCAGGTTCTGTGGTAATAGTTGTTCGCTTAATTGCCGTTAAATTTAAAATTAGTTTACCTAGTTTGTATAAGCATGAGATGAAAAACTAGGTGTTTATTTTTGATATTTAATTGGTTAGTATGTTAATTAGGATGCAATTTTTTTTCCAATAAATCGTATTACACAAGCTAATCCGTTATGATACTGTCCTTCATTTAATTCTACTTCGGTTTCTTGCAATTCAATGATTTCAAAATTTTTAAAAGTGTTTTTTATTTCTTCAACCGCATATAGCATACTTACATTAGCAGGTCCACCAACGCTGGGGTTTTTTTCGCGATAAGCAAGATTATTTACACTAAAACCTTCTAAAATTATATAGCCATTGGGTTTTATTAATTCCGAGAGTTCTTGGTGAAGCTCTTTTTTTTGATTTTCAGGAAAATGGGCATAAATTAATGCGAGGGCATCAAAACTGTTCTTTTTTATATTTAGTTGGTTTAATTCACCAACCAGATAAGTAAATTCAACATTTTCTAAATCTGCTAATTTAAACGCCTTGTTTTTGCCTTCTTCACTAATGTCGAAGGCTAAAACATCCAAACCTTTTGTTGCTGCATATACAGCATTTCTTCCTTCGCCTTCAGCGGGCAACAAAATTTTACCAGATACGTTTAATTTTTCTAACGATTCCTTGAAGAACACATTAGGATTTTTACCATAGGCAAATGTGTTTTCTTTATATCTGTTATTCCAAAAGTCTTTCACGCGGTGATTATAAGTTATTTAATTATTTCCACTTTTCGTATAAATATATTTCGCAGTGGCCAGTCGGATTCATCGGTATCAACAGCTGCAATTTTATCAACTACCTCCATTCCATTAATTACTCTACCAAAAATGGTATAATCACCATTTAAAAAGTGAGCACCTCCTTTTTGTTGAACTATAAAAAACTCGAACGGAGATGCTAATTTATGCGGATTGTCTATTTCGCTACTTGGCATAGATATAACGCCCCTGTCGTGTTTAAAGCCTCTTTTGGTATCTGGTGGTAATAAGTACTTTCCAATATGAGCGCGTTTTCTAACTGTTTTTTTATCGTCGCTATTTCCTGCCTGTATCATAAAATTATCTATCACGCGATAAAATTGTGTGCCATTAAAATAGTTCTGTTTTGTTAAAAAAATAAAGTTTGCACGGTGGTATTTTGTTTCATCAAATAATAAAATATCAATAGCACCAAAATCAGTTGTAATGCGAACTTTGTTTTCTTTGTTGTTTTTATCATAATCTAAAAAGAAATACATTGCTTTTTCAGAATCAAGTACCGGGTAACGTCTTTTTGCAGTCTTAGTAGTGTCTTCCATATCTTCAACAAATTCTTCTTCTGTATTCACAGTTTTAGATGAATCTATCTTATTTTTCTTAGTGGTTTTCTTATCTTCACAATTCAGAAATAGAACAAAAAAACTTAAAATTAGAATAACGCGCATAGAGAATGAATTTTGATGAATTTTTAATTTCAATTTCAAAAATAAAGAATATACCGCTTCCAGCCCAAGCTTCTCAGTTTAAAATGGCGCCACCGTTTAGGCATGAATTAATTAAACAACACAAAGAGGCCATAATACATGCTAAGAAGGCTGGGGTAATGGCTTTGTTTTATCCTGATAAAAATTTTAAAACACATTTTGTGTTGATATTAAGAAACACCTATAGCGGCGTGCATTCGGCGCAAGTTGCTTTTCCAGGAGGAAAACTGGAAAAGTATGACGTGTCGTTGCAGGCAGCAGCGGTAAGAGAAACTTTTGAAGAAATAGGGGTGCCGAGTGAGCAAATCGAGGTAATTTGCGAATTATCTGAGGTTTACATACCGCCAAGTAATTTTTACGTGTTGCCATTTTTAGGAATTTCCAAACAAACGCCGCAGTTTACCAAGCAAGATGATGAGGTTGAAACTATTATTGAGGTGCCTTTACACCAGTTTTTTGATGATGCAAATGTTGTAACTAAAAAAGTGCGCACATCATATAGTGTTGAGGTTGAGGTTCCTGCGTTTAAATTAAATGATTATGTAGTTTGGGGAGCTACGGCCATGATGTTAAGCGAAATTAAAGACGTACTAAAACAACTCTTGTAAACCATAGAATTATTACATTTGTAGTTACTAACCAAATTTAGAAGCGTGATTTATGGGATTATTTAAACGAAATCCGTTCGGGCATATACTAATTGTAAAAAAGTGGCTCATAAGAATTCTTGGGGTCCTCACACATAGACGTTTTCGTGGGTTTAACGAGTTGCAAATAGAAGGCTCTGAAATTATAAAGACCTTACCCGAAACGAATGTGCTTTTTATATCGAATCACCAAACATACTTTGCCGATGTGGTTTCCATGTTTCATGTGTTTAATGCTAGTTTAAGCGGCAGAACCGATTCTATAAAAAATGTAGGTTACCTCTGGAATCCAAAGCTTAACATATATTATGTGGCCGCAAAAGAAACCATGAAAGCCGGATTGCTTCCAAAAATTTTAGCATATGTTGGGTCGATTAGTATTGAACGTACTTGGAGATCTGAAGGTCAAGATGTGAATCGTCAGGTGAGAATGAGTGATATTTCGGCTATTGGAAAAGCGCTTGAAGATGGTTGGGTAATTACCTTTCCGCAAGGTACAACAACACCGTTTAAACCCATTCGAAAAGGTACTGCACATATAATAAAGCGTTACAAACCTGTGGTGGTGCCTATTGTTATTGATGGATTTCGTCGCTCTTTTGATAAAAAAGGATTGCGCATAAAAAAGAAAAATATTCTTCAAACGTTCGAAATCAAGGAGCCGTTAGTTATAGATTATGATAACGAATCTACCGACGAAATTGTAAAAAGAATAGAGTATGCCATCGAGCAACATCCATCATTCTTAAAAGTGGTTTCTCAAGAAGAATTGAAGGCTCAGGAAGAACTTGATAAGCTGCGTAATTGGCGATAGTTCTACGAATATTTTTGCATCTGGGCAAATAAGCTAATTAGTCTTTGTATAGTATTTTAAATTTATCGAATATTTATTGCGAAAATTTAAAATAATCTCAATTAAAAGCACAAATAGACAATAATTCTATTGCGTTTAAGCCATTCAGAAAAAAATATTTATTTTGCGCATTCAAAAAAATGGCAGATTTCAAGATTGTTTAAAAAAATAACTTGAATAGAAATTTTTTATGATATTATTTCAATATGATAAAAAGTCACATTACTTATTTTTATAAATATGATTCAGAAAGGAACGGAAGCAGAACGATTAGCGAAATCTGACAATTACAAATATTGGAAAAAATGGGGACCGTATTTAGCGGAAAGACAATGGGGAACTGTTCGAGAAGATTATAGTGAGCATGGACAAGCTTGGGATTTTGTAAGTCATGAAAAGGCACGTAGCAACGCTTACAGGTGGGGAGAAGAAGGTATTGCTGGTTTTACCGATTCTAGAGAAATATTATGCTTAGCGCCTGTATTTTGGAATGGAAAAGATGCCATAATAAAAGAACGACTTTTTGGTCTTACCAATAATCAGGGCAACCACGGTGAAGATGTTAAGGAGCTTTATTTTCATCAGGTGTCATCGCCAACACACAGTTATTGCAAATATCTTTATAAATATCCACAGAAAGAATTTCCTTACAGTGATTTAGAAGTAGGAAATAGGCTGGGGAGAGATCAATTTGAATACGAATTGCTGGATACTGGTAGCTTCAATAAAAACGCTTATTTTGATTGTTATATAGAATACGCCAAGGCTGGAACAGACGATATTCTAATGAAAATTACGGTTGTAAATCGTGGGACTAAAACCGCAGTTATTCATGTGCTTCCTCATCTTTGGTATCGAAATTTCTGGAAGCATAACAAGAAGTATTCTCGACCAAGTATCGAATCAATTTCAAGTACCAGTGCTTTATCCAGAAGTCCGAGAAATGGTAGATATTATTTTTATCATCAAGTTGGAGAGCAGCTTTTTTGTGACAACGAAACAAATAATAGACTTATTTATGATATCCCTAACGATGTAGAATATGTTAAGGATGGTATAAATGATTATGTGGTGAAGAATATGCCTACCATAAACCCTGAAAAGAAAGGGTCCAAAATGGGTGTTTGGCATAAAATAAGACTAAAGGCTGGCGAGGAAAAAAGTGTAAAAGTTCGACTAAGTAAAAAGAAAGTAGAAGATCCTTGGGCAGATTTTGATGCTATTTTTAAGCAAAGAATGTCTGAATGCGAAGAATTTTATAACGAAACTATAAATAACAAAATACCAGAAGCTCATCGAACTATCGCAAAAAGTGCTTTTTCAGGGTTGTTATGGACGAAACAATTTTATTATAATGATGTTTTTAAATGGCTATTTGGTGAGCCGGGAGATACAAAACCAAATAGAGCGCATCCAAGAAACTATAATTGGCAACATTTAACAAACCGGCATGTTATTTCCATGCCAGATAAATGGGAATATCCATGGTATGCTGCCTGGGATTTGGCGTTTCATATGGCGTCTTTTGTAGAAATCGACCCCTATTTTGCAAAAGAACAGTTGTTGTTAGTGCTAAAAGAAAGTTACATGCATCCCAATGGACAGATTCCTGCTTACGAGTGGAATTTTAGTGATGTAAACCCTCCTGTACATTCTTGGGCGGTATGGAATGTTTACGAAAAGGACAAGAATTATACAGGCAAAGGCGATACTAAGTTTTTAGAAACTGCGTTCCAAAAGTTACTTGTCAATTTTACATGGTGGGTAAACCAAAAAGATAAAAGCGGAACCGATCTTTTTGAAGGTGGATTTTTAGGATTGGATAATATTGGTGTTTTCGATCGTAACCATATGCCACCCGGAATTAAACGAATGCAACAGGCAGACGCTACAAGTTGGATGGCTATGTTTACCCTCAATATGCTTCGCATGTCATTGGAGCTTTCAAAAACTAATAAAATATACGAAGAAGCCGGGGCGAAGTTTTTTAGGCATTTTTTAAATATTGCCTGGGCGATGCATCATATTGGCAAAAAAGACATATCGCTTTGGGACGATGAAGACAATTTTTATTATGATGTGATCGAAATGTCTACAGGTGTTACAGATCGTTTAAAAGTACGTTCTTTAGTGGGTGTAATTCCTTTGTTTGCGGTAGAAATTATGCACAAAGACTTGTTTGAAGAGCTAAAAGGCTTCAGATCTAGGGCAAACGAAATCATGCGTACGCGCCCCGATCTTGCTTCTTTAATTTCAAATTTAGACGAAACGAATGCAGATGGCAACTATCTATTTGCCATAATGCGTGGTTTTAGATTGGAACATCTACTTAAAAGATTGTTAGACGAAAATGAGTTTCTATCAGATTATGGAATACGCTCGCTTTCTAAGTACCACGAAAAGCATCCGTTTGTATTTCAGCATCATGGGCATCATCAAATACAATATGAATCTGGTGAAAGTCGCTCTAACATGTTTGGTGGTAATTCGAACTGGCGTGGACCTATTTGGATGCCACTAAATTACATGATTATTCATTCGTTGCGAAAGTATTACACGTTCTACGGTCCAACCTACCTATACGAATTTCCAACGGGTTCAGGTAAAAAACTCAATTTAAAAGAAATTGCTAACGAACTCACAAAGCGATTAATAAGACTTTTTGAAGTTAATTCAAACGGTAGATTTCAATATCATTCAGACGATCCGGATATGAAATTTTCAAAAGATGAGCATTTCCAAAATTTGCATTTGTTTTATGAATTTTTTGATGGTGATACAGGCAAAGGTTTAGGAGCATCTCACCAAACCGGATGGACTGCATTAATAGCCAATTTAATTATGGAAATGGATGCCGATTCTTAAAATAAAAATATAATAATGTTTTGTTTTAGGTGTTCTGTTATTCTTATTGGAATGAAAAAAAACTGCAACTTATAAATAATTTATAAGTTGCAGTAACTCCGACTCTTTTTCGGAAGGTTTATTATTTGTGGTTTATTTCAATAAATCAGGACGACTAAGTATCAATTCTATCTTTTTAATAATGATAGTAATTTGAGACATTTGCGCTTCTATGTTTCTAAAAAACAGGCTTATATCTCGGTTAACCCAACTTTCTGAAATAACCCTAGCACCTAAACTAATTCTTAAAATAGCACTTTCAATGTCGTTACCATATTTTACATTCACGGCTTGTCCGATATGGCATTTTTGTGCAGCAAGTCTAATAATTTCTAACGGAGCATCTATAAATTGATCGGATAAATCAGAATTTAACAAGGTGTAAAGTTTCTTTACATTGTCGATAGATAATACTTCATTGTTTTTAATGATAAAGAAAGGGAAAATGGTTCGGATGTTTCGAATTCCAAATTCTTTGCTTTTATAGGTGTTAATATGGGGTTCATCACCATAAAGGGGTTCTAAAAATGTAGCATCTTTTATAGAATCATCTACGAAATTGCAAAACATTTCAATGCCCATATTTCTGTATAATACTGGTGTTTTAAAATACCTATCCATTTCAACTATGGCAGCATTCCAACGCATATAAGAGCCATAATTATAACCGTCTGATAGATCTTGAGAACAAAACCAGGTCGCTGGCCAATCGGAATGATTGTAGTATTGTGTTAATCCTTCTGGTAAAGTATTTTCTGCAGAATGTATTGATTTGCTCACACTTTCTGGAAGAATTAAGGCGCCAGAATAAGGAGGGCCAGTAAAGTATTTACTCCCGGTTGTTGAAACAATATAGCCTTTATTTAAATAATTCTGAATGTCTTTGGGGTCTAATCTAAGTTGTGCAGCATCCACAATTATCTGCATAGATAACTTATTGATGTTGTTTAGTTTTTTAATTAATTCTTCACTCGGCGATTGATAGCCCAATTTCGATTGATCCATGGTGTGTAAAACCGCGTGTCTACCTAATTCATTTGTTTTAGAAATCGCGTTAAATACTTCTTCGTCTAATTGTGCCGATGATTTTAAGGCGCCGTTTTCGTCTCTAAATGGTATTTTAATTAGCTCAATATCTCTAAATCCTTTAATCTTATCACCTTTTTTAACAGGATAGTTAAGCGCCGTGGTGTTTTCAAAATGACAGCCTTTTAATGCCGCAGGAACGCCACTACCAGTTTCATCTGAAGCTATTAAAACATGTGTAATATCTTTATCAGAAATAATTTGTGTTATCGCCGCTATTTGAAGTGATGAGTCTGTTCCCGAAGGTGAAAAAATAATTTCACAGGCATCATCTAATTTAAATATTTTTCTAAGGTTGTTTTTAAGCAATTCTGCGAATTCTAAAGTGGCTTTTTTAAAACCATATTTTAAACTGTTGCTTATTAAAATACTTCTAACTTTATCGGTTTTATCAAATGCAAAATTAGAAACACTTGTTGCCGTTGATGAGGCGAAAGTAAATGCATCAGGTCTCGGGAAAGGTCTGCAACCGTATTTGTTCAACAATTCAATTTCATCAATATTCAATCTTAAATCGCCACCTGCCATTAATAAATACTCGGTAGGTTTTGCCAAATTTTCAAGAATAGGTAACCAAGCCGCTTTAATTTCTGTATTTGTATTTTTTAACCCATGAAATGCTTGTAGTTCATTTTCCGTAGATATCATTTTAGAATCCAATCGTTCTTCATTTTTAACTAAATTAAGCAAGAAATAATCAAGCGATTCTAATTTTTCTTTATCAATTTTAGGCAATAAATTATAAAATATTCGGGTTACTTTAAGAGCAGCGATATCGCATAAAACGGTATCCTGTTTATCTGTGCCTAAAGCTTTATACCATAATTGCCATTCAATACCATATCTTAAATAAAGTAACGCTAAAACAGGTTTATTCAAAAAGGATATGCCAATAGTAATCGATTTATTTGGCGTGATTTTAAAAACATCAGGGGCACTGGTAGAAGTTATAATGTTTATGTTGTTTATCTTGGGTACCGTATTAAAACGTTTTAGAACTCTAACCAGATAATTAACATTTTCTTTTTCGAATAAACTGGTTCTTTTGTATTGATCTTCAATAAGAATATTGTTAGACATAGGTAATTTAATTAAAATAAATACTACAAACTTGTTAAATCGTATTGTAAAGTATTGAAAATTATATAATTATATATCAAGTAAAAATTTAATATATAAGGGTGTAAAAGTATGGCTTTTTTTATAAATAATCTCGATATTTTATAAACGAGTTCTGTAACAATAATTACAGTTAAGGCCAATTATATAAATGGCTTTTATTAGGGCCTTACCTTTATCCTGAAACAAGTTCAGGAACCAGGTCGGGTTTTTCGTTGTATCTTTTTAAAACATCGGTGTGAGGAGTATTCGACGCGGCAATATGTTAATTCATAAGTCAAGCCAAATTGCTGAGAACCCAAGTTTTAAAAAGGATTTTCACTGCAATCCCTAACATACGTTTCCGAAACCACAGGAGAATATTAACACCTATTTAATAATCACTTAACCTGGCAATAAAGGTATCGCTATATCTTTGCTGTTAAGTACAGTATTGGCACTATTTACCTTGCACCGCCTATGATGATAATCTTATTGGATTTATTCATTCTAAAAGTAAAATATATTACTGCTTGTTTTTTAAGTAGTTTATCTTCCTCTCTAAAACTTATTATTAAAACCCAAATTGCAATAGCGAAAACATGAAGAAAAGACCTGTTGAAATTCTAGTAATTTCAGATGTGCACTTAGGTACCTATGGTTGTCACGCCAAAGAACTTCTTAAGTATTTAAAGACTATAAAACCCAGAACTGTTATTTTAAATGGAGATATTATAGATGTATGGCAATTTAGCAAGCGTTATTGGCCTAAATCGCATATGAAAGTTGTAAAACTAATTTCATCTTGGATATCAAAAGGGGTTGAGGTGAAATATATTACCGGTAATCACGATGAGATGTTGCGCAAATTTGTGGGTTTTAGAATGGGAAGTTTTAGTATTTCAAATAAAGAACTATTAACTGTTGATGGTAAGAAAACCTGGATATTTCATGGCGATGTATTTGATGTTACCATGCAACACTCTAAATGGATTGCAAAAATGGGAGCTGTTGGTTATGATTCACTCATTCTACTAAATAGTGCTATCAATTATTTTGCATCTAAATTTGGAAAAGGGCCTATTTCAATGTCAAAAAAAATTAAAAACAGTGTTAAGTCAGCCGTAAAATTCATTAATAACTTCGAAAAAATAGCATCGGACATCGCAATTGAAAATAACTACGATTACGTTATTTGCGGTCACATTCATCAACCAGAAATTAAAGAAATAGAAACCGATGCGGGATCTGTAACCTATTTGAATTCTGGCGATTGGGTAGAAAACTTAACGGCATTAGAATATTATGCCCGGAAATGGCATTTATTTAGTTTTAAAGATAATTTTTTAGAAGAAAATGAATCTGATGAAACTATTGAAGACGATGAAGAAGTGTTAGAAACCAAAGTCCTTTTTCAAAATATGATGAAAGAGTTTCAAACAGATGTTAAACAATCTAAAACTTCTATTCTATAACTTGCTATGAAGGTTTTATACGCTATTCAAGGCACGGGAAACGGGCATTTAAGTAGAGCTCGTGACATTATCCCTATCCTTCAAAAAAAAGATATACAATTAGATATTTTGGTTAGCGGTACCGAAGCGGATATTAACATACCATATCCAATAACGTATCAGTTAAAAGGCTTGAGTTTTGTTTTTGGCAAAAAAGGAGGTGTTGATGTCTGGAAAACCTACTTTAAGGCAAAAACCATGCGACTTCATAAAGAAATAGCAAGCCTTCCAGTCGAAAATTACGATTTAATAATCAACGATTTTGAACCAGTTTCGGCATGGGCTTGCAAATTAAAGAACATACCCTGCGTAAGTTTAAGCCATCAATCGGCGGTAATGGCTTCAAACGCTCCAAAACCAAAGAAAAAAGATGCTTTAGGAAAACTGATTCTTAAAAAATATGCTCCATCTACCAAACAGTATGGGTTTCATTTTAAAGCCTATCAAGATAATGTATTTACACCCGTTATACGGCAAGACATTCGAAATACCAATTGTAAAAAAGGAAATCATTACACAGTCTATTTACCATCTTATGATGATGAGAAAATACTAAGCATACTTTCAAAAATGGAAGCCGTTACTTGGGAAGTCTTTTCAAAACACAACAAAAAAACAGTGGTGCATCCTAACATTACCGTACAGCCTATAACCAACGAAACCTTTGTGCAAAGTATGGCAACTAGCAAAGGTGTTTTGTGTGGAGCAGGTTTTGAAACGCCTGCTGAAGCTCTTTTTATGCGCAAAAAGTTGTTGGTAATCCCTATGAAGGGGCAGTATGAGCAGAAATGTAATGCAGCTGCTCTAAAGGATTTAGGAGTGCCCGTTATTAAATCTTTAAAAAATAAATATATAAAAGATATTATGAATTGGATAGAAAACGGCAGCATTATAGAAGTAAACTATCCCGATATCACCGAACAAATTATAGACAGCTTATTACAAGAAAATATATAATTCAAAACCATATTATGGATTTTAACAATCCCCAAAAACCTTTCAATTTAAAACCTCAAGATTTCGGAAACGACTTTGTATTTGGAGTCTCTACAGCTGCCTATCAAATAGAAGGTGCCCATGCGGTTCACGATAAAGGTTCGTCCATTTGGGACCATTTCACATCCAAAAAGGGGAATACCTTTAACAACCAACATGGGCAAATAGCCTGCGATTTCTATAATAAGTTTGAAGAAGATATTCTCCTTATGAAATCCATGAACATTAAACACTTCAGGTTTTCATTGGCATGGTCGCGCATCCTTCCCAACGGTACAGGAACTGTGAGTACCGAAGGCATTAATTTTTACAATCGGGTGATTAACTTCTGCTTACAATGTGGTATCACACCTTGGGTAACCCTCTATCATTGGGATTTACCTCAAAACTTACAAAACCAAGGCGGTTGGGTAAATAGAAAGGTGCTAGACTGGTTTGAAAACTACGCCCAAGTATGCGCCACCCATTTTGGCGACCGTGTAAAACATTGGATGGTACTCAACGAACCCATGGTATTCACCGGTGCGGGTTACTTTTTAGGCGTACATGCCCCAGGCAACAAAGGCTTAAAAAACTTTTTACCGGCAGTACACCATGCTATGCTATGTCAGGCTATTGGTGGTCGGGTTTTACGGGAGCTAGTACCAAATTCAAACATAGGCACAACCTTTTCTTGTTCGCAAATTTCGCCCTATAGCAAATCCGCTAAAGATGTGTTGGCTGCCAAAAAAGCTAATGCTTTATTAAATAGAATTGTTTATTGAACCCTTATTAGGTTTGGGTTACCCAACCAAAAACGTACCCGTATTAAAACGGATTGAGGCTTATATAAAACCACACGATTTAGAGAATGCTGTATTCGATTTCGATTTTATTGGTGTTCAAAGCTATACCCGCGAAGTGGTAAAGCACAGTTATTTTGTGCCTTATTTAAGAGCTAAAATTGTTAAAGCTTCTAGACGGCGTGTAAAAACCACGCTCATGGATTGGGAAGTGTACCCACCCAGTATTTACAACATGATAAAGCATTTTAACCAATACCAAGGCATTAAAAAAATACTCATCACCGAAAATGGCGCCGCCTTTACAGATGTGCTTTTAGATGGCAGCATACATGATAAAGACCGGTTGCAGTATCTGCAAAACCACATAGAGCAAGTCCTAAAAGCCAAAAAAGACGGACTCAACGTAGCAGGTTATTTTGTGTGGACTTTTACCGATAATTTTGAATGGGCAGAAGGCTACCACCCTCGTTTTGGGTTGGTTTACAACAATTTTTCAACACAACAGCGTATTGTGAAAGCATCGGGCGAGTGGTATAAAGATTTTTTGGGAAGTTAACCGTCATCGAATAACTTAAAGCAATTGTAAAATACTTGTTCTAAATAAAACTATAAGGTTTTTGGGCGTTACCACTTGAGTCCAGTTTAAAGGTTATCTGGAGCGCAATTGAAGGATTACATGCCTTCGCTCCGAAATTGCTGATAGTTTTTAATCGTAAGAAAAAATTCCAGTAGTTTTTGTTTTTTCTGTATAAGTAGGAAGCCGCAATTCAATAATACCATTTCTAACACACTCAATTAAAATAATTTTTTAAAATAAGTTTTTAAGTATGATTTTGTCAAAAAATAAATTATACATTCGTTTTACAATTAATAACATTCAAAAAATGTATTAAATGTTATAAATCAATTCAATTTTAGTATCATAGTATACTAGTCAGAACTTCAGAACAGCTTATTTTTTTTACTTTTTTTTAAATGTTTTTAATTTATGGAATCATTTTCAGAATCAAAGCTTTTTATTTTTAAAAATTTAACCGTACAAATTTTAATAGCAATGTTATTAGGTTCTGTATTGGGTGTTTATGTGCATAACAATTATGAAATTTCTAGTGCAAAAGAATTTAGTGGGTATATTAAAATTCTAGCGACTGTATTTATCAGGCTTGTGCAAATGATTATTTCACCATTGGTATTTACCACTCTAGTGGTTGGTATTGCTAAACTTGGAGATATTTCTGCAGTTGGAAGAATTGGGGGAAAAGCCATGGCATGGTTTTTTACAGCCTCATTTATTTCCCTATTAATAGGGATGTTTTATGTAAATTATTTAGAGCCAGGCGTTGGACTAAACTTAACCGACCTCGATATTTCTAATGTATCTGCAGTAACTGAAAAGACGCAGCACTTTTCAGCACAAAATTTTATAGAACATATTATCCCTAAAAGTATTGTAGAAGCCATGGCAACCAATGAAATATTACAAATTGTTATATTTTCAATATTTTTTGGATTAGCAGCAGCCTCTATAGGTGATTATACTAAACCAGTAGTTTCGGCATTAGAAAAAACCTCACATATAATTCTGAAAATGATAAACTATGTGATGCTTTTTGCTCCTATTGGCGTGTTTGGTGCTATTGCAGGTGTTTTTGCAGTTAGAGATGTAAATGAGTTGCTAATGACCTATGCTCAATTTTTAGGTTCTTTTTTAATAGGAATATCTACATTGTGGTTTGTCTTATTATTTGTAGGTTATTTGTTTTTAAGATCACAAATGGCAACTTTGTTTAGACGTATTATTAATCCATTAGTTATTGCATTTGGGACTACGAGTAGCGAAGCGGTTTTTCCTAAATTAACAGAAGAATTAGAGCGTTTTGGAGTTAAAAACAGAATTGTTTCATTCATGTTACCTTTAGGCTATTCCTTTAATCTCGATGGAAGTATGATGTATATGACTTTTGCTAGTATTTTCATCGCTCAAGCATATGGCATTCATTTGGATTTAGGAACACAACTAACCATGCTTCTTGTTTTAATGCTAACAAGCAAAGGTATAGCTGGTGTACCTCGAGCAAGTTTGGTAGTTGTCGCAGCAACATGCGGTATGTTTGATATTCCAATAGAAGGAATTGCACTTATTTTACCAATCGATCACTTCTGCGATATGTTTAGGAGCGCGACTAACGTTTTAGGAAACGCCATTGCAACATCGGTAGTTGGTAAATGGGAAAAAGCTATAGATAGCTAAGTTTAAAAGTATATACCGATTAAAAGAAAATAAAACAGTTTTAAATAATATTATGTTAATATGGATAGATTAATTGAAATTATCTTACACACCGATGATGCCTTGTTGGGTATTGTAGCAGAGAATGTTTTATTCGCTTACCTTATTCTATTCATGATTATTTTATTAGAAACCGGCTTAATAGTTTTTCCATTTTTACCTGGAGACGGTTTATTATTTTCGGCGGGAGTTGTGGCTGCTTCTACTAGCTTAAATGTTTGGGTATTGCTTTTTGTACTCATTATTGCTGCTATTCTTGGAAATATTATTAACTATTCTATTGGTAGGATTCTAGGAAACAAGATTCGACAGAGCAATAATTTTTTCATAAAAAAATATTTACTAAAATATTTGCCTAAAACCCAAGCATTTTACGATAAACATGGTGGAAACGCGATAGTATTTGGTCGCTTTTTCCCAATAATTAGGACCTTTATTCCGTTTTTTGCCGGAATTGTTAAGATGGAAAAGGGTATGTTTTTTCAGAAAACAATTATTGGAGCCATTTCTTGGGTTACATTTTTTTTGTTAATAGGTTTTTTTGTTGGAGAGATAGTTTGGGTGAAACATAACTACGGACTCATTTTCCTTTGTCTTATAATAATTACTTTAATGCCCATAATATTTTCGATAGTTAGAAATATTGCAACTAAGTTTTTTAAGAAATAGCGTAAAACATTTTCTTAAAAGCACTTTTAGATTAGCCGTTCTGGTGTGCTTATCGATAAATATTAAAAGGTTGAACGTATCGTTTATGCCATTGGTATTTATATTAATTGAATTAAGAACAAAAGGTGATAAAGGCGTATCTTTATATAATTAAATCTTCGTGTAGCTAGTAAAAAAATTGAAAATAAAATATTCTTAAAAATAAATATAACGTTATGAGCAAAACAAAACTTACCATTAATAGTAACGGATCCATAAAAGTAGAGGGCGATTTCGAAATAGTAGATAGCCAAGGTAATGTCTATGGATTACAAGGTAGAGAAGTATTAGGAATTTGCCGTTGTGGTCATTCTGCCAACAAACCATTTTGTGATGGGTCGCACCGCAATAATTTTGAGCACGACGCCAAAGCGTTTGATTTGCCACCTTTAAAACCGAGACAATAAAACTAAAACATCTGTTTTAGAACACGCTAAAAATTTTATCTATTCAATCTGCTTGTTTGAGAAATTGTAATAAATTCGTTTTTCAAAATATAAAACAGAAACGATATAAAAACAAGTGAAAGGACTTTTAACCATAGCTTTATTACTTTTAAGCAACACGTTTATGACGGTAGCTTGGTACGGGCATTTAAAATTCGCCGAATGGAAATGGTTTAGCAAATTAGGGTTAATAGCTATTGTGCTAATAAGTTGGGGTATTGCATTGTTTGAATATATGTTTCAGGTTCCAGCCAATAGAATTGGGTTTAAAGGATATGGCGGACCTTTTTCGTTGCTGCAATTAAAAGTAATTCAAGAAGTTATAACTTTAGTGGTATTTGCTGTATTTACCTTAATTGTTTTTAAAACGGAAACGTTTAGAACCAATCATATTATCGCCTTTGTGTTTTTAATATTGGCAGTGTATTTTATGTTCAAAAAATAACTTAAAAGATATAATTCTTATTTTCGGGTTGTAATGTTAAGGATTTCATGGAAAAATTTAGAGGATATTTAGAAACAATTGTAGAGGTGGATGATGCCGACTGGAATTATTTTTCATCGCGTCTCGTTAAGAGAGAATTTTCAAAAAAATGTATTTTTCTTAATGTGGGAGACATAGAAAACCATATTTCATTTATAGAAAAAGGCGGTGTGCGTTTGTTTATTCCAAAGGCAGACGAAGAAAAAGAAATCACCTTTGGGTTTTGTTTACAAAATGAATTTGTAAGTGCTTACGATTCTTTTTTAACACAAACACCTTCACTGTACCAATTAGAAACCTTGATGGACACTACACTATGGAGTATAAGTTATGCGGACTTACAGGATGTGTATAAAGCAACCAAAATAGGTAATACCATTGGGCGCTTTACGGCAGAAAAATTGTTTTTAATTAAATCTAAAAGAGAACAATCATTATTAAACGAAACGGCAGAACAACGCTACATAAACCTGTTTCAAGACCGACCAAATATTATAAAGCAAATCCCCCTAAAATACATCGCTTCTTACATTGGCGTAACACCACAAGCTTTAAGCAGAATCAGAAAACGTATTTCTTAACTTGAGTTCATTGTGTCGGTAATACATTCCCCTTAATTTTGCATTTTAAATCAAAATTGCATGGAAGTTATATACTTATTAATCATTTTATGGTACGGAGGCTTGTTTTTTCAAACCTTTTTTCTTCATAGATATGCGGCGCATCAAACATTTACTATGTCTAAAACCGCAGAAAAGGTTACTTATGTATTAACGTGGTTATTTCAAGGTTCTAATTATTTAAGTGCTTATGGTTATGGCGTTATGCATCAGAATGCATCATGCGTATGCAGATACCGAAAAAGACCCACATTCACCAAAGTTCGATGACAACGTGTTGAAAATGATGTGGCGCACTAAAAATGTGTATCAAGATATTAATCAGCAACGCATAAAGGTAGACGAAAAATTTACTAAAAATGTACCACAATGGTTAGCGTTCGATAGAATGGCAAGTTCTAGAATTTCCAGAGTAATTTGGACAGCACTTTATGTTTTATTCTTTTTGCAATTTGCAACTGCTTGGTGGCAATGGCTATTTTTACCAATTATTGTATTAATGGCACCTATACATGGGGTTATCATCAACTGGTACGCACATATTTATGGGTACGTAAATTTTAAAGTAAAAGACACCTCTAAAAACTTATTACCATTCGATTTTTTAATGATGGGAGAAGCATACCATAACAACCACCACAAACACGGCGGTCGTGCTAATTTTGGAGTGAGATGGCATGAATTCGATCCCACATATTTTATTATGCGAATTTTAAATAAATTGGGTGTTATTAAGTTTGTAAACTAAATTACTATTTGGGCGTTCCCTTTATCCTGAAACAAGTTCAGGAACCAGGTCGGGCTTTTCGTTGCAAGTCCTCGCTCCCCCGAAACGCCGGGGTCGCTGTGGGCTTTCCACTGCAATCCCTAACGCAAGCTACTTACCAACATAGTAACCATATTGCATTTTATTTCTTTCCATAAAGCTTTTGGTATCCTCGCACTGATGTATAATATCTTTTTTGATTATTAATACTTATATTATACATTCAAATAATTCTTGTAACCGTTAATAACTCCTAACAATTTGGTTTCAAAACCAACTTCTAAATTCCTATTTTGCAGGCCACAATAAATATAAGAGTACGTGAAAGTCTGTATAGCCGAAAAACCAAGTGTAGCACGCGAAATTGCATCCGTATTAGGAGCCAATACCAAGCGAGATGGCTATTACGAAGGTAATGGTTACGCGGTAACTTACACCTTCGGGCATTTATGCACCTTAAAAGAACCCAACGATTATAAACCCTATTGGAAAAGTTGGGATTTAAATAATCTGCCCATGCTTCCTGATAAATTTGAAACCAAAGTGGTAGCAAATTCGGGCATTCAAAAGCAATTTAAAATAGTAAAAGGTTTATTCGATAAAGCAGAGGTTGTTATAAACTGCGGGGATGCCGGTCAAGAAGGAGAGCTTATTCAGCGTTGGGTAATGAATGAGGCTAAATACAAAGGTGAAGTAAAGCGCTTATGGATTTCTTCGTTAACCACCGAAGCCATTAAAGAAGGTTTTGAAAACCTAAAACCATCGGCCAACTATGATAATTTGTACTATGCAGGATTTTCGAGAGCCATTGGCGACTGGTTATTAGGTATGAATGCGACGCGGTTGTACACCGTAAAACACGGTGGTTATAAGCAAGTATTGTCTATCGGGCGTGTACAAACACCAACTTTGGCCATGGTGGTTAATAGATTTAAAGAAATTGAAAACTTTAAGCCACAACCGTATTGGGAATTGCAAACCATGTACAGAGAAACTTTGTTTAGCTACGAAGAAGGGCGTTTTTTGAATAAAGAAGACGGCGAACTTTTGGCAAACAAAGTAAAGGAAAGCGATTTCGAAATAGTATCTATAGACAAAAAGAAGGGTAATGAGTATGCGCCAAAACTGTTTGATTTAACAGGGTTGCAAGTGTATTGCAATACAAAATTCGGATTTTCGGCAGAGGATACGCTTAAAATAGCCCAAGCTTTATACGAACAAAAAGTAATCACCTATCCCAGAGTAGATACCACCTTTTTACCAAACGATATTTACCCAAAAGTATCAGGTATTTTACAAAAGTTAACCAATTATTCGGCTTTAACCCAACCTCTTTTAGGTAAAAAAATTAAAAAATCGACCAAGGTTTTTAACGATAAAAAAGTCACCGATCACCATGCTATTATACCCACGGGGATGCAAAGTAATTTGCAATATAACCAGCAGCAGGTGTATGATATTATTACCAAACGATTTATTGCGGTATTTTATGATGATTGTGATGTGGCAAACACCACAGTAATTGGAAAAGCGGCCGATGTTTCCTTTAAAACCACAGGTAAAGAAATCTTAAAAAAAGGCTGGCGCGTGGTGTTTGAAGACCCAAATGTTAAAGAAAAGGAAGCCTATTTGTTACCAGCTTTTGTAAAAGGTGAAAAAGGACCACATGAACCTTCATTTTTAGAAAAGGAAACCAAACCACCTAATCAGTTTACAGAAGCGACACTTTTACGCGCCATGGAAACCGCAGGAAAGGAAGTGGATGATGAAGAATTGCGCGATTTAATGAAGGAAAATGGTATTGGACGACCCTCTACAAGAGCAAACATTATCGAAACCCTTTTTAAGCGTAAATATATAATTAGGAATAAAAAACAGGTATTGCCTACCCAAACGGGTATTCAGTTGATTGATACGATTCAAAACGATTTATTAAAATCGGCAGAACTAACAGGTTCCTGGGAAAAGCAATTAAAGGATATTGAAAAAGGCGAATTTACTGCTGGGGCCTTTATAAACAATATGAAACGTATGGTCGATGCTTTGGTGTATGAGGTACGTAGCGAAACGACGCGTGCCAATATTTCGCATGCAGCAACCGTTCAAAAACGACAAGCCAAAGCAGAAAAGAAGAAAGCGGCAGGTATTTTGGTTGAGGTTTGCCCTAAATGCAAAAAGGCCAACATTATAAAGGGGAAATCGGCTTACGGCTGTGGTAATTATAAAGCGGGGTGCGATTTTGTATTGCCATTTACGTATGCAGATAAAAAAATATCTGAGAAACAATACATTCGATTGCTTCAAAAAGGATCTACCGTGAATTTGAAAGATTTTAAAATTAGCACAGGTTCTGTGGAAGGTTTGTTGCGTTTCGATGATAATTTCAAGCTTAAATTTGAACCAAAAAGAAAAGCAGAAAAACCTAAGGCAATTCCAGATGAATTAACCTGTCCGAAATGCAAAAAAGGTACCGTTATAAAAGGAAATACGGCGTACGGTTGCAGTAATTATAAACAAGGTTGCGATTTTAAAGTTGCTTTTGATACGGTTAGAGAAAAAATAAACGGACAAAAACCTACCAAAGAATTGGTGTTTAGTATTTTGAATGGAAGCGTCTAAAAACGAACATCGGCATTTTATAATCTATAAACCATACGGGTATTTAAGTCAGTTTGGGAGTAACGACAGCAAGCAACAATCGAAGAAATTTTTAGGAATATTGCATGATTTCCCTAAAGGGATTATGCCCATTGGTAGGTTGGATGAAAAATCTGAAGGTTTATTGTTACTCACTACAGATGGTAAAATGAGCGATTTTATAAATAGCAAAAAAGTAGATAAAGAATATTATGCGCAAGTAAACGGTGCTATTTCTTTGGAAGCTATTGAGCAACTAAAAGCTGGTGTAGAAATTGGTTTTGAAGGCAGAAAGTACCAAACTAAACCTTGCAAGGTTTTTAATTTAAATAACCCGCCAAATTTACCGGTGCGGTCCCAAAAAATCAGAGATGATAGACATGGACCAACTTCATGGATTTCGATAACTTTAAATGAAGGTAAGTTTAGGCAAGTAAGGAAAATGACTTCAGCAGTTGGGTTTCCAACATTGCGACTAGTTCGGGTGCGGGTAGGAAATATTCATTTAAAAAGTATGCAGGTTGGTGAGGTTGTTGAGGTTTCGGTTTTTGAATGAGTTTCAAAGTTTCAGAGTTGCATGTTTTTACTGAAAACTGTGACTGCGACTGTAAACTGCGACTTTGGCGAGCGCGTTAGGGATTGGAGTGGAAAGCCCGCAGTGACCCCGACGCTTCGGGGGAACGAGGACTTGTAACGTAAAGCCCGACCTGGTTCCTGAACTTGTTTCAGGATAAGGGTAACGCCCTAATTATTAAACTTCCAGCTTTTTTAATTCTTTGTAATTACGGTTAAGTCGTTTTAGTAATAATCCGTATAACAGTCTGTAAAATAGCCAGATAATGAATACAAAGATCGCTGCAACAATAATGAATATGGAATAGGTTATTATGGTTTCTGCACCGTCAAAATGTGTAAAATTATCTGATAATTTAGGGTTTGTGTTTTATGGCAAAATAAATTCCTATTATGATGGATACGAATGCCATTACTAAATTATAAATAACATAGTATTTGATGATTTTTCGGGTTTTTAAAATGCTTTCCATGAGTTTTTTAGCATTATCGGTTACCGAAATGGCTTTATGGGCTTTAAACAACAGGTAAATAAATAGCAAAATAATACCGTAGCTTACTATGTTTAGTAGTGTAAATATAAAGTCGTTTGTGTAAATAGCATCTAAACGTTGTTGGTAACTATCAGAAGTAAAATAAGGGATGGTGTTAACAACAATCCAAAATATAAGTTCGGCAATGCTTATATAAAACAGTGTCTTAACTATAGACGACGATTTTTTATGCAGCATGGGGTAGATATCTTGTGTAGATAGCTTTTTATGTTCTGGTTTTTCTTTGTTCCAGTCTTTTTTGAGTATATCTAATTCATCCATATGCTTACGGATTAAGAATGGTTTTAAGTTTGTTTTTAATTCGGTTCATTTTCACTCTGGCATTCACTTCACTAATACCCATGGTTTCACTAATTTCGCTATAATTTTTGTCTTCTAAATACAAAAATACAAGTGCTTTTTCAATGTCGTTTAGTTGGTGTACAGCTTTGTACAGTATTTTAAGTTGTTGTTCTTCGGTGTCATCATAAGCTTCGGCAGTTATTTTGTATTCAACGGTATCAAATTCTTGCGTATTTATGGTTCGTTTCGATTTTCTATAAAGCGTAATAGCAGTATTTAACCCAACGCGATACATCCAGGTACTAAACTTGGCATCACCCCTAAATTTTGGATAGGCACGCCAAAGTTGAATTGTTATTTCCTGAAATAAATCGTTATGCGCGTCATAATTATTAGTATACAAACGGCAGACCTTATGTATTATATTCTGATGCTTTTCAAGCAATTCAACAAAACTATGTTCTAGTTCTTTATTCAAATCGATGGGTTAGTTATATTATAAGTAGCTTAATGTTTTAAAATGTTACAGCTCTGTAAAAATAATATTTTAATAGTAGTAAATTATTTGTTGAGCCTTATATCTTTGCGCAAAATTTTATATATTACTTATGAATATTCCCCAAGTAAGTGTTCCAAGAGTTGTAATAATTGGTGGTGGTTTTGCTGGTATTAATATAGCCAAAGCATTAGGTAACAAACCTGTACAGGTTGTTTTAATAGATAAGAGAAATTACCACACTTTTCAACCATTATTGTATCAAGTATCTTCTGCTGGACTAGAGCCAGATTCTATTGCATATCCACTCAGAAAAATAATAAAGCGTTATAAAAATATGTATTTCCGAATGACGAAAGTACGAAGTATTAACGCGGATGCCAAAGAACTTCATACTGATATTGGGGTTATTTCTTTTGATTACCTCGTAATTGCAACAGGGACTAAAACAAATTATTTTGGTAATAAGGCAATTGAAACCTACAGTATGCCCATGAAAAAAGTACCTCAGGCTTTAAATATCAGAAGCTTGATTTTACAAAATTTTGAACAGGCAGCGATTACTAATGATAAGGCTACACGAAAGGCATTATTGAACTTTGTTATAGTGGGTGGCGGACCAACAGGGGTTGAGCTTGCAGGCGCTATTGCAGAATTGAAAAATCATATTTTACCACGAGATTATAGAGATTTAATTCCTGCCGATATGCAGATTTATTTGTTAGAAGGGAGTGCTCGTGTGCTCCCAACCATGAGTGAAGTGGCGTCTAAAAAAGCGGCGCGATTTCTAACCAAATTAGGGGTTCTGGTACATTGTAATACTTTTGTAAAAGATTATGATGGCAAAAAGGTAACCACCAATTTAAGTTTGAAATTAGAATCTGAAACTTTAATTTGGGCAGCTGGCGTTACTGGCGATATCGTGGTAGGTTTAAAAGCCGATGCCTTAATGGAGCGCGCCAATAGATATAAGGTAAATACCTATAACCAAGTAGAAGGCTATTCTAATATTTTTGCTTTAGGCGATATTGCCTTAATGAAATCAGTAGACTATCCAAACGGACACCCTCAGGTAGCGCAACCAGCCATACAACAAGGACAACTTTTGGGAAAAAATATTCTTAAATTAATAGCAGGAAAACCGCTTAAAGAATTTAAATATATTGATAAAGGCTCGATGGCAACAGTTGGTAGAAATAAGGCTGTAGTTGATTTAAAGCATTATAAGTTTGGTGGATTTTTCGCATGGTTTGTTTGGATGTTTGTGCACCTTATGGCCTTAGTAGGATTTAGAAATAGGGTAGTAGTGTTCTTTAATTGGTGCTATAATTACATTAATTTTGATAAAGCCGCGAGACTAATTATTCGTCCGTTTAATAAATTGAAGGAATAGTTTTTTAATTTTAATTTGATTAGCGACGTTTTTAATTTCGCGATTAAATCATTTATTCCAACGTTTAGTGCGAGATTTCGAAAATATTGTGGCATATTTATTGTTTTAAAAGTCTAACCCAATAAACCTACAACTATGAAAAAAATCTACTTTTTATATCTATCATTACTAACAATGCTTGTCGCTTCATGTGGCAGTTCAGGTTTTGTAAACTTAAATTATCCTCAAGAACCTGCGGTTATATTACCGGATGGAATTGCTAATATTTTGGTGGTAAACCGATCTTTAACTAAGGGTGCGGATAAACAATCTGAAAAATTAGAATCTATTGTGACTGGTGAAGTAGCTGGTTCTGATAAATTAGCGTCCGATGAAGCTATTAAGGGCGTTTTTGATGGAATTCGAAATAAAAGCCATCTTAATATTATACTGCCCGATACTTTGCGTATTTATGGAACTGGAACACGACAAACACCGGAACTACTTAACTGGAACAAGGTATCTGAGATGTGTAAAAATTCTAATGCTGATGCGCTCTTGGTTTTAGAAACTTTCGATTCAAATTCCGATATTATAAGGTCGGCGGTGGCAAACCAAGTGTCTTCTGTACTAACAAATGGCAAACCAACTAAAGTTTTACCAAATCATGTAAGAGTCGATGTTAAAAGCTATTGGAGGCTATATGATCCGTATAGCAAAACAATTTCAGATCAGTACCAACAAACTTTTTACATGAATTTTAATTTGGTTAATGGCTTACCAGCCCCTGGGGTGTTGTCTGAAACAGCATATGCAGCGGGAATAGATTATATCGAACGATTTTTACCAAGTTATTACAAGGTAAGGCGTGATATGTATAAAAAAGGTAAGGGTAGCGACAAGAATCGTTTTAATGCCGGTTGGCGCTCTGCCGAAGTAGCTAAATGGCATGATGCGATTGCTGTCTGGAAAGATGTTGTTGAGAAAGGCGGTAAATCGGCAGGTATGGCTGCTTTAAATATTGCGGTGTCTTATGAGGTTTTGGGAGATACTAATTTGGCTTTAGAATGGGCACAAACAGCATATAGAAACTATGGCGATAAATTAAGTCGCGATTATGCCAAAATACTGCTTAAACGAAAACGTTTTGAGAGGTAATTAATTTAAAATTAAAAATATTAAAGCACCGTTATTCACACCTAATTTAGTGGTAATAGTAGCGGTGCTTTTTTAGTTATAAGAACTTTGGCAATGTTATAATCTAAAAAACAATTCATCATTTGTTTTCTACAGTTCAGATAATTGTAATTTTTATTTTATGAGATTATGTTCAATTTTGTTCCATCATCAAAAACGAACTAATCAATATACAATGAAATTACTAATCTTTATTTTTAGCTTTATACTTTCAAACCAATTGTTTGCACAAACCATTATAAACGGCAAAGTTACCGACGATAAAGGAATTCCTATTTCAGGAGCAAACGTTTATTTATCAGGTACATACGATGGAAGTACAAGCGATGAAACTGGTGCATTCTCATTTAAAACAAGTAAAGTTGGATCGCAAAATCTTATAGTTTCTTACATGTCTTTTGAAACATTTACCATGTTAGGCGATGTGTCTTATATGAAAAACCTCGTGGTAAAACTGCGTGAAGATGTGAATACCTTAGATGCTGTAGTGCTATCGGCAGGCACATTTTCTGCGGGAGACAACAGTAAAGTAAACGTATTAAAACCATTAGATGTTGTAACTACAGCAAGTGCTATGGGCGATTTTGTTGGCGCACTTCAAACTTTACCTGGAACTACTACCGTTGCCGAAGATGGCCGGTTGTTTGTACGCGGTGGTGATGCCGAAGAAACTCAGATTTTTATTGATGGCATTCGGGTATTTACACCTTATTCACCAACAACGAACAATGCGCCAACACGTGGGCGTTATTCGCCGTTTTTGTTTGACGGTATTACCTTTTCAACGGGTGGCTATTCTGCCGAATATGGTCAAGCATTGTCCAGCGTGTTGTTATTAAACACTATTGATGAACCCGATCAGGAAAAAACAGATATAGCACTGATGAGTTTGGGTGGAGGCATTGGAAATACTCAAAAATGGGATAAAAGTTCGTTGAGTTTTAATGTGTCATATATCAATCTGGCACCTTATAATGAAATTTTTCCAAATCGGAATAACTGGATAAAACCTTTTGAAACGGTTTCGGGTGAAACGGTTTTCCGAAAAAAAACCGAAAAAGGTCTATTTAAATTATATGGAGCATTCGATGCTACTAATTTTGAACTGACTCAGGAAGATATTAATTATGAAGAAGGCGTTTATTTTAAATTGAATAACAAAAACTTTTATTTGAACAGTTCTTATGAAGAGGATTTAAATGCAAATTGGACCTATTTTGGTGGTTTAAGTTTTACGCATGGTATTAACGATTTAAATATTATTGATAGTGATATTGAAGACATTGAAAACTCGTTGCATGCAAAACTGAAATTTAGAAATAGAATTAGTAACCGTTATAAGCTTTATTTTGGCGCGGAGTATTTTGCTACCAATTTTAAAGAACACTACCGCGATGAGGTGTTAATGGACGCTAACTATGGTTATGATGATAATATTGTCGCAGCATTTACCGAAGCCGATATATTTATTTCCAAAAATCTAGCGTTTAAAACAGGTTTACGTGCTGAGTATAGCCAGTTATTTAACGATGTTACTTTAGCGCCAAGAGTTTCTTTGGCTTATAAAGTGTCGGGTAAAAGTCAGTTATCATTGGCTTATGGAAATTTTTATCAGAATCCTTCAAGTGCTATTTTGAAATTTAATCAGGATTTAAAATCACAAAACACAACACATTATATTGCTAATTACCAATATAATGGCGATAGAAAATTGTTTAGAGCCGAAGCCTATTATAAAAACTACGATAATTTAGTAAAGTATGACACTGAATTTGCCGATTTTAATAGCAATTATAACAACAAAGGGTACGGATTTGCAAAAGGTATCGATTTATTTTATCGGGATAGTAAAACCATTAAAAATATAGATTATTGGGTAAGTTATTCGCTATTGGATACCAAACGCGATTATAAAAATTACGCTATGGAAGCACAACCCAATTTTGCAAATACGCATAATCTATCGGTAGTTGGAAAATACTGGATTAACGATTGGCGCAGTCAGGTTGGATTTAGTTATGGCTTTGCATCAGGGAGAACCTATACAAATCCAAACGAAACGGGTTTTTTAAACGATAAAACAAAAGCATACAATAGTTTAAGCGTGAATTGGGCGTATTTAATTAGTCCGCAAAAAATACTGTACGCATCTGTAAATAACGTATTGGGTTTTAAAAATATAAATGGCTATCAATATGCGAATACGCCAGATGTGAATGGAAATTTTAATCGTAGAGCGTTACAACCTGCGGCAGATCAATTCTTTTTTGTTGGGTTCTTTTGGACGATTAGTGAGGATAAAAAAAGTAATCAATTGGATAATTTGTAGATTGAGTAATTAAATGCTTTGTCCGAACGTGATTAAATTATTATCAGGGTCGAGCATTGAAAATTCTTTTTGGCCCCAAGGTTTTATTTGTAATGGTCCATTCGGATGAATAATTACATTTTTATCTAAAAATGATTTGTAAAGCGTATCGATATCGTTAGTTCGAATATAAACTTGTCCGTAATTCATATTCGGATTGAGGTCTTTAAACTCAAAAAAATGAATCTGAATTTTGTCTTTTTGAATCATTAAGTAGCCATCATAATCTTCGTTGCCAAATTCCTGAAACCCTAATTGATTTATATAAAATGCTTTGGTGACAGCTTTATTTCGCATGGGAAGTTTAGGGTTAATTTCTGTGAGCATCGTTCGAAAATAAAAGTAATTTAAATTTTTTTATAATACTAATAATCCGTTATCCCTTAACACGTTAATAGGTTTTGAATACCAAAACAATTCAAAGTTTTCAAACTGAGTTTCAAAATCTTTTTTTAATTCTGAAAAAGAGGGAAGTAGGTTGTTGTTACTGTTTAAAATATCTAATTGGTTTAAAAACCAGGTGCCTTTATCTTTATCTAAAGTAATATCAAAGGTATCTGTGGTGGTATGAAATGTTAGTTTTAAAGAATAATATGTTTCGCCTTTTTTGGTTTTAGAATGTTCGGTAACCAAAGGTTTTGTGCCCAACCATACGATTTTTGCAGTTGGTTTTATATTAAAATGCGTTTCAGTTTCTAAGCAATTATAAATAAAATCTGGTTTTATACTTGTTTTTGGTATTTTAAAATCGAACCAATCTTGCAAAGGCATATCGAACCCAATACCGTGCATAAAATTAAAAAGCGATTTTTTTAATCCGAAGCTAAATTGATTGTGGTCTATACCTGTGGTATCGGTAAACTCTACATCGTTATTCGCAAAGGTGATTGTTTTTTTGTTTGGAATAATGTTATAATCGGACGGATTTAATCCAATCGGGCTATGAGTCGTTAAAGCAAACTGATGCCAAAACCCCGATTGTAACACGCCAATTTCGAATAAGTTGACGCACCATTTCTAAACTATCAACCGTTTCTTGAACGGTTTGCGTGGGGTAACCATACATTAAATACGAATGCACCATAATGTTGGCTTCGGTAAAATTGCGCGTTACTTGGGCTACTTGTGCTACTGTTACGCCTTTATCAATGAGTTTTAATAATCTATCGGAAGCTACTTCCAAGCCACCAGAAACCGCAATACAACCTGAGGCTTTTAGCAATAAACACAAATCTTTGGTGAAGTTTTTTTCAAACCGAATGTTGGTCCACCACGTTACGGTAAGTTTCCGTTTTATAATTTCTAAAGCCAATGCTTTCATGAGGGCATGGAGGCGCTGCTTCATCCACAAAATGAAAACCTGTTTCGCTAGTTTGCTCTATAATTTGCTCCATTCTGTCTACCAATAATTTGGCAGCAATGGGTTCGTAAATTTTAATGTAATCTAAAGAAATATCGCAAAAGGTGCATTTTCCCCAGTAGCAACCGTGTGCCATGGTGAGTTTGTTCCATCGGCCATCGCTCCACAAACTGTGCATGGGGTTGGCAATTTCTATAACCGAAATATAATCGTTCAAAAGTAAATCGGAATAATCGGGTGTGCCAATATCCGCTTGTTTGTAATCGGGTTTTGTGCTGTTGTTTTTGTAAACAACGTCGCCGTTTTCTAAAATGAAAGTGCGTTTAGCCTCCCGCAACCCCTCTGAAGGAGGGGAGTTAAAAACGTGTGATATTAAAAGCTCAATAGGTAATTCACCATCATCTAAGGTAATAAAATCGAAAAATTCAAATACTCGAACATCGGTTACCGACCGTAATTCGGTATTTGGGAATCCGCCACCCATGGCAATTTTAATATTTGGATAGTTGGTTTTTATGTATTGTGCACATCGAAAAGCACTGTATAAATTCCCTGGAAATGGCACTGAAAAACATACCAATTTAGGTTGAATGGTTTTTAATTTTTCGTCAAGGATTTTTAAAGTGATGTCGTCTATAAAAGTAGGTTTCGTCTTGTAAATGTGTCATATAATTCATCAAACGAATTGGCACTTTGCCCCAAACGTTCGGCATAACGACTAAAACCAAAATTGGGGTCGATACATTCAACAATGAAATCGGATAAATCTTCAAGATATAAGGTGGCTAAATGCTTTGCTTTGTCTTGCATGCCCATGGAACCAAATGCCCAGTCTAAATCGTCTAATTGATTGAAACGTGATGCTTGTGGTAAAAAATTATCGGTGCAAATTTGTCTGGCGAAGGTTGGTTTTTTGCCTTGTAGAAAAGCAATAATATCTTCTAAAGGTTGTAAATAAGCATTCTTTTAAAGCATAAATTCTTTGGCAATTTTCTGAAACAATGCTGTTGTTTTCAAAAGCAATATCAAATAGGTCTTGAAAGGTGTCTTTTTTGAAAAGTTCTAAAATGACTTCAATACCCAAATCGAATTGAAATGCACTGATGTTTTTGGTATTTAAAAAACCTTTTAAGTATGCCGTTGCCGGATACGGTGTGTTTAATTGCGTAAACGGTGGCGTGATGAGTAAAAGGTCTTTCAAAATGGTGAATTAAAATATATAGCAAATATAATTGAAAACTTGTCGTTAGCAAAGTGAAAGAGTCAAAGGTTAAAGCTTCAAAGTTGAAAGTTAGCTCAATTTTGCGTTAGGGATTGAGCAATTTAGTTTGAGACTTTCTTTGTTTTGAAGTGAGACTTTGATTGCAATTGCTAAGGTGTTAAAATAATTAGCGAGTTGTTAATTGTTAATTGTTAATTGTTAATTGTTCTTCTCGTTATTTAAAATTTCGGCAACTGCTTGTGTGTAAGCTTTTGGATTACCTGCTTTTTTGATTTTTTTATAGGTTTTTTGAGGATTGGAAAAGGACTGCGAAAAGTATTCCCAAAAGCCCAACATTTTCATTTTAATGGGTGTTGGTCCGGAAAGTGCCGCATCATATTGTTGATAAATGGTATCGTGAAATTCGCTAAAAATTTGCCATCGGTTTGCTGGATATTCGGTGGTGTTGCTTTTAATCATGCTGGGTAAAAACGGGTCTGCAATGAGGCCGCGACCAATCATGAAATGGTCGATGCTCGGGAAACGGTCTTGCATTTCTTTAAACTTGGCAACCGAGGTGATGTCGCCATTATAATATAGTTTGTGTTTGGTACTTTCTACACATTTTTGAAAGGCTTCTAAATTCACACCGCCTTTGTACAGTTGCTTGCCAATGCGTGCATGTATGGCGATGTTTTTAAGCGGATAGTTGTCTAAAATAGGAAATACATCTAAAATTTCTTCGGGAGTTTCGTAACCCATGCGCATTTTCATGGAAACAATCACATCGGTTTCGTTGTGTGCGCGCTCCAAAATGTGGTTAATTTTTTCGGGGTTGCATATAAGTCCGGAACCCATGCCCTGTTTGGTAACCATGGGGTAGGGACAGCCCAAATTCCAGTTAAGTTCTTTGTATCCTAATTCCTGAATGTATTTAACCACAAACAAGAATTCATCAGCATCGTTGGTCATGACTTGCGGAATAACCTCTAGCGTATTGTTGTTTTCGGGTTGTAAATCGCGTTGGTACGACGACTTTATAATCATTTTACCATCTAACCGAATGTATGGCGCATAAAACGTGTCGATGCCACCAAAAAAATGATGGAAGGTGTTGCGAAACCTAAAATCGGTAAAGCCTTGTAATGGGGATGAAAGTAACGTGATTGCCATCTGAAAATTGAGTTGTGCAAATATATAGAGTAATTACGAATTATGAATTACGAATTACGATTTGATGAACTCCTTTAGTCTGTCTCGTTTTGATGGTGGAAGTGCCGTGTTATTTACGGCCAATTGTAAGTGTTTTTGATTTTTGTTTTCTGAAAAAAGCAATTTATAAAACTGCGCCGTGGTTAAACTGTTTTTTGCTTTTTCTATAAGTTCAAAATGGTCGCCAGTTTTTACAAAGCCTTCTTCTAAAATACGAATGTAAGTACCGGGGTAGCCATGTTTAACAAATTGTTTTAAAACTTTTTGTGAGCCGAATTTAACACCGAATTTATAACAAGGCTCTCGTGGCTGGGTTATTTGCACTAATGCCTTACCTATTTTATAAATATTGCCAATATGTATTTTGGATTCATCTAAATTTGAAACGGTTAAATTTTCACCAAACATACCGTAATTCCATTCTAAATGTGGGTACAGGTTTTTCCAATATGGATACAGATTTTCTGAAAATAAATAGCAGGCTTTAAATTCGCCACCGTGGTTTTCTCTATCGGATACTTCGTCTCCCTGAACACTTTCTTTACCTAAATGGATGGGTTGGTTTGTAGGCGTTTTGTAAATGCCGGTTATAACTTCTTCACCAGCAAAAATGATGGTGGTTGGTTTTGCTATGTTGGTGGAAATAATTTTCATGAATTAAAAATAATAAAAAACCACCTTCAACGAAGGTAGTTTTTTATAAAATAGTATAAAAAATATTTATTGTATTACTATTTTTCGATTGTTAAATTCCACTTTTAAAATATGGATTTCTAGTTCTAAAAAATTTAACAACCCTTCATTTTGTATTATATTGGTAATTGTTCTCTTTTGAAAGATCCTGTCAATTTTATTTTTGAATGATTAGTTTTTGTGTTGCGGTCCATTCTATAGTTTTTATTTCAACTATATAAATTCCGTTGATTAAATTATTAATATTTATTTCTTCCTGATTTTTATTTACTTTTTTTGATTTTACTAATCGACCCATTAGATCATAAATGTTTAAATCGAAATTAGAAACATTCATATTATCAATTTTTACAGTTACCAAATTGGATGCAGGATTTGGATAGCAAGTAATTTTTATGTCTGAATTATTATTTACGTCTTCAATTCCGAGTTGCGCTTGAGGCGTTAATAAATAGGTTTTGTTTGTCGCACTAAAATTATCTGCAGCAGAGCTAATACCCTGTAATAGTATGTTGCCAGTAACACCTATGTATGTCATAGCGGCACTAATGTATTCTTGGGTTGGCATGGTGTACGACGTTAAAGGATAGCTAGTTTGCCCTGTGGCAAGGTTAACAGTAACCAAGCAAATTTGATAAGGATTTGTATTCGCCTTTAATCCCAAAGCATAAACCAAATTATCAGTTCTATTCAAAATTAAATTAAAAAAACCGCCGTTGGTAAGCGTGTCTACTAATGGTAGAGAAGTAGTTAGTTTTGAAAACAACTTGGTGGTAGGATTGAATTCTATCAAGGCATATTCTAAGGTTGGCGTACTTCGGTGAGCGAGTAAAATATAATTTCCATTGCTCATGCGGAAATCATCAATTGGAGTAGTAGAAAAAGTTAATAATAACCAACCTGGATCTGTTGGGATTACTTCAGAATTTAAACTTTCAAATAGATTTGTAGTCGGATTGTAATATTCTGTAATGGTATAAGTGGAGCCTCCAAAAGACGGTATGCCTCCCGCTATAACGGCACCACCATCTAAAGTGGGTAAAAGTATTTGATTTGTTCTAGGTTGATTCAGTGTTCCCGTAGCGGTGAATGCATCTGTTAAAGGATTGTAGAGTTCTCCATAATTAGCCGCAGTATTGTTGTACCATGCACCTGTAATAAGTACTTTGCCGCTGGTTAATTGTACAGCTGTAGACATCATTCTTGCCGCAAGCATAGATGCTTTAGGACTAAATATGCCAGTGGAATTATCGTATATTTCAGTAGTGGCATAGGCTGGAACTCCTGAGTTTTTACCACCGCCAGCTATAAAATATCTGCCATCTGATAATTTAGCCACTGCTGCAAAATCATGAGTAAAATTCATTGGGGTTTCTGAAAATGTATTGGTTGAAGGGTCGTAAATATCGGCATATGCACAAGAAACAAAGCCATTCTGCCTGCCGCCAAAAGAAATTATTTTCCCATCACTGAGTGTGCTAGCAACTGGAGAAATTTTCGCCCTCATCATAAGAGGTCCTGTCTGATAAATAGCACCTCCTGATTGAGCGTTGAAAAAAAGTGTTGTAAAAAAGAAAAGCGATACGAGTAGTTTTGTTTTCATGACGCCGAAATTTTAGGTAAAAAAATTAAGAAATTTCAGGGAATAAAAAGATGATAAAAGTCATCTAAATTGCAATAAAAAACCACCTTCATTGAAGGTAGTTTTAAAAAAAATTGATAAAAAATATTTACTGAATTACTATTTTTTTAGTACCTATATTTCCATTGTTAAATTCCACTTTTATAATATAGATTCCTTGACCTAAAAAGTTTAATGATAGTTCATTTTGTATTGTTTTTGTTTGAAAGACACGTTGTGCTAATATGTTATAAACTGTAAGATGTTTAGCTTCTAATACATCTTGTTCTTTATTGAAATATAATGTGTTTTTCATTACATAAAAGTTGTTGTTTTGTGCTAATTGATAGTCCTCAACACTTAATGAGCCGTTGTTATATAAGTTTAGAACTTCTTGTTCGGATAAAGCCGATTTGTATATACTAAGGTCATCTATATTTCCATTAAAAAATTCATTGCCTGATCTTGCTCCTATTGTAAGTTCATTAGTTACCAATCCATACGGACTAGTAGCTGATGTGTGAGAAGCTAAAATGCCATTAATATATACCTGTTTTGAATTATCATTTTGTGATATAACTGCGATATGATTCCAACTACCTGCTGTTAGTGGCAATGAGTTAGTGTTTGCAAAATCTTTGTATTCAAATTGTATAAATCCGGTAGATTTAGTTCTTAATAGATAGTTAGTGTTAGTAGTATAGTTTGATTTTCCTAAAATCATGGCATCTTGAAGTGCGTTTGGTTTAACCCAAACAGAAATACTTAGTTCATCACTGCAATTTAAAATTTCATTATGAGTAATGGTTATAATATCGTTTCCATCAAAACTATATGCACTATCAAGATTTCCAAACCTATCAGTTGTTAATGTTGCTCCGTTAACAGTTCCATGCAGATTATTTCCACTTTCATCATTAGCATTTCCATTAAATGGATAGTAGGCAATAAGATTGTTGTATTCATTTTTAATTTCTTCTATAGTAAGTACTTTGTTATAAATTTTAAGTTCATCAAGAAATCCACTAAAATTTACACCACTATAATCCCATAAGGTTCCAATATGTATTGGATTATCTCCTTTGGTGTTTATTACTGGATTTACATTGTTATAATATGCTTGATTGGTAAGAAGGTTTCCATCTGCATATAATTTGGCATCGGTTAAGTTTGTTCCTGTTGTATTGTCAAAAACTACGGCGTAAAAATGCCATTGATTGTCTAAATTATCAAATGACTTGGCTAATTCGCCACCGGCAACTTCAAATCCTAGACCAACTATTTTTGAGTTAAGTTCTATATCAAATCTACCACCATAATCAAAACTACTTGGGTCTACTCCATAAGTTAATACAACATTTCCAGCTTTGTCATTGGGGTGATATTCTGTTTTTGCCCAAAATGAAATTGTTCGGGAAGTATTTCCTAAAGGTCCCGGATTTATACATTTTATATAATCATCAACGCCGTCAAAATAGTAGGCGCTATTGGCGATTCCATCTTTGTCATTGGTTAGAGATGCACCATATACCGTTCCATGATTTTCATTTCCGCTTTCGTCATTCGCATTACCATTGAAAGGATAGTAGGCTATAAGGTTTTTAGTTTCATATAATTTAACATCATCGAAGTAAATCATACTATTGCCATATAATTCTAGGGATGCAGGTGTAACAGTTGGTAGCATTGGGAACTCTGTAATTGTTGTTCCAGTTGTTTCAGAACTTGCTTGTTCACCATTAATATACACCTTATACGTTCTATCGGTTACATTTGCCTTAATTTTAAAATGATACCAGGTGTTTGATGTGGCAGTTTGCAAAACGTATTGTGTTCCATAACCACCAGAGTAACCACTATGGTGATAAGCAATAATGTTGCCATTGTAGAATTCAACTCTAGCTAAAAAGGCACCCCAGGTGGCAGCTGTTGGATTTCCTATTGCTAATCCAGATCTTCCACCAGAAACTACATTTACCGCTTGTACCCATGCCTCTGCTGATACTTCATTTGGCATATCTGTAACGCTCTTATGAAGGTTGGCTGCCCAACCTGAACCGGAAAGCTGGAAGGCATGAATGCCATTCTTTACAGGGTTATCAACTATCTTTTGATTGGCATCGCCAGTACCGTTGTATCGAATTACCCAACCTTCTGGAAGTGTGCCAAGGGCATCATTTTCAAAAGAGTCATTTATAATGTAGGTTTGTGCGTTTAAAATAAGGGTTGAAGAGATGAGGAGAGAGAAAAGTAATTTTGTTTTCATGACTTATTTATTTTAAAATGAATTTTAATGTTGAAACACGGTTGTTTTTAGTTTTAACTTTTAAAACATACATTCCTTTTTGTAAATTATTTAGTGGTATTTCTTTTTCAATTTTTGAAGTTTTAAATACGTTTTGCCCCAATAAATTATATACTTCAACAGATTTTATTTCATTTAAATTTTGAGTGTTTTTGAAATATAAAGCGTTATTTGAAATATATAAATTCAGCTGTGATATTTCATTTTTGTAAATTGAAAGTGCGCTAAAGTCCACACCTAAAATCCAATTAGATGTTGCTCCGTTTAAAGCAAACCCCATTAAAGTTCCATTAAAGTTATTTGTTGAGCTATCTATTAAAACTGTTTCGGAACTATTTTCTCCACTAGAGATTCCTTGATTGAAATTGTAATATGTTATTAAATTAGCCTCGTTTCCTACTAATTCTTTATTCATATTTTCAGCTATTTCAGTAGCTGTTCTTTCTACATTCCAAACTCTAAAATCATCTATGTTTGAATTGCTGAATGAATCACCGTGATCAATCCAGGCACCAATAGTTAATGGAACTGTATTATTTGCGATAGTCCCTGTTTGGGTAGATTCAGCTTCAAGATTTCCATTAATATACATTTTATGATTACCTGAGGTATAAACTATAGCTAAATGAACCCAGGTATTTGCCATAGGGGAACTAGTACTTGTTAAAACAGTTGTTGATACATTGTATGGTTTCCAAATTATTTTAGCACTATTAGGATTGCCATTATTAAGTGCAATAATTTGATTGGAAACGACATTGTTATTTTGTCTTGCAACTATGGCTCCATTAGCATAATAATCATTCGCATCTCGATCTTGAGTTGTGGTAATCCAATTTACCCACATTTCAATTGTGCCCGTTTGTAAATTGTTTAATGCTCCACCGTTTGGTACTAATACATAGTCGTCTATACCATCAAAATTAAGAGCGTTTTGTGCATTTGAAGTATAGATGGTTGAGAAAAGCATTAACAAAATTGAGAGTAGTTTTGTTTTCATGACTTGAAAATTTTGAGAGTTTAAAAAGTCATATAAATTAAGAAATTACTACATTTAAAAAGATGACAAAAGTCAGTTAAAACAAAAAAAAACCACTTCATTTTAGAAGTGGTTTTGGTATTTATTGCAGGTTGAGATTCCCACCTTTACTGAAACCAGTTTAGCACAAGCGAGGGAATAACCAAATTATTTAATCATCTCGTAACTACGTTTAATAAATTTGGTAAGTTCTTCACCTTTTAATAAACCTTGCGATAATCGTGCTAAATCTAAACTTTGGTTAATTAAACGCTCTTGTTTCGGTTTAGTTTTTGTTTCTAAAATTTCACCAACCAATTTAGAGTTTGTGTTTACAACCAAATTGTACATTTCTGGCATATTACCCATTCCAAACATACCACCACCACCAGTGTGCTTGCATTTCTTTCATTCGTACGCATAAATTCTGGTTGTGTAATAATAAATGGTGAAGCATCACTATCCATGGCTTCTAATTGAACCATGAATTTTTCTGAAGGAATTACTTCTTTTAAAAGCGTTTCTAATGATGTTTTTTGCTCATCTGTAAGTTTAGAAATTTTGGTATCTTCTTTCTTAATTAAATTATCAATATGATCACCATCAACACGTGCAAAAGTAATGTTTTCTTTCGAGCTTTCTAATTTCTGAATTAAATGTGATACAATTGGAGAATCTAATAACAATACTTCATAACCTTTTGCTTTTGCAGTTTCAATATAAGTATGTTGTGCATCTTCATTTGAAGCATATAAAATAACTAGTTTATCATCTTTATCGGTTTGATTTGCTTTTATTTTATTGAATAATTCTTCATACGTATAGTATTTACCATCAACCGTTGGGTATAAGGCAAAATCATCTGCTTTTTCAAAGAATTTTTCTTCAGAAAGCATTCCGTATTCAATCACAATTTTAATATCATTCCATTTTGCTTCAAAATCTTCACGGTTATTATTGAATAAGCGATTTTAATTTATCGGCAACTTTACGAGTAATGTAAGATGAAATTTTTTTAACAGCACCATCAGCTTGTAAATAAGAACGAGAAACGTTTAATGGAATATCTGGAGAATCAATAACACCACGAAGCATGGTTAAAAATTCTGGAACAATTCCTTCAACATTATCGGTTACATATACTTGATTTTGGTATAATTGAATTTTATCTTTTTGTATTTGCAAATCGTTAGTCATTTTTGGGAAATATAAAATACCAGTTAGATTAAACGGATAATCTACATTTAAATGAATGTTGAATAAAGGCTCTTCAAATTGCATTGGATACAATTCTTGATAAAAATCTTTATAATCTTCATCTTCTAAATCTGTTGGTTGTTTAGTCCAAGCTGGATTTGGATTGTTGATTATATTATCAACGTAATTTTACGTTGAGGTTCTTTAGTTTCTTTTCCATCTTTGTCGGTAACGGTTGCAGGCTCATGTTCTGGATCGTTAATTTCTTTAGTTCCAAATTTAATTGGAATAGGCATAAACTTGTTATACTTTGATAATAAAGTTGCTAATTCGAGCTTCTTCTAAAAATTCTGTAGAATCTTCAGCAATATGAAGAATAATTTCAGTACCTCTTTCTGTTTTATCTGAAGCTTCTAAAGTAAATTCTGGAGAACCATCACAAGTCCAATGAGCTGCTGGTTCATCTGTGTACGATTTGGTGATAATTTCTACTTTTTCAGCAACCATAAATGCAGAATAGAAACCTAATCCAAAATGACCAATAATTCCAGAATCTTTAGCAGAATCTTTGTATTTATCTAAAAATTCTTCAGCACCAGAAAAAGCAACTTGGTTAATGTATTTTTCTACTTCTTCAGCAGTCATACCCAAACCTTGGTCAATAATATGAAGTTTTTTACCTTCTTTATCAATTTTAACTTCAATTTGCGGATTGCCATATTCAGATTTTGATTCGCCAATACTTGTAAGGTGTTTTAATTTTAAAGTGGCATCGGTACCATTACTAATTAGCTCACGTAAAAATATTTCGTGATCGCTATACAAGAATTTTTTAATGAGTGGAAAAATATTTTCTACTGAAACATTAATATTTCCTTTTGTCATAATATAATTGTTTTAATTTTTCATTCCTTCAAAAGAAGGGAATCTGATTAATTTATAATTTTAGTTACTGTGAAGTGAATAGTCAAAAAAAGTACCAAGAGTTAAAAGGTGACAAACTGACATTAATATAATAAGCAATTAGGATTATTTGGATTTTGAATATTAAATTTTGTACTTTGTGATACTCTTTAAAACATTTATATGTATAACTCAAAAATTATAGGATTAGGAAAGTATCTACCTGAAAATGTGGTAACAAACGATGATTTGTCTAAAATGATGGATACCAGTGATGAATGGATACAAGAACGCACAGGAATTCAAGAACGCCGTTGGATAAAGGAAGGATCGGATGAAACCTCGGCAACTATGGGTGCAAAAGCGGCTAAAATTGCCATAGAGCGTGCAGGTTTAACAAAAGACGATATCGATTTTATTGTATTCGCGACCTTAAGTCCAGATTATTATTTTCCAGGATGCGGTGTTCAGATTCAAAATTTGTTGGATATGAAAACTGTAGGTGCCTTGGATATTAGAAATCAATGTTCAGGTTTTGTGTATGCTATCTCTGTTGCAGACCAGTTTATAAAAACCGGGATGTATAAAAATATATTAGTTATTGGGTCCGAATATCATAGTAATGGACTAGATAAATCGACTCGCGGTAGAGGAGTAACTGTAATTTTTGGCGATGGTGCTGGAGCTTGTGTGCTTTCAAGAGAAGAAGATACAACTAAAGGAATTTTATCTACCCATTTGCATAGTGAGGGTAAGTATGCAGATAAGTTAATTGTGGCGTCACCAAGTATAAAACATTGGGTTCCAGAAATTATAGAATCTGAAGAAGAAGATATATCTTATTACCCATACATGGATGGAACTTTTGTGTTTAAACATGCTGTTGTTCGATTTAGTGAAGTAATTATGGAAGGGTTGCAAAAAAACGGATTGCAAAAAGAAGATATTGATATGTTAATTCCGCATCAAGCCAATTTACGAATTGCACAATTTATTCAAAAGAAATTTGGATTAAGTGATGATCAAGTATTTAATAATATTATGAAGTATGGAAATACTACGGCAGCCTCTGTAATTATTGCGCTAACCGAAGCTTGGGAAGAAGGTAAAATTAAAGAAGGTGATAATGTGGTTCTTGCAGCTTTTGGTAGTGGATTTACTTGGGCAAGTGCAATTATAAAATGGGCTTAAATTTTTAAGTTGAAATGTAAAAACAAAAAACCCGTAACTATAAGTTGCGGGTTTTTCTAGCTATTAATCAACTTCAACTAACACTTAACTATTGTGAAGAATCTTTATATTAGACGTAATTAATTAAAATATATTGCATTACTTTTTCTATTTAACTCATTTTTAACAGTTTATAAGAAAAGCCTCGAACTAATTAAAGTTCGAGGCTTTATTTTTATACGAATCTTTTTATACGAAGTTTAATGTGCGTAGGTGACTAACTCTAAATAATTATTCTTTCGTTATGAACTAGATTGTATATATGTTGGTAACGTATTTATTTTGATTTTATTGTGAAAAAGAAAATATTTTTTTTAAAATTTAATATTTTGGCAAAATCACATGCTTAAAATAACAAAAACCCAAAATTCATGAATTTTGGGTTTTCTCATTTAACAACCTAACAATAATACTAACCATCAATTATAAAGTAGGTTATTAAAATGTGTTTTTAAATGAAACCACCACTGCCACTTTTATCGTTGTTTTCACGTTGTTTTCTGCTTAAAGCGCGGTATTTATTACCTCCAAATCTATAGTTAAACCCGATACGCCATTGGTTGCTTTCCCAATTAAATTCTCCAACCGATGGGTAAGGTCTACTACCATCGAAAGCAAATTTCATGGAGTTAAATATGTCGTTATAACTAAAGCTACAAGTAGCTTGGTCGTTTAAAAAAGTGTAGCGTAAACCGGTATTAACCATGGTCATTTCTTTCCTTTTAAATTGTAGTCCTTCATCAGGGCCTCTAAACATGCCAAATAACGAAAGACTTAATTTTTCTGTCACATTAAAATTATTGCTCATTCTTAAATTAAATACGGCATTATCTACTTCTACATTTTCATTATCAACAACACCTTTTACGGTTCTAAAAAAATATTCAGCACTGGCGTTAAAACTCCACCATTTAACAGGTTTGTAATTACTTGAGGCCTCAAATCCGTAAGCAGAATTATTGTCGAAATTGTCGTAGGTGAGTATAAACCTGTCTCCGTTGGGGTCTTGCGGGTCGTAATATACAGCTCTACTAATTTCATCTTCAATAGTTCTGTAAAAGCCTCCGGCAGTGATACTTCCCCCTTTTATTTGTTTGGTGTAATTTAATTCGTAAGAGTTGGTGAATTGCTGTATTAATTCGGGGTTACCTACCGATGTGATTCTGGGGGTACTCCATTCTCTAATTGGGTTTATTTGTTCTAGTCCTGGACGATCTACTCGGCGACTGAAGCTCGCTTGTAATGTGCCTTTTTCAGAAATTTTATAACTTAAAAAGGTAGATGGGTAAATACTAAATTTTTCATCGGTAAATGTGGCATCAGCTTGAGTTTCTTGCGCAAAATCTGCCTGCACCTCATATTGCTCTATTCTTGCTCCTAATTGGTAGGACCATTTATTTAGTGTTTTTCCAAAGGTTGTATAGAAGGAGTAAATACTTCTTTCATAAACATAATCTGAATTGAATAAAGAAGAATTGGTAGTATTGTAAAAGTTTTTTGAAACGTTATTTCTATACTCAAGACCGAGCTCTAATTTCGCTTCGTTTTTTAAAGGATTTTCATAGTCTAAATTTACAACGGTGTTTTCTCTGTTGTTTTTAACTAAATCTAAGTATGAAGGCGCTGTATTAAAAATAAAACGAGCGGTTTCATCACTATTAAAAATGCTATAATCTGCCTCTAAAAGTATTTTATGACCTTCTTTTGCGAAGTCGTGTGTAAATGAGGTATTATAAGTTTCGGTGTCATTACCATAATCACTAAAATTGTCTTGTCTAAAATCTGGTTCGTTTTCTAATAGGAAAATTACGCTGGCAATATTATTGCTTTTTCCGTTGTATAGATTTTGGTTGGTATACACCGAAAATGTGTTTTTGTCATTTATGTAATAGTCTATACCAAATTTGTAAAGATGTGATTTATTAGAATTTAATCCTGAGAATAATTGTCGAGTGTTATCATCAAAGCGGTCAACGTAACCAGAATTTGCACCTTTACCTATATTATTTCCGTAGTTCCCATAAAAATTAAATTTTCCGTTTCGGTAATTCATATCTGCGGAACTATTGAAGTTTGCGTTTATTTCCTTAGCTAAACCAATATTGAAACTACCATTAAATCCAATATTAGAGTTTTTGTGAAGCACAATGTTTATGATGCCACTCATACCTTCAGGATTGTATTTTGCTGAAGGATTGGTTATTAATTCAATACTTTTTATAGAAGTAGAAGGAATTTGTTTTAGTAATTGTGCTGCAGGAACATTGGTAGGTTTGCCATCCACTAACACGCGCACATTTTCGTTGCCTCTTAAACTAATAGCGCCACTTTGGCTATCGACACTAACAGAAGGTAAATTATTCATGATTTCTGAAGCGGTAGCTCCAATTGTTGTTAAGTCTTTACCAATTGTAATTACTTTTCTGTCTACCTTTTGTTGAATGCTAGAGGTTTCGGCAACTATGGTAACTTCATCAAGACCTTCTGCAGATTCCTCCAACAAGATATTTCCTAAGTTTATATTATAATTGTTTTTGGAAATTGTAACTTCTTTTCTCAACGTTTTGTAGCCCATAAATTGTATGCTTACAATTAATTTGCCTTCAGCTAATTTTTCAATTTTAAAAGAGCCGTCTTCAGAAGTAATTCCTCCTGTTAAAACTTCATTTTTACCATTTTTTATTATTATATTTACATATGGTAAGGGTTGCTTTAAAGTAGCGTCTAATACTTTTCCAGTTATAGTACCAGATTTGTCGTCAAGCACTTTTGAATTACGGGCATATGTTGCATTTGTTATAGAAAACAGAAATGCACATGCTAAAATTAAATATCTCATTTGATTGATTGTTTTTTGATTGATTGCTTAGTAGACGAGAGAATTTATAATCTGTTACTGTTATTTTTAAATTATTAACATTTTTTAACATTATGAATAAGAAAACATTGGTACTTGGAGCTTCTTTAAAGTCTGATAGATATTCAAATTTTGCAATACATAAATTGGTAAATCATAACATCGAAACAGTTGCTTTTGGCTTAAAGAAGGGGTTGTTGCAGGTGTTAAATATAGATACAGACATGTTGGCTTTTAAAGATATTCATACAGTAACTTTATATCTCAATCCTAAAAATCAGAAAATCATATTACGATTATATCGTTTCTTTAAAACCAGAACGCGTTATTTTTAATCCTGGTACAGAAAATCCAGAATTTTATAAAATTTTAAAAGAAAATGATATTAATTTTGAAGAAGCTTGTACCTTAGTTTTACTTTCTACGAATCAATATTAATCCTAAAAAGGTAATCAGTCCATTTACTACCAATAATTCATATCCAAATTTATAACCTCCCAAATATTCTGAAGGTATACTGGCTATAATGTAGCTAACGGCAACCGATGCTATAGCAACATAAGGCACTAATTTATCTTTAATTTGAAATTTTGTAAGAATTCCAAAAGCAAATAAGCCCAAGTAATGGGCCATAAGTATAGCCGGCAACTGTTAAAATGCCACTTATTACACTTTCGTTAAGAATGTATTAAAAGCAAATTATTACTAAAACCATTAATGCACTCATAGCAATGTGTACTTTTTTACGCGTGTTTTTTTGAGTGTTTAATTCTTTTTTTTCAATATTTAAAAAATCAATGCAAAACGAAGTTGTTAAAGCAGTTAACGCACTATCTGCACTACTATAGGCAGCAGCAATTAAACCTAACATAAAAAATATGGCAACTGGTAATCCTAAATTTGAATTCAATGCAATTTCAGGAAATAGTAAATCTGTTTTAACAGCACCATCCACAATAGGAACTTCAATGCCTTTTGTGTTGGCATAAACAAATAATAATGCACCTAAAAGTAAAAATATAAAGTTTACAAAGACTAACACAATACTAAACCAAACCATGTTTTTTTGGGCATCTTTTAATGATTTACAGGTTAGGTTTTTTTGCATCATATCTTGGTCTAAACCTGTCATGCAAATAGCAATAAACATCCCGCCAATAAATTGTTTCATAAAGTGGTTTTTCGCTAAAATATCATCAAAAAAGAAAATTTTATCGTATTCTTTAATGGCTTCACTTCCTATAAAATCGCCTAAACCCCATCCCATTTGTTGGTAAATAAGAACGATTGTCACCACTAGGGCAATAAGCATGAGTAAGGTTTGAATCGAATCGGTCCATACTATGGTTTTTATACCTCCTTTAAAAGTGTACAGCCAAAATAAGTGCTACCGAAATAACTACTGTAATTGGGAAAGGAAAATTCCAATGTTTAAAAACAAATTCATGTAAAACATTCGCAACTAAAAATAGTCTAAAAGCAGCACCCTAAAACTCTGGAAATTAAAAAGAAAGATGCACCTGTTTTATGACTAAAAATCCCAAATCGTTCTTCTAAATAGTTATAAATAGATGTTAATTTAATCTGTAATATAAAGGCATAAGCACAAATCCAATGACCATATAACCAACTAAATATCCAAAAACCACCTGCATGTAACCAAACTATTACTGCCAACATCTCCAGGAACAGAAATAAAAGTAACTCCAGATAACGAAGCACCAATCATTCCAAAAGCAACTAAATACCAAGGTGATGATTTGTTGCCTTTAAAAAAAGCATTCGTTACTGATCTTCTTTTCCTGTAAAATAGGATATTAAAATTAAGACCCCAAAATAGGCTATAATAAGTAATAATATGTGTTGGGTTCATAGATTTTTTTGAATCAGAGGCGAAATATACAAATTAAGATTTACAAAATTTATCATTGGCATAATTAAACAAAAATATTGTAAATTCGCAGCTATGGAATTTTCTTCAAAATTATTAGAAAATGCAGTAAACGAAATGTCGCAATTACCAGGAATTGGTAAACGTACAGCTTTGCGTTTGGTTTTGCATATGTTAAAGCAGCCAAAAGAGCAAACTATCGCTTTGGCAGAAGCTTTGCAAACTATGCGAAATGAAATTAAATTTTGTAAAACTTGTCATAATATTAGTGATGTAGAGTTTTGTGAAATTTGTTCAAACCCCAATAGAGATGAAGACGATAATTTGTGTTGTAGAAGATATTAGAGATGTGATGGCTATTGAAAATACAAGTTCATTTAAAGGTTTGTATCATGTTTTAGGAGGAAAAATTTCACCAATGGATGGTATTGGTCCACACGATTTAAATATTAATTCTTTAGTAAATAAAGTAAAAGAAGGAAAAATAAAAGAACTTATTTTTGCATTAAGTTCAACAATGGAAGGAGATACAACCAATTTTTATATTTTTAAACAAATTCAAGATTATAATGTGATTACATCAACCATTGCCAGAGGAATTTCTGTTGGAGATGAATTGGAATATGCAGATGAAATTACTTTAGGAAGAAGTATTGTTAATCAGAATTCCTTTTGAATCTTCTTTAAAATCTAATACTTTTTGAAACTTATCTGTTATCATATTAAATTATAATGTTCGCTATTTTTTAGAATTATGTCTAAAAAGTGTTCAAGCAGCTATCACAAATATTGATGCAGAAATTATTGTGGTTGATAATAATTCTGAAGATGATAGTTGCCAAATGGTAAAGAACTTATTTCCAGATGTAATTCTAATTGAAAATAAAGAGAATTATGGTTTTTCAAAAGGAAATAATATAGGAGTTACACAAGCAAAAGGAGAATATATATGTATTTTAAATCCAGATACAGTTGTTGCAGAAGATACTTTTACAAACTATTTTGAAATTTGCTAGATAACAAAGACAAACTTAGGTATTGTAGGTTGTAAACTTATAGATGGAACTGGTGAATTTTTTACCTGAAAGTAAGCGAAATATTCCTTATGTAAATGCAGCTTTTAAAAAAATATTTGGAAATTCAAAAGCTTATTATGCTAATCATTTAAATGAAAATGAAACAGGTAAAGTTGATATTTTGGTTGGTGCTTTTATGTTTATAAAACGAGAGTTTATAATGAAAGTAAAAGGTTTTGATGAAGATTATTTTATGTATGGTGAAGATATTGATTTGTCATATAAAGTATTAAAAGCGGGATATAATAATTATTATTTCGGAGAAACTACAGTCATTCATTATAAAGGAGAAAGTACCTTAAAAGATAAACATTATGCAAATCGATTTTATGGTGCTATGCAGATTTTTTATAAAAAGCATTTTAAAAAAAATGTATTGTTTGATATGTTTGTTTGGTTAGGAATTACGATTGGTTTATTTATTTAGAAAACCTACCAGTAAATCAAAGAGAAGATATAAGTGAATATGTGTTATATTTCAGATAAGATGAATCATAGATTGCAAACAGTTTTGTCAAAAAAGATAATGTTTGCAATCTAATATTGAATAATCTATGAAAATAACACAGAAGTAATTTTTGATGCTAATACACTTCAGTTATAAAGAAATTATAGCATGATAGAATGACTGATTAAGCCAAAAGCTATATCAGTTACTTACAAAATATTACCAAAAAATTCTAATTTTATAATTGGAAGCGATAATGCTATTAGTCGAGGAGAAGTTATAATTTTTGAAATAGTTTAATTGTAAATAATTTAAAGAAATCAATGTTTTTTAATTAATTTTGCAAGCGCAAATTAAAAAACAAGTATTACATTATTGATATGGCAAAATTTGAACTTAAATTACCAAAAATGGGAGAAAGTGTTGCAGAAGCAACAATAACATCTTGGTTAAAAGAAGTTGGAGATACTATTGAACTGGATGAAGCAGTACTGGAAATTGCTACAGATAAAGTGGATAGTGAAGTGCCAAGTGAAGTAGATGGTGTTTTAGTTGAAAAATTTTTTAATGTAGATGATGTTGTTCAAGTAGGACAAACTATTGCTATTATTGAAACTGAAGGAGATGATAATGAACATTCAGACGAAGATTCAGAATTACAAGTAAACGAATATCCTCAAGAGGAACGAATTGCTGCTGAATATGTAAGTCAAACTATTGCTGCAGCTCAAGAAACTGTAGCACCATTAGCTTCTAGTGAAGATCGTTTTTATTCACCATTAGTTAAAAATATAGCTAAAGAAGAAGGTATTTCTCAAGCAAGAATTAGATGCAATTCAGGAACAGGAAAAGATGGATCGTGTTACTAAAAATGATATTTTAACATTATGTTGAAAATAGAAGTGGTCAAGCCAAATAGCTGCAGTTTAAAAGTAGAAGCTCCAGTAGCTAAACCAATATTGAACAGAAAAATCAAAAACCAACGCCAACTCCTGTAGTTGCTAAGTGGTGAAGATGAAATTATTGAAATGACCAGAATGGGCAAACTTATTGCACATCATATGGTGGAATCATTCAAACATCTGCTCATGTTCAAAGTTTTATTGAAGCTGATGTTACTAAAATTTGGAATTGGAGAAATAAAGTTAAAGATGCATTTTTGAAACGTGAAGGTGAAAATTTAACCTTTACACCAATTTTTATGGAAGCCGTTGCAAAAGCACTTCGCGATTTCCCAATGATGAATATTTCTGTTCAAGGAGATACCATCATTAAAAAGAAAAATATCAATTTAGGAATGGCTGCATCACTTAGCCGATGGTAATTTAATTGTTCCAGTTATTAAAAATGCAGATCAACTTAATTTGGTTGGTATGACAAAACAGGTAAATGATTTGGCAAATCGAGCCAGAGCAAATCAATTAAAACCAGACGATATTCAAGGTGGAACTTATACTGTTACTAATGTAGGAACTTTTGGTAGTATTATGGGAACACCAATTATCAATCAACCTCAAGTTGGTATTTTAGCTCTTGGTGCTATTCGAAAAGTGCCAGCGGTTATTGAAACTCCAGAAGGTGATTTTATTGGTATTCGTTATAAAATGTTTTTATCACATTCTTATGATCATCGTGTTGTTAATGGTGCACTTGGTGGACAATTTGTAAAAGCTGTTAAAGATTATTTAGAAGCTTGGGATAGTAATAGAGAAATTTAAATCTGAATACAGGATGAATTATAATAAATGTAAAAGACTCTAACCTCTGAAACGGTTGGATTTTCTTATTTTTGTAAATTAGTTTTATTAACAACTAAACATCAAATAAATGAATTTAAACCTAACAAAACCCATCTGTTTTTTCGATCTTAGAAACTACAGGAATCAATATAACCACCGATCGAATTGTTGAAATATCTATTTTAAAAGTACATCCTAACGGAAAGGAAGAAAGTAAAACATGGTTAGTAAATCCAGAAATGAAAATTCCAGAAGAAGTAATTGCTATTCATGGAATTACAGATGAAGATGTTGCCGATAAACCAACTTTTAAAGAAGTTGCAAAAGATATTTATAATATGATTAAAGATTCCGATTTAGGAGGTTTTAATTCTAATAGATTTGATATTCCATTATTAGCTGAAGAAATGTTACGTGCTGAGGTCGATTTTGATATGAAAAATCGAGTGGCTGTTGATGTGCAAACTATTTTTCATAAAATGGAACAACGTACTTTAAGTGCAGCTTATAAATTTTATTGCAATAAAGAATTAGAAGATGCACATAGTGCCGAAGCAGATACCAAAGCAACTTATGAAGTGTTAAAAGCACAAATAGAAAAATATGATGAAATTGAAAATGACACTAAGTTTTTAGCCGAATTTAGTTCTAGAAAACAATTTGCAGATTTTGCAGGTTTTATTGCTTACAATAAAAAAGGTGAAGAATGTTTTTCTTTTGGAAAACATAAAGGTAAATTAGTAACTGAAGTTTTAGAAACCGAACCTGGTTATTTTGGTTGGTTATTAAATGCAGATTTTCCACTTTACACCAAAAAAGTATTGACAGCTATCAAACTTAGAAATTTTAATAATAAATTGGGTTAATTGATTCTGCAGCAAATCACTAAGTAATACTAAATAATCCTGCTATCAGGAATCATAAAGTATGAAACTCATTTGCATCGGTCGAAATTATACCGAACATATTAAAGAATTGGAAAATGAAAAACCAACAGATCCGGTGATTTTTTTAAAACCAGACACAGCTATTCTTGTTAAAAAAGCAACCTTTTTTTATTCCAGATTTTTCAAATGATGTGCATTATGAAGTTGAAATTTTGGTTAAAATTAATAGAGATTGGAAAGCATATCGATAAAAAATTTGCTCATAAATATTATGATGAAATTGGTTTAGGAATTGATTTTACAGCACGTGATTTACAAAATGAATTAAAAGAAAAAGGATTACCTTGGGAAAAAGCAAAAGCATTTGATGGTTCTGCAGTTATTGGTAAATGGTTACCAGAATCAGAGATTTAAAGATGTAAATGCTATTGAATTTTCTTTAAAAAAAAATGATGATATTGTTCAAAAAGGAAATACAAGCCATATGCTTTGGAAAATTGATGAATTAATAGAATATGTGTCAAAATATTTTACTTTAAAGATTGGAGATATTATATTTACAGGAACACCAGCAGGAGTTGGTAAAGTAATTGCAAATGATAAACTTAAAGGATTTATAGAAGACAAAGAAATGTTTTCAATAACAGTAAAATAAATGGAACAACATTATAAATTATTTAGAGTACGTGAATTAGCAGATAATGATGAAGATTTTATTGCAGCTTTGGCAGAAGCTTTTTTAGAGGAAGTACCAGAAGATGCCGAACGACTTAAAAAAGCAGTAGCAGAAAAAGATTATCACAAGCCTATCAGGCAGCACATAAAATGAAACCAACAATCGATTTGTTTGAACTTGGTGTGCTCGATATTTTAATTGAAGTACAGGATTGGGGTAAATTTGAAAAACGAGATTTAGATGTTTCGTCTCAATTAGCAAATTGTACTTACTGCGGTTGATAATGCCGTAGCAGAAATAAAATCAGATTTTAATTTATAATGCAAGCAGAAATAATTACCATTGGTGACGAAATTCTTATTGGTCAAGTTATTGATACCAATTCTGCATTTATCGCAAAAGAACTTAATAAAATAGGTGTTTCTGTTTATCAAATTACATCTATTCAAGACGATAAAGAGCATATTTTAAAAGCATTAAAAGAAGCCGAAGATCATGCCGATATCGTTATTCTTACAGGTGGTTTAGGACCAACAAAAGATGATATTACAAAAAAAACAATTGCCGAATATTTTAATGATACTCTTGTAAAAGATGAATCTGTTATTAAAAAATATTGAAGAACTTTGGAAACATTATACAGAGCGGTTTGCTGCTTACAAGTTAATAGAGATCAAGCATTAGTGCCTTCAAAAGCTAAGGTGTTAATGAATAAATTGGGTACTGCTCCTGGTATGTGGATGGAAAAAGATAATAAAGTTTTTATTTCACTTCCAGGTGTTCCTTATGAAATGAAGGCTTTAATTGAAAATGAAGTTATTCCAAAACTAAAAGAAAAATTTAATTGTCCATTTATTTTACACAAAACCTTACTGATTTATGGTATTAGGAGAAAGTGCCTTGGCAGAAAGAATTGAAGATTGGGAAGATGCTTTACCAAAACATATTAAATTAGCTTATTTACCAAGTTTAGGAAGAATGCGTTTGCGTTTATCGGCAAAAGGTTATGATGTAAGAGTTTTAAATCAATGAATTCATACAAGCAGCAATAGATAATGTTATCCCATTAATAAAAGATGAATTTGCTGGTTTTGAAGAAGATGATGGTTCTGTAGAAGTCGTTATAGCAAAACAACTTACAGAATTAGGTAAAACTTTGGCAATTGCAGAAAGTTGTACTGGTGGCAAAATTGCCGAACAATTTACAGCACATTCAGGAGCTTCAGCCTATTTTAAAGGAAGTGTTGTAAGCTATGCAACAGAGTCAAAAATGAATGTTTTAGGTGTTTCAAAATCAGATATTGAAGCATATTCTGTTGTAAGTTCGCAAGTTGCCGAAGCTATGGCGCAAAATGCAATGAGAATTATTTCAAACAGATTATGCCATTGCAACAACAGGAAATGCAGGTCCAACAAAAGGAGATTCAGATGCTGAGGTAGGAACTGTTTTTATTGCTATTGCTACAAAAGACGGGGTGTTATTCAGAAAAATTTATGTTTGGAAATCATCGAATAAAAGTCATTAATAAAGCTGCAAATAAAGCCTTTGAAATGCTTCTAAAAGAAATTTTTAAAAATTGATAATATTTAAGTTGTCATAATATAAAGAATTTGTATATTTGCACCTCGATTTTAAGCAACAAAGAATTTTAAAGTTATAAATAATGTCAAGAGTTTGTGAACTTACAGGAAAGAAGGCAATGGTTGGAAACAACGTGTCTCACGCAATGAATAAAACTAAACGTAAATTTAATGCGAATTTAGTAAAGAAACGTTTTTACATTCCAGAAGAAGATAGCTGGATAACTTTAAAAGTTTCTACATCTGCTTTAAAAACTATCAACAAAATAGGTATTTCTGCAGCAATTAAAGATGCAAAATCTAAAGGATTTTTAAAATAATAGCTGTATTTAATAAGTAAATAAAATGGCAAAGAAAGGCAATAGAATACAAGTAATTTTAGAATGTACAGAGCATAAAGAGTCTGGACAACCAGGAACTTCAAGATACATTACTAACAAAAAATAAAAAGAATACGCCAGATAGAATGGAAATTAAAAAATTTAATCCTATCCTTAAGCGTATGACAGTTCATAAAGAGATAAAATAATAAGTCATGGCAAAGAAAACAGTAGCATCGTTACAAACATCATCTAAAAGATTAACTAAAGCGATTAAAATGGTAAAATCACCAAAAACAGGTGCTTACATGTTTGTTGAATCAATTATGTCTCCAGAATTTGCAAACGACTTTTTCAACAAAAAGTAAAAAATAGCTTTTTAAAATATACAAAGCTGCTTTCTTTATTGAAAGCAGCTTTTTTATGTTTATATTTGACTTGAAAAGAAGCTTCTCAAAATTTTATTTTGAGGAACCCTTTTAAATTGGCATTCCCGTGTATACGGGAACCCTCTGCCATATTAGCAGTAAAAATTACTGGTAAGGCTTTTGACATAGATATTTGGGCGTTACCCTATGGGGTCGGGCTTTAGGCAGTCGCTCTCTGCGAGGAGCTCCAACAATTGCCTCAATCCCTAACGCATAGAATAACGCATCAACAATTAAACAATTCAACGAATAAACTATAGTAATGAGTTTTTTTAAAAAAATATTTTCTTCAGAAAAAAAGGAAACCTTAGATAAAGGTTTAGAAAAATCTAAAGCAACTTTTTTTGGTAAATTAAGTAAAGCAGTTGCTGGAAAATCTAAAGTAGATGATGAGGTTCTAGATAATCTAGAGGAAATTTTAGTGTCTAGTGATGTAGGTGTAAACACAACCTTAAAAATTATTGAACGTATTGAAGCACGAGTTTCAAAAGATAAATATTTAGGAACTGATGAACTTAATAAAATTCTTCGTGAAGAAATTGCTGGCTTACTAAGCGAAACCAATTCTGGTAACGATTCAGAATTTACCATTCCACAAGATAAAAAACCTTATGTAATAATGGTTGTTGGTGTAAATGGTGTTGGTAAAACAACAACTATTGGAAAATTAGCTTATCAGTTTAAAAAGCAAGGATTAAAAGTGGTTTTAGGAGCAGCAGATACCTTTAGAGCAGCTGCGATAGATCAACTTCAAGTTTGGGCAGATAGAGTAGATGTGCCACTTGTAAAACAATCTATGGGTAGTGATCCTGCTTCTGTTGCTTTTGATACTTTAAAAAGTGCTGTAACTCAAAATGCCGATGTGGTTATTATCGATACCGCAGGTCGTTTACATAACAAAGTAAACTTAATGAATGAGCTTACTAAAGTAAAACGCGTGATGCAAAAAGTAGTTGACAATACACCACACGATGTGTTATTGGTTTTAGATGGCTCAACAGGTCAAAATGCATTTGAGCAAGCAAAACAGTTTACAGCAGCTACCGAAGTAACTTCATTAGCTGTTACAAAACTTGATGGTACAGCAAAAGGTGGTGTTGTTATTGGTATTTCGGACCAGTTTAAAATTCCTGTAAAATATATAGGAGTAGGCGAAGGTATTGAAGATTTACAAGTATTCAATAAATTCGAATTTGTCGATTCGTTTTTTAAATAGATTGTTATTCCCTCAAAAGAGGGAATTCCATTTTAATCAATCAACGCATTTAACTTTTCCCATAGATTATTATCAAATTCAGTAGGACCCAGTTCGTCTTCATCACCACTATCACCCATTCTAACAATTACTAATTTTTTGCTAGGAATAATATATAGTTTTTGGTCGAAAGCCCCTAAACCTGCAATTAAGTCATCTGGAGCATTCGGTATCAATTTGCCCGAATATAAAGTTTCAGAGCCAGGAATTTTGTAATTACTCTTTCCATTTAACCAATACAAATAACCGTAAGCTTTGTTTAAATCTTGCGAAGTTGTGGTCATCGCATTAAAATAGTTTTTGTCAGCAAGTATCGTTGTTTTATCCCAAACGCCTTCATTTAAATTTAATAATCCAAAACGTGCCATACTTCTGGCATTGCTAAAATAAAGATTTAGGTAACCCGTTTTTATCCAACTTCCTGTCATACCAATTTTGTCACGAATTTTGGTATAAAAATAATCTTTATAGTCTTGATTTACAGCACCTGTAATAATGTTGTCAAGCAAGGTATATGCTGCTTGATGGTAGTACCAATAAGTGCTGGGTTCATTTTTATAGATTAAACAGTCTTTATCTGTACAAAAATTCACGGGTACTGTATAATCGAGTCCCGTTGTCATTGTTAAATGGTTCCAAACCGTAATTTTAGATTCTTGTTCTGGGGTTAACGAAGACCAACCCGTACCCATATAATTGGAAGACGGGTTATTTATAGATAATAATCCTTCGTTCTGGGCAATACCAACCGTGAATGCTGTTAAAGTTTTGGCGGCAGAATTCCATGAATGTACTTTCGTTTCATTAAAAGTGCCAAAATATTTTTCGACTACAATTTTTCCGTTGTGTAAAATTATAAAGGCATCTGTAGAATTGGCGTTTAAAAAATCGTAAAGGGGTTGTTCTTCACTGCTGTTCCAGCCTAATTCTGCAATCGATTTTGTTTCCCAGGTATTAGAATTTATTGGAGGAAAATAAAGCGGTTCTTGATTATCAGTGTCGTCTTTCGAGCAATTTAAAAACGACATTACAAAAATTAGAGACAATAAGTATATTCGTTTCATAAGATAGATTTTATTAATTAGGACATTCAAATATATAAAAGGTTTTGTAAATAGTCTTAAAAAGTTGAGTGTTAAATGGTTGCAGGTTTAATTTTGTTGCACTTCATCGGAAATAATCATAAAATCAAAAATCACGAATCAAAAATCGTTAATCTTAAATCATTCCGTATCTTTGCGCACTTAAATTTTGGTATGAGAACAAAATCACTTAAAAAGAATAAAATCAATGTTGTAACGCTTGGTTGTAGTAAAAATGTTTACGACAGTGAAGTGCTAATGGGGCAACTTAAAAGCCAGTGGTAAAGATGTTGTTCATGAAGAAGAAGGTAATATTGTTGTAATTAATACCTGCGGATTTATTAATAATGCCAAAGAAGAAAGCATCAATACTATTTTAGAATTTATGCAAAAAAAGGAAGATGGCGAAGTTGATAAAGTGTTTGTAACAGGTTGTTTAAGTGAACGTTATAAGCCAGATTTGCAAAAAGAAATTCCAAATGTGGATGAATATTTTGGAACTACCGAATTACCAGGTTTATTAAAAGCTTTAGGAGCCGATTATAAACATGAATTAATAGGTGAACGATTAACAACAACGCCAAAAAATTATGCGTATTTAAAAATTGCTGAAGGTTGCGACAGACCATGTAGTTTTTGTGCCATTCCGTTAATGCGCGGAAAACATAAAAGTACACCAATTGAAGATATTATTATTGAAGCTGAAAAACTGGCGGCAAAAGGCGTTAAAGAACTTATTCTAATTGCGCAAGATTTAACTTATTACGGACTCGATTTATACAAAAAACGAAATCTTGCCGAACTTCTTGAAGCATTGGTAAAAGTTGAAGGTATTGAGTGGATTCGTTTGCATTATGCATTTCCAACAGGGTTCCCAATGGATGTGTTAGAGGTAATGAATCGCGAACCTAAAATTTGTAATTATTTAGATATTCCGTTACAACATATTTCAGATGCTATTTTAAAAAGTATGCGTCGTGGAACTACTAAAGAAAAAACCACCAAATTACTTAAAGATTTTAGAGCAGCTGTTCCTAATATGACTATTAGAACCACGCTTATTGTTGGATATCCTGGTGAAACTGAGGAAGATTATCAAACCCTAAAACAATGGGTTAAAGACATGCGTTTTGAACGTTTAGGTTGTTTTACTTATTCTCATGAAGAAAACACGCATGCTTATAATTTAGAAGATGATGTGCCAGAAGACGTTAAACAAGAACGTGCGAATGAAATTATGGAAATTCAATCGCAGATTTCTTGGGAATTGAATCAAGAAAAAATTGGACAAGATTTTAAAGTAGTTATCGATAGAAAAGAAGGTAATTATTTTGTGGGTACGAACCGAATTTGATTCACCCGATGTTGATAATGAAGTATTAATTGATGCTACAAAAACCTATTTAAAAACAGGTGAGTTTACAAGCGTTAAAATTACAGAAGCAGCCGATTTTGACTTGTATGCTGAAGTGGTTGTTATTTAATTTGATTTCTTGTAAAAGAACAAAATACTAAGTCTAACCACAAACCATTTAATTTATAAAAGCTGGTATAAATTAAACGTAATTAATTTATACCAGCTTTTTGTTTTTTTATTAATTCTGATAATTAATTAAACTGCGGATTGTTTTGAAAACAGAATATTAGATTCTGCAACCAATAGCAAGTCCCCAAGTAAGGGCGGTATGAGAATCCTCCTTAATATCATATAACAATTCGGGCGATAATTCCCAATTACCTCCAATTGAAAAGCTGTACTCCATACCAAGTCTGCAAACGGTTAGATCTTTTGATTTTTCAAATTCATAGCCTACACCAGCAATTACGGCAAATTTGTCATAAAGCTCGTAACCTAGCGTAACTGTACTTAAAAAGGCATTTTCTCTAACTCTTTTTTCGCCTTCATCATTTTTCAAATTATAGGTTAAAAACTCCAATTCATTTGTCCATTTAGCGAATAATTTGTGGTTGAAATTATATTGAATATCAATACCATTTGTAGGTATTAATTGCGAACTTTCACTTTCTTCATGTAAATGATGCGATGGAATATAGGCTTGTGCAAACGCTAATGAAATTTTTATTTTTTTAAAATCCTCATGATGGCTATCGGATGTATTTGAATGATCTTGAGCGAAGCCTATAATAGGAAATATTAATAATACTTGTAAAAGAATTTTTTTCATTGTTTTAATTATAAGATTTTGTTGTAAGTTGTTTTTTAACAGTTGGTTGTGTTCTAATTATTGTTTGTATAATTTTCTAAAAGCCAAGCGCTATTAGGTTCTTAATTCAGAGAAATTAATTTGCCAAAAAAAGCATAATATCTAAACCTAAAACATGATTTTTGTTAGCTTAGCAATAAAGTTTCGAAAATATTTTCAAAGTTTTATTATAACCAAACTATTAAAAAAAAGAGGGAAAATTTCGGCAATAAAAATACCGAAAAAGGTTATTTCTATTAATATTTTGCAGTTTTTAAAGCATATTTACAACAAAGCTTCGTTAGTAGCCAACTCTTGAAACAATGAAAAATCGTAAAGTTTTCGGTCTAGTAAGTGAGACGGATACACATTCTGTAACGCATTCATCATAACCGAAGTTCTGTCTGGAAATTCCGTTTCCCAAGTTGCAATCATTTCTTTTACTTTTTTGCGTTGCAAATTTTCTTGCGAACCACATAAATTACATGGTATAATTGGGAAATTCATGTATCCAGAATACAATTCTATATCGCTTTCTTTGCTGAATGCTAACGGACGAAGTATAATTAAATCACCAGCATCGTTTCTAAATTTTGGTGGCATTGCTTCAAGTTTTCCGGCAAAAAAGAAGTTTAATAAAAAAGTTTCTACAATATCATTTCTATGATGCCCCAGCGCCAATTTGTTACAATTTAAATTTTTAGCAGCTTCGTATAAGGTGCCACGTCGCAATCTGGAGCAAAGACTACAGGTTGTTTTACCTTCGGGTGTTTTTTCCATTACTACTTTATAGGTATTTTTCTCTATAATTTTATAGTCTACACCTAATACGCTTAAATAATTAGGTAATACCTCCTCAGGAAAACCAGGTTGCTTTTGGTCTAGGTTTACAGCTATAATTTCAAAAGCAATGGGTGCTACTTTTTGAAAATGTAACATCATTTGCAGCAATGTGTAACTGTCTTTACCACCAGACAGGCAAACCATAATTCTATCGCCTTCTTCAATCATTGAAAATTGTTCTATTGCTTCACCAGTAGCACGTTGCAATTTTTTTGTAATCTGTTCCTGAGTTTCCATGGTTGCAAAAATATTATTTAAATTTATAATATCTTATATTTTAATACTTTTGAGTAAATACTTTTTCTTGTGACTCAATTAAATTTTAAGGAATTCCTTGTTGGTATAAGTAATCAGCCATTTCGCGTTTTTGGAACTGATTTAAAAAACTCAAATTATACTGCTATAGATTTATCTGAAACTAATTTAGAGCTTCGAGATGTTGATGTGAGTTCAGCATCTAAACTAGCAAATTACATTACACATTATATTAGAAAAAAAGGGGCTTTAGTAGCTTTTGGAGGTTATAATGAAACCCGTAATATTTATAAAAGAAGTCATTATTTTAACACAGACAAAAAGCAGGAGCGTAATATTCATATAGGAATGGATTTATGGTGTGATGCCGAAACACCCGTTTATGTCCCACTTGATGGCAAAGTGCATAGTTATAAAAATAACACCAATTTTGGTGATTACGGTCCAACTATTATTTTAAAGCATTTAATTAATAATATTGAGTTTTATACTCTTTATGGACATTTAAGTTTAACTTCTATTAAAAATTTAAAAGTTAATCAGGTCTTTAAGAAAGGTGAGCAACTGGCAGTTATAGGAGATGCTAATGTTAATGGCGATTATCCGCCACATTTGCATTTTCAAATTATAAGGGATTTGCAAGGTTTTAAAGGCGACTATCCAGGGGTTTGTAATATAGCTGATTTAAATTTTTATTTAAACAATTGCCCAGATCCTAACTTGTTGTTGAAGTTAATTATAGAATAAAACAGGACAGGGTGAAATAAATTGTCTTTTAAATGATATTTAAAGTGCTATTTTTTCTTTATCAAATAACTCATTTGTAGCGTGTATAGCTATATTTAAAGCTCTTAAAGAATTTTTCTTTTTAAAAGAATGAGCTTCCATTCTTTCAGAAATATTTTTTAATATTTTAATGGCTTCATTTATATAAGGACCTTTGTTTAGCATAATACATTCTGCTTGAATACCCTGAACGATATCACTAATTTCAGCTCTTGTTGGAACACCTGTTTTTGCCAAATTTTCAAGCACTTGGGTTGCCCAAATAACGGGTGTATGGGCTGCTTCGCATATCCATAGTATTTGATTTTGTACTTCAGAGATTCTTTCAAAGCCAATTTCAACCGCTAAATCGCCTCGAGCAATCATCACCCCAATTTTATGGTGTTTCATGCCTTCCAGCAATATCTGTGGTAAGTTTTCAAAAGCTTCGTTGTTTTCAATTTTAAAAACAACACCTAAGTTTTTGGCATTGTAGGGACTTAATTGATTGTATAAAAACTTAACATCTTCTCCCGATCGAACAAACGAATACCCCACAATATTTGCGTGCTTGCAAATAAAAGGTAAGCATTCTATGTCTCGCGGTGTTAACGCTGGAAGCTTCAATATGGTGTTAGGTAAATTTATGCCCTTTTGCGAGCCTATTTTGGTCTTGTAGCAATCTGTTATTAGTAATTCAATCGCATTGTCGCTTTTAGAAACAACAGCCGATTTTACCATACCGTCATCAAATAAAACCATGTCGTTTATTTTAACATCGTCTAAAATTTGAGGTAAAGAAATGCCAATTTCGGCCTTTACCAATTGTTCGTTATCATTTCCAAATTTCGATTTTCTACCTAGTGTTTTATTACCGGTTAAAATAATGTGGTCTCCCACCTTTACTTTTACGTAGTTTCTAATTTCACCTTTTTTATTTGTAATCTCAATTTGCGAAGTTCTTATTTTAGGCCCAGATAAGTCCATGTAAATTTTTATGTCCTTGCCTGTTTCGGCTTTTACTTCATGAATATACGTAACCATTTTAGACCATATGTCTATATCGCCATGGCTTAAATTTATACGAGCTATTTTCATGCCACTAAGGGCAAAATTTTTTATGATAGTTTTGTCGGTGGCGGCCTCATTTGGTAAGGTTACCATAATCTCGGTAAAATGATTTTTTCTAACGTCGTTAAATAACTTGTTACCGTTTTGCTTTACTATTTCTTTACTTTTTTTGTAGCCTATTAACTCGATATCCGACTTTTTGTCGAAAGGTAAACCTTGAATTAATCTTAAATTTCTAATAACATTGTAAAGATTACTATAAACATAACCTTCTAGGGTGCCTAAAGATGATACGCCATAATCAGACAAGCTATCATGATATTTTCTTAAATCGAAGCTTCTTAAAATTAAATAGCGGCATAAATTTTTAGCGCTTAATTTATAGTCGTCATCAATGTCTGAAATAATTTCATTTATTTTAGGCTCGCTATTAATGATGGCTTGTAGAATAGCACTTAATTCTTCGTCTAATTGTTTTATTTTCATAGCGGGCTCAATTTTAATCAGATCAATGTCTTGCCACAAAAGTTACTTTTTCTTCAACTCAAATAAATCATGCCGTCTGTCTTTAAGATTTCTAACACTTCCAAATTGATTTAATTCGCGAAGCATATCAATATCAACATCGGCAATTAAAATCATTTCGGTATTTGTAGTTGCTTCAGCTTTAATACCATTAGCGGGAAACGCAAAATCGCAGGGTGTAAATACCATCGATTGTGCAAACTGAATATCCATATTATGTACTTTTGGTAAATTACCAACACTTCCAGCAATGGCAACATAACATTCGTTTTCTATGGCGCGGGCTTGTGCACAATGACGCACTCGAGAATAACCGTTTTGCGTATCGGTTAAAAACGGAACAAATAAGATATCCATACCTTCGTCGGCCAATATTCGGCTTAATTCTGGAAATTCAGAATCGTAACAAATTAAGTATACCAATTTTACCACAGTCTGTATCATACGTTTTTAATTCCTTACCGCCTTGCATACCCCAAACTTTTTCTTCATCGGGTGTTACGTGGAGTTTTTCATAGCGTTCTGTAGTGCCATCTCTTCGGCATAAATAGCCCACATTGTATAACAGATCGTCTCTTAATTCGGGCATACTACCTGTAATAATATTAATATTGTAAGAAATAGCCAGCTCAGAAAACTTTTTTACAATTATTGGAGTATAGGTAGCTAATTCTCTAATGGCTTGACTCTCTGGCATATGGTTATGGTCTGCCATTAACGGTGCATTAAAAAACTCTGGAAACAGCGCAAAATCTGAACGATAAGCCGATACGGCATCAATAAAATATTCGGCCTGCTGCATCAAATCTTCCATAGTATTATACAATCGCATTTGCCATTGTATTAAACCAAGGCGCACTACCTTTTTCTTAGTAATTGCTTTGGTAGATTTCTTTTCGTAGTAAATATTGTCCCATTCTAAAAGTACAGCAAATTCGTTTGAAGCTTTATCGCCCTCTAAATAGCCTTTTAAAATTTTAGATGGATGAAAGTCATTCGATATTTGAAAATTTAAAACAGGGTCGTGAATTTCTTTTCTTCTAACTTTTTCAATGTATTCTTTCGGGCTCATTTCGGCAGCAATACTTGTGGTAATTTGGAATTCTACCACCAAAAGCAATCCCTCTTAAATTTAATTTTTCAGCAAGTTCTTTTCGGTAATCGTATAATCGTCTGCCTAAGTCGTAATCCGCGATATTCAGATTTTATAAAAACATCAATACCATAAAGAACATCACCTCTGTTTGTGTGTGTACTAAATGTAAAATTCCCTGTAATGTCTTCGTAAGTATGGTGGTCGTCAAATTGATTGTAATCTAAAATAATAGACAAGGCACAACCTGCAAGTTGACCATTCACTTTAATAATTACCTGCCCTTCAGGAAACTTATCTACAAGTGTTTTTATTTGCTTTTCTCCCCAGTAAGACCCTGGCATAGTTGCATAGGCTTCAATCATTACTTCTTTTAACTCTTGGTAGTCCTCTACGGTTAAAAATTGTAATTCTATATTTTCAATATTCTCAATCATTTTAATTTAAAATCTAATTAAATACTAATTTATTATTTTGGGCGCTACCTTTATCCTGAAACCAGTTCAGGAACCAGGTCGGGCTATACGCTACAATCTTTTTAAAACTTTATTGCAAGAGTAAACAACACTGTAAATTGTCAATTTTTAGTACTTGCCAATGTACAGGTTTAAAGGTTTTAAAAAGGATTTTCACTGCTATCCCTAGCGCAACAAATTATTCGTAAATTTAATCTATTTCTAGGTCTCAAAAAAAGTATTATTGCTTTTTCATAAACTGCCGCATGGCCACCCATTGTTTTAGCATATCTCTGGCATCTTGTGCAGGATATCCCAAAACGGTTTTGCCTGCTTCTACATCGCCAACAACGCCAGAACCTGCTCCTACAGTAGCCCCAGAATGAATGGTTGTGTGGTCTTTTATAGAAGCACTTCCTCCAATAATTACGCCGTCTCCTAAAGTTACAGAACCAGCAAGTCCGCTGTGTCCTGCCATAATGCACGAACGTCCCATAACACTGTTATGAGCTATTTGTACTAAATTATCAATTTTACAGCCATCGCCAATAATAGTAGAACTAAACTTGGCACGATCAACACACGAATTAGCACCTATTTCAACGTAATGCCCAATAATAACATTTCCAATCTGTGGTATTTTTACAAGTCCACGACCATCTTCGCTTGGTCTGTATCCAAAACCATCGGCACCAATACTTACATTGGTGTGAAAAATACAATGACTGCCAATTATGCAACGCTCTCTAATAACAGTACCAGACCAAACAACGGTGTTACTGCCTATAACGGTTTCATCAAAAACACAAACATTTGGGTATAAAACAACATTATCGCCCAATTCTACATCTTTACCAACATAACAATTGGCACCAATTTTACAGCCTTTACCAATAATTGCCGTATCGTGTATCACTGCGGTTGGGTGAATATCGGTTGAAAATTCTGGTGCTGGCGGATTAAACAATTCTAACACTTTAGCCATTGCTAAATCGGCATTTTTTACTTTTATTAATGCTTTATTGTCTGTGGGTTCAATAGTTAAATTGTCATTTATAATGGCGGCACACGCATTAGAAGCTGCCCAATATTTTACATATTTTATGCTTCCTATAAAAGAAATATGATTGCTTTTTGCAGCTTGTAATTGTTCTGGACCTTCAATTAAATGAGTAGTTGTTCCTATTAACTCGCCATTTAAATAGCCGTTAATTTCTTCAATAGAATACGTTTTTTTCAAAAGTTTAGTTGGATTTAGTGTTAGTATGAAGTGTTTGTAAATCTAATAAAAAAAAGATAGATTACTTATTATTCTTCTTCAATTCTGTTTTCGTCAAAAGCCGAAGGAAGTAGTTTGGGAATAAATTTAACTACTAGCGGTAATAATAAAGCACCGCCCGGAAGCATAAATATGGCCAAACTTGGTATGGATTTAAAAATGTCTAAAAGTTGTTCTTGTACCTTTTTTTGTTCTTCGCTGGTTAAATCTCTGGTGGTAGATTGGGTAAGCAACACCATTAATTCTTTGCTGTCTTTTAGTTCATTATAAAGGCGTTTGCTATTTCTGGTAATTAACTTCTTTACCATTTTGCTAGAGTTTTTATAAAAACTCTGCACCATATTGTTCGAATTTAATAAGGCAATTTGGTCTTTGTGTGCGGTGTAAAAATCGTTTACCGATTTAATAGATTCGTTAATATTGGAAGTGTCAATATGTAAATCAGTACTTAACTGAATTAAAAATAATTTTTCGTTTTTATCGATGGTTTTATCACTCCATGTTGCCATGCATGCCAAATCCAAGATATAATATTTTTCTAAATCGTTGTTTATATTAGAGATAGCCTCTGGGTAACTTATAGTCTCATGGCTATGAAAACGTAAGGAGGCTTCAAATAGTTTAATTAAACTGTCGTCATATTTATTTTTAGATTCTTTAGAATCAAGTACATTTAAGGAAATAGTTTCTATAGATGCCTCTAAATTTTTTATATAATCAACCGAAATAGAATTGTTTTTTAAATACTCCTGATACGCCAGAATATCTATATATAACAGGGCATTTATAATAAAATAATTAAAGTTTTTAGTAATAAAATTGTCGTCTATTTGAACACGTTTTTGTATTATTTTTTCGAGTTGTTCGTTCGATTTTTTTTCTCCAAGAAATCCTAAAAAGTATGAGGTTTTAAGTTCATTGATTTCCGTATAAAAATTAACCGCACTTTCGGCAAATGGGATGTCGGAATTAGCGTTAGAATGGGTGTAAAGTAAGGCTAAGAGTAGATTAGTTTTACAGAGCTCTTCTTCTGTAAGATCTTTGTGCTTTACAACATTGCAAACAATATCAAAATTGCTTCCATAAATAAAACCACAATCTCTTAGAGAACGATAAAACGTATCGTTTTCCAGGTTTAAAAAAGAATTGTTTTTAGCAACTTCTTTTAGTAATTTTTTAATCCAGCCATTACCCGATGGGTTCATAGTAACTTAATTTCTGATGTAAAATTAAAAAAGCTGCTCATTAAAGCAGCTTTATTCATATTAATTTTTTTTAAATTATTTAATAATGCCACCACAGCTTACGCGTCCGCCTGCATCACCGGTAGGTTGTGTTGTAAAATCGTCTAATCCAGCGTGTACAATAATGCCTTTACCTAAAATATCTTTTGTTTCGTCACCACATCCAATGCACCATTCGTCTGTAGAAATAGAGATGCTACCATTGCCATTTTCATCGGCTATAAAATTACCAATATCACCTTTATGAAATCCTGATTCTGCACCCCATTTTCCATGTGGTTGGTTTGTTGGATTCCAGTGTCCTCCAGCCGATGTTCCATCAGGAGATGAGCAATCAGACGATTGATGTATATGTATAGCATGTTCACCTGGTGCTAAACCACTTAAAGTAGCGTTCATAGTAACAATGCCATTTTCTTCGGTAAACACCACTTCGCCACTAACATTCGTGTCGCTTTTTGGTTCGAGGGAAACTGTAATTGTTTTTGGTTCTGCTATTTTAGCTTCAGTTGTAGCTGTTTCATTTTCAGTAGTTTTTGTTGTATTTTTACACGATGTCATGCTGAAAATCACTGCAATTACCAATAAACTTATTTTTTTCATATTTTTCGGAATTAATTTTAATGGAAAGTTACTATTTATTAGCGCGAATTGCAAATAAACTATATGACATATATCATGTTTTTAGTTGCGCTGTTCTTATACTTTTGAATATAAATGTTAGGTATGTCGAGTTTTTTAGTGAATAAATATAATATAGCAGGTCCACGTTATACAAGTTATCCAACCGTTCCGTATTGGAATCAGGATACCTTTTCTTTAAAAAACTGGAAATCATCTTTAATACATTCTTTTAATGAAAGTAATGCTACCGAAGGGATAAGTATTTATATTCATTTGCCTTTTTGCGAAAGTTTGTGCACCTTTTGTGGTTGTAATAAGCGAATTACAACACAACACAACGTAGAATCTCCTTATATAAATGCAGTTTTAAAGGAATGGAATTTGTATTTAGAGCTGTTTAATGAAAAGCCTATTATAAAAGAAATGCATCTTGGCGGTGGGACACCTACATTTTTTAGTCCGGATAATTTAAAACGATTAATTAACGGTATTTTGAAAAATTCGGAATTAGCCGATAATTATGAGTTTAGTTTTGAAGGTCACCCAAATAATACAACCAGAGAACATTTACAAGCGTTATTTGATGTAGGATTTAGACGTGTAAGTTACGGGGTTCAGGATTATAACGAAACGGTACAGAAAGCTATTCATAGAATTCAGCCTTTTGAAAATGTAAAACGTGCCACAGAATTGGCTAGAGAAATTGGCTATACTTCTGTTGGTCATGATATTATTTTCGGATTGCCGTTTCAAACCATCGAACATGTAAAGGAAACGATTTTAAAAACGAAGGAGTTACAACCAGATCGTTTGGCATTTTATAGTTATGCCCACGTACCATGGATTAAAGGAAATGGGCAACGTGGATTTAACGAATCTAATTTGCCTACGGCAGAATTAAAAAGACAACAGTATCAATTAGGAAAGCAATTGTTAACTGAGGTAGGGTATCATGAAATTGGCATGGACCATTTTGCATTACCCACCGATACTCTATATAAATCAATGCTAAGTGGAAAATTACATCGCAATTTTATGGGATATACCGCCTCAAAAACAAAGGCTATGATTGGATTGGGAGTTTCTTCTATTAGCGATAGTTGGTACGGATTTGCACAAAATGAAAAGAGTATTGAGGCCTATTATAAACTGCTAAAAGAGGACCTAATCCCAGTTTATCGAGGACATATTTTAAGCGAAGAAGATTTAATAATTAGAAAACATATACTAAATTTAATGTGTCAGTTTAAAACAAGTTGGACACAAGATGCGTTATATTTTAGTGAGCTTCCAGAGGTATTGAATAGATTAAAAGAAATGGAAGTTGATGGGTTACTTGAAATAGATTCAAACTATATTAAGGTAACAACAAAAGGCCAGCCATTTGTTAGGAACATTTGTATGGCATTTGATTTATTATTACAACGAAAACAACCAGATACACAGTTGTTTTCGATGACTGTTTAATTAAACTCCAAATCTCATGAAAAAAATTATTGTACCTATCGATTTTTCTGAACATTCAGAATATGCATTAAAAACAGCCGCTAAATTGGCAAAAATAAATAATGCCGAATTACTTGCTTTACATATGTTAGAAATGTCGGATATTATGCTTACAGCTTCCGATGGCTTACAGTACGAAAAAGCAGTTTATTTCTATAAATTATCTGAGCAAAAGTTCGAAAAATTTATCCAAAAAGAGTATTTAAAAGATATTAAAGTAACCCCTATTATTAAGCACTTTAAGGTGTTTAGCGAGGTAAATGATGTAGCACATCAACATGATGCCGATTTAATAGTAATGGGGTCACATGGTACCAGTGGTGTTAAAGAATTTTTTATTGGCTCGAATACAGAGCGTGTAGTAAGAAATTCTGATATACCAGTGCTTGTAGTAAAAAGTAGCGTGGCAGATGTTAATTTTGAAAAAGTTGTGTTTGCCTGCGATTTTGCTGAAGAATCCATTAAACCTTACATAAATGCTGTGAAGTTATTTGAAAAAATAGGATCTAAATTTTGCATGGTAAATGTTAATTTACCAAATGAAAGATTTAAAAGTTCGTCTGAATTGGAAAAGAGCGTGGTAAACTTTTTTACTAAGGCAGATGGTAATTTAGATAGAATAAAAGACGTTAATTACGTCTCTGATTATACTGCGGAAGATGGTATTATATATTTAGCGAATAAGATAGGAGCAGATATTATTGCAGTGCCAACACGCGGTAAAAAAGGCTTAGCTCATTTTTTTGAAGGTAGTATAGGTGAAGATGTGGCAAACCATGCAACATTACCAGTTATAACATTTAAAATTTGAAAGTATAATTAATAGTGTGACTAATTTTGGAAAAAGGAATTGTTAAAAGAATAATGGTTCCTTTTTTTTATTTAATTGGTGCTGATTTATTGCACAATTAATTAGTATCAATATTAGAAATTGCTAAGACATTAAATAAACTTGCTTTAGTGTTGAGAAAATTGTTTTCTAATTCTATAGCTTTTAATTTAGAGTCAATAAGTTTTGATTCTCGGGAGTTTACCAAAAAAAGTGAGCTTTCACCCAAATCGAATTTACGCTCTTCTGCAAATAACATTTGAGAGTAATCACTAACAATTACGCGCGTGTATTTATTTTGTTCTTTGTAAGAATCGAGTTCTTGTGTAATCGCTTTTATTTTATTTTTTAGATTTAATCTCGTGCTTTGAATTTCGAATTCAGTATCCAGCATTTTTATTTTGGATAATTTTAAATCGGCGCGTTCTTTTCTTAAAAATAGTGGTATGCTAACGTTTAGCCCACTCTTGTAAGCCGCTGTACTAAACGACCTTGATATCTCTGGGGTCTGAGATAGAAAATTATATTGTAAATCTATTTTTGGAAGTAAATTATTGATCGATAGACGTTTTTCTAAAGTTAAGCTTTCTAATTTGTAGTCTAACGATTGCATTTTTGGATGAATGTCTAAATCTAAATTTTCTATATCAAAACTAGACGTATTCAATGTGGCATCAACCATTGTAAAGGTGTTAACATCTGGTATAATGTCGTCTTCGAGCTCAATGGGCGTATTTTCGTTTAACCATAAATAATTAGACAATTCCAAAGTAGATTTTAGAAATTTAATTCGGGCTTTTTCTAAGTTTAGTTTTCTGTCATTTAATGCTATACGTGCTTCTATGGTATCGATAGCTGGGGCTTCACCTTGTTCAAAACTTATTTTTATACCATTAAATCGTATTTCTGCATTGCTTAAAAACTCTTCGTAAACACGTTTTTCATTGTATGATTTTAACCAATTGAAGTACGAAATAGTGGCATCGTATAGTATGTTGTTCACTAATAATTGCCGGTCTGCTTTTGCTTGGTTTACAAACATTTTAGCTTGCTTAAGCATAGCCATGCGCTTGTTTATTAATAAATCTCGCGCCAACGATACCGAAACACCTACGCTGTATAATCCGTCTTCCGGCAAAAAAGATTCAGGGTTTAAATAATAACCATCATTTTCCTCAATAGTACCTTTAAATTCAATACCATACCAGGTTGGTATTTTAAAAGTGGCATTTAGTTTATCGTAATACTCGGTGTTTTTAAATTTTTTACGGTCGTAGTCTACTTCTATTTTTGGGTCAAAAGCACCGCGTGCTTTCAATAGTTTTGCTTCGCTTTCAGAAATTATTAGGTTAGCTTGTTTTGCAATTGGGTGAAACGTTTTTACGTAACCCAAATACTCAGATAAACTCATGGCGGCGGTACTGTCTTGTGCCACAATTGTGCTACTAATTAATAATGCGATATAAATGATAAGACTTCTCATTTTTTTGAATCTTTTGAATCGGATTTTGCCGTAGCTTGTGGTTGATAATAATTAGGTGGGAAACTATTTATTTGTCTCCATAATTCAAACCAGATTGGCACATCTTCTAAGAGCGCAAAAGTACGAGCACCCGAACCTACACGTATCGCTTCGGGCCATTTTTGACCATTTTTATCTGGAGCCAATAAAACTCTGTATTTTCCATTATCGCTAATAAAATTTTCAATAGCTATTACTTTTGCTCCATAGGTACCGTAAGAAACATTTGGCCATCCGCTAAAAACAATGGCAGGCCAGCCATCAAACTGTATACGCACTTTTTCACCCACGTGAATTAATGGCAAATCTATTGGTTTTATAAAAGTTTCAACAGCTAAATCATATGTCGCTGGCATAATACCTACTAACTCTTCACCTTCTTTAAAGGTAACCCCAATACCACCTCTTAACGCTTTGTTTATATAGCCACTTTGCGGCGCAGTGATGTATAATAATCTGTTACGAACACTGTAATTGGTAAAATCGTTTTCGAGTTTAGATACTTGAGCTTCGGTATCAAATTGATTTGATTTCGCAGAGAACATATCGCTTTGTGCTTTCGAAATTTTATCAATGTATTCTTGCTTGATTCTGGAAAGATCTATTTGTGCATTTAATACTTCGTTCTGACTGGCTATTAATTTGTTTTCTTGCGAGATTAGTTTAGCTTGCGTTTCTTGTAACTTAAGACGTTTTTCCTCTACATCTTTAACTGCTTTAAGGCCTTCATTTTGAAGTGTTTGCGTACGGTTGAATTGTCTTTCTGCAATACTTAGGTTTGTTTTAGCAGCTTCTAAATCAATACTGTCGCTTTTAACTTTTAGGCGTGATTGTATTAGTTTGTTTTTTGTTTGTTCGAATTTTAAATTTTGTTCAGTACTAAGTGCTGAAATCTGCCTATTTAAAGCGCCCACCTTTTCTTGATAAGCGTTAACAGATGATGATTTCGCTTGTATTTGCTGATTTGTTCGTTCAACAAGTCTATCATCAAAATATTCACTTTTTATTTCTGAAATTCTTAAAATGGTATCACCTTGGTTAACAAAATCGCCTTCTTGTACAAACCACTCTTCAATGCGTCCTGGTATTTGTGATTGTATGGTTTGCGGGCGTTGACTTGGTTTTAAGGTAGTAACAGAGCCCTGGCCAGTAATGTTTTGGGTCCAAGGCAAAAACAATACAATTATTATAAAAATGGCTACAGATAGCAATATTTTATTAAACTGTTTGTAATAAGTTTTACTAAAAATGTCTTTGCCTGATTTATATTCAGATAAATCAAGTCTATTATTTACTCTATTGTGAGATATATTAAGCATGAATAATGTTTTTTATTTCACCTTTATCTAATTCAACTATTTGTGTGCATTTCGATTTCCAAATATCGCCACCACTTACCACAATTAGTGCCCATGGTCTATCTGGATGCGATAAAAAATTAATTATTGAACTTGTCTCTTTAAGATTAAATCGATCTAGTGCATCTTCAAGAATTAAAACTTTAGGTTTTTTTAATATCGCTCGTGCCAAAACAATTTTTTTGGAAACCGTATGAGACATTTGTTTGCCATCTGGATATAGAATGGTTTCTAAACCTTCGGGCTGTTCTTTTATAAAATCGAGGAGTCCAACATTTTCAAGGGTGGTAAAAATCTCGTCATTAGTAATATTTTCATTTCCAACGGTTAAATTTACTTTAATGCTTCCTTCAAAAGGCGTTTCTTCAGTTAAGGATATGCCCAAATGTGCGCGGTAGTGATTAAGTTTTAAACTCGAAATAGATAAATTATTAACATAAATATGTCCCGATGTAGCTTCTATGGCACTTGCAATTAGTCTTAATAAGGTAGATTTTCCAGAACCACTTTCACCTAATATTAATATTCTGCTTTTAACGTTAATTTTAAGCGAAATGTCTTTTAAAATGGGTTCCAATTTATCAGGTACGCTATATGATACTTTATTGAATTCTATATTAAAGTTGTTATTAAACTCCGGCTTTTCACCATAATGATTTTCTAAATCTTTGTCTAGAATTTGACCTATTTTTTCCAGTGATGTTAATACATCGTAAAACGATTCTAAACCTAGAATCAGTTTTTCAACAGATGCAATTACAAGTAAAATAATAATTTCTGCCGCTACAAACTGGCCTATATTCATTTCTTGGTTTAACACTAAAGCGCCACCAATAAGTAATAAACTGGCTGTAACAATAACTTTAAAGCCTATCATTTGTATAAACTGAACGACTAAAACTTTAAAATGGCTTTCTCTGGCTTTAAGATATTCGCCAACCAATTCGTCGTTTTTTGATAGTCCTAAATTCGTTATCCCTGATAATTTGAAACTAATAAGGGTTCTAGCAATTTCTTCTATCCAGTGTGCAACTTTATATTTGTGTTTAGATTCTTTTAAGCTTGTTTCAAGACCTTTAATGGCTGTAAATTTAAAAACTATAAAAACCAAAACTAACAGAAGGAGTCCGAAAATGATAAAGAAAGGATGATAAAAAGAGAGTAATATAAGCGCAAATAAAATTTGAAGCACTGCTGTTGGAATATCTATTAATATTTTAGATAATCCTTTTTGAATTATTAAGGTGTCAAAAAAGCGGTTGGCTAATTCAGGCGGATAATAATTACGAAGTTCAGACATCTTTATCTTTGGAAATCTGTATGTTAACTCAAAGGAAGAACGTAAAAATATGCGTTGTTGAATGGTTTCTATAATACGCAATTGCATAAGTTGTAAAAGACCAGATAATGCCACCCCAAGAGTTACAAGTGTTACCAGAACTACCCAAGATGTAGAAATTTGCGCACCTTGAATTAAATTAATAATGGCCTGAATGCCTAGTGGTAGGGATAAGGCAACAATTCCGGCAAAAATGGCATAATAAAAAATTTGTAAAATATCTTTTTTCTCTAATTGAATAAGGCCTATTAAACGTTGCCATGGGGTCATACTTGGCTGTGCCATATTTATTGGTTTAAGGTTTTTAGAATTAGATTTGTGTAGAATTCTGTTGGCGTTACACCTTTTTTACAGTCTGTTATTGTTATAAAGTGGTCTTTTAAAAAATGCTGGTGTAAACTGCCATCAATAATGGTGCTTGCCAAATTGGAAGGATATTTATATTTACCATCAACTTCTAATATCATGTCTCTAAGTCTAGTTACAACGCGCTTATATATTATAAAATAACCATCTTTGTTTTCTTGATCGACCTCTTTTGTTAAAAATGATTTTGAATTTTCGTTAATAATTATTTGATTAAGTAACTCTTCATTAATATGGCTGCAATTCGAATCTTGTTTTGTGCTTCGAGTAAGAACCTCAACGGCTTTTAATAACTTTTCTTTTTTGTTAGAAATGTTGTGAGTTTCAAAAACTAATTGGTATTCAATCCATGCCCAATACCACGATGTTAAGTATAGCAAAAGTTTGTGTTTGCTTTCAAAGTATCTATAAAGCGAACTTTCGTTAGAGCCAATGGTTGTACCTAATTTTTTAAAAGTAAAAGCATCAAAACCTATATTGCTAATTAAAATAATACTGTGTTCTACAATACGTTTTCCTAAAGCGGAAGATTCTGGATCTTTTACATAAATTTTTTCAGGTACTGATATTCTTAAATTCGTTAGTAAACTATTCATAATAATATAATTTGAACGCAAATATAATAGCATTACTATTAATAATAAAAAATAAAACTATTAATTTTAACAAAAAATTAAACGAAGTAATAAAATAGGATATTATTATTTCGTGAAAGGCTTACTGTAAATAGTAGTTTAATGGCAGTTCAAACTACCAGAAACCATGTCGTTAATTGGAGCAGGGGAGATGTACGGAATACCTAAACCTAAACCACGAAGAATAAAAAGAATACCAATAATGATTACAAAAACAGGAATTGCTTTTTGAATTTTTTGACGTATACTTCCTTTTAAAAAATGTCCAAAATAAATAGCGGTCGTCATTAACGGAACAGTTCCAAGTCCAAAAACAAGCATATAGAGACTTCCATTTAGAGCATTTCCACCTGCAATGGCAGCAAAAAGAGCCATATAAACGAGTCCGCAAGGTAAAAAGCCATTAAGAAATCCAATAGTTAAAAAGGTGTCTAATGTTTTTTTCTTTAAGGCACTACCTAAGGCAGATTTTACCTTAGAAATAAGTTTATAAATAGGTTTCGAAAAATTATATTTATTAAATAAAGATTGGGGTATCAATACAATTATAATCATTAAAACACCAATAGCTATAGACAGTTGTTGCTGAAAACCAAAGATGTAAAGACTTCGGCCAATAAGCCCAAAAATAAGACCTATTATACTGTAAGACAATAACCTGCCAGCATGATAAATAGTAATTTGCGATACTTTTTTAAACGCATTTGTACGGTCTACAGGCAGCATAAAGGCAATAGGTCCGCACATGCCAATGCAGTGAAAACTTCCTAAAAGCCCTAATACAAATGCCGAATAAAAGCATATTAATAAATTATGGATTCTTTAAACAAATAAGAATTTCCGTTATATTGCCAATCAATTTTAATGTTCCATCGACCATCTACCAAACGGTTGTCAGGTATGAGCAAATAAGTTTTAGATATTGAAATAGCAGTGTCAAAATCTAATTGTTTGTTAGATGGTCTATATAGGAACACATTTCCAGTTATTTTTGAAGCATCGAAATCTTTCGGAAACTGTATCAGCAACCCTGCGTCTGTTTTTTGGTAACTAATATTTTCGCTTAATTTTTTCGAATTCTCTAGTTTGTTTATATCGTTTTGGTACATTAATTCTTCACCATAATAGTCTTCTACAACCAAATCATGGTCGTATTTGTTATTAAAATTCATAGAAATAACAAAGTACATAATAAAGCTAATAAAGCCTATAAAAGCTAAAACAATACCAGTTCCCCAATTAATTTTCATAGTCTATATTTTTTGTCATTTCCAGAAAAGAGGAAATCTTATTATTTTATTTGGGCATTCCCCTTTCAGGGTCGGGCTTTCGGCTATATCTTTTTTTCAAAAAGGATGTCGCCTCAATCCCTAATGCACCTATTTACTAACTTAAATTTCAGCCTTTATTTGTTTTATTATTTTTAAATGTCAATTCTCTAAATGACTCAAAAGATGTACAATTTATGGAGAGATAAACTTTATTTAAAACTCCTCGGTCCTAAAAAATTCGCAGTTGCTGTTTCTATTAAATTATCACCTTGGTAAACACCAATTTTTATTTTGTTTCTGTCGCCCGATAGCGCCGAATTATTAATTTCTACGAAATAGAGTACCTTGGGCAATACCTTTACTAGGTACTAAAATACGTATTGCCAGTAGAAACCAGTTTTAAAGTTCCTTTATGTGATAACAATTTAAAACTCACATCTTCAATTTCTTTAGTGGTTTTATTAACTAATTTATAGGTGAATACGTTACTAATTATATTGTTTTCTTTATGTTCAAATAATTGTCCAGGTAATCTTAAAACTGTTGCTTCAACATCATTTCTTAAAAACAGCATACCAGTAAGTAAACCAATTAAAATAGTTAAAACCGCTATATAACCTTTTATTCTTGCTGTAAGTTTAAAAGGTTCTTTTTTCGAAATGTTATCTTCGCTTGCATAACGTATTAAACCTTTAGGCAAGTTAATACTTTCCATAATGTGATCGCATTCATCAATACAAGCAGTACAGTTTATACATTCTAATTGCGTTCCATTTCTAATATCAATACCTGTAGGGCAAACATGTATACATTGTTTACAATCAATACAATCGCCATATCCTAAGGCATTTCTGTCTTCGTTTTTTCTAAATTTTTTTCTACCATTTTCTGCTTCACCACGTTTATGGTCGTAAGCCACCACAATAGATTTGGTGTCTAAAAGAACCCCTTGTAATCTTCCGTAAGGACAAGCTATAATGCAGACCTGTTCTCTAAACCAAGCAAAAACAAAATAAAAAACAGCGGTAAAAATCAGTAATGAAACAAGGGTGCTTGCATGGCTAAAAGGGCCATCCTTAATATATTGTATAAGTTTATCGCTGCCTATTAAATAAGCTAAAAACACATTGGCAATAACAAATGAAATAATTAAAAAGACGAAAAATTTTAATCCTTTTTTTCTAATTTTTTCAGCATTCCAGGGTTGTTTAGCTAATTTAATTTGTTTGCCTCTATCACCTTCAATCCAATATTCTATGCGTCTAAAAACCATTTCCATAAAAATGGTTTGCGGACAAATCCAACCGCAAAAAATACGACCAAAAGCCACTGTAAAAAGTGTTATAAAAACAACACCAATTAGCATTGAGATTACAAAAAGATAAAAATCTTGTGGCCAAAACGGAAATCCGAAAATATTAAAGCGACGCTCTAAAACGTTGAACATTAAAAACTGGTTTCCGTTTATTTTTATAAATGGCGCTAAAATTAAAAAGGCCAATAAAAAATAACTAACAAGTTTTCTGTATTTGTAAAATGTACCACTAGGTTTTTTTGGAAATACCCAAGCACGTTTTCCTTTGTCATCTATTGTAGCAATAGAATCTCTAAATATTTCGTTTTCTGGAGTTTCCATGAGTAAGTTTTTAAAAAAGAACCAAGAATAAATAAAGAAAACCAAATCATTAAAACATTATTCTTGGCTCTTGGCAATAGTTTAATTTATGTTAGTTGATAAAGAGTCTGTTGTAGTGGTGGTAGTTTCTGTAGGTGCTTGCTGCTGCATCTCCCCAAATATCGCCTTCTGCTTCTTTTGGATTTGCTGGTGTAGTACCTTGTAAACTTAAAACATAGCTAGAAACTTGTGCAATTTGCGCTGGTTTTAATTGTGCTTTCCAAGCAATCATACCTTTACCAGAACGTCCACCTTCAGATACAGTTTTAAAAACATTTTTAATACCACCACCTAAAATCCAGTGGTTATCTGTTAAATTTGGTCCAATACCACCACCACCATCGGCCATATGGCAAGCCACACAGTTGGTTTCAAAAATGGCTTTTCCTGCACTTAAATCTGCAGCATCTGTTAATAATTCTACTGTATTAAAATCTACTAAATCTTTAGCGGTTTTTTTGTATTCTTCAACAGCTAGTTTCGCCTGTGCTAATTCTGTAGTCAATTCATCTATTTGTGTTGGTCCATTAAATACATGAAATCTTAATAGATAAATAGCAGCAAAAACAATTGAAGCATAAAAACCCCAAACCCACCAAGGTGGTAGATTGTTATCTAATTCTTTTATGCCATCGTAATTATGGTCTAGAATAATTTCATCTTCTTCTTCAATAGGTTTTGTGGTACCTACTAATTTGTTATAGATATTTTTAATCCATGTAAACTGATAGCTTTTTTCTTTTTCTGCTAAAAAACGTGCTTTAGCTTCTTCGTCTAATTTTTGAAGCATCACATTTTCTAAAGCACCTACAATGGCTTCAATTGCAATTAGGATTAATAGAACCAATAAAAGAAAAAGTAATACAGCTGGATATTTTATAAATGCGGGTTGATTACCAGAATCGATAACGTATTCTACAACTCCGAAAATGATAAAGAATACAATGGGTACTCTTACCCAAGATGGAATTAAATTTCTCATAATATTTGGTCGTTTTGGTTGTCTAATGGAAGGTTGCTAACAGTTTTTATATACTCTTTTTTTGCCGTAAAAACCCACCAAAAAAGAATCACAAAAAAGGTGAAAAATATAAGTAATGAAATGATTGGGTAAATTTCAATACCTTCAATACTATCCATATAACCTTTTACAAATTTTAACATAATTCTAAATTTTAAGGGTTAATTTTTAGCTGTTTCTACTTTTATATCGGTACCTAAACGTTGTAAATATGCTATTACAGCAACTATTTCTCGGTTTTTCATTTCTACAAAACTATCGCCATTTTCTGCAGCATATTTTTTGTCTGCTTCGTAAGCATTTACAAAATCTGGATCTGCGTATAAGTTTTGTTCAATTAAAGTGCCTTGTGCTAGCATATTTGCCTGCGCATTGGCTATTTCTTCATCTGAATAAGGAACCCCAAGAGCAACCATAGTTTTCATTTTGGCTTCGGTTTGCGATTTATCTAATTCATTTTTAATTAACCATTGGTAACGAGGCATTATAGAACCCGATGAGGTGCTTTGCGGATCGTACATGTGGTTAAAGTGCCAGTTGTCTGAATATTTACCTCCAACACGATGTAAATCTGGACCGGTACGTTTACTTCCCCATAAAAATGGATGGTCGTAAACATATTCTCCAGCTTTAGAATATTCGCCATAACGTTCTACTTCACTTCTAAAAGGGCGTATCATTTGTGAGTGACAGCTCACACAGCCTTCACGAATATAAATATCACGTCCTTCAAGTTCTAGTGGTGTATAAGGTTTTACACTTGCAATTGTTGGAATGTTAGATTTTACCATAATGGTTGGTACAATTTGAACAATACCTCCAATTAAAATAGCAACTGTGGCTAATATTGTTAATTGTATTGGTCTGCGCTCTAACCAAGTATGCCATCCTTCACCTTTAGTGCGTTTGTTGGTAACGCGCTCTAATGCAGGTGCTTCGGCCAATTCGTCTTCTACTTTACTTCCATTTTTAATAGTCACAATAACATTGTAAACTAAAATAAACATACCCGCAATATATAAGGTGCCACCTATAGCACGCATCCAGTACATTGGCATTATTTCAGCAACTGTTTCTAGAAAGTTTCCATAAGTTAAAGTTCCGTCAGGATTAAATTGTTTCCACATACTTGCCTGTGTAAAACCAGCAACATACATAGGTAAGGCATACATAATGATACCTAAAGTGCCTAACCAGAAATGTAAATTAGCTAATCCTATTGAATGAAGTTTGGTTTTAAATAATCTAGGTATTAAATAGTATATAATACCAAATGCCATAAAACCATTCCAAGCTAGTGCACCCACGTGTACGTGAGCAATAATCCAATCGGTAAAGTGGGCAATAGCATTAACATTTTTTAATGATAATGTAGGACCTTCAAAAGTTGCCATACCATATCCAGTGATGGCTACAACTAAGAATTTTAAAACCGGATCGATACGCACTTTATCCCATGCGCCACGTAAAGTTAATAAACCATTTATCATTCCACCCCAAGATGGCATTAATAACATTACTGAGAATGCCACGCCTAAATTCTGAGCCCATTCTGGTAACGCCGTATATAATAAGTGATGAGGTCCTGCCCATATATAAATAAAGATTAAGGACCAAAAGTGAACAATAGAAAGTCTATATGAGTATACTGGACGATTCGCAGCTTTAGGTACAAAATAATACATTAAACCTAAAAACGGAGTGGTTAAAAAGAATGCCACGGCATTATGTCCGTACCACCATTGTACTAAGGCATCCTGAACACCTGCATAAACAGAGTAACTTTTCATACCAGTTAAACTAACAGGTAGCTCTAAACTATTAAAAATATGAAGAACAGCGACCGTAACAAACGTGGCAATGTAAAACCAGATCGCTACATATAAATGGCGCTGTCGACGTTTTAAAATTGTCCAAATCATATTGATACCAAAAACAACCCAGATTAATGCAATTGCAATATCAATTGGCCATTCTAATTCTGCATACTCTTTAGAACTTGTATAGCCTAAAGGAAGCGAAATAGCTGCAGCAACAATAATAAGTTGCCATCCCCAGAAGTTAATATTACTTAAAAGGTCGCTGGCCATTCGAGCTTTTAGTAACCGTTGCAAAGAGTAATAAATACCAGCAAACATGGCATTTCCCACAAATGCAAAAATAACAGCATTCGTATGCAGTGGTCTTAATCTACCAAAACTTAGCCAGGAAATTCCATCGGTTAAATTTGGGAATAAAAACATAAAAGCAAGTAGTAATCCTACAGTCATTCCCACCACTCCAAAAACTATTGTTGCATAGATGAATTTTGTAACGATTTTATTATCGTAATGAAATTGTTGCATTTCCATAGTTGTAATTATTAATCTTTATTGGTTAGTATTGATTTTTCTGAATTTTTTGGTTTTTCTTTAACGAGTTCGTCTTCAAACAACATTCTTACAGACGGGGTATAACTATCATCAAACTGACCACTTTTCACCGCTAAAACAAAAGCGATAAAAAATACGACAGCTACAATAATGCTTATGGTTAATAAAACATAAATAACACTCATACCTAATTGAAGTTATGTTTCAAAATTACTTTCATAGTTTAGTCTAAAATATGACAAATGTCATATTTTTTGTTTTTAGTATATGTCACAAATGTTACTCTAAATTACGACAAATTATATTTGTTGTTATCGTTGTAAAAGCAACTATGCTAATGGAGCTTAAAGGCATTAATATGGCTGCTACAACGGGCAATAATTGACCGGTTACTGCAAAGTATAACCCAATAATATTATAAATAAATGACAATACAAAACTCCACTTAATAACTTTTATGGCTGTTTGTGAAGTTTTAATATAATTATAGAGTTGGTTAAATTTTGAAGCGTCTAAAATAGCATCGCAAGCAGGTGAAAAAACATTTACATTTTCTGAAATCACAACGCCAACATTACTTTGTGCCAAAGCACCGGCATCGTTTAATCCGTCGCCAATCATGAGAACCTGAGCCCCTTCTGTTTGATGATATTTTATATATTCTAATTTTTCTTCTGGTTTTTGGTTAAAAAGCAATTTGGTTTTTGTAGGTAATAGTTTGGTTAGATTTTCTTTTTCTCCTTCATTATCACCTGAAAGAATTGCCAAATCGTAGTCTTTTTTAAGCGTATTAAACAATTGGGAAAGTCCTTTCCTATAGGCATTGTAAAACGTATACTTTCCTTTGTACTTATTGTTTGTACTAATATGTACAGATGTGTTTAAGGTAGCGGTTTCTGATGTGTATCCTACAAATGGTGCCGACCCAACTTTGATATTTTGATTGTTATATTGGGCTTCAATGCCTTGTCCTAAATGCTCTTGGTAAGTATCTAATGTAAGAATATCATGATCGTCGAGCAGTTGATAAAGTGATCTGCTTAATGGATGATTCGATCCTCGCAAAGTGCTTTTTAGTAAGGATTCTTCATGCTTTGAAAGTTTAAGTCCTTCATAATTTATACTTGTTTCTTTATTTGCGGTAATCGTGCCCGTTTTATCAAAAATAATCGTGTTTATTTTAGCTAATTGCTCTATAACACTGGCATTTTTTAAGTAAAACTTTTTCTTACCAAGTATGCGTAACACATTTCCAAAGGTAAAAGGTGCTGCCAGCGCCAATGCGCACGGACATGCTATAATTAATACAGATGTAAATACGTTAAGTGCTTTGTTGGAGTCTACTAATAACCAATAGGTTGTTGCGAAAAATGCAATAATTAAAATGCTTATTGTGAATCGTTTGCTTATTTGGTTTGTAATATTTGTAAAGGCTAAAGATTTATCCTTTTTAAAAACATCATTACTCCAGAGTTGGGTTAGGTAACTTTGCTCTACAGACTTTAAAACATCTACTTCAATACTGCCTTTTAATTGTTTTCCTCCCGCAAATAATTTGTCGCCAGAATGTTTAGAAACGGTTTTAGATTCGCCAGTCACAAAACTATAATCTATTTGGGCTTTTCCTTTTATTAAAATACAATCTACAGGTATTAATTCTTCATTTCTTATTAAAAGCCTGTCTCCTTTTTCGATATCATAAACTTGAATGGATTCTTCTGTGCCATCTTGATTTATTTTTGTTATTCCAATGGGAAAATACGATTTATAATCACGTTCGAATGATAAAAAAGAGTAGGTTTTTTGCTGAAAAAATTTCCCTAGCAATAAAAAGAAAATTAAACCTGTTAAGCTATCGAAAAAACCGGAACCCAAATCGAGAATAATTTCAATAGTACTTCTTATAAATAAAACAGTAACGCCCAGTGCGATAGGAACATCAATATTTAAAATATTAGAGCGTAGGCCTTTGTAAGCCGAAACAAAATAGTCTTGGCTAGAATAAAAAACAACTGGAACCGAAAAAGCAAACATTAACCATCTAAACATGGGTTTAAATTGCTCTAACCAAAATTCCCCGACCTGAAAATATTCAGGAAACGACAAAAACATTACATTTCCGAATGCAAACCCAGCTATACCTAATTTGTAGATTAATGATCTATCAACATGCTTTTTTCCTATGCTGTAATCGTCTAAACTAATAAAGGGTTCGTAGCCAATTCTACTTAAAAGTTCTACAAGATTTTTTAACGAAAGTGTATTAGAGTTAAAAGTAACCCGAACCGTTTTTTTGCCGAAATTTACTGTAGAGGCATTGATTGAAGCATGTAATTTATTCAAATTTTCTAATATCCAAATACAAGAACTGCAATGAATATGTGGAATATAAAGGGTTATTATTTGTGTTTCACCATCATTAAATTCCAGTAATTGTTCAATAATTTTTGTGTTTTCTAAAAAATTGTATTTACCATCAATATCTTTAGGCGTTGCGCCTGGGGCCTGCTGTAAATCGTAATAACAAGTTAAATCGTTCTCAGAAAATATTTCGTAAACCGTTTTACAGCCATTACAACAAAATGGTTTACCATCAAAAGTAATGTTAGAAGTCGATGCGTCTAAACCACAATGAAAACAAGAGTCTTTGCTCATTTATTATTTGCTCAATTTTACCTGAAACAAAAATAAAAATGTTGTTGTTAATAAATATGATATTTATCATGTTTTGTTTATTTTTACACCGCTTCAAAATTAAGGTATGATTATAATTAAGCTATTCGGTATTTGCTCAAATAAAAGTTATAACAATAGGTTTTACGATGCATTACTAACTTTCAATAATTCTAAAATGGGTCTGTTTTAATGTTAGAAAACGAAAAAGATATATTTAATGTACTTTTTGCTTCTGTGTCTGAAGGGGTGGTAGTAGTTGATAATAAGCAGCATATAGTTTTAACAAATGCATCGGCCGAAAAAATGTTTGGTTACACTAAAGAGGAGCTTGCGGGTAAGGAACTTAATATTTTAATACCTCAAAAATTCCATGCAGGTCATGGTGTTCATTTTGAAGGTTTTGTGAAGCATCAAGAGAGCAGACAAATGGGGAGAGGTCGCGATTTGTACGGCGCGCGAAAAGATGGAAGTGTTTTTCCTGTTGAAGCTGGGTTAAACCCGTTAAATATTAATGGTAAATCGTACATAATGGCATTGGTTATCGATATTACTATAAGAAAACAACAAGAGGAACAATTAAAAATATTAAATAACGAGCTTGAAAATAAGGTAAACGAACGAACTCAAGCTTTAAGCAATACGGTTTCAGAATTAAAAAAGGTAAATATTGAAAGAGACGCCGAAATTAAAAAGCGTATAGAAGCACAAAACGAAATAAACAGTGCCTTAAAAAAAGAAAAAGAGCTTAATGAGTTAAAAACCAAGTTTTTGTCGTTGGTGTCTCATGAGTTTAAAACCCCATTAAGCGGTATTTTAACCTCTGCGATGTTATTGGGGAAATATAAATTAACAGACCAGCAGGATAAACGCGATAAGCACGTAAAAACCATTACAGATAAAGTACACTATTTAAATAATATTTTGAACGATTTTTTGTCTATCGAAAAATTAGAGACTGGAAAAATTAATTATAAATTCAGCACTTTTAAGTTAAGTAAGGTTGTAAACGAAGTGGTTTATAATGCTAACATGCTTTTAAAAGAAGGTCAAAAAATTAATTATCCAGACAATATAGATGAGATGTCTTTGTATCAAGATGAAAAAATCGTGGAATTAGCATTATCTAATTTAGTTCACAACGCCATTAAATACTCATCTGAAAATACGGTAGTAGATATAAAAGTAAAGCAAGAAGAACAGATGACTACTTTTATTATTTCAGATAATGGTATTGGTATACCATTAATTGATCAAAAAAGCATTTTTAACCGTTATTTTAGAGCAGAAAACGCCTTACTTACACAAGGTACAGGTATAGGGTTAAACATTGTGAAGAATCATTTAGAAAATTTAGGAGGCGCTATTCACTTTGTGAGTGAAGAAAATAAAGGAAGTACATTTACCATCAACTTACCAAATAAAGCAAAAGAATGAAGACAATTTTATTGATAGAAGACGATGTTATTCTTAGAGAAAATACGGCAGAGTTATTAGAATTATCTAATTACAAAGTTATTACTGCTGCAAATGGAAAAATTGGTTTAGAAACGGCATTAAACTTGGTGCCAGACATTATCATTTGCGACATTATGATGCCTGAGCTAGATGGTTACGGTGTTTTAGAAGCGCTAGCTAACAAAGAAAAAACGAAGCATATTCCTTTTATATTTCTATCGGCAAAGACCGAGCGTAAAGACGTTAGGAAAGGAATGGATTTGGGAGCCGACGATTATATTACTAAACCATTTGAAGAAGAAGAGCTTTTAAGTGCTATAGAAAGTCGTTTAGCTAAAGCAGAAATATTAAAAGATTTAAGAGAAAAAGAAGACGATGCTAAGGAAGTAGAACCTGAATTAAGATCGTTAAATGATCTTAAGAATTTTTTCGATGATCATGGAAAGTCCGTAAATTTTTCTGAAGGTGAAATTATTTACGAAGAAGGACAAAACTCTAATTATATTTATTTGGTGTCTAAAGGACTTGTTAAATGTAATAAGTTAGATGAACAAGGAAAAGAACTAACCACGGCCTTACATCAAGAAGACGATTTGTTTGGGTATACCTCTTTTACTCAAAACATACCGTATCAAGAAACAGCAACTGCAGTAAAAGAAACTACTTTAGTGGCAATTTCTAAAAACGATCTTAAAGATATTCTTAGCAATAATCATCAGGTAACTTTGGAGTTAATACAAATGATAACCAACGATTTAACGGGTGTTAAAGACCAATTGTTACATATGGCTTACAGTTCTGTAAAAAAGCGAACAGCAAATACAATTCTTAAATTTGCTGAAAAATTAAACAGAAAACCAGATGAAGCCATTAGAATTTCTCGTAACGATTTGGCTGGAGTTGCAGGAATTGCTACAGAAAGTTTAATAAGAACCTTGTCTGGGTTTAAAGATTTGGGAATCATTGAAATAGAAGGAAGAAACATAAGAATTATCGACATTCAACAACTTCAACAAATCAACTAATTTTCACATTTAGGGGTGAAACATGATATTGGTCATATATCATTTAGCTTCATGCTTTTACTTTTGTTTTTTAGAAGACAAAACAGGAATGAAGAATATTTTAATCCCTACAGATTTTTCTGAAAACTCATGGAATGCCATAGAATATGCACTCCGGTTTTTCAGTAAATCGACATGTAATTTTTATTTATTACATGTTAATACTGTAGCCGATTGCGAACGTTTTGAAACGGTTCAGAACGCATCAAAAGTAGTTCTCCCAGAGGTGATTTCAAAGCCAAGTAAAAAACTATTACAGGATACCATAAAACGAATAAATAAATTAGGTTTAAACGGTAATCATAGGTTTTTTACGCTAACAGATAGCATGTACATGATTAGCTCTATAAGGCGTCATGTATTAGAAAAGCGCATCGATTTAATAGTAATGGGGACTAAAGGCGCCTCCGATTTAGAAAAATTAGCCATTGGAAGTAATACAGGCGATGTTATAACTAAGGTGAAATGTACTACCTTAATTGTACCGGAAAATGCCACATTTAATGTGCCAAAGGAAATTGTGTTCCCTACAGATTTTTCTATATTTTATCCCACCGAAACATTACAACCTATTACAGATATTATAGAAGCACACAAATCGGTTGTTAGGGTATTACACGTAAATAAAGGGGCCGAACTAAACGACGAGCAACAAAAAAACAAAGAGTATCTAGACGATTATTTTAGTAATTACGAACATAGCTTTCATTTTTTAACAAATAAATATATCGAAGATGCCGTGCAGAAATTTGTAGATAGCCAAGGGATAAATCTTATTACAATGTTGGCAAAGAATTTAAATTATTTTCAAAAAATATTATTTCATCCTACGGTAAAAGAAATTAGTTACTATAAAAACATTCCATTTTTAGTATTACACTAATTTAATATTTGCATAGCCTATTCAATAATTTTATTTAATTTTACAAAACTTCAAAAAGTTAGTATGGGTAAATGTGAACAATGCATCATAAAACAATTTAACGCTCTCAAATCTTTATCAAAAGACGAGCTCGTTCGGATTTCGAATTGCAAAACGACACGGGTTATAAAAAAAGGTGAAGTAATTTTCGAGGAGGGCGAAATTATTAATGGTGTGTATTGCGTTAGGGATGGGATTTGTAAGCTTTCAAAATTAAGCGAAAACGGTAAAGACCAGATTGTTAAAATGGTTGTGAAAGGACAATTAATTGGTCAACGCTCATTAATCACAGAGGAAGCGTCAAATCTGCAAGCCGTAGCTTTAAATGATATGGAGGTTTGTTTTATACCAAGACATGAAATAATTAACGATTTACAATCCAATCCGAGATTTTCATATGATGTGTTAAAAGAAATGGCTCACGATTTAAAGGAAGCTGATGATATTATTGTAAATATGGCACAAAAGTCTGTAAGACAGCGTTTAGCAGAGACTTTAGTGTACATTCAAGAGAGTTTTGGTGTGAATCCCGATAAAACATTAAGTGTGTTATTATCTCGCGAAGATTTTGCAAATATTGTTGGTACTGCCACCGAATCGGCTATTCGTGTGTTATCTCAATTTAAAAAAGAAGGTTTAATTTCTATTATCGGGAAGCAAATTAGAATAGACGATGTAGAAGGGCTAAAACGTGTAGAATAGTACGCAAGTATAAGTAATTAAGCATACGGTATAGAAAAAATTAATAATTCCTTAGCATTTTTTTACAATAAATAAAGTATTTTTAGCTTGCTATGAAAGACAAGAATACTTTAAGAAGGGGTTTTGTATTTAAAAAATATGAAGCGCCAAATCAGTCGCCGTTCGATAAATTATTCGATATTTTCAAGGAACTAATTACACACACCTCGGGCGATTTTGATGAAGCCATAAGTTGGTTGCGGGAATTAGATAAAGAATACAAGCTCACCACACCAGAGTATACCATCGACGATTTTATTGAAGATCTTAAAGCTAAAGGCTACATAAGAGAAGAAATTGATCCCGACGGAAAAGGAGCAATGGCTATTACTTCAAAAACCGAACGTGCTATACGGCAACAAGCTTTAGATCAGATATTTGGTAAAATAAAACGAAGCGGGCAAGGAAACCATAAAAGTAAAAGCCCAGGAATTGGCGATGAACATACCGGCGATTTTCGCGCCTATCAATTCGGAGATAGTTTAGATAAAGTTTCGGTTACAGAAAGTTTAAAGAATGCACAGATTAATCACGGAATTGGTGATTTTAAACTATCTGAAGACGATTTGGTAGTTGAAGAAACGCTTCATAAATCACAGATGAGTACTGTTTTAATGATTGATATAAGTCACAGCATGATTCTTTATGGAGAAGATCGAATTACACCAGCCAAAAAAGTAGCTATGGCATTAGCCGAATTGATTACTACCAGATACCCAAAAGATACGCTCGATATTATAGTTTTTGGAAACGATGCTTGGCAAATAGAAATAAAAGATTTGCCCTATTTAAAAGTAGGGCCCTATCATACCAATACCGTTGCGGGTTTACAATTAGCTATGGATATATTACGAAGAAAACGTAACACCAATAAGCAAATATTTATGATTACAGATGGGAAACCAAGTTGCTTGCGATTACCAGATGGTCAGTATTATAAAAACAGTAATGGATTAGATAAATATATTGTAAATAAATGCTACGTTATGGCGCAACAAGCCAGAAGATTACACATTCCAATAACAACGTTTATGATTGCGCAAGACAGTTATTTAATGCGGTTTGTTCGCGAATTCACCTATGCAAATCAAGGAAAGGCATTTTATACTGGAATAAAAGGTTTGGGTGAAATGATTTTTGAAGATTATGAAACTAATAGAAAAAAAAGAATTAGAGGCTAAAAAAATTTGATTAGAAAACCAAGAATCAAGACAAAATAAAAATTGAAAATGAAAAAAGAGAATATAAAAACACTTGGCGAATTAAAAGAAGCGGGTTATCAATCAAAGTCAATAAAAGATGAACTAAGAGATAATTTAATTCATAAAATAAAAAATAAAGAAACCACTTTTGAAGGGGTTTATGGCTATGAAAATACGGTGATTCCAGAATTGGAACGCGCTATTTTATCACGTCATAATATTAATCTTTTAGGGCTTCGTGGTCAAGCAAAAACGCGTTTAGCACGGTTAATGCTTAATTTATTAGATGAATATATTCCGGTGGTTGATGGGTCTGAAATAAATGACGATCCATTTAAGCCTATTTCCAGATACGCCAAAGAACTTTTAAAAGAAAAAGGAGATCAAACCCCCATCTATTGGTTACATAGAAGTGAGCGTTTTGCCGAAAAACTGGCAACTCCAGATGTGACTGTGGCAGATATTATAGGAGACGTAGACCCCATTAAAGCCGCTAATTTAAAACTGAATTATGCCGATGATAGGGTTATTCATTACGGTATGATTCCCAGAGCGAATCGGTGTATTTTTGTGATAAACGAATTACCAGATTTACAGGCTAGAATACAAGTGGCTTTGTTTAATATTTTGCAAGAAGGCGATATCCAAATTAGAGGTTTTAAGTTGAGGCTACCACTCGATATTCAGTTTTTATTTACTGCAAATCCAGAAGATTATACCAACCGAGGCAGTATAGTAACACCGCTAAAAGATAGAATTGGATCTCAAATTTTAACACATTATCCTGAAGATATCGAAACAGCACGATTAATCACAGAGCAAGAAGCTAAGGTGTTGGAGACTCAAACTGCAACAGTTAGTGTGCCCGATTTAGCTAAAGATTTATTAGAACAGATTGTTTTTGAAGCCAGAGAAAGCGAATATATAGATGTCAAAAGTGGTGTAAGCGCTAGATTAAGCATCACGGCATTCGAAAATTTGTTAAGCACCGCAGAACGGCGCGCTTTAAAGTCGGGCGACAAAAAAACAGTTGTTCGTTTAAGTGATTTTGTTGGGATTATTCCATCAATTATAGGTAAAGTAGAACTTGTTTATGAAGGCGAACAAGAAGGAGCCGCTGTGGTGGCCTACAATTTAATCGGAGAAGCTGTTAAAAGTTTGTTCGAAGAGTTTTTTCCAAAAATTGAAAAGTTGAAAAAGCAAGAAGATGAGAGCCCGTACGACGACCTGGTTTCCTGGTTTTTTAATCAAAAAGATGGCTTCGAATTAATGGATGAATTTAAAGATGAAGAATATAAAAACACTCTCGATGCCATTACACCTTTAGAGGATTTAGTGAAAGAATATCAACCCGAAATTCAGAAACAAGATAGTTATTTCATTAAAGAGTTTTTGTTATGGTCTTTAGTAGAATTTAAATTATTAAGTAAATATAGATTTACTGAAGGAACCCATTTTAAAGATCCATATGGGAGTTTTATTAGCGGAATTTGAACCAATAATATAAAAAAAATTAGGGTGGATTTTTAATAATTTAATAGTTAATTCTTACATAACAAGTATTGTGATTTAATTTGGGCTTTTAGAAGTATAGCCAAGCTGAATTGTAAGTTATGTATTATCCGTTGTTTCTACTTTTTATATTATTAGCGCATAATTGAATAATTTCTGATATGCGCTTTTTTCTTGTTTCTTCTCTTTTGGCTTGATTTAACCAGTACAAATAACTTTTTCTATATGATGGAGAGAAGTTTTGATAGTTATCAAAAGCTACCGGATGCTTATCAAATTCAATTTGTAAATCTTTTGGAATAATGCCATTTTCAACATCATCAAGAGCAGTCCATGTGCCATTTTGTTTTGCTAATTTCAATAGTTTTCAAGCCACTTTCATGCATTAAATTTTCAGCAATTAATTCATCAATATATTTTTTATTTAAAGCACTCCAAACACTTTTTATGTTTCGAGGTGTAAAATATTGTCGTACGTTTTCCATCACCTAAACTTTTAACCGTAGAATCTATCCAGCCATAACATAAGGCAACTTTTACAGCTTCTTCCCATCGCATACTGTCATTTTCATGTCTACTTTGTAAAATATTAAATAAACACCATTTGCCGAAGTCATGATTTTGATGTAACCAATCACGCCATTCTGTATCAGTTTTAAAATATAATTCAGGTATTTTCAAAAGAATTATAGTTTTTTCGATTCAACATAAAAATTGGGATCTATTTCAAAAGAAGGGTTTTTAGATTCTAATGGCATAGTTTTCCATTCTGCTTTTGGAAATAACCATTGCTCTTTACCATCTAATGTAACTTGTATTGGCATATCAAATTTATCAACAATATTTGTCCAACGATATTTTAATTCTTTATTTTCAATCGTATATTCTAAAGTTGGAATTCTAGTATGTTCTTAAATATTGATTAAAAAATTCTGTTAAATCAATTCCAGTTTCTTTCGACTATATAATCTTCAATTTGTTTTGTGGTAACTGTTTGATGATAAAATGTTTTGTTCAATCCTCGTAAAATTTGTCGCCATTTTTCATCATCTTCAATAAGTTGTCTTAATGTATGTAGCATATTGGCACCTTTAAAATACATATCTCCAGAACCTTCTTTATTTACATTATAATACCAATAATAGGTCTGTCATTTCTTAATATTTTTTCGTAGTCCCAATAACATATTCTGATGCCGCTTTTTTTCCATAATAATAATCTAAAAATAAATTTTCAGAATAAGCATGTAAAACCTTCATGAATCCACATATCGGCAATATCTTTATAGGTAATATTATTTGCAAACCATTCATGACCAGATTCATGAATAATTATAAAATCGAATTTTAATCCCCAACCAGTTCCAGATAAATCATTTCCTAAATAGCCTTTTTTATATTGATTTCCATAGGTAACAGAACTTTGGTGTTCCATACCTAAATAAGGCACTTCAACCAGTTTAAAACCATCTTCATAAAAAGGATACGGACCAAACCAATGCTCAAAAGCTTTCATCATTTTTGGAGCATCTTTAAAATGTTCTTTAGCTTTTTCAAGATTATCTCTTAGTACATAATAATCCATATCTAAATTTCCTGCCATCACCATCATAAACTTCAGAAAAATGCACATAATCACCAATATTTATATTAACACCATAATTGTTTATTGGATTTTTTACAAACCAATGATAGGTTTTTGTGTCATCAATTTGTTCAACTAATCGTAATCTTCCATTAGAAACATTCATTAATTTATCGGGAACATTTACACTTATAAGCATACTATCTACTTCATCATACATATGGTCTTTATTTGGCCACCAAACACTAGCACCTAAACCTTGACAAGATGAAGCTATAAAATGATTGCCATTTTGTCTTTTTTCCAAGAAAAACCACCATCCCAAGGGGCATTTACGGCTTCTTTTGGATGACCTTCATAATATACATCAAGTGATTGAATATCTGCCTATATTTTGATTGTTTTTTAATGTTATAAAATGTGCATTGCCATCATGTTTTACTTCTAAATCTTTACCATTTTGAATAACTTTAGTTATTTTTAAAGGAGCTTGTAAATCAATTTGCATAACAGAATTAGTTTTCCAATACTTTATATTGAATGGTGTTTTTTCCAGAAATAAATTTTTTATCTGGATTTACTTTAATATCTAAATGATAATAGGTTAAATCCCACCAAGCACGTTCTGGAGTTATGCTTCCTCGTAAGAGTATCTTGTCTTGTAAATTTGCTTTTTTCTGATTGAATCTGCGCTTGAATGGTTGTTGTAGAAATGATTATAAGCAGCAATAATATGTAAAACCGATGAGTCATAAATATATTTTGAAGTTAAAATAAGGGTTATCTAAAAATTTCATTTGGAAAGGTAACAACACTTTCAAAGCCATTTTCTCCAACTGAAGCAACTCCAAAAAAATAATTATCAATAACAATACCATCTAAAGTAAATTCTGAAACATCTCCAACATATCTGCTATAATCCCAAGTGGGGGAGGTGGTATCTCGCCAATAAATTTTATAGCCAACAGCACCATCAACTTTATCCCATTTTAATTTGACTGAAGGTTCTACAATGCCACCAATGGCAACAGTTTTTGGAGCAGGTGGTGCCCAAGCTAAACTTGCTAAATTTATAGCATTTACAGCGGTTAGTTTTTTTGCATAATTAAAATTAACATGTTCTATAACATCACCATATTTTATACCATTTTCTTCTCGAATATCTTGATGTTGTTGTTGTAATTTTCATGGGCTTCCATAATTCTGATACCTGCAAAACCTAAATCGTTAAACGGACGATGATGACCACCACGACCAAATCGATCTAATCTGTAAACCATCATCGGGTTCATTTCTGGCATATAATTTTTTGTGGTTTTATGAACATATCGTGCCAATTGTCGGGAAATACCATCGACTTCACCACCATAAAAACGACGTGCATTCCGTTCTCGTTCTGTTTCTGTTGGAGGAACAGGTTCAGAAAAAATTCTAAAGGTTCTGTTATCAATCACACCATCAACACCTTTAATATTGCCAATCATATCATTATTTAAAACACCAATAATTTCCCATCCTTGTTTCTTTGGCATAAGCAGCAAAACCAGCACCACCAAAAAGACCTTGTTCTTCGCCAGATAACCCAACATAAATAATACTATTTTCAAATTTATATTTGGATGAGTACTCTGGCTGCTTCAATGGTTCCTGCCATACCAGAAGCATTATCATTAGCTCCTGGAGCATCTGTGGTAAAATCCATGGTATCACTTGCACGCGAATCAATATCGCCACTCATAATTATATATCTATTAGGATATTTTGTTCCTTTTTGAATAGCAACCACATTAACAACCCAAGCATCATGAGGAACACGGTTATTTCCTTCTTTTGTTACAAAATCTTTTTGATAAAAAACATTTAAACAATTATTACAATTTCTAGAGATATATTCAAATTCAGATTTAATCCAGCGTCTTGCAGCACCAATACCTCTAGTTTTTGAAATGTATCACTAAAGGTGTTTCGTGTGCCAAAATTAACTAAAGTTTGAATATCTTTTTCGATGCGTTTTGCAGATACCGCATCTATAATATTGTAAATGTTTTGATGGTTTTGAGAAGCGGATATAAAAGTGATTAAAAACGGTAATATAAAATAGTTGAAATTTCATTATATGATTATTTTTCACTAAAATACTTAAAATAAAAAAGCGTTTCAAAAAATTATTTCTGAAACGCTTTTAGAATTGAGTTAGTCACACTCGTTAGTTTGCTTTAAAAACAATATTTATTTTCTGTTTATTACTTTTTCAGCAATAATATTTCGTAATTCAACAATATTTGGCATAGTTTACATATTTTATATAACGTTTTAAGTCCCATAAGCATCATGCGTTGTTCATCACCTTCAGCAAATGAAATAATAGATTGTTTTCCATGCTGTTTCAATAACATCAATAGCATGATATAAGTATAATTTAGCCATTGCTATTTGTTCTTTTTGAGCTCTTCACCAATCTTTTTTAGCCATTTTTTCAGCTCTTAAAATAGCTGATTCAGCCATATAAATTTGAATTAAAATATCTGAAGCAGCAATCAATAATTGTTGTGTGCTTTTCAATTTCTTCGTCCATATTTTTGAAAGCAGCTCCAGCAACCATTAAAAATAATTTTTTAAGTTTTGCTATCATACTTTTTTCTTCTGAAAATAATTCTGAAAAATCTGGTGTGTCAAAAGAAGGAATACCCATTAATTCATTGGCTACTGCAGTTGCAGGACCTAATAAATCAACATGACCTTTCATGGCTTTTTTAATAAGCATACCAATACATAACATTCGGTTAATTTCGTTGGTACCTTCATAAATTCTGGCAATACGAGCATCTCTCCAAGCAGATTCCATTGGAGTTTCTTCAGAGAATCCCATACCACCAAAAATTTGAATACCTTCATCAGTACAATTTTGAATATCTTCTGAAACTGCTACTTTTAAAATAGAACATTCAATAGCATATTCTTCAACACCTTTTAATTCAGCTTCTTGATGTGTATCTTTTCCAGTTGTTATTACGTAATAGCAATACGATCTTCAATATTTTTTGCAGCTCTATAACTTGCAGATTCACCAGCCCAAGCAGTTGGTTGCCATTTCAGCAATTTTTTGAGAATTGCACCAAAACTAGAAATTGGTGTTTTAAATTGAATACGTTCATTGGCATATTTAACAGATACTGTAGTATAGCACGTCTTTGCGCATCTAAACAAGCAGCAGCTAATTTAATTCTACCAACATTTAAGGCATTCATAGCAATTTTAAAACCATTACCTCTGTAGAAAGCATATTTTCAACAGGAACAACAGTATCATTAAAGAAATACTTGACGTGTTGATGATGCACGAATACCTAATTTATGTTCTTCTTCACCCATAGGTAATTCCATTTGGATTTTTTTATCATATTCTACAATAAAACCAGTAATGTTTTTATCATCTTCAATACGAGCAAAAACAATCATTAAACTGCAAAATCCAGCATTTGAAATCCACATTTTTTGCCCGTTAATTTTATAAGATTTTCCATCTTCAGATAGTACAGCTTTGGTTTTTCCAGAATTGGCATCACTACCTGCACTTGGCTCTGTTAAACAATAAGATCCAAACCATTCTCCTGTGGCTAATTTTGGAACGTATTTTTGTTTTTGTTCTTCTGTTCCATATAATATAATTGGCAACGTACCAATTCCTGTATGTGCACCAAAAGCTGTACTAAAAGAACCTGTAGCACCAGAAATATAATCGCAAACTAACATGGTTGATACAAAACCCATGCCTAAACCACCATATTCTTCTGGAACGGCAACACTTAAAAATCCAATGTCGCCTGCTTTCCTCATACACTATTCTGTTAAAGCATAATCTTTTGCTTCAAATCGTGCTTTATTTGGCCAATTATTTCACGGTCAACAAATTCCGTAACAGCTTCTTTCATCATAAGTTGTTCTTCTGAAAAATCTTCAGGTGTAAATATATCTTCACATTTGGTTTCTTTAACAAGAAATTGACCACCTCTTAATAATTCTTTTTCTTTTGTTTCCATTTTATATAGTAATACCTTTTAATTTAAAAATTCAAAAATTCCACAAGCACCTTGGCCAGTTCCAACACACATGGTTACAGCACCATATTTACCTTTCATATTTCGTTTGCGCATTTCGTCAAATAATTGAACCGATAGTTTTGCTCCAGTACAACCTAGTGGATGCCCTAAAGCAATAGCACCACCATTTACATTTACAATATCTGGATTTAAATTTAATTCTCTAATTACGGCTAATGATTGCGATGCAAATGCTTCGTTTAATTCTATTAATTCTAAATCTGATTGTTTTAAACCTGCCAGTTTTAATGCTTTTGGAATGGCTTTTACCGGACCAATTCCCATAATACGTGGTTCTACACCAGCAGCAGCATAATTAACTAAACGTGCAATAGGTTCTAGATTTAATTCTTTAACCATATCTTCACTCATAACCATTACAAATGCAGCACCATCACTCATTTGCGATGAGTTTCCAGCAGTAACACTTCCACCAGCAGCAAATACCGGACGTAATTTGGCTAAGTGCTTCAATACTTGTTCCTGCACGAGGACCTTCATCTTTTGTTACAGTATATTTTTTTGTTGCTTTTTTTCCGTTTTCATCAATATAAATTTGTTCAACCTCTATAGGAACAATTTGATCTTGAAAACGATTTTCAGCTAGTGCTTTTAATGCTTTCATATGTGAATTATAAGCAAATTCATCTTGGTCTTCACGAGATACTTTAAATTGATTAGCAACTGCTTCAGCCGTATTTCCCATGCCCCAATAATAATCTTCATGACCAGCTTTTACGGTATCGTAATTTAATTCTGGTTTAAATCCTGTCATGGGAACCGAACTCATGCTTTCTGAACCACCGGCAATAATACAATCTGCCATTCCTGCTTGAATTTTAGCTGCTGCAATAGCAATGGTTTCTATACCTGAAGAACAAAATCGATTTACGGTAACACCAGGAACATCAACACTATTTAATCCAATTAAGGAAATAAATCGTGCCATATTTAATCCTTGAGCACCTTCGGGCATGGCATTACCAACAATAACATCGTCAATACGCTTTACATCTAAATTTGGTAATTCTTTCATCATGTATTGAATGGTTTCTGCACCTAATTCATCTGCTCTTTTAAAACGGAAAACACCTTTTGGTGCTTTTCCAACTGCTGTTCTGTATGCTTTTACTATATATGCTTGTTTCATTATCTTTAGATTTTTAGATAACTTTAGAATTTTTAGATATGTTAGATTTTCCTAACATTCTAAGATGTCTAATTACGCAATGGTTTTCCTGTTTTCAACATGTGTTGAATACGTTCTAAAGTTTTACGTTCTGTACATAAACTTAAAAAGGCTTCACGTTCTAAATCTAATAAATATTGTTCACTTACTAAAGTTGGTTCAGATAAATCACCACCAGCCATTACATAAGCTAATTTATTTGCTATTTTTTGGTCGTGTTCACTAATATAGTTAGAAGCTTCCATAGAATCTGTTCCTACTAAAAACATTCCTAAAGCTTGTTTACCAAGTACTTTAACATCTGTACGTTTTACAGGTTGTGTATAGCCAGCATCTGCCATTAATTTTGCATAGTGCTTTTGCAGTTGCAATTTGTCTGTCTTTATTAACCACAACAATATCTTTTCCTTTTTGAAGTACTCCTAAATCAAAAGCTTCATAAGCAGAGGTTGCTACTTTTGCCATACCAATAGTTAAGAAATATTCTTGTAAAGTATTTAATTCTACATCACCTTTTTTGAAAGTATCTGATGCTCTTAAAGCCATTTCTTTAGAACCACCACCACCAGGAATTACACCAACACCAAATTCAACTAGTCCAATATATGTTTCTGCAGCAGCAACTACTTTATCGGCGTGCATTGATAATTCACAACCACCACCTAAAGCCATACCATGAGGTGCAGAAATTGTTGGAATAGATGAATAACGCATGCGCATCATGGTATCTTGAAAATATTTGATGGCAACATTTAAGTTCATCATATTCTTGCTCAACAGCCATCATGAAAATCATACCAATATTGGCACCAACTGAGAAATTAGCTGCTTGATTTCCAATAACTAATCCATCAAAATCTTTTTCAGCTAAATCAATAGCTTTATTTAATCCTGCTAAAACATCACCACCAATGGTATTCATTTTAGATTGGAATTCGCAATTTAAAATACCATCGCCTAAATCTTCAATAACAACACCTGAATTTTTAAATACTTCATTTGATTTTCTAATATTATCTAAAATGATGAAAGCATCTTGTCCAGGAATTTTTTCTTGTGATTTTTAGTTGGAATATCATAAAAATAGGTAGCACCATTTTTTACGGTATAGAATGATGTACTTCCTGAAGCAAGCATATCATTTACCCAAGCGGCAGGTTCTAAACCTTCAGCTTTCATTATTTCAATGCCTTTTTCAACACCAATAGCATCCCAAATTTGGAAAGGACCATGTTCCCATCCAAAACCAGCTTTCATGGCATCGTCTATTTTATATAACTCGTCTGTAATTTCAGGAATTCTATTTGAAACATACGCAAACATGGCAGCAAAATTTTTTCTGTAAAAATCACCTGCTTTATCTTTTCCAGAAACCAATACTTTAAATCGATCAATTACTTTATCAATTGTTTTTGTTAATTCTAAAGTTGCAAAAGTTGCTTTTTTTGTTGGTCTGTATTCTAATGTATTTAAATCTAAAGCTAAAATATTTTTACCTTCTTTTTTATAAAATCCTTGACCTGTTTTACTTCCAAGCCATTTGTTTTCCATCATTGTATTGATGAAATCTGGTAGTTTAAACAGATCGTGTGCTTCGTCGTTAGGGCAATTTTCATAAATACCATTTGCAACATGTACTAATGTATCTAACCCAACAACATCAACGGTTCTGAAGGTTGCCGATTTTGGACGACCAATTACAGGTCCAGTGAGTTTATCAACTTCTTCAACAGTTAAACCTAATGCTTTTACTTGATGAAATAAAGATTGAATACCAAAAATCCCAATTCGATTTCCAATAAATGCCGGTGTGTCTTTAGCAATTACCGACGTTTTTCCTAAGAATTGTTCACCATAGCCATTTAAAAATTCAAGAACAGAAGCATCTGTTTTTGGACCAGGAATAATTTCGAATAATTTTAAGTAACGTGCTGGATTGAAAAAGTGTGTTCCGCAGAAATGTTTTTGAAAATCTTCACTGCGACCTTCACTCATAAAATGAATAGGAATTCCAGAGGTGTTTGAGGTAATTAAAGTACCTGGTGTTCTGTATTTTTCTAATTTTTCAAAAACACTTTTTTTAATATCTAGACGTTCTACAACGACTTCCATTATCCAATCTACATTAGCTACTTTGGCAATATCGTCTTCTAGATTACCTGTAGTAATTCTATTAGCAAAATCTGAATGATAAATAGGTGAGGGCTTCGATTTTAAAGAAGCTGCTAGTGCATCATTTACCAATCGATTTCTAACCACTTTATTTTCAAGGGTTAATCCTTTTGCTTTTTCTGCATCATTTAATTCTCTTGGAACAATATCTAGTAATAACACATCTACGCCAATATTGGCGAAATGACATGCAATACCACTTCCCATAATTCCAGAACCAATAATGGCTACTTTTTTAATTCTTCGTTTGCTCATTTTATTACTTATCGTTTTGATTGTATATTTTTTTGTTGGAAATCATTTCGTTAATTACATCGGCCACTTCATAAAAATGTTTTAATTTTTCTTCAGAAACATTTTTTTTAATGGCTTCATTAAAGGTTAAAACGCGTTCTTTTGAGTAAGCTCTTTTTTCATGCCCAAATTCAGTTAAATGTACAATAACACCTCTGCCATCATCTGGATTTGGCTTTGCGTTCAATTAATCCTTTTTGCTCCATGGTTTTTAAAATTCTTGATAAACTGGTGGCTTCCATTCCCATCTTTGGACCTAATGCGGTTGATGGTGTTCCTTTTTCGCGGTCAATACTTAATAATGTAAACCCGGTAGCCATGGTAGTTCCAAATTTTGCAGCTTCTTCATTGTACATTTTTTGAACAGCTAGCCATGTGGTTCGTAATATATAATCTATGGTTTTTTCTTTCATAGTTTTTTGGTAGGTTGTTCCAAATATATAAAAATTTATTATGCATGCATAATAAATTTTTATAAATTTAATTTACTAAAAAAGAAAAACTTAACTTAAAATTTAATTAAGGTCTATAAATTTTCTCTATAAGATTAGCATATTTTTCTTTAATAACCTTTCTTTTTAATTTCATTGTAGGGGTTAAATGACCTTCATCTATGGACCAGATATCAGGTGTAATTTCGAATTTTTTTATTTGTTCCCAATTTCCGAAATTTTTGTTTGCGACATCTATTTCTGCTTGAATTCGTTCATGTAACTGTGGGCTAGTAATAATATCGGCTGTCGATTTAAGATTAATCTTATGGCGTTTTCCCCATTCTTTAACAAATGGAAAATTTATTTGTATTAAAGCTGCCGGCATTTTTTCACCTTCACCAATCACCATAATTTGTTCGATGAATCTGGATTGTTTAAATTCATTTTCTAGAAGTGCTGGTGCAACATATTTACCACCTGAAGTTTTAAACATTTCCTTTTTACGGTCGGTAATTTTAAGGAACCCATCGGAATCAATTTCACCAATATCACCTGTATGAAAATAATCACCTGTCATAACTTCAGCAGTTTTTTCAGGATCTTTGTAATAACCAAGCATAACATTCGGTCCTTTAACAAGAATTTCTCCGTCTTCAGCAATTTTCACATCAACATTATCAATTATTTTGCCAACCGTTCCTATTCTAAAACCACCACCGCGCATATCATTAACAGATATTACTGGCGATGTTTCAGTAAGTCCATATCCTTCCATAATGGGTAATTTGGCTGCTGCAAAGACACGTGTTAATCGGGGTTGTAGTGCTGCACTTCCAGAAACCATAATATCTAAATTACCGCCTAAACCTTCTTGCCATTTACTAAAAATTAATTTTCTGGCTATTCCTAATTGTAATTCGTACCACCAACCATTTTTTCCATAAGGTTCATATTCGAAGGCCTAAATCTACAGCCCAGAAGAACATCATTCTTTTTATACCTTTTAAATCTGAGCCTTTTGCCATAATTTTATCAAATACTTTTTCGTACAATCGAGGAACAGCGGTCATTACGTTTGGCTTAACTTCTTTTAAGTTATCGCTCATTTTCTCGATAGATTCGGCAAAATAAATTTCTACACCACAGTTCATGTATAAATATAAAATCATACGTTCAAAAACATGGCAAACAGGAAGGAAACTTAAGGCTTTAGATTTTCCATAACGGAATGGAACTCGTTTTTCACTATCTATTACGTTAGAAACTATATTGTTGTGAGATAGCATAACACCTTTAGGTTTTCCTGTGGTTCCAGAGGTGTAAATTAAGGTTGCTAAATCGTTTGGTTTAATGGCATCTTTTCTTTTTTCAACTTCATTTTGGTTGCTGTTGTCTTCCCCTAATTTTAAAATATCTGTCCAATGGTTTTCATTAGCAATCTCATCAAACGTATAAACGTTTTTTAAGCCCCGTATTCTTTTTAATTGCATTTAATTTTTTTAAAACTTCTTCATCAGAAACAAAACAATATAATGATTCAGAATGGTTTAAAATATATTCATACTCTTCAAAAGAAATGGTAGGATATATAGGTACATTTTGGGCACCCAATTTGTAAAATACCAATATCTAAAACATTCCATTCTGTTCTATTGGTTGACGAAATAACAGCTATTTTATCGTTAGGTTGAATTCCTAAGCGAAGCAATCCTCTACTTATGGCATTTGCTTGATTAATGAATTCTTGAGAAGAAATAGATTTCCAAACACCATTATATTTAGTGGTGAAGGCCTTATCTAAATTATAAGTTGTTAATTGATGATAAGGAAAGTCAAAAATTCTTGTGATAGTTGCCATTAATTTAGGATGAAATGTTTTTTTAATGCAAAGTATGAAAATAAATGAGATTTTCAAATTTAGCTAAAAAAAAGAGGTGTTTTAATATTTAAAATATTTCTTTTTTGAGAATATGTTAAAAAATAAAATAGATTTTATGACATAAGTCATTGAAAAAAACGTTTTTAGTAGCTAATTTCAATGCTTTAATAGTTATTAAATTTAGTTATTATGGAAGTATTACAAGATGTAAAAACAAGAGTTTATAAGTTTGGTAATAAAGCTGCCGACGGAAACAGCAAAATGAAGAACCTTTTAGGAGGTAAAGGTGCCAATTTAGCCGAAATGTGCAATATCGGTATACCAGTTCCTCCAGGATTTACAATAACTACCGAAGTATGTACCGAGTATAATTTGTTAGGTAAAGACAAGGTAGTTAGTATGATAAAGGCTGAAATAGAAGAAGCTATTTTTAATATTGAATCTTTAATGGGTAGTAAGTTTGGTGATAAAGACGACCCATTATTAATTTCGGTTCGTTCTGGTGCCAGAGTATCAATGCCTGGTATGATGGATACCGTTTTAAATCTTAGGTTTAAATGATGATGCTGTTATAGGACTTGCAAATAAAACGGGTAATGAACGTTTTGCATGGGATTCGTATCGTCGTTTTATTCAAATGTATGGTGGTGTTGTTTTAGGAATGAAACCTGAAGCTAAAGAAGATATCGATCCTTTTGAAGAAATTATGGAGCACCTTAAATATAAACGAGGCATAAAATTAGATACCGAGTTTACTGTTCAAGATTTAAAAGATTTAGTTTACGATTTTAAAGATGCCGTAAAAAAACGTACAGGACATGATTTTCCAACCGATCCATGGGATCAACTTTGGGGTGCTGTTATAGCTGTTTTTAATAGTTGGAATGGTGATAGAGCTATGTATTATAGAAAAATGCATGGATATCCAGCCGATTGGGGTACAGCGGTTAATGTGCAAGCAATGGTTTATGGAAATATGGGAGACAACTCTGGAACAGGGGTTTGTTTTACTCGTGATGCAGGTACTGGCGAAGATGTTTTTAACGGTGAATATTTAATTAATGCACAAGGTGAAGATGTTGTAGCAGGAACAAGAACGCCGCAACAAATTACAAAATTAGGGTCTATACGTTGGGCAGAATTAGCAAAAGTTGATGAAGAAGAAAGAGTTAAAAATTACCCTTCTTTAGAAGAATTAATGCCAGATATTTATAAAGAATTAAATGGATATCAAGAAAAACTTGAAAACCATTATAAAGATATGCAAGATATGGAGTTTACTATTCAAGATGGTAAACTTTGGATTTTACAAACTAGAAACGGTAAACGTACAGGTGCTGCCATGGTTAAAATTGCTATGGACATGTTTAAACAAGGTTTAATTACCGAGAAAGAAGCAATTTTACGTATAGAACCTAGTAAGTTAGACGAATTATTACATCCTGTTTTCGACCCAAAAGCTCTTAAAGAAGCGCATGTAATTGCGCAAGGTTTACCAGCATCTCCTGGTGCGGCAACCGGTCAAATTGTTTTTTTTGCAGACGAAGCCAATAAATATAAATACACCATTTTAGCGCGTATTGAAACGTCTCCAGAAGATTTAGAAGGAATGAATATTGCACGAGGTATTTTAACTGCTCGAGGTGGAATGACATCTCATGCAGCTGTAGTGGCTCGTGGTATGGGTAAATGTTGTATTTCTGGAGCTGGCGCCTTAAAAATTAACTATAAAACAAGAACTTTAAAAGTTGATGATAAAGTATACCATGAAGGTGATTGGATTTCTTTAAATGGTTCTACAGGTAATATTATTGAAGGAAAAGTAGCAACTAGCGAACCTGAGTTAAGTGGCGAATTTGCCGAAATCATGAAATTATCAGATAAATATGCTACGATGCAAGTAAGAACTAATGCCGATACACCTAACGATGCAAAAATAGCTCGTAATTTTGGTGCGCAAGGTATTGGATTAACACGTACAGAGCATATGTTTTTTGAAGTAGATCGTATAAAAGCGATGCGCGAAATGATTTTATCAGATACTTTAAAAGGAAGACAACATGCTCTAGATAAATTATTACCGATGCAGCGTAGCGATTTCGAAGGAATTTTTGAAGCTATGCAAGGACTTCCAGTAACGGTTCGTTTATTAGACCCTCCTTTACATGAATTCGTTCCTCACCAATTAGAAACACAACGTAGTTTAGCCGAAGAGATGCACATTACTTTAGAAGCGGTAAAAATTAAAGTGGCCGAATTAGAAGAGTTTAACCCAATGTTAGGGCATCGAGGCTGTAGATTAGGAATTACTTATCCAGAAATTACCGAAATGCAAGCTAGAGCTATTATCGAAGCTGCATTAAACTTAAAAGAAAAAGGTGTTGTTGCTAAACCAGAAATCATGGTGCCTTTAATTGGTACGCTTACTGAATTTGAAAGTCAGGAAGCCGTAATTAGAGAAACTGCAAATAAAGTTTTTGAAGAAAGAAATGATACCATTGAGTATTCTGTTGGTACTATGATAGAAATTCCTAGAGCTGCTTTAATTGCTGATAAAATTGCTAAGTATGCCGATTTCTTCTCTTTTGGAACCAACGATTTAACACAAATGGCATTCGGTTATTCTAGAGATGATGCTAGTAAATTCTTACCAATCTATATTGAAAAAGGCATTTTAAAAGTCGATCCTTTTGAAGTATTAGATCAAGAAGGTATCGGTCAGTTAGTAGAAATGGCTACCGAACGTGGTAGAAGTAAAAAACCTAATTTAAAAGTTGGAATTTGTGGTGAACATGGTGGCGATCCAAGTTCTGTTGAATTCTGTTATAGAACAGGATTAAATTATGTAAGTTGTTCACCATATAGAGTTCCTATTGCTCGATTAGCCTCTGCACAAGCAGCAATAAAAGCAAGTTTATAGAGTTTTTCATGAATTTTTAATTTAAAAAGCCAGAAGTAAATAAGTTTTATTTCTGGCTTTTTTTGTTTCAATAATTTATATACTCTTTGATGCGATTCTAAATCTTCAAAATGCCGTCTTACCATAATTATGTAATTCCATTTTTTGAAAACTGGAAAGGTTTATTTCTTACGCATTAAGTCGGCCAAAATATTTTTCATAAAAAATTACTTTTTGTTTTTTTTTAAAAAAAAGAGTAATTCAAACGTTTTCGTAAATCTTGTAATACTAAAAAAATGGACTTTTAATGACATTTGTCAGTTTTACAGATAAGTTTAGGCTTTATTTTTGCACCCTTAAAATAGAAAAGGATAATTAATTTAAATATATGAAAACTAAAACTTTTAAAACTGGAATTTGGAACAAGACTATTAATTTGAGAGACTTTGTTACCCAAAATATTACCCCTTACCACGGGACACATGATTTTTTGGAAGGGGCAAGTGAAAAAACTCTAAAATTATGGGAAATCTGTAAACAAGGTACCAAAGAAGAAAGACAAAGAAATGGTGTTCGCTCGGTTGATACTGATATTGTTTCTGGAATTAATGCTTTTAAAGCTGGATATATTGATAAAGACAATGAAGTAATTGTTGGTTTACAAACCGATGAATTATTAAAAAGAGCCATGAAACCTTTTGGAGGTTTTAAAGTAGTTGAAAAAGCACTGTCTGAACATGGTTTAAAACCAAACGACCAACTTGTCAGATTTATTTACATAAATATGTTAAATCTCATAACGATGGTGTGTTTGATGCTTATACAGACGAAATTAAAAAATTCCGTTCTTTAGGATTCTTAACAGGATTGCCTGATAATTATGCCAGAGGAAGAATTATAGGTGACTATCGTAGAATTGCATTATACGGCGTAAATCGTTTAATTGAAGCGAAAAAGGAAGATTTATCTAATATTAATGGTCCTATGACCGATAAGATAATTCGTTTACGTGAAGAAGTTTCAGAGCAAATTAAAGCATTAAAAGAGATTGTTGAAATGGGTAAATCTTATGGTTTAGATTTATCACGTCCTGCCGAAAATGCTCAAGAAGCTGTACAATGGACATACATGTCGTATTTAGCAGCTGTTAAAGAACAAGATGGCGCTGCTATGTCTTTAGGAAATGTATCTTCGTTTTTAGATATTTTTATCGAAAGAGATTTACAAGCTGGTTTAATTACCGAAGTAGAAGCTCAAGAATATATCGATCAATTTGTTATGAAATTGCGTATGGTGAGACACCTACGTATGGAAGCTTACGATGAAATTTTTGCAGGCGATCCAACATGGGTAACAGAAGCTATTGGTGGTATGTTAGAAGACGGAAGAACTAAAGTTACTAAAACATCTTTCCGTTTCTTAAACACATTATATACCTTAGGTGCTTCACCAGAACCAAATATTACCATATTATGGTCTGAAAAATTACCTCAAAATTTTAAAAATTATTGTGCAAAGGTATCAATTGATACGTCTTCAATTCAATTTGAAAATGACGATTTAATGCGTACCAAAAGAGGATCTGATGATTACGGAATTGCTTGTTGTGTATCGTTCCAAGAATTAGGAAAATCAATTCAGTTCTTTGGCGCACGTACTAATTTAGCTAAAACATTATTATTAGCTTTAAATGGTGGTCGATGCGAATTTACTGGAACACAAATGATTGATGGAATTCCAGTATGTACAGATGAGTATTTAGATTTCGATAAGGTAATGGGTAATTTTAGAATTGCCATGAAAGAAGTTGCTAGAGTGTACAACGATTCTATGAATATTATTCACTACATGCACGATAAATATTACTACGAAAAAGCACAAATGGCTTTAATTGATACAAATCCAAGTATCAATATAGCTTACGGAATCGCAGGGTTATCTATTGTAGCAGATTCATTATCGGCTATTAAATATGCTAAAGTAAAACCAGTTAGAAATGAAGAAGGGTTAACAATCGATTTCGAAATTGAAGGTGAATTTCCAAAATATGGAAATGATGATGATCGCGTAGACTTTTTAGCAAGTAATGCCGTTGCAGAATTCAACGAACGAGTTAAAAAAATTACCAGTTTATAAAGATGCAGAACCAACCATGTCTGTTTTAACAATTACATCAAATGTATCTTACGGTAAAAAAACAGGAGCAACACCAGATGGTAGAGCACAAGGTATCGCTTTTGCACCAGGTGCAAACCCAATGCACGGTCGCGATTGTAATGGAGCTATCGCTTCTTTAAACTCAGTGTCTAAAATTAATTACGACGATTCTAAAGATGGTATTTCTAATACATTCTCTATCGTGCCAAAATCTTTAGGTGCAGATGAAGAAGAACAAATTGAAAATTTAGCAACTACTTTAGATGGTTATTTCTCAAGAAATGCACAACATTTAAATGTGAATGTATTAAATAAAGAAATGTTGTTGGATGCTATGGAAAATCCAGACGATTATCCTCAGTTAACAATTCGTGTATCTGGGTACGCTGTAAATTTTGTTAGATTAACAAAAGAGCAACAACTAGAGGTTATTACACGTTCGTTCCACGAATCATTGTAATAATAAGAAAAGTGCATTGAAAGCGTGTTAATAGCGCTTTCAATGCTCATTATAAACAAACTTAATAAGAAAATTATCAAAACAGAAGCAAATACATTGAGAGTACATTCGATAGAATCGTTTGGGACTCACGACGGACCGGGAATTCGGTGGGTAGTTTTTTTACAAGGTTGTAAACTAAAATGTTTGTATTGCCATAATCCTGATACCATTGAAACATCAGGCGGAACAGAGTACGATATAGAAGACTTGGTTCAAATGGCACTTAAAATGAAACCATATTTTGGAACTAAAGGAGGCGTAACTGTTTCTGGCGGAGAACCATTGTTACAGGCTAAAGAATTAATTCCTTTTTTTAAAAGATTAAAAGAGGAAGGTATTCATACAAATATTGATACCAACGGAAGAATTTTAAACAGTTTTTCAAAAGAACTTTTAGATAATTATACAGATCTGGTAATGTTAGATATTAAGCACATGACGGAAGAAGGCTATGTAGAATTAACTGGCGTAAGAGGTAAAGAAACTGCTTTTAATTTTGCAAAACACCGAGAAGCATCTGGTAAAAATATGTGGTTGCGATATGTGTTGATTCCAGGAATTACTAATAAACCTGAATTATTACACGCTTTAGGAAAATATTTTAGGGATTATGAAACTATTGAAAAGATTGAAATTCAACCGTATCATAAATTAGGTATTCATAAATGGGAGGCTTTAGGTTGGGACTATCAGCTTAAAGATGCAAGAGAAAATACGCCTGAAGAATTAATAATAGCATCAAACATTTTAAAAAAATATTTTAAAAAAGTAAAAGTGAATTAATGATGTTGAAAACAACAAAAATGTTATCCAATGAATAGCCCTAAAGAAGTTATTGAAATAGTAGGGGTGTTAGCACACAACAAAGGGTCGTACAAAGTAAGTAAAACATTAATTCTTTCTTTTTTAGCAGGTGCCTATATCGCATTTGGAGGCTTACTAGCAATTATTGTTGGAGGTGGCTCACCTGGTTTGGCAGCCACTAATCCAGGACTAGTAAAATTTCTTTTTGGAGCAGCATTTCCTATCGGGCTTATACTTGTGGTGGTAGTTGGTGCAGAATTATTTACTGGTAATAACGCTTATTTTATTCCCAACGTTTTAAATAAAAAGCAAGGTATTAACGTCGTATTAAAAAACTGGATTTTAGTGTATTTTGGTAATTTTATAGGAGCGGTTTTTGTTGCTTTCTTTATTACACATTTAACCCATATTGTAAGCGATGCGCCATTTGTTGATTCGGTACATAACCTTGCCGTTAGTAAAACAAGTCATAATTTTTTAGTGACTTTCTTTAAAGGGATTGGAGCTAACTGGCTTGTTTGTTTAGCAGTTTGGCAAGGAATGGCTGCCAAAGATACCACAGGAAAAATATTTGCTATTTGGATGCCGGTTATGGCCTTTGTTGCTATGGGTTTTGAGCATAGTATTGCCAATATGTATTTTATTCCTCTGGCAATATTTGAAGGAGCTAATATTACGTGGACGGATTTTATTGTAAAGAATCTTGTTCCTGCAACATTAGGTAACATAGTTGGAGGCGTCATTTTTGTTGGAATGCCATACGGTTATTTGTTTGGTAAAAAAGAAAAGGCTTAAAAGAAAAGGCCGAAAAAAATGGCTATTGTTGAATTTGTTTATCAGCAGTTTCCTGAATTTGATTATATTTAAATCCTTAAAAAATCCCGAAATCATGTTTGTGAAATCGGGATTTTTGCTTTTTTAGTTTTTTTTATTTCTTTCTAAAAACCCCCGCAAATAAAAGTCCTCCAATAATCCCCATTAGTATAAAAGCAACTTGTTCATATAAATTATCGGCAGTAATTAAAGATGAATTTAAAAATGAATTACTAAGTCCCATAAAAGATTTACTTCCTGGAACAAGCATTATAATGCCTTGTGTTAAATATACGGTTTTGGGCGATTTGGTAATTCTACTAAACAAATTACTAATGGCCACAGCTGCAATTGTTCCAATAAAAGTGCTGATTAAAACCCCAAATCCCGAAAATAAAACTGTTAATAAGAAAACAGATCCACCTGTGATTACACCCAAAAACATATCTTTTTTGCGAACTTGAAAAATTGCAAAAAGACTAATAGAAAACAAGGGGATTCCGCAAAACATTATCCATTGTGGTAAATCGGAAATATGAACTAGTTTTTTAAAATCTATCAGGGAAGACATGATGCCTATTCCTAATAAAACGCCAAAAAACTGCTTAAATAAAGAAATAATGGCATCGAATAATTTTGCCCCTCCAGAAACTAAGTTTTTTGAGGTAATTTCTTCTAAAGCCGTGGTGATAGCTAAACCAGGAATAAAAATTATGATAGCCGATAAAATGGTAATACCAACATTAAAGTCCGGAAATACTAAAAACAATAAACATGCTAATACCGTTACAACAAACGAAATTAAAGATTCTAATATAGTTTCAAAATAACTCGACTTGGTTGATAGAAACACAAAAAAATAAACAAATGCTCCTAGCAAAACAGCAAATATTAAAGAAATCCAATTGCTACCAATCATTAAACTAAAAGCACCAGCTCCTATTGCATATGATAGGGATAATGTAAAATGGTTTACTTTTTTTGCTTCCTTATTAATTAATTCCAATTCGGTTTCTACATCGTCATTGTTTATCTTTTTTAAGATAACCTTATTTGCAACTTCTTCAATACGCGACAATGCCCCTAAGTTTAATACGCCTGGTGGAATGCATTCAATATAATTATAAGATTTGTCTTCCTCTTCGTAAAAAACATAATTTATCCACGTAGGCAAATCCATAAAGGTACCATGAATACCCTGAGTTTCAGATATTTTGGTTAAATATGTCTGAATTTTATAAGACGGAATTCCGTAAATATGCAGTGCTTTTCCTAATTCGATGATGTATTTATACTTTTTAGGAATTTTCATAAATGAAATTTTAGCAAGAGAATTAATAGTTATCAAAAAAACAGAACTTATTGTTTTTAATAAGTTCTGTTTTTAAGTAATTTATTTTTTTAACCATTTTCTGGCGTTAACAAACGCTTCAAGCCAAGGAGAAACTTCATCTTTTCTGTCAGTTGGATAATACGCCCAATTCCATTGGAAGGTAGAACGCTCAATATGCGGCATGGTTACTAAATGGCGACCTGTTTTATCACACATCATGGCAGTATTAAAATCGGAACCATTTGGGTTATGTGGATATTCCGCATAACCATATTTAGCAACAATTTGATATTTGTCTTCAGAATATGGTAGTTTAAATTTACCTTCACCATGCGAAATCCAAACTCCTAAAGTACTTCCAGCTAAAGTTGAAAGCATCACAGAATTGTTCTCTTGAATTTTTACAGAAGTAAAGTTGCTTTCGTGCTTATGTGAATCGTTATGAACCATTTTACCATGAACCTCATGTTCTGGATTAATGAGGTCTAATTCCATCCATAATTGGCAGCCATTACAAATTCCAACAGACAAGGTATCTTCTCTTTTAAAGAAATCTTGAATGACTTTATTCGCTTTTTCATTGTATTTAATAGCACCTGCCCAACCTTTTGCAGAGCCAAAAACATCAGAATTACTAAAACCACCAACAGCTCCTAAAAACTGAATATCTTCTAAAGTTTCACGACCAGAAATTAAATCGGTCATATGTACATCTTTAACATCAAAACCAGCTAAATACATAGCGTTTGCCATTTCGCGTTCAGAGTTACTTCCTTTTTCACGAAGAATAGCGGCTTTTGGAGCCCCATCCCGATCTTCCTCAAAGGTGAAGGAGAGTTTCCCTGTAAAATGTTTAGGGAAATGTATATTTAAAGGTTGATTTTTATAATTATTAAATCTAGCTGATGCTAAATTATTAGCGGTTTGTTTTTGGTCTAAAAGGAATGAGGTTTTATACCAAGTATCTCTTAATTCTGAGATTGAAAAAGAAACGTTTCACCATTATTAATAATTTCAAGTGAATTGCTTTCGGTTACTTTTCCAATGTTAAAGAATTCAATATTGGCTATAGATAAAACAGTTTCTATGGAAGCATCTTTAGCTTGAATAACAATTCCAGCATTTTCAGCAAATAACATTTTAACTGAATCTTTTTCATCTAAAGCAGATAAATTTAAACTTGCTCCTAAATTAGTATCAGCAAAACATAATTCTAATAAAGTTGTAATTAACCCACCTGAAGCCACATCATGTCCTGCAACAATTTGCTTGTCTTTTATTAATTTTTGAATGGTGTTGAATACGGTTTTTACATATGCCGCACTTTTTACCGTTGGTGCATCATTTCCAATTTTATTTAATACTTGAGCAAATGAACTTCCTCCTAATTTAAAATCATCTTGAGAGATGTTGATGTAGTAAATACTACCGCTCCCGACGCTTCTTTTTGAAAAACAGGTTCTACAACATTGCTAATATCATTACAATTTCCTGCTGCAGAAATAATAACCGTTCCAGGAGAAATCACATCACCATCAGGATATTTTTGTTTCATTGAAAGCGAATCTTTTCCTGTTGGAACATTGATACCTAAATCAATGGCAAATTCTGAAACCGCTTCAACAGCTTCATATAAACGGGCATCTTCACCTTCATTTTTACAAGGCCACATCCAGTTTGCGGATAGCGAAACCGATTTTAAGTCATCTTTTAAAGGCGCCCAAATAATATTGGTTAACGCTTCGGTAATTGCATTTCTGCTTCCTGCCACAGGATTGATTAAGTCCAGAAATAGGTGCGTGCCCAATAGAAGTAGCAATACCTTCTTTTCCTTTATAATCCAATGCCATAACACCCACATTATTTAAAGGTAATTGTAATGGGCCAGCACATTGTTGTTTAGCAACTTTTCCACCAACACAACGGTCTACTTTATTTGTTAACCAATCTTTACAAGCAACAGCTTCTAATTGTAAAACTTGTTCTAAATAATTATGGAAATTATCGGAATTATAGCTTAAATCTTTATAATTTCTATTAATAGTTTTATCTGTCATGATGGTTTTTGGCGAACTGCCAAACATATCTTCCATGGCTAAATCCATTGGTTTATGGCCTTTGGTTTTAGATTCAAACGTAAATCTATCATCACCTGTAACATCACCAACAGTGTACATTGGCGAACGTTCACGTTCTGCAATGCGTTGAAGGATATCAATATGTTCTTTGTCAATCACCAATCCCATACGTTCTTGCGATTCGTTACCAATTATTTCTTTATCAGAAAGTGTTGGGTCTCCAACAGGAAGTGCGTCTAAATCTATTTTTCCACCAGTATCTTCAACCAATTCAGATAAACAATTTAAATGTCCACCAGCACCATGATCGTGAATAGAAACAATAAAGTTTTCATCACTTTCAACCATGCCACGAATGGCATTGGCAGCACGTTTTTGCATTTCTGGGTTAGAACGTTGTACAGCATTTAATTCAATACCTGAAGCAAATTCACCTGTATCGGCAGCTGAAACTGCAGCACCACCCATACCAATTCGGTAATTTTCACCACCAAGAATGACAATTTTATCACCTTTTTGAGGTTTGTCTTTTAAAGCTTGGTCTGTTTTGCCATAACCAATACCACCAGCTTGCATGATGACTTTATCGAAACCTAGTTTTCTGAGCTGATCCTTGCTTTCATGTGTTCAAAAGTTAAAACCGAACCACAAATTAAGAGGTTGTCCAAATTTATTTCCAAAATCCGATGCGCCATTAGATGCTTTTATTAAAATATCCATAGGCGTTTGATATAACCATTTGCGCTCTGGAAACGCTTTTTCCCAAGGTCTGTTTTCTTCTAAACGAGAATATGAGGTCATGTAAACCGCTGTTCCTGCTAATGGTAATGAACCTTTTCCACCAGCCAATCTATCTCTAATTTCACCACCAGAACCTGTTGCAGCACCATTAAAAGGTTCTACGGTTGTTGGGAAATTATGTGTTTCTGCTTTTAGCGAAATAACAGATTCAAAATCTTTGGTTTCGTAAAAATCAGGTTTATCAGCACGTTTTTGGTGCAAATTGTTCCACTTTTGGGCCTTTTATAAAAGCCACATTATCTTTATATGCCGAAACAATATCGTTTGGATGTTGTTTCGGATGTTTCTTTAATCAATTTGAAAAGTGAGGTTGGTTTTTCTTCACCATCAATTACAAACGTTCCATTGAAAATTTTATGACGACAATGTTCTGAATTCACTTGTGAAAACCCAAATACTTCAGAATCGGTTAACGGTCGACCAATTTTTTTAGCAACGCCATCTAAATATTCAACTTCTTCATCACTTAATGATAAACCTTCTTTTTGGTTGTAAGCAGCAATATCTTCAATATTTAGAATGGGTTCTGGTTTAATATTTATGGTAAATGATTCTTGATTTAAACCTTTGAATTTTTCAGAAATCATCGGGTCAAAATCTTTAAAATCTTCAGAAACCGCTTGAAATTCTTCAATTCGAATGATGTCTGAAATGCCCATGTTTTGGGTAATTTCAACCGCATTGGTACTCCAAGGTGTTATCATGGCAGCACGTGGACCAACAAAAAAAGCATCGAGTGATGCTTGTTCTATTTTAGGTTGGTTGCCAAATAACCACGTTAATTTAGAGATGGTTTCGGTTGATAATTCTTTTGTTGTTTGAACAGCAAATACTTTACTGGTTACGTTTCCAAAGAAATGAATCATTATGTCTTAATTTGTATGTGTTTATAAGAAAGTGCAAATTTACTTTTTTTCGGCGTAATTCCATTTAATTATTAAAATGAATAATTAGAGTTATTCAAGAGTTTTGAACATAAAAAAAGCGACTGGTTAAGGTCGCTTAGATTTGTTATGCTTTTCTTTCAAGAAGCGCCATATAAAATCCGTCATAGCCAGATTTATGGGCTAATACTTTATTCTCTTTTACAAAAGTAAAATTTTTTCCAGCTTCTGATTTTAAAAATGTTTTAACTTGTTCTTGGTTTTCTGAAGGTAATACGGAACAGGTTGCATATACCATTTGTCCGCCAACTTTTACCATTCTAGAGTATTGTTGTAAAATTTCTTGTTGTGTAACTTTTATTTTATCGATAAACTCTGGTTGCAATTTCCATTTGGCATCTGGGTTTCTTCGCAAAACACCTAAACCAGAACATGGCGCATCAATTAAAACGCGATCGGCTTTATCGTATAATTTTTTAATGACTTTTGTAGAATCTATAGCACGTGGTTCGATATTATGAGCACCATTTCGTTTGGCACGACGTTTTAATTCATGGAGTTTATTTTCATAAATATCCATGGCTATAATTTGCCCTTTGTTTTCCATTAAAGAAGCAATATGAAGTGTTTTACCACCAGCACCGGCACAGGTATCAACCACGCGCATGCCAGGTTGTACATTTAAAAATTCGGCTACTAATTGCGATGACGCATCTTGTACTTCGAAAAAGCCATTTTTAAAGGCTTCGGTAGTAAATACATTGGCACGTTCTTTAAGTTTTAAAGCATTCGGGTAGTCTTTTAAAAACTCTGTTTCAATATCTAAATCGAATAATTCTGTTTGTAATTTTTCTTTTGTAGTTTTTAAGGTGTTTACTCTTAAAATAACATCGGCTTGCTCGTTTAGAGCAGCTATTTCTTTGGTCCAAAGTTCTTTTCCTAATTCTTTCTCACCAATTTCATCCATCCAATCTGGAATGGATTCTTTAAATTTTCTAATTTTAGAAAGTTCGTCAAAACGTCCTTTTATTTTACGGGTAGGTGTACTTTCAAAATAAGACCAATCTGGTAATTTTATGCCTTTTAGGGTTGCCCAAACGGCAAACATGCGCCAAAGGTTATCTCTGTCGAACGGTTCTTTAACTTCGGCAATTTCGGAATATAAGCGTTTCCAGCGTACTATATCGTAGGTGGTTTCGGCAACAAAAGCACGGTCGCGAGCGCCCCAACGTTTGTCGCGTTTTAATAATTGTTGAATGACTTTATCGGCATAATTTCCTTCGTTAAAAATTAAGGTTAAACCGTCTATAACCGAAAAGCATAAATTTCTGTGTAATCGCATGTTGTTTAAATAAGTGTGCAAAGTTACGTTAATTGCTACGAATTCGCGAATGTTTTTGTTTTATTGAAATTTGACGGATTTTAGAGGATTGTAATGCACTTGGTTTGGCCTTTTATTTGGCTGGTGAGGTGCATTAGGGGTTGCAGCGGCATCCTTTTTTGCCATTAAAAGCAAAAAAGATATAGCGGAAAACCCGACCCGCTTTTTAGCGGGGAATGTTATAAAAATTTGAAAGCAAGTAGATTATTTTTTAAAATTAAGTACGTTTGTAATAAATTATAGTTAATTGACCGAAAACGAGTTTATAAGCGAATTGCGAAATCATAGCCAAAAGGCTTACGCTAAGCTTATTGACGATTTTGAGCAAAAAGTTTTTGCCACATGCATATCGTTTGTGCCGAATAGGGAAGATGCTGAAGATATTGCACAGGAGGTTTTTGTTGAGGTGTTTAATTCGATTAGGTAAATTTAAGGGTAATTCGAAACTTTCTACGTGGATTTACAGAATTACTACCAACAAATGTTTAGAGTTTATAAGGAAAAAAAGCACTAAAAAACGATTTGGGTTTTTGCAAAGTATTACTGGAAATAGCGTACCGGTTGATAAAAGCGCGTATTTTACCGAAATGAACCATCCGGGTATTTTATTAGAAAATAAAGAAAAAAGTGAAACCTTGTTTAAAGCTATTAATGAATTGCCCGAAGCACAAAAAGTAGTGTTTACGCTTTGCAAAGTAGATGGTAAAAGTTATGAAGAAGTAAGTGAGATTACTGAGAAAAGTATTTCTTCGATTGAATCTTTAATGTTTCGAGCAAAGAAAAATTTACAAGATTTATTGGGTGATTTTTATAAAAATGACGGCTAACGCAAGTTTTTAAGAATTATTGCATCTAAATTAGTATAACACAAAAAAAATGGAAACAAATAACAACATTCAAAAGAAAATAGATGACACGTTTGCTGCCATCGACGCTATTGAAAACGTGAATGTATCTCCTTTTTTTAAGGATAAAACCATGCAACGTTTGTTTGCAGAAAAAGAGGAAGTTGCATCTGCCTGGAACTGGTTTACACCCAAATTGCAATTGGCAACGTTGGCTTGCTTAATTGTATTAAATATTATGGCTATAAAGCAATACAACTCTAATAAATATATGACGAATGTTGATGCGTTTGCTGAAACTTACGGACTGACTTCAAGTTCGAATGAAACGTTACTGAATTTAAAATAAATGAGCATGAAAAAAAACTTACCATCTTTATATTCTATTGGTTTTTTTAATTGTAGTGAATGGCTTTTTTCTGTACAATTATTTAAGTCCTACTATTTCTAAAAACAATGATAGCGGAAAAGGAAATAAAGGTCCATCAGATTTTATTGTAAAAGCTTTGAGAATTTGATGATGAACAGATGAAGCAATTTGAAGAAATAAATGAAGGGCATCATGAAAGTATGATTCAATCGGCTGAAGATTTAAAAATTATTAAAGATCAATTGGGTAAATTAATAGTAAAAGAGAATGTTTCTGAAAATGAAGTTGATTCCATTTTAAATTTACTAGCAGAAAAAGAAATGGCCCATGAAAAATTAATGTTTAACCACTTAAGAGCGGTGCGTAATATTTGCACTGAAGAGCAAAAACAACGTTTCGAGGAAATAATTCGGGATGCATTACGTGGTGGCCCTAGAGGAAAAAGACAAGGAAATGGCGGACCGCCTCCACCAGGCAATATGCGAGAAGGTGGACCTCCACCCGATGGTATGCCAGAAGGTATGCCGCCACCAAGACCAGAATAATTAAATCTATAAAATATTATAAAATCCTGTTTAGCAATTTGTTAGACAGGATTTTTCGATTTTAATAACTTGTTAAAAGTTAAAATATAGTTAACAGCACAAGTTTTTAAATTGCTTAGCATCTAAACAAGCATAATAATATCAAATATAAATTATGATACATAACAATTTAAAAGTAGGAATGCTTTTCGTACTAATGGCAAGCTTGGTATCTCTGGGAGCGAACGCACAAGCACCAGGTGGAAATAAAGATAGACAACAACCACCTAGTACCGAAGAGCTAATAAAAATGATGGACTCTAATAAAGATGGAAAATTATCAGTGAAAGAAGTAAAAGGTCCTTTAAAGAATGATTTTTCTAAAATAGATACCAATAAAGATGGTTTTATAACCAAGGCAGAATTAGACAAAGCACCAAAACCTGAAAATAAAGGCAGAAAACAAGAGGCTTCACAGAAGAAAGAGCCTAGTATTGATGAGTTAATTAAAACGATGGATGCTAACAAAGATGGAAAATTAAGTAAAGACGAAGCTAAAGGCCCATTAGAAAAGGATTTTGCCAAAATAGATACCAATAAAGATGGGTTTTTATCGCAAGGCAGAATTAGAAAAAGCTCCAAAACAAAACAAAGGTAAAAAGAACAAATAGTTATTTTTTAAAATAAAAAGACACGTTTTTTATAAACGATTTGATTGGTTGATTGGTAGTTTATTTTGAAAGGCTTTACAAGCGTTTTGTGAAGCCTTTTGTTTTAAATAAGACTAGCAACATGAGGTATAAATAATCCTGTAAAGACACACATTTAATCCTGTAAATCGATACTTCAAAAATAGTTTTAGATACAAACTATTGAAAAATAGAGCTTTAAAAATAATAATTACTTAATGTTAATTTAACGCACAAGTTTTTAAAACTATTAGCATCTAATATTAAAACAGGATAGCTGCGCAGTTTAAAATGTTTAATAAAGAAATAAGATTTAATTAATTCGGATAATGTTATGTTGGAAATATCAAATAATGTAAAAAGGGAAATACAACATTTAGCACCCATTTCTTTGGAAGAGATGGATGATGTGAAGTTGATGAAACGTACAGATACCAAATTTGTAATTCATGAAAAAGATTTGGCTCCAATTTTAAAACGAATTCAAGATTATTATAGAGTTGTTGAAATTAAAGGAAATAGAATTACTACTTATTCCTCATTGTATTTTGATACGCCGGAGCAAAAATTTTATAAAGATCATCATAACGGAAAAAATAATAGAACCAAAATTAGAATTCGTAAGTATGTTGAATCTAATATTTGTTTTCTTGAAATTAAACAGAAAGATGGTAAAGGAAATACAAACAAAAGTAGAATTTCTATTAAAGATTTTGAACCCGATTTATTAAAAACATCCATAGAATTCATTCAAAAAACAACCAATGAAACGTATGATTTAGAACCAATAATTTGGAACAAATTTAACAGAGTTACATTGGTTAATAAAGCAGCCAAAGAACGATTAACGATAGATTTAAATCTCTCCTTTAAAAAAGATGGCAAGTTTAAAACCTATAGCGATTTGGTAATTATTGAATTAAAACAAGAACGCTTTAATAGAAGCTCACCAATAGTACAAGAATTAAAATCCAAGCAAATAAACCCTTATAGTATTAGTAAATACTGCATAGGTATGATTAGTATTTATGATAACTTAAAATACAATCGTTTTAAAGAAAAACTAATAAAAATTAATAAAATAACCGCTTAAATAATAACCTATGGAATTTTTAGATATCCCAATCTTCAATGATGATTTTTATAAAATGATGTTCAGGCTGTTCATCAATTTATCATTCTTAACAATAATAATCAGATTAATATATTATCCGTATTCAAAACGAAAAGATTTTGTTTTTACCTATTACCTAATAAGTCTTATTGTGTTTTTCCTGTGTTTTGCACTTAAAAAGTTTGAAATGGACCTTGGAATGGCACTAGGTTTATTTGCCATTTTTGGTATTCTTCGCTATAGAACAGATGCCATTTCTCAAAAAGAAGTCACCTATTTATTTGTGGTTATTGGTATTTCAGTAATAAACGCACTAGCCAACAAAAAAATGAGCTACGCCGAAATTATGGGAGTTAACGTAATTATTGTAGTAGTTCTTGTGCTTATCGAAAGATATTGGTCTTTAAAACAAGAAGAATCGAAATCCATTATTTACGAAAATATTGAAAATATTAAGCCAGAAAACTATGCGATATTAAAAAGTGATTTGGAAAACAGAACCGGTTTAATAATTAACCGAATAACCATTGGTGAAGTTAATTTTTTAAGAGACACGGCAAAGGTTACCATTTTTTATTTTAACGGCAATCAAGAAGTAACAAATTAATAATAGATTATGAAAAAGGAAAGAAGCTATAAACATTTGTGTTTATTCATGTTGCTTATAAGTATTTTATTTTCAAATAACATAAATGCACAAACAGAAGATTCTAATAATTTAAATTTATGGAGTTCTGTTGAAATTGAATATAAACTTAACAAAAAATGGAGTTTTGAATTGGCAGAGCAACTTAGGTTAAAAGAAAACATCTCATTAGTTGACGAGTACTTTACAGAACTGCAAACAGAGTATTCTGTTAATAAAAATTTTAGTCTTGCGGGTGGTCTTAGGTTTATTAGGCAAAACGACACTAAGGGTAATATTCAAGGATATGAAAACCATTTAAGGTTTCAGTTTGACGCAAAATACAAGCACAAAATCAACGATTTTAAATTGGATTACCGCTTACGATATCAAAATAAAAATGATTTATCGGTATCAAGTGAAGACGGCGATTATGCCAATCAGCATATCCGTTTAAAAACAGGTATTGAATACAACATAAAAAACTGGAAACTCGATCCGCAATTTTCGGCCGAAATTTTTAATCATTTCGAAAAGGGAGAAGCTGGTGGTTTCGATAAATACCGATTAACATTTGGAACCGACTACGATATGAAAGAGTATGGTAAAATAGGGGTGTACTATCGCGTTGAAAAAGAGTTAAATGTTGATCTGCCTGAAACTTCAAAAATAATTGGACTAACTTATAAATATACTTTTAAAAACAAAAAATTATGAAAAGAACAATTTTAAAACTATCAGTACTATTAAGCATCGTGTTTTTAAACGCCTATGTAATTATAGGATGCTCAACTAAAGAATCGGTGAACGAAGACGAGGAAGAAGAAGTTGTGATAGAAGATACAGGTTTTGTGGCCACCGATTGGACCACCGAAACACATAGCAAAGATGCAGAACCTAATTTTGATGAGGTATTTGATGATACCCAGGTAAAACGGTTTGATTTTGTTATTTCTAGCGAAAATTGGGCTGCTATGTTGGCCAATATGACCTCGTTATATGGAACCTTTGGAAGAGGAAGCACCAATAGTTTTTCAGATGAAAACCCAATTTTTGTACCTGCAGAAGTTTATTATAACGGAAAACAATGGTATAAAGTTGGCGTGCGATTTAAAGGAAACTCTAGTTTAGCAAGCACATGGGGAAGTGGTATTTTAAAACTGGCATTTAAAATGGATTTTGATGAGTATGAAGATGATTATCCGCAAATTGATAATCAACGCTTTTATGGATTTAAAAAATTAAGTCTTAAAAATAATTATCATGATAATTCTATGTTAAGAGAAAAAGTAGCTGCCGATGTATTTAAAAATGCTGGGTTAGCCGTTTCTCATACAGCATTTTACACGCTTTATGTAGATCATGGAAATGGTCCTCAATATTTTGGATTATATACTTTAGTAGAAGAAGTGGATGATACTGTAATAGAGACTCAATTTACAAATGGTGATGGTAATTTATACCAACCAGATGGTACGATGCGGCTATCTTTTGCAGCAGGCACTTATGATGAAGAGTGAATATGAAAAGGAAAATAATGAAGATTTAGCCGATTTTTCAGATGTTAAAAGTTTGTTGTCTGTAATTAATTCCTCAACAAGAACAACAGATGCTGCTTCTTGGAGAGCAAGTTTAGACGCCATTTTTGATACGGATGTATTCTTAAAATATTTAGCGGTAAATACAGTTATTCAAAATTGGGATACTTATGGTAGAATGACCCATAATTATTTTTTATATAATAATCCGGCAACGGGTAAGTTAACATGGATTCCATGGGATAATAATGAGGCATTACAAACTGGTAAAAATGGAGGGTCCTTACCGTTAAATTTTTCAGGGTTAAGTTCATCAAGCTGGCCACTAATAGGTTACATATATAGTGATGCAGTATATAAGGCTAAATACGATGCTTACGTTAAAGAAACTATAGAAGGCCCTTTTGCAACTTCATACATTCAAGGCGTTTATGATACTTATGCCGCTTTAGTATCTCCTTATGCAACCACAGAAGTTTCAGGATATACATTTTTAAGTAGTAGCAGCTCATTTTCGTCTGCCGTTTCAACTTTAAAAACACATGCCACTAGCAGAGCAACTGCTGTAAGTAGTTATTTAAAATAAATTGGTTATTTTTTGTTGATCGCTATTAGTGCAAGTCACTAATAGTGTAATGGAGACTCTAGATTTTCTAGAGTCTTTTTTTTATGGCAAAAATCGCAAGTTTTTATAATTTTTTGCATCTAAAGAATTAAACACTAAAAGAAAAATTATGAAAAAGTCTATTAAAATTATCAATGTTAACTTGTTTATTAGTATTAGTTATTATGGCATGTTCAATCGATAATTCAACAGCCACTGATGATCAAGAAATGGTAACAGAACTTCATGCCGCTTTTGACGCATTTAATACAGATGCTGTAACCATTTATTTAGATGACGATAAAGTAGTAATAGAAACAACAGGATTACCAAACCATAAAACAGTGTATTGGGGTGCTTGGAAATGCACTTTATATGGAAGAGCCTGATGTTGCAACCACTCCAAGTATTATGTCTAGTAATAATAATGCGACTACAATTATGGTTGATGCAACGTCCAAATTTAACAGGAAATACTGTTGCGACCACATTAAATACAATTGGTATTGCTGTAAGTGGGGCGTCTATTTTTAATGATCCAGAAGGAAATGGCGCTTTAAAGTATGCAGCGGTTAGTTTAGATTGGACAGGTGCACACATTGGTCCAGGTGTTTATCACTATCATTTAGAGCCCAATAGCGTTTACCGATGATGATTCAAATTTAGTGGGCATTTTAAAGGATGGTGTATTTCTTTATGGTAGAAAATGCAGCTTCAACGGGAACCTATCCAACAAATTTAGATGCTTCTGGTGGTCATACATCTGCAACGCAATATACAGATGGAGTTACGGAATATCATTATCATATTATTAACGAAATATATTCTACAACAGGATCATACATTGCTTTTGCTGGTCCTTATCGAGGTTACTAATGAAACATTTAATTCGACTTTTTTCAATTTTATTATTGACGGTTTGCTTCACAAATTGTAAGCAAGTATCTAATAAAGTAGCTGATAAAAATCAGTTGACTGTTTCTGAAAGCAATTCGATAATTATCGATTCCACTATAGTAGCAAAAAGTCAACTGGTATTAAATCAATTAGAAGGTAAATGGTATTATAAAGGCAAGCCTTATGATGGGTATTCACTAAAGTTTTATCCGAACGGTGTTTTGCAGGAAAAATTAGGATTTTATAAAGGAAAAAGACAAGGTATTGCCAAACATTGGAGCGAAAATGGGGTGCTTCGGGTTGAATCATTTTATCATCAGAATAGAATTGGTTGGTGTTTATAAAAGCTGGTGGGAAAGTGGAGAGCTTATCAGAAGAATCTACCTATGAAAATGGTGAAAAGCAAGGTGTTGAAAAGCAATGGCACGACAATGGTCAACTGGCCAAATTACGTCATTTGGTTGATGGAAATGAAGAAGGTATGCAACAGGCTTGGTTAAAAACAGGAGCGTTGTATGTTAATTATGAAGCTAAAAATGGGCGTATTTTTGGTTTGTTGAGGTCTAACTTATGTTATCAATTAGAAGATGAGGTTGTTATTAAAAATTAAAATATTACGATGGATATGCTTTTTAGGGCTAATATTCTTTATTAGTTGTAAAAAAGAAATTAAAAAGGAATCTAATAAAATTGAAGAGACTAGTAGAGTAGATCATTTACCTTACTACAACGAAGAATCTTTTACACCGCATTGGATAACTCCTAATAGCAATGAGGAAAAGCAATTTCATAAAATTCCTGATTTTAAACTTGTAAATCAGTTGGGAGAAACGGTGACACAAAAAACGTTCGACAATAAAATCTATATTACTGATTTCTTTTTTGCAAGTTGCCCAGGTATTTGTCCGCAAATGACGAGTAGTATGTATAAATTACAGAGAAGAATTTATAAACGATTCTGAAATATTGTTTTTGTCTCATTCGGTAACACCAACTCAATAGATTCTGTTGCGGTACTTAAACAATACGCTAAAATGAATGGAGTTATTGATAATAAATGGCACTTGGTTACTGGTGATAAGAATATGATTTACGATTTAGGAAGAAATCAATATTTTGTTGAAAATGATTTAGGAGAGCCCAAAGACATCAACGATTTTTTACATTCCGAAAATTTCTTACTTATTGATAAAAACAAGCATATTAGAGGAATATATAATGGTTTAAAAATAGCATCTATGGCTCAATTAGTTATAGATATTAAGGCACTTAAAAAGGAAGGTTAGCGTGCTTTTTTAAAAGAAATTATTTGGTTGGTTAGTTTATTAGTTAGAAAAGCTTCATGATTGTTCATGGAGCTTTTCTATTTTTACAAAAAATTAAACATTATGAAACATTCAATTCTATTTATAGCCTGTGCTATTTTCTTGTTTTCATGTGGAAAAAAGGAAACTGTGAAGCCACGAAACATTTCAAAAGTAGAAATTGAAACACTATATCAAGATTCTTTATTAAGTATTCGTGCCATTGATATTTTAAATGATGGTAGTTTAGCATTTGCTGCTAATAATGGCACATTTGGACTTTACAATCCGATAAAGGATAGTTGGATTACATCCATTCAGGAATTAGATAGTTTAAAGTTGCATTTTAGAGCGGTTGCCCATACATCAACAGATTTTTTTATGCTAAGTATTGAGAGTCCTGCTGTTTTATTTAAAACAGGAGATAACGGAAGAATGCAATTAGTTTATAGAGAAGACCATCCTAAAGCATTCTATGATTCCATGATTTTCTGGAATGATTTAGAAGGCATTGCTATTGGCGATCCCGCCAATGATTGCATGAGTATTATAGTAACCAATGATGGTGGAAAAACTTGGACAAAATTATCTTGCGATGTTTTACCTAAAGTTAAAGAGGGTGAAGCTGCTTTTGCGGCCAGTAATAGCAATATTGCTGTTGTAGGCCACAAAACATGGATAGCAACCGGCGGTAAAGCAAGTCGCGTTTTATTCTCTCCAGATAAAGGAAAAACCTGGGAAGTTTTTAAAACGCCTATGGTTCAAGGTTTAGAAACTACCGGAATTAATTCCATTGATTTTTATGATGAAAAAAACGGCTTTGCTATTGGTGGCGATTTTACAAAACCAGGAGATAATGCAACCAATAAAATAAGAACTGCAAACGGTGGTAAAACGTGGCAATTAGTGGCCGAAAACAAAAATCCGGGATATAGAAGTTGTGTGCAATATCTGCCAAATAGAGCAGGGCAGGAACTTGTTACTGTTGGATTTAAAGGAATAGATTTTAGTAACGATTATGGATCTACATGGAAAAATTTAAGTGGTGAAGGTTTTCATACCATCCGATTTTTAAACGATAGTATTGCTTATGCAGCAGGTGCTGGGGTAACATTGCAAGACTTAAATTTAGAGAATAAAAAAAGGAGACATTTAAAATATCTCCTTTTTTGAACTTTATTGTCGTCCACGTTTTTTATACTCTTCAAACATTTTTCTTTTAAAGTCGTCTTCGAGTTTATGAATTTGAATGATTTTTTTTGCAGAAATCACCTTTGATAATTTATCTATAAATTCATTCTCAAGCGCTTGTCTTTTGTTATCGTTTATGCGCATTTCTTTCAAAATCTTGACCTGCCTCGTCATCTGAAATGGCATTGATGTCAATATTTTTTCTGGTGTTGTACGCTTGTCTTTTTAAATTAGACATATCTTCATGATAGCTATTATAGATTGGCCAGAACTGTTGTGCTTCTTTTTCGCTTAAGTTCAATTTTTCTGTAATAAAAGCAATTTTTAGAGCTTTTATTTTATCCATATTAGCCTTGCGCAACGGTTAATAGCGAAAAACTTAATATAAATAGTATGGAGGTAAGTGTTTTCATTATTTCTTATTTTATTATAATATCTTCAATTTCTACATTGTCAAAAATGTAATTTTCTATGGATTCGGAACTAAAACCATCATGAATTATTTGCACATCAGATAAATCTTCTTCGTTAAATAAGGATGCAATTTCGGTAGTTTCTAATTCTTCATTTAAAATGTAATTTTCAATACTAGCTGTTTCAATAGTATCAATAGTTACAGGAGTTTTTTGGTTAAAATAGATATTAAACATTAAAACTAAACTAGCAGCAATCGCAGTGGCATAAGCTGCTTTTCGCCATGTAACTAGTTTAACGACTTTAATTTCTTTTTCTTGGTTTACGGCACTCGTAATTTTATCTTCTAACGAATCAAAATAATTGTCGGGCACTTTAAAACCAGGATTTGTTGTAATTTCTTTAAGTTTAAATTCGTTAAAAAAAGTATCTTCAAACGATTCAAAGTAATCCTTCGGGACTTTAAATCCGGTATCTTTTATATTATGTAATTTATTTGTACTCATCTTGTTAATAAGACTTAATATTTTGAAAAAGGTTTAATCTTCAGATAAAAACGCTTCTATTTTTTTTACTGCTATATGATAGGAGGCTTTAAGAGCTCCTTCACTAGTTTCTAATATTTCAGACATATCTGAATATTTTAGTTCTTGAAAATATTTCATATTAAAGACTAACTGTTGTTTTTCGGGTAAGGTAGCTATGGCTTTTTGTAATTTTATTTGAATGTCGCTACCCTCAAAATATACATCAGATTCTAAATTATTTATTGCTAACAATTGAACTTCTTCACTGGTAGTTTTCAATCGTTTTGCATTTTGATTTATGAATGTAATCGATTCGTTAGTAGCAATACGATACATCCAAGAAAAAAGTTTACTTTCTCCTTTAAAAGAATTAATATTTTTAAAAACTTTTATAAAAGTGTTTTGTAACACATCGTCTGCATCGTCGTGCGACTTTACTATATTTCTTATGTGCCAATATAGCCGCTCTTTGTATAGCGACAATAAAGTTTTAAAGGCTTCTTGCTTGTGTGTTTCCGACTTTAATTGTTGTAAAAGTTCTGCTTCGTCAATCACAAAATCTGTTTCTTTATTAGACTCTTTAAATTACAAAAAGTTTAATGCGAATTATGTGTTTTTTATTAAAAAATTAATGTATTGATTTACAGTAATGTATAAATATTAAAATCGATGAAATGCATTATTAATACGATTAAATGTAATTTTTCTTGTTAGACATGTTTTTTTGTTTTAAGTTTGCTTCATAAACCTACTTATGTTGTTAGTCGTCCCCAAGTCTAACAATGGATAAAAAAAAGGATAGAAGCCCAAATCTCTATCCTTTTTTATTTTTTATAGTTAGTAATTACTATTCGAAACTCTGCATGTCTACCAGTTTTTTGTACACACCATTTGCTGCAATAAGCTGTGTGTGTTTTCCTTGTTCTACAATTTCGCCTTTGTTTAAAACGATTATTTCGTCGGCATTCTGAATGGTAGAAAGTCTGTGCGCTATAACAATGGATGTTCTGTTTTTCATCATATTTTCTAAAGCTATTTGTACCAAACGTTCGCTCTCAGTGTCGAGTGCTGAGGTAGCTTCGTCTAATACCATAATAGGAGGGTTTTTTAAAACAGCTCGCGCAATACTTAAACGTTGTTTTTGTCCGCCAGATAATTTGTTCCCAGAGTCACCAATATTGGTTTCAATGCCATTGGGTAAATCTTTTACAAACTCCCAGGCATTCGCCACTTTTAATGCTTCTATTATTTCTTCATCGCTGGCATTATCATTCCCTAATTTTAAATTGTTTTTAATGCTGTCGTTAAAAAGAATGGCATCTTGCGTTACAATTCCTAATTGATTGCGTAATGATTTGGTTGCTAAATCACGAATATCTAAACTATCAATTAAAATACGGCCTTCGTTCACATCATAAAAGCGTGTTATTAAATTGGCAATGGTAGATTTTCCACTTCCCGATTGTCCAACTAATGCCACTGTTTTTCCCTTTGGAATTGTTAATGAAAAGTTCTTTAAAACATAATCGTCTTGATATTTAAACGAAATGTTTTCAAAAGCGATTTCAGAATCAAAACCTGTTTTAATAATCGCATTTGGTTTATCTTTTAATGGGTTAGGACTATCTATAATTTCTTGAATTCTTTCCGCGGCAGCGTTACCTTGTTTAATGTTGTAAAGCCCACGTGCAATCGCTTTAGCAGGAACCATAATGTTGTATGCTAAACCCATATATGCAATAAACGAACTGCCATCAAGCGATTTATCTACAAGAACTAATTGTCCGCCATACCAAAGTAAAATAGAAATGACTAAAATGCCTAAAAATTCGCTGGCTGGTGTTGCTAAATTTTGACGATTGAATAATTTATTTGAAAAATGATACGAACGTTTTGAAGATTCTTTGAATTTATTATCGAATTTCTCTTCTGCATTAAACCCTTTAATAATACGCAAGCCTGTTAAGGTTTCTTCTAAAATAGATAATATGGCCCCTTGTTCTGTTTGAACACGATCTGATTTTCTTTTTAGACTTTTCCCTATTCTTGAAATAATTACACCCGATAGCGGAATAAATATAAACACGAATAAGGTTAATTTAACACTAATTATAAGCATCATAATTATTGTAAATATGATGGTTAGAGGTTCTCTTGCAATAAGTTCTAATACCGGAAGCATGGAGTATTGAAGCGTGGTGACATCGTTTGTTACGCGCGACATAATATCTCCCTTTTTCTGTTCAGAAAAGTAAGAAAGAGGTAGTTCTATTGTTTTTTTATAAACTTTATTACGTAAATCTCGTACCACTCCGTTTCTTAAAAAAACCATCCAGTAATTTGCTAAGTATCCAAAAATGTTTTTTAGTAGAAATAAAATGATTATTAAACTTACCACATAAAGTAATGCTTTTTGTGGATCGTTGTCTGCATACAGATTTACCTGATACGCTAAATAGTCTTTATAAAAACTATTTAAGTGTGCAATACCTTGATAAACAGGTTTTGTAATTACTTGTGCTTTGTCTTTTTGCTCGAATAAAATATCTAGCATAGGTATTAACGCCACAAAAGATAAAGCGCCAAAAAGAGCATACAATATGTTGGATATAATATGTCCTAAAGCATAACGTTTATAAGGCTTTGCATACTTTAGGATATTTACAAATTGATTCATTAAATTAGATTTGTCTGTTTATAAAACATGCTTTTATGGCAACCATAAAAGCATGTAATTTTTTGCAAAGATAGGTGTTATTATATTAATTTCATGTCTTTTAAAATGGCTTCTGCCTTCGCATCTAGTAAAGCCTCCGTTTGTTTTAATTCGGCTGCAGATTTTAATTTAGTATTAACACTTACATAGAATTTTATTTTTGGCTCCGTTCCACTTGGTCTTAAAGCTACCTGACTGCCATCTTCTAAATAGTATATAATAACGTTCGATTTCGGAATATCAATTTTAGTTTCTACACCAGTTTGAATGTTTTTAGAAATTGATAAATCGTAATCTTCAATTTTTAAAACTTTAGAACCATTAACTACTTTAAGCGGATTTTCGCGAGCATCAATCATCATTTGCGTAATTTCCTGTGCACCTTCAATACCTTTTTTAGTAAGCGACACTAGTTTTTCTTTATAAAAACCATGCTCGACATATAGTTTTACGAGTTCTTCATAAAATGAGCTTCCATTACCTTTTGCAAGTGCGGCAATTTCGCAGGCTAGTAAGGTTGAAGTAACGGCATCTTTATCGCGAACAAAATCGCCAACCATAAATCCGAAACTTTCTTCGCCACCACCAATAAAATCAAGTTCGTTAAAATCTTTAATAAGTTTTGCAATCCATTTAAATCCGGTAAGTACAATTTTGCCTTCTACACCGTATGAAACTGCCAATTTATTAATCATTGGTGTAGACACGATGGTTGATGCTATAAATTCTTTTCCTTTAATTTTTCCTGCCGCTTTCCATTGTTTTAGCAAGAAATCGGTCATCATTAACATGGTTTGATTTCCGTTAAGTAATTGTAATTCGTTGTCTGAATTTCTAACTGCCACACCTAATCGGTCGCAATCTGGATCGGTTCCAATAACAATATCGGCATTAACTTTTTCGGCCAATTCTAAAGCCATTTTTAATGCTGCTGGTTCTTCTGGGTTTGGCGATACAACTGTTGGGAAATTGCCATTAGGCACTTCTTGTTCTTTTACAATATGAACGTTTTTAAATCCAGCACGTTTTAAAGTCTCAGGAACTGCTGTAATAGAGGTACCGTGTAACGAAGTAAATACAATTGTTAAATTGTCTTTTGCTTCTTTTGAAGTATTAAAACTAGCATTTTTAACCGATTGAGTTATAAAAGCTTCATCAACTTCTTTTCCAATATATTTAATTAAAGCGTTGTTTGGTTCGAATTTTATATCAGAATATTTTAAATTATCAATAACATTAATGATTTCTCCATCTTGTGGTGGTACTAATTGGCCACCATCTTGCCAATACACTTTGTATCCATTATATTCTGGCGGATTGTGTGATGCGGTTAAAACAATGCCACAATGACAATTTAAATGTTTTACAGCAAAGGATAATTCTGGAGTAGGACGTAAATCTTCAAATAAATATACTTGTATGCCATTAGCTGAAAATACATCGGCTACCACTTTTGCAAGCGATTTACTGTTGTTTCTACAATCGTAAGCTATTACCGCTTTTGGTGTTTCGTTTGGAAAAGATTTATGCAAATAATTACTTAAGCCTTGAGTACTTTTTCCTAAAGTGTATTTATTTATGCGATTAGTACCCACACCCATAATACCGCGCATGCCCCCAGTTCCAAATTCTAAGTCTTTATAAAAACTTTCTTGAATGTCTTTAGGATTGTGAGCAATGCTATTTTTTATTATTGCTTGCGTTTCTTCGTCAAAAGTTGGTGTTAACCAGGTATTAATTCGATCTAAAATTTTTGGTTCAATGTGTATCATAATGTGTTAAAAAATATATGGTTCAAAAGTAATTAAAAATGAAAGAAAAATTTTGAAAAAGTTACTAATTTGAATTGAAAAATGTTAGTTTTGAATTGATTTTTTATTGAAAATATACATTTTAATTGAATATGGATTTTGCGTTAGGGGTTGAAGCGGTATCCTTTTGGTTTTTTTAAACCAAAAGATATAGCGGAAAACCCGACCCTTGTGGTAACGCCCTAAATATTATTCTAAATTTAATTCGTTTTTAACGGAATAACGTTTTTTATCTTGTTTTGTTCGTAAAATTATTTCTCCTAAAAAACCAGCCACAAAAAATTGGGTACCAATAATCATGGTAGAGAGTGATAAATAGAATTGTGGGCGTTCTGTAATTAAGCGCCCAGTTGGGTTTAAAAATAATTTGTCGATACCTAAGTAAACTGCAAAAGCAAACCCTATGGCGAACATAATAAAACCTAACGCGCCAAATAAGTGCATGGGGCGTTTACCAAAATGCGATAAAAACCATATGGTTATTAGGTCTAAAAACCCATGAACAAAGCGGTTCATACCAAATTTAGTTACGCCATATTTTCTGGCTTGATGTTGCACCACTTTTTCGGTAATTTTTGAAAAGCCTGCGTTTTTTGCCAAAACAGGAATATACCGATGCATTTCGCCATTAACATCTATATTTTTTACAACTTCTAAGCTGTATGCTTTTAGTCCGCAATTAAAATCGTTTAATTTAACGCCCGATGTTTTTCTGGCAGCCCAATTAAATAATTTTGAAGGTAAGTTTTTAGAAATAACCGAGTCGTAGCGTTTCTTTTTCCATCCAGATACTAAATCGTAATCCTTCTTTTATAATCATATTATAAAGTTCAGGAATTTCGTCTGGACTATCTTGTAAATCGGCATCCATGGTTATAATGACATCGCCATGAAGCTTTTTCAAAACCAGCATGTAAGTGCTTGCGATTTTCCAAAATTTCTTAAGAAATCGAATACCTTTTACATGTATGTTTTTTGTGGCTAATTGCGAGATTATTTTCCAAGAATCATCGGTACTGCCATCATCAATAAAAATGATTTCGTATGAAAATTGATTGGATTGCATAACTTTTGCAATCCAATCATGTAATTCTGTTAAAGAGTCTTGTTCGTTAAGTAGTGGTATGACTACTGATATGTTCATTTAAAAGCTTTCAAAAAGTTATGCTTCAAAAATACAGAATTTATTCGGTGTCGGGCTTACTTTTTTTCATTGCGGCAGCAACTATTAAACCAATTACACTAAAAAACACGGCATAACCAGCTAAGCCTTTTAGAATATTCCCAATAGACCATTGGTTTTGTGTTTCAATTTTATCTACAGCTTCGGCAATTGCTTCGCTTGGAGCATTAAAATTTTCCATCATTTGAACCGTTTTTTCAATGGTTTTTTCTTTTAATAAGTCTGCTGCATCTGTATCAATAAAATTAAATAATAAATAAGATACAAACGTGCTTATCACTAAGCCAATTATAATGGTAATAAAATAAGCAGAAAAAGCCTCCTTAAAGCTAGCAAAACCATTTTGAGCTTGTTTAACTTTGGCAACCGAAACAATTCCCATTGCTATTACAACAATTAAAATAAAAATGCCATAATACATATTGGTTAATAATTCTAAATTTACAGCGTATGAAATAACTGTAATAAGTGCCATTAAAACGCCTAAATAAAGTCCGTAATTTGTCGCAATTGATTTTAAAGATTTTTCCATTATTTTTAATATTATTGTGTTAGTTACATAGTAAGTATTCAAAGATACTAAATCGTTACATTATAGTTGTAAATAAAAATTATAAAAAAGTATTGTAAAATTGTAAAAAATGCTTATTTTTGCACTTCCAAAATTGAAAAGAATAAAAGCTTTAGGTATTACATCAAGATCAATTGTTGTAATTGCATAAAGAAAAGAATAAAATAATTAAGATGAAAAAAGATATACATCCAGAAAATTATAGAATTGTAGCATTTAAAGATATGTCTAATGAAGATGTGTTTTTAACTAAATCTACTGCAGCTACTAGTGAAACTTTAGAAGTTGATGGTGTTGAATATCCACTTGTTAAAATGGAGATTTCTAGAACATCGCATCCATATTATACTGGTAAATCTAAATTAGTTGATACTGCTGGTCGTATTGATAAATTTAAAAACAAATACGCTAAGTTTAGTAAATAAACCTAGTATTACTTATATACAAAGCCTTCATATTTATATGGAAGGCTTTTTTATTTTGTGCAATTACCCTACTTTTGATTTGATTAACATTAAAGTTATAATTTGAGTAACCAACTTATAACTTACAAACTTATAACTATTGTATGAACTACATTCTTTTTGATGGTCCATCCCGTAATAATCTTTTGCCCTTTACTTTTACAAGACCTGTTGCCGATATAAGAGTAGGGATTTTAACCATTCGCGAAAAATGGGAAATGTATTTAGACTCTACTACAACAACAGTTACCGAAGATTATTTGTCTGATAAATACCCAATGGTTGAAATGGATGAAAACATCATGATTAATGCGTCGTATTTGCCAAATTTAGAATTGGTAGAAATGGTTAAAAATTTACAAGAAAATCAAGCTATTTTTAAAGATGAAGATGTGATTGCGTTCTTTATAAAAGACACCCAAGAACCTGTAGATTTTGATACTTATGAAGCCATTGAATTTAATGAAGAGGTGATAAAAATTGAACATACTTGGGATATTTTTTCAAAAAATGGGGAAGCCATTCAAGAAGATTTTAACTTTATTACAAATGGAAGAGTGTCTAAACCAATACCTTCAAGCAATAATGTAATAGCTGCCGAAAATATTTTTATCGAAGAAGGTGCCATTGTAGAATTTGCAACGCTAAATGCGAGTGGCGGGCCTATTTATATTGGAAAGAATTCTGAAATTATGGAAGGATCTCTCGTTCGTGGTCCATTAGCACTATGCGAATCTGCGGCTATTAAAATTAGGAACCAAAATTTACGGACCCACAACGGTAGGACCTTACAGTAAAGTGGGTGGAGAAGTAAATAATTCGTGTTATTTTCGGGTATTCAAATAAAGGGCATGATGGCTTTTTAGGAAATTCTGTTTTAGGCGAATGGTGTAATTTAGGTGCAGATACCAATATTTCCAATTTAAAAAATAATTATGCTGAAGTAAGACTCTGGGATTACGAAACCGAAGGTTTTGCAAAAACAGGTTTGCAGTTTTGCGGACTCATGATGGGCGATCACAGTAAATGTGGTATCAACACCATGTTTAATACAGGAACGGTTGTTGGCGTTAGTGCGAATATTTTTGGTAGTGGTTATCCAAGAAATTTTGTGCCAAGTTTTAGTTGGGGTGGAAGCAGTGGTTTTACAACCTATTTAACAAAAAAAGCGTTTGAAGTTGCCGAAGTAGTAATGTCTAGACGACACGTTGCCTTTTCTGATGAAGATAAAGCGATATTAGAACATGTTTTCGAAGAAACTAAAAAATACCGTAAACAGTAATTTGTCGTGTAAATAGGTGTAGTATATTCATTATCAATATATTTTAAAAACAAATTGTTATATTTGATTGCAACAATTTGTTTTTTTTATGTTTAAGTCTCTCGTGTTTTTGTCTTTTTTGATTTGTTTTATTGGGTTTTCGCAATCCGAAAATTATTCTGTAAGGAATCTGGAAATGAATACCGAGTATCCGCACTTTGGCTTGATGTTGATTAACAATTCTAAAATTTTTTATACATCGTATTTATTAGATAAAAGAGATCGGTTAAAACGGTTTCAAGGAAATCCAATACTAACAATTTTTGAAGGTGAAATTGTTGGGAGTGGTAACATTGAGAATTTGAATCATATTGCAATAGACCCCGATGAAAAAATAACATATATTACTTCTGCAACCTTATCACCAAACGGAAATCAACTGTATGTTACCACCATTTTAAATGAGAATGATATAAGTGAAGATAATTTTCAATTAAAAGTAGGGGAGTTTAAAAGCGATGTTGGTTGGACAAACTTTAAAACCTTACCGTTTTGTAATCCCAAATTTTCGTATGCACATCCAGCCATAAGTAAAGATGGCAAAATATTGTATTTTATTTCGAACATTAGGGGTGGAAAGGAAACAACAAAAGGAGGTTCTGATATTTTTATGGTCGATATTTTGGAGGATAACAAATTTGGTCAGCCAAAAAATTTAGGAAGCAAAGTGAATTCTTATAGTAGAGAAATGTTTCCATATATTGCAAACGATAATACTTTGTATTTTGCTTCTAACCGACCTAATGGATATGGAGGGTTTGATATTTACAGTAGTAAAATTAATAAAGAGGGCGCGTTTGAAAAAGCCGAAAAAATGCCTGAACCTATCAATAGCAATAAAGATGATTTTTGCTTCGTAATCGATTCAGTAAATAAAACAGGGTTTTTTTCTTCAAAAAGGGATGAAGGCAAAGGCGATGATGATATTTATTATTTTACCCGTAATTAATACTTTTTCACTTTTTTTAACTCCAATAAATTAATTGGATTAATACCTAAACCACTTACATTTTTTCGTGTAAAGCGTATAACTTCATCGTAAAACATAACTACAACAGGAGCTTTTTGCATTATTAAGCTATCCATTTTAGTGTAAAGTTGTTCCCGTTTTTTTGTATCGGTAATAGTGAAGGCTTCTTCGTATAGCTGGTCAAATTGTTTATCTTTAAAGTGCGCGTAATTCGGACCATTAGGAGCAAAATTCTTGCTGTAAAAAAGCGATAAATAATTTTCGGCATCTGGGTAATCAGCAACCCAACTAGCTCTAAACATATCTAGTTTCCCATTGGCTTTGGCGTCTTTTAAAGTTGCTGCGGGAATAACATCGATATTTACTGATAGTCCGATTTTTTGTAATTCGCGTTGAATATATTCGCAAAAACTCAGGTAATTACCAGTGGTTGTAATGGCAATTTTAGGATTTTTATTTCCTGTTTCTTTTTTGAATTGAGAAATTAACTGTTTCGCCTTCTCTGGCTGATATGTAAAACCTATAGAATCTTTGTATCCCGGTAATCCTTTTGGAATAAAGCCTCCGTGTGCCGGAATTCCAACCCCATTGCGCAAATAAATCATCATTTTTTTTCTATCAAAGCCATAATTTACAGCTTTCCTAATCAGTTCAGATTGAATTTCAGATACATTAGAATCCAAATAAAACGCCAAATATTCGGTGTTTAAATAAGCACCGCGAATCATGTTTACATCGTTCTTATATAAAGTTCTCAGTTTTCCATCGGCAGTTAATATTTCATCTTTATAAGAGGCATCTAAGCCCGAAACAAAATCAATGTTGCCCTGTGCAAATTGCAAAAATTCACTTTGTTTATCGGGTAAAAACGTAATCGAAACGGCTTCTAAATAAGGCAATGCATTTCCTTTGTCGTCTTTTTCAAAATAAGATTCATTTTTTCTAAATACCAATTTGATGTTTTCTTCCCAACGTTTAAACTTAAAAGGACCAGTACCGATGGGATGCGAACGAAATTCACTTCCGTAGTGCTCAACAATTTCTTTTGGTACCACAGAGCAGTATTTCATAGTTAATAACCCCAAAAAAGCTGGAAATGGTTGTTTTAGGGTAATTTGAAATATTGTGTCGTTTATGGCTTTAAATTTTTCAACTTTACCTAAAACCCAACTGCCAGGAGATGCAATTTGTTTATCTAACAATCGGTTTAAACTATATTCAAAGTCGTTAGCAGTTACTGTTCTGGTTGAGTCTTTTCCAAATAAAACGTCTTTGTGGAAATAGACGTCGTTTCGTAATATAAATGAGTAAGTAAGAGCATCTTCTGAAATGTCCCAGTGTTTAGCAATACATGGATAAACGTTTAAGTTTTCATCCATTTGCACCAATCCATTAAACAATTGGTTTGTTGCCCATATATCTGCAATATCCTTAGAAAATGCTGGGTCTAAAGAGCCAATATTTTTATGCTCATTGTATCTAAAAACAGCGGCAGAATTAATTTTTTCTTTTTTCTTGTCGCAAGAAATTGCAGTTACAAAAAAAAATAATAAAATAGAATATCTAAGTATTTTAATAATAGATTGGTTTTTTATTTGGTGCATTCTATTGTTTTAAGGCCATTTCAAAAATAAAGTATTTATTATATATTTTAATTTTTTTATATAGTTTAAAATTAAATATGTGACTTAATTAAAAAAACCAAGTCTCAAATTTAACAAGATGTTTTGCTATTATCAACATTCGAGTCTCTCAAATTTATTTTAAATGAACCAGTTTTATAGGTTGAAGAGTGTTTCAGTTCGAAACACTCTTTTTTTATTATCTTTGCATTCTTTTAAATATAAAAATGAATTCTCGAAAAAAAGTAGCGTTTTATACTTTAGGTTGTAAATTAAATTTTTCTGAAACTTCAACAATTGCAAGAAGTTTTAAAGACGAAGGTTTTGATCGTGTAGATTTTTCAGAAATTGCCGATATGTATGTTATAAATACCTGTTCTGTAACTGAAAATGCCGACAAACGATTTAAAAGTATCGTAAAGCAGGCACAAAAGGCCAATCCGAAAGGCATTTTTAGCTGCTGTTGGTTGTTATGCACAATTAAAACCACAAGAATTAGCTGATGTTGATGGTGTTGATTTGGTTTTAGGTGCTACCGAAAAATTTAAAATCACCGATTATATTAAATGATTTGTCTAAAAATGATTTTGGTGAAGTACATTCTTGCGAAATTGAAGAAGCCGATTTTTATGTAGGAAGTTATTCTATTGGCGATAGAACTCGTGCTTTTTTAAAAGTACAAGATGGTTGCGATTATAAATGTACTTATTGTACTATTCCGTTAGCACGAGGAATTTCTCGAAGTGATACTATGGAAAATGTTTTGAAAAATGCTAAAGAAATTTCAGGCCAAAACATAAAAGAAATTGTTTTAACCGGTGTAAATATTGGTGATTACGGAAAAGGTGAATTTGGAAATAAAAAACATGAACATACTTTTTTAGATTTAGTCACCGAATTAGATAAAGTAGAAGGAATTGAACGTTTGCGAATTTCATCTATTGAACCTAATTTATTGAAAAACGAAACGATTGATTTGGTTTCAAAATCGAGAGCGTTTGTGCCACATTTTCATATTCCATTGCAATCTGGAAGTAATGAGATTTTAAAAAAAATGAAACGTCGTTACATGCGTGAATTGTATGTAGATCGAGTTTCAAAAATTAAAGAAGTGATGCCTCATGCTTGTATTGGTGTTGATGTAATTGTTGGTTTTCCTGGAGAAACAGATGAACATTTTTTGGAAACTTATCAACTTTTTAAACGAATTAGATATTTCGTATTTACACGTTTTTACTTATTCTGAAAGAGATAATACCGAAGCAGCCGAAATGGATGGAGTAGTGCCAATGAATGTGAGAAACAAACGAAGTAAAATGTTACGTGGTTTATCGGTTAAAAAACGTCGAGCTTTTTACGAAAGTCAATTAGGAACAACAGAACGGTTTTATTTGAAAGTGAAAATAAAGAAGGTTATATTCATGGTTTTACCGAAAATTACGTAAAAGTAAAAACACCATGGAATCCGGAATTAGTAAACACATTACATGAAGTTGAATTAACTAAAATTGATGATGATGGCTTGGTTAGGATTGCGTTTATAAAGCAACTAGTAATTACATAATAAAAAAATCCGAAGCTATTAACTTCGGACTTTTTTTATAGTAATTCTAAAACTATTAGATTCTTAACCCAACAGGAAGCATGCGCTTGTATTTTCGGTTACTTCTAACAAATTTTGCAATTTCCGGACTTGTCGGTACAATACTTAAATTACGCTCTTCAATTTGCGCGAAAACAGCCGATAGAAACTCTTTGCTAAATCCTTCAGCGTTAATTTCATCGGGAATAACAAGTTTTGTTAAAAAAATCTTTCGTTCTTGTAATGAGTATTCTATTTTAGCTAAGTGGTCGTCAATTTTTAGTTCATACTGACGTAAAAAATCATTGTCTATTAATTCTGCAGCATCAATCATGGTGAGTGTTTTTTTAATTCTTAGGATACATTAAAATAGTGAGCACTATCAAATAATTTAGATTTACAAATTTACGTAAAATAATTGTCACTAAAAAGTAAAAAATTGGTTAATCCCTTATAAAATAAACCGTTAGAATATTGGGATTAAATTGGGCTAATGATAAATAACGGTTTAGAAACTGTTTAGAAATGAAGGATCACTTAGTACATGTTTATTTCATGCCAGGAATGGCTGCAAGTTCTAAAATTTTCGAATACATAAGATTACCAGAAAGTCAGTTCGAAATTCATTATTTAGAATGGATTTTACCGCTTAAAGACGAAGCGCTCGAAGCTTATGCATTAAGAATGACTAAGTTTATAAATCATGATAATGTGGTATTGATTGGGGTTTCGTTTGGAGGCGTTTTGGTGCAAGAAATGAGTAAACATATTAAGGTTAGAAAAATTATAATTGTATCGAGTGTAAAATCTATGAATGAATTACCAAAAAAAATGTTATTCGCCAAGAACAACATTGGCATATAAATTGGTGCCAATGCAGTGGGTAAGTCATATAGAACTTGTATCTAAATACGCGTTTGGTAGTACCATAAAAAAGCGCTTGGAACTTTATAAAAAATATCTTTCTGTAAATGATAGTACTTATTTAAGTTGGGCTCTAAAACAGATGGTTTGCTGGAGTCAGGAAGCTTATCCATTAAATATGGTTCATATTCATGGAAATAAAGATGTGGTATTTCCAATAAAAAACATTACAAATTGTAGAATAATTAAAGGAGGAACTCACATAATGATTATTACAAAGTATAAGTGGTTTAACGAAAATTTACCAAGGATTATTTTAGAAAACTAAACAAAATATTTACCTTTAAATAAAACTTATTAAAAATGAAGATTATACAGAAATTATTGGCGTTGGTGGGGTTATTAAGTTTATGTGCACTTTTTATTTACGCACTACAAGATGCGCCTACCGATGAGAATTTTGAAAAGAAACTTATAAACGATTACAATGTTTATGCCCTCCAAGTACCAAGTAATTTAGATTTTGCGGGCGAACCTATGCCGCTTAAAAGTCCAGATATATTAGAACGCATGGATAAGGAATTATTGGTTAATACCTATTGGCAATCAAATGGGTTGTTAATGTTTAAGCGTGCTAAAAAATATTTCCCGATTATAGAACCTATTTTAGCAAAACATGGTATTCCAGATGATTTTAAATATTTAGCTGTAATAGAAAGTGGCTTAACCAATGCGGTATCTCCTGCTGGAGCGCGTGGTATTTGGCAAATTATGCCAGCGACAGGAAGAGAAAATGGTTTAGAAGTAAATGACAATGTGGATGAACGCTATCATCTCGAAAAATCTACAGAGGTGGCGTGCAAATATTTATTAAAATCAAAAGAAGAATTAGGCTCTTGGACATTAGCTGCGGCAGCTTATAACGCCGGAAATGCTGGGATTTCTAGATATTTAAGAGAGCAAAATGTAAAAAATTATTACGATTTGTTATTAGGTGAAGAAACAGGTAGGTATATTTTTAGAATAGTGGCATTAAAAGAAATTTTATCGAATCCTGCTAAATATGGTTTTAACTTTAGAGAAAAAGACTTATATAATAATGTGCCTACTTATAAAGTCGAGGTGAAAACAGAAATTAATGATTTTACGAAATTCGCTGAAGAATATGGTATTAATTATAAAATATTAAAAATCCATAACCCTTGGTTAAGGGAGCCAAAACTTAATAATAGATCGGGAAAGAGTTATACAATAGAGATACCCGAAAAAGGCTACTACGTAACACAGTAACATATGTCTTTTTATAAATAAAAAAGCCCTGTTCACATTTTTGTCAAACAGGGCTTTTTAAATTTTATTAAAGTGAGCTTATCCTCTTCTTTTTTGAGCTCTAAGAGAACCACCAGCACCAAAATGTTGATTGGGCATTTGCGAGCGTTTCATGTTTTCCTTCATCATTTTTATTTGATCGGTAAGCATGCCTTGTTTATCCAATTTTTGTGCTTCTTGAAGTAGTTTTTCAGCTTCCAATTTTCTTCTTTTAGAAAAAGCAATCCCAGATAAGTTTAATTTGGCCATAGCCAAATCATGATCCATAGATAATCCTAGAGTAATAGCTTTCTTAAAATATTTTTCAGCTTCATTCATATTAGTCTGAGAAACCATTAAACCGTGCAGATAGTTATAATACCCTTGTTGTTTTCTAACCAAGGCAGCCTCTGGGTTTTTAATTTTATCCAACCATTTTTTGGCACCTTCAAAATCTTGTTTACGTAACCTTAAAAAGGCCAACAAAATAAATTCGTTTTTAAAATAAAGAAAGATAAATATTAATGAAAGTAATATAAACATGATGCCATTACCAATGTTGCCTTCTGTAAACTGATAAACAGCAAACGCTATAATGCCAACAGCTATAATAAGTTTTATAATTTTATTGTACATTTTTGAATAATTTGAATGTTGAATAACACCAATATTGATGTTTAGTCTTAAATAGACTGCAAAGAAACTAAATTTTTATTAATTTAAAGGAAAAGATATTTAACAAAAAGGCAGCTAATTTCCCAATTTCATGAAGAGATTGCCCTGTAAATTGGTTAAAAAAAATTATTAAAATATTTTTAAAATAACATTTGTCAAAGTAAAAAGTCTTTGTATATTTGCACTCAGTTTTGGGGTAGCCAAAAAATAAATAAAAAAGTACAATTCAGATTTTTAAAGATATAAGGTAATGAGTAAAAGAACATTTCAGCCATCAAAAAGAAAAAGAAGAAACAAACACGGTTTTAGAGAAAGAATGGCTTCTGCTAATGGAAGAAAAGTACTTGCTCGTAGAAGAGCTAAAGGAAGAAAAAAATTGTCTGTATCATCTGAAGCAAGACATAAAAAATAATGATTAACAATTGTTAATATAAAAAAGGTGTTACTTAAGTGTAACACCTTTTTTTATATCTACGAATTACTACTTTTGTAACTAATTATAAAACACTATTTAAACAGTAAAAATGCCAAAAAATCCAAAACTTAAATCTATTCTAATTATTGGTTCAGGACCTATTGTTATAGGGCAAGCATGTGAATTTGATTACTCAGGAACACAAGCTTTACGATCATTAAGAGAAGATGGAATTGAAACAATTTTAATTAATTCTAATCCAGCAACTATTATGACCGATCCATCTATGGCCGATCATGTTTATTTGTTGCCACTTACCACTAAATCTATAATTAAAATTCTTAAAGAGCATCCACAAATTGATGCTGTTTTACCAACAATGGGAGGACAAACCGCATTAAATTTATGTATTGAAGCTGATGAAAAAGGAATTTGGAAAGATTTTAATGTAGAAATTATTGGTGTAGATATTGATGCTATTAATATTACTGAAGATAGAGAGCAGTTTAGAGAATTGATGCTGAAAATAGGAATTCCTATGGCAGCCTCAAGCTACAGCAACTTCATATTTAAAAGGAAAAGAAATTGCTCAAGAATTTGGTTTTCCTTTAGTTATTAGAGCATCGTTTACCTTAGGAGGTGCAGGTGCTTCATTTGTTCATAAAGAAGAAGAATTTGATGAATTACTTAACACGTGGTTTAGAGATTTCTCCAATTCATGAAGTTATGATTGATAAAGCATTAATTGGGTTGGAAAGAATATGAGTTAGAATTACTTCGAGATACTAATGATAATGTGGTAATTATCTGTTCTATCGAAAATATGGATCCAATGGGAATTCATACTGGAGATTCTATTACAGTTGCACCAGCAATGACTTTAAGTGACAAAACATATCAAAAAATGCGTGATATGGCCATACATATGATGCGTAGTATTGGTGATTTTGCAGGAGGTTGTAATGTGCAATTTGCAGTAAGTCCAGATGAAAACGAAGATATTATTGCGATTGAAATTAATCCTCGTGTATCACGTTCTTCGGCCTTAGCAAGTAAAGCAACGGGTTATCCAATTGCAAAAATTGCTGCAAAATTGGCATTAGGTTATCATTTAGATGAATTACAAAATCAAATTACAAAATCAACTTCTGCTTTATTTGAACCGACTTTAGATTATGTAATTGTAAAAATACCACGTTGGAATTTCGATAAATTTGAAGGTTCTGATAGAACTTTAGGTCTTCAAATGAAATCGGTTGGTGAGGTTATGGGAATTGGACGTTCATTTCAAGAAGCACTTCATAAAGCAACACAATCGCTTGAAATTAAACGAAATGGATTAGGAGCAGATGGAAAAGAAAATAAAAATTACGATCAAATTATTGAAAAACTTACTTACGCATCTTGGGATCGTGTTTTTATTATTTATGATGCCATTGCAATGGGAATTCCGTTAAGTAGAATTCATGAAATCACAAAAATTGATATGTGGTTTTTAAAGCAATATGAAGAATTGTTTTTACTGCAAAAAGAAATTTCTACTTTCACTATTGATACAATCCAAAAGGATTTATTGCTTAGAAGCGAAACAAAAAGGCTATGGCGACAGACAAATTGCACATATGCTTAAATGTTTGGAAAGTCAAGTTTATAATAAACGAGAAGAATTTGGTGTGAATCGTGTTTACAAATTAGTTGATACCTGTGCTGCCGAATTTAAAGCAAAAACACCATATTATTATTCAACTTTTGAAAGTGATATGGAAACTGCAGATGGAAAACGTTATGCAGATAATGAAAGTGTTGTTACAGATAAGAAGAAAATTATTGTTTTAGGTTCTGGACCAAACCGAATTGGACAAGGAATTGAGTTTGATTATTGTTGTGTTCACGGTGTTTTAGCAGCTGCAGAATGTGGTTACGAAACCATCATGATTAACTGTAATCCTGAAACAGTTTCTACAGATTTTGATACTGCACGATAAATTATATTTCGAACCTGTTTTTTGGGAACATATTTACGATATCATTAAGCATGAAAAACCAGAAGGTGTTATTGTTCAGTTAGGAGGACAAACCGCTTTAAAACTTGCAGAAAAATTAACCAAATACGGTGTTAAAATAATAGGAACTAGTTTTGAATCTTTAGATTTAGCTGAAGATAGAGGGCATTTCTCTAATTTACTAAAAGAAAACAATATTCCTTATCCACAATTTGATATTGCAACAACGGCCGATGAAGCTTCTGCAATTGCAGATGTTCTTGATTTCCCAATTCTTGTTAGACCTTCTTATGTACTTGGTGGACAAGGAATGAAGATTGTAATTAACAAACAAGACCTTGAAAAGCATGTGGTAGATTTATTAAGCCAGATGCCAGGGAATCAATTGCTATTAGACCATTATTTAGAAGGAGCCATAGAAGCAGAAGCCGATGCTATTTGCGATGGTGAAGATGTGTATATCATTGGAATCATGGAACATATTGAGCCATGTGGAATTCATTCTGGCGATAGTAATGCTATGTTACCACCTTTTAATTTAGGTGATTTGGTAATGCAACAAATTAAAGATCATACCAAAAAAATTGCTTTAGCTTTAAAAACAGTTGGACTTAATAAATATTCAATTTGCTATTAAAGATGATATGGTTTACATTATTGAAGCCAATCCGAGAGCTTCTAGAACGGTACCATTTATCGCAAAAGCGTATGGCGAACCTTATGTAAACTATGCAACTAAAGTTATGTTGGGTGAGAAAAAAGTAAAGGACTTTAAATTCAATCCACAATTAAAAGGATATGCGATTAAACAACCTGTATTCTCATTTAATAAGTTCCATAATGTGAATAAGAAATTAGGACCAGAAATGAAAAGTACTGGTGAAAGTATCTTATTTATAGATAGTTTAAAGGATGATGAGTTCTACGAGTTATACTCAAGACGAAAAATGTACCTTAATAAGTAAAAAAATGGCCGCAAATAGCGGCCTTTTTTTATGCTTTGTTTTTAGAGAGTTTCTGGTAATGCCATTTTAGCATTTTGCCCTTTTAAGGAATCTTTATACAATTCTATTTTAAATTCAGATTTACGGAAAGCTGTTGTTCTATTTTTAGCTTGTTCTTGCCTTGCAATACTTCTTGCGAATCGACGAACCTTGTCGGTACTGTCTAAAATAATCCCTGGTACACGAACATTTTTTCCGTTTTCGTCTTTGGCAACCATTGTAAAATAAGAGGAATTGCAATGTTTTTTTTCTCCGGTTTGAATATTTTCAGATTCTATACGAACCCCTACAACCATGGATGTTTTACCGGTATAATTAATAGATGCTTTAAGTGTTACAAGTTCGCCAACTTCTATAGGGTTTAAAAAATCGACCTTATTTACCGATGCGGTAACACAGTAATTTCTTGAATGTTTCGAAGCACAGGCAAATGCAATTTGGTCCATCATACTCAATAAAAAGCCACCATGAATTTTTCCACTAAAATTGGAATTAGACGGCAACATTAATTGCGAAATAGTAATTTGAGATTCTTCGATAGTCTTAAACATAATGAAAAATTAGTATTGTACTTCAACTTTTGTTATAAAATATTTGGTATCTCCCAACCAAAACAAATGTTTGTAACGTTCAAAATAATGGAGTTTAACCATTTTACCTTGAAAATCATTTAAGTCTTTTATAACCTGTTTTTCTTTGTCTTCAACAGAAAAAATAAAGGTTTGTGCTTCAGAAATTCCTTGACTTATTTCTCCTTCCCAAGTTTTTATAAATACGCCTTTGTGGCTAAATTTTATTAATTCTCCAGCTCGAACACCTTCGCTATAATGGGCGTAATAGAAAAAACAAAAAACACCTACAAAAATTAACAGTATTACAATGCTTATTTTAATTAATAATTTCATAGTTAATTAATTTTCGTCTGAATCATCGTCAGCTCGTTTTAATATAGCTTCAGGTAGAGCTTTTTTAGCTTTTGCACCCATTTTTTTAAGTTTTTCTACACTCGAAATTAAATTTCCTTTTCCTTCAACTAATTTATTCATGGCTGCTGAATAATCGCTTTTGGCAGCATCAATTTTTTTACCAACACCTGTTAAGATCAGTTACTAAACCTTCAAATTTATCATATAGTGCTCCAGCTTGTCGTGCAATTTCAATAGCATTTTGTTGTTGTTTTTCATTGTCCACATACTATCAATAGTTCGTAAAGTGGCCAATAGGGTAGAAGGTGTTACAATGACAATATTTTTTTCAAAAGCTTTATTGTAAATGCTATTATCTTCATTTACAACTACTGCAAAAGCAGGTTCAATAGGAATAAACATCAGTACAAAATCTGGTGATTCTATATCGTATAAATCTTGATAATTTTTTTCAGAAAATTGGTCAACATGTTTTTTAACCGAATTTACATGTTCTTTTAAATATTTGGCTTTATCGTCATCATCTGCATTCACTAAACGTTCATAATCTGTTAAAGACACTTTGCTGTCAATAATCATTTTTTTACCATCAGGAAGATGCAAAACAACATCGGGTAAAACACGCGAACCATTCTCTAAAGTAAAACTTTGTTGTACAAAATATTCTCTATCTTTTTCTAAACCAGATTTTTCTAAAACACGTTCTAAAACTAATTCGCCCCAATTTCCTTGCATTTTACTATCGCCTTTTAATGCTCGGGTTAGGTTGGTAGTTTCTTTGGTCATTTGTTGGTTAAGATCTTTTAAACCCAATAATTGTTCTTTTAAAGCCGAATGCATACTAATGCTTTCTTTTTGTGTTAAATCTACTTTTTCTTCAAAGATTTTGATTTTTTCTTGAAGCGGATTTAAAATATTTTTAATATTTTCTTTATTTTGAAGGGTGAATTTTTCAGATTTTTCATCTAAAATTTTGGTAGCTAATAATTCAAAATCTTTCCGTAATTGTTCTTGCCGTTCTTCTACTTCTTTATCACGTTTTAAATTAAGTTGCTGAAGATTTTCGTATTCTGTATTCTTTCTGGTTAATTCTGAATTTAAAAACTCTTTTTCACGACGAATATCTTCACGTTCTTTTTCAATCTTATCAAGTTTTGTTTTAGATCGTCAATAGTAAATTGCATTTGATTTTGACGTTCTTCAAGCATACTTTGTTCGCTTTTGCTTTTTAATTTGGTAATCGTCATTCCAATATAGGCACCAATACCTCCAGAGATTAAAATAGCGAGAATAAGAATTAGATTGTCGTTCATTAAAACAGAATTTACCCAAAGATAAATTTTTTAGATGTACGAGCGTAAGAGGAAGCTAGAAGTTTTTTGAAATATAAAACTTTTTTACGTTATTTATTTTTTCACTCTAAAACTTCCCGTTTTCTCATCAAAGGCAATTAAATCTTTTGGAAATAATGATTCAAATGTTCCGTTTGAAATGAGATTACAAGGAGAATCGGACACTACTTTGTCTTTAGACATGACAATTAACGAATCGCAAAGTTGAATGGCCAAATCTATTTCATGCGAAGAGAACAGAATGGTTTTATTTGTTTCTTTAGCTAGTTTTTGAAGCAGTTTTAAAATATACGCTTTATGATACATGTCTAGATGCGTGGTTGGCTCATCTAAAATAATTAAGTCGGTATCTTGAGCTAAAGCGCGTGCAATCATTACTTTTTGCAATTGCCCATCACTTAATTCGAAACATCTTTTCTGTTTTAAATCAACTATATTGGTTTGAGATAAGGCCTTGTTTATGATAGCGATATCATTTTCTGATAAATTTCCAACCCAATTAGTATATGGTTGTCTTCCTAAAGCAACTAATTCAAAAACCGATAAGTTTTTAGACATCATCTGTTCGGTTAAAACCAAACTCAAAACTTTCGCTAGGTCTAGTGCCGGATATTTTTTTATAGGTTTATTGTTAATTAAAACAGCTCCCCCTAAAGCAGGTTGTACATTTGTTATTGTTCTTAAAAGTGTCGATTTTCCAATGCCATTTCCACCAACTAAACCAATTAATTCTCCTTTATGTAGTTCAATATTAATATTGGAAGCTACAATAGTTTGCTCTTTTTTTGATTTATATCCTATGGATAAATCTTCGGTTTTTAATATAATATGTTGGTTTTTTTCGTTCACTAATTTCTTGAGTATTTTCTAAAAATCTAATCTAATCTAACAATCTAACAATCTAATCTATATTATTAAAACACCATTTTACGTTTTCTTACTAATAACCAAATAACAACTGGTGCCCCTACTAACGAGGTTATCGCATTAATAGGTAATGTATAATCGCTATTTGGAACTTGTGCAATACTATCGCAAATAAGCATAACAATAGCACCAAATAGAAAATACGGCTGGTAATAATATTTTATGATTGGAAGTGTTAAACACTTGTCGTGTTAAATGCGGTATGGCTAAGCCAATAAAGGCAATGGGTCCTGCAAAAGCTGTAATGGTTCCTGCTAATAAACTGGTTGAAATAATGATGGCGAATCGACTTCTATTTAATGTTTAATCCCAAGCTTTTGGCATAATTTTCTCCTAACAGTAAGGTGTTTAAAGATTTAACAGAAGCCAGACTTATTATAATTCCAAAGCTATAAATTATAAAAAATATGAATAATTCTTCCCAAGATAAATTTCCTAAGCTACCAAAACCCCAAAAAATGTATTGTTGTAATTGTTGTGCAGAACCAAAATAGGAGAGTACACTTACAATAGCGGCTGTAATGCTTGCAAACATGAGCCCGATAATGAGAATAGCCATGGTATCTCTAACTTTTATAGACACCATTAAAACCGCAAGTAGTACTAAAAAACTACCTAGCACTCGCAGCTATAACAATACTCCATTTTGAGATTAAAAAAGTTGCAAAAACACCTCCAAAAACCGACGACCCTAGAATAACTAAGCGCCACTCCTAAACTCGCACCAGAACTAATACCTAATACAAATGGACCAGCCAATGGGTTTCTAAATAACGTTTGCATTAAAAGACCAGAAATACCTAATCCAGAACCAACTAAAATAGCGGTAAAGGCTTTTGGTAATCTGTAATTTTGAATAATATGTTGCCAAGTTTCATGATTGCTAGCGTTTCCAACTAAAGACTATTAAATACATCCTTTAAAGGAATATAAACTGAACCTAAACTTATGTTCGTAAAAAAACAAATTAATAATACTATAAACAGTATTAAAAATGAAAGATTATATGAGGTTGAATTTGGCACTTATTCTAATCGTTTAAAAAAGTAAAGATCATAATTTTTTAATAGTTCTGGATGACAAATTTTAATAAGATCTTTTAAAACTAAATCGGGTCTAGAGATTCCCATTTCAAAATAGAGAATGCCACCAGTTTTTCCTGTGGTATTTATAGAAGAATAAATATTGTTATTTTGAAACGCTTTAAACATGGCATGTTGTGAATTGCTGTTTTTTAACGCTTCTTTGCTTGGGTAATTCGATGGACTTAACCAAATATCAGCATCTTTAGCTTTTAAATAAACCGTTTCAAAATTAAGCGATAAACTACCAGTTCCTTCAGTATCGCTCCATAAATAATTGGTGTTAGCATCTTTTAATAATTGTGCCTCGTACTGGTGCCATTAGGTAAATACCAGACATCTTTGTGCATGGCACCACTTAATATAGTTGGTTGCTTATTAACCTTTTTAGCAAGTGCTTTTGCTTCTAAATAATCTTTTTCAATACTGTTAAAAATAGAATCGGCTTCTTTTTCTTTGTTAAATAAAGCGCCAAAAAATTTAATCCATTCTGCTTTTGCAAGAGGCGATTCTTCCACCCAATCACCATTAAAAATTACAGGAATACCAGATTTTTTAATGGTTTCAAAAGTTTTATTATTACCATCAACTCCAAAACCAATTACAACATCGGGCTTAACTTCAAGTAACACTTCGGTATTAATTCCTTCATTTTTCCCTAATTCTCGAACAAAATTTTTATCAATTCTTTCTCTGGTTTTTTCTAAAGAAATATAATCTGTTCCAGGAAATCCCACTAAGGTTTGTTCTTCATTTAATAATTCTAGAGCAGGTATGTGGGTGGTTGATGTTACTACAATTTTTTTAATTGGAATTTCAATAATGTTATCAAAATGCTTTTGCTCAGCATTCCAATACTTAGCATCATAATTATTTTTCAAAAGTGCAAATCTATAATTTTTATCAGCTTTTGGCCAAGGACTTTTAATTTCTAACAGTTTGTAGGTTTTATAGTCTGTAACAGAAAATCCGTTAGCGTATTTTAATAGGAGCTGTACACCTTTTTCGGTTGGCTCTGATTGTTTTTTTGGTTCGTTTTTACAATTAAAAAGAATTGCTGTTAAAATAAAAAGTAGAGAGCTTTAATTTCATTACTATAAGATGACAATTGTCATTTTTAGATTTATTAGTACTTGTTAATTTTGCGCAAATTATTAACCATGCGAGACGGGTCAAATTTAACAATATATATAGTAGCCGGCGTAATAATTGCACATTTTTTAATTGGATTTATTTATTTGATTTATAAAATGACTAAGAAAAAATAATTTTTTTAGTTGTAGTTATAAAGTTAATATTTACATTTACATCGAATTTTGGTTCGACAATCAATGACCTGAAAAGTTTGGGGAATTGAGTCGATTAAAAGGGAATCAAGTGAAAAGATTGATGATTTTAGATTAGTGATTGTTGAATGATGAATTCAAAAATCAAAAATTAAAAATCGTTACTCTTCATTCTTGAGCTGTACCCGCAACTGTAAGCTATAAAGCTTCATGTTAAACTTCAATGTCACTGAAGATTTATTCTTTGGGAAGACCAACATGAGGACGCAAGTCAGGAGACCTACCATTTTCATCATCTAATACGACTTTCGGGAAAAAGGTCTTAAGATTTATGAAGAAAATAGTATTCTTTTTTATTTTTAGTATTACTTGTTTACAGGGATTCGCACAATCTATAACTGATTCGGTTCAGGTATTAGATGAGATTGTATTAAGCGATAGTAAGCTAATAAATTATGCTTCAGGCGTTAAAAAATCTGTTTTAAACGATTCTGTTTTAAAGCAAAATTCAAAATCCTTAACCACTTTATTGGCTTTTAATAGCAACTTATATTTTAAGGAAAATGGCTACGGTATGGTGTCTTCGCCATCTTTTCGAGGTACAAATGCTTCACAAACTGCTGTTATTTGGAATGGAATTAATATTAATTCACAACTCAACGGGCAAACAGATTTTAATACCATAAGCACCAGTAATTACAATTCTATAGCTATTAGAAGTGGAGGTGGCAGTGTGCAATATGGAAGTGGAGCCATTGGCGGGAGTATTCATTTAAATAATAAATTGGCGTTTGATTCTCATTTTGATAATTCCGTTCAAATATCTTATGGTAGTTTTAATACCAAGCAAACAGGGTTTAATTCCTCATATGGGAACAGATGCATTTTCTGCTTGATTTTGGTTTGTTTTATGTAGATTCTGAAAATGATTATAAATACTTAGGAACCAATAAGACTAATGAAAATGGAGCCTTTAACAATTTAAATTTAAATGTTAATCTAGGCTATTTTGTTTCAGAGAAAGATGTTCTGAAACTATATCATCAGAGTTATATAGGCGAAAGAGAATTTTCGGGCACCTTGGTAGCTCCGGCCAGAAGCAAATATGAAGATGAAAACTATCGAACCATGTTAGATTGGGTTCGTATTTCTGGTAAGTTTAATTCTAGCCTTAAAATTGGACATCTTCAAGAACAATTTAAATATTTTGAGAATAAAAACACAGAGAGTTACACCTTCGGAAAAGTGAACACGTACTTGATAAACCATAATTTAAATGTGCGTTTATCAGAGAACACTTCAATTTAAAACTATTATAGATTTTAATAGTTATGAAGGTGCTGGCAGTAGTTTTGGCGATCCAAAAAGAACAGCCTTTTCAGCAACAGCTTTATTAAACCATAAGCCAACCGAAAAATTGAATTATGGAATTAATCTTCGAAAAGACTTTACTTCGGGGTTTGAAAGTCCTTTTGTATTTTCTTTAGATGGCGCATACCAAGTAACAGATTTATATAAAATTCAAATTAACGGATCAAAAAATTACCGTGTTCCAACCTTTAATGATTTGTATTGGAACCCCGGTGGCAATTTAGATTTGGTTCCAGAATCGTCCTATCAGGTGGATTTCGGACAGCAACTTCAATTAAAATATTTCAATCTTAATCTGAATGGCTATTATATACATACCGAAGATTTAATTCAATGGCAGCCAAACACCAGTGGGTCTTGGTCTCCTATAAATATAGCCGAAGCTCAAAGTTATGGTGCCGAATTGGAATTGGAATCTCAATATAAAGTAAAAGCACATCAGTTTAGTGTTAATGCACATTATTCGTATACGGTTTCAGAAAATTTAGAAACTAAAAAACAACTTATTTACGTACCGTTTCATAAGGGAAATGTGAATTTAGCTTACGGCTACAAAAAATTCAACATGTATTATCAACATATGTTTAATGGCGAAGTATCTATTATTGGCGGCTCATTAAAAGGTTACGATGCTGGAAATATTGGTCTTGGGTATGTGCTAAATAAAAGCGGAGCTATTAATTATGAAATTAATTTTAAAATAAACAATTTATACAATACCTATTACGAAAACGTGGCATTGCGACCCATGCCAAATAGAAATTATCAAATACAATCAATTATTAAATTTTAAATTATGAAAATGAACAAACTTACTTTACTAGCCTTAACACTAGGCCTTATTTTTACTTCTTGTACGAGTGATGATGATCCTGTAGTTGAGATTAAAGGCGATTATGAAAACGGAATATTAATTTCGCATGAAGGCAACTTCACTTCTGGCAATGCGTCGGTTTCTTATGTCTCAAACGATTATTCGATTGTAGAGAATTCGGTTTTTAACAACGTTAATTCCAGATTGTTAGGTGATACAGCACAAAGTATCGCTTTTAATGAGGGTTTAGCTTATATAATTGTTAATGTGTCTCAAAAAATTGAAGTGGTAGACCGTTACACCTTTAAATCGATTGCAACCATCGATACAGGATTTAACAAACCCGAGATACATGACATTTGCCAATGGAAAAGGGTATGTAACCGATTGGGGTGACGGCGGAAGTGCTACAGACGATGTTGTTGCAATTATTAATTTAGCTACCAATACCGTAGAAAGTTCTATTTCTGTAGGGGAAGGACCAGAGCAAATTATTGTTTGAAGATGGTAAATTATTCGTTTCTCATAAAGGTGGATGGTCATACAAATAATATTGTTTCGGTTATAGACTCAACAACAAATGTTGTTCAAACTCATAACAGTAACTGATGTTCCGGATGAAATGATAATAAATGAATCTGGCAATTTGGTTGTGTTATGCAAAGGTGCTAATCAAACATGGTTAACGCCGCCAAATGTTATTGGACAATACCGGTGCATATTGTTAAAATTAACACGACTAATAACTCAATTATTTCTACTTTAAGTTTTGCTGAAAATATCCACCCAAGTTTAATGACGTATAGCGATGGTACATTATATTATCAGGTGTCTGGTAAAATATATAGTATGACCGATAGTGCCACTAGCTTACCTACAGAAAGTATTATTAACGCTTCATTTAGTGGAATGGCGGTTAACAACAATATCTTTTATGGTGTTGATGCTAAAGATAATGTAACCCAAGGGTCATTAAATATTTATGATTTAACTACAAAAACAGAAATAAAATCTGTAGACCTAGGAATTATTCCAAGTAAAATTTACTTCAATTAAGATTCCTTAATTTATTACATGCTTAAAGCCATAAGTTTTATATAAAATTTATGGCTTTTAGTTTTAATAAACCGTTAGCTAAAAATGGTAATGTGATCTGTTTTTCCTATTTGATAGAGCAATTTCTAAGAATTTTTGGCAGTAATTTTATTTAGGTATTAAATCACAATACCAAACGCCATATGTATCACTGTCAGTTTGTGAATTATCTGTTTTTGGACTGTTGTATTCGCGATATACTTTTTCTCCAATTGTAAATGGAATCGGGTTTTTAAAAATAGGCCCATCAAAACAAAAGGTGTGAAATTCGCCGTTTTCACCACAAGGGTCTACACCATCCGGTAAATTGTTTATGAAATCTTTATCGATAACGGTTCCAACAAAGTCTTCACCAAAATATTTAGAATTGGCACAAACAACAATGGTTTTGAAGCCTAAATCTAAAAACTCGTTAATCAATTCGTAAGTATCTCGTTTCCAAATAGGAAAAATAGCTTTTAAGCCAACTTTAGCTAATTGGGTTTCACGATATGTCTTTAAATCTTCCAAAAAAATATCACCAAAAGCGGTGTGTGTAAAGCCATTATTTTTTAATCGTGTAACAGCTTCAGTCATTTTTTGTTCGTAAATGGCCATGTCTGGCATTTCGGGTAATTCAATAAAGCTCGATTTAATTTGTAGAGCTTCGGTTTGTGCTATTAGCAGTTCTTTTCTAAGTCCGTGCATGGATACACGATTGAAATGACTGTTGACGGTTGTAATTAATTCTTCAACCGTATAGCGTTCGTCTTTTAGTAAATGATAGAGTGCTAGTGCAGAATCTTTCCCAGAACTCCAGTTAAAATAGGTTTTATTTTTTTGCAAAATATTCTTTTTCAATATACATTTCGTTCTCAAACTTTTGGTTTGGAATGGTGAAATCTAGTTTTTTAGCAAATTCTGGTTGTTTTTTAGAAGGAGTCACTTTGCCGGTGAGTCCTTTTATATTATCGAGTGCTGCTTTTAAAACAACTTCATTTTCGTCGCCAAAAGGCAAAATAGAATTCCAATACTCGTATTCTTTAACTTCAATATCTGGTGTAAATCCTTGGGTATAATCACTTTCGCCATTTTTGTTGAATATTTGAAACACGATAGGCTGCATAGCGTAATTATGGTTGGAATTTGCAGATGCTTTATTTTGATAATCAGAATTTGGAGAATCGTATAAAGTAATCGAACCCACGTTTTTTCCATAGGTGGTTGTACCCACAAGTTTAATACTATTCATATAAGGTTTAAGTCCGTTTATAACCATTTCGCTGGCTGATGCGGTACTGCTAGATGTTAAAACATATAATCTATTGATGAGTGGTTAATCTATTAATAGTTTGTTCTCCAATTTTCTCACTATTGGTATTAAACACATTTAAGGTGTTTTCAAAATTGTAATAACCATCTTCGGTACTATGTTTATTGTTAAATTTCAAATTGGCGAACTTATCAACGCCGGCATCGGCATAAATCATGCTTGCTAAGATAGGCAGAAGTAGCTACCGATCCACCTCCATTTAATCTTAAATCAAGGATCAATTCATCTATATTTTCATTTTTAAAATATGAAAAAGCGTCGTTTAATTCGTCATTATAAGACGATCGGAAGGCGTTATAAACTAAATAGCCTACTTTTTTGTTATTAATATCGTTGAAAATTTTCTTTAAATAAATAGGGTTTTCAGACAAAACCGTTGCCATGATTGTTTTGCTTTCTGTTGGTGTTAAAGTACCGGCGTTTTCAGAAACAAATGAAAGCGTAACCGTATCATCATAAATACTACTTATTATATTGTTATAATTTGAGGTGTTTATTACTGTTCCGTTAATAGCGTTAATAATATCACCTCTTTTAATGAAGGCAGCACTTGCGGGTGAATTATCGGCTACATATCTTACATAAATAATAATATCTCCGTTAGTGTTTATTTGAACTGGTTGATATTTCATGCCATGCGATTTGGTAACGCCTTGAAACTCTAATTCTTGTTGAATGTAATCTTCAATAAACCAGGAAAACCTATCGGTAGTTCCATATTGAAATCTTAAGCTATTAAAAAATTCTTCAGGATTACTATATTGATTTAAAAAAGCTTGGTATTCGCTAAAATTATCATCTTTAGAATCGGATAAATTCGAAACTTCTGTTTGCCAAAAGTACCATGAATTCATGCCTTTCCAGACAAAATCATTAATGTCGCTTGTAGTAATTGGGCTGTCATCATTATCTTTAAAACAACTTGAAGATACCAGTGCAATGACACACAATACTATGATTGCTTTTAGTGTTTTCATGAAGATTTATTAAAGTCTTGTTGTATTATTTTAAAGGTTTTACAACATACATTCCTTTGCCTATAGGTGTGAAATCTTTGGTGTCTGATATTTTTTTAGCATCAATTCCTTTTTTAGTTGTTAAGCTGCTTTGTTTAATAGTAACTCCAGTAATAAGCTCTAATGCTTTTTTCAAAAATGGTTCCGATATTTCTCCTAAAACACCTAAATTACTTAAATTTTCACCTTCTTGAACACTGCCAGAAGAGGTTTCATAAGTAATTAAATAATCTGGTGTTAATCCATTATAATAGTCGGATATGCCGTTAGAATTGGCCGATTTTAAAACCAAGGGTTGCATCGCATATTTATGGTTAGGGTTTGCGCCAGTTTTGCCAAAATCTGCAGAATCATAAAGTGTTACCGATGCGGTGTATTTTCCAGTTGTGTTGGTTCCTATTTGTACGACGTCAATATACGGATCTAAACAATTTATTACCAGTTCGCTTGCCGAAGCAGAACCACTGGTTGTTAAAATATATACTTTATTTAAATTAAGGGTTGTGATGGGAGTAGTTCCATCGATAAGTGTATTAACAAATCTATTAATTAAGTATTCTGGATCATTAGCTTGAAAATAGGATTGGTATTTATTATTCCAAACTTCGGTCGAGAAAACTTTACCGCTAAATTGACCAGTTATCATGCTCGATAAAATAATGGCAGAACTTACTCTTCCGCCAGGGTTGTATCTTAAATCTAGCACTAAATCTGTGATGTTTTGCGATTTTAAATCCGCAATGGCATCATTTAATGCGCCGTCAAAGTCCGCAATAAATTGATTATACATTATATAACCAACCTTTACACCCTGAATGTCTATAACCTTGCTTATTAAGATTGGGTTTTCTGTAAATTCAGATTTTGTAAGTGCTACCGTTTTTCCGTTAAGCGATACTGTACTATTTTCAATATTAGCCATACCTAAAGTATAGGTGCTATTAGAGCCAAATAATAATTCAGAATAATTGCTTACTGTTAATTGCGTGCCATTTACAGTAAGGAAAAAATCGCCTCTAGCAATGTCTTTGGTAGCGGCGTTAGAATTATTTGCTACATAGCGCACATAACCCAAAACATCGTCAGAACCCGATAGTCTTACTAAGCCAAAATCTAAGCCATTAGTTTCAGAGGTGCCACTAAACGAGTTTTCTAAGGCTACATAATCATCAACCAGGTAACTAAATTTATCAACCACATCTTTTTGGTATAATAATCCATCAAATAAAAGGTCGGGCGTAGAATAAGAATTTAAAAAGGTATAATAATCATCTTGAGTTGTAAATTTATTATCTCCTAAATTTGGGATATTTTGCTGCCATAAATAGATTTCGTTTAGGCCTTTCCAAACAAAATCGTTTACTTCATTGTTTATTGTTAGTGGCTCAATTATTTCAGTAGCATCGTCATCTTTTTTACTACAGTTAAATGATAAAACCGAAATAAACAATAATAACATTAGTTTTAAGGGCAATTTTTCTGTTTTCATGTAATTTATTTATATTCAATAACTGTAAATGTACTTACATTATTATTTAATTAAAAAAATATTGTAACAATTTAGATTAAAGGTCGTCGTAATATCAAACAGCCTTCAATAAGCTTTTTAACAACTAAACCAAACCAAAAATGACTCAAACAGAGTTTTTAAATATAGTCATGCCATTTAAAGACAAAGTGTTTCGTTTAGCAAAACGATTATTGGTGTCGACTGAAGAAGCTGAAGATGCCACACAAGAAGTTTTGTTGAAATTATGGAATAATAAAACAAAAATGGACGAGCTTAAAAATGTGGAAGCATTTTCAATGACCATGACAAAGAATTATTGTTTTGATAAATTAAAATCGAAACAAGCACAAAATTTAAAAATTGTGCATAATAATTATGAAGATGCGAATACATCTTTACAAAAACAAGTTGAAGCGAATGATAGTGTTAAGTTGGGTTGGACGAATTATTGAAGGATTACCAGAACAACAAAAATTAGTGATTCAACTGCGAGATATAGAAGAATACGATTTAGATGAGATTGCAAAAATGTTAGATATGAACAATACAGCAGTACGAGTAGCCTTGTCTAGAGCCAGAAAAACAATAAGAGAAAAATTAACTAATACACATAATTATGGTATTAAATAGTATAGAAAAATTACTTGAAAAATACGAGAACGGAGAAACATCTCTAAAAGAAGAGCAGCAGTTAAAAAACTATTTTTCGCAAGAAACTGTAGCGCCACATTTAGAAATGTATAAACCAATGTTTGCTTATTTTTCGGTAAATCAACAAGAACAATTTACCAAAGCCCTTCCATTAAAAACTAAAAAGGTTTTTAACTATAAATGGATTGCTGTAGCTGCGGTAGCTGTGTTTATGTTGGGGTATTATTTTAAAACACCCGTGGTTTCTGCTTATGAAGAATACACGTATGGTACTTATAATAATCCCGAAGAGGCGCTTAACGAAGTCACCAAGTCGTTAGCAATGATTTCAAGCCATTTAAATACAGGAGTTTCTACCGTAAATTATCTTGGTGAAGTTAATAGAGGAACCAAAACACTTGATTATTTAAACGAAATTGAAAACGCAACAAGTATCATATTTAAAAAGTAACAATCAATTAGAGAATACGTGAAAAAGATTAATAAATTAAAAACAAATAAGATGAAAAAGAAAATAATAGTACTCGTAATGGCAATGATGTTATTGCCACTTTCTGGAATAGCGCAAGATATTTTTGAAAAATATAACGATAATACCGATGTTACCTATGTGTCCATTAAACCTAAAATGTTTCAAATGATAGCAAATATGGGAATTAATGAAGGTGATCCTGAAGCCAAGGCATATATGGATATGGTAAAGAGCATTACCAGTTTTAGAACCATTGTAACCGATAACAAAACTATTTCTGCCGATATTAGTAAATGGGTAAAATCTCGATCTGGTTCTTTAGAAGAATTAATGGAAGTAAAAGATGAAGGTGCACTCGTGAAATTTTATGTTAAAGAAGGCAAAGATTCAAACCATGTTAAAGAGCTTTTAATTTATGTAAATGGCATTAATAAGGTTATGAAAGAAAGTGTTGAAATTAATGGCGAGCAAAGACGTTTTGAAACTGTAGTAGTATCGTTAACCGGTGATATTAATTTGAACGAAATTTCGAAATTAACCAGTAAAATGAACATCCCCGGAGGTACTCATTTAGATGTAAAAAGTGAATATAAAAAGGGAAAGAAATAACCTTCCATAAATTATGAAAAGCACATTATATTATTTTATTGTATCATTTTTTACAGTGTCTGTTTTTGTAAGTTGTAATGATAATGCCAGTTTACAACGCTATTTTGTAGATAATCAGGAAACAAAAAATTTTTTAACACAGGATATTCCTATTACTATGTTAAAAATTGATGAATCTAAATTGTCTAAAGAACAGATGGAGGCCTATAATTCTGTAGAAAGGTTAAACTTTTTAGGCTTTAAAGCCAACGACTCTAATTCTGATACGTTAAAGACAGAATTAGCAAAAGTTAAAACCATTTTAAACTCAGTTAAGTACAAAGAACTTATAGAGTTTAGCGATAAAGGCAATAAAATTGTTGTAAAATATATTGGAGACGATGCCGAAGCAGACGAGGTAATTATTTTTGGTAGCTCTAAAGAAATGGGTTTTGGTATTGTTCGTGTGTTAGGAAATGATATGAGTCCCGATAAAATGGCAACCTTGGCAAGTGTTTTACAGGGTGCCAATGTAAACGAAGGGCAACTTCAAGATATTATGAATTTTTTTAAATAAAAAGAAGTTTAAGGTTATAAAAAAGGTTTGCTGTGTTGCAGCAAACCTTTTTTATTTTGAATTATTTTCTTCTTTTTTAGATTTAGTATGTGTGTAAATAATATTCGAGATAATGATTATAAAAACGATTGTTAAAATTGTTTTTGAAATATAATTATCTAAAATATCTAAAATTCCAGCAACAAAAATACCTCCGGTCATGATGCCGGTGAGAATGAGAGACTGATTATTGTTAAGCATACTGTTTTTTATATTCCGGTATAGTTACTAGGATTTATACGTTTTAATTCGTCTTTTATTGTGTTCGACACTTCTAAAGTATCAATAAAATTTGAAATGGAGTCTTTATTTATTTTCGAGTTGGTTCTTGTTAAACCTTTTAAGGCTTCATATGGGTTTGGATATCCTTCTCTACGTAAAATAGTCTGAATAGCTTCAGCAACTACCGCCCAATTGTTTTCTAAATCTTCAGCAAATTTAGATTCATTTAAAAGTAATTTATCCAATCCTTTTACGGTCGATTTAAAACCAATAAGCGTGTGTCCAAAAGGCACGCCAACATTACGTAAAACGGTACTATCGGTTAAATCGCGCTGTAATCTAGACAACGGAAGTTTCGCCGATAAATGCTCAAAAACAGCATTCGCAATACCTAAATTACCTTCACTGTTTTCAAAATCTATTGGGTTTACTTTATGTGGCATAGCCGAACTACCTACTTCGCCTGCTTTAATTTTTTGTTTAAAGTAATCCATAGAAACGTAAGTCCAAATATCACGATTTAAATCAATTATAATGGTGTTAATACGTTTTAAAGTATCAAACAAAGCCGCCATGTGGTCGTAATGCTCTATCTGTGTGGTTGGAAACGAGTGGTGTAACCCTAATTTCTCCTTAACAAATTTACCGCCAAAAGCCTTCCAGTCAATAGTAGGGTAGGCTACATGGTGCGCGTTAAAATTTCCTGTAGCTCCACCAAATTTAGCAGCGCTTGGTATATCATTTAATAAATTAAATTGTTCCTGTAATCTAACAACAAAAACTTCTATTTCTTTCCCAAGTCGTGTAGGAGAAGCTGGTTGCCCATGCGTTCTAGCCAACATAGACACCGTTGCCCAATCTTTAGATAAAGCTTCCAATTTATTTAAAACAGCGGTGTATTCTGGTACGTAAACAGCGTTAATAGCCTCTTTAATACTTAACGGAATAGCCGTATTATTTATGTCTTGCGAGGTTAACCCAAAATGAATAAACTCTTTAAAAGCAGCTAAACCTAAGGCGTCAAATTTCTCTTTTATAAAATACTCTACCGCCTTAACATCGTGATTTGTAACGCTTTCAATCTTTTTTATGGCAAGAGCATCATCACTATTAAAATTTTTATAAATCGCTCTTAAATCTTCAAAAACTCCAGTATTTACCTTTTTAAGTTGTGGTAACGGAATTTCACAAAGTGCAATAAAGTACTCTATTTCAACAAGTACGCGGTATTTTATCAACGCTTCTTCCGAGAAAAAAGGTGCTAATTCGTTAACTTTATTTCTATAGCGTCCATCTATTGGTGAGATGGCATTTAAGGGAGATAATTGCATGTGTTGTTTGGTTTTTTGAAGTTGCAAAGATAATCTTTTTCACGCTACGACTAAAGCCTAAAAAGTATTATCTTAACGGAAAAATATTTTTTCAAAATGAATAAATTATCTTTTCTTGTAATTATTTTTTGTTGCCAAAGTTTAATTTCACAAGTTTATAAAAAATCGGAGCCATTTACGCATACCTATTCCATAGTTGCTAGAGATTCTGTTACTGGAGATTTAGGTGTTGCTGTACAAAGCCATTGGTTTAGTGTTGGAAGCGTGGTAACTTACGGGCAGGCTGGAGTTGGTGTGGTAGCTACACAATCATTAGTAAACCCAAGTTATGGGCAAAAAGGCTTAGCCTTAATGGCACAAGGTTTATCTCCAAAACAGGCGTTAGATGCTTTATTAGCAAATGATTCAGGTAGAAATGTATAGACAAGTTGCATTTTTAGATTCTAACGGAAATGTTGCCACACATACAGGCAGTTTGTGTATTGCAGAAGCAGGACATAAACAAGGAAAAAATTTTTCGGTACAGGCAAATATGATGCTTAATAATACGGTTTGGGATGCTATGGCATACGCTTTTGAAAACACAAAAGCCCCACTTAGCGAGCGAATATTGGCGGCTCTAAAGGCTGCTCAAACTGAAAAGGGTGATATTAGAGGTAGTCAATCAGCGGCTATTTTAATTGTAAAGGGGAAATCCACTGGAAATTCTTGGGAAGATACGGTTCTAGATTTACGAGTGGAGGACAGTAACCATCCTGTTGAAGAATTAGAGCGACTTGTTAAAGTTCAAAAGGCATATAATTTTATGAATCAAGGTGATTTGGCAATGGAGGTAGGGGACTCAAAAAAAGCAGAAACACTTTATTTGAGCGCTCAAAATTTGTTTCCAGAAAATTTAGAAATGCAATATTGGTACGCCATTAACTTGTTAAACAATAAAGAATTTGATAAAGCAAAACCTATCTTAAAAAGTATTTTTAAGGCCGATAACAATTGGAGAATATTAACTTCAAGATTAGTAACTAGTAAACTTTTAATAATTTCTGAGTTTGAATTGAAAAATGTTATGAACCTTTAAGAATTAAAATGTTTATTAATTTTATTTAAAATCTTTTTTGCTCTAGCCTTATAACCAGGGCTTTGTAATGCAAAATCTTGTTTTAAAACAAGTGCTAATTCTGGGTGAATCCAGCTAAATTCTTTTCCAAAAAGATATAAAGTTTCCATGGCATAAGCCTTCGGAGCTACTTTTTCATCTTTAATTAACCAGTCAAAACTAGCTTCAATAATTCGTTCTTTATGATAGGGTCTTAGCATTTTTTTTAGCGTATTCGGTTGAGGAGAGAAATACGTGTTGGCAATAAAAACGCAAACCTTCGACATGGGTCTAACCGAAGAATCGAGATGAACTTTTTTTAGATTACTTGTAAAAATATCTAAATATGGAATTATAGCAAAGATGTATTCCTCACAAACAAACTCAAAAACCCAAGCGGCACGACTCGAAATCGCGTCATCAACTCGAAACATAATATCGATTAATTTCGGAAATAAACTCATATCTTTTAAAACCATTTTAGCACATTGTAGTCTATTTTCGCGTGTAGCACTAACATGGCTTAATTCCTCATAAAAATCTTCCAATGTCATATTTTTATTTAGTATTTTTAATGTTCTAAATTATCGATAATGAAAACAATAAAAAAGATATTTTTAATCTTATTAGTTGTATTTGCAATAGCCCAGATTTTCGGGCCTCAAAAAAATGAAGGGAAGTTGGCTTCAATCGACGCTTTTCTGGCTGAAACAAATCCGCCAGAAGATGTGCAATTTATTTTAAAAGAATCTTGCTACGATTGCCATAGCGATGTTACAAGATACCCGTGGTACAATAATATTACGCCTGTAAATTATTGGTTGGCAGCACATGTAAACGACGGGAAAAAGCATTTTAATATATCCAATTGGGTCGGTAATTCTGTAAAGCGTAAAGACCATAAATTTGAAGAACTTATCGAAATGGTGGAAGAGAAGGAAATGCCGTTAAAGTCTTATACCTGGACGCATACAGAAGCTAAACTTTCCGAGGCTCAAATAGCATCTGTTTTAAATTGGGCAAATCAGGTTAGAATCAAGTATGCTTTAACGCCAAGGGCAGAGTAGTTTTAAAACATCTAAGTATCCAGAAATCTAACAATCTAGTTATCTAATGCGAAAGCATCTATTAATCATTGGTTTTGTATGGCCAGAACCAAAAAGTTCTGCAGCCGGAAGCCGAATGATGCAATTAATTAGTTTTTTTCAGTCGCAAAATTATCAAATAACCTTTGCGAGTCCATGTGCCAAAAGCGATAATGCGTTTAATTTAGAACCTATTGGTGTTTCTCAAATAACTATCGAATTAAACCATTCAAGTTTCGATGGTTTTGTGAAAGACCTAAATCCGGATATTGTACTATTCGATCGTTTTATGATGGAAGAACAGTTTGGGTGGCGTGTTGCCGAACAGTGCCCGAATGCGATACGTATTCTAGATACCGAAGATTTACATTGTTTACGTAAAGGTCGTTTTCAGGCTTTCAAGGATGAGAAGCCATTTGATAACTCATATTTGTTTAACAATATAGCGAAACGCGAAATTGCGAGTATTTATCGAAGTGATTTAAGCTTAATTATATCGGAGGAAGAAATGAAAATTCTTAAAAATGAATTCAAAGTCCCCGATGACTTGCTAGTGTATTTGCCATTTATGTTAGATTCCATTTCACCAGAAAGTATTAAAAATCTCCCGAAATTTGACGAAAGGCAACATTTTATAACCATTGGTAATTTTATGCATGAGCCTAATTATAATGCGGTGTTATTTTTAAAAGAATCCATTTGGCCATTACTTAGAAGACAACTTCCAGAGGTAGAATTGCATATTTATGGCGCGTATGTATCACAAAAAGTAAATCAACTTCATAACAAAAAAGAAGGCTTTTTAATAAAAGGTTTTGCTGATGATGTAAATGAAGTCATGCAACAAGCTAGAGTATGTTTAGCGCCCATTCGTTTTGGTGCGGGATTAAAAGGAAAATTGGTGGATGCCATGCTAAATGGGACCCCTTGTGTAACCACAACAATAGGAGCAGAGGGAATGTTTGGTGATTGTAATGCAAATGGTTTTATTGAAGATACTCCAGAATCATTTGTAATTAAGGCGGTTCAATTATATCAAAATGAAACCCTTTGGAACGAAAAACAGCAAAACGGTTTTCTAGTTATAAACGAGCGTTTTAATAATAATCATTTTCAACAAAAATTAGCCACTATTATTGAGGAAACAACGCAACAACTCAATAAAAAACGCCTTCATAATTTCACCGGACAAATGCTCATGCATCACACCCTGCAAAGCACCAAATTTATGAGTAAGTGGATTGAAGCTAAAAACACGAATAAAATTGAAAACTAATTTAATTATCAGGAAAAAGAATACTTTCACATATCAACTATAATCAAAATTTTATAACAATGAAAAAAGCATTAGTATTATTAGTCTCTTTAGTTTGCTTTGGATTTGCTTTTAATGTAACTGCTCAAGAATCTGAGGTGGAAACCCAAGAAATGGGAAAAATATGTTTTATACGCTCAACTGGTTTTGCGGGATCTGCGGCGGCATTTAAAACATTTATTGATGATGAATTTGTTTGTAAACTAAACAATAAAAAATATTCGTTTCATGATGTCAAAATCGGGAAGCATACATGTTCAGTACAGTTTGGAGGAAAAAAGTCCAAAGAAAAAGCAGAAAAATTCGAGGTTGATGTTAAGCCTGGTGTAATAACCTATGTTCAGTTAGTTTTCGAAACAGGAGCTTTTGTTAATAATGTATATTGCGAAGAAATTACCGAAAATACAGCTACAAATAAAATGCAAACACTTGAAGAAGACCTTAAGTGTTTGTAGTTAATTTAAGTTAAATAAATGAAAGTAAAAAAGAGTGAAGTAGATAGTTAAGCAGCTACTTCACTCTTTTTTATTTTTCTATATGTGTAACTGTTAAAAATGTTTCGTTTAGCAAAACGGGTTAATTTATCAGATTGACAAAGTTTAATATATAAGGCTTTATTCACACCAAAGAATTCATAAGTATTGCCATCTAAAAATGTCATTTCTAAAACCAAGCCTTTATGTTGCCAATCTATAATAGGGCTATTAATAGTTTCATTATATTCCTCTAAATTAGCAGCTTTAGTTTCTGGTGCTATACTTACCAGAAAGTGATAACCATCAATTATTTTTCGGCTCATTAATTCTGCCTCTATGGCTTTTTCATCACCTGTTTGAAACTTATCAGGATGCCACTCTTTTACTAAATTTCTGTAAGTGGTTTTCAATTGTTTAAGTTCTATCTCGTTTTCAACACTAAACAATTTTTTGTATTCGTTAATACGTTTCATCTTATGAGATTTTTTTTGAAATGAGGCGCGAAGATACTCTTTTTTATAACACAAAATACCTAACACAAAAAATGTTAGTTGAAAATCTAAAATATTAATAACGAGCATGATACCTGTTATAAATATTTGTCTAAAATCTAAAAGTAAAGCGGTATAAAGTCTACAATCTTTTTATAGATTTGCAACTTTAAAAATTTACTATGATTTCAGTTGATAATTTAGCGGTAGAATTTGGTGGAACAGCCTTATTTAGCGATGTTTCTTTCACTATAAATGAAAACGACAAAATAGCGCTTATGGGCAAAAATGGTGCGGGAAAATCTACTATGATGAAGATTATTGCAGGTGCTCAAAAAGCATCTCGCGGACAAGTGCGTTATCCAAAAGATGCCGTTATTGCTTATTTGCCACAGCATTTATTGACTGAAGATAATTGTACTGTTTTTGAAGAAGCATCTAAAGCTTTCAGCACGTTTTTGATATGCGCGATGAAATGGAGCGTTTAAATAAAGAATTGGAAACGAGAACCGATTATGAATCGGATGAATACATGACTATTATTGAAAAAGTGTCTGATTTAGGTGAAAAATATTATGCATTAGAAGATGTAAATTATGATGCCGAGGTAGAAAAAGCCTTAAGTGGTTTAGGTTTTAAGCGCGATGATTTTACGCGTTTAACCAGCGAGTTTAGTGGTGGTTGGCGTATGCGTATCGAGTTGGCAAAAATATTATTGCAAAAACCTGATTTAATTTTACTGGATGAGCCTACTAACCATATTGATATCGAATCGGTTATTTGGCTAGAAGATTTTTTAATTAATAAAGCCAATGCTGTTATGGTTATTTCGCACGATAAAGCCTTTATCGATAATATTACCAATAGAACCATTGAGGTAACCATGGGGCGGATTTACGATTACAAAGCAAATTATTCTCATTATTTGCAGTTGCGCGAAGATCGACGATCTCACCAAATAAAGGCATACCAAGAACAACAAAAATTTATTGCCGATAATATGGCATTTATTGAACGTTTTAAAGGCACTTATTCAAAAACCAACCAGGTAAGTTCTCGGGAGCGTATGCTGGAGAAATTGGAAATTATTGAAATTGATGAAATCGATACTTCAGCTTTAAAATTACGTTTTCCTCCGTCACCACGTTCGGGCGATTATCCAGTAACTGTTAAAGATTTATCTAAATCGTATGACAATCACATCGTTTTTAAAAATGCCAATATGTCCATTTCGAGAGGCGAAAAAGTGTCGTTTGTTGGTAGAAATGGTGAAGGAAAATCTACCATGATTAAAGCCATTATGGGAGAAATAGATTTTGAAGGTAAATGTGCTCTGGGGCATAATGTTAAAGTGGGTTATTTTGCGCAAAATCAAGCATCCTTGCTAGATCAGAACCTAACAATTTTCCAAACTGTTGATGAGGTGGCTGAAGGCGATATCCGCACCCAAATTAAAAATATCTTGGGTGGTTTTATGTTTAGTGGCGACGATATCGATAAAAAAGTAAGTGTTCTTTCGGGTGGAGAAAAAACGCGTTTGGCAATGGTAAAACTATTATTAGAACCAGTGAATTTATTAATTCTCGATGAGCCTACCAACCACTTAGATTTAAAATCGAAAGATGTATTAAAAGAAGCCTTAATGAATTTTGATGGCACTTTAATTTTGGTTTCGCACGACCGTGATTTTCTACAAGGCTTATCTCAAAAAGTATTTGAATTTAAAGACCAGCGAGTAATAGAACATTTCGAAACTATCGATGATTTCTTGGTTAGAAATAGAATAGAAAACTTAAAACAGATTGATCTAAAAAAATAGATTCTTCGCACTTAAATAATGTTATAATAATTGAAATATTTATATAATTTTATAAACTAAATCGATTTAATTTTTATTCACGACATGGAAAAGGAAACGCCCTGGATTCTATTTTTAGCCTATGTGCTATTATTGTTGTTTTTAGATTTTTTTGTACTTCATAAAAAAGGAGAACAACCAACTATTAAAAGGGCTATTTTTGAGACCGTTTTTTTTGTGTTGAATGCGCTTTTGTTTTCATTTTTTATTTATTGGGTTTATGATACCTCTATAATAGATAACATTAGCGGTTTAAAGCCAGGTGACGCCGTTGTGAAATATTTAACGGGTTATTTTATTGAGCTATCCTTGAGTGTTGATAATTTATTTGTTATTGCCATTATTTTTTCATCCTTTAAAGTGCCACCGCGGTATCAACATAAGCTACTATTTTTAGGAATATTGGGGGCTATTGTATTTCGGGCTATCTTAATTACTATAGGATTAGTACTTATTAAAAAAGTACACGGAATGAACATAATTTTCGGACTGTTTCTTTTATATACGGCCTTTAAAATGTTGAAAAAGGAAGCAGAGCATGAAGCTGTTAGTGAGCCTAAAGGAATTATGAAGCTGTTTAGAATTAGTAATACCTTTGATCGTGGTAGATTTATAACCGTAATTAACGGAAAGTGGGTTTTTACAGGGTTATTCGGCGCACTGTTAGCCATCGAATTTACAGATTTGTTATTTGCGTTAGATAGTATACCAGCTATATTTGCCATAACAACAGATCCCTTTATTGTTTATAGTTCTAATATTTTTGCCATTTTAGGATTAAGATCCTTGTATTTTTTTCTATCAAATATGTTAGAGAAATTTATATATCTTAAATATAGTGTCTTTTCTATATTGGTATTTGTAAGTATTAAATTAATGTCGGCTGGCTTTGTTAAAATACCAGAATGGTTTTCTTTATTGTTTATCGGTTTGTCCTTAATTATTGGTGTTTATGTATCCGTCATAAATATTAAGAAGGATTAAGAGTAGGCTTACTAAATACAAGATTCAGTAATACAAAATTCACTATAAATAATGATTAAAATTTCTAATTTCAATCATATTTTCGAATCTGTTTTACTTTAATATTTTGCACAATCGGAATCACGATGGGCCCAAATTGGTTAAATATGGCTACATCGGCAGCATCGTGTCCATAGCCTATAGTTATATAACCGCCTTTAGGTTTGTTTTGTGTAGCATCAAAGGTGTACCAGCGTCCACCAACATATGCCTCAAACCATGCATGCATATCCATAGGCTCTAGTTCATGCAAGTAGCCTACTACCATACGTGCCGGAATGCTAAGACTTCTGCAAAGTGCAATCCCTAAATGTGCTAAATCTCTACAAACTCCAGATTGTTTATAATTTACTTCGATAGCCGAAATAGGGTAGTCGCTACTACCAGGAATGTAGCTAATAGTATCTCGCAGCCAACCTTCAATTGCAGCCACTTGATTATAACCCGGAACTTGGTCGGCAGTAATAAATCTTGCTAATTCACTAAACCGATCAGATTCACAATAGCGACTTGGTAGTAAATAACTAAGTGTATAATGTGGTAAATGTTGAATTTCTACAAAAGGAGCATAGGGTTCTACATCAACAAATTCAGATGTTTTAACAATTGTCGTTGTTTTTATCTCAAAATTTCCTGGTGGTGCTATTAAACGTTGGCATATGTTACCGTAATCATCGGTGAATTCTTCGACAGGGATCGCTGGTTTTACATTAAATTCATCGCGTGCTACCCACTGCTGTGCACCACTTTTTGGACGTAACATTAAAATAAACGGGGTTGGTATTTCTATTTCAAATTTTAAAAGGCAACTGGCGCGTAACCACATAGGCTTATAAATTTAATGTCTGATCATTGAGTCAAAATTAAACGAATATAAGTTGATAATTAGCATGTTTTGTTTATTTCGCTGCGTAATATTCCCTTTTAATAGAATTCCAAAAATGAATGCTAGGTTACTGCGTATTCAATAATTCGAGTACTTTTTTTATACCAACCGTTGCATTTTCTCGAATTACAGTAATATTTCTAAAACTTTTAATGGCTGGTTTAGGGTCTATAAAATAAATAGGTGTGAGTTGTGGCACGTAATGCATTAAATTTGCTGCAGGATACACCTGCATCGAAGTTCCAATAATAATGAGCGTATCGGCGGTTTTACAGATTTCCATCGCCTTTTCAATCATAGGTACTGGTTCTCCAAACCAAACAATATGTGGTCGTAATTGATATCCTTTATTACAGGTGTCACCTAAAACTAAATCCGTTTTCCACTCTATTATATGGTTGACTATCAAAGGTGCTTCTTACTTTAAGTAATTCGCCGTGTAAATGAACAACATTAGTGCTTCCGGCGCGTTCATGCAAGTCGTCAATATTTTGCGTAACAATACTGACTTTAAAATTTGCTTCGAGTTGGGCTAAATCAAAATGTGCTGCATTGGGTTTAACTTCGAATAGCTGCCGGCGCCTCTGGTTGTAAAAATCTAAAACTAATGCTGGATTATTAGCAAAACCAATAGGTGATGCTACTTCCGTCACGTCATAGCCTTCCCAAAGACCATCGGCATCTCTAAAGGTTTTAATACCACTTTCGGCACTCATTCCGGCTCCTGTTAGTACTACTATATGTTTCATATTATAAATATAACAACTTTACGCGTTGTAGAAAAGTGCAATTAGACAAATAGAAAATAATTAGTTATCTATTCTATAAGGTTTGGTTAATTTAATTTTTGGGCATAAAAAAACCTCTCATTATTGAGAGGTTTGTATTTTTTAAATGCTTTAATTTTTTAAAGTGTAGCGATATGCTTAGCTAAACCAGATTTAAGGTTTGCTGCTTTATTAAAATGAATAACATTTTTCTTAGCTAATCTATCTAACATAGAAACAACAGAAGGAAATAAAGCTTCAGCTTCTTTCTTATCAGTTAACTCACGTAATTTTTTAATAGCATTACGAGTTGTTTTATGCTGATATTTGTTAACTAAACGTTTAGCTTCGTTACTTCTAATTCTTTTTAATGCTGACTTATGATTTGCCATTTTTTTTCTTTATTATTAAAATATTGTAGCCCGTAGGGGAATCGAACCCCTCTTACCAGGATGAAAACCTGGCGTCCTAGCCGATAGACGAACGGGCCATTTGCTTTTGAGTGCGCAAAGATAAATTTAATTTTTAAAACTGCAACTTAAAAATTAAAAATTTGCTTTCACTTTTTTTCAAATAACTTACAACGTTTCCATTGCGGATGCAAAAATACAACTATTTTTAAATGTCGCAATAGCTGTATAAACTTTTTTTAAAATTTTTTTTCAGTAAGCTTTTGCGAACAATACTCTGCCTTTTGAAGGCTTTCCAGAAAACACACAAGTCCCTTCTTTTTCCTTCATATCCAAAGGAATACATCTTATGGTTGCCTTGGTTAATTCCTTTATTTTTTCTTCGGTTTCGTTGGTTCCATCCCAATGTGCGGAAATAAATCCTGTTTTATTTTCTAAAACATCTTTAAATTCTTCAAAATTTTCTACTTCGGTAATGTGCGTATCTCTAAAATGAAACGCTTTTTTAAATAGCGATTCTTGAATTTCTTTTAGTAAATCTTCAACTTTCTTATTTAAATCAGTTAAAGAAACTATTTCTTTTGATAAAGTATCTCGTCTCGCTAGTTCAACCGTACCGTTATTTAAATCTTTTGGTCCGATAGCAATTCGTAAAGGAACACCTTGTAATTCGTATTGTGCAAATTTAGCTCCTGGACGTTGTGTATCTCTATCGTCAAATTTAACCGTAATACCTTTTGCTCTTAAATCACTTAAAATATCATTAGCAACTTTAGAAACTGCTTCAAATTCTTCATCACTTTTATATATAGGAACAATTACCACTTGATTTGGTGCCAAACTTGGAGGTAAAACCAATCCGTTATCATCACTATGTGTCATAATTAAAGCGCCCATTAATCGTGTTGAAACACCCCATGAAGTTGCCCAAACATAATCTTGTTTCCCTTCTTTATTAGCAAATTTAACATCAAATGCTTTTGCGAAATTCTGACCTAAAAAGTGTGATGTTCCTGCTTGTAGTGCTTTTCCATCTTGCATTAAAGCTTCAATACAATAGGTTTCATCAGCACCAGCAAAACGTTCACTTTCGGTTTTTACACCTTGAATAACTGGAATTGCCATAAATTTTTCAGCAAAAGTGGCATACACATTATTCATTAATTTTGCTTCTGCAATAGCTTCAGCTTTAGTTTCATGTGCTGTATGTCCTTCTTGCCATAAAAATTCTGCAGTACGTAAAAATAAACGCGTACGCATTTCCCAACGCACCACATTAGCCCATTGATTTATTAAAATAGGTAAATCTCTATAAGATTGAATCCAATTTCTATAGGTATTCCAAATAATAGCTTCACTTGTTGGTCGAACAATAAGTTCTTCTTCTAATTTAGCTTCTGGATCTACACGTAATTTCCCTGGTTTATCTGGATCTGCTTGCAATCTATAATGTGTTACAATGGCACATTCTTTTGCAAAACCTTCAGCATTTTTTTCTTCTGCTTCAAATAAACTTTTAGGAACAAATAATGGAAAATATGCATTTTGATGTCCTGTTTCTTTAAACATTTTATCTAATTCTGCCTGCATTTTTTCCCAAATAGCATAGCCATAAGGTTTAATTACCATACAACCTCTAACCGCTGAATTTTCCGCTAGGTCTGCTTTGACAACCAATTCGTTATACCATTTGGAATAATCTTCTGCTCTACTGTGTAAGTTTTTTACTCATATATATGTTTTGGCACAAATATTGTGATTATGTTAAATATAAAAATAGTTCAGCAAAACTAACTATTTTTGTTATGTTCAACAATAAAAATCAAGAGATATGCAATTAAAAACCTACTTAATAAAAAAAATGCCATACTTAGCAATTTTTAGCTTAGTATTTGGCTTATACTCATGTGGTTCTTATCAATATGTTGGTGTAGATAACGATGGTATTTATGGAGACACACCAAGAACTGTTGTGTATGAAGAAACGTTGTTGAAGCTCCTCAAAATTCAAACAGTAATTATTATTAAAATTACTTTAAAAATAAATCTTTGGAAACAGAGTACATGATATCTAACAACGAAATATTTACCGATATAGATGCCTATGAAGGTGACAATTATATTGCAAAATGATACACTATATAATGATTACCAAGGTTATGCTGGTTGGGGACAAACAAAATAGTAATGTTACCATAAACTATATAGATAACGGTTGGAATAATTGGGGTTGGAATGATCCCTTTAATTGGGGTTGGAATAATGGCTGGAATAGAGGTTGGAATAATTGGGGTTATGGTTACGACCCATATTGGAATTCAGGCTTTTATGGTGGTTTTTATAACTGGGGTCTTACAACCCTTGGGGATATGGTTATTATGGCAATCCTTACGTAGTTATTATGGTTATAACAATTATGGATATTACGGAAATAATGGCTACTATAGCGGACACAATGTATCTTACAGTGCAAGCCGAAGAGGCAGCAACTACAGTGGTACTTCAGGAAATTTAACTAGAAATACTTATAGCACATCTTCAAGACGAAGCAGTTCGGTGGGTGCTAGAATACGGCTTCAAAATATAGCACTTCAAGAAGAAGTAGTGTTAGCAGGAAGTTCGCCAACATCAACCTATACTACCAGACAATATAATTCGAACGGAACACGTGTTTAGTACAGATACGGAAAGAAGAACGTAGTGCGTACTAGTACACCTTCTGCAAATTCAACAACCAGATCATCAACTGTAAGACGTAGTTCTGGAAGTACTTATACGCCTCTTCAAGCAGTAGCAGAATCCGGAACTTATCACCCCGTCATCTTCGTTAGTAATTCAACATATACACCTAGTAGAAGCTATACGCCTAGTTCAAGTTCCTCTTCAAGTGCAATTCAAGATCCTCGCGGTAGTTCTAGTTTGGAAGTAGTTCAAGAGGTTCAGGTTCTTCAAGCAGCGGAGGAAGACGTGGATAAAATTTATAAAATTAAATAAGTTAAACTATGAAAAAGTTAAACCTACTAGTTTATAGGCATACTGTCGGTGTGCTCATTAAGCGCACAAGATATAAGTGATGCGTTACGATATTCTCAAGATGAAGTTCAAGGAACCGCTCGTTTTAGAGCTTTAAGTGGTGCTTTTGGCGCTTTAGGTGGTGATATGAGTGCGGTTAGTATTAACCCAGCAGGGTCTGCAGTGTTTGGTCAAAGTCATGCTTCACTTACTTTCTCAAATGTTGATACATCAAACGATACGCGGTATTTTAACGGTCTGACAACTAATAGCGATTCTAATTTTGATGTGAACCAAGGAGGTGCAGCCTTTGTTTTTGAAAATAGAAGCAATTCAGCTTGGCGAAAATTCACTATAGGTGTTGCTTATGATAGAACCAATAATTATGATAATACTTGGAATGCCGTTGGAACAAATACTAACAATCAATCTATAGACCTCTATTTTTTAAATTATGCAGATGGAAAACGATTAGATGAAATTTCCACCTTGCCAGGTGAATCTATTTCCAATGCTTATTCTGATATTGGAAATGTTTACGGTTTTGGACATCAACAAGCTTTTTTAGGTTATGAATCTTACATTGTTGAACGAGATGATGTTGATAACGATGCAAATACTACCTATT